>NZ_JBQZFS010000001.1:0-1418828 GCF_052691795.1 Serratia sp. TSA_130.1
GGTTGAGGCGAGACTAACAGGGACGTTTGTCGCAGCCGACCCGCCCGACAATGCAGACGCGGCGAGGGTATCCGCATAGCGGACAGACGGTGTTAAGCGAAGGCGCGGGTGGAGGGGCCGCGCCTTCGGCCCCTCCAATTGCCGTTCATTGTGGTAACAGAGAAATTCGGGGTATTTACGGCAATTTTTCCTGCACGGCGCTGACAGAGACCGGATAAAAAATGCCAGTCAGGTTTACGGCCATCGCCGCCCCTTTCTTCCACCTTTCCCGCCGCGTTTACTCTTGCTTCAATTCCCGCAGATGCTTGTACACCGTGGCGCGCCCCATCGACAGCACGTTGGCGATATAGTCCGCCGCGCTTTTGGCCTTGAACGCCCCCTGATGATAGAGATCGCTGACCAGCCGACGTTTCTGTTCGCGGCTCAGCGCGCCGAGCGCAGCGTTCTCGCGCCGCAGCCAGTCATGCAGGAAGGTATTGATCTTCTCTTGCCAGTCGTCTTTGAACAGCTGTTGCGGCTGCGGCTGCAATCGCGTGACCGACAGGAACATATCCAGCGCGTTGCGGGCGTCCTCGAACATCGCGGTGCTCAGGTTGATGCACAGCAGATAGCTGGGGTTGCCCTGCTCGTCGCGCGCGGCGATGCTCACCGAGCGCATCTTTTTGCCGTCCCAGTTCAGCTTTTCGTAGGGGCCGGTCACGTTGGCGCCGCCATCAAACGTGAAATCTTCCAGCCCCGCGTCGTCGCCCGGTTTGCGCTTCGACAGGTTGTTCGCCAGGTAAGCTATCTTGTTGGCGGCCAAATCGTGGATCACCACTTCCGCATTCGGGAAAAACAGGGCCGCGATGCCGTCGGCGACCGACCGCAACAGTTCAAGTTGAGAAGAAGAATTCGCCACGCTGGGGTGTCTCCGTATAGCCCGGTTTGGTTTGTTGTTCAGCCGCTTAGCATACCGCAGTTGCCGCCGCTTGCCGAGCGGATGGCGTTGGTTCCCCCCTCACTACCGGCTGCGCCGCAAGTGACCTTTTATCCCGACGGGGGGCATGATTGGCCATTGCCGGTCGCCGGCGAAATAACGCACGCCCCTTCAAAGTGGAAAAGGAAATAGGTTAACCACGCCGTTCACCTACCGTTTTTTATTTAAAAACCGCCCCCCTTGCCAATGACATTAATAACCGCACCACCGTTATTGAATTATTGCCTCAGGCCGTTGGTGAGTTGATTAGCAAACTCCCTTATGCAAGAAAAATCTCATACAAATCATCATGTTTTGCATAAAGCAAAGCGCCAATTCAGATTATTCCTAATTATTTATTTCAGACATCAGGAATAAATTTAACCTGCAGTACTGCAATAAGGATGCAGCTTAATTTGAGTTGTATAAGCAATTTAATTTAAAGGACTTTTATTATGAATTATGAATCCAAGGCGGACTGTTCCGCCAACAGCTACATTATTGAAATTTCAAGTTTTAAACTGCCGGCCTCACTCAGCCCTGAAGCGTTTGCCGTATTGGACAAGCGCGTTGAAGAGGAATTTATCTCGAACCAAAACGGGTTTATTTCGCGTGACTCGGGCATCAGCGTAGACAATGAGCCTCGCTGGGTGAACATTGTAAAATGGGAGACGCTGTTGGATGCGGATGAAAACATCTACCAATTTACGCAAGCTTCCGCGCCGGCGTCCGTCAAAGAATATCTGGCGAGTATCGGCGCTGAACCGGTGGAATTACAACGCTATCAGCATACCGGCGCCTAATGCGTATCGGATGACCACGCCACCGCGGCGCGGTCTTCTTTAAACGCTGATTCGCCAAACCAGAACGGGTGGCCGGCCGCTCGCGGTCACCCGTCCGTTTCAGGTGAACACGCTTTTCAGCCCACTCTTCTGCCGCAATACAGTAAAACAGCCCCGAATCATGCTTCTCGCTGCCAAGGCAAAACGCGGCGGCAGACGGCGTTTTAACAGGATTTTAACGCTGCCGAGGGGAAACGCCATTGTCAACATAGCAGTTAAATAAAATGAAACTTTTTGATCACATTCAAGCTTCTGAAAAATAGATATAAAGGGTTTTTATGCGTTTTATATGCATAAAGTATGCATGCGCCCGCTAACGACCGGCGAAAAGTAATTAACTATTCATTTACCGCCCTGCAGGCGGCGAAAAACCGTCCGCTGGCCCGATGAGCGGGGGGCTAACAACCGGCATAATTAGTGGTAAATTTAGCGGCGCAAAGTGTTATGCGCTTGCTAATCCACGGTTAAACGAAATAAATACCTCTAAAATATAAAGGTTGGTTATGGAAAAGCTATCCTACGCTTCAGACAGCAGCACCACCGCTTGGGCTACATATCTGCAACAAATCGATCGCGTCGCCCCTTACCTCGGCGACCTCTCACGCTGGGTTGATACGCTGCGTCACCCTAAACGCGCTTTGATTGTCGATATCCCGCTGCAGATGGACGATGGCACCATCCGTCACTTCGAAGGCTTCCGCGTACAGCACAACCTGTCGCGCGGGCCGGGTAAAGGCGGTATCCGCTTCCACCCTGACGTCGATCTGAACGAAGTGATGGCCCTGTCCGCCTGGATGACCATCAAGTGCGCCGCGGTCAACCTGCCGTACGGCGGTGCCAAGGGCGGCATCCGCGTCGATCCGTTCAAACTGTCTGAAGGTGAACTGGAGCGACTGACCCGCCGCTACACCAGCGAAATCGGCTTCATCATCGGGCCACAGAAAGACATTCCTGCGCCGGACGTCGGCACCAACGCCAAAGTGATGGCCTGGATGATGGATACCTACTCCATGAACCACGGCACCACCATCACCGGCGTGGTAACCGGTAAGCCAATCCACCTCGGCGGCTCCCTGGGCCGTGAGAAAGCGACTGGCCGCGGCGTGTTCGTCACCGGCAGCGAAGTGGCCAAGCGTCTGGGCGTGCAGATCGAAGGCGCCAAAGTGGCGGTGCAAGGCTTCGGTAACGTGGGCAGCGAAGCGGCTCGCCTGTTCGTCGGCGTCGGCGCTCGCGTCGTCACCATCCAGGACCACTCCGCAACCCTGTTCAACGCCAACGGCATCGATCTGGCCGCGCTGACCGAATACCAGGCCAAGCACAAGCAGATCGCCGGTTTCCCAGGCGCCAGCGAGATCGAAAGCGAAGCGTTCTGGTCGGTTGACATGGACATCCTGATCCCTGCGGCGCTGGAAGGCCAGATCACCCGTCAGCGCGCCGAAATCCTCAGTGCCAAGCTGGTGCTGGAAGGGGCTAACGGCCCAACCTTCCCAGAAGCGGACGACATTCTGCGTTCCCGTAACATCACCGTGGTTCCGGACGTTATCTGTAACGCCGGCGGCGTAACGGTCAGTTACTTCGAGTGGGTGCAGGACATGGCGAGTTACTTCTGGAGCGAGTCCGAGATCAACGAGCGTATGGACAAGATCATGACCGACGCGATGGTCCACGTCTGGAACAAGGCCGCAGAGAAAGAGTGCAGCCTGCGCACCGCCGCTTATATCGTGGCTTGCGAGCGCATCCTGACCGCACGTAAAGAGCGTGGCATCTACCCAGGTTGATGCCCGTTTCCCGGCCTGCCCCGGCAGGCCGGATTTTCCTCAGCGCAAACAGCGTTTCAACACCTTACCGGTACTGGTCATCGGCAAGCGTTCGACAAACTCGACGATACGCGGATACTTGAACGCCGCCAGCCTCTCCCGGCTCCAGGCGATCAGCGCCTCTTCCTCGATCGGCTCCTCCGTCTCTTTCAACACCACCACCGCTTTGATCTCTTCACCCAGCGAAGGATGCTCGACACCGATCACCGCCACCAACGACACCGCCGGATGGCGAATCAGCGCCTCTTCAATCTCGCGCGGATAGACGTTGAACCCGCCGCGAATGATCATGTCCTTGGCCCGATCGACGATGAAATAGAAGCCGTCGGCATCGCGGCGCGCCAGATCGCCGGTGCGGAACCAGCCGTTTTCCAGCACTTCCGCCGTCGCCTCAGGGCGGTTCAGATAGCCTTTCATGATGTTGTAGCCGCGCACCGCGATCTCTCCCACCTGATCGACACCGTCGATCGGTTGTCCGGTGACGTCGAGCAAGCGAATCTCCACGCCCCAGATCGGTTGGCCGATAGAGCCGGGTTTGGTCACGCGGTGCGGATGGTTAAAGGTGGCGACCGGGCTGGTTTCCGACAGCCCATACCCTTCGAGAATGTTGACGCCGAAGCGGCGCGAGAAATCCTCCAGGATCTGCACCGGCAGGCTGGCCCCGCCGGACACCGCCATACGCAGCGTGCTGCGCAGGCGCTCGATATCCGTATGCTCATCCAGCGCATTCAACAACGCCCAATACATGGTCGGCACGCCGGCAAAAAAGGTAATGCCGTGCCGCTGCATCAGCGCGATGGCCTGCGCGGCGTCGAAGCGTTCGACCAGCACCAGGGTGGCGGCGGCGGAAAATCCGGCATTCATCTGCACCGTCGAACCAAACGTGTGGAACAGCGGCAACGTCACCAGATGGCGATCGGGATCCGTTTCCGAGCCGTCGAACAGCCTCACCGATCCCAGCGCGTTAAGCACCAGGTTGGCGTGGGTCAACTCAGCCCCTTTGGCCCGGCCGGTGGTGCCGCTGGTATACAGCACCACCGCCGTGTCGCTTTCGAGCGTCGCGGCCGAAGCGAACTCGGTGGCCTGTGCGGCTATCGCCGTGCTGAAACGTTCGCCTTCGAGCGGCAGCCGATCGCCGATGATAAACACCTCACGGCATTGCTCCGCCTTCGCCGCCGCCCGCAGCGCCTCTTCCCCCAACGGCAGGCCGCTGCTGCCCTCGAAACAGAACAGCGCCACCGCCGCCGAGTCCGCCAGGTAATAGTCGAACTCTGCGCTCTTAAGCAGAATATTGAGCGGCACCACCACCGCGCCGCTTTTGAGAATGCCGTAATAGATAGCCGGAAACTCCGGCCGGTTTGTGCAGGCCAGCGCCACCCGTTCACCGGGCCGCACGCCGCGCGCGACCAACAAATTCGCCACCCGGTTGGCCATTTCATTCAGCGCCCGATAGCTGAGCAGTATATCGTCCTGTATCACCGCCGGCCGTTCCGGCCAGGTGCGCGCACTTTCTTCAAGCAAGGTAGCCAGATTCAGCATCGGGGATCCTCCCTGGGTTGAGCGGCGAGAAAGCGCCGCAGTATCACGAGTATAGATAGGCGCTTTACGGTTCGCATTCCCAGGGGCGCTGGGCTATACCTTAGGCATTCCCCCTCCTGCTGGAGTTGTGATCATGAGCAAGAAAAAAATCCTGATGCTGGTCGGCGACTACGCCGAAGATTACGAAACCATGGTGCCGTTTCAGGCATTGCAAATGCTTGGCCATTGGGTGGATGCCGTGTGCCCCGACAAAGCCGTCGGCGACTACATCCAGACCGCGATCCACGACTTTGACGGCGCGCAGACCTACAGCGAGAAACCCGGTCATCGTTTTACCCTGAACGCCGACTTTGCCGCCGCCAAAGAAGAACACTATGACGCGCTGTTGATCCCCGGCGGTCGGGCGCCCGAATACCTGCGCCTGAATCCCGACGTGATCGCGCTGGTGCAGGCGTTCGACGCCGCCAAAAAACCGATCGCTGCCGTTTGCCACGGCCCGCAGCTGCTGGCGGCGGCTGGGGTGTTGAAGGGCCGCACCTGCAGCGCCTACCCGGCTTGCGCCCCGGAGGTGCGGCTCGGCGGCGGCCACTATGCGGAGATCGGCATCGATCAGGCGCATGTCGACGGCAACCTGGTCACCGCCCCGGCCTGGCCGGCGCATCCGCAGTGGCTGGCGAAGTTCGCCGAGCTGCTGGAGCAGTAACCTGGCGCTAGCGCAATTGCTCGATAAGAAAATGGATGTCGTACAGCCAGCGTTTGGCGCGCGCCGAGCGCACCAGCATCGATACGCACAGCGGCCGGGTGTGTTCTTTACAGGCGGAGGGGGAAAACCAGCGCCCGGTATTGCTCGGCGGCTGGAAATACAGCTCGTGGTTGTAATTGCTGCTGTCGACGCCGAAGGTATCGAAGTAGCGGCGCATCAGCGTGTTGGAGTCGCTGAACGACAGGTTGAGCGCGGTGTTAATCTCGGTTTCCGGGGTGATGACCGCCCCCTTCTTCTGCCGCCCTGGTGCGTTGAATGCGGCGATAAGCGCGATGACCTGTTGCTGAATGTCTTCTGCCATGACGACCTCGAGCCGATATGAAGAAAAGGTGAATGCAATTATCTGTCTGACTCTGCCCGCCGCGGCGAGTTCGGGCCGCCGCGCGGGTTTTCCGTTTCTTTACACTTTCCATAAGTAAACCGCGCGCCGCCCAACTCGCGGCGTGCGCGGTCGACGATTAGCGGCTGAGCGCCGCCTTATCGGCGATGACGCCGTCCCCCTGCCGCTCGGCGGCAACCCCGCCGCCCAACACTTTATACAGGGTCGCCTGATTGTCGTACGCGGTCTGCTGTGCGGCGATCAGCGACTGCTGCGCCGTATACAGCGTGCGCTGCGCGTCCAGCAGCGTCAGGTAGCTGTCCACGCCCTGGCGGTAACGCAGTTCGGCCAAGCGATAATATTGCTGCGCCGCCGCCACATAGCCGGTCTGTGCCGCCAGCTGTTCCTGCAGCGTGGCTTTGCGCGCCAGCGCGTCGGCGGTTTCCTGAAATGCCGTCTGCACCGCTTTCTCATAGGTGGCGACATACAGGTCTTTCTGCGCCTGGGTGTAGTTGAGCTGAGCCGTGTTGTAGCCGCCGCTGAAGATCGGCAGGCTGATGCTCGGGGCGAACGACCAGACGCCGGCGCCGTGGCTGAACAGCGACGAGAGTTCACCGCTGCCCACGCCGCCGCTGGCGGTCAGGCTGATCGACGGGAAGAATGCCGCACGCGCCGAGCCGATGTTGGCATTGGCGGATTTGAGGTTATGCTCGGCCTGCAGCACATCCGGCCGCGTCAGCAGCACCTGCGAAGACACCCCGGCCGGCAGATTGCGCATGATTTCGCCGAGCGCATCGATACCGCCGGGCAGCAGGTTTTCCGGCACGCTTTGCCCCACCGCCAAATCCAGCGCGTTTTTCGCCTGCGCGGCGAGGGTGGCGTAGCTGGCGGCGTCCGAACGCGCCTGTTGATAAACGGTTTCCGCCGATGCCACGTCGACCAGCGACGAAATGCCGTGCTGTTGATTGTTGCGCGTCACGTCCAGCGAACGTTTGGCGCTTTCCATCGTCTGCTGCGCCACCGCCAGATTGCTGCGCTCGGCCGCCACCGCCACCCAGTCGGTGACGATATCGGCGATCAGCGTCAGACGGGTGCTTTTCGCCGCTTCCGAGTTGGCCAGATAGGTTTCGAACGCCGCCCGCGACAGGCTGGCGTTCTTGCCGAACAGATCCAGCTCGAACGCGCTGACGCCGCCCTGCGCTTCGTAGCTCTGGCTGATGGCGGTGGCATTGCCGTTGCCGCTCAGCGAACGCCCGCGGCTGCCGTCGGCGGTGGCGTTGATCGTCGGGAACAGCGCCGAGCGCTGCTCACCGTACAGGGCGCGCGCCGAGGCGATATTGGCGATCGCCTCACGCAGATCGCGGCTGCTGTTCAGCCCCATCGCCACCACCTGCCGCAGCCTGGCGTCCTGCACATAGTCGCGCCAGGCGACGTCCGGGTAGCTCAACGCCTGCTTGCCGGCGGCCTCGCCCTGCGGCAGGTTGGCGGGCACCGGCGCCGCCGGGCGCTGGTAGTGCGGATCCAGCGACAGACACCCGCTCAGCAGCAGCGGTAAAGTTAACATCATGACTCGTTGCAACACGTTATTCTCCTGCCTGCGACGGCGAGTTGGCGGGCCGACGGGTAAACATGCGGCGCACCAACACATAAAACAGCGGTACGAAAAAGATCGCCAAGGCGGTGGCGGTGATCGTGCCGCCGATAATGCCGGTGCCGATGGCAATTCGGCTGTTGGCGCCGGCGCCGCTGGATACCGCCAGCGGCAGCACCCCGGCGGTGAACGCCAGCGAGGTCATCAGGATCGGCCGCAGGCGCATGCGCGCCGCGTGGACCGCCGCGCCAATCAGCGTTTCCCCCCGCTGGTGCATCTCCTCGGCGAACTCGACGATCAAAATGGCATTCTTTGCCGACAGCCCGATGATGGTGAGCAGCGCCACCTGGAAGTAGATGTCGTTTTCCAGCCCGCGCAGCGTGATCGCCAGCAGTGAGCCCACCACGCCCATCGGCACCACCAACATCACCGCGAATGGAATCGACCAGCTCTCATACAGCGCCGCCAGGCACAGGAACACCACGATGAGCGAAATGGCGTACAGCGACGACGCCTGGCCGCTGGTCAGCCGTTCCTGATAGGACAGCCCGCTCCAGGAGTAGCTGCTGCCGGCGGAGTATTTCGCCGCCAGTTTCTCCATCTCGCTCATTGCCGTACCGGAACTGACACCGGCGGCGCCCTGCCCGGTGATCTCGAACGACGACAGCCCGTTATAGCGCGACAGGTTTTCCGGGCCGTAGATCCAGTGCGAAGACGCAAAGGCGGAGAACGGCGTCATGCTGCTGTCGCCCGCCGCGTTGGTGCCGCGCACAAACCATTTGTCGAGATCTTCCGGCTTGGCGCGGTACTCTACGTCGCCCTGCATATAGACCTTTTTCACTCGGTTGCGGTCGATAAAGTCGTTGATGTAGGTGCTGCCGAACGCGCTGCTGAGGGTGCTGTTGACGTCCGCGGCGCTCAGACCGAGCGCCTGCAGCTTGCCGTTGTCGATCTCCACCTGCAGCTGCGGGGTGTCCGGCAAGGTGTTGGCGCGCACTGCCAGCAATGCCGGATTGTTGCCGGCGGCGGCGACGATCTGGTCGCGCATCGCCTGCAGCTCGGCGCGGGTGGTCGCCCCTTTGGCCTGCAGCTCGAAGGTAAAGCCGTCGGACTGGCCAAAGCCGTCGATCGCCGGCGGGCTCATGGAGAAGACCTGGGCGTCGCGCAGCGAGGCGAAGTGCGCCATGGCGCGTTTGGCGATGGCGTCGGCGGTGTTTTCGCTGCCGCTGCGTTGGCTCCAGTCCTTGAGGCTGACGAACGCCATGCCGGCGTTTTGCCCGCTGCCGCTGAAGCCGAAACCGTTGATGGTGAAAATGGTGCTGACGTTGGCCTTTTCCTGGTCGAGGAAATAGGCGGTCACCGCCTCGCTCACCGCCGAGGTGCGCGCGTTGGTGGCACCGGCCGGTAAGGTGTACTGCACCATCACCGTGCCCTGATCCTCGTTGGGCAGAAAGCCGGTCGGCAAGCGTAGATACATCACGGCCGCGGCAATCAACAGCAGGCCGTACAGCAGCAGATAACGCGTCGGCCGGTGGATCACTGCGCCGACTTTGTCGGCGTACTTCTCCTGCAGCCGGTCATAGCCGCGGTTGAATTTGCCCAGCAAGCCTTTGTCGGTCTGCGCATCGTGCGCCGGTTTCAGCAACGTGGCGCACAAGGCCGGCGCCAGCGTCAACGCCAGCACCACCGACAACACCATCGAGGAGACGACGGTGATCGAGAATTGACGGTAGATCACCCCGGTGGAGCCGCCGAAGAACGCCATCGGCAGAAACACCGCCGACAGCACCAGCGCGATGCCGACCAGCGCGCCGGTGATTTCGCGCATCGATTTCTCCGTCGCCTCGCGCGGCGGCAGCTTATCCTCCCGCATCACGCGTTCGACGTTTTCCACCACCACGATGGCATCGTCCACCAATAGCCCGATCGCCAACACCATGCCGAACAGCGTCAGGGTATTGATCGAATAGCCGAACGCCGCCAACACGCCGAAGGTGCCCAGCAACACCACCGGCACGGTGATGGTCGGGATCAGCGTGGTGCGCAGGTTTTGCAGGAACACGAACATCACCACCACCACTAACGCCACCGCTTCAAACAGCGTTTTCACCACCTCTTCGATCGAGATGTTGATGAAGTCGGTGCTGTCTTTCGGGTAGGCCACCTTGTAGCCCTGCGGCATGGCGCTTTGGTATTCCGCCACCTTTGCCTTTACCAGCTTGGCGGTGCTCAGGGCGTTGGCGCCCGCCGCCAGCTTGACCGCGATCCCCGCCGCCGGGTGGCCGTTGAGGTGCGCGCTGGCGGAGTAGTCTTCGTTGCCCAGCTCAACCCGTGCCACGTCGCCCAGCCGCACCAGCGCCCCGCTGCTGTCGCTTTTCAGGATGATATTGCGGAACTGTTCCGGCGTTTGCAGCCGCGACTGCGCCTTCACCGTGGCGGTCAGCTGCTGGTCGGCGGCGGCCGGCAGATCGCCTATCTTGCCGGCGGACACCTGGGTGTTTTGCGCCTCGATCGCCGTCTGCACGTCGGAAGGCATCAGCGAAAAGCTCGCCAGTTTGGTCGGATCCAGCCAGATGCGCATCGCGTATTCCGAGCCGAACACCTGCACGTCCCCGACGCCCTCGATGCGCGACAGCGGATCCTGCAGGTTGCTGACCAGATAGTCGGAGATATCGGCCATCGTCGCCTTGTCGCTTTCGTCATACAGCCCGACGATCAGCAGAAAGCTGCTCTGGGATTTTTTGACCGTCACGCCCTGCGCGGTAACGGCGCTCGGCAGACGACTTTCCGCCTGCTGCACCTTGTTTTGCACCTGCACCTGAGCGATATCCGGATCGGTGCCCTGCTCAAAGGTGACGTTGATGCTGACCGAGCCGCTGGCGCTGCTGGTCGACGAGAAATACAGCAGGCCGTCCAGGCCGGTGAGCTGCTGCTCAATCACCTGGGTGACGCTGTTTTCCAGCGTTTCCGCGTCCGCGCCCGGGTAGGTGGCGGAGATGGCGATCTGCGGCGGTGAGACGTCCGGGTACTGCGAGACGGGCAATGAATTGATCGACATCAGACCGCACAGCATGATGATGATGGCGATCACCCAGGCGAATACCGGACGCCGGATAAAGAACTGCGCCATATCATTGCTCCCCGCGTTGGGTTTTGTCGACCGAGACGTCTACCGGCTTCACCGCGGCGCCGATCGTCACCTTGCTGGTGCCTTCGACGATCAGGCGATCGCCGTCGTTCAGCCCGCTGTCGATCAGCCAGTTGCTGCCCACCACCCGTTCGGCGCTGACGGTGCGTTGCGCCACTTTGTTTTGCTCGTTTACCACCAACGCGGTGGCTTCCCCTTTGGCGTTGCGGGTGATGCCCTGCTGCGGCGCCAGGATGGCTTTGGGATCGACGCCGTTATCCACCGTGGCGTGGACGTACATGCCGGGTAACAGCTCATGTTCGGGGTTGGGGAACACCGCGCGCAGCGTGACCGAACCGGTGGCCTCATCCACCGCCACCTCGCTCAACTCCAGCTTGCCGGCGTGGGCATAAGGCGTGCCGTCCTCCAGCTTGATGGCGACCGGCGTGACCGCACCGCGCTGCAAAGCGGCCTGCTGACGGCGCAGTTTAAGCAACTGGGCGCTGGACTGGGTCAGATCGACATAGATCGGATCCAACGCACGGATGGTGGCCAACGCATCAGTCTGGCCGGCGGTGACCAGCGCGCCCGGCGTCACCGACGAAATGCCGATGCGGCCGGCGATCGGCGCCCGCACCTGGGTATAGGCGAGATTGATGCGCGCCGTTTCCAGCGCCGCCTGATACTGCGCCACCGACGCCACGGCCTGCAGATACGCGGCTTTGGCGTCGTCTGCGTCCTGTTTGGAAACGCCGTTCTCTTTCACCAGCGCCGCATAGCGCTGCGATTTGAGCCGGGTGGATTGCACCGTGGCCTGAGCGTTTTTCAGCTGGGCGGCGGCCTGATCGTAGCTGGCCTGATAGCTGGCGGGGTCAATTTGATACAAGACCTGCCCGGCTTTCACCTCGGCCCCTTCGGTAAACAGCCGCTGCTTGATGATGCCGTCGACCTGCGGCCGCACGTCGGAGGTCATGGTGGCGTTAACCCGGCCGGTCAACTCGCTGCTCAGGGTTACAGACTGGCCGCGCAGCGTGACGACGCCGACCTCCCGTTCACCGCCTGCGCCCGTCGGCGCGCCGGCGTTTTGCCCATCGCAGGCGGCCAGCGACAGCGAAAGCCCCAGCGCCAAAAGCGTTTTCCTCTGCATTGCAATACGATCCTATTGAGAATGACTATTCTCAATATATCGAATGCCGGAATGCGCTTCTGAAAGGGTTGCGTAAGGATTGCGTAAAATCTTTTCGAAGCGGTAAACGGTGGCGCAATCTCGTTCAGCGTGGTTTCAGCACATTGGCGCAGCGGTTTTTAGCCAATGCAATAAAGCGTTCCACTTCAGCCGGGGGCGGCGCCGCTTCAGTTGTATCAGGCTCTTGCTCCCGATGAGCATCGCTCGCCGGCTGCTTGCAGCGATAAACCAGGCCATACAGGGGATGGCGCCCATCGTCGGTTTGATAATAATTGGCCACGCGGGCGAACGAATAGTAATAATAAGGCGTTGAATGTTCTTCGCCCCGATAAACGTTTTGCGTGCCGCCATCGTAGAACGTCACGTTGGCGGTCTTTTCCATCAACCGATCCAGGTCGTCGATCACCTGCTCAGTGCAGCGGTTTAATTCACGCCGATCTTGTTCATTCAATTTATCGGCATAGTCGTCGGCGCAGCGGGTGATATAACCTTCATACTGGAGATTGTCGGCGAGCTTAAGTTCGAAATAACGGTATGAGCGCTCGGCGATCTTCACCCCCTCACGCTCCTGAATCAGCTTCGCATCCTGAATAAGGTACACCGCCGCCGGATCCTGATTCTCGAGCGTAAGCATGGCCGCAGTGGCCCCTCCAACAGGCGTCAAGAGCGCCCCCATAAGCAGGGACAACCGTGTGATTAAACGAAAGTCCATTGTTTTAGCGTCTTGGTCCATCATAAATTTCGTCATCTTATCTCGTCAGCGGCGGCGTACCGAGCGCCGCGTGGGATTTTTAGGGTTTAACCAGTCTAAACACCGTTTTGGTGTGCCAATAGTAGTCGATCGCTGCCGAAATAGTCGGCATCCAGCCGTCCGGCTCATAGGGAACGAAGCCGGAAAAACCCAGCCTGCGGGCAGAGACCTGGAACCCCGCGGCGGAGAAAATACGCGCATAATCGTCCAGAGAACGATCCTGCACCACGGTATGCGTCTGTTCAGCCACCCTTTCGCGCCATTGCGGCCACAGCGGGTTGTCGGTGTGGCAACCGGTCACCGCATAATAAACGCCGCCCGGCTTCAGCACCCGCAGCATATCGGCGGCATGCTGCGCGATATCTTCAATCAGGTAGATGACTTCATGACTGAAGGCGATATCGCAGTGGTTCTCATAACCCGTCAACCGCGTGTCGGTCTGATAAACGATCGGCAGGTTTCCTTTCAGTCGGTTGGCTTGTTCGACGGATTGGCGGGCGATATCAACGCCGATCCCCTCACTAAATGGCCGAATTTGATGCAACAGGCGCAGAAAACCGCCCTGATTGCAGCCAAAGTCCAGCACCCTGACGCCGGACAGTTCGCGTTCCGGCACCAGGCTCAGCAGATGCCGCCAGATGGGCGCATGGCCTTCAGCCATAGCCTGTTCTGCGTGCGGATCGCGATACCAGGTGGGAATGCTCAAGGATGAGTCGTTCATTATGGCCTCCTTATGTTTCCACTCAGCCAACCACAGCCTATGGCGACAAACAACCGCGTGCGCATTTTTTGAACACTCACGGGTCTGGTTTGCCAGGCGCCGGCAGTTGGCTGGTCACGCAGTGAATGCCGCCGCCGCCGGCGGCGATCGCGTCGATCTCCAGCAGCACCACCTTGCGCTGCGGATAGAGCGCCGACAGCAGTTCAAACGCCGCCTTGTCCGCCTGCGGGTCGCCAAACTCCGGGGCGATCACCGCGCCGTTGATAACGAAATAGTTGATGTAGCCCGCCGCGAAATCGGGATTGCGGTGGCTGAAACGGCTGTCGCGCGGTGCCCGCGGCGGCGAGAGCGTATGCACCTGCAGCGTGCGGCCGTCGGCGTCGGTCGCCGTCTTGAGGATCGCCAGATGCGTCTGGGTGACCGCATGATCGTAAGAGGCCGGGTCGGTGTCCAGATTGGCCACCACCACGCCCGGCCGCACGAAACGGGCGTAAAAATCGACGTGGGCATCGGTGATGTCTCGGCCTTTAATGCCCGGCAGCCAGATAATTTTACGCAGGCCGAGCATCGCCTTCAGCTCCTGCTCAACCCGATCCCTGCTCCAGCCAGGGTTGCGGTTCGCATTCACCCAACTGCTCTCGGTCATGATGCCGGTGCCGCGCCCATCCACCTCAATGCCGCCGCCTTCGCCTACCAGTGCGCTGCGGCGTGGTTGAGGGACGCCGTATCGCCTGGCGGCAAACCCTGCCAGACGCGCATCCCTGGCATGTTGCTGCTTATCGCCCCAGCCGTTGAAATTGAAATCCACCGCGCCCAGTTCGCCGGCATCATTGACGACGAAATTGGCGCCGATGTCGCGCATCCAGATATCATCCAGCTCGGTGACGACATAGCTGACGTTGTGACTGCCGCAGGTGGCCTCGGCCAATTGCCGTTCACGCTCGCGGCAAAAAACCGTCAACGGCTGAAATTCGGCGATGGCGCGGGCGATACGCCCCTGCGCTGCCCGCACGTCCGCCGTGAAGTCGCCCCAAATCGCGCGCTGCGCGCCGAACGCGATAAACGCCCTCTGCTGCGGTTCCCCTTCATCCGGCAAGCGCCAGGTCGGATTAAGCGCAGCTTTTGCGTGACCGCGTAACGAAATACCCAATGATGCCGTCAAGCCAACGCCGGCCACCGCCGAAAGCTGCTTGATAAAGGTGCGGCGCGTTGACATAAATGCCCTCTTTTAATTAATTTAAATTCAACTGGTTAACCGGTTTTTTCGCTCTCCGGGAATTGAATCTCATGCTAGTCTTCCCCTGCCGCTGCGACAAACGATATATTTAGTGGATATCTGATTAGACAGGCTTATTGATAATGTTAAAACACTGGCCCCCGTTAAGCGCATTGCGCGGTTTTGAAGCGGCGGCGCGTCTGGGCAGTTTTCATCAGGCCGCCGAAGAGCTGCACCTTACCCAGTCGGCGATCAGCCAGCAGATCCGCAGCCTCGAGGCGTTTCTGGAACAGCCGCTGTTTTTCCGCACCGGCCGCAGCGTAACGCTGACCGATGCCGGCCACGATCTGTTCAGCACCGCGCAGGTGATGCTGCAACAATTGGCCGTCGGCATTCGTCGTCTGGACCAATACCGCAAACCCAATCAGTTGATCGTCAACACGACGCCGGCCTTTGCCCGCCACTGGCTGACGCCGCGGCTGGGCGAGTTCAACCAGCGGCATCCGCAGATAGATCTGTGGCTCTTCACCAGCTTCGAGCCACCGGATATGGCGACGGACAGCATCGACTTGGCGATCCGCGACGATCTCAGCGCGCAGGCGGACTGCACCTTTAAGGTTCTCTGCACCGACCGGCTTTATCCCGCCTGCCACCCCAGCCTATTGGCGCTGGCGGCGGAGCAGCGCGTCACGCTGCACGGCGAACGCGAAATGGACTGGAGCCACTGGACGGTGGCGGGCGGCGCGCACGTCGGCCAGCGCGACAGCGGGCTGAATTTCTCCGATCCCGGCCTGCTGCTGGATGCCGCCTGCCAGGGGCTGGGCATCGCGTTGGTCAGTCAGCTGCTGGCGCAGCAAGCGCGTGACGCCGGGTTGCTGCATCCGTTAACCGAGCAACGCGTGCGCGGCGCCAACTGGGCGTGGCTGCTGCATCGCGACAGCGAACACAATCCGCTCGCCCGGCACTTCTGCCAATGGCTGCAATCGACGCTGCCGGCCGACGCATAACGCGCCATATCACGATTTGCTACTCTGGTCAGGCGGCCCCGCCTGGCCGCTGCTACTTTCAATAAAGCGCCGCAACAGCCCGAATAAAACGCGCTAACCCGCTGTTTCAAAAATAATTAGTTGAATTCACCTGATAACTGAACATCGCTAAAAGGATCTTCTATGTCTGCCGGTTTATTGAAAACGATAGCTCTGAGTGTGACCCTGGCCTGCACCGTTCCCGCCGCCTTTGCCGCCGATCTGACCGCCGGCGCGGTCGCCGCTCCGGATCAGTATGGCGCAAAAGTCGCCGCGCACATTCTGCAGGCCGGCGGCAACGCGGTTGATGCGGCGGTCGCCACCGCCTTTACCCTGGCGGTCACCTACCCTGAAGCCGGCAATATCGGCGGCGGCGGCTTTATGACGCTGTACGTCGACGGCAAACCCTATTTCCTCGACTACCGCGAAGTGGCGCCCAAGGCCGCCGGCAAAACTATGTATCTGAACGAGAAAGGCGAAGTGATCGAGAATCTCAGCCTGGTGGGCAGTCGCGCCGCCGGCGTGCCGGGCACCGTGCTGGGGCTGTGGGAAGCCCACAAGCGTTTCGGCAAGCTGCCGTGGGCCGAACTGCTGACGCCGGCGATCGGCTACGCCCGGCAAGGTTTCACCGTGGCGGATCAGCAGTATCAGTACCGCGAAGACGCCAACAAGCTGTTTGCCGGTAAAACCAACTTCGGCGACTATTTCGGCGCCATGAAGCCCGGCACGGTGTTCAAACAGCCGGAGCTGGCCGCCACCCTTGAGCGCATCGCCAAATCGGGCGCCGACGATTTTTATCACGGCGAAACCGCCCGCCTGCTGGTGGCGCAAATGCAGCGCGATAACGGGCTGATCGGCGCGGCGGATTTGGCCGACTATCGGGTGAAATGGCGTGAACCGATGCGCATCAGCTGGCGCGGCAACACCGTGTATACCGCCCCGCTGCCCAGCTCCGGCGGCATCGCGCTGGCGCAGCTGCTGGGGATAAAAGAAGATCGCGCCGCCGACTTCAAGGGCGTGCCGCTGAACTCGGCGCGCTATATCCACCTGCTGGCGGAAATCGAAAAACGCGTGTTCGCCGATCGCGCCGACTACCTCGGCGACCCGGATTTCACTAACGTGCCGGAAGCGCAGCTGATCGCCCCTGACTACCTGCAAAAACGCGCCGCCGAGATCAACCCGACGGCGATCTCGCCGACCGAGCAGGTGCGGCCGGGGCTGGAAAGCCACCAAACCACCCACTTCTCGATCGTCGATGCGGCCGGCAACGCGGTCAGCAACACCTATACGCTCAACTGGGACTTCGGCAGCGGCGTGGTGGTCAAAGGCGCCGGCTTCCTGCTCAACGACGAGATGGACGACTTCAGCGCCAAACCCGGCGTCGCCAACGCCTTTGGCGTGGTGGGCAGCGACGCCAACGCCATCGAGCCGGGCAAACGCATGCTCTCCTCGATGAGCCCGACCATCATCACCCGCGACGGCGACGTCACCCTGGTGATCGGCACGCCGGGCGGATCGCGCATCTTCACCTCGATCTTTCAGGTGATCAACAATCTCTACGATTACCATCTGCCGCTGGCGCAGGCGGTGGCCGCCCAGCGCGTGCACCATCAGCTGTTGCCGAAGGACACCGTCTACTATGACAGCTTTGCGCCGCTGACCGGCAAACCGGCGGACGAGCTGAAGGCCATGGGCTACACCCTCGAAGACCAGGGCTGGAACATGGGGGATATTCAGGTCATACGCGTCGATGGCCGCACGCCGGAAACCGCGTCCGATCCGCGCGGCCGCGGCGTGGGGCTGGTGGTGAATTAAAAAAGAGGCCGGCGATAGCCGGCCCTCATCCCTCATCACTGCTTGCGTGTCCAGCCGTTGCTTTGATCATCCTTCACTACCTGGATGAAAGACTCCGGCAACAGATTGCGGAACAGTCCATCATCTTCTTCAATTACGCTGACCATTTTGTCTACCATTTCCTGCGGATCAAACTGGTCGAAAGGAAATTTCAGCTTGCTGTGATCGATAAAGTTCACCTTTGGGTCATACCATTTCCTGAAGCTTTCCATCATGCGATCGTTGAAACCGGTCAGATAAGGCCCCGGATTCACCGTGGCGACCTTCACCCCAAATTCAGCCAATTCCATGTGGAGAGCCTCGGCGATGGCTTCCAGCGCATGCTTGGAGGCGCAATAAGCGCCAGTGAACGCGCCGGTTAATAGCCCCGCCACCGAAGAGACGAACACGATTTTACCGCTTCTGCGGGCGACCATCCGCTTAATGAAGCCTTGTGTCAGGGCCATACTGGAAAACACATTGGTTTCAAACTGAGAGCGAAGCACGTCAATGGGCATTTCCGCAACCGCGCCGGCTTCGGCGATCCCGGCATTGTTGAACAATACGTCGACGTCCCATTGCCAGGCATATTCACGATCGCGGGGCTCCAGTATATCCAGTTTTTCAACCTGTAACGAAACGCCGTGCTGCCTGGCGAGTTCCAACAGCTGGGTCACTTGCGGCGTAAGTTGCACTCCGGCGATCACATGATGCCCTCGGGCAGCCAGCGCCAGTGAAACGGACTGGCCGAAACCTGATCCCGCGCCCGTAATTAATACTGTTTTCTTTACCATGGAATTATTTCCTCTTTTCATCTTGATACTATTTGCAGCGTCTGTCGTCGTCGGCAATACCGCCGCCGCCGCCAGTGCGCCGCTGCCGATAATAAATTTCCTGCGGGTTATTTCATGCATGCGCCCTCCTTCTGCCGAAGCAGAATGGTTAGCAGTCAATAATGAATGGCGTAATTAATAATGTGTTGTGTCGACGTTTTTATTGCAGACATTTTTCAGCGATATGTGCATCCTCATATGATTTGGCTCCTGAAATACCTATTGCGCCAATAAATTCACCCTCGGATGAATAAATCGGCATCCCGCCGGCGAAAGAAGCCAGCCCCTGATTACTGTGTTCAATAGACCACAGCTCCTGTCCCGAGCCGGAAAGCAGCCCCAAATCGGCGCTGGGAATGCGAAACAACGCCGAGGTTTTGGCTTTTCTTTGGGCCAAATCGATGGCCCCCAGCGGGGTATCGTTCATGCGTACAAAGGCGATCAGGTTGGCACCGGAATCAAAGACGGAAATGCATACTGCCACTCCCAACTGCTGTGCAGTCGCGACCCCGATGGCGATAATTCGCTGGGCATGATCCAACGATAACGAGACTGACATGGCGGAAACCCCATTAATGCGAAAGTGGGGAAAACTATAAAGTTGCGTTAGGATATGAACAATGCCCACTCTTCTGACAACAGTTGTTAGTTTATCTAATGAATAGACAAGACCCACTTAATGGCATTCACCTGTTCCTCACCGTGGTAGAAACCGGCAATTTTTCACGGGCGGCTGCGATGCTGAGCGTGACACCCGCCGCGGTGAGCCAGAGAATTAGCCAGCTTGAAACCGAGCTGGCGGTCAAGCTGTTCCACCGCTCGACCCGCAGCGTCAGCCTCACCGAAGCCGGCGAATGGTTTTATCACAACGTAGCGCCCTTTTATCAACATATACTTAATGCTCGCGAAGGCTTGAATCAGAGCCAGGACATGCCGTCAGGGCATCTGCGCATCACTGCAGTGCAGATGGCGAAGGAATTGCTTAAAGCCCCTTTCCTGGCGGAATTCAATCGTCGCTATCCACAGATATCGCTGGAAATAAATTACGAAGATCATCTGGTGGATATTATTCAGGAACGCATTGATATCGGCATTCGTCTGGCAGACAAATTGCTGCCGGGCATGATCGGTGTGCAAATAACACCGGCTCTGCCATGTGCATTAATCGCTACACCGGAATATATTGCACAATATGGTGCGCCGAATAATATTGGCGAGCTGCAGCAACATCGCTGCATACGCTTTCGCTTTCCCGATCGCGGCGTTTTACATAAATGGTCACTGCGCGATGGCGAAAAAACGCAAGATCTCGATATGCCCGGCATTTTCATTACCGATAATACGGAAGCGATTATTGAGGCGGCCCGCGCCGGAATTGGCATTGCACACGTCTTTTTGCGTCACCGGGTAAAACAGGAGCTTGATGCAGGTTCGTTGGTAGAAATCATGCCCGGGATTTGCCGGCCCCTACCGCCGATGTGGGTATATTATGCCAACAGAAAATACGTGCCGAAAAAAGTCAGGGTGTTCATCGATGAGCTAAAACGCCATTGCCGGACACTGTCCTGGTAAACAGAACCGGCAATGGATGTCGGCACTAGACCTGCGCCACCAACACATTAACGTTGGCGGGGAAAACCAAGCCTTCTAATGCGTTACCGCTGTCGGAGGTCACCAGATAATCGACCTCGGGCCATTTGGCCACCAGCGTCATCGCATGTCCGCGCAGCTTATTTTCGTCGGCCAGCACGATGCACTTGCGGCTCTGGGCAATCATTTTGCGCGCGATGGCCGCTTCATTGACGTTCTGATCCATCACGCCGGTCTGCAGATTGACCGCGCCGGCGCCGATGATGGCGTAGTCGGCGAAAAACGCCTCGATATTATTCAATGCGATCGCGCCCAGGCACGCCATTTTGGAGTCGATGAACTGCCCGCCGATCAGCACCACGTCAATGGAGTCATTTTCCAGACAGACGTTGGCGATAAGCGGCGAGTTGGTGATGACCGTCAGTTGATCGATCGTCGCCAACTGCCGGGCAAACTCCAGCGTGGTGGAGCCGAAATCCACGAACACCGTATCGCCCGGTTGGAGCAGCGTCGCCGCTTTCTCCGCGATGGCGCGCTTCTCGGCCTCGGCGATTTTGGCCCGCTCGTTGAATTCATGCTCGAATTTAAACTGGCTGCTCACCGCGCCGCCGTGGATCTTCTTGATCAGCCGATAGTCTTCCAGCTTGTTCAGGTCGCGCCGAATGGTTTCCTGCGAAACCTGGAATTTATCCGCCAGCTCATTCACGTAAACCCGGCCGTTGGCCTGGATCAGCGCCAGTATTTCATTGCGCCTTTCCACGGAATTAGAGATATCCATTCACATTACACTCGCTGCCTTTAGTAAGAGTGACTGCCTCCGCCGAGACTTGCGGCGTTAACTGACGGAATACTACGGGTTTCAGGGCGTTAGACGCAAGCCGTTGCCGTCGTTCACCCGGCGGATTCTATGCTGATGTGCAGC
Organism: Serratia sp. TSA_130.1; assembly: GCF_052691795.1. Taxonomy (NCBI): domain Bacteria; kingdom Pseudomonadati; phylum Pseudomonadota; class Gammaproteobacteria; order Enterobacterales; family Yersiniaceae; genus Serratia; species Serratia sp. TSA_130.1. The sequence goes on from NZ_JBQZFS010000001.1 coordinate 21,031, forward strand.
GCATCACGCTCAGCCTCGGCTGGCAAGACGATATTGCGCAGCAGGATCCGCCGTTCAGGCAGGCAACGATGCGTTTTGCGGTACAGCACTTTCTCCCCCAACCGCACCACCACCGAACCGGACACCGCCTGTTCCACGCGCATATTGATCGTGACCGTGGCGGGATTGCCGATCAGCGCCACACGGGCGGGCGCAGTCAGACGTATCCGTTCGTCGTGCCGCACCGGCAGGATTTGCCGCGCCGGCGGCAGCGTGCGCTGCAGCGAATGGGCAACGGCCTCGCCGACGCGCAGCCCTTCCTGATAACACTGGTCGCCCATGTCCGCCGGGTGCAACATGTTGCCGACGGCGAAATAGGCGGCGTCGGAACAGCGGCCGAACTGATCGGTCAACGGACAGCCGCTGTCCGGCCGCTGCGCCAGGTGGCTCTGGCGGATCAGCGTATACTCCCCGGTGAAGCGGCCGGTGAAGATCAGGCTGTCGCAGGCGATGCGCCGTTTCTCCCCCTGGCGATTTTCCACTTCTATGGATTCAACCCGATCGCGGCCGGCAATATCGGTCACACGTGAATAGTAGTGGATCGGCACTCCCATCAGACGCGCATAGAGCGCGCTCAGACGCCAGGCGACGGGTCTGCCGCCGCTTTCAATCATGGCGACGGCGCGCACGCCGGCGTTACGCAGCGTCCACAGCGCGGAGAAACTGACCAGCTCGGTGCCGATCACCACCGGCGCCTTGCCCGGCTGTAGCCCGCGCAGATAGACGAACTGCTGCAGCGCACCGGCGGTGAGTACGCCCTGCGGCCGCAGCCCGCTCACCAGTCGCGGATGGCGCGGCGTCTCGCGCACGCCGGTCGCCAGGATCACCCGCTGCGCTTTCAAGGTGCTGACGCCGCGGCAGTCCGTGATGGTCAGCTCGCCGTCCGGCTTGATGGCGAGCACCGTCACGCCGGTACGGATCTCCACCTGCCCGGCGCGCGCCAGTATTTTATCGACATAGGTGGATCCCAGCATCGGCCTATAAAACGTTTGCAGCCCAAAGGTGGGGTGCCGACAGTGTCTGGGCACGCCGCCCGCCTGCCGTTCCCGTTCCAGGAGCACCACATCCTCGATCCCCGCTTGCCGCAGCGCGGTCGCCGCCGCGATCCCCGCCGGCCCGGCGCCGACAATCGCCACCTGATACTCAGTTTTCATCAATGCTCCCTACGGCCAGCGTTTGGCCAAAACGATCGCCTACCATTTCCGCCACCCGGCTGCTGCAATAAAACCCGTTGCAGCGCCCCATCATCACGCGCGTGCGGCGCCGCAGCCCGCCGATGCACTCTGGCGGCACGGCGGAATCGAACGCCGCCTCGATCTCCCGCAGGGTCACCAGCTCGCAGTGGCAAACGATGCCGCCGTTGTCCGGGCGCGCGTAATCGCGCAGCGCGTAGTCGGCAAGCATCGGCATTTGCGGCCAATACACGGTCTCCGGCGTTTTTGGCGTGAAGCACGGCGTAAAGTGGTCGCGATAGAGCTGTTCCACATATTGCGCGATGCCCAGCGCCGCCGTCAGGCCGGTGGAGCGAATGCCCGCCACGCAGATCCACTGCCGATCGGGATAGTGCTGAATGCGGTAGTGTTTCTGTTCAGTCGCCGGGCGTAATCCGGCATAGCTGGCGGTGACGCTGTAATTCGCCAGCGTGGGCAGCAGCCGGGTGCCCTGTTCGATCAGCTCGCGCATTTTGGTTTCGTCCACCGTCGCCGTCTCGCGATCCTGCTGTTCTTCGGCGGTCGGCCCGAGCAGCAAATTGCCGAAGATGGTTTTCGACAGCAGCACCCCTTTGGTGATCGTCGTCGGTACCGGCAGGATAATGGCGTTGACCTGCCCGGCGGCGGCCTTGTCGAACACCAGGAACTGCCCTTTGCGCGGGCGAATTTCAAACTCGGGCTGATGGCAGAAACTTTCTACCCGGTCGCCCTGATTGCCGGCGCAGTTGATGACGATTTTGCCGTGAAACTCGCCCCGGTTGCTGGTTAGCCGCCAGCCGGTCGGCAAGCGTTCGGCGCCGGTCACCTCGGTATTGAAGCGATAGTCGCCGCCGTGTTTAACGCCCTGCGTCAGGTAAGCCAGCGGCGTGCTCCAGGGATCGATCACGCTCTCGCCCGGCACCTCTACCGCCGCCAACGCGCCGGGTGCCAGCTGCGGCTCACGGCGATACAGCTCGGCGGCGTCGATCTGCGCCACGTCCAGCACGCCGTTGTCGTGCGCCTGTTGCACAATCGCGGGCAGCGCCGCCAACTGCTGCTCGTCCCAGGCCACGACCAGCGCGCCGGTGGGCAACAGCGGCAGATTCATTCGTTCACGGATGGCGATAAATTCCCGGTACCCGGCCTGCATGCAATGCAGTTCCAGGCTGCCGCTGGGCGCATCGAAGCCGGTATGCAGCAGCGCGCTGTTGGCTTTGCTGGCGCCGGACAGGATATCGCCCCCTTTTTCCAACAGCAGCGTACGGGCGCCCATCAGGCAGAATTTGCGGAATACCGCACACCCGACCACACCGCCGCCAATCACGACAATGTCCCAACCCGTTTGTTCTTCCATCATGCTGATGTCCCGTTTTGATGTGATAACCACAATAAAACCACACAATAACCGCATTTGAAATGACAAAAACAACATAACTCCCAAAAAAAAGCCGCAAAAGGCGGTGATAAGCAAAAAGTATGAGGTCGATCACGCGGGGTTATTTTATCTTGTGATTTATGTTGCTTTTATGTGTGAAGTTGAAGATAGATTATTAAAACAGTCACACAACCAACACCAGGCACAATAAAAAAACAAAACCTATAAGAGAGCGAAGCAATGATGAATCAACGTTATGCCGCGATTGATCAGGGGACCACCGGCACCCGGGTCGTGGTGTTCGGCGAAGACGGCAGGCACCATTCACCGGCCAGCATGCCGCACAAGCAGATCACCCCCAATCCGGGCTGGGTGGAACACGACGCCCTGGAGATTTTGGCGAATATCCGCCGCTGTCTCAGCCAGTGCGACATGGTGGATGCCATCGGTTTAGGGCATCAGGGCGAAAGCCTGCTGGCCTGGGACGCCGACAGCGGCCTGCCGCTGTACAACGCCATCGTTTGGCAAGATCAGCGTACCGAGCCGGAGATCCAGCGGCTGAAACGCGAAGGCGTTGAGCCGCTGGTGACGGCGAAAACCGGTCTGCCGCTCGATACCTACTTCTCAGCCAGCAAGATGGGCTGGCTGATGAACAACGCCCCGGGCGCCAGGCAATTGGCGCAACGCGGCCGCCTGCGGCTCGGCACCATGGACGCCTTCTTCCTGTTCCACCTGTGCGGCCGGCATCTTACCGACTATAACTCGGCCTCGCGCACCTCGTTGTTCAACATTCATACCCTGCAGTGGGATGAGGAGCTGTGCCGTTTGTTCGGCGTGCCGATCGACAGCCTGCCCGAGGTCAGAGACAACATCGGCCACTTCGGCGACGTCGCGCTCAACGGCAAACCGGTGCCGCTGACGGCCTGCATCGTCGACCAGTTTGCCGGTACATACGGCCACGGCTGCCATCAACCGGGGCAGATGAAGATCACCTTCGGTACCGGCGCCTTTTTACAGGCGATCACCGGGCCGCGCCCGATCGATGCCGGCGAGTCCGGCCTGTTGCCCACGCTGTGCTGGAAGCTGCCCGACAGCGAGCCGGTGTATGGCCTGGACGGCGGCGTTTATAACGCCGCCTCCGCCATTAACTGGGCGAGAAAGATCAGCCTGTTCAACGATTTCGATGAATTCGGCGACTTCCCCTCTCAGCCGGCCATCGCGCGCGGCCTGGCCTTTGTGCCCGCGCTCTCCGGACTGGCTTGCCCGTACTGGGACCGCTCCGCCGCCGGGATGTGGGCCGGGCTGTCGCTGGAGACCGAGCGCAAGGATCTGCTGCAGTCGATCCTCGAAGGCATCGCCATGCGTTCCGCCGAGGTGATCAACGCCATGGATAAACTGAAACCGATCGGCGACAGCATTTCGGTGGACGGCGGCCTGTCCGCCAACCGCTATTTCACGCAGTTTCTCGCCAACCTGATCCAAAAGCGCATCGTCTCTCCCACCAATAAGGAGATCACCGCCCAAGGCGTTGCGTTGTTGGCGCGTAAAGGACTGGGGGTGGAACATCCGCTCAAGGTGCTCAACCGCTATGAAGTGACGGAACCCGCCGAGGTCGATATGGCGGGCTGGTTTGCCCGCTATCAGGAAATCATCGCGCGCTCGCGCGGCTTACGTTCATTGCAGGAGGAACACCATGGCTGAGTTCGGTAATTTCATCATCTATATCATCATGGCCGGCACTCTGATCGGTGCGCTGGCGTCGATCGTCAAACCGGAAGGCGAGCTGGGACGCGAATTCGTCAACGGCATTCACGCCATCGGCCCGGTGTTTCTCGCCCAGGCTGGCATCATGGCCGCAATCCCGATCATCTCTTACCTGATCATGTACAGCATCGGCCCCTTCTTCTCGGCGCTCGGCTCCGACGCCTCGATCGCGGCGCTGGCGGTGATCGCCGTGGACATGGGCGGCTATCAGCTGGCCGACGCCATTGCCGCCAACCGCGACATGTGGATCGTCGCCATGTTGGTGGGTTACACCTCGGGTGCCAGCATCGTGTACCTGATCCCGGTCGGGCTTATCATGCTGAACCGCGACGACCATAAATATCTGGCGCTGGGTGCCATGGCAGGCCTGATCAGCATTCCGTTCGCCGTGCTGATCGCCCTGGTGACCATCACCTTCAATAACCTGCCGGTCAGGGAGATTATCTCCACCACGTCACCTGCCGCGCACTATCTGCAGCTGGACTTGCTGCAGGCGCTGCGGCTGCTGTCCCCGCTGTTCGCCCTGTGCTTCCTGTTGGCGCTGGGGCTGAAGCTGCGGCCGGCGGCGATGGTGAAAGGATTCCTGATCTTCGGCAAGGCGGCGGATGCCTTTATCAAGCTGGTATTGGCGCTGTGCATCATCGAGCATTTCACCGGTGTGTTTAAAAAGGTGTTCGGCGGCTGGGTATTCGATCCATTATTTGCCGACAAAGACGAATTATTCCGCGCTATCGAGATCGCCGGTTATATCGGCATTATGTTGGCGGGCACATTCCCCATTTGTTATTTATTCCAGCGCTATTGCCGCAAGCCGATGCATTTTATCGGTAAAAAGCTCGGTTTATCGGATACCGGCGCGCTGGGCTTTATTATGGTATTGGCCAATATCATCGCCGTTTATCACCTGTTCAAAGGCATGCGCGCCCGCGATAAGGTGCTGTGCGTGGCCTTCGGCATCTGCGCACAGGCCACGTTGGGCGATCACCTGGCGTTTACCGCCAACTTCCAACCTTCGCTGGTGTTGCCGATCATGATGGGCAAATTCCTCGGTGGCATGATCGCCGTGCTGATCGCCATAAAAATTTCGGTGCCGGAGGCTGAATTGCTGGAAAAAGAACAGACGCAAAGGCAATCGACGGCCATCGCCGCCGCCGCTCGTTAAATTTACCCCTAAGCCATAAAAATAAACGGGGCGCCGCCTCACGGGGAAGCTGCGCCCTTTTTTCGTCCCTGACAACAATTATTGAGAGAACAAACGCTAATGAGAAAAATATTTTTAGCCTGCCCCTACAGCCACACCGACGCCAACGTCGTGCAGCAACGCTTTATCGCCAGCAACGACGTCGCCGCCGCTATCGTGCGAGCCGGCAGCGCCGTTTTTAGCCAGGTCAGCATGTCGCATCCGATCAACCAGTGTTTGCAAGAGCTAGACAAAACCGCCATCGGCAAGCTGTGGGCGCCGATCGACGCCCTGTTCATGGCGGCGATGGATGAGTTGATCGTGCTCGACTTGCCGGGTTGGCAAGAGAGCGGCGGCATCAAACGCGAGATGGACGCTTTCGCGGCGCGCGGCTGCCGCGTCAGCCTGTGGTCCGAGGTCGCGAGCGAGTTCAACTGAGGCGTGCGCCCCGCCGCTTGGCGCGGCGGGGCAGCGGCCTATTTGCCGTTGGCCAATTCACCGTACACCACCTGGCCGCGGAAACCGCGCCGCACCTGCTGGAACAGCTCGCGGAATGCCGGGTAATCCTGCGCCTGGCACAGCGCTTCCTTGCCGCGAATGGCATTCACCTGCAGGCGGTGATTGACGGTCACCTGCTGCCCGTCGCGCCGCCACTCGACGCGATAGTCGCCCGCCGCATTGCGGAATTGCCGATCTTTCGGAATGGCGATGATCGGCACGTTGGCCGGCAGCTGCAGACGGTAGGTTTCGTCATAGCGCTGCGCGGTGCAGTAGAACGGCGTTTCGTTGCCCGGCGCCGCCGTGGTGGTATACAGCGTGCGGAACGATTTGCCGCCGGGCGGGTTGGGCAACGTCATGCCGCCCACCACGCCGAAATCGACGTAGTCGTCCGCCTTGAAGCGGAAGCGATAGCCGAACTGCTTTTTGAGATCCAGCGGATCGCTGTTCATCGCCACTTCGCCGTTGCCGTCGATGCCGGAAGCGGACATGATTGTCGCTTCGGCCTGCGCCCGATTCTGACGGTTGATCTGCGAGAAGTAGCCCCGCAGGTCAATTTCTTCCACTTCGCTCAGCCGGCGCTCGGTCTGTCCGCGCAGATTGCCCGCCTTGTCGAACACGAAATCGACGTTCAGCGCGCTCTTGACCGGCTGCTCGTCGCTGCCCGGCGTGCGCGCCAGCCTGGCGTCGCGTGTCAGCAGCACCGGCGCGCCCAAATCGCCCTCCGGCAGTTGCCCGAAACGCGCCCAGGGATTGGTGGAATCGAGGTACAGTTTGAATTCCGGCACGTAGGTGATGGCGTGATTGAAGCGGCCAAGCAGCGGCACTTTAGGCAGGATCGGGCCTTCATCCATGCCGATCAGCACCGGCGAGCTTTCAATGCCTTTGGCGGCGAGCAGCGCCTCCAGGATCACCACGTGATCCTTACAGTCGCCGTAATGGTTATCGAGAATGCTCTGCGCCGAATTCGGCTCCAGCCCGCCGTTGCCCAGGTACACCGCCACGTAGCGAATGTTTTGCGCCACCCAGCGATAGAGGGCCTCCGCCTGCTCGCGCCGATCGCTGATACCGGCGGTGATATTGTCCGCCAGCGCCTGAATGCCCGGCGTCACCTTCGCCGCCGCGCCGGCCTTCAGCTGGTAGGCCTTGGCCAACTGCGGCCACTCGCGGTAGGTACTGGCCATGATGGTCGGGCTGAAGGTCCAGCTGTCCGCCGCCCAGTTTTGCGCCTTCATCGGCGCGCTGCGCGAATAATGCCAGCGCCAGTGCGCCTGGCCGTTGCGGATTTGCGGTTGGTCCCCGCCCTCGACGCCGCGCGTGAAGATATGCATCGGCAGCTTGGCCGGCGCCTGCAGGGTCACTTCGGCGTCGTCGAACTGTTCGAAAACGCTGAACGTCTCCCACAGGCCGAAATAGTCAGGGAAATACGGGGTGTTCTGCGTGCGGCGCAGTTCGTACACCACGCGCGAGCCCGGCGCCAGGTTGGAGAACACGATGACGCGCACCTTGCGATCGGCATACAGCGGCGCCGTGGCGCTGGAATAGCTTTCCTGGGTATAAATGCGATCGGGCGCCACATCGTGGCGCTGGCCGTCGGCGGTCAGCGTATAGGCGGCGACCACCTCCAGCGTTTCCATTTTCTCGCTGTAGCTCAGGCGGATCTGGCTGAATTTTTCGACCGCCGCCTTGGTTTTCAGCAGCACTTCGTAGCTTTCCGTCTTCACGTTGGTGGCGTTGGCGTTAACGCGGTAATCCGCGCGATAGCGCACGAAGCTGAAATCGTTGTTGGCCGTGTCGTTCTGGCCCTGATCCGCCGCGGCGGGCGGTGCAGCGGCCAACACGGTGGCCGGGTGCGTCGCCGTCAAACCGGCGAGTAACAGTATGGAAGGAATAGCGATTTTCATCTTCGGTCCTTGAAGGGCAACAAACGGCGACGCCGGGCTACGCGTCTGCCCCGGCGTCAAAACAGGCGGGCACACTAATATAATTGAGAATCATTTTCAATAAACGAACCGTCAACGCCGTGCTAGCCCTGCTCGATCAGCATCACAGCGGTGGTCTCCGGCTCCAGGGCCTCGAAAACGTGCTCGCGATCGGCGGAGTAACTGATGTAATCCCCGGCGCTCAGCACCTGCGGCTGATCCGCCGGGCCAAGGCGCGCCCGTCCACTGCTGATGATCACATGCTCGACGGTGCCCGGCGGATGCGGCCGGGAAAGTTTGACTTCGCCGGGCTGCACCCGCAGCCGGTAAATGTCGCGCTGCGCGCCCGGTGGACAAGTGGCCAGCAACGTGGCGGCGTAGTTGCCCTGCTCTGACACCGCCGCGGTCCCCTCATGAGCGCGGATCACTTGCACCTGCCTGCTGGGTTGCGAAATCAGTCGGCTGACCGGCACATCCAGCGCCATCGCCAACGCCCACAGCGTTTCCAGACTGGGATTACCGCTGCCGGCTTCGAGCTGCGACAACGTGGACTTGGCGATACCCGCGCGCTTCGCCAGTTCGGTGACGGACAGGTTCAATCGCTCCCGCTCACGGCGGATTGCCGCCGACAAGAGGCCGATCGGCGTGATGTTCTGCATTAGGCTCTCGCTCATTGTTCGTTATACCATTCATTTGTTCGACTTGACGAACACCGTCAACCATGTTCATCATAATGTTCGATTGTTCATTTTAATGATTAAGCGACTTCACCACAAGCACGGTCAGGCCGCGAGGGAAACGACATGAAAACGAAAACGCGCGGCGCAGTGCAAATGATCCTCGCCATGACGATCTCCGGCACCGTCGGTTGGCCGGTGATCGTGTTAGGGCAGCCGCCCGCCACGGTGGTGTTTTGGCGCTGCGCGTTCGGCGCGCTGGCGATGCTGGCCACCTGCGCCGCGCTTGGGCAACTGAAATCAGGCGCCATCAACCGGCGGCAGCTGGCTTTCGCCGTCCTGGGGGGCCTCGCGCTGGTGCTCAACTGGACGCTATTGTTTGCCGCCTATGCGCATGCCTCGATCGCTGTCGCCACCGTGACCTACCATGTTCAACCGTTTATGTTGGTGGCGCTGGGAGCGCTGCTGTTCGGCGAAAAACTGACGGCTAATCGGCTGGGCTGGCTTCTGCTGGCGTTCGCCGGGATGGTGTTGATCGTCACCGGCCGGCAGAGCGGTGGCGGCGATGGCGACTATCTGCTGGGCGTGGCGCTGGCGCTCGGTGCGGCCCTGATGTACGCCCTGGCGGCAGCGATCGTCAAACAGCTGGCCGCGTTGCCGCCGCAGCTCATCGTGTTGATTCAACTGACCGTTGGCGCGGTGGCAATGGCGCCGTTCGCCGGTCTGGCCCGCCTTCCCGCAGAACCGCTCGACTGGCTGCTGCTGGCGACCCTCGGCCTGGTGCATACCGGGGTGATGTCCACGTTGCTCTATGGCGCTATCCAGAAAATCCCCACCGCTCTGGTTGGCGCGCTGTCGTTTATCTACCCGGCAGTGGCGATCGTGGTGGACTGGGCGGCGTTCGGGCACCGTCTCAGCCTGTTGCAGCTGCTGGGCACGCTGGCCATTCTCGGCGCGGCCGCGGGCATGAACTTCGGCTGGCGATGGGCGCCCGCCGCGCACCGGGCCGGTAAAATCGGTTAATCCCGTCCGACGGGCAAGCTATGCACAATAAGGCATTCGCCTTGTGTCCGGCGCGGTGTTATTTATTTAAACCGTGTAGGGTAGAAGGAGTGTTCTATGTGGCATCACCGCCTGCAACGGCGCATCCGTTTCAGTTACTGGAACGAACTGTGCGTCATAAAAAAATAAGGGAAGGCGCAAGCCTTCCCTTTTGTCATTCACCGTTCAGCTCAGAAGCGATCGGTTTTCACCACCTCGTCGAACGGCAGCTTGCCGATGCGCGGGTAAGGTTGCCCCGCCGCCTTGCCGATAGCGACCATCAGCGCGATCTGATAATGCGCCGGCTTATTGATAATCTCGCCCACCGCGTCGAAATCAAAACCGTCCATCGGGCAAGAGTCGTAGCCCTGCGCCTTGGCCGCCAGCATCAACGTCTGGGCGAAGATGCCGCTGCTGCGCATCACTTCGTCGCGCTGCACCTGCGGTTTACCGCGATAATACTGATCGACGGCCGAGATCATGAACTGCTGCACCGGCTCCGCCGCGTCGGCCCAAACGGTTTTTACCTTCGATTCCCAACTCGACAGATCGCCGCACAGCACGACCAGCATCGACGCGTCGGTCACCTGCGCCTGCCCCCACGCCGCCTCGCGAATTTTCTCGCGCTGCGCGCGATCTTCGATCAGCAGCGGGCGCCAGTGCTGCAGGTTAAACGCGCTGGGAGCGCCCTGCAGCGCAATGTTCAACAGCGCTTTTTTCTCTTCGAGCGTCATCACGTGCTGCGTATCGAACTGCTTGGTGGCGCGGCGTTGGCGGATCGCGTCTAACGTATTCATTTTACTGCCTCTGTCCATGTGAAAAGGTCTATTGTCGTCAACGCGGCGCGGCTGTCCAGCCCCAGGCGGCTATTTCTGCGCGGTTTCGGCGCGCAAACGGCTGACCTGCGCCGCCAAGTCCGGCCACGGCGCCTGACCGGCGTAATGCTGCCGCAGGTAGTTGAGCAGGATGGCGATCTGCGCGTCATTCAGGTTATGGCGAAAGCCCGGCATATAGCCCAGCTCGGCGTTCGCCGGCCGCTGTATGCCGTCCAGCACCACGCGAATGGCGTTGTCCGGCGCGTCGGCGAACAGGTTGGTGTTCAGCGCCAGAGACGGCCGTACCCCCGCCATCTGCGCGCCTTTTTCCTGCGCATGGCAAGCCATGCAGGCGCCGGAAAACAGCCGCGCCCCTGCCGAACTCAGAGGCTCCACCTGGCGTTCCGCCTGAGCGTTTAACGTTGTCGCCGTCGCGCCCGCCGCCGTTTCAGGATGATAGCTGCGCAGATAAACGGCGATCGCCTGCAGATCGGCCTGCGGCAAGCGCGACAGCCCTTCTTCGATAACCGGCGCCATCGGGCCGGCGGCGACGCCGTGGTTGGCCGAGTAGCCGGTGCGCATGAAATCGACCAGATCCTGCTGCGTCCACGCGAGCGGCGCGGGCGAGCGGCCGGTCAACGCCGGCGCCGTCCATCCCTCCGCCACGCCACCGGCCAGGTGCTCGCCGCCGGTTTTCTCGCCGAACAACACGTTGCGCGGCGAGTGGCAGGCGCTGCAGTGCCCCAGCCCTTCGACCAGGTACGCGCCGCGGTTCCAGTCGGCGCTTTGGGTCGCCTGTTCCGGCATCGCGCCCGGCGTCAGGAACAGCAGGTTCCAGGCAAAGATGCCCTGGCGAATGTTGAACGGAAAGTGCAAATCGGTGGCCGGCGGCCGGTACTTGACCGGCGGCTGCGACATCAGATAGGCATACAGCGCCTGCAGATCGTCGTCGCGGGTGCGGGTAAAGGCGGTATAGGGAAACGCCGGATAGAGATAGCGGCCCTGGCGATCGACGCCGTGGCGCATGGCGCGTTCGAACGCCGCGTAGCTCCAGCTGCCGATGCCGGTTTCCACGTCCGGTGTGATGTTGGTGGTGTAAATGGTGCCGAAGGGGATCTCCATCGCCAACCCGCCGGTGTTGCGCTCGCCGCCCGCACGGGTGTGGCACACGGCGCAGTCGCCGAGATCGGCCAACGTTTTGCCACGCGCGATCTGCGCCTCGCTGAAACTGTGGGTCGCATCGGCGGCGAGCGGCGCAATCTCCGGCTGCCAACTGGCGACCACGCCGGCGACCACAACGGCGATCACCGTGACGCCGCCCCACCCGACGATTTTTTTCATCTTACTCATCTTTGCTGTCCTTGTTCGTAACGGGGGGTTAATGGCCGGCCTGAGCGCGCAGCGAGGCGAGCACCCGCGCCGGTGTGAACGGCACCTCGCGCAGGCGCACGCCGAGGGCGTCAAACAGCGCGTTGCCGATCGCCGCCGCACTCGGCACCGAGGCGGACTCTCCTGCGCCCATCGGCGCTTCGTCCGGGCGGTCGATCAGTTGGATATCGATCTGCGGCAATTCGTCAAAGCGCAGGATCGGATAGCCGCCCCAGTCCAATGACGTCACGCCCGACGCGTTGAAGGTCACAAACTCTTTCAGCACCCGGCTGGCGGATTGGATAATGTTGCCATGCACCTGATGGCGCACCCCGGCCGGATTGATCATCCGGCCGCAATCATGCGCCACGAAGATTTTATTGAGCGTGATCTGCCCGGAAAGGCGATTGACGCTGAGATCGCACACCCAGGCCGCCCAGGCGGCGCCGAAGCCGGGGAATTTGCTGTGGAAATAGCGCGCATAGGCGAAGCCGCGGCCGCTCACCACTTCGGCCCCGGCGGCGCGCGAGCGGTGCGCCGGGCCGTCTTGCCAGTTAGCCTGGCGCTTCAGGGCCTCAATCAAGGCCACCGCGCGCGGATCGTTCAGGTAACGCAGGCGAAACGCGATCGGGTCCTCGCCGGCGCGCCAGGCCAGCTCGTCGATCCAGGATTCATGGGCGAACACGTTGGGCAGCGCCGAAACGCCGCGCATCCACGACGCCCGCACGATCGGCGCGGCGTCCTGACAGATCACCCGCATGTGCGGATACGCGTATTGCGGAATGGCGGTGCGATCGCCCATCTGTTGCACGTCGGCCCGGTTGGCCACCTTGCCGGTCAACACCAGCGGCAAGGTCACCGCATTGTTGGAGGGATAGCTGGTTTTCAACTCGTAAGCCGCCACCCGATTTTGCGCGTCTAGGCCGCCGCGCACCCGGATCAGTTGGCCGGTGCCCTTCGGCTCCCAGCCGGATTCCTGTTCACGCATCAGCTGCACCCGCACCGGGCGGCCGGTGGCCCGCGCCAACAGCGCCGCGTCCGCCGAGACGTCGTCGGCGCAGTTGCGGCCATAGCAGCCGGAGGCTTCCATGCGGGTGATGTGCACCTGCTCAGACGGCAGCTCGAGCAGCCTGGCGATATCTTTGCGCAGATCGTGCGGGTTTTGCGTGCCGGACCACACCTGCGCCCGCCCGTCTTTGACCTCCGCTACCGCGCAGGAGGGGCCGATCGAGGCGTGCTGATGGTAAGGCCAGACATAGTCCGCCCGCACTTCGGTATGCAGCAATGCCAACGCCTCGTCCGTGCCCGCATCATCGCGCAGCACGCGGTCGGTTTTCGGGTTGGCTTCCAGCGCGGCGGGCAGCGCCTCCGGCGACAGGTCCGGCAGGCCGGCCCAGGGTTTCCATTCGGTTTTCAGCCGGCGCATGGCGGCGATCGCCTGCTCTTCGCGCTCGGCCACAATGCCGATGAAATCGTTGATCACCACCAGTTTCACGATGCCCGGCAGGTGCGCGATCGAACTTTCATCCACCGACAACAGGCCGCCGCCCAGCGGCGCGCTGCTGTCGGCGCCTGCGTAAGGCGGACGCACCACCCGGCCATGCAGCATGCCGGGCAAGCGCAGGTCGTGCACGTAGGTCAGCCCCCCGCTGACCTTGGCCGGAATATCGACCCGGGCGACGGCGCGGCCGACATAGCGGCCCTGCTGTTCACCGTTCAGCGGCACGTTTTTATCCAGCGTCACATGCAGATTTTGCCCGCTCGCCAGCTGCGCATAGCTCAAGGAACGCCCCGGGTGCTTGGTCACAAACACCTGTCCCGCCGCCGCCGTCAGCTGGTCGGCCGGCAGTTCGAAGGCTTTGGCCGCCAGCGCCGTCAGCATATGTCGCACCTGCGCCGCCGCCTGCCGCAGCGGCACCGACGTGACCTGTATGGTGGCGCTGGCGATGGTCGGCCCCTGATCCGGCGTGCGTTGCGTATCGCCGAGGATCATCGTGACGTGCTCGAACGGCACGCAAATTTCGTCGGCGACGATCTGCGCCAGCGCGGTGCGAATGCCGGTGCCGAGATCGACATGGCCATTGAAGGCCGTCACCCGGCCGTCGGCGGTGAGGCTGATAAAGCTGTCCACCCGATCCAGCGGCAGATCGGCAGGCGATGCAACCGTCTCGGCGGCGAAGGCGTTAAACGGCGCGGGCAGCAGACTGCTGACCATCACCACACCGCCGGCTTGCAACAACTGTCGGCGGGTTAGTTCGAGGCGGCTCATGCTTGCCTCCGCGCAGCCAGCAGATCGCGGGCGCGCTCGGCGGCGCGCAAGATCTCAAGGTGGGTGCCGCAGCGGCACAGGTTGTAGGCCAGCTCTTTCTTGATGGTTTGTTCATCTGCATCCGGCTCGCGTTCGAACAACGCGACCAGCGTCATGATCATACCGTTGGCGCAGTAACCGCACTGCGCCGCCTGCTCATCGATAAACCCCTGCTGAACCGGATGCAGCGCCTCCGGCGTGCCCAGGCCTTCCAGCGTGGTGACGGACTTGCTTCCTACGGCGGCCAGCGGCATTGAGCAAGAACGCGCGGCGACGCCGTCGATCAGCACCGTGCAGGCGCCGCACTCCCCCAGGCCGCAGCCATATTTGGGGCCATTCAAGTGCAGATCGTTGCGTAAAACGTACAGCAGCGGCGTGTCGGGCGCGAGATTGCCGAGTGGAACCACCCGGCCATTAACGTTGATTTCCATGGTGAAACTATCCCTTAAACAAACGGATTTAATCCGTAACATCACTGCGGTGAATAATTTCGCAGCGTGCTAATAATTATCATCAAAAGACTTGATGATGTTAAGGGAATGTAGCCGCCATGGCTTTAACGAAAAGTGGGTATTTTCTATAAATTTCCGATAGATAAGCGCATTTTTATGATTGCCGCCCGTGATTATTGTCGATCGCCAGTCCGGCCTCAGCGCCGTCGACCAACAGCCGCACGCCGGCTTCAAACAGCGCATCCGCGCCCTTCTCCTGCAATGTTTCCCAGCCTTGGCACAGCAGCGGGTAACGGCGGCGGTCGGCATCATTGAGCGGATCGTCAGGCTGCATTTGCTGTTCCTCCAGCACCCAGCCCACCACGAAACGCCCGACGGCGAACAGCAGGTTTACCGCGCGCTCCGGCGTCAACCCCGCCCGGCACAGCAGCGCCACCTTGGCCTCAATGACGGCGAATTGCGGCTCCTGCGGCCGGGTGCCGGCATGCAGACGCGCGCCGTCGCGGTAAGCCAGCAGCGCCCGACGGAAGTTGCCGGCATTGGTGACAACCCAATCCTGCCAGGGCATGTCGGCGGGCACCTCTTCACGGTGATCCAGCATGATGGTTTCCGCCATCGCCTTCAGCAGCTCGGCCTTGTTCTTGAAATGCCAATAGAGCGTGGGAGATTGCACGCCCAAATGTTGCGCCAGGCGGCGGGTGCTCAGGGCATCGATGCCGATGTCGTTCAGCAACGCCAGCGCCCCGCGCAGGACGGTTTCTCGCGTTAAACGTGTCGCAGTATTTTTTTCGCTCATCTCTCTATCACTGATAGGGTAACTGTGGAATACTCAATACTCTATCACTGTTAGAGTCACAATTTTGAAAAAACCCATGCTGGTTATTTTGTTGACGGTGTTGCTGGATGCGGTGGGCATCGGTCTGATCATGCCGATTCTGCCGGCGTTGTTACGTTCGCTGGGCGGTCTTGACGCTGGCAGCCTGCACTACGGCGCCCTGCTGGCGGCCTATGCGTTAATGCAATTTCTGTTCTCGCCGATCCTCGGCGCGCTGAGCGATCGTTTCGGCCGGCGGCCGGTGCTGCTCATCTCGCTCGCCGGCGCGGCGGCCGACTATCTGCTGATGGCGTTCGCGCCGACGCTGGCCTGGCTCTATCTGGGCCGGTTGCTGGCGGGCATCACCGGCGCCAACATGGCGGTCGCCACCGCTTACGTCACCGACATTACGCCGGCCGGTCAACGCGCGCGGCGTTTCGGCCTGGTGGGCGCGGTATTCGGCGTCGGTTTTATCGTCGGCCCGCTGCTCGGCGGTTCGCTGGGCGAGTGGCATCTGCATGCGCCCTTCCTGGCGGCGGCGGCGATGAACGCCGTCAACCTGGCAATGGCGTTTTTCCTGCTGCCGGAATCGCGTAAACCGCGCGCCCGCGCCGCCGAGAAAATCCGCCTCAATCCCTTTTCGTCATTGCGACGGCTGCACGGCAAGCCTGGCCTGCTGCCGCTGGTCGGCATTTACCTGATCATGGCGCTGGTTTCGCAGGCGCCGGCCACATTGTGGATTTTATACGGTCAGGATCGTTTCGGCTGGAGCATGATGGTGGCGGGCCTGTCGCTGGCCGGTTACGGCGCCTGCCATGCGCTGTCGCAGGCCTTCGCCATCGGCCCGCTGGTCGCGCGGCTCGGCGAACGCAAGGCGCTGCTGATCGGCCTGGCCGCCGACGCAATGGGCCTGGCGCTGCTGTCGATCGCCACGCGCGGCTGGGCACCTTTCGCCTTGCTGCCGTTCTTCGCGGCGGGCGGTATGGCGCTGCCCGCGCTGCAGGCGTTAATGGCGCAAAAGGTGGACGACGATCATCAGGGCGAGCTGCAAGGGACGCTGGCCAGCATGGGCAGCCTGATCGGCGTCGCGGGGCCACTGGTGGCGACGGCGCTGTACGCCGCCACGCGCGATGTCTGGCCGGGCCTGGTCTGGGCGTTGGCCGCCGCCCTCTATCTGTTGGTTCCGCTGTTGCTGGCGCGTTCGCGCGAGCGTGACGCGGCATAACGTCGAGCTCACCCTCTCCCGCTTAAGCTGATTTATGGCTAAGCAAGGCATTATTCAGCATAAGCGGGCGCTTTACACGCCACTGCGCCGCTCATTATCATCGCCCTTATCCCGCCGCAGGAAAATTTAAATGCCGTTTCATGGCGTTACGCCCAGCGCGTCATCGCTACCGTTCACTTCGCCTATCGGAAAATCAGGATGAGAAAACTCACAACGCCGCTGATCGCCGCCCTGCTGCTCGGCCTGTTTAGCCTGCCGGCCGGCGCGCAGGAGAAACCGCAACAAATCACCATCGGTTACCAGAAAGCCAACATTTTTGCGCTGCTGAAATACCGCGGCACGCTGGAGAAAACCCTGGAGCCGCAGGGCGTCAAGGTTCGCTGGATAGAATTCCCCGCCGGCCCGCAGATGTTGGAAGGGTTAAACGTCGGCAGCATCGATCTGGCGGCGACCGGTGACGCCCCGCCGGCCTTCGCGCAAGCCGCCAAGGCCGATCTGGTTTATTTGGCGCATTCGCCGCCCAGCCCGAAAACCGAAGCCATCGTGGTGCCGCAGGATTCGGCGATCCGCTCCGTGGCCGATCTGAAAGGCAAACGCGTGGCGTTGAACAAAGGGTCGGACGTCAATTACCTGCTGGTGAGCGCGCTGGAACAGGCCGGCTTGAGCTACAAGGACATCACGCCGGTCTATCTGCCGCCGAGCGATGCCCGCGCCGCCTTCCAGCGCGGCAGCGTCGACGCCTGGGTGATTTGGGATCCCTACTACGCCGAGGTGGAAACCCATGCCAACGCCCGCCGGCTGAAAGACGCGGAAGGTCTGGTGCCGCACTACACCTTCTATCTCGCCAGCCGCCGCTTTGCCGAAACCTACCCGGACAGCGCCAAGCAGGTGATTCAACAGCTCGGCGCGCTGAGCGACTGGGCCAACGGCCATCCGCAGGAAGCGGCGGCGATCCTCGCTCAGAGCACCGGCCTGGATCAGGCGATTTGGGCCAGAGCCATCGCCCGCATGCCGTTCGGCAGCCAGCGCATGTCGCCGGAGGTGTTCAGACAGCAGCAGCAGTTGGCGGATAAATTCACCGCCATCGGACTGCTGCCGGGTAAGGTGGACGTCAACGCCGCCCGCTGGTCCGAAGATAAGCCCGAGACGCCGTAGCCTTTGCCGCGCTTTGGCTTTAGAAAGCAGAAACCGGCATTTTGCCGCCGGAGTAAGCTGACCTATGCTAACCCTGTGTGATGAAACGCGTTTTCATGGCATGTCTTCCGGAACGTTTTGCTTTATTTGTTCGTCGTGAACCCTGGGCCGCCCCTGACTGGTGCGGCTTTTCTTTTTTGTTCGGCAGTGCCAGCGGCGGGGAATTTTGCTATGTTAACCCGCAGATACGCTTCCCGTTTTCAGCCGCCGGATCGACTCATGTTTACCCACAAAGCAATCGCCGCGCTCAACGCCCTGGAGCTGATGGTTTATAACTACGTCAGCAAACACAAGAATCAAGTGATGTACATGACCATCCGCGAACTGGCCGAGGCCGCCGGCGTGTCCACCACCACCGTGCTGCGATTTTGCAAAAAAATGGGGTGTGACGGCTATTCGGAATTTCGCATCCGTTTCAAACTGTACCTGGAGCAAACCGATGCGCCGCCGGTCGATTCCGGCATCGGCGAAATTCTCAGTTTTTTTAAAAGCGTCAGCAACGATGAATTTAATCAGCTGCTCGATGAAGCGGTGCGGCATATCGCCGCCGCCGAGCGAATTATTTTCGTCGGCATCAGCACCTCCGGCGCCCTGGGGAAATATGGCGCGCGTTTCTTTTCCAACGTCGGAAAATTCAGCACTCATATCGACGATCCTTATTATCCCGTCAACAGCGATATGTATAAAAGCGCGGTGGCGATCATGTTGTCGGTTTCCGGCGAAACCGAAGAAATCCTGCGGCTGGCCAGCCAGTTCAGCCTGCACCACTGTAAAATCATCAGCATCACCAACAACGAAACCTCTTCGCTGGCGCGGCTGGCGGACTTCAATCTGTCTTATCACGTCCCGCAACACTTGATCGGCGATCATCATAATATTACTACGCAAATCCCCGTGCTTTATATTATTGAAACCATCGGCAAGCGCCTGGGAAGAATGAACGCGATAAAATAAAACAGGCTGTTTTTTTATTGTGACAAATCACGTTTTACGGCGATTTGTTATATCGTGACATTTCTTTCGGTCTTGTTACTCTATTGGCAATGCGAGCGTTATTACCCTTCATTAAATAAGATGAGACATTGACGATGAAACAGTTGCCGAAAGATTTTCTGTGGGGAGGCGCGGTCGCCGCGCACCAGGTTGAAGGCGGTTGGGATCAGGGCGGCAAAGGGCCAAGCATCGCCGACGTGCTGTCCGGCGGTTCGCACGGCGTGGATCGCGTGATGACCGACGGCGTGCTCGACGGCTATCGCTATCCCAACCACGAAGCGGTGGACTTCTACGGCCGCTACAAGCAGGACGTGGCGCTGTTCGCCGAGATGGGCTTCAAGTGTTTTCGTACCTCGATCGCCTGGACGCGCATTTTCCCGAACGGCGACGAAGCAACGCCGAACGAAGCCGGCCTGCAGTTTTACGACGACCTGTTCGACGAATTGCTGAAATACGGCATCCAGCCGGTGATCACCCTGTCCCACTTCGAAATGCCTTACCATTTGGTAAAAGCCTACGGCGGCTGGAAAAATCGCCGGGTGGTGGAGTTCTTCGTGCGCTTTAGCGAAGTGGTGATGCGCCGCTACCGCGAAAAAGTGAAGTACTGGATGACCTTCAACGAAATCAACAACCAGAGTAACTACCGCTACCCGCTGTTCGGTTACTGCTGTTCCGGCGTGGACTACACCCAGGAAGACAACCCTGAGCAGACGCTGTACCAGGTGTTGCACCACCAGTTCGTCGCCAGCGCGCAGGTGGTCAAACTCGGCCATCAGATCAACCCGGAATTCAAGATCGGCTGCATGCTGGCCTGCGTGCCGTTCTACCCTTATTCCTGCAAGCCGGACGACGTGATGTACGCCGTGGAAGCGATGCACCAGCGCTATCTGTATACCGACGTGCAAATGCGCGGCTACTACCCCAGCTACCTGCTGCGTGACTGGGAACGCAAAGGGCTGAAGATCGAGATGCAGCCGCAGGACGCGCAGATCCTGCGCGAGGGCTGCACCGATTACATCGGCTTCAGCTATTACATGAGCAATGCGCTGCAGGCCAACGCGGTGGACGGCAGCGACGGCATGTTCGGCTTCCCGGGCAACGTGCCGAACCCGCACGTCAAAGCCTCCGACTGGGGCTGGCAGATCGATCCGGTCGGGCTGCGCTATTCGCTGAACGTGCTGTATGAACGTTACCAGAAGCCGCTGTTTATCGTGGAAAACGGCTTCGGCGCCTTCGACAAGGTGGAAGCGGATGGCCGGATCAACGATGACTATCGCATCGACTATCTGCGTGCCCATATCGAAGAGATGAAAAAAGCGGTGATTGAAGACGGCGTAGACCTGATCGGCTATACGCCGTGGGGCTGCATCGACTGCGTGTCGTTCACTACCGGCGAGTACAGCAAGCGCTACGGCTTCATCTACGTCGATAAACACGACGACGGCACCGGCACGCTGGAACGGTCGCGCAAGAAAAGCTTCGACTGGTATCGTCGGGTGATCGCCAGCAACGGCGAACAGCTGTAACCGCCGCAGTTCAGGGGCGGTGACGCCCCTTCTCGCCCATGCCGCCCGGCATGGGCGTTTTCGCTTATATCGCCGGGAATGGCGCCCCGACATAATTTTCCGCCAGCATCGTCATGGCACTGCGCGATTTCACCGTGTACTGCAGCTCTGAGAGTTGCAGCCGGTGTTCGAAAGGCGTGTCTTCCCGCCGGGTATGCAGCATGTGGGTCATCCACCAGGAAAAATGCTCGGCGCGCCAGACCCGCTGCAAGGCGGTGTCGCTGTAATCGTCCAGCCGTTGCCAGTCGCCTCGCCGGTAAAACGTCTCCAGCGCCTGGGACAACAGGCAAACATCGGCCATGGCCAGATTCAACCCTTTGGCGCCGGTCGGCGGCACGATATGCGCCGCGTCGCCCGCCAACAGCAGGCGCCGGTAGCGCATCGGTTCGGTAACGAAGCTGCGTATGCCCACCACGTTTTTCTGAAATATGCGGCCCTTTTTCAGCGTCCAGCCTTCATGGTTTTCCAGCCGCTGCTCCAACTCGCGCCAGATACGATCGTCCGACCATTGATCGACCTGTTCCGCAGGATCGCACTGAAAATACATGCGCTGCACGCCGGGCGAACGGGTGCTGATCAACGCAAAACCGCGCGGATGGCAGGCGTAGATCAGCTCTTCGCTGGACGGCGGCGCTTCGACCAGAATGCCGAACCAGCCGAACGGATAGGTGCGGGTGTAATCCTGCCGCAGCCCGCCGGGCATCGCCGCGCGGCTGATGCCGTGGAATCCGTCGCATCCGATGACAAAGTCGCAGCGCAGCCGGCGCGGCTGGTCGCCATGACGGTAGTGAACCTCGGGCTGCGCACTGTCCAGCGCCTTCAATTCAACCTGCTCCACCTCGAAAAACAGATGCCCCTGCGCCGCCAGACGCGCGGCGATCAGGTCTTTCAAGACTTCATGCTGGGCATAAACGGTGACGGCGCGCTCGGTCAATCCGGCCAGATCGATGCGGTGCTGCCGGCCACCGAACGCCAAGCGGATCCCCTGATGCCGCGCCCCTTCCCGCCGCATCCGTTCCCCCAATCCGGTCTGCTCGAGCAGATCGACGGTCCCCTGTTCGAGCACCCCGGCGCGAATGGTCGATTCCACCGCCTCCCGGCTGCGCGTTTCCAACACCACCGATTCCACACCTTGCAGGTGCAGCAGATGGGACAACATCAAGCCGGCCGGACCGGCGCCGATGATCACAACCTGTGTGCGCATAGCATGACTCCCTCATAGCATTTTGTTGAGCGGCGCCGGCAGCGCCGGGTAGCCGCCGGAAAGGTGTTTGGCGAACAGCGCCAGCGCCGCGATCAGCGCCGGGATGGCCAACAGCGTGAAAATGGTGCTGAACGACAGCTGCATCTGCATCAGCACGCCACCGCTCATCGCCCCCAGAATGCCGCCAAAACGCCCGAGACCGAGCATCCAGGCCACGCCGGTCGCCCGGCTCTGGGTGGGATAGAACCCGGCCGCCAGGGCTGGCATGGATGACTGGGCGCCGTTCATGCAGGTGCCGGCGATGAACACCGTGAGCGCCATCAGCAGCGGAGAGGTATAGACATAGCCGATGATGCCGACGAACAAACCGGTCAGCAAATAGCCGACGGCCACCACCTTGTGCGGGTTCATGCGATCCATCAACCAACCGATAATCAATACGCCGAGTCCCCCGCCGAGCGGAAACAGCGCGGTGATCAGCGACGCCTGCGTAACGGAGGCGCCGGTTTCACGGATCAGCAGCGGCAACCAACTGGTCAGCAGATAGAAGATCATCAATCCCATGAAGTAAGTCAGACACAGCATCAACGTGCCCAGCAGATAGCGACGCGAAAAGATCATGCCCAGCGGCGACGCTGCCTTTACCTGCCCCTCTTCCTGCAACATGAAGCGCGGCGACGGCGTCATTCGGATCGGCGCAATGCGTTTCAGCACCTTGGCGATGCGCTCTGCGGCATAGCCACGCGCGACCATGAAGCGCACGGATTCAGGCAAGGCGGCGATCAGGACCAGCGCCAGCAGCAACGGCATGACGCCGCCCAGTACCAGCACGCTCTGCCAGCCGAAATGCGGGATCAGCCAGGCGGAAGAAAAACCGCCCAGCGACGAACCGAGAGGGAAACCGCAAAACATCAGATTCACCATCAGGGCTCGGCAGCGCTGAGGGGCATATTCCGACATCAGCGTGGCGGCGTTCGGCATGGCCGCCCCCAGTCCCAGCCCGGTCAAAAAACGCAGCAGCGTCAGCGTCGAAAGCGAGCCGGCGAAGGCGGTCAGCAGGCTGAAGCCGCCGAACAGCAGCAGCGAAATCACCAGCACTTTCTTGCGGCCGATGCGATCCGCCAACGGGCCGGCGGCCAACGCGCCTACCGCCAGACCGACCAGCGCGGCGCTCATTACCGGCCCCAGCGCGGTTTTGTCTATTCCCCACTCCTGCACCAGCGACGTGGCGATGAAGCCGATAATGGCGGTATCGAAACCGTCCAGCGCGACCGCCAAAAAACACAAAGCCAGTATCAACCACTGGTAGCGAGAAAATGGCTGGTTATCGATAAACCCTCGAATTTCTACGTTGTTATCATGCGGCATGGCTTGCTCCTCAGAGAGTGCGGCAAACCTCGCCGCACGGAACAGCCGGCTGCGAGCCGGCGAGAGGGTTAATTTGTGCGATTATCGGAATATAGTTCGTTAATCGACAATCAAATCAAACCACCCCACGGCGAATGCTTCAATATTGTTAAAAAAATAAGCGTGCGATAAACGAACATCAGAAAGCGGTAAATAAAATAATTTTATTTACTATTAATTGGATATGGAGATTTAAGCCGTGACTGCGGCATGGGGAGTTGTGATTTTGTTAACATTTTAAAAACATCATGAGCGCCCGGTCTGACGTTGACCCTGGGCCGGAGGGAACCGGCGCCTGTCAAACCGCGCTCGCCGCCTAAAAACAGGAAACGAGCGCAAGCCTCGGCGCTATTGGCTCACGGCGCCGTTTGCGCGGCGGCGAGGTATTTCGCCATTTCCGCCGTCGGCACCATGCCGCCGCCGGTCGCCCATACCAGATGCGTCGCCTGGGCCAGGCTCTCCGCGCTCACGCCCTGCTCGCTGAGCTGCCGCGCGTGAGCGGCAACGCGCCACGGCCCGGGCATGCCGGCCAGGGCGGAGGGTTCCAGCTGGATATGCTCGTGTCTGTCCAACAACCCGAGCAACGCGAACATCTCTTCGTCGCTCAGGGTGTAAAACGCGCTCAGCAGGCGCTCCATCGCCCGGCCGACAAAGCCGGAGGCGCGCCCCACCGCCAGTCCGTCCGCCGCCGTGCGGTTGTCGATGCCGAGATCTTGCACCGCAATGCCGTCATGCAACCCGCTGTAGACGCCGAGCAGCATGCAAGGGGAATGGGTCGGTTCGGCGAAAATGCAGTGAACATGATCGCCGAACGCCAGCTTGAGGCCAAAGGCGACTCCGCCCGGCCCGCCGCCGACGCCGCACGGCAGATAAACGAACAGCGGATGCTGCGCGTCCACCACGATACCCTGTTCGGCAAACTGCCGCTTCAGGCGGCCGCCAGCCACCGCGTAGCCGAGGAACAGGGTTTGCGAGTTTTCATCATCGATAAAGAAGCAACTCGGATCGTCCGCCGCCTGTTTGCGCCCTTGTTCGACCGCCACGCCGTAATCGTCGGCGTATTCCACCACCGTCACGCCGTTGTCACGCAGCTTTTGTTTTTTCCACGCCCGCGCGTCCGCCGACATGTGCACGCTGACGTCAAACCCCAACCGGGCGCTGATGATGCCGATGGATAATCCCAGATTGCCGGTCGATCCGACGGCGATGCGGTACTGACTGAAGAATTGACGGAACTCGTCGGAAAACAGCCGGGCGTAGTCGTCGCCGATCTGCAGCAGCCCCGCCTCCAGCGCCAGTTTCTCCGCATGCGTCAGCACCTCATAGATGCCGCCGCGCGCCTTGATTGAGCCGGAAATCGGCAGATGGCTGTCCTTTTTCAACAGCAGGCGCCCGCCCAACGTCTGCCCATAGCGCCGATCCAACGCGAGCTGCATGGCCGGGATCGCCACCAGCTCGGATTCGATGATCCCCTTTGTCGGTTGGGTTTCCGGGAAGGCCGCGGCAAGATAAGGCGCGAAACGCGCCAGGCGCTGCTCCGCGTCAGCGACGTCGGCGGCGGTCAACCCGACGTGGGGCAACCCTGCGGCCAGCGTTGTCGCGCGCGGATTGAACCAGGTGATCGGCTCTAGCGCAACCATGCGTTGCAACAGCGGATGCTGGGCGACCCACGATAGGATCTGTGATTTCTGCATAAGTGTCCCTGACTGATGTTGGCGTTGCCGTCACCTTGCCGCGAACGCCGGCGGCTGACAAATGATAAATTCTGAGCTTGAGGTGCACTAGATTGATGCAAGCGCGACGTTAGCCGGCCGTCACGCCAAACAGCAGGCCGACGCCGGAAGAAACCGCCATCGCCAGTGCGCTCCAGACGAGGATGCGCGCCACGCCCGGCAAGATCGGCGCCCCGCCGGTTTTCGCGGCGATGCCGCCGAGAACGCCGAGGGAAATCAGCGCCGACGCCACCAGCGCCGGCCGCGTCCAGGCGACCGGTACCCACATCGCCACCAGCAGCGGCAACAGCGCGCCGAGGGAGAAACTCAGGGCCGACGCCAACGCAGCCTGCAGCGGCCGGGCGCGGGTGGCGGAGGAAATACCCAGTTCGTCGCGCGCGTGCGCCTCCAGCGCATCATGCGCCATCAGCTTTTCCGCCACCTGCCGGGCCAGCGCCGGATCCAGACCGCGATGCACGTAGATTGACGTCAGTTCGCGAAACTCCCCCGGGTAGTCTTCAAGCAGCTCCGCCTGCTCTTCCGCCAGCGCGGCCTTTTCGGTATCCGCCTGCGACGAGACCGACACATACTCGCCGGTGGCCATCGACATCGCGCCCGCCACCCACCCGGCGACGCCGGCGATCATCAGCGTGGAATGCGAGGCGCTGGCCGCCGCGACGCCCAGCAGCAGACTGGCCGTTGAGACGATGCCGTCGTTGGCGCCGAGCACCGCCGCCCGCAGCCAGCCGATGCGTTCAATACTGTGCCGCTCTCGATGCATCCTTTCTCTCCCACGTTCTCTTTCCGCTAGTCCCGCGCCGCCGCTTCCAGGCCGGCGATGTCGATTTTGCCCATCAGCAGCATCGCTTCCGTGACCCGCCGCACGCGCGCGGCGTCGGGGTCGTTCATCAGCTCGGTCAGGCGCCGCGGCACGATCTGCCAGCACAGCCCCCAGCGATCGCGCAGCCAGCCGCACTGCTCCGCCTCGCCGCCCTCGCTCAACGCATCCCACAGCCGGTCAACCTCCGCCTGATCGTCGCATTCCACCATCACGGAAAAGCTGTGATTGAACGGATCCAACGGCCCGGCCTCGATCGCCGCATAGCGCTGGTCACCCAGCGTGAAGGCGGCCAGCTTCACGCTGCCGGCCGGGCCGCTCGGCGTATCCGCCGGCAGGTCGGAAAACCAGTTCACGGATGATCCGGGGATCAGCGCGACATAGCAATTCAGCGCCGCTTCCATGTCTTTTTCAAACCACAGATGTTGCGTAATTCTGGCCATCTGCGCCTCCTTTACGCATCGAGGATCGGCGCGAAACCGCCGAAGATCATGCGTTTGCCGTCGAACGGCATCTCGCCCAGCGCTTTCATGCGCGGATCGTTCATCATTTTCTCATTGGCGGCGTCGCGCACCGCTTTGGAGGGGTACTCTATCCAGCTGAACACCACCACTTCGTCTTCCTGGGCTTTCACCGCGCCGCGAAAGTCGGTGAGCTTGCCATCGGGCACGTCATCGCCCCAGCACTCCACGATGCGCGTGGCGCCAAACTCTTTGAACAGCGGCGCTGCCGCCGCCGCCAACCGGTGATAAGCCTCCTTATTGGCGGCCGGCACCGCCACCACAAACCCGTCTACGTATTTCATTCTGGCATCCTCTTGTCTGATTAAGGACAGTCGGTTCGGCGCAGGCGGAAATGCCCGCGTCCCTTACCAGTTTAGACCGCAGGCACGCAGCGCGGATCGGAAGTTCAGCGGCCGTGACAGGCCGGCGGAGACGATTCCGGTGTGGCGACCCGGTTGCGGCCGGCGTTTTTCGCTTTGTACACCGCCAGATCCGCCAGCTTCAG
The DNA here is from genome assembly GCF_052691795.1 of Serratia sp. TSA_130.1. Classification (NCBI taxonomy): domain Bacteria; kingdom Pseudomonadati; phylum Pseudomonadota; class Gammaproteobacteria; order Enterobacterales; family Yersiniaceae; genus Serratia; species Serratia sp. TSA_130.1. The sequence goes on from NZ_JBQZFS010000001.1 coordinate 47,620, forward strand.
CAGATCCGCCAGGCTTTGGCCGGAACCGCCCGGGCAGGTCACCATGCCGATGCTGACGGTGATCTGCAGCGGATGCCCGGCCGGCATGAGGATAGACTCCGTTTCGATGCGTTGCCGCAGGCGTTCGGCCAATTGCCATCCCTGCTGCGGCTGGCCGAGCGTCGAAACGATGGCGAACTCTTCGCCCCCCATGCGGCCGAACAGGTCACCGACGCTCAGATCGGCGGCGATCGCGCGGGTAAAGGCCATCAGCGCCTGATCGCCGCCGGCATGGCCGAAACGGTCATTAATCGATTTGAAATAGTCGATATCGAGCATCATGACGCACACCAGCTCGCCCTTTTGGTCTATCAACCGTTCGCCGCGTTGCATAAACGCATTGCGCGTCAGCACGTGCGTCAACGCATCGTGATTCGCCACGTGCTCCAGCGTGCGCAGCAGCGCATTGCGCGCATAGTTCATGCTGGCCACGGCGATGGGCCCCAGCGCCAGCAGCGCGATGCCCAAACGCATCGATACCGCGTTTTGCAACACCTTCATGTCGAGCGTCGAACTCAACAGCCCGAAATCAATAGCCAGATGGCACCACAGCACATAGATCAGCACCGCAATCATGGTGCAGAACAGTGAGAAGGACATCGCCAGCCACAACAGCACCGGCATGGGAAAGATCACCGCCCCGGGGCCGCCGATCAGCACGCTGCACACCGCCGCCAGCAACAGCAGCGCCAATACCGTGAGTTTTCGCCCCGCCCGCGGCCATTGGCTGCGCTGGGTGAACATGGCGCCGGCCGCCGCAAGGCGACGTCGCCAATCGCCGGGAAACGCCAGAATAAACGGCATCAGCGTGACGTAATTGGTGAACTCGGACGAGAACCACAGCGCCAGCGAGGTCAGATAGGGTCTGCCGAACAGCCACTGCGAAGTTACGGCGCCCACCGCGCCGGTCGCGGCGGCGGCGGCCAGGCAGATGCCGAACAGGTACATGCTGGACGTGCCGCGTTGCAACATGCGCGCCGGCGGCGACAGCCGCATGAACAACAGATACCCCACCACGACGCCGGTCAGATTGGCGACGTTCAGCAGCAGCGTCTTTTCCAGCGAGCTGCCGGTCAGCAGATCCGCCGCCAGATACCCCAACACCGCCATGCCCCAATCGGCGCGCGTGGCCCACCGTGAGCGGCGCACCAAAACGGCCAGCAGCACGGCGTTAGCCGGCCAGAATATCGCCAGAAAACTGCCGGGCCGGCTCACGATGCCCAGCAGACACAGCGCGAACACCAGCAAAAAAAAGCTGAGCGCGGGCCAGATTTTCCGGGTATCGGACAACGAGGTGGTTTGCATCTTGGATCCAGAGACTTCCGCTAGCGTAAGGTGACAGTCTTTGCGTGTCACAACCGTCGACGATGAGGAGAAGATAAACGGCCGACCCGCCTATTATTGCCAGTTTTTCCTGCCCGGACACCTGTTTATTCATCAAGGGAAAATATATTTGTGTATCAATATATTGACAGGAATCACCCTTCCGACGAACAAACTGCCGCGTCCCTCCCGTCACTGCGATCGTTATTGCCATCCATCCGAATTTTTACCGGCAAAATCGCCGTCTTTTTCCCTAATGACAAAATTAAATCGTGCAATGAAGGGATACCGGTATTCCTCTCTATTCAAAACCTATAAATGATAATTATAATGATAATTGTTACTATTTATTATTTTTTCATGGAATTATATGCACCAGTCAGTTCTTCGCCGCCCCAACAAAAACAAAAAAAATCACGTTTTCCGCACGCTGCCCCTGATCGCCAGCCTGTTTCCCGCCCTGACGATCGCCGCCGCGCCCGACGCAAAAAAGGAAGACGCCATCACTGTGACCGCCACCGCCCTGCCTGCCGGCAGCTATAGCGCCGATACCGCCTCAACCGGCAGCAAAACCGCCACGCCAATCGGTGAACTGCCGCAATCGGTCAGCGTCGTCACCTCTCAGGTCATTGACGACTTCCAGGTCAAAAGCGTCAATGATGCGATGAAGTTCGTCAGCGGCGTCACCCAGGGCAACACGCTCGGCGGCACCGAGGATGGCTTCGTCAAACGCGGGTTCGGGGTTAACTCCGACGGCTCGGTCTTCATCGACGGCGTGCGCAGCAACCAAGGGCTGAGCATGGACGCCACCACCGATCGCGTCGAGGTCCTGAAAGGTTCCGCGTCGCTGCTGTATGGCATCCTCAGCCCCGGCGGCGTCATCAATCTGATCAGCAAAAAACCGCAGTATGACTGGAACACCCGCATCAGCGGCGCCACCAACAGTTTTGGCGGCGGCAGCGGCAGCGTCGATGTGACCGGCCCGCTGGGCGGCGGCTTCGCCTTTCGCCTGATCGCCGAACGCCAGCACGCAGATTACTGGCGCAATTTCGGCAGCGACGAACACACGCTGATCGCCCCCTCGCTCAGTTGGTTCGGCGACCAGGCTTCCTTTAACATCGCCTACAGCGAATACAAGTACGACATTCCTTACGATCGCGGCACCGCATTTATCGACGGCAAACCGGTCGATGTGCCCTATAACCGCCGCTTGGATGACTACGCGAACCATGCCTGGGGCAAGAACAAACGTCTGAACGCCCATTATGAGTACGCGCTCGATCCGATCTGGACGACCCGGTTCAACTACGCCTGGCTGCAACGCCATTACGACAGCAACGAAGTACGCGCCACCGCGGTCGACACCACGACCGGCATCGTCTCACGCCGCGCCGACGCCAACCGCGGTTTCAATCATCAAACCCACTATTACTCCTGGGATCTGACCGGTTCGCCCCAGCTGTTCGGCATGCAGCACGACCTGCTGCTGGGCGTGGACTACGAGAAAAATCAGACCTACAAGGCCTATTCCTACCGCGGCAAGGTCTCTAAGACCTTCAACATGTACGATCCGGTGTATGGCGAAACGCCGGTCACCGACAGCACCACCTACAGCGACGCGTCAAGCAACCTGCGCGCCACGCTGTTCAGCCGTTCCCTGTACGCCAAGGACAGCATTCATCTTACCGATCAATGGATCGCGGTGCTGGGCGCGCGCTATCAGTCGTATTACCAGAACAACAGCAACGGTTTCCAGAAACCAAAAAATACGCTCAATGACAAAGACGACCAGTTTTTGCCGCAGGCGGGGTTGGTGTATAAGCTGACGCCGAGCCTGTCGCTGTACGGCAATTACAGCCGTTCGTTCACGCCGTCCACCGCCATCGACGACAATGGCGACGTCGCCACGCCGGAAACCGGCACCACCTATGAGGTGGGCGGAAAATGGCAGATCACCCCGGCGTTTGACGCCACGCTGGCGCTCTATCGCATTGATGAAAGCAACATGTCGATCTTTATCAACGGCGTGACCCGCAGCATCCCCAAAGCGCGCTCCACCGGCGTCGAACTGGAGTTGAACGGGGAAGTGGCGCGCAACTGGGATCTCACCGCCAACTACAGCTACGACAAGACCGAAATTGTCGAAGACAACCTCAACCCGGACAACGTCGGCAATCGGCTGGTCAACGCCCCAACCAACATGGGCGGCCTGTACCTCAGCCGCCGCATGACATTGCCGGTGGTGCCCGGCGAGGTGCGCATTGGCGGCGGCGCGCGCTACGTCGGCCGCCGAGCCGGCGATCCGGAGAACAGTTTCACCATGCCGGCCTATACCGTGGCGGATGCCTTTGTCGCCTGGGACAGCAAGCTGCTTGGGAAACATACCCAGCTGAAACTGAATGTGAAAAACCTGTTCAACCGCGAGTACTATGCCTCCAGCGCCGGTAATTTACGCGTGATTGAGGGTGAACCGCGCAGCCTAAGCCTGCAGGCGACGGTCGATTTCTAACCTGTCATGCCTTGGGCGCCGTTTGGCGCCCGTTTTCTTTGCGCCGGCCGCGGCACATCACATCGGCGAGAAAATCCAGCAACGCGCGGTTGAACAGCGCGGGCCGCTGCAGCGGCGCGAAATGGCTGACGCCCGGCAGCGTCGTCAAACGGGCGCCGGGAATGCTGCGGCTAAGATAGGCGGCATGTTCGGCGCGGATAAATTCATCGTGTTCGCTGTGAACGATCGTCACCGGCACGCGAATGGCCGCCAAATCCTGTGCGCGGTAGTCCGGCTGGCTGCTCATCATCAGGCTCACGGCGGCGACGAACGCCTCGAAATCGTCCGGCGTCGGCGACAAGGCGGCATAGTCCTGCGCATGGCGCGCAAAACAGCGCTCGACGATCGGGCTGGGCGCCAACGGTTTAACGCCGCTGGCGTCCATATTGCAGCCGAAGAAAAAAACGCCGTCCACCTGCCCGGGCGCCTGATGGGCGGCGATGAGCGCGACGCAAGCGCCGTCGCTCCAGCCCGCCAGCGCGGCGTGGGGTATTTGCAGCGCCGCCATCACCGCCAACAGATCATCGGCCATCCGATCGTAACGATACGGCCGGGCGTCGCGCGTGCTGCGCCCGTGCCCGCGGCTATCGATGAGCAACACCCCGTACCCGGCGGCCCGCAATGCCGGCAGCTGATACCCCCAGTTGCCGCTGTGGCCCAGGCCGCCGTGCAACAGGATCACCGCCGGTCCGTCGCCATAGGCGGCATACCAAATACGCGCGCCGTCGTGGTCTATATAACCCTGCCGGGCTCCCGGCGGTAAGGGCGGCGCCCCTAACGCGGCAAAGCGCGTCAAATCGTCGTCGATGTGCATCTTTCCCCCCTCGTTCGCCGGCGCGGTGCGGCGAAACGGCATCCAAGGAGTATAGATCGCACTGGCGGGCGGTAGCGTTCGCTTTCCCGACATATACTTAAAGGAGGAATCGCAATGGAGGACGGAGAGATGAAAAAGATAACGCTGGTGCTTTTGACGTTGTTGCTGAGCGGCTGTATCGGCGGCGGCGGCGGCCCGTCGAATGCGCCGCCGGCGTCGCCGAATGAGCCCTACACCTGCAGCAACTCCGGCGCCAACAGCGACTGTTCGCAGTCCGTGGAGCCGTCGATGTACTAGCCGCGTTCGGCGGGCCGTTGATGAACGACCCGCCGCCTCATGGCAGAACTAGGAAGAGTGTTCCTCTTCGTTAGCCTGATATCGTGTCGCCTGCTGCTTCATGAACACCACCTCCTGCGGGCTGGACAGGCTCACTTCCTGAGCGCGCAACAGCTTGAGGATGTTAAACAGCAGTTCACTCTTGGTGGCGCCGACCATGCGCGGGCTCGGCACATAGCCAGTCACGCTCAGGATAATGCCGTCCGGCCCCAACTGGCTGAAGCGCACGTAAGGTGCCGGCGTCTCCAGAATGGTTTCGTACTCGTTGTAAGCGCTCAGCAGGATATTGCGCACCTGCTCCGGATCGATCGAGGTCGGGAACGTCAGCGCAATGGTCACCACGCCTTGCGCGTTGCCCATGGTGGCGTTACGTACGTTCTGTGAGATCAGCTGCGAGTTCGGTACGATCATGGTGGAGCGGTCGCTGAGCTGAATTTCGGTGGCGCGTACGTTGATGCGCCGCACGTCGCCTTCCACGCCGCCGATGCCGATCATATCCCCGACCTTCACCGGGCGTTCGGTCAGCAGGATCAGGCCGGAAATAAAGTTCTTCACAATCTCCTGCAAACCGAAACCGATACCGACCGACAGGGCGCTGACGATCCACGCCAGGTTGCTCCACTGGATGCCCAGCGCCGCCAGGGTGATCAGAATGACCAGCACATAGCCGATATTGCTGAACAGCGTCACCAGCGAGGCGCGGATGCCGACGTCCGAAATGGTCTTCGGCAGCAGCTCAGAGCCCAGCCAGCGCCGCACCGCGCGCAGGATGTAGATGCCGATCGCCAGGCAGATCACCGCGTTGAGCAGGTTGCCTGGCACGATGTTGAAACGCTGCAAGCCTTCGCCGGTCAGGATCGAGACGATTTTCTCCATCAGCGAGCCCGGCGTGGTGCTGCCGAACGAGCCGTTGAACAACGCGACGATCATCAACAGCAACAGCGAACATTTGGCCAGCGCGGTGGTGATGATCGCCACCTGCTCCAGATGGCGATCCTTGAAGCTGAGCGTTTTCTTCAGCATCTTGCCGCTGACGGTCTGCGGCGAAAACAGTGCGGCGCACAGGTCAGTGGCGAACAGCACCATGAAGTAGAACGCCATCAGCACCAGCACCACCCAGATGAGCTGGTAGGTCAGGAAGCGGGCAAAAGCGATATAGCCCACGAGCAGTGAAAGCAGGATCACCACCGAACACACCAGGGTGACGATATGCACCAGCCCGCCGACCAGCGTGCGTTTTTCCAGGTGCGCGCCCTGCTGCTCCAGACGGCGACGAATGCGCTGGCCGCGCAGCGGCGCCGCCAGCAGCACCATGCCGATCAACCCCGCCACCAGGCCGTTGCCGAAGATGGTGGTGGCCAATGAGGCGCTGACGACGTTGTTGATAAGCTCCACGGTGCCGAACGCCAGCGCCAGACCGGCCAGCAGCGGCGAGAAGTAACGCAGCCCGGCGGCCACTTCATTGTCCAGCGAAGCCAAACGCCACGACGGACGATTCAGCGACAGCGCCGCACGCCCCAGCCCGGCGATCAGCGCGCAGAAAATCCCCAGACGGTTAAAGCCTTCGGCGAAGTCTTCCAGCATCACCGGCAGCGGCTGCACGCGGATAAAGACGTAATACAGCAGGTTCAGCGCAATCGAGGTGGTGATCACCGTCACTGCCACGGTGATGATCGCCATAAAGCTGCGGCGCAGGCGCCCGTCCGGCAGGAAGCGAATGCTGACCCAGGCGAGGAAACGCTCGGACAAATAGCGCCCCCAGGACCAGACGATCACCGCCAGCGCCAGCAACGCCAGCGTGCCGTACCGCCATTCGTCCTGCCAACTGGCGTCCCAGGCCGCTTTCATCTCGGCGTTGAACTGGTCCAGCCGCTGCACGTCATCCGCTGACGGCTGCACGACCGGCGTCCAGAATTTGACGCCCAAAATGCTGCCGGTGTTCAGCGCCAGCTGGGTTTTGAACGCCACCCGGCGCAGATCGCTGATCTGCTGGCCCAGGTCGAAGGCGCTGGTCTTGATGGCCTGCGCGCGTTTTACCGCATCGTCCAACTGCTTCTTGCTGCTGTTCAGCGCATTGCGCTGCTGGGCGACGGCGGGGGTTTCCGGCAGCGCGCCGGCCGCCGGGGCCGGTCCCAGCACGTCCAGCTGCGCCTGCAGTTTTTCCTGCACCGGCTGCAGATCGGCGGACAATTTATCCATGCTGGCGACCAGATCGTCCGTCGCCAACCGCAGCTTGCTGAGCTGGGTGTCGGTCGTCGCTTTGGAAACCAGCTGCTTCATGCTGTCCAACTGCTTTTGCGCGGCTTTCAACTGCGTAGCGGGATCGGGCGCGCTTTCGGCGGCGGGATCATCCTGGGTGGCGGCGACGGCGGCGAACGGCGTCAGTTGCATACCCAACAGCAATAATAACAACAGCAGGAACGGGCGAGGCTTTAACATAAATTCAGTGCTCAGCATCATTATCTGATAGACAGACGAACAGGCGGCGGATGAACCGTCGCTTAACCATAAACGCTAATTATAATAGCTGCTTAATGTCGGCCGAAATACAGTAATTATTCCCATTGTGTGCCACGCGCCCGCGCTCGCCTTAGCTTGCTGATTATTCGGGCGCTTTTACACTGGCGATACGGCATGAAGCGCTCTATAATCCAGCCACCGATTAACCTGCAACCAATAAAAGGAGACTTACTATGCTGACGTGTGAATTGGTTTTTCACTCACACTTCTTTGGTAATCGTCGCCGCTCAAGCATTACCGGTATCGCGCTGCGATAACCCAGCTTGAGCGAAGCTTACTAAAATCCAGGATCTTCCCTCCGGCTTACCGGGTTATCGTCAGCAATGTTTGACGATAGGCATTGTTATGCCTGTAACTCTTGAGTAAGCAATGAGCACATTACTGTCTGCACAATCTGTCGGTTACGACAACGCGTTCGGCGTCCTGCTGAGCGAGATTTCCTTCAGCCTGAAAAAAGGCGACCGCATCGGTTTGATCGGCGATAACGGCTGCGGCAAAAGCACCCTGCTGCAAATTCTCAGCGGCGACCTGCCTGCGCACACCGGAACGGTGACATTGTCACATCAATGTCTGATGGCGCGCATCGAGCAGCACCTGCCGCCGGAACTGCACGCCAGCACCCTGCTGGATGCGGTGCTGGCGCGGCTGCCTGCGGGCCAATACCTCAGCGAACGCTGGCGCTGCGAAGCGCTACTGGCCGAGCTGGGGTTTGAACCGGCGAGCTGGATGCTGACCGCCGGCACCCTCAGCGGCGGCCAGCATACGCGGCTGCTGTTGGCGCGCGCGCTGATCCGCCAGCCCGATCTGCTGCTGCTCGACGAACCCAGCAACCACCTGGACCTGCCCACGCTGCTGTGGCTGGAACAGTTCTTGCGTAACTGGACCGGCAGCTTCGTGCTGGTGTCGCACGATCGCTACCTGCTCGACCAGGTAACCAACTGCACCTGGATCCTGCGCGACAAAACGCTGCAGTTCTTCCGTTTGCCCTGCTCTGCGGCGCGCACCGCGCTGGCGGAACAGGACGCCGCGGACGAACAGCGGCGCCACGCCGAGCAAAAGGAAATCGACCGGGTGGAAAAAAGCGCCAAGCGCCTGGCGACCTGGGGCAAGGTCTACGACAACGAAGATCTGGCGCGCAAGGCCAAGCAAATGGAGAAGCGCGTCGATCGGTTGAAGGAAGAACAGACCACCCTGACCGCCGGCAGTCCATGGCGGCTGCGGCTGCAGGGAGAAGCGCTGGACGCCGATCGCCTGCTGGCGCTGCCGCACTGGGCGGTGCGCCCGGCGCCGGATGCGCCGGTGCTGTTCAGCCTGGAACATCTGCGCGTGAAAAGCGGCGATCGCATCGCCATCGTCGGGCGCAACGGCTGCGGAAAATCGTCGCTGTTGCGCCTGCTGTGGCGCGAGTATCAGCAACAAACGCAGCGCCCGGCGCTGTTCCATCCGCGCGTGCGTATCGGCTATTACGATCAGAGCCTGCAACAGCTGCGCGATGAAGACACGTTGAGCGAAGCGCTGGCGCAGTTTGCGCCGCTGACCGAGGAACAGCGGAAAATGGCGCTGATCGGCGCCGGGTTCCCTTACCTGCGCCACCATCAGCAGATCCGTTCGTTGAGCGGCGGCGAGCGTTCACGGCTGCTGTTTGTCGGCCTGACGCTGGCCAACCATTCGTTGCTGCTGCTGGACGAGCCCACCAACCACCTGGATATGGCGGGCAAAGAGGAGCTGGCGGAAACGCTGAGTCAGTTCCCTGGCGCCGTCATGCTGGTCACCCACGATCGGATGCTGATCGAACAGAGCTGCAACCGCTTTTGGCTGATAGACCAACAAAAACTGGAGGAGTGGCACGATCTGGCGCCGGTGTACCAGCGTCTGGCGGGTGAAACGCCGGCGCTGCCGACGGCGCACGAGGCCAACGCAGACGCCCCGACGCCAAACCCGCAGTTGGAAGGCGAAGAGGCGTTGCTGACCGCCCTGTTTGCCCTCGAAAGCAAACTGGAGGCCGACCTGGCGCGTAAACCGAAGCATCAAAAACCGGAGCTTCAGGCGCGCTGGCGCCGCGAGATTGCCGACATCACCGCCCGGTTGCATCTGGGCTAATCCCACAGGCCGCCGCCCGGCGGCCTGTCAGGCTATTGATAAAGAGGGGAAAAAGCGTGGTTTTCCCCTCTTTGTGGTGATCAGTCGAAAATCAATAAATTGCTTTTCCTTGTTTTTTATTCGGTGCTCTCTGCCAACCCGGCAAGGGTATAAGGTTTGTCATCAATCTCACAGGCCGCCCGGCGGCCTGTTTTTTCCTCTTTGCAAAACCGTGTGCCGCCGGCGGCTTGAGGCGCGACACGCAGCGCTTTTGTTATCCGCAGCGCTGAGCGACACATTACTTTCATCATTCTCTGGCAGGCTACTGCCATTCCTTTTTTTCGTTATCAGGCACTCCATGACGTCACTCTCTCCACGGGACATCGAGGCGCGCTACCGCTTCGCGCGTGAGATCGCCCGCGCCGCCGCCGATCTCGCCTTCAGCTTTTACCAACGCCGGCAAAGCCTGGCCGTCGAGTTTAAACAGGGGCTGCAGGACGTGGTCAGCGAGGCCGATCGCCGCGTCGAAGCGCTGATCCGCCGCATGATCAGCCGGCGCTTTCCTCAGGACGGGTTTCTCGGCGAGGAAAGCGGCAGCACCGGCGAAAACGCCGCCTGCGTTTGGGTCGTCGATCCGATTGACGGCACCGCCTGCTTCCTGAACGGATTGCATACCTGGTGTATCGCGATAGGCGTGGTGATCGACGGCGAGCCGACGATCGGCGTAGTCTACGATCCCAACCACCGCGAGATGTTCCGCGCCTGTCGCGGCCACGGCGCCTTTCTCAACGGGGAACCGATCGGCGTGCATGCCGGGCGCAGCGTCGCGGATGGCGTGATGGGCGTCGGGATTTCACCGCGCGCTTCAGCGGCGGAATTCAGCGGCTTTCTCTGTCGCCTGCTGCAGGCGGGAGGGATGTTTGTGCGCAGCGGCTCCGGCGCGTTGATGACCGCCCAGGTGGCCGCCGGTCGGCTGCTGGGCTATTACGAACCGCACATGAATGCCTGGGACAGCCTGCCTGGGCTGGTGCTGACGCGCGAAGCCGGCGGCGTGGCGAATGACTTTATGCACCACAACGGGCTGCGACGCGGCAACCCGCTGCTGCTGGCCAACGCGGCGCTCTATCCGCAATTGGCCGAGCTGATTCAAACGCCGGGCTTGATCGGCTCGACGTGCCCTATCGCGCGTGAGATGGCCGGATAAAGCGCGCGCAGCCGCCGCTCGACCCGATCGACCGCATCGTGCGCGGCGGCGATGGTTACCGCCGGCGACACCCGGCAGTGGAAGTTGACGATGATGCCGCCGTCGGTTCTGCGCGCCCGGATGTTGTGCACGTCTTGCACCTTATCCCCCTGCTCCAGCGCCGACTGCAAAATCAGCCGGATATCGGCCAGCTCGGCGGCGGAAACATCCTCGCTGGCCAGCCAGTGCGGCGTCTGCGGCTCCAGATGGGTCTCTATCTCGGTGTCCTCGCCGATCGCCTGACGCAGGATCCCTTCTATCTCCGTGGCGATATCATGCGCCTGCGCCACGCTGGCGTTGGCCGGCACCGCCAGATCCATGCCGATCGCCATGTGCGTCGGCAACTGCTGCAAGGTGACGTTCTGCACCTGCGCGCCGTGATTGGCGGCGATCGCCCGAATGCGCGTCGCCATGTCTTCGTCGCTGCGGGTCTGCGGCACCGCGATGACGGTAAACTCCGCCTTGGCATACTGCTGCCGCAGCCGTTCGACGATTTCTCGCTTCAACGCATCGATGCGCTCCAGCGGCAAGGTGCGGCACACCGCCACCGTGATCTCGACAAACAGTACGGCGCCGGCGTTGCGAATACGCACGCTGTCGCAGGCCAGCACCGCCGGGAAGCTGTCCAGCGTGGCGCGAATCGCCTCGGTGGCCCCGGCGGGCGCGGCATCCATCAGCGAGTCGAAGGAACGTTTACCCAGTTTGATTGCCGCGACAAAGATAAAACCGGCGACGATCAGCGCGGCGATGGCGTCCGCACGGCCAAAGCCCAGCAGCACAAACACCATGCCCAGCAGCACCACGCCGGACGAAAGCATGTCGGAGAAGAAATGCAGCGCATCCGCCTCCAGCGCCGCGCTGTCGGTCGCCTTGGCGACGCGGTTGAGCGCCCGCACGCGGAAAAAATCGACGCAGATGGAAATCAACAGCACCGCGATCACCACCGGCGCCGCGACTATCTCATGCGGTTGCCCGAGCAGGCTGCTGCCCGCCTCGTAGACGATCCAACCGGCGGCGCCGAGCAACAGCAACACCTCGAACAGCGCCGCCAGGTTTTCCACCTTGCCGTGGCCGAAGTGGTGATCGTCATCGGCGGGTTTATCGCTGATGCGCACCGCCAGCCAGGTGATGCTGGTGGCGATAAAATCGGTGAAAGAGTGGATCCCTTCGGATATCAGGCCAATACTGCCGGTAAAAATGCCGGCGACGAATTTGCCCGTGGCCAGCAACCCGCTGGCGATCATCGAGTTTCTGGCCACGGCCTGTTTTTCATTTTGCATTATGCTGCTCACATTCGGACGGTGATTTATTTTTTTACTTTAGAGGATAATTGCCAGACAAAGGCGATCAGCAGCATACTGCCAGAGAAAGTCAGCATGAGGCTAGTAAGAAAATTGGATTTTCCGGTGGAATAAAAATAAATCTCATTCACCCCCACCGAAATCATTAAAATGGCGTAGAGCAATCCCAGAATAAGAATCGTCATTATTATCAACTCCCGTATCAGGCCGCGCGTTCAGCGCGCCGCTAAATCCTCCCCATAATAAATAGCGGTTACGGGGAGGATGCATCTAGGCGGATCTTTAGCGTTCATCAATCATCCCATTTGGTGCTCATATAGGCCGCCAACAGGCCCAGTGAGCTGATCATTGCCAGGAATCCCATAAAAATAGTCATGTTTCCCATTGTTTTGTCCTCAGGTTAAATGTTATCGATAAAATCCCCTTGCGTTAAATATCGGGGTTGGTCGGTATCCATGGTTTTTTAACGTCCTCCTCTTTTTTGCAACATTCCCGCTCTTTCAAGCGCGGGACCCGTTTAAATTCCCAGGACGTGCTGGGCAATTTTGAAATAGATAATCAGGCCGGTGCCGTCGATAAAGGTGGCGATAAACGGCGCCGACACCACCGCCGGATCGATACCGAGCCGTTTCAGTAGCATCGGGATGATCGACGAAACAATGGCGCTCCATACGGTGATCGCCACCAGCGACAGGCTGACCACCAGCGTCACCTCCATGCCGACGCCCATGATCCAGGCGCGCACCCAGGCCGCCAGACCAATGGTGACGGCGATCAGCAGCGAGGTCGTGACCTCTTTGCGGATCACCGCGCCCAGATTGCGCAGGCTGACCTCGCCCAGCGCCATGGCGCGCACCAGCGTCGAGGTGATCTGGGTGCCGCTGTTGCCGCCGGTGCCGATCAGCAGCGGGATGAAGAACGCCAGCGCAATCGCCGCTTCGAGCTGATCTTCAAACGCTTTCAGCACGTTGCCGGTGTAAGCTTCGGCCACGAACAGCATCAGCAGCCACACCGAGCGTTTGCGCCACAGCGCCCACGGGCTGGTCTCCAGATAAGGCTTGTCCAGCGGCAGGCTCGCGCCCTGACGCTGCGCGTCTTCGGTGTTTTCATCTTCGACCAGCCGAGCGATCTCGCGCTCGCCCAGCACGCCGACCAGCGTGTTGTTCGCCACGACCGGCACCACGTCCAAACCGCCTTTGCCCAGCAGATGCGCCACGTCGTTGCGATCGTCGTCGGGTGAAACCTGGAAATAACTGTAATCCATCATTACGCCGACCGCTTTATCCTGTTCTTCGCACTGCAGCAGTTTTTTCACCGACAGCGTGCCGCGCAAATGATAATCGTCCGCGGTAATAAATACCCGGGTGGGAATTTCGTCCGTTTTTAGCTGTGAAAGTAAATATTCCCGGGCATGCGTGACCGTCATCGTCGCGGGAACGGTAATAAAATCGGCGTTCATATAACCGGCGACCGAAGTTTCATCGAGAGTTTCAGTCGCGCGCAGCGCCGGAGAAGAAGAGTATTGATGTGACTTGATCATTGTCAGTCCCTATTTCTGTTGTGAACTTCAACAGCGAATCGCATAGGGGCGTAACCACAGAGGGAGTGCAGACTGCCTATCTCCGCGTCCAGGTTTTAGCACTATACAACGTATCCGAATTGTTGCTCGGAAGTTACTTTGGGCTGAACCTTAATCCGATAAAGCCTGTCTTAACCTTGGGCATCTCTCGATGTCGTCAGATCAGTAACCTGTGTTTGTATAGGAGCCTCGCCAAACGAGATACTGCATATAAACTACCGGCGCAGTATAGGCGTTGTTTTATCCGGCGGGAAGAAAAGATTGCCCGTCGTTTATGGAGTATTTAGGATATTTTTATTAAACGCGAATCTATAAAAACGGCTGATATAAATCAGCCGTTTTTTTTATTTATCAGTGCGCGAGAATGTAGACGTTTTTATCGTATAGGGCGCCCTGTCGGGTGAAGTCGATCCCCTTGACGTAGGGTTTGATGAGCGTGGCGTTGGCTTCGTAGTACACCGGCGCGACCGGCGTATCGACGGCCAGCACCGCCTCGGCCTGCTGGAAATACTGCTGCACCTGCTGCGGTGTCGGCGCCGCCGTCGCCTGATGCAGAATGCGATCGTATTCCGGGTTGCGGTATTTGGGGCTGTTCTCACTGCTGTCGGCGCGGAACACATTCAGGAAGGTAGAAGGATCGTCGTAATCCGCCAGCCAGCGGGTAAAGGCTACGCTGTACTGGCCGCGGTTGATATTATCCAGCGTCACTTTGCGCTCCTGGCTTTGCAAGCCGGCCTCCACCCCGAGGTTCTTTTTCCACATGGCGGCGGCGGCGATGACGATCTTCTTGATGGTGGCGTCATTGCTGTACAACACGGTAAAGCGCAGCGGATGCTCGGCGTTGAAACCGGCCTCCGCCAACAACTTTTTCGCCTGGGCGTGGCGTTGTTCCGGCGTCAAACCGGCCGCGGCGCCGGCCTGCAGGCGATAGCCGCCCGCCCCCGTTGGAGTAAAGGTCCAGGCCGGCTGCTGGCCGTATCCCAGCACCTTGCCGGCGATAATCTCTTTGTCCAGCGCCAGGTTCAGCGCCTGGCGCACCCGCACGTCGTTAAACGGCGTCTGGCGGTTGTTGAAGGCGAAATAGCTGGTGGAGAGCAGCGGATAGGTCACCAACTGTTGATCCCCGAGCGTTTTTTTCAGCTGCTGATACAGTTCCGGCGGCGTGGTATAGCCCAATTCCACCTCGCCGGCGCGGAAACGCGCCACCTCCGGGAACCCCTGAATCGGCAGGAAGGTCACCTTGTTGAGCACGGTGTTGGCGTTATCCCAATACTGCGGATTGCGTTCCACCACCACTTTTTCGTTCACCACCCACTCGCTGAGACGAAACGCGCCGTTGCCGACAAAATGCGCCGGTTGAGTCCAGTTTTTGCCGTATTGCTCAACCACCTTGCGGTTGACCGGCAGAACCGGAAAATGCACCAGTTGTTTGAGCAGGTAGGCGTTGGGCTCAGACAGCGTCACCTGCAAGGTGTGCGCGTCCAGCGCTTTAACGCCCAGCTCGCTCGGCGGTTTGCTGCCGGCGTTGATCGCCGCCGCATTCAGCACATAGGCCGAGGCCAGATAGCTGCCGTAAGGCGACGCGGTTTTCGGATCGGTGAGGCGCCGCCAGCTGTAAACGAAATCGTCGGCGGTCACCGGATCGCCGTTCGACCATTTGGCCTGCGGCCGCAGATGGAAAGTCCAGACGTTGCCCTGGTGCTCCCATTTCTGCGCCAGCGCCGGGATCACTTCGCCCTCTTTTCCGACTCGCAGCAGACCTTCGAACAGATCGTTGAAGATGTAGAACTCCACATTGCTCTCGGCCAGGTTCGGATCCAGCGTCGCCGGTTCATACCCGTTGGCGCGCACCAATTCCTGTACCGGCGCCAGTTTAGCGCCCGTTGGCACCTCCGCCGCCTGAGCGATCGTTGCGTTTAAAGCCAGGAGGATTAAACCAGCCAGTTTCTTGCCATTGAATGAATATTTCACGTCGATATCCCTGATTAGTGTTTTATCGCGTTCAATATGCAATGTGGCAGTGGAATAAATTAAATCATTAATCGCTATGAGTCATAACCAAAAGCGGTGTTGAATTTCTTTCATTATCAAAGGAATATCCCTCACCGCGCTTCCCGCTTTCAACACAATGCGCGTTGCCGTCCCCTACTTGATGTTCACGGTCGTGATACCAAACAGCGGCAGGCCTTTAACCGGTTCTGGGCCGGGCTCCCCCCACACCATTAATGATTTACCGCTCGCTTGCGCCTGGATCGCCAGATTCACCAGCAATTTCGGATAGGGTTCATTAGCCGCTACCGATAACGGAAATACGTTTTCGTATAGTCCTCCATCGATCGCCATCTCCACATGCACGCAATCATTAGCTACATCGATAACCACGATCGGATTGGTATAAAACGGTCCATTAGACATAGACACCTCTCTCACTATTTTTTGGTGAATATAATTCTTAATTCGCGTTGGCGGCCCGTGTTATTAATGCCTGTGCGAAACGCTGAAGAACGACATGAAAAGACTGAAGAAAAAGATCGCCAGTGGATAACAAGTCGTCAATATTGAAACAGGTTAATAACCATTACAGATTCGACAAAGAACTGATATAAGTCAAATGCAAACCCGCGTTTACCCGTTACCTCAATGAATATATTAAGAATATTCACAAAAAAAGATAACTACAGTTTAACTTCATAAAAATCAATTAATTAAAAAACACCCTCACTTACCCTATATTAATTAATCGGTTACGAAAAAGGTTAAAATCAAAATAATGGACATGCCAAATAAGTTGCTTTTCAATGTAAAAATAACAGTAGGGAACCCACTTGATATCTCCGTGACACCTAACTACCTTTAAATGGCTTCGAGACTAACACGAGGCCGCCGTTGGTTATCAAACCAATAACTGGCGAATGATTTAATAAGAAATAATTACCAGAAGACAAATCCAAATATATAAACGCGTGCCGAAAGGATAGGATGTAACGGTTTGGTTGCCATACCGTTCTTCTGCCGACGGCAATAACTATTTCCATTCAGATGCAATTACCTGTCTGGTGGCTAACCGGATTCAGCGTGATATGCATTTCAGACTAACTCAGCAAAAATCATAGGGGTTTACATATGCCTTCACTGCAAGATATTACGCCTGAACAGGCTAACGCATTGAATAAACAATCACGTGACGCTTATAACGCGGAAGTGCAGAGCCGTCAGGCGCTGCTCAACCAACATCCGCAATTGAAACCGGCGTTCAACCAGCAAGTGCATCCGCAATCCTTGTGTGGATGCGGGTGCCAACAAAATATCTGCGGCTACTTCAGCTTCCAGGGCTGTGGCTGTGGGTGTGGCTGCGCGCCACATGCGGAGACCGTGCAAATTTCCGCGCAGCCTGCCAATATTGGTCCCAATGCCCCATCAAACGGTACATCGGTGCGTTTTGTCGGCCAGGCCACCGGCACTGGCTCAGACGGTAACATCAACATCCCGACGATTTATTTGCAAGGCACCGTACCCGATGCCGAAAATCTGATCGGCGTTCCGTTAACCCTACAATTGGCCATCAACCCCGGTTCGATCGTCCTGACGCTGCTGGAGAATGGCCGGGTGCTGGCCTCTTTGGTTCATCCGCCGCAGTGGGCGAGCAGCATCAACGGGCAGTTCTTCGGCGTTGGCAACGGTGAGTTTGTGCTGGCGTGACAAGAAGCAAGCCTGACGGGCGGCTGCCTGCGATGGCAGGTGGCCGCTCACTGTGAGGTAACGCGCCCCAATTCTATTCAGACAATCAAAACAGATTATTCCAGCCGAAACTTAACTTATCCTTAGGGCAATTCATTTTGTGAGCGATCGTCAAAAATAATTTAATACGAATCGTTTTCACTATCATTATGGATGTTCTTGGCTAAAATCGGGCTGCTTGCGCTTGCCAGGCGATATTCGTTTTCCTCATTCGAACGCTAAAAAGGATAACTGCATGAAGCTGCGTATTTCATCCCTCGGCCCCGTGGCCCTGCTCGCCTCCTCGATGATGCTGGCCTTCGGCGCTCAGGCGGCCCCCGCCGACCAGGGCATCGTTATTTACAACGCCCAGCACGAAAATCTGGTGAAATCCTGGGTCGACGGTTTTACCAAAGACACCGGCATCAAAGTCACGCTGCGCAACGGCGGCGACAGCGAACTGGGCAATCAGCTGGTGCAGGAAGGCAGCGCCTCGCCTGCCGACGTGTTCCTGACGGAAAACTCCCCGGCGATGGTGTTGGTGGATAACGCCAAGCTGTTCGCCCCGCTCGACGCCGCCACGCTGGCCCAGGTAGAGCCACAATATCGCCCAAGCCACGGCCGCTGGATCGGCATCGCCGCCCGCTCTACCGTATTCGTCTATAACCCGGCCAAACTGACCGACGCGCAGTTGCCGAAGTCGCTGCTGGATCTGGCCAAGCCGGAATGGAAAGGCCGCTGGGCCGCTTCGCCATCGGGCGCCGATTTCCAGGCGATCGTCAGCGCGCTGCTGGCGCTGAAAGGCGAGAAAGCAACGCTGGACTGGCTGAAAGCGATGAAAACCAACTTTACCGCCTATAAAGGCAACAGCACGGTGATGAAAGCGGTCAATGCCGGCCAGATCGACAGCGGCGTGATCTATCATTACTACCCGTTCGTCGACGGCGCTAAAACCGGCGAGAACAGCAAAAACATCAAGCTGTATTACTTCAAACATCAGGATCCGGGCGCATTCGTCAGCATCTCCGGCGGCGGCGTGCTGGCTTCCAGCAAGCATCAGCAGCAGGCGCAGGCGTTCATCAAGTGGATCACCGGCAAACAGGGCCAGGAGATCCTGCGCACCAACAATGCCTTCGAATACGCCGTCGGCGTCGGTGCGGCCTCCAACCCGAAACTGGTGCCGCTGAAAGATCTGGACGCGCCGAAGGTAGACGCCGCGCAGTTGAACAGTAAGAAAGTTGTCGAACTGATGACCGAGGCCGGCCTGCTGTAAGGCCCGCCGGCAAACCGAGAGTTTTTGATCGTTATGTCAAACCTGAGTACCCACGCCGCGCAGACCGCGCGGCGTTATTCCACTATCCCTCATCACCCGCGGCCGGGGCCGATCGTGGTGACCTGCGCCGTGTTGCTGTCGTTGCTGGCGCTGCTGCCGCTGGGATTCGTTATCGGCGTAGCGTTTGAAACCGGCTGGCAAACGGTCAAAGCTCTGGTTTTCCGCCCGCGCGTGGCGGAGCTGCTGTTGAATACCCTGCTGTTGGTGGTGCTGACGCTGCCGATCTGTGCCGTGCTGGGGGTGGCCCTGGCCTGGTTGACCGAACGCACCACGCTGCCGGGCCGCCGTCTCTGGGCGGTATTGGCGACCGCGCCGCTGGCGGTGCCGGCCTTTGTGCAAAGCTATGCCTGGATCAGTCTGGTGCCGTCGATGCACGGCCTGGGCGCCGGCGTTTTCATCTCGGTGCTCGCCTATTTTCCGTTTATCTACCTGCCGGCCGCCGCGGTCTTGCGCCGTCTGGATCCCGGTATCGAAGACGTCGCCACCTCGCTCGGCTCCCGGCCGCCGGCGGTGTTTTTCCGCGTGGTGTTGCCGCAGCTGAAGCTGGCGGTCTGGGGCGGTTCGCTGCTGATCGCGCTGCACCTGCTGGCGGAGTATGGCCTGTACGCCATGATCCGTTTCGATACCTTCACCACCGCCATCTTCGATCAGTTCCAGTCGACCTTCAACGGTCCGGCGGCCAACATGCTGGCCGGCGTATTGGTGCTGTGCTGCCTGGGGCTGCTGTTGCTTGAAGCGATAAGCCGCGGCCGCGCGCGCTATGCCCGCGTCGGCTCCGGCAGCGCCCGCAGCCAAACGCCGCGTCGCCTGTCAGCGCCGCTCGCCGCGCTGGCGCTGCTGCTGCCGATCGCGCTGACCGCGCTGGCGCTGGGCGTGCCTTTCATCACCCTGGCCCGCTGGCTGTGGCTGGGCGGCCTCGACGTATGGCGCAACGCCGATCTGTGGCCCGCGCTGTGGCAAACGCTGTCGCTGTCCGCCTCTGGCGCGCTGCTGATTACGCTGTGCGCCATTCCGATGGCCTGGCTGTCGGTGCGCTATCCGGCCCGGCTGTACCGCGTGCTGGAAGGCTGTAACTACGTGACCAGCTCGCTGCCCGGCATCGTGGTGGCGCTGGCCCTGGTGACCATCACCATTCACAGCTTCCGGCCGATTTACCAAACCGAAATCACCCTGCTGCTGGCGTATTTGCTGATGTTTATGCCGCGGGCGCTGATCAACCTGCGCGCCGGCATCGCACAGGCGCCGGTGGAATTGGAAAACGTGGCGCGCAGCCTCGGTAAATCGCCGGCGCAGGCGCTGTGGAGCACTACGCTGCGGCTGGCGGCGCCGGGTGCCGCGGCGGGCGCGGCGCTGGTGTTCCTGGCGATCGCCAATGAACTGACCGCCACGCTGTTGCTGGCGCCGAACGGCACCCGCACGCTGGCCACCGGATTTTGGGCGCTGACCAGCGAGATAGACTACGTCGCCGCCGCACCTTATGCGCTGATTATGGTGGCGCTGTCATTGCCGCTCACCTGGCTTCTTTATTCTCAATCTAAACGCACGGCGGGACTATGAGCACGCTCGAACTGCACGGTATCGAAAAATCTTATAACGCCATCAGGGTGCTGGAACACATCGACCTGCAGGTTGCCGCCGGCAGCCGCACGGCGATCGTCGGCCCTTCCGGCTCCGGCAAAACCACCCTGCTGCGCATCATCGCCGGCTTTGAAATTCCTGACGGCGGCCAGATCCTGCTGCAGGGGCAAGCCATGGGCAACGGCGGCGGCTGGGTGCCGGCGCATCTGCGCGGCATCGGCTTCGTCCCGCAGGATGGCGCGCTGTTCCCGCACTTTACCGTCGCCGGCAACATCGGTTTTGGCCTTAAAGGCAGCAAGCGTGAGAAACAGCGGCGCATCGAGGCGCTGATGGAGATGGTGGCGCTGGATCGCCGTCTGGCCGCGCTGTGGCCGCACGAGTTGTCCGGCGGGCAGCAACAACGGGTCGCGCTGGCGCGTGCCCTGTCGCAGCAACCCCGGCTGATGCTGCTGGACGAACCGTTCTCGGCGCTGGATACCGGCCTGCGCGCCGCCACCCGCAAAGCGGTCGCCGAACTGCTGACGGAGGCCAAGGTGGCGTCGATTCTGGTCACCCACGATCAGAGCGAAGCGCTGTCATTCGCCGATCAGGTAGCGGTGATGCGCAACGGCCGGCTGGCGCAGGTGGGCGCGCCGCAAGATCTCTATCTGCGGCCGGTCGATGAGCCGACCGCCAGCTTCCTTGGCGAAACGCTGGTGCTGACCGCCGAGCTGGCGCACGGCTGGGCCGATTGCGCATTGGGGCGCATCGCCGTCGACGATCGCCAACGCAGCGGCTCGGCGCGCATCATGCTGCGTCCGGAGCAGATTCAAATCGGTTTGTCCGATCCGGCGCAGCACGGCCAGGCGGTGATCACCGGCATCGATTTCGCCGGCTTCGTCTCCACCCTCAATCTGCAAATGGCCGCCGACGGCGCGCAGCTCGAGATCAAAACCGTCAGCCGCGAAGGCCTGCAGCCCGGTTCTCAGGTCACTCTCAACGTGATGGGCCAGGCGCATATTTTCGCCGGTTGACATTGCGGGGGGAACCTCTTGACGTCCCCCTCACCACCGCGCATTATCAACGCTATGAAACGCTTCGCGCACGTCCTCACCACCACCGCAACCGCCACGCAATGGCGGGCTGCACGGGTGCGCATCAGCTAACGACGTATCCAAGCCCCGCCAGCCATGGCCGGGGTTTTTTATTTCTCCGTGCCCGCCGGCAATTTCATTACGGAGAAGACCTATGCCAACTATCCCCGCACCGCGCAGCGCCCTGCTGATTATCGACATGCAAGTCGGCCTGTTCGCCTCGCCGGACGATCCGCCGTTCGCCGCCGAAACCCTTCTGGCAAAGACCCATGCGTTGATACGCGCCGCACGCGTGGCGAATGCGCTCGTGGTGTTTATTCGCCACACCGGCCCGGCAGGTTCACCTATCGCCGTAAACAGTCCGCTGTGGCAAGTTCACCCCGATCTCGACACCGATGTGCAAGCCGACTGGTTCATCGATAAAACCCATCCCAGCTGTTTTTACCGGACTGGCCTGGCGGAGCGGCTTAAGCAAGCCGGCATCGGTCGGTTGGTGATTTCGGGAATGAAAACGCAATACTGCGTAGACACCGCGTGTCGGCGCGGCGCGGAGTTGGGATTTGACCTGGTGTTGGCCGCCGATGCCCATAGCTGTTCGGACACGGCGGCGCTCGGCGCCGACGCCATTATTCGTCACCATAACCAGACCCTGTCGGGGCCGTTCGTGACGCTGGCGCTGGCGGAAGAGGTGAAATTCTAAAACACGCGCGATTTGCCTGTCAGGCCGGGCCAACGCCCGGCCTCCTCAGCGGCAAACCTTGTCGCGGCGCGGCTTTTTCGGCGCCAGCAGATACTCCACCACGCTTTCGTCGACGCAGCTGTCGATGCCGTTCAGCGCCAACGTATGTCCGTCGCGTTCGCGGGTGATCAGTGGGCTTTTAAAGGCCGAGGCCATCACCTGGGCATTGCGGTACGGCGTGGTTGGATCGTAGCGCTGGGCGACGAACAGCAGCGGCGGCAGCGCGGCGGACGCCACCGGCATGTGCGGCCGATCTTTGCCGCGGTACGGCCACAGATCGCACATTTCCAGCGGATACTCGTGCAGCGGCAGATAGTGGGCATATAAAGCGGCGGTATTAATCTCCTGCCGCTGCCTGCGCAACAGCTGCGGATCGGCCGTTGGGTTGGCGACGTCGGCGCAGGTGATGACGTTCAGGGCATCATCGGCATCCGGAGAATAGCTTTCGTCGATCAGATCGGAAACCTGTTGCCCGGCGATGCCGGCATCGAGCTGGCGCAGTACGGTGGCCAGTTCATGCCAGCGCTCCGGCCACAACAGCAGCGAACGCGTCACCGTCAGCACATCGTCGGCGGAGATCTCATAGCCCGCCGCAGTGACGAACGGCTGCTCATGCAGCTTGCGCAGCAAAGCGTGATAACGCTGAAGCGCCTGATTGGCGCCGCCGCCAAGCTGGCAGCTGTCGGTTTTTCCGCAATAGGCGGCGAAACGCAGGAAGCTTTGCTGGAAGCCTCGCTCCTGATTCAGGCGCTGGGTGAAATCGTCCTCCGCCAGATCCACCACCCCGTCCAGCACCAGCGCGCGCGTTTTCTTCGGAAAACGTTCGGCATACAGCGCCGCCACCTTGGTGCCGTAAGAGTACGCCACCGCCGTCAGCCCCGGTTCGCCCAGCGCATGGCGGATCGCGTTCAGATCGTTGACCGCCTCGTCAGTGCCGATGTGTTGCAGCACGTCCGCGCCGGTCTGTTTGATGCAGGCGGCGATCAGGGTGCGCGTCTGGTTCTCCGCGCCGGCCACGTCATTGTCGTCCGGTTCAGGGAGTTCGTCACCTTCGGCCACCTGGCAGGAAATTTTTGGCGTCGATTGACCGACGCCGCGCGGATCGTAACCGATGATGTCGTAGGATTTACGCAGTTTGGCGACGTGGGCGTCGTTGCCGAGATAAGGATTGATCCCCGGCAGGCCCGGCCCGCCGCTGATCACCACGACGCTGCCCTTTTTCGGCCCGGTGGCGGGCAGCAGGGTCAGCGCCAGACGCACGGTCGGTTCCCCCGCCTGCGCCGAATGGGCGGGAGGCGTAGCGTAAACCAACGGCACGTCGAGGTAGCCGCAGCGCAGCCCCGCCTGCGGCGCTTCATCGAACCAACGCTGAAAGCCGCTGTTGAGACAAGATTGCCAACGAACGCCGTTCTCGGGCGCCGCGCCGTGAGCCGCAGGTTTGGCCTGGGCGGGCAACGCGGCGGCGGTCGCGGCGAGCAGCGCCAGAATACGCAGTACTGACATGGGGAGTCCTTTCAACTCAACGAATCGGTCAAAGGGTAACGATACTCGGTTAAACCGCTAGCCAATAGAACATAAAAAAACGCGCGGGTGAAGCCGACGCCGTGCGTATGGAAAGACTTTTCTTTGCTCGGATTGATCTTATAACGCACAGAATGCTGCAAAAAACGCCGTTCACCTGCTAGGCTTAGAGTTCGTTAACCCACAAGGAACAGGAGAGCAGCATGTTTGGTAAAGCGGAAGACAAAGCCAATGAAGCCGCAGGCGCGGTAGAAGAAGCGTTCGGTAAAGCCGTCGATTCGCCGGAGCATCAGGTGCGCGGCGCGGCGCGCAAGTACGCCTCCCAGGCCAGCTATGCCGCCCGTGACGCAGCGGACAGCGTAAGAACGCAGGTGGAAGCCAACCCGCTGGCCGGCGTGGCCGTTGCGGCGGCAGTCGGCATCGTTTTCGGCTTCCTGCTGGGACGCAAATAAGCGGCGAATGCGCCCTACGACAATAGGCCCGTTACGGGCCTTTTTTTTCGTCCATTTCTCCCCCTGCGCGCAAACTTTCATCTATCACAGCCATCGCTTAAAAAAACCAACGCCTTCAACTACGATTAGTTTGTGACCAGAGCGAGGCTCTGCGATCCGGCAGATAACCCTCTGAGGATTATCACCATTATCCATGCTGTTTAAGCCGCTCTCTTTCACGCGGCTAAGAAAGGTTGATTATGGCTCGCACCACCCCTATCGAACGTTACCGCAACATCGGCATCTCCGCGCATATCGATGCCGGCAAGACCACCACCACCGAGCGGATTCTGTTTTACACCGGGGTCAGCCACAAGCTGGGTGAAGTGCATGACGGCGCGGCGACCATGGACTGGATGGCGCAGGAACAGGAACGCGGCATCACCATCACCTCGGCGGCCACCACCTGCTTTTGGAACGGCATGCAGCATAATTATCCGCAGCACCGCATCAATATCATCGACACCCCTGGGCACGTCGATTTCACCATTGAAGTGGAACGCTCGATGCGCGTGCTGGACGGCGCCGTCATGGTCTATGACTCGGTGGGCGGCGTCCAGCCGCAGTCGGAAACCGTCTGGCGCCAGGCCAACAAATACAAGGTGCCGCGGCTGGCGTTCGTCAACAAGATGGACCGCATCGGCGCGGACTTTTTCCGCGTGCGCAAAATGATGATCGAGCGCCTGAAAGCCAACCCGGTGCCGATCGTCATTCCGATCGGCGCCGAAGACCACTTCAGCGGCGTGGTGGATCTGGTGCGGATGAAGGCCATCCTGTGGGACGAAGCCTCGCAGGGCATGAACTTCAGCTTCGAAGAGATCCCGGCCGAGCTGCGCGATTCGGCGCAGGAGTGGCGCGAAAACATGATTGAGGCCGCCGCCGAAGCCTCGGAAGAGCTGATGGAGAAATACCTCAACCAGGTACCGCTGAGCGAAGAGGAGATCGTCCACGGGCTGCGGGTGCGCACCGTCGCCGGCGAAATCCAGCCGATGCTGTGCGGGTCGGCGTTCCGCAACAAAGGGGTGCAGCGCATGCTGGATGCGGTGATCGAGCTGATGCCCTCGCCGCTCGACGTGCCGCCGATGGAGGGCCACGGCGAACACGATGAAATCATCACCCGCAAAGCCGACGACAACGAAAAATTCTCGGCGCTGGCGTTCAAGCTGATGACCGACCCGTTCGTCGGCCAGCTGACCTTCGTGCGCGTCTACTCCGGGGTGCTGGCCAAAGGCAGCAGCGTTTACAATCCGATCAAGGGCAAAAAGGAGCGCATCGGCCGCATCGTGCAGATGCACGCCAACGATCGTAAGGACATCGACGAGCTGCACGCCGGCGACATCGCCGCCTGCGTCGGCCTGAAGGACGTCACCACGGGCGATACGCTGTGCGACCCCGGCGCCATCATCACGCTGGAACGCATGACCTTCCCCGAGCCGGTGATCGCCCAGGCGATCGAGCCGAAGACCAAGGGCGACCAGGAGAAAATGGGCATCGCGCTGCAGCGGCTCTCTTCGGAAGATCCGTCGTTCCGCGTGCGCACCGATGAAGAATCCGGCCAAACCATTATCTACGGCATGGGCGAGCTGCACCTGGAGATTATCGTCGATCGCATGCGCCGCGAGTTCGGGGTGGAGACCACCACCGGCAAACCGCAGGTGTCTTACCGCGAAACCATCCGCAAACGGGTGGCCGACGTGGAAGGCAAGTTCGTGCGCCAATCCGGCGGTAAAGGGCAATACGGCCACGTGGTGCTGACCGTCGAGCCGAACGAACCCGGCAAAGGCTTCGAGTTCTTCGATGAGATCAAGGGCGGCGTCATTCCCGGCGAGTTTATCCCGGCGGTGAAAAAAGGCGTGCTCGAGGCGCTGAATAACGGCGTGCTGGCCGGTTATCAGGTGGTGGACGTCAAGGTGCACCTGACCTTCGGTTCTTACCATGACGTCGACTCGTCGGAACAGGCGTTCCGCATGGCGGCGATCTTCGGCTTCAAGGACGCCTGCCGCCTGGCGGATCCGGTGATCCTCGAGCCGATCATGTCGGTGGAAGTGGAAACGCCGGAGGATTATGCCGGCAACGTGATGGGCGATCTCTCCTCACGCCGCGGTCTGGTGCAGGGTATGGAAGATATCCCGGGCGGCGGCGGCAAGGAAATTCGCGCCAAGGTGCCGCTGTCCGAGATGTTCGGCTACTCGACCACCCTGCGTTCGATGTCGCAGGGCCGCGCCACCTACACCATGGAATTCAGCCACTACGCCGAAGCGCCGCGCAACGTGGCCGAAGAGATCATTCACCACAGCAAGCGTTAACCCTCACGCCCGCCGCCACGGCGGGCGTCACCTCGGCTTGTCCTCCAGCGCCACCACCACTGGCTGCGGTTTGATGCGCATGGCGTACACCACGCCGGCGATCAGACAGACGATGCCCGCCAGCGTCAGCAGCGGCGGCCAGGCCTGGCGCAACAGAAAGGTATACGCCAACCCCGCCAGAATTTCGAACACGATGAGCGGCCCCACCAACACCGTCGGCAGCCGCTGGCTGGCTTCGTTCCAGCACAGCGCCCCCAGCCAGGAGCAGAACACGCCGATGATCAGCATCAGAGGGATAAACACCTCAGGGCGCGGGCCGAACGGCAAGGCGAACGCCGGCTCGCTCAGCGCCAACTGACCGCAGACCGCCAGATAGCCCAGCAGCGCCAGCGGCAGCGTCACCAGCCCTTGGGCCGTGGCCCAGGTGGCCGGACGCTGCGTCGGATTCTCCCGCAGCCAGCGTGAATTGCGCAGCGGGAACCAGGTCCAGCACGCCACCGCCAACACGGCCAGCCCAAGACCGCTGAGATAGCGCCAGCCGTCGATCGGCACCGCATTGCCGCGCAGCTCGGCGACGTTCACACACGCCAATCCACAGACGATCAACAGCAGTGCGGGCGCCAGTTTGCCCCAGGCCAGGCGCCCGTCGTGCCGGCCGTAAAACAGATTGGCGCAAATGGCGATCACGACCGGCAAGGTGCCAATGATCATGGTCGACACCGGCGCACCGGTGCGCTGAATGGCGCTGGCCAGGCACAGGTAGTACAGCAGATTGCCGATAGCCGTCAGCTTGAGCGCTTCCCACCAATCCTGGCGCTGCAGCTTACGCAGGCGGCGACGATCGAACCACGCCAGCGGCAAGGCGATCAGCCCGAAGGCCAGATAGCGCCCGGTGGACTGCAGCGCGGCGGGATAGTCCGGTACCAGCAACGGACCGACGAAAATCAATCCCCACATCAGCCCGGCGGCCAGGGCAAACACAACGCCAATGAACATAACAACTCCGACAAACGGCCGGTGCGGCCAACCCGCCCGACAAGACAGCGGCAGAGTAACGAAAACGCGGGGAGGAATTATTGTAGCAGGTTGCTGTTTTAGCCCAATTTCACCTGTTTCTGGAAACGCACTGGCGTGACGCCGTAACGGTTGGCGAAGGCGCGCGTCAGGTGCGCCTGATCGGTCAGCCCCGCCGCCGCCGCCACCTGTGCGGCGGGCATGCCGCGCTCCAGCATGCGTTTGGCCTGCGACAGCCGGATCGCCATCAGCATCTGCTGCGGCGAGACGTGATATTCGGCCTTGAACTTGCGCAGGAAATGGTACGGGCTGAGCGACACCAGCTCGGCCAGTTGGTTGAGCGTTATAGCCTCGGCGAAGTTATCGTGCAGGTAGCTTTTCACCACCTCGAAACGGTGCGCCGCCTCGGCTTTCTCCCGGCGCCCGGTGCGGATGTGCGGTTGCAGCAACGCCACCGCTTCCAACAGCAGGCCGTCGAGCATAAGCGGATCGTCGGTTTGCCACAGCGCGGCGAGAATGGCGGACAGGCGCTGCGCCGCCCGCGGATCGTGGCGCACCGCATCGGTAAACCACTGGCTCCGATCGCCGGACAGCTGCTCCAGCGCCTCGGGCGCCAGATAGAGCATGCGATAACACCAGCCGCCCGGCGTTTCAGCTTCGCCGGTATGCAGCTCGTCAGGATTCATCAGCACCAGCGCGCCCGGCGCCGCCAGGTGCTGTGCCCCGCGATAGCGGAAGCGCTCCGCCCCGGTGTCCACGGTGCCGATGGCGAAGGCGTCGTGGGTATGCGGCTCGAAGGCATAGCGTTCGATATGCGCCTGATAGAGTTCGACGCCGGGCAGATGCGACAAATGCCGGAACTGCGCGCAGTCCTTCTCGAACGGAAACTGTTGTGGAACCCCTTGCACCCGACCTCCTCATCCGTGCTGACAATCTGCTCAGCATAGCCAAAACATCGCCGGTTGAGTAGCCGCCCTGGTCCTTTCGTGCCCCTCGCCTGGACGATCGGCGCCATTCGGCGTAGGGTTAAGGTCCCTGTCCCTTTCAGACGGGCCGCATCGCGAAGCTCATCGGCCCCTGACACTCCGCAAACAAGAGGCAACAATGTATCCGGATACTCAACTGTATATCGATGGACAATGGCGCAGCGCGCTGGCCGGAAAAACCCTGCCGGTCTCCAACCCCGCTACCGACGAGATCATCGGTCAAGTGGCGCACGCCGCCGCAGAGGATCTCGATCTGGCGCTGGCCGCCACCGAACGTGGGTTTAACGTTTGGCGAAACACCGCCGCACACCAGCGCGCCAACCTGATGCGCAAAGCCGCTGCGCTGCTGCGCGAACGCGCCGACGCCGTCGCCGCCATCATGACGCAGGAACAGGGTAAGCCAGTGGCGCAGGCCAAAATCGAAATTCTCAACGCCGCCGACGTGATCGAGTGGTTCGCCGGCGAAGCCACCCGCACCTACGGGCAGATTATTCCGTCCCGCGCTCGCGACGTGCAGCAGCAAACCCTGAAACTGCCGGTCGGCCCGGTGGCCGCCTTCACGCCGTGGAACTTCCCGATCAACCAGATCGTGCGCAAGCTGTCCGCCGCGCTGGCGGCGGGTTGTTCAATCATCGTCAAAGGCCCGGAAGAAACGCCGGCCTCACCGGCTGAGCTGATCAAAGCCTTCGCCGACGCCGGCATTCCGGCCGGGGTGATCGCGCTGGTGTACGGCACCCCGGCGGAAATCTCGGAATACCTGATCCCGCATCCGACCATTCGCAAGATCTCCTTCACCGGCTCCACCCGCGTGGGCAAACATCTGGCTGCGCTGGCCGGCCAGCATATGAAAAAGGCCACCATGGAGCTGGGCGGCCACGCGCCGGTGCTGATCTTCGACGACGCCGATCTCGACGCGGCGGCCAAAGAGCTGGCGCAATCCAAGTTCCGCAACGCCGGCCAGGTCTGTATCGCCCCGACCCGCTTCCTGATCCAGCAAGGCGTTTATGAGGCCTTCGTGGAGAAATTCACCGCCGCGGTGCGTGAACTCAAGCTCGGCAACGGGCTGGAAGACGGCGTGACGATGGGGCCGATGGTGCTGGGCCGCAGCGTCGACAATATCGAGGCGCTGGTGCAGGACGCTATCGCCCACGGGGCGAAGGCCAGCACCGGCGGCAAACGCGTGGCGGGCAAAGGCAACTTCTTCGAGCCGACGGTGCTGCGTGACGTGCCGCTGAGCGCGCGCGCCATGTCGGAAGAGCCGTTTGGCCCGGTCGCCCTGCTACGCCCGTTCGCCACCTACGACGAGGCGATCGCCGAAGCCAATCGCCTGCCGTACGGGCTGGCCGCCTACGCTTACAGCCACAACATCGCCACCGTCAATGCGCTGGGGCGCGACGTGGAGAGCGGCATGCTGAGCATCAACCACATCGGTTTCGGCCTGCCGGAAACGCCGTTTGGCGGCGTGAAGGACTCCGGCCACGGCACCGAAGGCGGCAGCGAAGCGATCGAATCCTACCTGGAAACGCGCTTTGTCACCGTCGCCGGCCGTTAATCGCACGTCGGATGAATAGCCAGAAGCCCCGCAATGCGGGTAATCCTGGTTAGTTAGCGTTTTTCTGAACGTATTTGTGCAGTTTTCGGTCGATAAAGGTGAGATGCGCCATGAAGCTCATACGCTTCGACCGAGCCAGGGGCCGAAGGCGCGGCCCCTGGCAACCCGCGCCTTTGCCCTATCAGACGGTTGGCTTTGCCAACTTCCCTCTCTCCGCCATACCGCATTGAGGCCGGTTGCGACAGGCGTCCCTGCCTGTCTCACCTGAAACCGCCGTCCATGGCGGTTTCTCCTAATGCGCTATGCCTGCGTTCGGCGTCTTCAAGGGCGCCCAACACCCTGCTTATCTCACTATTTTCATTGCCTTTCATAACACAACATCAAACGAATGGGATAAGAATGGTTCATCGCGTCTTAGCGTGAACTTTTTACTCGCGAGCCAGCTCGAACAGGCGCCGCGCCGCCGGGGTCAGCCCCAACATGTGAATGCATGCATGCACCATGCCCGGCAACCGTTCACAGCGTACCGCCACACCCGCCTCACGCAGCCGCTGCGCATACAGTTCGGCCTCATCGCGCAGCGGATCATATTCGCAGCTCAGGATAGTGGCCGGCGGCAATCCGCGCAGCGTGGCGGCGTGCAGCGGCTCGGCGCTCGGATCGCGTCGCTGGGCCAGGTACTGCTGCCAACAAAACACCATCGCGTCGCGCGTCAAAAAATGCCCCTCGGCGAATTCGCGATAGCTCTTCGTCGCCATTTCGCGGCTGAGCGCCGGGTACAGCAGCAGTTGACGTTCAATGTGCGGGCCGCCGCGATCCCGCGCCAACAGCGCGACCGCCGCCGCCAGATTGCCCCCGGCGCTGTCGCCGCCCACCGCCAGACGGTCAGCGTCAATCCCTAACTGCGGCGCCTGTTGCGCCGCCCAACAGAGCGCCTGATAGACATCTTCCAGCGGCTGTGGAAAAGGAAACTCCGGCGCCAGTCGATAATCGACCGACAGGATTATCCGATCGGTGGCGTTAGCCAGCGCCTGACAGGGCTGGTCATACAGCGACAGCGAACCGAGGCACCAGCCGCCGCCGTGGGCGAACAGCATCGCCGGTTGTGCGGCAGCGCGCCTTTCCCCCGCCGGTAGATAGGCGCGCAGCGCAATCCGGTGCCCATCGGTGGCGACCAGCGTAAAATCCCTGACGCCGCCGCTCGGTTGCGGTGCGCCCTGCAGCCGGCGTAAACCGGTTTCCGTGGCCGCGCGCATTTCCGCCAGCGACGCGGGGGGCGACGCATCGGCCGACGCCGTCAAAAAGGCAGCGATGCGTTCATCGAGCGGCATGGGGTTCTCCTGCCAGGAACGGCGTAATCAGGGCAATAAATTCCTCATGACACTCCTCGGTGATGAAATGGCCGCAGCCGGCGACCGTTTCGCCCCGCAGATCGCGCGCATTGCCCCGTAGCGTCGTCAGCGGCGCGTCGCCGGTGGCGTGCTCCGCTCCCACCGTCAACACCGGCATCGTCAACGGCGTGGCGGCGCGCAGCCGGTTCTGGCGAACGGTCTCCGGGATCGCCCGGTAATAGTCGAATCCGGCGCGCAGGCCGCCCGGCGCCGAATAGGCGGCGATATAGACCTTAGCCGCCACCCGATCGCGCCGATAAGACCAGCGGTTGAAGATATAGCCAAGATACTCCCGCTCGCGCCCTTGGGTCAGGGTCTCCGGCAAATCCGCCAGCTGGTTGAACATGAAATGCCACAGGAAGATATTCTCCTCCGGCGCGACGAAAATCGGCGGCGGCGGCGCCAGACCGGGGATCACCGCCTCCGTCAGTACCAGACGCTCCACCGCCTGCGGGAAATCGCTCGCCATGGCGTAACCGATCCACATGCCGATATCGTGGCCGACCAGTTGGTAACGTTGATGGCCCAGCTGCGCCATCATCGCGTGCAACGCCGCACCGATGCTGCCGGTGTCGTAGCCGCCGGCGGGCTTGTCAGAGTCGCCGATGCCCGGCGGATCGACGGCGATCGCCTGAAAACCGGCCGCCGCCAAGGCTCGCATCACATAACGCCAGGTGTACCAGGTTTGCGGCCAGCCGGGGATCAGCAGCACCGGCCGCCCTTCGCCGGCCACCACGCAGTGAAGGCGCCGGCCGTTGACCTGGGTATAGACGTGTTCCGCCGCGAGATCCTGCAACAGGATCTCGTTTTGACTGTGTTTCATGGGGTTAACTCCCTGTGGGGTCAGGCTCAGCGAATGCCGAGCAATGCATTGATCTGCTGAGGATTGACCGGCGCACCGGCGAAGTCATCAAACACTTTGTCGGTGACACGGATAATGCGCTCGCGAATGAAGGCCGCGCCTTCGCGAGCGCCGTCCTGTGGATTTTTCAGGCAGCACTCCCACTCCAGCGTCGCCCAGCCCGGATAGCCATACTGCGTCAAACGGGAGAAAATGCCGTTGAAATCGACCTGGCCGTCGCCCAGCGAGCGGAAACGGCCGGCGCGATCGATCCAGGACTGATAACCGCCGTATATGCCCTGACGACCGGTCGGATTGAACTCGGCGTCCTTAACGTGGAACATGCCGATAACGTCCTTATAGATATCGATAAACTCCAGATAGTTAAGCTGCTGCAGCACCATGTGGCTCGGATCGAACAACACCCGGCAACGCGGATGGTTGCCAACGCGCTGCAGAAACATCTCAAACGTCACGCCGTCGTGCAGATCCTCACTCGGGTGAATTTCATAACATAGATTGATGCCCTGCTCCTCGCAGGCGTCGAGCACCGGCAGCCAGCGTTTGGCGAGCTCGTTGAACGCGGTGTCAATCAATCCTTCAGGGCGCTGCGGGAACGGGAACAGATAGGGCCAGGCCAGCGAACCGGAAAAGGTGCCCAGTTCGCTGAGCCCCAGCCGCGCCGACGCCTTCACCGCCAACAGCATTTGCTGCCGCGCCCACTCGCCGCGAGCCTTGGGATCGCCCTGCAGCGCCGGTGGCGCAAAGCTGTCGCACAGCGCATCGTAAGCCGGGTGCACCGCCATCAGCTGGCCGAAGATATGGCTGGTCAGTTCGCTGACCACCAACCCCTGCTCCGCCAACATGCCGGTCAAATCGTCGCAGTAGGTTTGGCTTTCCGCAGCGGTGGCCACGTCGAATAAACGCCGATCCCAGGCCGGGATCTGCAAGGCGGTAAAACCGGTCCGCGCCGCCCACTCGGCAATGGCGGGCAAGCTGTTGAACGGCGCCGCGTCATCGCTGAATTGCGCGAGATGCAGGCTTGGACCTTTGAGGGTTTTCATCGTAAACTCCTATTGGTTGTCGATTGACAAACAATAGGAGCAAAGCGCGGCGACCGCAAGCGAAATTTATAAAGGCATTGGTATTCCCGTCGATTTAAGCGATCCTATGTCGCTGAATGGCAGGTAAATTGGAGCAGCGAATGGCAGGCAGACCGCGCGAGTTCGATCGCGAACAGGCGCTATTGAAGGCGCGAAACTTATTCTGGCGGCAAGGTTACGAAGGCACTTCGATGTCGGATCTGGTGGCGGAGTTGGGCATCGCTTCCGCACGCATCTACAAAGCGTTCGGCTCCAAAGAGCAGCTGTTTCGCGAGGCGATTGCCTGTTATGAAACCGCCGAAGGGGGCTTCGCCGATCGCGCCTTCGCGACGGAAAGCGGCATTCGCCCGGCGCTCAAACGCCTGCTGGAAGACGCCGTACGGCTCTATAGCCGGCCCGATCTGCCGCAAGGCTGCATGGTGGTCTCCGCCGCCGCCAGCGTCAGCGCGGAAAACGACGGGCTCAAAGCCTGGCTGGCAGAGCATCGGCTGCAGCGCACGCAGCAGATCGTCGAACGGCTGCGGCAGGCGGTGCAAACCGGCGAATTGCCGGCCGACACCGACGCCGACAGCCTGGGTGACTATTTCGCCGTCTTCTTGCACGGCCTGTCGATTCAGGCGCGTGACGGCGTCACCGAGGCGCGGTTATTGGCGGCGGTAAACGTGGCGCTGACGGCCTTGGGCGACCGCGCCTAATCGATTCTTGAATGCGGTTCAAACTCAGGCGCGTTTTACCTATGGCTGTGGAGGAACTGCGTTTTTGACAAAATCCGCGACGTGGGGATTGATATTTTCCGCCTTGTGAATCAGAGCAACCTGATACGGGATCTGTTCTCCACTAAGCCGACAAAAAGAAACGTTTGCCCAGCCGCTTTTTTGCATGAATTCAGGGACCAGACTGACTCCTAATCCCGAAGCAACAAGGCCGACTATCGTTTCCATCTGCACGGCTCGCTGAACAACCTCAGGAGCAAATCCTGCCTTTTCGCAGGCCTCAATGATAGCGCGATAGAGACCTGGCCCTTCTTGCCCAGGAAACAATACCCACGGCTCCGTGGCCAAGGCAGAAAGCGAAAGAACGCCGCTTGTTCCGGCAGGATGTTTACTCGGCAAAACGGCAATCAGCGGGCAGCTAAAAAATGGATGGCAAGACAGTTTCGGTATGGCGTATTCAGGAACAGGTAAAACCGCAATGCCAATATCAATCGTGTCTTCCAAAAGGCTCGCAACCTGTCGCGCCGTCGTCATTTCTTTCAATTCAAGAACAACCTGCGGACAGGAAAAGTGAAAACGGGCGACCATTTCGGGAAGCAGATGTCTGACGGCGGAAGCGACAAAACCGATGCGCAAAGCCCCCGTCATTCCCTGGCCAGCGCGTCGTGTCAGTAACATCGACCGTTCCATCTGCATGAGCGTCGTAACCGCTTCCTTCTGCAACACTGCCCCTGCGGGAGTCAATGCCGTTATTCGATTGGTTCGCTCAAAAAGCCGGGTGCCCAAAACCTCTTCCATTTGACGGATCGCTTTTGTCAGCGGGGGTTGAGCCATATGCAAACGCTCGGCCGCTTTCCGGACATTCATTGTTTCCGCGACCACAAGAAATTGGCGGAGCTGACGCAGAGTAAGCATGTCGTGATACCTAAAATATATTAAGAAAGCGCCACAATAGTATTAGACACGTCAAGGGGAGCACATGAAGATGCTTCCTGTATATATTCGTGGAGCAGAAATAACAATGAACATACTCAGATCGTTGTCACTGACTTATCGAAACCTAAATACGTTGCTAGCCCTCCTTATCATGTCAGCGTCGTCAACGCTGGCTGCATCAAAAGAAAATGAAATCCCCACACCGGTAAATCGAACAGACAGATACATTTTGCTTGCGGGCGGAGAGCAACTGCACGTCAGGGAAGTCAGCCTGAAATCTGAGGGCAAACCTGTACTGCTGATTCATGGCGCACGGGTTCCCGGCCTGGCCTCTTTTGATTTGCCCGTCAAGGGCGGCTCTTTGGCTGCAGATCTGGCGTTAGCCGGTTTTCGGGTATATATCCTCGATCTGCGGGGATATGGGTTATCCAGCCGGCCGGCCGCGATGGACAGCCCTCCTAACCAGTCAGCGCCGTTGATCCGCACTGCGGACGCCATAACCGATATCGATCGCGCCGTGCAGGCTATTCAGGCATGGAGTCGAGCGCCCCGCATTAATATCCTGGGATGGGCGACGGGAGGGCACTGGGCGGGCGCTTATGCAACCCAATATCCACAGAATGTGGAACGGCTGGTGCTCTATAACACGCTTTATGGCGGAACCGCCCACCACCCGCTGCTGGGCCAGGGATCGCCGCTGGACGATCCTCAAAATCCCGGGCACTTCAACGCCGCCAAATTTGGCGGCTGGAGCCTCAACACGCGAGACAGTCTGTTTGTCGCCTGGGATAACAGCATTCCCGTGGCGGATAAAACACAGTGGCGTGATGAAACAGTTAAACGCGCTTACGGTGATGCCGCACTGGCATCGGACAATACCTCGCAGCGCAGAACGCCACACAGCTTCCGCGCACCGACCGGTGCAATGGCTGACAGCTTTGAACTGGCGATGGGCAGAAAACAGTGGTCCGCAACAGCCTTAACAACCGTTCCCGTATTGGTTGTTCGCTCGGGGCGGGATTTCTGGAGCCGGCCCGAGGATGTTGACGCCATCATGAAAGATGCCCCTTCAGCCGAAAAGCTGGTCATTCCTGAAGCGACACATTTTGTCCATCTCGATAGAGATAACGCCGGCAGACAACGCTTTCTCCAGGGCGTTGTCAGATTTCTGGCACAGCCTCAGCCCAACGACGGCACTTAATCCTCCGGCAAATCGACAATCACCAGCGTGCCTTCGCTGCCCGGCAACACGCGGTGCGGCACGCCGGCCGCGGCCTGATACAGCTGACCGGCCCGCACCACCACTTCTTCCCCCGCCACCTGCAGCCGCAGGTGGCCGCTGATCACCAGCAACCCTTCGCTGTAATCATGCACTTCATCCGCAATGCTGCGCGCATCCATGCGCAGCACTTTGATATTGGCCGCACCGACGCGGCCCAGCACGGCAGAGCGCCAGGCCTCAGGCAGTTCGGCCGCCTGCTGGTTTAAATCGAACAGCATCGGAATCCCCCAGGTGCATGAAAAAACGCACTCTAGCCTGATTCTGCGCCGCAGGGAAAGACGCTTTGGTTGCAGGTTATGACCGTTGGTTCTGAGGCGAGACGCGCCGGATGAACGCTTAAGGCAGCAGCGCCGCGGCCTCCCGATCGGCGATAATCAACAGGCCCGGATGCAGCATCAAAATGCTGGCGGGCACCCCGCTCTCCACCGGCCCGCTGACAATGCGCCGCAAAATGTCCGCTTTGTGCGAACCGTTGACGAGCAGCACCAGCTTTTTGGCGGCCATCACGCTTGCAGGCCCCAGGGTGACGTAATGATCGGGCAGCCATTCAGTGCGGCCGCCCACCTCTTTGAGCAAAATGTCCGCCATATCCGGCCTGGCGGAAACCGGCACCCGACAGGTGCGGTCTTCGAAGGCGGTGGTGCCCGGCAGATTGCCGCAGAAATGCCCGTCCGCCCCGACGCCCATCACGATCGCATCCAGCCCGCCATCTTCGGCGATACGCCGATCGTGCTGCAGGTAGTTGTCCGAATTCAAGACGTGCAGTTGCCGCTCGGGGATCGCCGCCGGGCCAAAGAACATACGGTGCAGATTCTCCATGGTGACGCCATAGCCCGATCGGCCGGCGTAAGGAATTTCATCGAAATTATAGTAATGCGCGTTGGCGAATTCCGCGTGGCCCTTGACGCGCGGAGCCAACAACTCATACATCCGTTTAGGCGTCGAGCCGGCGGTGATAGCCAGATTGACGCGCTGCGGGCGCAGCATGTAACTCAACAACAGGCTGGCGGCCAGCTCACTCATTTCCTGGTAATCATTAGCGACGACAAGTTTCATTCCCTTCTCCTTTTTGCAAAAAAAAAACCTAACCGCCCATCCGGCCATGTTCGATGCCGGGAGAGAAGTTAGGTTTTGCCTGATCGCGTCAGTAACAATCCGTTTCTTGTCAGGTTATGGCGGCCAGGAATGAAATGCAAACCGCGTTGTGTGATGCAAGCCGCAATTGCGGCGATGCCTTTTTCGCGCCCTATACCGGCACGCGGCGGCTAATCTCCACCACCTGATCGCTGGGCAGGTAGTAATAATCCGTGACGTGCATGCCGTTGCGCACCATCAGCGCGAACAGGTTGCGCTGCCAGGATGGCAACCGGTCGTTCGCTTCGCGGCGCACCACGGTCTCGTGCCCGAGATAGTAGGTCGCCTCGTCGAAGTTCAGACCGGATTTCTGCGCCTCGACGTGCTGCAACAGCTGCGGGATGTTAGGCCGCTCCATAAAGCCATAGCTGGCCACGCCGCACCAAAAGCCCGGCGACAGCTCGCGCATCACCAACCGTTCAGCATTCGAGACCCGCGGCTCATTGACGATGGCAATGGTGAGCGCCAGCACGTTGGCGTGCAGCGAACCGTTACGCTTGACCTGCCATTTCATCACCGGCGGCGTCCCCTGCAGGCTGCGAGTCAGGAATACTGCGGTGCCCGGCACGCGCGGCACGGATTCACGGCGGATTTTCTCCAGGAAATCCTCTACCGGCACTGTCGTTTCACCGAGGGTGCGCGCGGCCGCCAGCACCCCGCGATGCCAGACCAGCATCACGGTATAGACCGCGGCGGCCAACAGCAGCGGGATATAACCGCCCTGCAGCACTTTAGTCATGTTGGCCGTCAGGAAGCTCAAATCGACCACGAAGAAACCGCCCGCCGCCAACAGGCTGGCGATCGGCCCCCAGCGCCACACCTCGCGCATGGCGACGAACAGCAGGCCGGTGGTCATGATCATGGTCAACGAGACGGCGATGCCGTAGGCGGCGGCCAGATTGTCCGACGATTTAAAGAACACGGTCAGGAACAGCGTCACCACCATCAGCAGCCAGTTGATGGCGCCAATGTAGATCTGCCCGTAACTTTCCTCGGTGGTTTGTTTGACCCGCAGCCGCGGCAGCCACCCCAGTTGGATCGCCTGCCGGGTCATGGAAAACGCACCGCTGATGATCGCCTGGCTGGCGATGATCGTCGCCAGCGTGGCCAGGATCACCAGCGGGATCAGCATCGCCGGCGGGCATAAACGGAAGAAGATGTTCTGCGTGACATCGGCGCCGCTCAGGATCAGCGCGGCCTGACCGGCGTAGTTAAGCAACAGGCTGGGAAAAACGATGCCGAACCAGGCCAGCCAAATCGGCCGTTTGCCGAAATGCCCCATGTCGGCATACAGCGCTTCGGCGCCGGTGACGCACAAAAACACGCCGCCCAGCACCAGGAAGCTGGTCAGTCCGTTGGAGAACAGGAAGTGAATGCCGTAGAGCGGGTTCAGCGCCAGCAAAACCGCCGGATGCTGGATGATACCCCACACGCCCAACGCAGCGATCGACAGGAACCACAGCGCCATGATCGGCCCGAACACGCGGCCGATGCGCGCGGTACCCAGCGGCTGAATGGCGAACAGACTGAGCAAAATCACCACCGCCGCCGGCAGAATATAGGGCTGCGACGCCGGCAGCACGATGTTCAGCCCTTCGAGGGCCGAGAGCACCGAAATGGCCGGCGTGATGGCGCCGTCGCCGTAAATGAGCGCGGCGCCGAACAGGCCGGCGAACAACACCAGCGGCCGGGATTTTCGCTTGCTGACCAGCAGCGACATCAGCGCCATGATGCCGCCCTCGCCGCGGTTGCCGATGCGCATGGCGAACATGGCGTATTTGAGAGAAGTGACGATCACCAGCGTCCAGAATATCAGCGACAGCAGGCCAAGGATCACCGGCGCTGAAGGCGCGTCGCCGGAGAGAAACAGCACGGTTTTCAGGGTGTACAGCGGGCTGGTGCCGATATCGCCGAACACCACGCCCAATGCGCCCAACGCCAGCGGCGCCAGCCCCGTCTTATTCACGGTTTCCGTATCATTGCCGACAGACATCTGCTCGCTCCTTGACGTTGCGCTGAGAGTGGGAATTATTGTCACTTTGTGGCCGTCGCGCCACGTGATCGGCAAGTTAAGCATAGCCGTCATCTTCGCCAGTGACAGCATCGCGCGTTGAAGCTTCAGCAATCATCGCCGGTGAGCAACGGTTTAAAAACGCCCACCCCGGAGGGCCTATTACTTTCCTGTTGGCGTGGCGTGCGTCGTGGGAAAGTGAAATGAACGTCCGGCTCCCCCCTGTTTCCGCCCGGCGTTACGCGAGCCGGCTCTCATCGGCTTCGCGGCGCAGCCACTGCCGCAGATTTTCGCCTTCCTGCGACAGCTCGCTATCCAGTCGAGCGCACAGGTAATAATCGCGGCCGTCGTCGATCGACAGATCGAACATTTTGATCAACTCACCGCTTTCAAGGTACTGGGCGATTAACGGTTCACGCATCAACGCGCACCCTAACCCCGCCTGCACCGCCGCCAACGTCAACAATCCGTCCTCAAACATCGGGCCGATACTGCGCAGCGGACGCTTGACGCCGGCCTGCTGAAACCATTGCATCCAGGTATTGCGCTCCTCGTCGTGCAGCAGCGGCAGCGTCGCCAGCTGCTCCGGCGTATCGAGCAAACCATGCAGTTTACTGAATGCCCGGCTGCACACCGGCACCATTTTGCCGGACATCAGCTTCTCGCTGCGATAGCCGGTCCACTGCCCGACCCCAAAGCGGATCGACAGGTCGGCGGCGTCGCTCAGGTAATTGCGGTGGTTGGCGTAGACCACATTGATGTCGATATCCGGATTTTCGCGCAGGAAACCGCGCAGCCGCGGAATGAACCAACCCATGCCGAACAGCGGGATCAGGCTGATGGTCACCTGCCGCGACGCGGATTGCTCGCGCACGTGTTCGGTCGCCTGGCGCAGCACGTTGAACGCCGAGCGAATCGAACGGTAATACTCCCGCCCCTCGCTGCGCAGCACCAGGTTACGCCCCTGCCGTTCGGTCAACGGCATCTGCAAAAATGCCTCCAACGTTTTGAGTTGATGACTGACCGCCGAAGGCGAAATCATCAGCTCGTTAGCCGCCGCGCTGATGCCCCCCAGGCGCGCGATGGCTTCGAACGCCCGCACGGCGCGCAGCGGCGGATCGTTCTGCAGCATCGGCAATGGCTCATCGTACTGTTCTGTTTTTTTCATATATTGACTGTTTTTGGGAAATCAACACTGAAGGAATGGATTCAATATACATAAAAATCAACGCATTAAAATCACTCGTTTTTTGTATAAGAAAGTATTTTTCCGTATTTTACAATTTTTTTAAATTCTCTACTGTGACCCTCCTGACTCATTATCTCCGGACTCTCTCTATGGATACGCTGGTACAGCAAACCGTCAACGGTTTGATGCTCGGCAGCATCTATGCGCTGATCGCGCTCGGTTACACCATGGTGTACGGCATCCTGCGCATCATCAATTTCGCGCACGGCGACGTGCTGATGGTCGGTGCGCTGAGCGCGTTGTCGGCGATAAGCCTGTTGCAACACCACTTTCCCGCGTTACCACCGTACGCCACGCTGCTGCTGGCGGCCCTGTTCGCCATGGCGGTCTGCGCCATCACCTCGATGGCGATCGAGCATCTCGCCTACCGCCGGTTGCGCAATGCACCGCGCCTGGCCCCGCTGATCAGCGGTATCGGCGTCTCGCTGCTGCTGCAAACCCTGGCGATGCTGATCTGGTCACGCAATCCCCTGATGTTTCCGCAGCTGCTGCCAATGACCCCCATCGCCCTGACCGCAGGCAGCGGCGGGCATGCGCCGGCGGTGATCACCGGCACGGCGATCGTCACGCTGGCGGTGGCCGTCGCGGTCATGGCCGGCTTATGGCTGCTGGTCGAACACAGCCGTTTCGGCCGCGCCATGCGCGCCACGGCGGAAAACCCGCAGGTCGCCGGCCTGATGGGCATCAGTCCTGACCGCATCATCGTTCTGACCTTCGCGCTCGGCGGCGCGCTGGCGGCGGTGGCCGGCATCATGATGGCCAGCAACTACGGCAACGCCGGTTTCTCGATGGGCTTTCTGCCGGGCATCAAGGCGTTTACCGCTGCCGTGCTTGGCGGCATCGGCAACCTGCGCGGCGCGATGCTCGGCGGATTGCTGCTGGGCCTGTTCGAATCGCTGGGCACCGGCTATCTCGGCGAGCTGACCGGCGGCGTGTTCGGCAGCAACTACCAGGACGTGTTCGCGTTTCTGGTGCTGATCGCCGTGCTGGTCTTCCGCCCCTCCGGGCTCTTGGGCGAACGCATCGCCACGCGCGCATAAGGACATCACCATGACCGTTTTGACTCCTCCCGTTCCTCTGGCCACGCCGCGCCGCGCCAGGCTGGGGCTGACGCTGTTCATTCTCGCGCTGCTGCTGGCGCCCTGGGTGGCGGGCGCCGCCGGGGGCAACTACTGGGTGCGGGTCGTCGATTTCGCCCTGCTGTACCTGATGCTGGCGCTCGGGCTGAACATCGTGGTGGGCATGACCGGGTTGCTGGACATGGGCTTTATCGCC
This sequence comes from Serratia sp. TSA_130.1, assembly GCF_052691795.1. NCBI lineage: Bacteria > Pseudomonadati > Pseudomonadota > Gammaproteobacteria > Enterobacterales > Yersiniaceae > Serratia > Serratia sp. TSA_130.1. The sequence continues at coordinate 89,647 of NZ_JBQZFS010000001.1, forward strand.
TTTTACGCCGTCGGCGCCTATTTGGCCGCGCTGCTGTCGTCACCGCATCTGACACAGCAATTCCCGCTGCTGCTGCAGTGGTTCCCCGACGGGCTGCACCTGTCGATGCTGGGTCTGATCCCGCTGGCGGCGCTGCTGGCGGCGGCGTGCGGCATCCTGCTCGGCGCGCCGACGCTGCGGCTGCGCGGCGATTATCTGGCGATCGTCACGCTCGGTTTCGGCGAAATCGTGCGCATTCTGATGCGCAATCTCGACCGCCCGGTCAACCTCACCAACGGCCCCAAAGGCATTTCCGGCATCGATCCGGTCAGCCTGTTCGGCCTGAAGTTTTCCGGCATGCATGAGTGGTTCGGCGTGCGTTTTTCCGGCCTGTACCTGTATTACTACCTGTTCGCCGCCCTGCTGCTGGCGATCCTGTTTATCAGCCTGCGGCTGCAGAACTCGCGCATCGGCCGCGCGTGGACGGCGATCCGCGAAGACGAGGACGCCGCGCGGGCGATGGGCATCAACACCCGCAACTTCAAGCTGCTGGCCTTCGCCATCGGCGCCACCTTCGGCGGCGTGGCCGGCGCGCTGTTCGCCGCGTTTCAGGGCTTCGTGTCGCCGGAATCGTTCACCCTGCAGGAATCGATCGCCGTACTGGCGATGGTGGTGCTCGGCGGCATGGGGCACATCCCCGGCGTGATCCTGGGCGCGCTGCTGCTGGCCGCCCTGCCGGAGCTGCTGCGCAGCAGCATGGGGCCGCTGCAGCAGGCGCTGTTCGGCCAGGTGCTGATCGACCCGGAAATCATCCGCCAACTGTTTTACGGCCTGGCGCTGATCCTGGTGATGCTGTATCGCCCGGCGGGCCTGTGGCCGGCCCGCCACGCACGGGGGAACGCCGCATGACGCCGCTGCTCGCTTTACACCATATCAGCAAACGCTTCGGCGGCCTGACGGCGGTGGATGACGTCAGCATGAGCATCCGCCAGGGGGAAATCTACGGCCTGATTGGGCCGAACGGCGCCGGTAAGACCACCTGCTTCAACCTGATCACCGGCCTGTATCGCGCCGACGCGGGCGAGTTCCGCCTGGCGGGCCAGCGCTATAAGCCCCAGGCGATCGACAAAGTGGCGCAGGCCGGCATTGCCCGCACCTTCCAAAACCTGCGGTTGTTCAATGAAATGAGCGTGCTGGAAAACGTGATGGTCGGCTGCCACGTGCGCACCCGCAACGGCCTGTGGGCGGCGATCGCCCGGCACCGTCGCGCCAGGGAGGAGGAACAGGCGGTGCGCGATAAATCTCATGCGCTGCTGGAGTACGTCGGCATCAGCCAATTCGCCCATTACCGCGCCGGCGATCTCGCCTACGGCCATCAGCGGCGGCTGGAGATCGCCCGCGCGCTGGCGACCGAGCCCCGGTTGCTGGCGCTGGACGAACCGGCGGCCGGCATGAACGCCGGAGAAAAAGTGGCGCTGCGCGAACTGCTGCTGCGCATCCGCGACAGCGGCAAAACGCTGCTGCTGATCGAACACGACGTCAAGCTGGTGATGGGTCTGTGCGATCGGCTGACGGTGCTGGATTACGGCAAAGCGATCGCCGAAGGCGAACCGGCTCAGGTGCGGCGCGAACCGGCGGTCATTCAAGCCTATCTGGGAGGCGGCGCGCATGTCTGAAGCCCTGCTGAGCGTTAAACGACTCAAAGTGTCTTATGGCGGCATTCATGCGGTCAAAGGCATCGATTTCACGGTGAGCGCCGGCGAACAGGTGACGCTGATCGGCGCCAATGGCGCGGGCAAAACCTCGAGCCTGCGGGCGCTGACCGGCCTGCAGCCGTTTGAGGGCGACATCCTGTTCGACGGCCGTTCGATTCGCGGCATGCCGCCGCACCGCTTGCTGCAACAAGGGCTGGTGATGGTGCCGGAGGGACGCGGCATTTTCACCCGCCTGACGGTGCGAGAAAACCTGCAGCTGGGTGCCTATGCGCGGCGTGACGCATCGGCGGTGCGGCAAGATTTTGAACGCGTGTGCGCCACCTTCCCACGGCTGAGCGAGCGCCTGCATCAACCGGCCGGGCTGCTTTCCGGCGGTGAACAACAGATGGTGGCGATGGGCCGCGCGCTGCTCAGCCGCCCGCGGCTGCTGATATTGGACGAACCGTCGATGGGGCTGGCGCCGATTGTGGTGGAGGCCATTTTCTCGGTCATCAAGCAGTTAGCCCGTGACAGCGTCACGCTGCTGTTGGTCGAGCAGAACGCCCGCCTGGCGCTGGCGTCCACCGATCGCGCCTACGTATTGGACAGCGGCAGCCTGAGCCACAGCGGCCGCTCCGCCGACATGCTGGACGATGAAAAAATCAAACGGGTCTATTTGGGTGAATAACCGTTGTTACCTTTAACCGCACCAGGAGTATGACATGCAGCAGAACATTCGCATCAAGCCGTTGGCGCTGGCCGCCATGACAATGATCCTGAGCCTCCCGGCGCTGGCGGACGACACCGTGTTGATCGGTCTTGCCGGGCCGCTGACGGGCCCTTCCGCGCGCATCGGCAAAGATCTCGAAAACGGCGCACGGCTGGCGATCGCCGACGCTAACGCACAGAAACCGACGCTGAACGGCAAACCGGTCACCTTCAAGCTGGTGTCCGAGGACGATCAGTCCGACCCGCGCACCGCCGTGGCCGTGGCGCAGCGTTTGGTCGACGAAGGCGTCGCCGGCGTGGTCGGCCACTGGAACACCGGCACCAGCATCCCGGCGGCGCGCATCTATCACGACGCCGGCATCGCTCAGGTGGCGCCAGTGGCGACCGGTCACGGCTACACGCAGCAAGGTTTTGACACCAGCTTTCGCGTGATGGGCCACGACGACGACGGCGGCAACTACGCCGGGCAATATGCGGTGAAGACGCTGAAAGCCAAGCGCATCGCAGTGATAGACGATCGCACCGCTTTCGGCCAGGGGCTGGCGGACGAGTTTATCAAATCGCTGCAGGCCCAGGGCGTGCAGCCGGTCACCCGTGAGTATGTGGATGACAAGACCGTTGATTTCAGCGCCGTACTGACCACCGTCCGCAGTAAAAACGCCGATCTGATCTTCTTCGGCGGCGTGGATTCGCAGGCGGCGCCGCTGGCGCGCAAACTGAAACAGCTGGGCATGAACGCGCAGCTGATGGGCGCCGGCGGCTTCGTCAGCCAAACCTTCCTGACGCTGGCGCAGCGGGAAGGCGAAGGCGTCGTCGCGCTGGAGCCGGGGCTACCGCTGGAACAGATGCCGGGCGGCAAGGCGTTTGAACAAGCCTACCGCGATCGTTATCACACCCACATCGAACTGCATGCGCCCTTCGCCTACGACGCCACCCGGGTGCTGATCGCCGCCATTGAGCAAGCCGATTCGGCCAATCCGGCCGATTATCTGCCGAAACTGCGCGCCATACATTACCAGGGCGTCACCGGCGACATCGCCTTCGATGCGCAAGGCAACCTGCAACAGCCGAGCTTCACCCTGTACCGGGTGGTTGACGGCAAATGGCAGCCGCAAACCGTGTTGGGCGGCGCCAAGTCACAATAAATCAAGAGGAGCAAGGCGATGAGCTGTGCAAAAAACGAATTGGGCATTTTGGCCCGCAGAAAGATCGAGGCGGAGATCATCAAGCCGATCTACCAGATTCTGGTGCGTGAAATCGGCAAGGCGCGCGCTCAGGCGGTAATCGGCGAAGCCATCGAGAATGCCGCCATCGAGGCGGGCAAACAGTTCGCCGCCCAGGAACCGAACGGCGCGGATCTGCGCAGCTTCGCCGCCTTGCAGTACCTGTGGGAAAAAGACGATGCGCTGCGCGTCGAGGTGATCAATCAGGACGCGCAGCACTTCGACTATAACGTCACCCGCTGCCGCTACGCCGAGATGTATCACGAGATGGGGCTGGGGGAGATCGGTCACCTGCTCTCCTGCGCTCGCGACAGTCAGTTTATCGTTGGCTATGCCCCTGACGTCGACCTGCAGCGCAGCCAGACCATCATGTCCGGCGCCCCCTGCTGCGATTTCCGCTACACCGCTAAAACGCCGGGAGAAGATCAATGACGTATCGAGTCAACGGCGAGCGCCTGTGGCAAAGCCTGCAGACGATGGCGCAGTTCGGCGCCATCGCCAATAACGGCGTCACCCGGCTGGCGCTGAGTGAAGAAGATCGGCAAGCGCGCGATCAGCTGCGCGCCTGGGCGCTGGAGGCGGGTTGCACCGTACGCGTCGACAAAATGGGCAACATGTTCCTGCGGCGTGAAGGCGCTCGCCCCGAGCTGGCGCCGGTCGTCACCGGCTCGCACGGTGATTCGCAGCCCCGCGGCGGCCGTTTCGACGGCATCTACGGCGTGCTGGCCGGATTAGAGGTTATTCGTACCCTTAACGATCGGCAGATCGTCACCGAACGCCCGATTGAAGTGATCAACTGGACCAACGAAGAAGGCGCGCGCTTCGCGCCGGCGATGATCGCCTCGGGCGTGTTCGCCGGGGTATTCGACCTGGAATACGGCCTGACGCGCCGCGACGAGCACGGCGTCAGCCTCGGCGACGCGCTGGAGCGCATCGGCTACGCCGGCGAGTATCCGGTGGGCGGTACGCCGATCCATGCCGCCTTCGAGTTGCACATCGAACAGGGGCCGATTCTGGAAGCGGAGCATCTCGACATCGGCGTAGTCACCGCCGCACAAGGGCAGCGCTGGTATGAACTGGAGGTCGTCGGCTTCAGCGCCCATGCCGGCACCACGCCGATGGATCGGCGCCGCGACGCCCTGCTTGGCTTTGCGGCGCTGGTCACGGCGGTCAACCGCATCGGTTGGGATTTCGCGCCCGACGCGCGCGCCACGGTGGGCATGGCGCAAATCACCCCCAATTCGCGTAACGTGGTGCCGGGGCGCGTCTTTTTCAGCGTCGAATTCCGCCATCCGCAGGAGGCTATTCTGGCGCAGATGGAGCAGCGCCTACTGGCGGCGGTAAACGAGGTCAACGGCGGCGGCCTGGCCGCCCGGGCCGAGCGCATCTTCCAGTATCCCCCGGTCGCCTTCGATCCGGGGTGTATTGGCAGCGTGCGTCACGCCGCACAGGCGTTGGGCTATCGCCATCGCGACATGATTTCCGGCGCCGGCCACGACGCCTGTTACCTTAATCGCGTCGCCCCGACCGCCATGATCTTCATTCCCTGCGTGGACGGCATCAGCCACAACGAGCGGGAAGATATCACCCCCGCCTGGGCCGCCGCCGGCGCCGATGTGTTGCTCAACGCCCTGCTGGCGCACGCCGACGCCTGATCCTCGCCCCGGTTTGGCGCCGGGGCAAAAAATATTCAACAAAACGGTTGAATATTAGCCTGCCTGATCTATATTCAACCATATGGTTGAATTATCTTCCTCACAGCTGGACGCCATTTTTCATGCGCTGGCCGATCCGACCCGCCGCTCGATGTTACGCGCGCTGGCCGGCGGTGAACGCAGCATCGGCGAACTGGCCGCGCCGTTGCAGATGTCGTTCGCCGGCGCCTCCAAGCACGTGAAAGCACTGGAACATGCGGGCCTGGTGCAACGCACCGTGCAAGGAAGAAACCATATCTGCCGGCTCGAACCCGAGCCTATGGCGCAGGCCATGCACTGGCTGCAAACCTATGAACATTTCTGGACTGAACGGCTGGATGCGCTCGAACAGGCGCTGCTGCAGCCCGAACAGCTTCCTCCCAAGGAGTGAACCATGAATGATTACGGCATGATTATCGAACCCGGTACGCTGCGCATCCAGCGGTTGCTGCCCGGCCCCATCGAGCGGGTGTGGGCTTACCTGACCGAATCCGACAAGCGCGCCACCTGGCTGGCGGCCGGCGCCATGAAGTTGGAAAACGGCGCGCCGCTGGAGCTGGAGTTTCGCAACTCCGATCTGGCGGGCGAGCACGAGCAACCGCCGGCCAAGTACAAACAGCACGGCGGCTGCGTCAGCAACCGCGGCCACATCACCTGCCTGTTCCCGCCGCGCCTGCTGAGCTTTACCTGGGCCGAACAGGAGCAGGGGCGCCCTTCCGAAGTGACCTTCGAGTTGACGGAACAGGGAAACGCGGTGCTGCTAACGGTCACCCACCGGCGCCTGGCTAACCGCGACGAGATGCTCAGCGTCGCCGGCGGCTGGCATACCCATCTGGATATTCTGCTGGATCGCCTGCACGATCGGGCTCCGCAGCCGTTCTGGAGCACCCATGCCCGGCTGGAAGAAGAGTACCGCGCCCGCCTGTAATTACGACTCGTCCCTGCGCCTGAACGCCAGATAACCGGCGATCAGCGTAAAACTGCCGACCAGCAACACCAGCAGGATAAAACCGTGGTGATTGCTGGCCAGCGGTATCCCTCCGACGTTCATGCCGAAAAAACCGGCGACGATGTTGATAGGCAACGCCAGCACGGTGATCACCGTCAGGGTGTAAAGCGTGCGGTTATTCTGCTCCATCAGTTTGGCGCCCAGCTCTTCCTGCAGCAGCCGAATGCGTTCGGTCAGGCTGGCGAGATCGTTCAACACCACGGTGAACTCTTCGGTAAACTGCCGCAGATCCTGCACCACCTCACGGCTCAGCCAGCTCGGCGGCCGGTTCAACAGGCGAAACAGCGCGGCCGGCTCCGGCGCCAACAGGCGCTGAAAGCGCAATAGCATGCGGCGCATGCGCCCCAGCTCGGCGCGGTTGCGTTTAACGCGGCTCGTCAGCAGACGATCCTCGATGGTATCGACATACTGGTTGGCCTGCCGCACCACCTGCTCCAGCACATCCTCCTGCTCTTCCAGCAGGTGCGCCAGCAGTTCGGTGGACGACGCCAGCTGCAGCGCCGTCAGGCGGCCCAGCAACCGCTCGATCAATCGCACCGGTTTATGACGCACGGTCACCACCAGCCCACGGCGGCAATACAGCCACAGCGTCGCCGTTTCCGGGTTGTTGTCTTCAGGGTGGAAGATCACGTCGTTGAGCACGGCGAACAGATCGTCGCCCTGCCGCTCGATGCGCGTAGTGTGGGAACCGTGGCGAATTTCGTGAAAGAAAAAATCGGAAATGGCGAAATGGTTTTTCAGCCACTTCTCCGCCGCCGCGTGGTTGAGATTGAGGTGCAGCCAGATAAAACCGTCGCCGGGCGACAACGTTTGGTAAGCCAGGCAAACCTGCTGCGAGTTCAGGCGCGCCGGCGGCTCGCCGGAGCGAAACGCATGGCCGTAGATCAGCCCGGTCACTTCATCATCAAAATCCAGCTTGTGCATCTTTTCCGCTGCCCTTTGCACCATAACGCCTTATCCTGCCTATTGCCGTTAGCCCAGATCGTCCACGCTGTTATAACAATCTTTATCGCTCGGCGTTAATGATTTTCAACGCTCTTGCTCATTAATATTTCCGTCATAAAAACGTCATTTCATTTTAAAAAGTTTTCATCCCTTGCCCGTTCAGCAACCGCACAATGGCTAAATGAATATAGCGGCTGATACCCTCCATCATGCAAGACACATTCATTTAAGGAACACGCTCAATAAGGAGACAACGACAATGAACAAGTTTATTACGGGCGGATGGAGCCAGTCTCTGGCTGGCCAACCGCATAAAGCGTTCGATGTCATGATGTACGGCATGGTAACCAACCTTGATGGATTAACCACAGGCAGCTCAGCCCAGCCAGGATGGAGTCCGGAAAAACAAAACAAACCCGATACGCTTCCCGGCTTTAACGGAAAGACGCTATGGGTTTACGGCGGCGGCGGATGCTCCCCGCAGCAAAAGCCGGCCAATGAGGATGAAGTGTTGAGGATCGTCGCGGCCACGGTCGATCGGGGCTGGGATGGCGTCGATTTTGATGACGAATGCAATATGAACACCGAACGGGTCATCGAAGCCATGAAACGGCTAAAAGAGGCCGGGAAAGAGACCAGCTTTGGTTTTATTGCCGGTTATTCTTACAACCACCCCAATACGGAAAATGGCAACAAGCTCAACGAGAAAGTCAGAAAAATCATTCAATCAGACCAATGCGACCGCTTTATCCATTACTGTTATGCGGCAGCGATGTGGAGCAATGACGATATTCTCGCTAATGTGATCCCGGCATTAAAACAATCGTTGGCGAACGGGGCCGAAAATAAAAAATGCATTCTGGCCCTGACGACCAAAGGATTGACCGACTGGAATTTAAATTACTTTATCGATCAGGTTTTGGACTTTAACCTTGGCGGATTATTTATTTGGAATTACGCTAACCTGACGGATGAGCACGATAAAATTATCCAGCGCCGGCTAGGCAATTAGCGCCGTTCGATTTGTCACCGCACAAAGAGCGGCCGCATTCGCGGTCGCTTTATCAGCTAAAGAAAGGGCTATTCAATAAATCCCAGTTTAAACTGCGCCTTGCCCGCCAGCGACATCAGGCTCGCATCTTCAGGATAGGTCGCCAGCAGCGGGAAAAAGACTGCGCCGCCGATAATGCTGCGGCGCTTTGAATCTGCCGGGCGCAGCCCCCAGATATTCTGGTACGTCATCGGCACGACCTGGCCGTCAATGAGCGCATTGCCGATATACAGCATGATATGGCCCGGAATGTAAACCAGCGTGGTGAAGGGTTTGCCGTGATCTTTGAGATAGCGCAACCGTTCACTGGTGTTCGCTTGAGCAAGATCAACCACCCGGGTGGCCGCCTGTATCTGCGCGGCGGAATTTCTGGGAAGAAAGAGGCCAAAAGGCATCAACAGACTGCGCAGTTCGGCGGAGCAGTCATTATTGAAGTTATAGTTCCCCCAGCCATAAGGCCTGCCGCTCATTGACCGCATCAGTACGGCAAGATGTTCGGGCGTCATTTTCCACGGCATGGCGGCAAATTCCCCCTTCTTGACAACGACCCGGCGCATCTGTGCGCGGCCATCCTCTCGGCGTACCGGCACGGCGACCACAAAAAGGCCCTGTCGGTGACGGTAAAATGGCAGAATCGTGCCGTGGCGCGCCGTAAAATAAAACTGGCCGCCCGTTTGCACCGAAACCGGCTGTTTAATGAATGCCCCCAGATTTTTCCCCGCCAGCGCCAGCCATTCTGAGACAAACCGCTGATCCGCCGCCGCGATGTCTTCGCTATGCACCCAACCGATCACCGTAGGCGACATGACGTATTTCCAGCGTTTATCGCGGCTTTGCGTAATAACGTATACCGGAGTGCCGGGGCGGATAGACGAATCCTGCAGATTATCAAAGGGATAACCTTGTCCAGCCAGGCGAGGGTCGTCATAAGCCGGATCGTCCGTCGGCAGGATCCTGACCAGCGTCTCCCTGACCGCAATGCCTCGGGCCGAAGAATGATAAACCTGGCTAATGTCCGTAGACGCGTTATCTCTGACTTGCTGTTTCCAGCGGTCGGTGTGAGTCCTGAAGTTTTCCCCCCAGGAGACACTTCCACGGCCAAGGTATTTATCCATTGCGGCATCACGGTGGCTTTCCGCTTCGCGGTTCAGGACGGCAGCGATGTAATGCGGATTCCAGGGGGATTCATCGTTCGGCCCCATGCCAAAATAGTGAGATTTGAGGGCGGAAAAATGACGTTGCTGCGTGGCGGCATCCATCACAGGCATCCGCTGCTGCGGACCAGGCGGCAACCATTTATCGACAGACTGCGAATAGTTCCCCAGCGGGAACAACGATTTGGTGGCATCGATAGGGGCTGTCGCCGTGGCGTCTTGAGGGGGCTGGCTGACCGGCGCGCTGTGGCAGGCCGACAGCAGCAGCAGAGTCATCAGGCACAGCGGTTTTATTCCATTAGGCATACGTTATCAACTCCATGATAGGTTAAAATCCCTGCTTTATCCTGACGCGAAATTATTCGAATTGATACTTAATAACACCTGCGATTGATTTCCCGTTGAAGAAAACAAAGCCGGAGGCAACCCCATGACAAATGCCGACCGGATTTCCCGCCGCCGCACAGAATGCGATCGACCTTCCCGCCCTGCGCCGCCAAATCTGCTATCCTGCGGCTTTGCTTTCTGACAGGAGTCCTCCATGCGCCAACGCATCATTGTCTGCCCGCTGATTGAAAACGATAACGCCTTCCTGCTGTGCAAAATGGCCGCGCACAAGGGCGTATTTCCCGGCCAGTGGGCGCTGTCCGGCGGCGGCGTCGAGCCGGGTGAGCGGATAGAGCAAGCGCTGCGGCGCGAAGTGCGCGAAGAGCTGGGCCCCGCACTGATCCTCGACAGCATCACGCCCTGGACCTTCCGCGACGACGTGCGCATCAAAACCTACGCCGACGGCAGCCGGGAACAAATCTACATGATTTACTTGATTTTCGACTGCCACGCCGCCAACCGCGACGTGACGATCAACGATGAATTCGACGACTACGCCTGGGTGCCGCGCGAACGCCTGGCGGACTACGATCTGAACGAAGCCACCCGCTTCACGCTGCGGCAAAAGGGATTGCTGTAACAGTTTGAGCGATTATCACCCTATTTCCTTCACATTTGCCGGGCAGACTCTTTTGATATTTTTTAATCACTTAGGGTCACTATTGCCGTCGCTATGCTTTTATTTCTCCCTGTTCTCCGTCTGTCCGTCCGGCGCTTCGGCGCCGCCGCCCTGTTCAGCCTGCTGTTCGTTTTGGCACCCGCCCATGCCGCCGCGCCGCCATTGGTGTTGAATGCCAAATCGGTGCTGGTCGTCAATCAGCGTACCGGAAAAACGCTCTATCAGAAGCAACCGAACCGCGTGCTGCCGATCGCGTCTCTGTCCAAGCTGATGACCGCCATGGTCGCCCTGGACAGCAAACGCCCCATGGGCAGTCAACTCAAAGTCACCGCCGCCGATCGCGATCTGCTGAAAAAAACCCATTCGCGGCTGACCATCGGCTCGGTGCTCAGCCGCCGCGACATGCTGCACATCGCCCTGATGTCTTCGGAAAACCGCGCCGCCGCGGCGCTGAGCCGCAGTTATCCCGGCGGGCGCAAGGCCTTCGTGGCGAAAATGAATCAGAAAGCGCGCGCCATCGGCATGAAACGCGCCCGTTTCTACGATCCGACCGGGCTAACGCCGCGCAACGTAGCCACCGCCAGCGATCTGCTGAAAATGGCCAATCACGCCTATCGCTATCCATTGATTCGCCGCTTCAGCACCGACAAGCAGCAGATCGTGCGTCCTGGCCGCGGCCAGCTGGTCTATCGCAGTTCCAACGGTCTGATCAACAACCCGGCCTGGAAGATCCAGCTGCAGAAAACCGGCTTTACCGACGAGGCCGGTCACTGCCTGGTGATGCGCACCACCATCAAAGGGCAGCCGGTGGTGATGATCTTGCTTGGCGCGCAGCCGCGCTACGGCCACTACCGTGACGCCATTCGTCTGAAGGCCTGGCTGGAGCGGTAAAATCGCGGCGCTTTACCGTTCTGCGCATATCCAAATCCGTTTTGGATCAATGGAATATCCTATCGCCAATCAGTATTAAGCCGCGCGCCGCCCGCATGGTATTTGTCAGGCATATCTGATGATGAAAGGAGCGGGAAAAATGGCTTATGCCTTGAGCATATTGGAAAAAAGTCCGATCGCCGACGGGGAAAGCGCCGCGCAGGCGCTGGCGCGCACGCTGCAGCTGGCGCAACGGGCGGAACGCTGGGGGTATCGGCGTTTCTGGCTGGCGGAGCACCACAACACGCCGCAGCTCGCCTGCCCGTCGCCGGAAGTGCTGATCGGCTACCTGCTCGGCCAGACGACGCGCATTCGCATCGGCTCCGGCGGCGTGATGCTGCAGCACTACAGCGCCTACAAGGTGGCCGAAAACTTCAACCTGCTGGCGGCGCTGGCGCCGGGACGCGTCGATCTCGGGGTGGGCAAAGCGCCCGGCGGGCTGCCGCTCGCAACCCAGGCGCTGCAGGCGGCCCACGATCGGCAACGCAAGCCGGACTTTCCTCAGCAGCTGTCGCAGTTGACCGCCTATCTGAACGACGACGCCGAGCCCGGCCTGAGCGCCACACCGCTGCCGCCGCAGGGCGCGCAGCGTTTTCTGCTCGGCGCCAGTAAAGAAAGCGCGACGCTGGCGGCCGAGTCCGGCTGGGCCTTCGTGTTCGCCGCGCATTTGAACGGCAATCCGCAGGATATCCGCGACGCGCTGGAGCACTACGCCGCACACAGCGGCGGCCGCAAGGCGCTGCTGGCGGTGGCGGCGATCGTGGCCCCCAGCGAGGAACAGGCCGCGGCATTGGCGGCCGACATTCGGCAATACCGCGTGCACATTGCCGGTGAGCAGAGTGTGACCGTCGGCAGCCTGGCGCAGGCGGAGAGTTTCGTGCAGCAGGCCGGCGCCACCGACTACCGCATCGAGCCGCGGGAAAGCCATATTCTGCTCGGCACCGCGCAGCAGGTGCATCAGCAACTGGCGCAGCTGCAGCAACAGTACGGCGTGGAAGAGTTCATCATCGACACGCCGATCGCCGAACCGGCCGCCCGGTTAGCCTCGCTGCAGTTACTGGCGGAGGAGAGTTTGACGCCGGCTTAGTTGATCGCCGCCGCCGCCCGCATGGCTTCGGACAGATCCTGCGCCAGCGGCGCCAACTGCGACGGCGTGACGTTCGCCAGGCTGACGCGGAGCGCCGGACCGCCCTTCAGGCGGAAAGGTTCACCGCCCTGCACCAGCCATCCCCGCTGCGCCATCAGCTGCGCGGCGGCGGTTTCCGAACGCACCGGCACCCACAGATGCAGCCCTTCACCTACCGCCAGCGCCGTGTGATTCAACGCATTGAGCCGCTGGACCAGCTCGTCCCGTCTGGCCTGATACGCCTGTTGCGCCCGCTGCAATTGCCCTTCCTGCAAGGCTTGTTCCCACAGTCTGGCGGCGATCTGCTGCAAGATATGGCTGACCCAGCGTTCGCTGATGTACTGATCGGCGCGCATCGCCTGCAGCAAGGTCGGGCTGCCGCAGGCCAACGCGATGCGCAGATCCGGGCTGAGAAACTTGCTGAGCGACAGCACGTACAGGCCGCGATCGCCGTCGAACGGCAGATGCAGCGGCTGCTGCGACAGCGGCCCCCAGAAATCGTCGACGATCGCCAGACACTGCGGATGGCCGCGCAGAAAACCTCGCCACTGCTGCGCACGTTGCGCTGAAAGCGAAGCGCCGGTCGGATTATGGGCGCGCGGCGTCAGGATCACCGCGTCGGCCGCGCCGCTCTCCGGCAGCCGACAGCCCTGTTCATCCACCGCCAGCGGCAGCGGCCGCAGGCGCAGGTGACGCAGCAGCGTCAATAGCGGCGGCCAGCAGGGATCTTCCACCCACACCGCCGCCCCAGGCTGGGCATGGCAGCGCAGCGCCTTTTCCATCGCGTCCAACGCGCCGGAAAACACCGCCGGTTCCCCCAGGGCCACGCCCTGGCGCCCGAGCCACTCACGCCCGAGACCGGTCAATACCGGCAGGTCGCCGCTGATGTCATAGCCGTTTTGCTGAGGGAACACCTCCGCCGCGCCAAGCCTCAGCGCCGGCAGCAAAGCGGCATCCAGGTTGCCGCTGGCCAGATCGCACATCCCCGCCGGCACCTGGCGCGGCGCATAGGCCGCACTCACCGCCGCCAGCGGCCGCTCCAGCACCACCGTACCCGCCCGCCCGCGCGTCGCCACCAGGCCGGCATCGCGCAATCTGGCGTATGCACTAGCCACGGTATTCGGATTGACCTCCAGCTCCGCCGCCAGCTGGCGTACCGGCGGCAACAGTTCGCCCGGCCGCAGCGCGCCGTTTTTGATGCGTGCGGCGATCTGCTCGGCAATCTGGACAGCGCCGCCGCCTTTTGCATACAATGAAGTCATACATAAATCCTTTTGTACTAGTTCAAATAAGATTAGCAGCTTCTGCGGCCAAAAGTAAGGGGTTCCATGGATAAACATTACGTGCTCGACATTCAGTATGCAGGAAAAGCCTTTGCCCGCCTGCAGCTGTTCACCCCGTGGGCAGCCGAGCAGCTGGAGCAGGCCTGCGCGCTGTTCCCGGCCGCACAGGGTTATCAGGTGCAGCTCAGCCAGGTCAGCGAACGCCGCATCGTCTACCAGAGCGGCGCGCAGGGCATCACGGTGCTGGGCGAGTCGCTGGCGCTGATCCCCTTCACTCACGCTAGCGAGGTTAAACAATGAAAAAAGCCGTCGCCATTCGGCACGTCAACTTTGAAAACCTGGGCATCCTCGGTTCCCTGCTGTCACTGCGCGGCTATCAGATCGATTATTACGATGCCGGCCGCGATGATATTCGTGCTATCAATAATGAAGAGACCGATCTGTTGGTGGTGCTCGGCGGGCCGATCAGCGCCGCTCAGCACTTTTCCGGCGAGCAGCGATATGATTTTCTCGACCATGAATTCGCGCTGGTCAAACAGCGCCTGGCGCAGCGGCGGCCGACCCTCGGGGTTTGCCTCGGCGCGCAAGTGATCGCCCAGGCGCTGGGCGCTGAGGTTATTTCGCTCGGCGTGAAAGAGATAGGCTTCGCCCCGCTGACCACGCCGCCGGCGGAAGAGGAGTCGGTGCTGGCGCCGCTGGCCGACACGCCGGTACTGCACTGGCACGGGGATATGTTCATGATCCCGGACGGCGCCCGCTGCCTGGCCGGCACGGCGGTATGCCCGCATCAGGCCTTCGACTATCAGGGGTTCGCGCTCGGCCTGCAGTTCCATTTGGAGGCGGATTATCGCGATATCGAACGCTGGCTGATTGGCCATGCCTGCGAGCTGGAACTGGTCGGCATCGCGCCCCAGACCCTGCGCGACCAGGCCGCGCGCCACGGCGCGCAGCTGGAACAGCGCGCGCGGCAGGTGTTCGCGCGCTGGCTGGATAACAACGAACCAAGGAAGTAACTCATGCAACAGGCTTCACCTTTGCGGTCACCGTCTATCGACGTGATCAGCATTCAATCTCAGGTGGTCTACGGCAGCGTCGGCAACGGCATCGCCTACCGCGCTCTGCTGAAAAAGGGACTGGAGGCGCTGCAGGTGCCCAGCGTGCTGTTCGGCTGCCCGCCCTATTACGGCAAACCGCACGGCGGTGTCATCTCCGGCGATTGGTTCGGCGGTTTTCTCGACGACCTGATCGCCCGCGGCGTCATGAAGCGCGCACGGGCGGTGATCGTCGGCTACCTGGGCGACGTGATGCAGTGCCATATTCTGGCCAACTGGCTGCAGCGGGTGCGCTCGCTCAATCCGCAGATAAACATCTATATCGATCCGGTGATGGGCGATTACGGTGAAGGGATCTACGTGGATGAACGCATCGTCAACTGCTATCGCTCGCCGTTCCTGCGGCTGGCCAACGGCCTGACGCCGAACGGTTTCGAACTGGAGCAGCTGTGCGGCCGGCAACTGAGCAACCGCGAGCAGACGCAACACGCCGCGCAGGCGCTGTTGAACGACACCACCGAATGGGTGTTGGTCACCAGCGCACCGGGCGTAGCGCAACACGAAGACGAAGTGGGATTGATGCTGGTCACCCGGCAGGAAACGCAGTGCTTTACTCATCCGAAGGTCAAATCGGCGGTCAAAGGCACCGGCGATCTGTTCACCGCATTGCTGGTCAGCCATCTGCTGCACGGTGCTGCGCTTGACGCAGCCGTGGTCGCCGCCGGGGACGAAGTGTGCGACGTGCTGGCCGAAGCGGCGCATTTCGGTTGGGAAGAGATCGGCAGCCTGCGGGCGTTAAAACCGTAAGGCCTGTGGAGAGTCAGGGGCAGCGTGCCGCCCCTGATAAATATCAGCGTTTTTTCTTTTTGTTGAAATCCAGCTCGAAGGCGAACACCGCGCTCTGAATTTTGCGCTCCATCGCCAATCCGAGCTTAAGAAAGCGGCATGACAGGCGCGAGAAGTGCACCACCTGGTCGTTATCGTCGGTTTCCTGATCGTCGTTGACCACCACCAGCTCCATGTTGACCTTGAAGCTGCCGTAGCTGCCCAGATCCAGCTCCGCTTTCTTGAACTGCAAGCCTGGCTGGAAGAAATCCGGCAGCGGGCCGTCGAAGCGTAAACCGACGCCGCCGGCTGAGAGATCGTGGATCCGCAGCTCGTACGGCGTGCCGTCCGGGTATTCGCCGGTACAAAAGAATTGGCGCCAGTGCGGCGTAGTGATGCGGAATTGACGGCGACGCTGGATATAGACCAGCTCCTGCGGCAGCCGGGTCGAACAGGCCTGTACGCCCTGATGTTCGGTCAGCTCCGCCTGGGGGACGGAAAACTCGATTTTGGCGTCGTTGCTTTCAATCACGATGGTGCAAGCGCCGTCGATGGCGCTCGAGGCTTCCTCACCGCTAAACACGATATTGTCCGGCCCGACGCTCAATAACAGACTTTGAAACCGGTGCTGCTGATTTTCTACGCGCAGCGGCGTGCGTTGTTTGCAAATTTCTCGCAGAATCGCCAGAACTTCAAAACGCTCCCGTTTGATAAACAGTCCGTTATCGCTGTGCTCCACACGTGTCTCCTGACTTTTTTTCTAATGACGTCTTACGTATTCCTTACGGTTATCATCTCTGGGAATATTCCTAAAGTCAAATTTGCCAGCGTTGCCAGGCCTGCGGCAGCAGGCGCGCGAAACGTTTCGCCCATGCCTGTTGCCCGCGTTCGTCAGCGACCAAATCCTGGCGAATTTCGATGCCGACGTAAGGCAAACCGCGGCGCTCCGCGTGCACCGGCAACGTGTAATCGGTGGCGTCCGTCATCGCATAAGGTTCGTTAATACCCACCTGCAGATCCCCCTCTTCACGCAGCAGTTCAGCCAACAGCAGCGCAAATTCCGGGTAGCGGTTAAACAGCAGCCCCACCTGCCAGGGGCGCGATTGCCCCTTGAACACCGGCGTGAAGCTGTGCATGGCGATCACCGCCGTCGGCAGTTCGCGCAGTTGGCGTTGCCCCAGATGCTCGTCGATGGCGTGGTGATACGGCAAAAATACCTCGCGCTCACGCGCCAGCGCGTGTTCGGCGTCGATGCCGATATTGCCGGGGATCGGCGTCAGTTCAGACAAATGCGGGATCGAGCTGGCGATGCCGGGCGCCCGGTTGCAGTCGATCACCAACCGTGAGTAACGCTGATGAATCAGCGTGGCGTCCAGTTGGCGGCTCAGATGGCGCGATACGCCCAGCGCGCCGATATCCCAGCCGATGTGGCGCTCGATCTCCCCCGGCGGTAAGCCGAGATCCCCGAGGGATTGCGGTATCGCCTTGCCGGCGTGATCGCACAGCAGCAAAAATGGCGCTTTGCCGCGCGGGGTTTCAACGGCGGCGGCGGGCGGTTCATCGGCGGACAATAACGGCGGGATAAACGAATGAGGCATGAAAGGCTCCGGCGGTGGAAAGCAAAACGTTTATCGTAGCGCTATCCCGTCGCCGGCCCCAAGGTCGTACTTAGATCAAAAAGGCATGAGTCAGACGCCGATCATGCCGTCTCGGCTTCCTGCGGCTGATGCACCGCAATATAACGTTGATAACGCGACGGCTTGAGCCGCGAGGTATCCACCAGCACCAGGCCGTCGATGCAGTTGTTGAAGGCCGGATCGGTGCCAAAGTCGATAAACTGCACCCCGCCCGGTTCGCACAGCTCGGTGTACTGTTTGTACAGCGTCGGGATCGAGCAGCCGATGTTGCTGAGCAGGCTCTTCAGCCGCACCAGATCTTCCTGGTAGTTATCCCCGGCAAACTGCGCCAGCACCTGCGGCAACGACGCCGGATAAGGACGACGCGACTGCGCGAAGGCGTGGTCCGGCGAGAAATAGAGTCGATAGAAGGCGATCAACAGATCCCGCGCCGCCAGCGGCATGCCGCCGGAAATGGATACCGGGCCGAACAGATAGCGATACTGCGGGTATTTCGACAGATAGGCGCCGATGCCCAGCCACAAATAATCCAGCCCGCGCTTGCCCCAATAGGCCGGCTGAATGAAGCTGCGCCCCAGTTCGATGCCCTGCGCCAGGATCGGTTCCATATCGCGGTCATAGTGGAACAGGCTGTTGCTGTAGATGCTCTCCAGGCCCTTACGCGCGATTTGTTCGGCGGTGGGGATAAAACGATAGGCGCCGACGATCTCCAGCTCCTCTTCATCCCACAGCACCAGGTGATAATAATCGTCGTCGTAGCTGTCCAGATCGCGGCGGCGGCCGGATCCTTCCCCCACCGCGCGGAAAGCGATCTCGCGCAGGCGCCCCAGCTCGCGCAGGATCGGCGTGCGCGCTTCATCGTGACGGCGATAGAGATAGATGGTTTTGCCGTCCGGTGTCACCCCCAGTCTTTCGCAGTTCGCCAGCGCCTTTTTCAGCTCCAGACGCTCTTCCGGCAACGCGATCGGCGATTCGCTGGCGAACAGCCCCGGTTTGCCCTGGCCCAGGCGATACACGTGGCGGCGAAAGCGCTCCGCCAGATCCTTGGCGCTGGTGTGGCCATCGTGCCAGTTGGCGAACGGCACGCGGCCGCCGATGCGGATCCTGATGCGCCCGCCCCGCTGCTGGAACATTTCACGCACCAGCAGCAGCGTCGACAGCGGACGATAGACCAGCGAGGTAAAGTAGAACAGGTTGCTGTTGCGCGCGCTGATATGAATCGGCACGATCGGCGCGCGCGCCTTGGCGGCCAGACGCAGAAAACCGGTATGCCAGTGGCCGTCGCGGATGCCTTTCGGGCTCATGCGCGACACTTCGCCGGCCGGGAACAGGATCAGCGCGCCCTGATTGTCCAGCTGCTGCTGCATGCCTTCTATCTGTTTGCGGCTGGTTTTATAAGCGACGTTATCCACCGGCACGAACAGGTTGCGCAGCGGTTCGATGTAAGTCAGCAGTTGGCTGGCCACCACTTTCACATCCGGACGCACCGCCGCGACGGCGCGCAACAGCACCAGTCCGTCGAGCGAGCCGATCGGGTGATTGGCCACGAGCACCACCGGCCCCTGGCTGGGGATGTTTTCCAGATCGCCGTCCACCAGCTCGCAGCTGAGGTTAAAGTAGTCCACCACCTGCTCGATCAGATCGAGCCCTTTCAGGTGGGGATAGTCGGCGGCGAACTGTTTGAATTCTTTTTCGAAGAGAAGGGTTCTTAGCAGGCTGCGCTGCCAGGCAGGGGTATTGCGGTGTGGAAATGCATCTTGCAACAGAGAATCCAGGCTGAACATCGCGTTATCTCCTGACGTAGTCGCTGCAAACTTAAGCCAGAGCCATGACTCTGACATGTCAGTCACATGACAATAAAATGAATCCATCGACTATCAGGTATAGCAAAGTAATGGCGATTTGGGAGCGAAAGACGCATTTTCGCCCCCACTTCCCCTCACATCGGCGCCAGCAACGCTTCAATGCGGCGGTTCACCGCCTCACGCAGGCGCTATCGGCTGCAGATCCTCGCCGGGATGGGCCACGAACGGATCGCCGGAGGGAAACGCATGGCCGCTGTCGTTCACCCTCACCCGCTGCAATGCGGCGCTATTACACGCGCCGGCATAAAAAAACAGTGAAAGCCCGGCGGCTGCCGAATTATCGCTGCGGCTTTCGGCCTCGACGGACTGAATAATTAAATGCCGGGAATTGTCGACTGAAAAATAACGAATTTGCCGTTTTCACTTTGCGTTGACGCTGCTTTCGGTTGGCGCTCAAACGAAAGCAAAATCAAATATAACCAACTGATAGATATAGATATTTTAAAATTAATCGATTGCATTTCAGTGTTTCGTTTGCTGTAATTCGCCACGAACAACTGAAAGCGCTCCGGTCGGTATCGCTGCGGCTTATTAAGCCGCGGTCGGGCACGGCTACAGGTAAATCAGGAGTCTGCGTTAATGATCACTACCGCAAAACGCCGGGAATTAATTATCGACCCGCTGTGCCGCGAAGGCGCGTCGCGCGTGGAACCGCTCAGCCAGCTGCTTTCGGTCTCCAGCGTCACCATCCACATCAATCGCGACGTCAAACACACCCTCGCCGACGCCAGCAAATTCGGCCGCACAAGTTTTTGCACGATCGCGACATCGGCCAGATCCACCGCCTGGTCACCGACAGCCGCATTCCGGAACACTGTCTGCAGGCGCTACACCCTTTAGGGATCGACGTGATTATCGCCGACCGTTAACCGAGGCTTTTTAAGGAGCTGTCATCATGAACGCGTATTTCTCTTACGAGGCGAATTGGCTGAAGCAGCGCAACGCCTGGCACACCGCCGCAGAAATTTGGCAACAGCCGGATCTGTGGGCGGCGCTGCACCGGCAGCTGCAGGATAAACAGGCGCAATGGCAGCCGTTTCTGGCGCCGCTGCTGGCCAATCCGCGCCTGCAGATCGTGCTGTGCGGCGCCGGCAGCTCGGCGTTCGCCGGCCGCGCCCTGGCCCCCTGGCTGCGCGAACGCACCGGCCGCGACGTGGTGGCCTACGGCACCACCGATATCGTCGCCAACCCGCTGCAGTATCTCGACCCTGAGCGGCCGACGCTGCTGGTCTCCTTCGCCCGCTCAGGCAACAGCCCGGAGAGCGTGGCGACGGTGGAGCTGGCCGACCAACTGCTGCCGGAAAGCTACCACCTGATGCTGGTGTGCAACCCGGACAGCAAGCTGGCGCAGTATGCGCATCGGCGCGACAATGTCTGTTCGCTGGTGATGCCGCAAGGTTCTAACGATCAAAGCTTCGCCATGACCTCCAGCTTCAGCTGCATGATGCTGAGCGCCGCGCTGCTGCTCGGCCCCCTGTCGCTCGAGGCCGCCCAGGCGCCGCTGCACGCCATGGTGCAGCGCTGCCGCGCTCTGCGAGAAACGTTGCCGCCGCAGGTGAAGGCGCTGGCCGCCGGCGGTTTCCGCCGCTACATCACCCTTGGCGGCAGCTGCTTTACCGGCCTCGCCGAAGAGGCCTCGCTCAAGATGCTGGAGCTGACCGCCGGGCGCATCGTGACGCGCTACGACTCGCCGCTCGGCCTGCGTCATGGTCCGAAATTCATGGTCGACGGCCAGACGCTGGTGGTGTTGATGTTCTCGCGCGACGACTACGCCCGCCAGTATGACCGCGATCTGTGGAACGAACTGCAGCGCGATGGGCAGGCGATGCAGCTGGTCGGATTGACCGGCGGGCGCCAACCCCTCGCCGATACCCTGCTGCATATGCACGATGCGGCAGACGATATCTGGCTGCTGTTCCCGTATCTGCTGTTCACCCAAATGCTGGCCTTCGAGAGTTCGCTGGCGCTGGGGCTGACCCCAGACAACCCTTGCCCGACCGGCGAGGTTAACCGGGTGGTGAAAGGCGTGACGATTTACCGTTTTCCTTCCCCCGTGCAGTAAGGAGATCCCATGTATCTGATAGCCAACCGAGACATGCTGCTCAAGGCGCAGCGCCAGGGTTACGCCGTTCCGGCGTTTAACGTTCACAATCTGGAAACCGTGCAGGTGGTGGCGGAGACCGCCGCCGAACTGCGCTCGCCGGTGATCATGGCCGGCACGCCCGGCACCTTCAGCTATGCCGGCACCGACTACCTGATCGGTATCTGTCAGGCGGCCGCGCACCGCTACGATCTGCCGCTGGCGCTGCATCTGGATCATCACGAAGAGCTCGATGACATCGAGCACAAGGTGAAAAGCGGCATCCGCTCGGTCATGATCGACGGCTCCCATTTGCCGTTCGAGCAGAATATCGCCAAGGTGGCCGCCGCAGTGGCCCTGTGCCATCGCTACGGCGCCAGCGTGGAGGCGGAGCTGGGCCGCCTGGGCGGGCAAGAGGACGATCTGATCGTCGATACGGCGGACAGCTTCTATACCGACCCGGTGGCGGCACGCGAGTTTGTCGCCGCCACCGGCATCGATTCGCTGGCGGTGGCGATCGGTTCCGCCCACGGCCTGTATCACGGCGAACCGAAGCTGGACTTCGAACGCCTGGCGCTGATCCGCGAACAGGTGGACGTGCCGTTGGTGCTGCATGGCGCCTCCGGCATTCCGGAAGCGATGGTCAAGCGCGCGATCTCGCTCGGCGTTTGCAAGGTCAACGTCGCCACCGAATTGAAAATCGCCTTCGCCGATGCGGTGAAAAGCTACTTTTCACAGCACCCGGATGCCAACGATCCGCGCAAATACATCGTCCCCGGCAAGCTGGCGATGAAAGAAGTGGTGGCGGAAAAGATCCGCATCTGCGGCAGCAGCGGCATGCTGTAACCCCACGCCCGCCCCCGGTTTCAGTGGCTGCACCACGGGGGCGAAAACATCCCGCCATTTTCCGCTTTCCTGAGAGAACGATCACAGCCTGTTATCCCGCCCGCGCCTGAAACCATTAACCGGTCTTCACTATGATCCAAATCATGGTTTTACTCATCCTACCTCTCTATTATCAAATCCATTGAATGCAGGCAGTAGGATTTTTGCCCATTCGTTTTTATTTCGCCAAGCGAAATAGCTTATTTGATGAAAACAAGCGCGCTTGTTTTTTAATTGGCAGTGTTTTTACTCTGAAAGGAACAGCGTATGAACCATTACTTAGCCGTATTAAGCGCATTGGTCATTCTGCCCTTCGCTCTGCAAGCAAAACCGCTTTCCGGCAGCCAGGTCGCCTCTGGCGTCGTCCGCTTCACCGGCGCCATTACCACGCCTGCATGCACCGTCAAACATCAGGATGAAAAGCTTATCTCCAGCTGCTTCGGTAAAGTGACGGAATATCAGAACGGGTATATATCCTCTTCGTTAAAAGCGATGCCAAAAGAATTAGTTTCTGCCGTCAGCAGTGAGATGGTGAATAACGATCCCCATTTAAAACGCGTGACCATCAGCTATAAGTAACCACAAAGCGTTACTGCCTGCTGAAATAATAAACAAGACACAACTTGACTTGATGACTTATAAATTTATTTTATAAATTTATCGCACAATAACTCCCCGCCTTACCGTAAGCCGGCTATTCGGGCAACCCTGCGGTTGCCCATCAGCATGTCCGAAATCCGCCATCGCTCCCTTGCGTTTCATGCGATAATCGCCCTACCAAACCGAGGAGTGATCCAGATGCAGACTTTTTTGATTGATCGTACCGCCACGCCGGTGGGAGAACTGGTGCTGATTGCCGATGAACAGGGGCGCCTGCGGGCGATTGACTGGACCGATCACGAAGCGCGCCTGATGAAGCTGCTGAATACCCACTACCGCGCCGATCGGTTCACCCTGCGCGAACAGCGCGATCCCAGCGGGCTGACCGACGCCATGCAGCGCTATTTCGCCGGTGAACTGAGCATTATCGATCGGTTGCCGGTGATGACCGCCGGCACCGAGTTCCAACGCACCGTCTGGCAACAGCTGCGCCAAATCCCCTGCGGCGAGATCCTGACCTACGGCCAGCTCGCGCAACGCATCGGCCGTCCGACCGCCTCGCGCGCAGTCGGCATGGCCAACGGTTCAAATCCGATCAGCATCGTCGTGCCCTGCCACCGAGTGATCGGTTCGCAAGGCGCACTGACCGGCTATGCCGGCGGCGTACAGCGCAAACAATGGCTGCTGCAGCACGAAGGCTACCTGCCTAAAAGCCTGCTGTAGCCGCGCCAGGCGATTATCCGGCGCCATTGTTTGGCGACGCTTAATAAAGCCCATTGCTCAACGCCACGCTCGCAGGCCGCTGGGCCCTATGAATAACTTGTGTGAATAAAACGCATAAGTCACAAATAATACTCATAACTTCAGTCCCCTACAGAATAATCGGCGGCATGTGTGCGTAAAATTCGCACACAATGCCCCTATTCAGACTAATGCTACCCTTATCAGCTGCGGCAAAAGATGTTAAAATTGACTCATATCAATTATTGAATGAGCGTAATCTATGATCCCGGAAAAACGCGTGATTCGTCGTATCCAGTCTGGTGGTTGTGCGATCCATTGCCAGGACTGCAGCATCAGCCAGCTGTGCATTCCTTTCACCCTTAATGCCCACGAACTGGATCAGCTCGACAACATTATCGAGAGGAAAAAGCCTATTCAGAAAGGCCAGACCCTGTTCAAGGCCGGCGACGAGCTGAAATCGCTGTACGCGATCCGTTCCGGGACCATCAAGAGCTACACCATCACCGAGCAAGGCGACGAGCAGATCACCGGCTTCCACCTGGCGGGTGACCTGGTGGGCTTTGACGCCATCGGCGGCCTGAAGCACCCAAGCTTCGCCCAGGCGCTGGAAACCTCGATGGTGTGCGAAATTCCGTTCGAGACCCTCGACGATCTGTCCGGCAAAATGCCAAACCTGCGTCAGCAGATCATGCGGTTGATGAGCGGCGAGATCAAAGGCGACCAGGACATGATCCTGCTGTTGTCGAAGAAAAACGCCGAAGAGCGCCTGGCGGCGTTCGTTTACAACCTGTCGCGCCGCTTTGCGGAGCGCGGTTTCTCTCCGCGCGAGTTCCGTTTGACCATGACCCGCGGCGATATCGGCAACTATCTCGGCCTGACGGTGGAAACCATCAGCCGGCTGCTGGGCCGCTTCCAGAAAAGCGAAATCCTCAGCGTGAAAGGCAAATACATCACCATCGAAAACGCCGACGCCCTGTCGGTGCTGGCCGGTACGCCGCGTATCAACGTGACCGTCAACGCCTGATTCTCCTGCCGGATCACCATTTCCCCGAAATTGTTGATCCGGCACGCTTCTGTTGTTGTTCTGTTTTTCAATGTTGGGTTACTCTGTAAATTAACAGACTGTTGATTTCAGCTGTAAGGAGGCCCTATGGCGAAGTATCAGAATCTTCTGGTGGCTATTGACCCCAATCAGGACGATCAGCCGGCATTGCGCCGCGCCGTGTACCTGGTAAAACGGAACGGCGGGCGCATCAAGGCCTTCCTGCCCATCTATGACTTCTCTTACGAAATGACGACCCTGCTCTCCCCGGATGAAAGAACGGCGATGCGGCAAGGTGTGATCAGCCAACGCGCCGCCTGGATCAACGAGCAGTGCCGCTTCTATCTCAACGACGGCGTGCCGATCGAAATCAAAGTGGTCTGGCATAACCGCCCCTTCGAAGCCATCATTCAGGAAGTGCTTTCCGGCCAACATGACCTGCTGCTGAAAATGGCACACCAACACGACCGGTTGGAGTCGGTGATCTTTACCCCCACCGACTGGCACCTGCTGCGCAAATGCCCTTGCCCGGTGTGGATGGTGAAAGACCAGCCCTGGCCGGAAGGCGGCAAGGCGCTGGTGGCGGTCAATCTGGCCAGCGAAGAACCCTATCACGACCCGCTCAATATCAAACTGGTGCAAGAAACCGTCGAACTGGCGCAAAACGTCAACCAGACCGAGGTTCACCTGGTCGGCGCCTATCCCGTTACCCCGATCAACATCGCCATCGAATTGCCCGACTTCGACCCGAGCGTCTACAACGACGCCATTCGCGGCCAGCATCTGATCGCCATGAAGGCGCTACGGCAAAAATTCTGCATTAAGGAAGAGTTCACCCACGTGGAAAAAGGCCTGCCGGAAGAGGTGATCCCCGATTTGGCCGAACACCTGCAGGCCGGCGTGGTGGTGCTGGGCACCCTGGGCCGCACCGGCATTTCAGCCGCCTTTATCGGCAACACGGCGGAACATGTGATCGATCATCTGAAATGCGACCTGCTGGTGATTAAACCGGAAAACTTCAACTGCCCGATCGAGGCGGATGAAGACGATGAACACGACGACGAAGATTAAGCTTCGCGCATAAAGAAACGGGCCGCTGAAAAGCGCCCCGTTTTTCTTTGGTTGCCCAATTTTACTTCTGCAACGCCCGCAAAATCGCTTCCACGCTGTCTTTGGCGTCGCCAAACAGCATTTGGGTGTTCTCCTTGAAGAACAGCGGGTTCTGCACGCCGGCGTAGCCGGTGTTCATCGACCGTTTGAACGCGATCACGTTCTGCGCTTTCCACACTTCCAATACCGGCATGCCGGCGATCGGGCTGCGCGGATCTTCCAGCGCCGCCGGGTTCACCGTATCGTTGGCGCCGATCACCAGCACGGTGTCGGTATCCGGGAAATCGTCGTTGATTTCATCCATCTCCAGCACCACGTCGTACGGCACCTTCGCCTCTGCCAGCAGCACGTTCATGTGGCCCGGCAAGCGCCCCGCGACCGGGTGAATGCCGAAGCGCACCTTCACGCCGCGCGCCCGCAGTTTTTCGGTGATTTCCGCCACCGGATACTGCGCCTGCGCCACCGCCATGCCGTAGCCCGGGGTGATGATCACCGAGGTGGAGTTTTTCAACTGCTCGGCCACCTCTTCCGCCGTGGTTTCACGGTATTCGCCCATCTCTTCGGCATCGCCGGTGGATGAACCGTCGCTGCCGAAACCGCCGGCGATCACGCTGATAAACGAGCGGTTCATCGCCTTGCACATGATGTAAGACAGGATCGCCCCCGAAGAGCCCACCAGCGCGCCGGTGACGATCAGCAGATCGTTGCTCAGCATGAAGCCCGCCGCGGCCGCCGCCCACCCCGAGTAGGAGTTGAGCATCGACACCACCACCGGCATGTCGGCGCCGCCGATCGAGGCGACCAGATGCCAGCCGAACGCCAGCGCGATCGCCGTCATCAGCAGCAGCGTCACCACCTGCCAGCCCACGCTGTCGGTGCGCACGAACGCCACCAGCAGCAGGAACGAGATCACCAGCGCCGCCAGGTTCAGCTTGTGGCGATTCGGCAGCATCAACGGCTTGGAAGAAATGATGCCGCGCAGTTTGCCGAAGGCGACGATCGACCCGGTGAAGGTCACCGCACCGATAAAGATGCCGAGGAACACTTCGGTCAGATGGATATTCGCCATCACCGGTTCCATCGGCGCACCGTGATCCAGATAGCTGTTGAAACCGACCAGCACCGCGGCCAGGCCAACGAAGCTGTGCAGCACCGCCACCAGCTCCGGCATTTCGGTCATCTCGACCTTCTTCGCCAGATAGACGCCGATCGAGCCGCCGATGATCATAGCGATGATGATCCAGCCGACGTTGCCGGAATCCGGCCCCAGAATGGTCGCGATCAGCGCGATCGCCATGCCGGCGACGCCGAACAGGTTGCCCTGCTTCGACGTTTCATGACGCGACAGGCCCGCCAGGCTGAAAATAAACAAAATAGCGGCAACAATGTATGCAGCTGTAACCAATCCTCCAGACATTTGTTACCCCTTAGTTCTTGCGGAACATCTTCAGCATGCGCTGAGTGACGGTGAACCCACCGAAAATATTGATGCTGGCGATCAGCACGGCGATAAAGGAGAGGAAACTCACCCAGCCGCCGTGGCCAATTTGCAGCAGCGCACCGACCACGATAATCCCTGAGATCGCGTTGGTGACCGACATCAACGGGGTATGCAGCGCATGGCTGACGTTCCAGACCACGTAGTACCCGACCACGCAGGCCAGCGCGAACACGGTAAAGTGCGACAGGAACTCTTTCGGGGCTGCGTCCGCCAGCCAGCCGAACAGC
Source organism: Serratia sp. TSA_130.1 (assembly GCF_052691795.1). Classification (NCBI taxonomy): domain Bacteria; kingdom Pseudomonadati; phylum Pseudomonadota; class Gammaproteobacteria; order Enterobacterales; family Yersiniaceae; genus Serratia; species Serratia sp. TSA_130.1. The sequence goes on from NZ_JBQZFS010000001.1 coordinate 117,038, forward strand.
AGGATCGCCAGAGCCATCAGGCCGTACTTCAGCCACGGCGAGGTCGGCTTGGCTTCAGGTTTGGCGACCGGTGCGGCGGCGGGCGCCGCTTTCGGCTGGGCGGAAACCTGGATCGGCGGCGCCGGCCAGGTGATTTCACCGCTGCGCACCACGGTAACGCCGCGGATCACCGTATCGTCGAAATCGATATCGATCTCGCCGTTCTTCTCTTTCGACAGCAGCTTCAGCAGGTTGACCAGGTTGGTGCCGTACAGCTGCGAAGATTGTGTCGGCAAGCGGCTCGGCAGATCGGTATAGCCGATGATTTTCACGCCGTTGTCGGTCACGGTAATGGTGTCGGCCACGGTCAGTTCGCAGTTGCCGCCAGTTTGCGCCGCCAGATCGACGATCACGCTGCCCGGCTTCATCGACGCCACCATCTCTTTGGTGATCAGCTTCGGCGCCGGTTTACCCGGGATCAGCGCGGTGGTGACGATGATGTCAACCTCCGCCGCCTGTGCGGCGAACAGCGCCATCTCTGCCTTGATAAAGGCTTCGGACATCACTTTGGCGTAACCGTCGCCGCTGCCCGCTTCCTCTTCAAAATCCAGCTCGAGGAATTCCGCGCCCATGCTCTGCACCTGCTCTTTCACTTCCGGGCGGGTGTCGAAGGCGCGCACGATGGCGCCGAGGCTGCCCGCAGCGCCGATCGCCGCCAGGCCGGCCACGCCGGCGCCGATGATCATCACCTTGGCCGGCGGCACTTTGCCGGCGGCGGTGATCTGGCCGGTGAAGAAGCGGCCGAACTCATGCGCCGCCTCGACGATGGCGCGGTAGCCGGCGATGTTGGCCATCGAGCTCAGCGCATCCATCGACTGGGCGCGCGAGATGCGCGGCACCGAGTCCATCGCCAGCGCGGTGACGTTGCGCGCCGCCAGCTTGGCCATCAGCTCGGGGTTTTGCGCCGGCCAGATAAAGCTGACCAGCGTGCTGCCTTCGCGCATCAAGGCGATCTCGTCGTCTTGCGGCGCGTTGACTTTCAGGATCAGATCCGACTGCCACACGTCGTTTTCGTCGACCAGCGCCGCGCCGGCGGCTTCGTAGGCGACGTCGTCAAAACTGGCCAGTTTGCCCGCCCCGCGTTCAATCGCGACGGTAAAACCCAGCTTCAGCAGTTGTTCCACCGTTTTCGGCGTGGCTGCGACCCGGGCTTCATTGGCCAACCGCTCTCTTGGTACACCAATACGCATAATGTTCCCTTCTCACCTGTCTTGGATGATGTTTATTATTTTCCTGCCCATAGAACGGCGCCATCGGCGAGCGAGGCGTCAACTTGCCCGCACTGATTTCAGACGCCAACTATAACCTACTGAAAATAAGGTCGATGATCCATAATTGCTTACGCATTCAGCCCTGTTTTTACATAAAAACGCCGGGCGCGATATGACAAATCGCAATTTACAGTGAAAAAATGCATACAGAACAGCACATTCTGCATGGTTAGAGGTTTGCGCCCGGCGTAACGATTTATCGCCATGCGGGGCGGATAAGCATAAAAGTTATCATTTTGTGAATAATTAACACTAATGACACCAAAGCCTTTATTATGGAAACTTATGGCGGCGGCGCCATCCGTGCGACCCGCGTCACCGTCAAGGATTTGTCGCACGGGATAACATAAAATGCTGAGACAGTTTTCAGAATTACATGTAATAATCGACGGCTGAATTACACTTAAACAGTTCAGTACGTTATAAACGTTAATGCGCTAGGCGAAAGGATTTTTTATGAAGCTGAAGACCACGATCATCGCGTCAGCCTTGTTATCACTCACCGCGCTGTCCGCTCATGCGGCGCAAGAGTTAACTCCTGAGAAAGCAGCGGCGCTGAAGCCGTTTGATCGCATCACGATTACCGGCCGCTTCAATGCGATCAATGAAGCCGTCGACGCCGTATCCCGCCGTGCAGACAAACTGGGTGCCGATTCCTTCTATATCCAGGACAGCAACAACAGCAACAACGGCGGCAACTGGCGCGTCACCGCAGACCTTTATCATAAAGATGCGCCAGAAGTGAGCAAAACACCAAAATACCGCGTATTTAACGGCGTGAATGAACTGCCTAAAGAGGAAGCCTACCTGCTGGAGCCTTACGATACCGTGAGCGTCAGCGGTTTCTACCGCAGCCAGCCGGACATTAACGACGCCATCTCCAAAGAAGCGCAGAAAAAAGGCGCCGCCTCATTCTTCATCGTGCGCCAGGTTGACGCCAACTCCGGCGGCAACCAGTTCGTCACCGCCTACATCTATAAGGCCGATGCGCCGAAACGCCGCGTGCAGAGCCCGGACGCCATACCGGCCGATTCTGACGCCGGCCGCGCCGCGCTGGCCGCCGGCGGCGCCGCAGCCGCGAAAGTCGAAATTCCTGGCGTCGCGTCTTCCGGTTCACCAAGCCGCGAAGTGGGCCGTTTCTTCGAAACCCAGTCCTCTACCGGCCAACGCTATACCGTCACGCTGCCTAACGGCACCAAGATTCAGGAAGTGAACAACGTGACCGCCGCGCAGATGGTACCATTCGATTCCGTCACCTTCACCGGCCACTTCAACAGCATGACCGACGTGTCCACCGAAGTGGCGAAACGCGCGGCCGAGAAAGGCGCCAAGTACTACCACGTCACTCGCCAGTGGCAGAACAAGAGCGGCGGCAACCTGACCGTCAGCGCCGATCTGTTCAAATAAAACCCGCTTTTCGGTTTACCATCGGGCAGCCCTTGAGCTGCCCGTTTTTATTGCCGCTCTTTTCGCCGCTCGTTGAATAGTTTTTTGTAAATTCCGCATATTCAATCATTGCATCTCTAATCATCCCTCCGTAGAATTTGCGCCAATTTTTAGGGCTATTGTCTATTAGCGCAATGGTTGTTAACACATTGTTGCCGCCAAGCAGTTCCCTTCCAGTTGTTTATTCTGCGTTCAGGATCCGTCATTGGAAAAAAAACTCGGTCTTACCGCGCTAACCGCTTTGGTGCTCAGCTCGATGCTGGGCGCCGGCGTGTTCAGTCTGCCGCAAAACATGGCGCAGGTCGCCAGCCCCGCCGCGCTGCTGCTGGGTTGGGGGATCACCGGCATCGGCATTCTGTTTTTGGCGTTTGCCATGCTGTTGCTTACGCGTCTGCGCCCGGATCTGGACGGCGGCATCTTCACCTACGCCAAAGAGGGATTCGGCGAGCTGATGGGCTTCTGCTCTGCCTGGGGTTACTGGCTGTGCGCCGTAATCGCCAACGTCTCGTATCTGGTGATCGTGTTCGCGGCATTGAGCATTTTCACCGATCGCGGCGGCAACGTTATTCTCGGTGACGGCAATACCTGGCAGGCGCTGATCGCCGAATCCGCCCTGCTGTGGATCGTGCACGCGCTGGTGCTGCGCGGCGTGCAAACCGCCGCCAGCATCAATCTTGCGGCCACTCTCGCCAAGCTGCTGCCGCTGGGGATGTTCGCCGTTCTGGCGGCGATCGCCTTTAAAATGGACGTGTTCACGCTGGACTTCCAGGGGATCGCCCTCGGCAAACCGGTATGGGAACAGGTCAAGGACACCATGCTGATCACCCTGTGGGTGTTTATCGGCGTGGAAGGCGCCGTGGTGGTTTCCGCGCGCGCGCGCAATAAGAAGGACGTGGGCCGCGCGACCATGTTGGCGGTACTGTCGGCGCTGGCGGTGTATCTGATGGTCACCTTGCTGTCGCTGGGCGTGGTGCCGCGCAGCGAACTGGCCGACATGCGCAACCCGTCGATGGCAGTGCTGATGGTGGAACTGATTGGCCCGTGGGGAGACGTGATCATCGCCGCCGGTCTTATCATTTCCGTGTGCGGCGCCTACCTCAGCTGGACCATCATGGCGGCGGAAGTCCCCCTGCTGGCCGCACAGCACGGCGCATTTCCACGCGTGTTCGGCAAACAGAACCGCCATCACGCCCCATCGTCTTCGCTGTGGCTGACCAACATCGCGGTGCAGCTGGCGTTGGTGCTGATCTGGTTGACCGGCAGCAACTACAACTCGCTGTTGACCATCGCGTCGGAAATGATCCTGGTGCCTTACTTCCTGGTCGGCGCATTTCTGTTCAAGGTGGCTTACCGTCGCCGCGACAAGCGCCTGATCTTCGCCGCCACCGGCGCCTGCGTCTATGGTTTATGGCTGCTGTACGCTTCCGGGCTGATGCACTTGCTGATGTCGGTGCTGCTGTATGCGCCGGGCCTGTTGGTGTTCATGTACGCCCGCCGCGGCCATCAGGATATCAATCTGCTGAATCGCCTGGAAAAAGGCAGCATCTTACTGCTGCTGGTGGCCACGCTACCCGCCGGCTGGTTTATGCTGCACTAAAGTGTCCCGTCAATGCGGCTGCCCGTCAGCCGCATTTTGCTTCCTCTTTTTCCCCTGCTACCGCGTTCCCCCCCCTTTGCACAGTCAGCCATGCGTCTCGCTTGCGATCTCAAATGCAATTAATTATCATTATCATTTATTGATTAGTGGTAAGACGCGAGTGCCCCTGGCGAGAGGCGTCAGGCGGCGGATGAAGACAGGCTGAAAATGGAAGGCATTTCATGGCTGAGAAACTGCTGCACGCATTACCTTTGTTTACCGCTTGGGAGGCGCTGATCGCCGAGGGCAACATGGCGTTTAATCAGCGGCACGATCGCCAGGCGATGGCGCGCTATCAACAGGCGCTGGAGGGGGCTCAGGCGATCATCGCCGAGAAGCCCTGGCTGAATGCGGACTATACCGCCAGATTTGAAGCGCTGAATATTTTCGAGTCTGCCCTTGCCGCGCTGATCGTCACGTTCAACAACATTACCCATCTGCGCCTGCGGCAGAAGCCTCTGCGCGGCGTCGAGCTGCATGTTCATCAGGCCCGAGTCGCTATCGAGCAACTGTTGGACGATACGTCGCTGTGCGAACAGATGCAGCAGATCGCCGAACGGCACCTGCTGCGCTTCAGGATTGAAACCCTGCACTTGCTGCGCGAACACCGGTTGCCGGAAACCAGCGTCTGCGCGCCGGCGGCCAACGCTTCCGCTACCTTGCATTAAAAGTGACACACCAATCTGAGGGCCATCTGTAATGAATGAATTGAATGACGAGATGAAGAAGATGCTGGCTAAACAGCTGCCTGTGCAGGCGACCAGCAGCCCGAACGGCGTTCCCGATATCGGCCCCAAGCGCTCTTTGCGCCTCTATGATGACCGTACGCTGATTTACAACGAAAATACCGGAGGCCAAACGCTGAAAAACATCAAGGCCGGCTCGAAAATGGCCGTTGTGGTCATCGATCGCGAGGCGCTGGACGGTTACCGCTTCGTTGGCACGCCCGAACTGTTTCTGGCGGGCAAGCCGTTTGACGATGCGTTGACGTTTGCGGAAAAAAACGGAATGAAGCCGCCGAAGTACGCGGTGTTAATTCATATAGACAGTATTTATACCCTGCGCTCCGGCCCGAATGCCGGGACCCAGCTCTAGACGCCGGCCGTCATGCGGCGTGAGACATCACGTTCATGGTTAGGCCATCGCGACGAGTCAATTGCCTAACCATGAACGGGCGGCCGGGTTGATGCCCGGTCAGCTTTTGGGAGGGATCGCGACGGTCATGCGTTCACCCACCAGAGTAATCGCAATGCCTTCCGCACACTCTTTCTGAATGGCCGCCAGTTGTTGAGCCTCCAGCGCATAAGGCAACTGAATATCAAACACCGCCAGGCCCTGCTGCTGCGCCAGGTCAATCAGGCGCACGATGTTGGTTTCATCGCTGACCTGCGTCGACACCACCTGCAGCGCCAACTCTTTTAACTGCTCTTTGCGCGTTTGCGACGTGGTCACGCGCGATTTCAACACCATGCCGAAGATCGGCATCACACCATAAATAGCATCAACAAAGCGCCAGTGCTTCCTGCACGATGCGGACAGAAAATCCATATAGTCGAAACAGATTTTCTCACTGCGCGCGATGGATGCAAGGTGATTGCTGTTCATCCCCTCATTCCTCTCATGGCCAGTGTTAACCCGTGGTCTTTCAAGCCGCCGCCGGGGGCAACCTGAAATGCATTGGGGATCTTATATCCAGAAATGGATAATCATGCGAAGCTTTAACGACTTTCCGCCGTATGATGGCATAATTCCCCTATTGTTTGCCAGTCTGTCCAGGAGCTTTAATCAATGGAACACCACAACTCCGCCCCGGTGCTGATTACCGGCGGCGCACGGCGCATAGGGCTGGCGCTCGCCAGAGCGTTTCTCCAGCGCGGCGTTCCGGTCATCATCGCCTACCGCAGCGAATATCCGGCGATGGCCGAGTTGAAAGCCTTGGGCGCCTGCTGCATTCAGGGCGATTTTTCCACCCATGAAGGCATTTATCGTTTCGCCGATCAGGTGCGGCAGGCCGCGCCCAAGCTGCGCGCGGTGATCCACAACGCCAGCGCCTGGCAGGCGGAGTCACCGGAGGTGCCGCCGGAACAGGTCATGGCGGCGATGCTGCAAATTCACGTCTACACGCCCTATTTGCTCAATCAACTGCTCGAGTCCTGCCTGACCGGCCAGGGCCAGGCCGGCGCCGACATTATCCATCTGACCGACTATGTGGTGGAAAAAGGCAGCGACAAGCATATCGCCTACGCCGCCAGCAAAGCCGCGCTGGACAACATGACCCGGTCGTTCGCCCGCAAATTGGCGCCCGAAGTCAAAGTCAACGCCATCGCGCCGGCGCTGATCATCTTCAATCCGGGCGACGACGAAGCTTATCGTCGGCAGGCGCTGGCGAAGTCGCTGATGAAGGTCGCGCCGGGCGAGAGCGAAGTGGTCAATCTGGTGAACTACCTGCTGGAGAGCCGCTACGTCACCGGCCGCACCCACGGCGTCGACGGCGGGCGGCCGCTGCGCTGACGCAAAGATCCGCTTGGCGCAAGCTCGCGGGCCGCGCTATGCTGAAATCCGCTTTTCTTATTAAAACACGGGCATATGCATAAAATTGTTTTTGTGGAAGACGATCCTGAAGTCGGCAAACTGATCGCCGCCTATCTGGGCAAACACGATATCGAGGTGCTGATCGAACCGCGCGGCGACAGCGCGCAAGCGCGGATCGAGCGCGAGCAACCCGATCTGGTGCTGCTGGACATCATGCTGCCCGGCAAAGACGGCATGACGCTGTGCCGCGATCTGCGCCCCACCTTCCCCGGCCCGATCGTGCTGCTGACCTCGCTCGACAGCGACATGAACCATATCCTGTCGCTGGAGATGGGCGCCAACGACTATATCCTGAAAACCACGCCGCCGGCGGTGTTGCTGGCGCGCCTGCGTTTGCATCTGCGTCAACACAGCCAGCAGCCGAAAGAAGAGTCGGTTCAGCCGCTTACTCAGCATAACGCGCTGCATTTCGGGCTGCTGTGCATCGATCCGGTCAACCGTCAGGTTACGCTGGGCGAGGAAACCATCACCCTGTCCACCTCGGATTTCGATCTGCTGTGGGAGCTGGCGACCCACGCCGGGCAGATCATGGATCGCGAGGCGCTGCTGCAAAACCTGCGCGGCGTGAGCTACGACGGCATGGACCGCAGCATCGACGTGGCGATCTCCCGCCTGCGCCGCAAACTGTACGACAACGCGCTGGAGCCTTTCCGTATCAAGACGGTGCGCAACAAGGGCTATCTGTTCGCCCCTAACGCCTGGGCATCGGTGCAACAATGAGAAAACTTTTCGTCCAGTTCTTCCTGTTGCTGTTCGTCTGTTTTCTGGTGATGGCGATGCTGGTCGGCCTGGTGTACAAGGTGACAGCCGAGCGCGCCGGCCGCCAGTCGATGGACGATTTGATGAAAAGCTCGCTGTACCTGATGCGCAGCGAGCTGCGCGAAATCCCGCTGAAGGACTGGAACAAGACTATCGCCACGCTGGATCTCAATCTGTCGTTCAAGCTTCATATCGAACCGCTCGGCAAACAGGAACTGAGCGAGGATCTGAAAAAGCGGCTGCGGCTGGGTGAAATCATCGCCCTCGACGATCAGTACACCTTTATGCAACGCATTCCGCGCAGCCACTATGTGTTGGTGGTCGGCCCCATTCCTTATCTGTTCTATCTGCACCAGATGCGTCTGCTGGATCTGGTGTTGCTGGTGTTTATCGGCATGTCGCTGGCGCTGCCGGTGTTTCTGTGGATGCGGCCGCACTGGCAAGACCTGCTCAAACTGGAAAACGCCGCCCAGCGGCTCGGCGCCGGGCATCTGGATGAACGCACCCACTTCGATCCCACTTCCAGCCTGAGCCGGCTCGGCGTGGCGTTCAACCAGATGGCCGACAACGTCAACACCCTGATCGCCAGCAAGAAACAGCTGATCGACGGCATCGCCCACGAGCTGCGCACGCCGCTGGTGCGCCTGCGTTATCGGCTCGAGATGAGCGATAACCTGTCCGAAGGCGAGCAGCAGGCGCTGAACCGCGATATCGGCCAACTGGAGTCGCTGATCGACGAGCTGCTGACCTATGCCCGCCTGGATCGGCCGCAGGTTGCGCTAAACATTGAACCCATCGATCTGCCAAAGTGGCTGGAGGACAAGGTCGATGATATCCGCCTTATCCATCAGGAACGCGACATCCAGCTCGACATCCCGCACGTCGGCGACTTCGGCGGCGTCGATCTACGCCTGATGGAGCGCGTGCTCGATAACCTGGTCAACAACGCGCTGCGCTATTCCGAGCAGCGCCTGCGCGTTGGGTTGTGGTTCGACGGCGATCTCGCCTGTTTGCAGGTCGAGGACGACGGGCCGGGTATCCCGCCGGAAGAGCGCGAGCGGGTGTTCGAGCCTTTCGTTCGCCTCGATCCCAGCCGCGATCGCGCCACCGGCGGCTGCGGGCTGGGGCTGGCCATCGTCCATTCCATCGCCGTCGCCTACCAGGGACAGGTGTTCGTCGAAGGCAGTTCGCTCGGCGGCGCCAGCTTCCGTTTCTGCTGGCCGGTGAAGCCGACATTCAGTTTAAAAGCCGATCTGGCGTAATACCGCCGGACCCTTCTCATTGGAGCCGAATAATAATGACATCTGCACCTTCCAACACATCTGCTTACGATCACCTGCGCGCGCTTTTTAGCCGGCTGTCGCGTTTCGGCCACCTGTCCGCCATCGCCGGTTGGGACATGCAAACCATGATGCCGCCGGGCGGCAGCAAGGCGCGCTCCGAAGCCCTGGCCGAATTGAGCGTGCTGCAGCACCAGATTTTAACGGCACAAAGCACCGGCGCGCTGTTGGATCGCGCGCAGCAGGAGACGCTGGACGAGATCGACCGCGCCAACCTGCGCGAAATGCGCCGCCAGTATGAAGACGCGGTGCTGCTGCCGGCGTCGCTGGTCGAAGCCAAATCGCTGGCCGGCGCCCGCTGTGAACACGCCTGGCGCGCCCAGCGCCCGGCCAACGACTGGGATGGCTTCGCGGAGAATCTGCGCGACGTGGTCAAACTCAGCCGGGAAGAGGCGCAGATCCGCGCGCAGGCGGCCGACACCAGCCGTTACGATGCCCTGCTCAACCTGTATGAGCCGGGCATGCGCAGCAGCGATCTCGATCGCATCTTCGGCGATTTGAAAACCTGGCTGCCGGATTTGCTGCAGCGCGTGGTGGCCAAACAGGCCAATGAACCCTGCCTGGCGCCGCAGGGCCCGTTCAATGTGGACACCCAGCGCCAGCTAAGCCTGAGCGTGATGAAGCTGCTCGGTTTCAACTTCGACAACGGCCGCGTTGACGTCAGCGCCCACCCGTTCTGCGGCGGCGTGCCGGAAGATGTGCGCATCACCACGCGTTACAACGAGAAAGAGTTCCTGACCGCGCTGCTCGGGATCGTACACGAGACTGGCCACGCCCGTTACGAACAGAACCTGCCGCGCGATCTGCTCGGCCAGCCGGTCGCCCTGGCTCGCTCCACAGCCATCCACGAATCGCAGAGCCTGCTGTTCGAAATGCAGCTGGCGCGCGGCAATGAATTCCTGAAAATCTTGCGTCCGCTGGTTACCGCGCAGTTTGGCGAACAGCCGGCGCTGGAAGAAGCCAACTTCATTCGCCTCAACCAGCGGGTGAAACCGGGCCTGATCCGCGTCGACGCCGACGAGGTGAGCTATCCTGCCCACGTCATCCTGCGCTACGAAATTGAAAAAGCACTGATCGAAGGCGAGATCGAAGTGGAGGACATTCCGGCGCTGTGGAATGAAAAGATGCACGCTTACCTGGGCCTCGATACCATCGGCAACTACCGCAACGGTTGCATGCAGGATATCCACTGGACCGACGGCGCCTTCGGCTACTTCCCGACTTATACTCTCGGCGCGATGTACGCCGCGCAGCTGTTCCACAGCGTGCGTCAGGCCCTGCCTTCGCTGAACGAGGACATCGCCGCCGGCAATCTGCAGCCGTTGTTCCACTGGTTGCAGCATAACATCTGGCGCCACGGCAGCCGTTTCCCGACCGACACGCTGATCGCCAATGCAACCGGTGAAGCGCTCAATCCGCGCTACTTCCGCCAGCATTTGGAAAACCGCTACCTGTAATCTCTCCCCGTGCGCGGCCACGGCCGCGCCCTTTTTCCCCTGCTTGACCTAATAATGCTACATAGCGCGCTTTCCTTGCCGGCAACGCCTTGGCTACAGGGTGGCGGGTTGTTACCTACCAATAGTATGTTGTAACTAATACCATAAACAGCCGCGCCCCTATCTGCCTCTCATCCCAGCGCATGACGGGCGATCATCGTCACCAATTGTGGTCTCAACGCGGCGGGCAGATCATGCCCCATGCCCGGCATAATCTGCAATCTGGCGTTGGCGACGGCCCGAGCGATCGCCACCCCGCCGGCCTTGCGCACCAGCCGATCGCGATCGCCGTGAATCACCAGCGTCGGCGCGGCGATGCGCCGACTGTAACGCCGCAGATCGCCGCTGCCGAGCAGCGCGGAAAGTTGCCGCTGCATGCCCTCCGGATCCAAGCCCCGCTTCAGCAACCGCTTCACCAGGGCATCCAGCTCCGCCTCCTCCGGCGGATAAGTCGCGGTGCCAAGCGCGCGCAGAAAGGCCTTCATCCCTTCCTGGCGCTGCTGAAGCGTCATATCGGCGGCAGGCCGGCGCACCAGCAACCACAGCAGCGAAGGCGCCGGCGGCGGTAACAGCGGTTGATTGGTGCTGGAAAACAAGATGCATAACGAGGCGACGCGCTGCGGGTATTCGGCGGCCAACACCTGGGCGATCATCCCCCCCATCGAGGCGCCAAGGACATGGGCCTGCGGAATGCGTAAATGATCGAGCAGATGCGCCGCGTCCGTCGCCATATCCGCCAGGGTATAAGGCACCGGCGTTTGCCAGCCGAGCTGGGCACGCAACATCAACAGCCACAGCGGCGTCTTGCGCTGCGCCCGCGTTTTACCGGAAAGGCCGACGTCGCGGTTGTCGTAGCGGATCACCCGAAATCCCTTGGCGACCAGAGCGCGGCAGAAATCGTCAGGCCACAGCAAAAGCTGCGCGCCGATGCCCATGATTAACAACAGCGGCGGATGCGCCTCATCGCCCCAGTCTTCATAGGCCAGCGGCACCTCACCCTGTTCCGTCACGCCACAACGAACCGTTATCTCGTTCATTTTAAATCCCTTTTATCGAGCCTGACGGTCATTATAGCAGCAATCCCTCCTGCCGCCGCCGCCCTGTACATTAGGTTACAAGCCGAAACCAATCACTCACGGAAAGCCGGACGCCGTTTGCCTACTATCATCTCAACGGCCCCGCAGTGGGGTTGATACCCAAAAGTCATGTTGAGGATTCTGCGATGAAAAAAGTATTAGCTCTGGTTGTTGCCGCTGCAATGGGTCTGTCTTCCGTGGCTTTCGCTGCCGAGGCTGCCACCACTACCGCGCCTGCGGCTACCGCAACCACCGCCACCGCTGCGCCGGCTAAAGCTCAGGTGAAACACCACGGCAAGAAAGCCCCGGTACAGAAAGCTCAGGCGGCCAAAAAGCATCACAAGAAAGCCGGCAAAAAAGCCCCGGCGCAAAAAGCCCAGGCGGCTAAAAAGCACCACAAGAAAGCCAGCCACAAAAAAGCGTAATGTCGTGAGGTTCCCCTCACCGCTTCAGGCTTGACGTGCACGACACCCGGTTCACCGGGTGTTTTTTCATCCGGGGGGTTCTCATTGATGCTGCGCCGCTACCTGTTCGAGATCATTCTGACCGCCCTGATCCTCTGTGGACTGATCGCCGTCTTTTTTTATCTGTAGCCTGTCGCCTCGCCGGCGGGAAATTATTGAAAAATCAGTTATTGCCCATCCACATGGCTGCTAAATCAGTCTATAGTTAGCATTCAGTGTGTTTATGGATGATCCGTATTTGTCAGGCAAGAGATCTATGCGCATATCCGTTTTACTGTTGCTGTGCTCACTCCCGCTCATCGCCTCCCAGGCGGCACGCGCCGACGGCCCGTCCAAGGCCGAGCAAACGCGTCTGTTTTTCGGCAAAGATGAACGAATCAAGGTCACGGATACCGCCGCCCAGCCGTGGCAAGCCATCGGCCAGGTCGAAACCGCCAGCGGCAATCTGTGTACCGCCACGCTGATCTCCCCACACCTGGCGCTGACCGCCGGCCATTGCGTGCTGGCGCCGCCGGGACAATTGGATAAAGCCGTCGCCCTGCGCTTCGTGGCGGGCGATAAATCATGGCAGTATCAAACCGACAATATTGAAACCCTGGTCGACAGCAAACTGGGCAAAAAGCTGAAAGCGGACGGCGACGGCTGGATCGTGCCGCCCGCCGCCGCCGCTTATGACTTTGCGCTGATCCGGCTGAAAGACAAAACGCCGCTGCCGATCGCCCCGCTGCCGCTGTGGCAAGGCGACAGCAAGGCGTTGACTCAGGCCCTGAAACAGGCCAAACGGCTGATCACCCAGGCGGGCTACCCGGAGGACCATCTTGATGACCTCTACAGCCACCAAAACTGCAAGGTGACCGGCTGGGCCCAGCAAGGGGTGCTGTCGCACCAGTGTGATACCCTGCCCGGCGACAGCGGCTCACCGCTGCTGCTGAAAACCGCCGACGGCTGGCAGCTGATCGCCATCCAGAGTTCGGCGCCGGCGGCGAAAGATCGTTACCGCGCCGATAACCGCGCTCTGGCGGTGCCCGGCATCCGCGAGGCGCTGGACGCCCTGGCGGCAGGCAAGTAGCTCTCGCAACGGCGCATCAAGCGCCGTTGCTGTTTCTCTGTTCCCTGAATTTCAACTTGCGCTGCGCCGGCCGTTTGCCGGCCGGCGCGCCTGAGCTTAGCCCGAAAGCTGTTCGATGGTTTGCAGAATGCGCTTGTCGGAGATCGGGTAAGGTGTGCCCAATTGCTGCGCGAACAGGCTGACGCGCAGTTCTTCAATCATCCAGCGCACCGCTTTCACCTCTTCCTCCTGCTGTCGCTTCGGCGGCAGCTTGTTCAGCCACTGCTGCCACGCCTGCTGCACCTGCTCCACCCGCAGCATCTGCGCGCGATCGCGGTGCGGATCGATAGCCAGTTTCTCCAATCGGCGTTCGATCGCCTGCAGGTAGCGCAGCGTGTCCGGCAGCCGTTTCCATCCGTTGCCGGTGACGAAGCCGCGGTAGACCAGCCCGCCGAGCTGGGTCTTGATGTCCGACAGCGCCAGCGCCAACGACATGTCCACCCGGCCTTTCAGCCGTTTGTTGATGTTGAAGACCGCCGTCAGGATCTGTTCAACCTGCTTGGCCACCTCAACGACCGTGTCGTTCAGCTCGGCGCGGATCTGCTCCTGCAACCGTGCAAAATCTTCCTCCTGCCAAACCGGGCCGCCGTGTTCGGCGATCAGTTTGTCGATGCCGCACGAAATGCAGTCGTCGATCAGCTCCAGCACCTTGCCGTACGGGTTGAAATAAAGCCCCAGCTTGGCCTTGTTCGGCAGCTTTTCATGCAGATATTTGATCGGCGAAGGAATATTCAACAACAGCAGGCGGCGCGTGCCCTGCCACATCGCCTGTTGCTGTTCGCTTTCGCTGTCGAACAGGCGGATTGCCACGCTGTCCTTTTCATCCACCAGCGCCGGATAGGCTTTCATCGAATAGCCGCCGCGCTTCTGCTCGTAGAACGCCGGCAATTGGCCAAAGCTCCAGACATGCAGGTTGCTCTGCTCCAGTCCGTCATCGGCCACCGCCGACAGCGTCTCCTGCACCTTCTCTTTCAACTGCAGGCGCAGGGCGGCCAGATCTTTGCCTTCGCGCAGCGTCTGGTTTTTCTCGCCCACCACGCGGAAAGTCATTTTCAGGTGATCGGGCACCTGATCCCACTGCCAGTCATCACGTGACACGGTCACGCCAGTCATGCGCCGCAGCTCGCGCTCCAGCGCGTCAAGCAGCGGCAATTCCAGCGCCGTTACGCGGCCAAGGAACGCTTCGGCGTAGTTCGGCGCCGGCACGAAGTTGCGACGCACCGGTTTCGGCAACGATTTGATCAGCGCGATCACCAGCTCACGGCGGATGCCGGGGATCTGCCATTCGAACCCCTGCTCCTCCACCTGATTGAGGATCGGCAGCGGGATGTGCACCGTCACGCCGTCGGCGTCAGTGCCTGGTTCGAACTGATAGCTCAGCCGCAGTTTGAGGTTGCCCTGATGCCAGAAGTTCGGGTAGTCGAGCGCGCTGATCTTGTTGGCGCCATCCTTGATCAGCATCTCTTTTTCGAAGTTCAGCAGGTCGGGCTGCTGTTTGGCGGCGGTCTTCCACCAGCTGTCGAAATGACGGCCGGACACCACGTCGTTGGGGAGACGGCGATCGTAGAAGCCGAACAGCGTTTCGTCGTCTACCAGAATATCGCGGCGGCGCGATTTATGCTCCAGCTCTTCCACTTCGGCGCGCAGCTTTTGGTTATCGCGGAAGAAAGCATGGCGCGTCTGCCAGTCGCCCTCCACCAGCGCATGGCGGATAAACAGCTCGCGGCACAGCAGCGGATCGATGGCGCCGTAATTGACCTGGCGCGCCGCGACGATCGGCAGACCGAACAACGTGACCTTTTCGCTGGCCATCACCGCCCCCTGCGACTTCGACCAGTGCGGTTCGCTGTAGCTGTGTTTCACCAGGTGCTGAGCCAGCGGCTCGATCCATTCCGGTTCGATGCGCGCGGCGATGCGCCCCCACAGGCGGCTGGTTTCCACCAGTTCAGCCACCATGGTCCACTTCGGCGGCTTCTTGAACAGGCCGGAGCCGGGGAAGATCGAGAAGCGGGCGTTGCGCGCGCCGGTGTATTCCTGCTTGTCCGCATCCTTCTGGCCGATGTGCGACAACAGGCCGGTCAGCAGCGCGGTGTGGACGCTGCGGTAGTCGGAAGGCGCGCTGTTGATCGGCAGCCCCAGCTCTTTCACCACCTGGCGCAGCTGAGTATAGATATCCTGCCACTCGCGCACCCGCAGGTAGTTGAGAAAATCGTTGCGGCACAGCCGGCGGAACTGGCTGGAGGAGTTCGCCTTTTGCTGCTCCTGCAGATAATCCCACAGGTTGACGAACGCCAGGAAGTCCGAATCTTTGTCGGCAAAACGGCGGTGTTTTTCATCCGAGGCCTGCTGCTTATCCATCGGGCGCTCGCGCGGATCCTGAATCGACAACGCGGCGGTGATGATCATCACCTCGCGCACGCTGCCGCTCTTCTGCGCTTCCAGCACCATGCGCGCCAGACGCGGGTCGATCGGCAACTGCGCCAGCTGCCGGCCCTGTGGCGTCAGCTGATAGTGGCCGTTATCGGCGGTGGTGATCGCCCCCAGCTCTTCCAGCAGGCGCACGCCATCTTGAATGTTGCGTTTGTCCGGCGCCTCGACGAACGGAAACGCGGCGATGTCGCCCAGGCCCAGCGAGGTCATCTGCAGAATGACCGACGCCAGGTTGGTGCGCAGAATTTCCGGATCGGTAAACGCCGGCCGCGACAGGAAGTCCTGCTCGGAGTACAGACGGATGCACACCCCCTCCGACACGCGGCCGCAACGCCCTTTACGCTGGTTGGCGGAGGCCTGCGACACCGGTTCGATCGGCAGGCGCTGCACCTTGGTGCGGAAGCTGTAGCGGCTGATGCGCGCGGTGCCCGGATCGATGACGTACTTGATGCCCGGCACCGTCAGCGAGGTTTCAGCCACGTTGGTGGCCAACACGATGCGGCGGCCGTGATGCGACTGGAACACCCGGTTCTGCTCGCTGTTCGACAGGCGCGCATACAGCGGCAGCACTTCGGTATGCGGCAGATTGAGACGGTTCAGGGCATCGGCGGTATCGCGGATCTCGCGCTCGCCGCTCATGAAGATCAGAATGTCGCCCGGCCCCTCGCGTCCAAGCTCGTCCACCGCATCGAAAATCGCCTGCAGCTGGTCGCGATCGGTATCGTCGCCGTCGTCGACCACCGGGCGGTAGCGCACCTCCACCGGGTAGGTGCGGCCGGAAACCTCGATGATTGGCGCATTGTTGAAATGGCGCGAGAAGCGCTGCGGATCGATGGTCGCCGAGGTGATGATCACCTTGAGATCCGGTCGCTTCGGCAACAGTTCGCGCAGGTAACCGAGAATAAAGTCGATGTTGAGGCTGCGCTCGTGCGCTTCATCGATGATCAGCGTATCGTACTGCATCAGCAGACGGTCCTGCTGAATTTCCGCCAGCAAAATACCGTCGGTCATCAGTTTGACCAGGGTGTTTTCTCCCACCTGATCGTTGAAGCGCACCTTGTAGCCGACGCTGCCGCCGAGCGGGGTTTCCAGCTCGTCGGCGATGCGGTTGGCGACGGTGCGCGCCGCCAGGCGGCGCGGCTGGGTATGGCCGATCAGCCCTTTCACCCCACGCCCCAGCTCCAGACAGATCTTCGGCAACTGGGTGGTTTTCCCCGAGCCGGTCTCCCCGGCGACGATCACCACCTGGTGGTCGCGGACAGCTTTTAAGATGTCCTGCTTTTTCTGGCTGACCGGCAGGCTTTCCGGATAGGTAATGCGCGGGCAAGACGCGGCGCGCGCCTGCACTTTTTGCCGCGCCGTCGCGATGTCGCTTTCCACTTCGGCGGCGACCGCCAGCTGGGCATCGGGATTTTTGATTTTTCGTGCGCCCTGCAGGCGACGACGCAGGCGTTGTTGATCGCGGAGCATCAGCTCGCCCAGTTGGGCCGGCAGTGCCTCGAGCGGAGATTTCACGTTCGGTGTTCCTTGTTTCATCGTGGCCAAGACCAGGCTTAGCAACGGTTTAATGTTTTTTTAGCGATTTTTTTGCTTTAGCCGCACAGCCTATCACAAACGGCTTTTTCCCCCTACTTTCGCGAGTAACGCCTCGGCAGGTTATTCAATAAAATCGAACGAAGATCTCGAAATATTGCGCTATCACTGTTGGGGGAATGTGAATAGCATGTAGTTCATGCAAGGGACGCTGAGTCCTGATGTCACTGTCACAACGTAAGGAATTATCGATGAGCAACGTATTGGTTCTGAAATCAAGCATCCTGGCGACCTACTCTCAGTCTAACCAACTGGCCGATTTCTTCGTAGAGCAATGGAGCAACGCCCACAGCGGCGACACCATCACCGTGCGCGATCTGGCCGCACAGCCAATCCCGGTGCTGGACGGCGAGCTGGTTGGCGCGCTGCGTCCTTCCGATGCTCCGTTGACTCCGCGTCAACAAGAAGCGCTGGCCCTGTCGGACGAACTGATCGCCGAGCTGCAGGCCAATGACGTTATCGTGATCGCCGCACCGATGTACAACTTCAACATCCCGACCCAGCTGAAAAACTATTTCGATCTGGTCGCCCGCGCCGGCGTGACTTTCCGTTACACCGAAAACGGTCCGGAAGGCCTGGTGAAAAACAAACGCGCCGTGATCCTGACCAGCCGCGGCGGCATTCATAAAGGCACCCCAACCGACCTGGTGGAACCTTACCTGCGTCTGTTCCTGGGCTTCATCGGCATCACCGACGTGGAGTTCGTCTTCGCGGAAGGCATCGCCTACGGTCCGGAAGTGGCGACCAAAGCACAGGAAGACGCCAAAGCGGCCCTGTCTCAGGTGGTTGCCGCGTAAGAGCCAGCGCAGGGGCGCCATGCCCCTGCCGGACAAGAGGCAAGCCTTGTCAAACCTGCACTACCCTCATAATAATCATCTATCCGTATCATTCAGCGCGCCAGACGGCGCGCTTTTTTTTACTTCTTCAGCCACTGGCCGTTGATGCCGCGCACATACTCGCCGCTCTGCGCCCGCGTCACCAGCTTCTGGCCGGCCATGCGCGCCACTTCATCGACGGCGATATGGTTGCCGTCCGCCACTTCCTGATACTTCTCGGCGCGGCCGGCGTTGATGCGCTTCACCAGCGCCAAAGTTTCGGCGTCCTGCTGCACCGGCGCGATGTAGCCGCTCAGGGTTTCCCCCACCCGCCCTTGCTGCTTCGCCTCATCCAGCGTCAGCGCCATCGCCAGGCCGCTGAACAGCCAGGCGGCGCCGGCCAGCCACAAATAACGTTTTTTCATGTCGGCTCCTAGAACAGACCGCTTTGGGTTTTCAGCAGGTTTTCGACGTCCTTATCCACCTTGATATGAATTTCATGTTCGATCTTGACGTTCATATTGATGGTGATCGGATCCTTAGGCGTCGCCACCTCGATGCGCGGCACGCAGCCGCTCAGCAGCGAAACGCACAGCACCGCTGCCAGCGTCGACACACTCATGATTTTCATTGTTGCTCCCCAGGTTGTGAGAGGGCCTGCTCCAGCCACTCCTGTAAATTGTCGCCGAAGCGCAAACTGCGCCACAGCTGAAACACGTTTTCCTGATGGCGATAGTTCAGGATCACCTCGCGCTTAGCGCTTTTCTGCGGGTTGATGCCGTCGATGCGCGCGCTCAGCGTCAGCTCGCCCAAGTTGTCGAGATCGACCCGGGCATGCGAACGGTTGATTTCCATGTAGCGCAGCCAGTCGATCGCCGCGCCGGTCGCCAGGTTGTTGCTGCCGATGGCGTCGGCCATGTCTTTGTCCAGGCGCAGCGTCAACGTGCCGGCGTTGGCGATCCAGCCGTTTTGCACCAGCCACTTCGGATGGTTCAGGAACAGCGGCAACTCGCCGTCGACACGGCCGGACATGGCGAACTGCTTCGGTTTCAGGGCGGTAAACAGCGCGCTGAGATCGACCTTGTCCAGCTTCAGCACTGCGGCGTCATGCTGCGGCAACCGCAGCGCCGACAGGCTGATATGCCCGTTGAGCATGTCCACGCCGACGTTGCTCAACGTCAGTGGCTGCCCTTCGCTATAAGGATAGGTGCCCTGCAAATCGGCGGAAATGTTCTGCATCTCGAACAGGTTGGTGAAAGACTTGATGCGCAGCGATACCGGCTGTTTAGCTCCCAATTGCCAGTGATGCTGCTTGAACCGGTACGACAGGATGAAATCCAGGCCGCTCATCTCCCCGTCCTTCAGCCACATGCCGCCGTTTTTCACCACCCAGTGGCCACCGGCCTCGAACCCTTGTTCGCGGGCGGCGGAAAACGCCGACTGCGCGTAAAACTCGCCGTCGCGCAGCGTGAGATTGAGATCCGGCGCCAGCAGCGGTTGGAAGACCTTCAGCGACTGTTTCGGCCACCAGCCTTCGCCGCGCAGACGTTCGCCGTCCCAACGGCCGCGCAGCGCGATCGGACCGATCTGTTGCGCCTGCAGCTTGCCCTGCATCTGGAAACTGTCCGGCGAACGGCCGTTCACCTGCAGCGCCAGCACCGGCGCCGGCAGATAACCGCCATCGCTGAAGCTGACCTTATCCGCCGCCAGCTGCAGCTCACCGTTGAACTGCGGGCTTTGTTCATCACGCCGCCAGCGCAGCGGCTGGTTGAGGCTCAAGCGCGGCGCGGCGACCGTCACCAGGCCGTACTTCAACTTATCGAAGCCGGTGGAGAGTTTATCGAGCACCAACTCGCTGTCGCGCCAGCTGCCGCTGCCGGCCACGTCCCAGGCGGCCTGCAGCGGCGGCAAGCGGCCATTGCCCCAGTAGCGCCATTGCCAGTGGCCCTTGTCCGGCCAGAAATCCTGCGCCTGGCCGTCCAGATGCAGCTTGAAGCGGCCCCAGTAACTGTCGCTGGCGCTCAAAATCGCCTGCAGGCGGCCGGTAATACCGGCAGCGGTCACCTTCACGCCCGCCAGCGGCAAACGCGCCTCTTCCAGCGTCATTTCCGGCGTCACCTTGCCCCACAGGCGCAGCAACGAACCCGGCTGCAGAACCAGCGTCGGGTTGAGAATGCTGCCGCCGAGCACGCCCGGGATCGACGCGGTAGCGGAGAAGTCGGCCAGATTGGCCTGGCCGGTCAGTTGGAACCGCAGATCGCTGTCGGTCAGCCCCACCTTGCCCGGCCCAAGCGTCAGCACCGCATTGCCCTTGCCGTTGTGGCCGGCCGTGATCACGTTCAGCCGCGCGCTGATCTCCGTTTCATCCAGTCCCTTGCTCCAGTCGTGCAGCGCGATGCTGAGGCCGCCGTTCAACGGCTGTCCGCTGTAGGGCCAACGCCACTCGCCCTGCTTGATGCTGACCCGCTGCGGGGTCACTTCCCACGGCAGCACCGCCAGAGGCCGATCGTCGCCTTTCTCGCTCACCGTCAACACGCCCTGCTGCTGTTGCCAGCGCATATCCAGCAAAACCGGTTTTTCCAGATAGGCCGTCTGCATTTCACCCTGCAGCGCGCCCTGCGTGGGCAGGCTGGCCAGATCCAGCGGAATGGTTATCTTGCCGGCGAGGCGCAGCGGTTGCGCGCTGTTGGGCGGAATGACGGTCAGGCTGTGCAACGTCAGCTGTTGTTTTTCATCCAGCTGCGCCTCGGCGCTGAGATTCGGCCCCCGATAATGCAGACGTTGCCCGTCAGAGCCGGAGGAAAGCTGCAGCTTCCCGGCATAACGCTGCCAGGGAATGAGCGTGAGGTCATGAATGGTGAGATCCAGCGGCGGCAGCTGCCGCTGCAGTTGATCGAGCGCAAGCGGCGCGCTGTTGGCGTCGCCGCCCGGCAGTTTTGACAAACAGGCGCTATCGACGCTGACCTTATCGCTCGACAGCTGCCAGCGGCCTTGCCGATAAGCCAGCCGCGTCGGCCCGACGCTGGCCAGCAGACAATCTTGCGCGGTGAAACGCGCCCCCGCCAACGTCAGGCCGCCCTGGCGCCAATGCAATTTGCCCTGCAACTCCAGTCGGCTTCCCGCCGGCAACCAATGCGATAACACCCCCGGCAGCCAGCGCGGCAAGGTTTGCCACAACGCCAGCACCAGGATTGCGCAGCCCGCCACCGTCCCTATGAATACTTTCAATCGCCTGGTCATTAAATGATTGCTTCGTTCCTGTGTTAGGCATTGGTTAAGTCTATGCCTGAATTGACAATAATGATGGCACGAATTTGACATAGGGTGAAGCTGAGCGCGGTCGCAGAGGCGATTTGCACCCTTTTGGCGCAAGCGCGCGCGGAGTTGTAGATTTTCGTTACATATACATCACATAAATAGGACAGTTTTCAGACTTTTGTTATTGTTGTTACCGTTGATGATTAATAGTCTTGCAAGCATTCTAATAAAAGTTTAGCTGCTAGCTAACTGTGTACTAGAGAAGCCATTCCCCACACCCCCGTGGGGATTTTTTTGTCGCCCGCCTCACCGTCGCCTTCCCTTCACCGCCGCCAGCCCACAGCAGCCTTGCAGCGTGGCTAACCAATTGTCGAATTTACTAAAATCTGTTAAATTGATCACAAAATCACGGTGGAGAAACCACGATGAAATTGGCGATATACAGCACCAAACAGTATGACCGTAAATATCTCGAACTGGTGAATCAGCAGTTTGGCTATGAGCTGGAATTCTTCGACTTTTTACTCAGTAAAAAAACCGCCAAAACGGCCGCCGGTTGCAAGGCGGTGTGTATCTTCGTCAACGACGACGGTAGCCGTGAAGTGCTCGAAGAACTGGCGGCGCTGGGCGTCGAAATTCTCGCCCTGCGCTGCGCCGGTTTTAATAACGTCGATCTGGACGCCGCCAAAGCGCTGGGCATCAAGGTAGTGCGCGTGCCGGCCTACTCGCCGGAAGCCGTGGCGGAACACGCGGTAGGCATGATGATGTGCCTGAACCGCCGTATTCACCGCGCATATCAACGCACCCGCGACGCCAATTTCTCTCTCGAAGGGCTGATCGGCTTTAACATGCACAATCGCACCGCCGGCGTGATCGGCACCGGTAAAATCGGCGTGGCGACGATGCGCATTCTCAAAGGCTTCGGCATGAAGCTGCTGGCTTACGATCCGTTCCCCAGCGAACAGGCGCTGGAACTGGGCGCAGAGTATGTCGACCTGAAAACGCTGTACGCGCAATCCGACGTAATCACCCTGCACTGCCCGCTGACGCCGGAAAACCACCATCTGCTGAATGCCGACGCCTTCGCGATGATGAAAAACGGCGTAATGGTGATCAACACCAGCCGCGGCGCGCTGATCGACTCTACCGCCGCCATCGACGCGTTGAAGCAGCAAAAAATCGGCGCGCTCGGGATGGACGTCTACGAGAACGAACGCGATCTGTTCTTTGAAGACAAGTCTAACGACGTGATTCAGGATGACGTGTTCCGCCGCCTGTCGGCCTGCCACAACGTGCTGTTCACCGGCCATCAGGCTTTCCTGACCGAAGAGGCGCTGACCAGCATTTCGCAAACCACGCTGCAGAACATCAGCCAATTGGATCGCGGCGAAGCCTGCCCGAACCAGTTGAACGCGTGAACGGCATCTCAGGGCGCCCCTTGCGGCGCCCTGTTTATTTGAGAGCGCGACGATGAGAACAACGATGGCCGCCTTTGCGGCGCTGGTCTTGGGGGGATGCAGCATGAAACCACCCGCGACCGTTACGCCCGGCGATCTGATGCATCATAATTTCGTGTTGCAGAGCGTCGATGGCGAAGCGGCAAAATCTCCAACGGGCGGCGTCCTGCTCAATCTGGAGTTCGGCGAGAACCTGCATGTGTCCGGCGCGATGTGCAACCGCTTTTTCGGCCAGGGGCAATTACGCGACGGCGTACTGACGGTAAAACCGTTGGCCTCGACGCGCAGGCTGTGCCCTGATGAGCAGCGCAATCGCTGGGATCGGGTGATCGGCACCGTGCTGGAAAACGGCGCCGAAGTGACGCTGAGCGCGCAGCAGCTGACGCTCAACGGCAGCGGCCACACGCTGGTTTATGCCCTGCGCGACTGGGTATATTGATTCTGGACGCCAGGCCTGGCGCCGTGGGCTTACCCGGCGCAGCTGCCCAGGCCCAGCGTGCGTTCCTCACACTGTTTGCCGTTCGGCATTTGGCACATGCGCAACGCTTCACCGTTCAAGTTGTGCGCGATGGTGGTGACGCCGCCGACCGCCGCGCAACCGGCGCTGGTCTGCAACGTATTGATTCTGGCACTGTTGCCCTGCTGTACTGGCTCTTCGTTGTTGCTGCTGCAGGCGGCTAAAAGCAGCACGGCGCTGGCAAGCAGCCATTTTGATGTCGTCATTATCCCACTCCTGAACCCGGAACTGCGCTGTGTAAAATCGCCATTGCCGATAACGCGCGTCACTTGGCGGACACGTTTCGCTATCTTTGATGCAAACTTGTTTAATCTAGCTCGATATATAAATAATGAAAATATATTCCGGCCATTATTTGTGTTTTTTTTGCGCCGGCCGGACATTTATTTTGTTTGCAGAATATTTCCGCCCCTATTGCGAGGCGTTAAACGTGACGGCGCCACCCGCTGCCCGGCCCCGGCCGCAGAGAGAAAGTGATAACGTCACCGTTGTCGGCGACGGGGTTTCTTCGCATGATATCGGTATTAATTAACCCCGCGTGCTTTCGGCGTGACGGCGCATTTTTTGCTACCGGAGAGGATGATATTTGCGACTATGCTGGCGGCGCTAAGTAATTAGCATTCCACTATTTTCAGTGAATGATGGCTGAATTCTTCAACCGGCGCGACTTACGGTCACGCCGGCCTTTTTTCACATTAAAATAACACTCAGTGCACCGAGGCTTTGGACAGTAAATTAATCACCAGCACGCCGGCAATAATTAATCCCATGCCGACGATCGCCGGCCAATCCAATTTTTGCTGATAAACAAATACCGCCGCGATCGACACCAGCACGATGCCCATGCCCGACCAAATCGCATACACGATACCCAAGGGCATGCTCTTGACCACCATCGACAGCCCCCAAAACGCCACGCCGTAGCCCAGCACCACCAGCAGCGACGGCCACAGGCGGGTAAAGCCCTCGGAGGCTTTTAACATGGTGGTGGCGATCACTTCCGCGACAATCGCCATCGTCAAATACACAAATGCGCTCATGATTTTCTTCTGTCAGTTTACCGATGCGCAATTATGACGCGCCGGCAATAAATTGTCTTTAAACGGCGAAAACAATTTATTGCCGTCGCCCCCAATCGACGAGGAAATACGCCCTTGACGATTTATCACCCGCCACACAAACACGATAAAGCCACGTTCAAACCCTCTGTTAGACTTTTTTCCATTACTGCGAAAGTGCGCTTTCGCGGCTTTGTGAGCAATGAAAAGGTAACGTCGATGATAACTACAGATGGTAATAACGCAGTCGCTTCCGTGGCCTATCGCACCAACGAAGTGATTGCCATCTACCCTATCACGCCAAGTTCCACCATGGCGGAGCAGGCGGACGCCTGGTCCGGCGATGGCCGGCAAAACATCTGGGGTGATATCCCGCGCGTGGTGGAAATGCAGTCGGAGGGCGGCGCGATCGCCACCGTGCACGGCGCCTTGCAGACCGGCGCGCTGTCCACCTCGTTCACCTCATCGCAGGGTCTGCTGCTGATGATCCCGACGCTGTACAAACTGGCCGGCGAGCTGACGCCGTTTGTGCTGCACGTCGCCGCACGCACCGTGGCCACGCACGCGCTGTCAATCTTCGGCGATCACTCTGACGTGATGGCGGTGCGCCAGACCGGCTGCGCCATGCTGTGCGCCGGCAGCGTGCAGGAAGCGCAGGATTTCGCGCTGATCTCGCAGACCGCCACCCTCAACGCGCGCGTGCCATTTATCCATTTCTTCGACGGCTTCCGCACCTCGCATGAAATCAACAAGATCGTGCCGCTCAGCGACGATACGCTGCGGCAAATACTGCCGCAGGCGGCGATCGACGCTCACCGCAGCCGAGCGCTGTCGCCGGATCATCCGGTGGTGCGCGGCACTTCCGCCAACCCGGACACCTATTTCCAGTCGCGCGAAGCCACCAACCCGTGGTATGACGCTACCGGCCAGCACGTGATCGACGCCATGGAGGCCTTCGCCGCCCTTACCGGCCGCCACTATCGGCCATTCGACTATTACGGCCACCCGCAGGCCGAACGCGTGGTGGTGGTGATGGGTTCCGCCGCCGGCACCTGCGAAGAGGTGATTGACACCCTGCTGACCCGCGGCGAAAAAGTCGGCGTGCTGAAAGTGCGGCTGTTCCGGCCGTTCTCCGCCAAACACCTGCTCGGCGCGCTGCCGGACAGCGTGCGCAGCGTCGCGGTGCTCGATCGCACCAAAGAACCGGGCGCGCTGGCCGAACCGCTGTATCTGGACGTGATGACCGCGCTGGCGGAAGCCTACAGCCGGGGTGAACGCGCCACGCTGCCGCGGGTGATCGGCGGCCGCTACGGCCTGTCGTCGAAAGAGTTCGGCCCGGACTGTGCGCTGGCGGTATTCCGCGAGCTGGCCCAGCCGCAGCCGCGCCCGCGCTTTACCGTCGGCATCTTCGATGATGTCACCGGGCTTTCGCTGCCGCTGAGCGACGAAATCCTGCCGCAGCGCGCCTCGCTGGAAGCGCTATTCTACGGTTTGGGCAGCGACGGCTCGGTCTCGGCCACCAAGAACAACATCAAAATCATCGGCAACGCCACGCCGCTGTATGCGCAGGGCTATTTCGTCTACGACTCCAAAAAGGCCGGCGGCCTGACGGTCTCGCACCTGCGCGTCAGCGAGCAGCCGATCAATTCGGCCTATCTGGTCAGCCAGGCGGATTTCGTCGGCTGCCACCAGCTGCAGTTTATCGATAAGTACCAGATGGTTGAGCGCCTCAAACCCGGCGGCACCTTCCTGCTCAATACCCCTTACGGCGCCGACGAAGTCTGGTCGCGCCTGCCGCAGGAGGTACAGGCGCTGTTGCATCAACGCCAGGCGCGTTTCTACATCATCAACGCCGCCAAGCTGGCGCGTGAATGCCGGCTCGGCGCGCGCATCAACACCGTCATGCAGATGGCGTTTTTCCATCTGACGCAGATCCTGCCGAGCGACGTGGCGCTGCAACAGCTGCAGGACGCCATCGCCCGCAGCTACAGCAGCAAAGGCCAGGAGATCGTCGAGCGCAACTGGCAGGCGCTGGGCGCCACCCGCGGCGCGCTGATTGAAATCCCGCTGCAGCCGGTCGACGACAGCAGCCCGATGCGCCCGCCGGTGGTCTCGGACGCCGCGCCTGACTTCGTCAAAACCGTTACCGCCGCGATGCTGGCCGGACTGGGCGATGCGCTGCCGGTTTCCGCCTTCCCGCCGGACGGCACCTGGCCGGTGGGTACCACCCAGTGGGAAAAGCGCAACATCGCC
This sequence comes from Serratia sp. TSA_130.1, assembly GCF_052691795.1. Taxonomy (NCBI): domain Bacteria; kingdom Pseudomonadati; phylum Pseudomonadota; class Gammaproteobacteria; order Enterobacterales; family Yersiniaceae; genus Serratia; species Serratia sp. TSA_130.1. The sequence continues at coordinate 143,646 of NZ_JBQZFS010000001.1, forward strand.
GAAGCGATCCCGGTCTGGCAGCCCGACCTGTGCACCCAGTGCAACCATTGCGTCGCCGCCTGTCCGCACTCCGCCATTCGCGCCAAGGTCGTGCAGCCGGCGGAGATGGAACACGCCCCCGCCTCCCTGCAGTCGCTGGATGTCAAAGCGCGCGATATGCGCGGGCAAAAATACGTGCTGCAAGTGGCGCCGGAGGATTGCACCGGCTGTAACCTGTGCGTCGAGGTCTGCCCGGCGAAAGATCGCCAGAACCCGGAGATCAAGGCCATCAATATGGCTTCACGCCTCGATAATCTGACGGCGGAAAAAGACAACTACGATTTCTTCCTGCAGCTGCCGGAAATCGATACGGCGCAGCTGGAGCGCATCGACATTCGCACCTCGCAGCTGATCACGCCGCTGTTCGAGTACTCCGGCGCCTGTTCCGGCTGCGGCGAAACGCCGTACATCAAGCTGTTGACCCAGCTCTATGGCGACCGATTGCTGATCGCCAACGCCACCGGCTGTTCGTCGATCTACGGCGGCAACCTGCCGACCACGCCGTACACCACCAACGCCGAAGGGCGCGGGCCGGCATGGGCCAACTCGCTGTTCGAAGACAACGCCGAATTCGGCCTGGGCTTCCGTTTGACGGTCGATCAACATCGCGCGCGGGTGCTGCGCCTGCTGAATTCGCTGGCGCCGCAGCTGCCGGAGCAGTTGGTCAATGCCCTGCAGATGGAAGACGTGGCGCCGGAGCCGCGCCGCAAGCAAATCGCCGAACTGCGCGCGCTGCTGGCGAGTATTGAAGGTGAAGATGCGCGCCAGCTGGCGACCGACGCCGACTATCTGGTGGATAAATCCATCTGGCTGATCGGCGGTGACGGCTGGGCCTACGACATCGGCTTCGGCGGTTTGGATCACGTCCTCAGCCTGACGGAGAACGTCAACGTGCTGGTGCTCGACACCCAGTGCTACTCCAACACCGGCGGCCAGCAGTCGAAGGCCACGCCGCTCGGCGCGGTGACCAAATTCGGCGAGCACGGCAAGCGCAAGGCGCGCAAGGATCTGGGCGTCAGCATGATGATGTACGGCCATGTTTACGTTGCGCAGATCTCGCTGGGGGCGCAGCTCAACCAGACGGTGAAAGCGATTCAGGAGGCCGAGGCCTATCCGGGACCGTCGCTGATCATCGCCTACAGCCCGTGCGAAGAGCACGGCTACGATCTGGCGCTCAGCCACGATCAGATGAAACAGCTGACCGCCACCGGCTTCTGGCCGCTGTACCGCTTCGATCCGCGCCGCAGCGCCGAGGGCAAGGCCGCATTGGCGCTGGATTCACGGCCGCCGAACAGCAACCTGTCGGAAACGCTGCTAAAAGAACAGCGTTTCCGCCGCCTGAACGCGCAGCAGCCGGAGGTGGCCAGCGCGCTGTATCAGGCCGCCGAGAAAGAGCTGAAGGAGAAATACGATTTCCTCAGCCTGCTGGCCGGCAAGGCGGAAAAGTCCGCCGCTGAGTAACCTCCCTCAGGGCGCGAGCGATTCGCGCCCTGATCTTTTACCGTTGACGTAAGGCGTAGCAATAAAACCTGCTGGCATTCCTGCGCGCAATCCGTACCATACAGGCCTCGCGTCGGGCGCGTGGAAGCTGGATGATGAATAATGATCAAAATCGGCCGGTTGAATGGTAAACTCGCGGTCTACAACGCCATGCCCCTAGTGCCCCCCATTGAGAATGAGCACGATTTAAATGTCAGAAAAGCAATCCGTTAGCCAAAAAGAGCAGTACAACCTGAACAAATTGCAAAAACGCCTGCGCCGCAACGTGGGCGAAGCGATCGCCGATTTCAATATGATTGAAGAAGGCGACCGCATCATGGTCTGTCTGTCCGGCGGCAAAGACAGCTACACCATGCTGGAGATCCTGCGCAATCTGCAGCAGAGCGCGCCGATCAATTTCTCGCTGGTGGCGGTGAATCTCGACCAGAAACAGCCCGGCTTCCCTGAGCATATTCTGCCTGCTTACCTGGAAGGCTTGGGGGTGGAGTACAAGATCGTCGAAGAAAACACCTACAGCATCGTTAAAGACAAGATCCCGGAAGGTAAAACCACCTGTTCACTGTGCTCGCGCCTGCGCCGCGGCATTTTGTATCGCACCGCCACCGAACTGGGCGCCACCAAGATCGCGCTGGGCCACCACCGCGACGATATTCTGCAGACGCTGTTCCTCAACATGTTCTACGGCGGCAAGATGAAAGGCATGCCGCCCAAACTGATGAGCGACGACGGCAAGCACGTGGTCATTCGCCCGCTGGCCTATTGCCGCGAGAAAGACATCGAGCGTTTCTCGATCGCCAAAGCGTTCCCGATCATTCCATGCAATCTGTGCGGCTCTCAGCCTAATTTGCAGCGCCAGGTGATCGGCGACATGCTGCGCGACTGGGACAAACGTTACCCAGGCCGGCTGGAAACCATGTTCAGCGCCATGCAAAACGTGGTGCCTTCGCACCTGAGCGATATCAATCTGTTCGATTTCAAAGGCATTCACCACGGCAGCGCGGTGGTGGACGGCGGCGATTTGGCCTTCGATCGCGAAGACATTCCGATGCAGCCGGTCGGCTGGCAGCCGGAAGATTCGGACGACGCGGCGCCTGCGCCGGCGCGTTTGGACGTGCTGGAAATCAAATAAGTCCCCTCGCCGCTCGCCACCCTGCGAGCGGCGACCTTTTCCCTCTCTCGACGATCTCGATCCTGTTCACAGTTTGCGCATAATTTGCTGGGCGATGCCGTTTTTACCCTATACTGTGCATTTATACAGTCATATGGAGATCGCGCAATGAATATCACCCCCTGCCTGTCCCACGTCTCGCTGGGCTCGAACGATTTCGTCGCCGCCGCGGCCTTTTACGATCGCACGCTGGCCGCCTTGGGTTGCCGACGGGTGCTGGAGCATCCCGGCGCGATCGGTTATGGCCGCGACTACCCGGAGTTCTGGCTGCAGGTGCCGATCGACGGCCAGCCCGCTTCACCCGGCAACGGCACGCACGTCGGTTTTTTCGCGACCAGCAAGCAACAGGTGGATGAATTCCATCGCCAGGCGCTGCTGGCCGGCGCCGTCGATGAAGGCGCGCCCGGTTCGCGGCCGCATTACGGTGAGGCTTACTACGGCTGCTTTGTCCGTGATTTGGATGGGCATAAGATTGAAGCCAGCTTCTGGGATGAAAGCGCGGCCTGAGGAAGAGAGAAATCGAATAAAAAAATGCCGGTGATTAAACCGGCATTGTACGAATCAAATGTGCTATGCAGTAATTCAAAAATAAGAAAGTAAGACAATTATGGAGCGCAACGCCCATCGCTTGACGTTGCATTCACCTGCGAGAGAGATCATGCCCCATTTCCCCCGGCTAAATGTTGATTTTGCTCAATGTTAACCGGGTTTTCGTCATTTTCGCCTACAGCCAGCGGCTGCGCTTCAGCCACCAGGCGACGCCAAGCACCAACCCGACCAGCATCAGGCAAAATGCCGCGAAACCGAAGGGGTTGCCGCCGCCCGGTATGCCGCCAAGGTTGACGCCAAACAGCCCAGTCAGGAAGGTGGTCGGCAGAAATACCATCGCCAACAGCGACATGGTGTAAGTGCGGCGGTTCATCGCGTCGGCCATCACCGTGGTAATTTCGTCGGACAAGATGGCGGTGCGCGCGATGCTGCCGTCCAGATCGTCCAACCCGCGCCCCAGGCGATCCGCGATGTCCTGCATGCGGCGGCGATCGTCGTCGCTCATCCACGGCAGGCGGTCGCTGGCCAGCCGTGCGAAAACGTCACGCTGCGGCGCCATGTAACGGCGCAGCACGATAAGCTGTTTACGGATCAACGCCAGCTGGCCACGCTCCGGCACCTGCTGTTCCAGCAAGGCGTCCTCCAGATCGATAATCTTGTCGTGCAGATCCTCAATGAATTCGCTGGTGTGATCGGTCAACGCATCGGAAATCTCCACCAGCCAGTTGCCGCTGTTGGTCGGCCCGGCGCCGCTTTGCAAATCGTTCACCACCTGATCGATGGAATACACCTTGCGGTGCCGCGTGGAGATAATCAGTTTATCGGTGATGTACACGCGAATGGTGACCAACTGGTCCGGCCGTGAGTTGGCGTTAAAGTTGATGCTGCGCAGCGTGATCATGGTGCCTTCGCCCTGGCGGCTGACGCGCGGCCGTGAGCTTTCGCCGGAGAGCGCTTCGCGCACCGAGTCCGGCAGCAGCGGCGTGGTGCTCAGCCATTCGGCGCTGGCCGGGTGCGCGTAATCAAGATGCAGCCAGCAAGGCGCGTCGCAGGTGATCTTGTCATCCCGCTCGATCGGCGTGACGCCGCCCTTGCCATCCAGCTGGTAGGCGTAGACCGCGTCGGCGACCTGCAGCTCGCTCCCCTCAATCACATCCATTCATTTATCCCCTCAGTCTTGCTTATGTTGCTGAGTCTAGCGTTAACGCCTTGGAGATCAAAGACCAAGCTGTAACGCCAGTTTTCATGTTGTCCCATAAGCGTGGTCTATACTTCTGCTGCCAGGAACGCAAGACAGCCCGAGAGGAAACTCGCATGTTACAAATCAGCACCGCAGATATCTTGAAAATCGTCCTACCGACCGTCATTACGCTGTTTATCGCCGTGGTCAAAACGCCTTTTCGCATTCGGCGGGAAAACCACGATAAGCTGTTAAACCTGCTCGAATCCGTCGAGAAGCCCCAAAGCGCCCCCATACGTCTGTTGCGGTTTCGCGACTATATCGGCAACCGCAGCGCCGGCCTTGTTGCGCTGCAGCTGCTGCTGGCATTGCCGGATAGCGTAGCGGCGCTGGAACGCTATCGTTTCACCGGTGGCCGTCAGCAAATCTTGCGCGCCACGCCCGCAGGCTTCGTTTTGCGGCCAAGCGCCAATAACGCGTTCAAGCGTTTCTTGCTTTCCTGTCGCTATTTCTTGCTGTATTTGGTGTTCGTTACGTTGCTGGTGCTGTTCCCTGCGTTGACTCAATGGGGGCTGCAGCAGTTAGGGGTATTGATTACGCCCTATTCACTCCGCTATCTGCCTAATGCGCGCATCACCGACGGCTGGCAGCTGCTGTTCCCCGGCTTATTGTTTATTATCATTATGTTCAGCCTGGCATACCTGACCTTCAGGCAGCTGGCACGCGCGGGTAACCTCAGTTCGGAACGCGCCTTTTATCGCTACTATCAACGAGCGCGTGAGGAACAACGATGCCGGGAAGTCCTGAGACAACTGCGCGCTGCGCTGCGCCGAACCTGACGAGAATGCGCCGCCTGCGCTGCATCGCAATGGCCGCCCTGCTGCTGTTCGGCCAATCGGCTCGTGCAGAGCCGGTGTTAGAACGCCTCGCCACACCCTATCACGCGCCGACGGCGGCGGGTTCACTGCCTTATTTTGTCGCGCACGCTCACTCCCCCCAGCCGCGCACCGCGCTGGTGGTGATGCACGGCCACCCGCGCGATGTCGCCAAGACATTGCAAGCGGCGATCGACGCCGCGCAGGGAGCGGGAGACAACAGCTTGCTGGTCGCCCCGCTGTTCCAGGTACCGGAGACGCTTGCCGCCCGCTGCCGTTCCGCCGGGCTGCCGGCGCCGCAAGAGGGGGACGCCCTGTGGCGCTGCGGCTCCTGGATCGAAGGCGGTTTGGATAATGGCGGGAAAACCGGCTCGTTCAACGCCATGGATAACCTGCTGGCCGATCTGAAACGGCGCTGGCCGTCGTTGCAGTCGATCACCGTCGCCGGTTTCTCCGCCGGCGCCCAATTCGTGCAGCATTATGTCGGCTTCGCCAACCCGCCGGACGGAGTGCGTCTGCGCTATGTCGTCGCCGATCCGGGCAGCTGGCTCTATTTTGACAACCTGCGTCCCCAGCCCCTTCACCCGGAGCTCTGTGGCAGTGAAAAAACCTGTCGCTTCCGCTGGCAAACGCTGGACGCCGGCCAGTGCCCACAGGCTAACCAGTGGAAATATGGTACGGAAGCGCTTCCCGTTCACCTGCAGCGCACCGCCGACGCAGCCCGCCGGCGCTATGCGGCGGCGGATATCACCTACCTGGCCGCAGACGGTGATACCGGCACCGCGCCGGGGGCCTACTATCGGATACTCGACAAATCCTGCGCCGCCCAGCTGCAGGGTCCCTACCGGTTGCAGCGCGCCCTGGCCTATGCCGACTATGACCGGCGCTATCTGGCGCCGGAGAAGCCGCATCGGTTAACCCTCGTTCCCGGCTGCGGACACAACGTCGCCTGCGTCTTTCCCGCGCCGGCGGCCAGGCAAGCGCTGTTCTCCATTAATGCAGACTAATAATAACGGCATTGAAATAAACCATTGCCGATAAATCAGACAATATCGCCGATAAAGCGCTGGTAATGCCGTTATTATTATGACTTAACATATTGTTATCAATTTTAATTCAAAATGATAATAATAAATCAACACAAAGCTGTTTCAGCGCAAATTTTAGGGGCATATACTTTTCTCACTACGAGGAGGTAGTTATGTTACGCGACCATTTAAAAATAAACGCCAGCGATACGCTGGAAAAAATCAGCAATATCCATTTGCAAAACCAGGGCCAGGAAGAGATCAGTGAGTTTGTGGTGAAAAACGCCGCCGGCCTGCAAATTGGCAAGGTCTCCGTCCACGATCGTTTCAGTACCCGTCGTTCTTATCCCACCAGCTACCGCATTACTCAGACCGATATGAGTGGCCGCGTAGTGGTGGACGCCATGCGGGACTGTCTGTAAGCGTAACCGCTCTCTGAAATAGACAATATTAATGTGATGATGGCAACCCTGTTTATTATTAAACGGGGTTTATCGCGTGGAAAAATTAATTAGCCGCGTGGTTTCGCCGCCGAGGAAATAACGCCCCCGCATTGCGCGGGGGCGATAAATAAGCCCACTCAGTGTTTGATGATATACATCGTTTGGCTATAGGCCACGTCTTCCGGATTGGTGATCGGGTAGCCTTTTACCCACGGTTTGATCAGGCGGCCGTTGGTGTATTGGTATATCGGCGCGATTGGCGCCTGATCGGCAATGATCTGTTCCATCTTGTTGTAATCGGCAGTCACCGCCGCCGGGTTGGTTTCCCGCCCCGCCTGCGCCAGCAGCTTGTCGTAGTCCGCGTTCTTGAACTTGGCGATATTGCCGCTGTGGGTGGAGGTCAGCAGCGACAGGAAGGTCGACGCCTCGTTATAGTCACCCACCCAGGAGGCGCGGATCACATCGAAATTGCCGGTATTGCGGCTGTCGATGTAAGTTTTCCACTCTTGGTTTTGCAACTTGACGTCAATCCCCAGCTTTTTCTTCCACATCGAGGCCACGGCGATGGCGATCTTCTGGTGGCTCTCGGAAGTGTTATACAGCAGCGTCAGCTTCAGCGGGTTGTTCGGGCCGTAACCGGCCGACTGCAGCAATGCCTTGGCCTGTGCGTCCAGCTCCGCCTGCGGCTGCTGTTGCAGCAAACTCGCCTCGGGTTTGAACCCGGCGGTGACGTCCGGCGTGAAATGATAAGCCGGTTTTTCACCGGTGCCCAACACTTTCTCCGCGATAATCTTGCGATCGATGGCGTAGGACAAAGCCTGACGCACCCGCACGTCGTTGGTCGGCGCACGCTGGGTGTTGAACGCGTAATAATAGGTGCCGAGCTGATCCGGGGTGTACACCTGCCCCGGGATGTCTTTCAGCAGCTTCTGATACATGTTTTTCGGGAAGGATTCGGTGATGTCGATGTCACCCGCCAGGTAACGCTTGGTGGCGTTGGATTCCTGGTTGATCGGCACGAAGGTCACTTTGGTCAGCACGGTGCGCGCATGATCCCAGTAATGGTCATTAGGCGTCAGCACCAGCTTCTCGTTCACCACCCGCTCCTGCAGTTTGAACGCGCCGTTGCCCACCAGATTGCCGACCTTGGTCCAGTCGTTGCCGTATTTTTCCACCACCGCCTTATTCACCGGGAACAGGCTGAAGTTGGCCGTCAGGCTGACGAAGTACGGCACCGGCTTGTCCAACTGCACCTTGAGCGTGTAGTCATCCGGCGCCGATACGCCCAAGCGATCGGCCGGCAGTTTGCCGCTGATGATCTGCTCGGCGTTCTGGATCCCCGCCAGCTGCGCGAACCAGGCGAACGGCGACAGATTTTTCGGTTCTACCAGCCGCTGCCAGCTGTAGACGAAGTCTTTTGCCGTGACAGGGTCACCGTTTGACCAACGCGCGTCTTTACGCAGATAGAAAATATAAGTCTGATTGTCGCTGGTCTGCCAGCGGGTGGCGACGCCGGGGATCACTTTCCCGTTGGCGTCCTGATTGACCAGCCCTTCGAACAGATCGCGCGCCAGCTGAGCCTCCGGCAAGCCAACCGCTTTGATCGGATCGAGCGAGGCCGGTTCGTCTTTAATGTGGCGCACGATTTCCTGTTTGTCCGCCAGCGCGGTGCCCGGGGGAACCTGCGCCGCCATGGCGCTGCTCATACAGGCGCCGATCGCCGCCGCGCAGAGCGCCAAACGAAAACCCCGTTGCATTTTTTTTCCCGTCATTATGATTTGTCCCCCGTTAACCATCTGAATTTTTTATCATATAGCACAAGATCCATCCGGCCTAGAGCCCGCGGGCGAGAAGTTGCAAAAAGTGCGATTCAGGCGATAAAAAACCCGTGCGGCGCAGGGCGGCACGGGTGGGATTGCGGCAGCGACCGTCAGTCGTACAGGTGGATGCTGTTGATGCGGTAGCTGAACTCTTCACCCTCTTCTTCATCGAACACGGTGAAAAAGCCTTTCTCAGCCAGCGGACGGGCCGAGATATCGGTTTTTTGCAGCTGACGCGCATCCGCGTCGTCGTAGCCGTAATCGAGATAGAAGGCATCTTTCTGGTAATCGATATGCAGGGTGAACGGATAGTTCGATTCGTCCCCGCGCCCGTCGTCATTTTTCACCACGCCGAACCATTCCCCCTGACGGATCTGGTTTTCAGCGTCTACGCCGCACAGCAGCGTGATGGTGTCATTTTCATTTTCGCTATAGCTGGCGATGATTCTGGCTACTGGCATGTTAAATCCTCTTGCGGGTGATTGGCTTAGCTCTGCCGTTAGTATAACAACAGCCTCAGGCCAGGTGCGGTTTAATTGGCGTTTTCGCCGCTACCGCATCACAGATCGCGCAAACGCCGCACAATTGCGATGGGAAAGATGTCTCAAAGCGTAATACACTGAATAAAATGACAATGACTCTCGGCCTTTAACTCAGGGACAACACCATGACCGAACATCGACCGCGCAGTGAACGTGGCCAGTTGGCCGTCGCAGGAGAGAACTACGGCAGCTCGCTGCTGGGCGCGCCGCTGCTCTATTTCCCGGCGGCGGTCAGCGGCCCGGAAACCGGGCTGATCATCGCCGGCACCCACGGCGATGAGAGCGCCGCCATCGTAACCCTGTCCTGCGCGCTGCGCAGCATCGCCCCCGAACAGTTGCGCCACCACGTGGTGCTGGCGGTCAACCCCGACGGCTGTCAGCTGGGGCTGCGCGCCAATGCCAACGGCGTCGATCTGAACCGCAACTTCCCGGCCGCCAACTGGCGCTCCGGGGACACCGTCTATCGCTGGAACAGCGCGGCGCCGGTGCGCGACGTCAGGCTCTCCACCGGCGGGCGTCCCGGCTCCGAACCGGAAACCCAGGCGCTGTGTCATCTGATCCATCGCCTGAAGCCGCATTGGGTGGTGTCGTTCCATGAGCCGCTGGCCTGCATCGAAGATCCCGCCAGCTCGCGGCTCGGCGTTTGGCTGTCGCACAAGTTCGAACTCCCGCTGGTGACCAGCGTCGGCTATGAAACGCCCGGTTCGTTCGGCAGCTGGTGCGCGGATCTGTCCCTGCCGTGCATCACCGCCGAATTCCCGCCGATCTCCGCCGATGCCGCCAGCGAGCGCTACATCGACGCCATGACCGAACTGCTGACCTACCCGAATTAATCCCTACGGGGCGAGATCGACGATCGCCCCGCATTCGAACGCCAGACCCGGTTCGACGTCCCGCGCCAGCCAGGTCGGGCCGTCCAGATCGACGAAGCGCGCCGCCGGCGCCAGCGGTAAGGCGGCGGATATCGCCCGCGACGTGCACAACATGCAGCCGAGCATGATGGCGAATCCCTGTTCGCGCGCGGCCTGCGCCAGCGCCAGCGCCTCGGTCAAGCCGCCGGTTTTGTCCAGTTTGATGTTGACCATCTGATAGCGTTGTGCCAGCCGCGGCAGATCGGCGCGGGTGTGGCAGCTCTCATCGGCGCAGATCGGCAGCGGATGAATAAAGTGTTCCAATGCGGCGTCGTCACCGGCCGGCAGCGGCTGCTCCAGCATCGCTACGCCGAGATCGGCCAACAGCTGGCAGCGTGCCGCCAGCCCTTCCGCCTGCCAGGATTCATTGGCGTCGACAATCAGCGTCGCCTGCGGCACCGCGGCGCGGATCGCCACCAGCCGCTCGCTGATATAGTGATCGTCGAGTTTGATCTTCAGCAGCGTGGCGCCCTGCCGCTCCAGCTCACGCGCGGCGAAGGCCATCGCTTCCGGCGTTCCGATGCTGACGGTCTGCGCCATACGGATCTGCGCCGGCGCCGTCACGCCGCTGCGCTGCCACAGGCTCTGCCCGTGCAGACCACACTCCAAATCCCACAGCGCCGAGTCCAGCGCGTTGCGGGCCGCGCCCGCCGGCATCTGCGTCAGTAGTTGTTCGCGGGTGATGCCCTGCGCGATCGCCGGCGCCATCTCAGCCAGCTGCGTCATCACCGATTCCTCGCTCTCGCCATAGCGCGGATACGGCGTGCATTCGCCGACGCCGCGCACGCCCTGCTGTTCGATTTCGACCACCACCACCCGGGCTTCGGTGCGGCTGCCGCGCGCGATCACGAAGGCGGTGTGCAGCGGCCAGGCTTCCGGGTAAAAACGCATGTCTCTCATAACGGCTCCTGAGCGAAAACTGCGCATCCAGGCAGGCTGATGCGCCGGTGATGTTTTATAGAACAGCCTAATATATACAACTATTTAGCAAACTTTGATATCCAATCCGCCCCGCTTGTCATAAACTGGCGTCAGGGTGTGAACCTGATGTTAACAGCCGCCGCCGGCGCGCCGTTTCATCAGGTTCATACCTTTTGTATAAACACCTGTAAAAGGAATCTAGCAATGACTCAGACAGTACATTTTCAAGGCAATCCGGTCAGCGTAGCGGGCAAACTGCCACAGCAGGGCGAACAGGCCAAGGCCTTCTCGCTGGTTGCCAAAGACCTGTCAGACGTAGCGCTGAGCAGCTTCGCGGGTAAACGCAAAGTCCTGAACATCTTCCCAAGCATCGATACCGGCGTCTGCGCGACGTCGGTGCGTAAATTCAACCAGTTGGCCAGCGGCCTGGATAACACCGTGGTGCTGTGCATCTCCGCCGATCTGCCGTTCGCCCAGTCTCGTTTCTGCGGCGCGGAAGGCCTGAGCAACGTGGTCACGCTGTCCACCCTGCGCGGCGCCGAGTTCAAACAGGCGTACGGCGTTGAAATCGCCGAAGGTCCATTGGCGGGCCTGACCGCGCGCGCGGTCGTGGTGCTGGATGGCCAGGACAACGTGCTGTACAGCGAGCTGGTGAACGAAATCACCACCGAGCCGGATTACGACGCGGCGCTGGCAGCGCTGAAATAATAAAGCCGGCGAACGCCGGCTTTGGATACACGGGAAGGCGCCGCAAGGCGCCTTTTTTATTCTTCGCCCTCAGCGCCGCCTTTGCGGCTGCTCAGGCCATATTCGCGCAGCTTGTTGGCGATGGCGGTATGGGAAACGCCCAACCGCTTCGCCAGCTTGCGGGTGCTGGGATAGGTGCGATACAGGCGCGTCAGCACCGAGCGCTCGAAACGCTTGCTGATGTCGTCCAGCGAACCGTCCAGCACCTCGTCGCCCAGCGACATCTCCACCTCGAACTCCGGCAACACGATATCCTGCGGCCGCAGTTCGTAGCCTTCGGTTTGCGTCAGTGCGCGGTAGATGGCGTTTTTCAGCTGGCGCACGTTGCCCGGCCAGCCGTATTTGCTGAGGAAGCTACCCAGATCGTTCGCCAGCTTGGGCCGCGCCACGCCCTGCTCATCGGCGAAGCGCGCCACGAACAGCTCGGTCAGCGGCATGATGTCCTGCGGACGTTCGCGCAGCGGCGGAATGGTGATGGTCAGCACGTTGAGGCGATAATAGAGGTCTTCGCGGAATTCGCCGCGCTGCACCAGCTCGGTCAGGTTCTTCTGGGTGGCGCAGATCACGCGCACGTCGACGTGCACCTCATGCTCTTCGCCGACCCGGCGGAACGTGCCGTCATTGAGAAAACGCAACAGTTTGGTCTGCATGCGCGGCGACATTTCGCCAATCTCATCCAGCAGCACCGAACCGCCGTTGGCCTGCTCGAAGAAGCCCTTTTTGCCTTCCAGCGCGTTGGGATAAGCGCCCGGCGCATGGCCGAACAGCTCGCTCTCCACCACGTCATCCGGCAGCGCGGCGCAGTTCAGCGCCAGGAACGGCTGTTTGCCGCGCGGGCTGCGCAGGTGGCAGGCGCGAGCCAGAATATCCTTGCCGGTGCCGGTATCGCCCACGATCAGCAGCGGCGCATCGAGCATCGCCAGTTTGCGCGCCTGCTCCAGCACGTGACGCATCTTGGCGCTCACCGCGACGATGTGATCGAATTCGGTATCGTCGTTCACCGACAGATTTTGCAGTTGGCGACCCATGCGCGCGGTGGACTTCAACATCACCACCGCGCCGACCGCAGCCGGCTGTTGCTGTTCGTCCTCCAGATAGATAGGCGTAATGTCCATCAGGAAGTCCTGGCTGCGGATCACCACCCGTTCTGAGTGCGGCGCCGTATGCTCACTCTCCAGCCAGCGGCTGAAGTTATAGCCGCCGATCAGCGCCCCGGCGGTCTGGTTGCGGATCTTGTCTTCGTTCAGGCTGAACAACGCCAGCGCCGCCGGATTGGCCAGCTCGACCTTGCCCTTCATGTCGATAGAGAACACCGGCTCCGGCATCGACTCCAGCAGCGCACGCAGCGCGCGATGCTCGCGTTCGGAAGGCATAAAGCTGACGGTGCGCACGTCGGTCACGCCGGCGATGCGGCGGATCTCCGCCATCAGCGCGCGGAAAGTATCGAAGTCCAGCTGGGAGAAATTGAGGTAAATGCGGCCGATGGGATCGATCTCGATGCCACGTAAGTCAATGCTGCGCGATACCAAAAGATCGAGTAATTCTCGAGTGAGACCGAGGCGGTCTTCGCAAAATACTTCCAAACGCATCAGTGTTGGCCTTATCTCTGCAGGTGCGGGGATCGTTAGCGATGATGATACTCCCTCGCACCGGGCGGTAGAAGCGATCTGTCAGCAAAAGTTGACAGAACTCTGATTTATTGCCGTGGTTGCTGATTTTAAACGCAAGCGAATAACAGCATCGGCGTCATTTTAGCCCACAAACAGAGAGTTATCACAAACAGAATTAATTTTGCAGATATTTATCACGCAAGCGCAGGGGGATCGACTATCGTCAAGTCTCGATTACGTCCGGCGTTGGCGCCGGTGAAATAACGGCGCTGCCAGGAGCGCCGTCGCGGGGTTATTTGGCCTTGTCGTCGCTCTTTTTCAGCGTGTCTTTCAACTGGCCGATCAGCTGGCTGCGGAAATCGCCAAGCTTCGGTTTTTCCCCTTCCAGCCACGGCAGCGGGCGACACAGTTCCATCGCCTTGATGCCCAGCCGCGCGGTCAACAACCCGGCGCCGATGCCCTGCGCCGCGCGCGCCGACAGCCGCGCCGCCAGATCCTGCGACATCCAGTCCATGCCCACTTCGCGCACCAGTTCGGAAGCGCCGGCGAAGGCGATGTTGAGCAGCACCAGCCGGAACAAACGAATGCGGCTGAAGTAGCCCAGTTCAATGCCGTACAGCGCGGCGATGCGGTTAATCAAACGGATGTTGCGCCAGGCGATAAACGCCATATCCACCAGCGCCAACGGGCTGACGGCAATCATCAGCGTCGATTCGGCGGCGGAGCGGCTGATTTCGCGCCGCGCTTGGTTGTCGAGCACCGGCTGCACCAGTTTGGCGTACAGCTCCACCACTTCACGGTCATTTTGGGTTTCATGCAGCGAGGCCTGCCAACGCTGCAGCGCCGGATGCCCCTGATCCAGCCCGGCCTGGCGCGCCAGCTTCTCGCAGAATTCGCGCCCTTGCCCCAGTCCGTGGCTGTGCAACAGCTCGCGCGCCACGTCGCGCTCTTCCGCGCGCTGGCGCAGCCGATACAAACGCCGCCATTCGGTGACCACCGAACCGACGCCGGCGAACACGATCAGGCCGCCGGCCACGCCGCCGCCCATGGCGATCCAGTCCTGCTGCACCCAGGCGGTATGCACCCACTGCACGCCCTGCGCCACCACGCTGACGCCGAACAGCGCCAGCCCGGCGGTGACCATTTTGCGCCACAGGCTGCGTTTCGGCTTCAGCGCAGCGTTGATGATGCCCTCGGCGCGCCCTTCTTCCTCCTCCTGCTGCAGCTCCGGCGCCGCCGGAAAGAAGCTCTCCGCCTGCTCGGCGTCGAAAGCGACGCCGGCGCGCAACGTCGGTTCCTGCGGCGGCTGCAACGGCTCGTCAAAATCGATACGCGGTTTGATCGGCTCGCTCATCGCAATTTGTCTCCCAGTAAAAATTCCATCACCGCATCCAGACGGATATGCGGCAACGGGCTGTCCACGCTCATGGCACGCGGGCGAAACTCATCGAAGTGAAATCCCTGGCTCTGCCAGAACGTCGGCCCCGGCAAACGGGCCGGCACTTCGCCGGGGAACACCGTCAGCGGCGCGCCGTCGCTGAGGCGATTGCCCTTCAGCGCCGGAATACGCTGCCCCTGATGATCGACAATGCCGCTCTCGGTCGCCTGCACCGAGGCCAGGCCGACGCAATCCATGCTGATGCCTTCGAACGCCGCGTTCTGCCACGCCTCTTGCACCAGCTGCTGCAGCAACGACACCAGATTGGCGTGCTGATCGGCGGTGATGTGGTCCGCCTTGGTGGCGGCGAACATCAGTTTGTCGATGGTCGGCGAGAACAAGCGGCGAAACAGCGTGCGTTTGCCGTAATGGAAACTCTGCATCAGTTGGGTCAGCGCCAGGCGCATGTCGTTGAACGCCTGCGGGCCGCTGTTGAGCGGCTGCAGGCAGTCAACCAGCACGATTTGCCGATCGAAACGGACAAAATGCTCTTTATAGAAGTTTTTGACGATCGACTGGCAGTAGTAGTTGAACCGAGCGCGCAGCATGCCGATATTGGTGTGTTTGTCGGCCTGCGCCAGTTTCGACTCGCCCACCGCGGCAACATCGGGCCACGGGAAAAACTGCAGCGCCGGTGCGCCGGCCATGTCGCCCGGCAGCACGAAACGGCCCGGCTGAATGAAGTGCAGACCTTCGCTTTTGCAGCGCAACAGATAATCGGTGTAGGCCAGGGCGATCGCCGCAAGGCGATTTTCGTCGGCCGGAGCCAGCGGATCGCAGGTTTTACACAGGTCAAGCCAAGGCTTGGCCCATTCGGCGCGTTCCCCCTGCAGCAGCCCGGTCATCTGCCGCGACCAGGCCAGGTAATCCTGCTCGAGCATCGGCAGATCCAGCAACCATTCGCCCGGATAATCGACGATCTCCAGGTACAGCGTCGAGGTGTCTTTGAAATGGCGCAGCAACGAGTCGTTGGAGCGGTAGCGCAGCGCCAGCCGGATTTCGCTGACGCCGCGCGTCGGCGTCGGCCAGGCCGGCGGCGTGCCGTACAGCTGCGCCAGCCCTTCGTCATAGGTGAAACGCTGGATGCCGAGATCGCGCTGCGGGATGCGCTTGACGCCCAGCAGGCGTTCTTCGCGCACCGGTGAAAACAGCGGCATGCGCGCGCCGCTGTGCACATGCAGCAGTTGATTGACGAAGGCGGTGATAAAGGCGGTTTTGCCGCTGCGGCTCAGGCCGGTCACCGCCAGGCGCAGATGGCGATCCATTCCGCGGTTGACCAGCGAGGTTAACTCATTTTGCAGTCGTTTCATTGCTCTCCTTGACGTAACGCCCGAATGCCTTGTTCAGGCCTTTACGGAACAGCGGTTCCAGCACCAGCGCCAGCACGAAGCGCACCGGTTTGCGGCCGACGGTCTTCAACAGCCAGCCGGCGGCGCCCGCCGGGCCATAGTTCAATAACGCTATGATGATGACTTTAGCCAATGTCTTCAACATTGCCGCCGCTCCTGATTTAAATCCACCCGTTCTGGGGGCGTTCGCGACATCAATTTTATTCATGACAATGCCCTCCGGCACAAGACGATTAAGATGATCTTCAACGGGATGACGGCGGAGAAGATACCCGGCCTGCACAGGCCGGATATCGCAAGAAGAGTTACAGCTTGCGGAAGCGGCTCTGAACGCCGAAGGTGTCGGACGTCACGTAACGCTCGACCTGACGCAGCTGCTGTTCGCCGCTGCCCAGCTCATATTCCAGCTGATCGAGCAACTGGCGCGGCGTCTTCTGATGCTCGCCCTCGAAACGGCTGGCCGGCGCTTCGTCCAACACGAACACCAGCGCGATATAGGCCACCAGCGTGAAGAAAAACAGCCCAAAGAACAGCGACAGCACCACCATCACGCGGATCAGGCGCACCGGCACGTCGAAATAGTGAGCCAGACCGGCGCAGACGCCTTTTACCATGCCTTCTTCGGGTACGCGATAAAGCTTTTTACTGCCCAGCGTCATGCTCATCAGGACTGTCTCCAGTTCGGGTGTTCCGCATCGAGGATCTCTTCCAGCGCCTGAATGCGTTCACGCATGCGTTTGGCGTCTTCCGCCAGCTGCGCCAGGCGCTGCATTTCTTGCTGACTCAGCTGGATGCCGGTCTGTTGCCGATTGCTGTAATGCAGCCAAAGCCAAATCGGCGCGACAAACAGCACGAAAATTGTCAGCGGAATGGCAAGTAATAAAGCACTCATTGTTATTCCTTCTTATCGGATCCTGGATAGGCGGCCACCTCCGGCGTGTGGCCGCGGTTCGCCTTACTCGGAGCGGTTCATCTTGGCTTTCAGCGCCGCCAGTTGCTCACTGATGGCGTCATCGGCTTTCAGCTCGGCAAACTCCTGGTCCAGCGACTTCTTTTTACCGATGCCGATGCTTTCCGCTTCGGCTTCCATATGGTCGATGCGACGTTCGAACTGTTCGAAACGCGCCATCGCCTCATCCAGCTTGCCGCTGTCGAGCTGACGGCGCACCTCGCGCGAGGAAGATGCGGCCTGATGGCGCAGCGCCAGCGCCTGCTGCCGCGCGCGGGTTTCGGTCAGCTTGTTTTCCAGCTCACCGATTTCGCTCTTCATGCGCGCCAGCGTTTCTTCTACGGTCGCCACTTCCTGCGTCAGCGTGGCGATCAGGTCGGCAACCTTTTGTTTTTCGATCAGCGCCGCGCGGGCCAAGTCTTCTTTATCTTTGCGCAGCGCCAGCTCGGCTTTTTCCTGCCAGTCGCTTACCTGGCTTTCACCCTGCTCGATGCGACGCAGCAACTGCTTTTTCTCCGCCAGCGCGCGCGCCGACGTAGAACGGACTTCAACCAGCGTGTCTTCCATCTCTTGGATCATCAACCGCACCAGCTTCTGCGGATCTTCCGCCTTGTCCAGCAGGGTGTTGATGTTGGCGTTCACGATGTCGGCAAAACGAGAAAAAATACCCATAATTCACTTCCTCTTGGTTCTGATGGCGTCTGAAGCGCCGCGTTAAGTCGTACAGCTTGCCCAAAGAGATAATCAAAACCCGTGCCAACTTTTATCTAATTGAAAAACAACAACTCTTTATTTTTGACTCTCTGCGCGCTTGCTGTAGAGTGATTATTTTCACCAAACATTGGCGAATTTCATCATGAACGAACAGCCAGAGAATTTGTTGGGCGAAGCAAACGCCTTTGTCGAAGTATTGGAGCAAGTCTCCCAGGTGGCAAAGCTGAACAAACCGGTGCTGGTGATCGGCGAGCGCGGCACCGGTAAAGAGCTGATCGCCCATCGTCTGCACTACCTCTCCAACCGTTGGCAAGGGCCGTTCATCTCGCTCAACTGTGCGGCGCTGAATGAAAACCTGCTGGATTCCGAGCTGTTCGGCCACGAGGCCGGTGCCTTTACCGGTGCGCAGAAACGTCATCTGGGCCGCTTCGAGCGCGCCGACGGCGGCACGCTGTTCCTCGATGAGCTGGCGACCGCGCCAATGCTGGTGCAGGAGAAATTGCTGCGGGTGATCGAATACGGCCAGCTGGAACGCGTGGGCGGCAGCCAGCCGCTGCGGGTAGATGTGCGCCTGGTGTGCGCCACCAACGACGATCTGCCGGCGCTGGCGGCGGCGGGCAAGTTCCGCGCCGATCTGCTGGATCGGCTGGCGTTCGACGTGGTGCAGCTGCCGCCGCTGCGCCAACGCCGACCCGATATCATGTTGCTGGCCGAGCACTTCGCCATTCAAATGTGCCGTGAGCTGGCGCTGCCGCTGTTTCCCGGCTTTACCGAACGCGCCAGGCAGACGTTGCTCAACTACGGCTGGCCGGGCAACGTGCGCGAACTGAAAAACGTGGTGGAACGTTCGGTCTATCGTCACGGCGACAGCGCCAACCCGCTGGATGAGATCGTCATCAACCCGTTTGCGCCACGCGAGGCCACGCCGCTTACGCCTGCCCCTGAAGGCGCCGGCGCGTTGCCGGCGCTGCCTCTGGAGCTGAAAAACTGGCAGCTGGAGCAAGAGAAGGCGCTGATCGAAGCAGCGCTGCAGCAAGGGCGATTCAACCAGCGCAAGGCGGCGCAGCTGCTGGGGCTCACCTACCATCAGCTACGCGGTATGCTGAAAAAGCATGCGCTGCTGCAAAACGGCGAGCAAGACGAGGATTAGCAACGCGGGGATTGGGTGCCGGTCTTTCCCGGCCGTCAGCTATTAGCTCCAGGTTGAGTGATGTGGCCTGAGAACGGCCGCCTGGAGAGGTCGGCCTTTCTCGACGGTCACGTCTATCTGCGAATAACCCGCCGATGAATCACCTTCTTGTAAGATCACAGCGGTATTTTTCCTGCCCGATAAATAACGCCGAGCGACAACGCGACGCAGACCAGAAAGGCATAGCGCAAACCGACAGTTTCGGATAAGAACCCGATTAACGGCGGCCCGATCAGCGTCCCCAGAAAACCGATGGTCAGCACTGCCGCGATGGCGGCGCTTGGCGCCATGGAAGAAGACCTTGCGGCCGCCCCCGCAACCAGCGGAATAATGGCGCAAATGCCAAGCCCAACCAGGAAAAAACCGATTATCGACGTCACCAAACCCGGTAACCAGGTCGTTAGCGTCATGCCGGTGAATGCCAGCATCCCGCCCCATTGCAACGTTCTTCTCACTCCGATCCGATCCACGAACCGGTTCAGCATGAGTCGGCCGATCGTCATGGCCGCCATAAATACCGTAAAACCCAGGCCGATGTATTTTCGATCGACCGAGACGACGTCCTGAAAATAAACGACGCTCCAGTCATACATAATGCCCTCACAAGCCATCGAGCAGAAAACGATCAGGCCATAGTTGAACAGCGAGCGGTCCGGGATGGCGAAAGCGCGCCCGGTCTGTTCCAGTTCCGGTTTGTCGAACAATGCCCGCCGACACAGCAAGGCGGACATCAGAGCCACCGCCGCTATGCCCGCAAAGTGCAGCGGCAAGGCGACATCCCGACCGATCATTAACGCCCCGATCCCTGCGCCGACGAACCCCGCCACGCCCCATATACCGTGAAAGAACGGCAGCCTCGTTTTACCGCTGACCGCCTCGGCGATACTGGCCTGCATGTTGTTCGAGACATTGACCGCGCTGTAAGCGAACCCGCATAAAAACAGCAGCACCGCCAGTTGTAGGACCGTCGCGGCGAAGGGCACCAGAAGCAAAAGCGTGGCGTTGATCAGAATAGCCGCGACGCCGACCACCCTGCTGCCGAGTTTGGCGATCGCCCATCCCGATATCGGCAGCGACACGACCACGCCAGCCGACATGGCGAACAGGACGGTACCGAATACGCCGTCAGACAACGCAAGCCCTCCCTTGATCGTCGCCATCCTTGAACTCAAACTGCCGAAACACAGCCCCAGCATGAAAAACATGCTGGATATCGCCAGATTTTTTTCTTTCATCATCGACATCATGGGCTCCCCCTTATCCGATTAGCGGCCTGGTCAGGCGAAGGCATCAATGCCGGTCAGCGATGCCGAAAGCGCCCACAGACGCTGCGCCTGTTCCGGGTCGATCGCGTATTCCTTCACGCCGACCAGCGCCTGACTGTCGTGGACGGCGATGCCGGCAATATCGCCATCCTCGCAGTAGAGGCCCCCTAATCCCTGCAACTGCGGTGAGGTGGCGGCCCAGATCTGCGTAGCAGCCCCCTGCTGAGGCGTTTTAAGGGCATCGGGATCGGCCGGATTGCCCTCTTCGTCCATCCAGCCCAGGGCTATCATCTCTGCTCTCGATATGTGCCGCTGCAGCGGCGTGGCGATGCTGCCCGGATGCAGGCTAAATGCGCGGATCCCCCGCGAGCGGCCCAGAAGATCCAACCAGACGGCGAACAGGGCATTCGCCGTCTTCGACTGACCGTACGCCAGCCACTTGTCGTAACCGCGCTCGAACTGCACATCTTCCCAGCGGATCGCCGAATGGTGATGCCCGGCGGAGGAGACGGTGACCACCCGCCCGCCATCGGCAATGGTCGGCCACAGTAAATTGGTCAGCGCATAGTGGCCGAGATGGTTGGTGGCGAACTGCCTTTCCCAACCGTGCCCTACCCGCGCCTCCGGGCATGCCATCACCCCGGCGTTGTTAATGACGATATCCGCCCGTAGGCTCGATGCGGTAAAGTCTGCAGCGAAACGACGCACGCTGTTCAAATCGGCGAGATCGAGTTCGGCGATCTCGACGCCGGCGCTCAGCCCTAACACCGCTTTGGCTGCCGCCGGTGCCCGGCAAGCGACGATAACCCGTGCGCCGGCGTCGGCCAGCGCCAGCGTCGTCTCCAGACCGAGGCCTGAATGGCCACCGGTGACGATGGCCAGCGTGCCTGACAGATCCTGGCCCGCGAGCACCTCGCCGGCGGTCGTTTTGGGCCCGAATCCTGACTTGATGGGGGTTTGTTGGGTAATCACAGGCATTCTCCTCACGGTTAACAGTGGCCGGCCAAACGCAGCCGGCGCGTCGATGAGAAGGAGTATGAAATTCCGTCACGGGACTGTGAATGCATGAAACCCCGAACTTCTGTCGAGATCGTCCAGGTTACACGGCAAAAAAGAAGAAAGTGGGGCATGGCGGCTCGCCAGGCGAGGTTTCCGGTCTGAAACAGGCAAAAAAAAAGCCAGCACCCGAGCTGGCTTAAAAAACACTGGAAGCAATGTGAGCAATGTCGTGCCTTCCACATCAGAGCCGCAAACTGTGGCCTTCCGTGAACTGCCAGGCGATGATAATAGTTATCAGTATCGTCTGTAAAGCACTTTGTTGAGAATTTTTCTCATTACCACACGAAGATTGCGCAATTACCACTCAGGGAACGGGTCTGCCATCTCCAGCCAATAGTCCACGCCGGCGGCCATTTCGTCGTCGCTCAGCAGGCAGTCGTCCAGCAGACGCACGATCGCCGCCTGTTGCAAGTGCTGGCCGATAAACACCAGCTCCTGGCGCATGTCGCCGAACGGCTCCACCCATTTCTCCTGTATATGCGCCCGCGTTTGCGGATCCTGCGGCCAATTGTCTTGCGGGATCGCGCGCCAAAAGGTGCCCGCCAGGCCGTAATGGGCGATGCCGCCGGCCTGGCTCCACTGCCCGGCCTGCCGCGGCCGCGTCGCCAGCCAGAAGAAGCCTTTCGAACGCAGCAGCTTGCCGCCGCCCCAGTCGCCGTTGATCACGCGGTAGAACTTGTCCGGCGCAAACGGCCGCCGCGCCTGATAGACAAAGCTGCTGATGCCGTAGCTTTCCGTCTCCGGCACGTGTTCGCCGCGCAGCTCTTTCAGCCAGCCGGGTGCCTGCTGCGCCTTTTCAAAGCTGAAGCTGCCGGTATTCAGCACCGCCTCCAGCGGCAGTTTGCCCGGCGCGATCGGCACAATGCGGGCTTCGGGATTCAGGCTGGCCAGCAGCGCCATCACTTCGCCCTGCTGCGTTGGCGTCAACAGATCGGTCTTGCTGACCAGGATCACGTCGCAAAATTCAATTTGCTCAATCAACAGGTCCGCCACGCTGCGCAGATCGTCCTCGCCCAGGCTTTGGCCAGCTTCCTGCAGGCTTTGCGCCTGCTGGTATTGCCGGATGAAATTCACCCCGTCGACCACCGTCACCAGGGTATCCAGCCGGGCGAACTGCGACAGGCTTTCCCCTTGTTCATCCTCAAAGGTAAAGGTTTCCGCCACCGGCAGCGGTTCGGAGATGCCGCTCGATTCGATCAACAGATAATCGAAGCGCCCGTCCTGCGCCAGCTCGCGCACCGACACCAGCAGGTCTTCGCGCAGCGTGCAACAGATGCAGCCGTTGCTCATCTCCACCAGCTTCTCCTGCTGGCGATCGAGGCGCACTTCATTCTCCACCAGCGCGGCGTCGATATTCACCTCGCTCATGTCGTTGACGATCACCGCCACGCGCATGCCCTGCCGGTTGTTCAGGATGTGGTTCAACACCGTGGTCTTGCCGGCGCCGAGAAAGCCGGAAAGCACGGTCACGGGAAGTTGTTTCATGAGGACCTCATTAAAATTCATTGCGTAATGCCTGGTAACCGCGCACCAGTTCGACGTTGGTGGCGGCCACTTCTTCCGAAAACTGCAGCGCGCCGCGATCGACCTGGCGATAGCGCGACAGGTCGCTGTCCGGCCCCACGCGCTCGGTCGAGGGGATATAGCGGTTTTCCGGCAGCGTTACGCCGTCCACGACCGCGTTGTAGCGCACCACGCAGCCGGACTGAACGTGGCAGTTGAACAGCACGCTGTTGAAGCCGATAAACACCCGATCGTCGATGCGGCACGGGCCGTGCACGATGGCGCGGTGGGCGATCGAGCTGTAACGGCCAATAGTCACCGCCGCCCCGCTCTTGGAATGGATCACCACGCCGTCCTGAATATTGGAGTGCGAGCCGATGACGATCGGCTCCATGTCGCCGACGGCGTTCAATTCGTCGGCGCGAATTACCGCATAAGGGCCGACGTAAACGAAGTCTTCGACGATCACCCGGCCGCAAATAATGGCGGTGGGATCGATGTAGGCCAGCGGTGAGACCTGCGGCAGATGGCCGCTGGGATTTTTACGCAGCATGGTGTTCTCCCCGCCAGCTCAGCTCCGCCACCGCATTGTGGGCATGCAGGCTCTCCTGATGCTCGACGCGCAGCGAAAAAGCGCGGTAGTCGCACTGGCTGCGCAGCATGCGATACAGACGGCGCGCCGCGTCCTCGCAAAACATCAGGTTCTGACCGTTGGCCAATGCGAAGGCCTGTTCGTCGCGGCGTTTCACCAGCGTTTGCACCGGCGTGCCCAGCGCGTGTTCGATGCGGTCAATCAGTTTCACCAGCTCAAACGCCCGTTCATTCTCGGGCGTCACGGTGACCCAGGCCCAGCTGCGCTGGCTGTGGGGGGTGGCCGGCATCCCTTGCTCCAACAGCCACTCGCTCACCTGCCGTTGGCTGACCCGCTCCGCCGCCTGTTCAAAATCAAACTGGAACTGTTGCTGCGCCAACTGACGGCTGAGCGCCGCCGAACTCGGGCAGGTGGAGGAATAAGGCACGCCGACGGTCAGTGCCAGCGTCAGCGTATCCGTCAGAGTGGCCTCGATGCGCAGCGGATAGGCTTTCCAGCCGCGCTGCGGCGACAGCAGCGCCGGGCGTGACAGCAACAGCTCGCCGCCGATCGACAAGCTGGCGCGATCGCTGTGTTCCGGCTGCGAAGCCAAAAAGGCCTGCAGCGTTCGGCCGATGCGCTGCGGCGTCAGCTCGCCCTGCGTCAACTCGTCCAGCGCCAGATACAGCCGCGACATGTGAATGCCGCGCTCGCCCGCCGCTTCGGCGCGCAGGTTGATACCGGCGTCGACCTTCGCCATCAATGGCTTGCCGGCCAGCTCCAGCGGCAGCGCGATCCCTTGCATCCCGACCCAATCGAGCCCGACATCACTCATTTCGCCGCGCCATGCCTGAGCATCCGGCAGCGAACGGCGTGGTGGAAGTGCAACTTCGTTCATACATCCCCTTGCGTTATTGTGACTTTGCCGGGGAACGGTAACATGATTTTGTTATATTATAACATAACATGGAAAACTTTTTTCTTGCCGCTGAACGGGCTGATCAATCAAGTCGCAGAAAACTCAGCGATTTTGCTCAATGGATTGGGCTGCTGGTCAGAGTGCGATACACTAACGCTATTGCTGATTAACCCATGAGCCTCTATGCGTGGTTTACCCTTTTGGATACTGTCGTTGTGCCTGACGGGCTCTGCCCTGGCCGCGACAACACCGCCCGCGCCCAGCGCGGCGCCGCTGCCGGACATTCGCCAGAGCGGCTTTGTTTATTGCGTCAGCGGCATACTGAATACCTTCAACCCGCAAATGGCCAGCAGTGGCCTGACGGTGGATACCCTGGCCGCCCAGCTGTACGATCGCCTGCTGGACGTCGACCCCTACACCTATCGCCTGATCCCCGAGCTGGCGCAGAGCTGGGAGGTGCTGGACAACGGCGCCACCTACCGCTTCCATCTGCGCAAGGACGTGCCGTTTCAGACCACCGCCTGGTTCACGCCCACCCGCAAGATGAACGCCGACGA
The DNA here is from genome assembly GCF_052691795.1 of Serratia sp. TSA_130.1. Lineage (NCBI taxonomy): Bacteria > Pseudomonadati > Pseudomonadota > Gammaproteobacteria > Enterobacterales > Yersiniaceae > Serratia > Serratia sp. TSA_130.1. The sequence goes on from NZ_JBQZFS010000001.1 coordinate 168,492, forward strand.
CGTGGTATTCAGCTTCGCCCGCGTATTCGATCAGAAACACCCGTATCACGACGTGAACGGCGGCGAATACCCCTATTTCGACAGCCTGCAGTTCGGCGATTCGGTGCAGAGCGTGAGAAAGCTCGACGACTATACGGTGGAGATTCGCCTGCAGTCGCCGGACGCCTCGTTCCTGTGGCATCTGGCGACCCACTACGCGCCGGTGCTGTCCGCCGAGTACGCCGATCTGCTGACGCGTGAGGGCCATCAGGAGCTGATCGACCGCGAGCCGGTCGGCAGCGGCCCGTTCCTGCTCAACGAATACCGCTCGGGGCAATATATTCGCCTGGCGCGCAACGCCGCCTACTGGAAAGGGCTGCCGCGCATGCCGCAGGTGGTGATCGATCTGGGCGCCGGCGGTACCGGCCGCCTCTCCAAACTGCTGACCGGCGAATGCGACGTGCTGGCTTATCCGGCGGCCAGCCAGCTGTCTATCCTGCGCGACGATCCGCGCCTGCGCCTGACGCTGCGTCCGGGGATGAACATCGCCTATCTGGCGTTCAACACCCGCAAACCGCCGCTCGACAACCTCAATGTGCGCCAGGCGATCTCGCTGGCGATCAACAACCAGCGGTTGATGCAGTCTATCTATTACGGCACGGCGGAAACCGCCGCCTCGATCTTGCCGCGCGCCTCCTGGGCCTATGACAACGACGCGCACGTCACCGAGTACGATCCGGCCAAATCTCGCGAGATGCTGCGGCAGGCCGGCGTCGGCCAGCTAAACCTGAAGCTGTGGGTGCCTACCGCCTCGCAGTCTTACAACCCGAGCCCGCTGAAAACCGCCGAGCTGATCCAGGCCGACCTCGGCCAGGTGGGCATCAACGTCACCATCGTGCCGGTGGAGGGCCGCTTCCAGGAAGCGCGCCTGATGGAAATGAACCACGATCTGACCCTGACCGGCTGGGCCACCGACAGCAACGATCCGGACAGCTTCTTCCGGCCGCTGCTGAGCTGCGCGGCAATCCGTTCGCAAACCAACTATGCTCACTGGTGTGACCCGAGCTTCGACGAAGTGCTGCAGAACGCGCTGCTGTCGCAGCAGCTGTCTCAGCGCATCGACAACTACCGCAAGGCGCAGAAAATCCTCGAGCAGCAATTGCCGGTGCTGCCGCTGGCGTCTTCCCTGCGCCTGCAGGCCTATCGTTACGACATCAAGGGATTGGTGCTGAGCCCGTTCGGCAACGCCTCGTTCGCCGGGGTGTACCGTGAATCCGCGCCGGAGGTGAAAAAGTGATTATCTTTACCCTGCGCCGCATTCTGCTGCTGCTGATCACGCTGTTCTTCCTGACGCTGGTCAGCTTCAGTCTGAGCTATTTCACGCCGCGCGCGCCGCTGAACGGCGCCGCCCTGCTGGACGCCTATCAATTCTACTTCGTCAGCCTGCTGCACTGGGACTTCGGCGTCTCCAGCATCAACGGCCAGGCGATCAGCGAACAGCTGCGCGAAGTGTTCCCGGCCACCATGGAACTGTGCCTGCTGGCCTTCGCCCTGGCGCTGTTTATCGGCATTCCGCTGGGCATCATCGCCGGCGTGCTGCGCGGCAAGTGGCAGGACACCGCCATCAGCACCTTCGCGCTGCTGGGCTTTTCGATGCCGGTGTTCTGGCTGGCGCTGCTGCTGATGCTGTTCTTCTCGCTGCATCTCGGCTGGCTGCCGGTTTCCGGCCGCTTCGATCTGCTGTATCAGGTGAAGCCCATCACCGGTTTCGCGCTGATCGACGCCTGGCTGTCGGACTCGCCGTATCGCGCCGAGATGATCGGCAGCGCCCTGCGCCACATGATCCTGCCGATCGCCGCGCTGGCGGTGGCACCCACCACCGAAGTGGTGCGGCTGATGCGCATCAGCACCGACGACGTGCTGAGCCAAAACTACATCAAGGCCGCCGCCACCCGCGGCCTGTCGCGCTTCACCATCATTCGTCGCCACGTGTTGCACAACGCGCTGCCGCCGATCGTGCCCAAACTGGGGCTGCAGTTCTCCACCATGCTCACGCTGGCGATGATCACCGAAGTGGTCTTCAGCTGGCCGGGCCTCGGCCGGTGGCTGATCAACGCCATTCGCCAACAGGACTATGCGGCGATCTCCGCCGGCGTGATGGTGGTCGGCACGCTGGTGATCACCATTAACGTTCTGGCCGACATTCTGGGTGCGGCAACCAACCCGCTGAAACATAAGGAATGGTATGCCCTTCGATAACGTATACCGCGAGAAAAAGATGCCGAGCCCGCTGCGCTACACCTGGCGGATTTTCTACGGCGACGCGCTGGCGATGATCGGTTTTTACGGCGTGATCGCCCTGTTGCTGTTGTCGCTGTTCGGTAGCCTGCTGGCGCCCTACGCGCTGGATCAGCAGTTCCTCGGCTATCAACTGCTGCCGCCGTCCTGGTCGCGCTACGGCAACGTGTCGTTCTTCCTCGGCACCGACGATCTCGGGCGCGACATCCTCAGCCGCCTGTTGACCGGCACCGCCGCCACCTTCGGTTCCGCGCTGGCGGTGACGCTGGCCGCGGCGTTCTGCGGCGTGATCCTCGGCGTGTTCGCTGGCGTCACCCACGGGCTACGCTCGGCGGTGCTCAACCACATCCTCGATACCCTGCTGTCGATTCCGTCGCTGCTGCTGGCGATCGTGGTGGTGGCGTTTATCGGCCCCAAACTTGAACACGCCATGCTGGCGGTGTGGCTCGCCTTGTTGCCGCGCATGGTGCGCACCATCTACAGCGCGGTGCACGACGAACTGGAGAAAGAGTACGTGGTGGCGGCCCGGCTTGACGGCGCTTCCACGCTGCAGATCCTGTGGTACGCGGTCATGCCGAACATCGCGGCGGTGCTGGTGACCGAGTTCACCCGCGCGCTGTCGATGGCCATTTTGGACATCGCCGCGCTCGGCTTCCTCGATCTCGGCGCGCAATTGCCTTCGCCGGAATGGGGAGCGATGCTCGGCGATTCGCTCGAGCTGGTGTACGTCGCGCCCTGGACGGTGATGCTGCCCGGCGCGGCCATTCTCGTCAGCGTGCTGCTGGTTAACCTGTTAGGCGACGGTATGCGCCGCGCAATCAATGCCGGGGTGGAATAATGCCGTTACTCGATATCCGCAATTTGACGATTGAATTTATGACCGCCGAAGGGCCGGTCAAGGCGGTCGATCGCGTCAGCATGACGCTGACCGAGGGCGAAGTGCGCGGGCTGGTGGGCGAATCGGGCTCCGGCAAGAGCCTGATCGCCAAGGCCATCTGCGGCGTAACCAAAGACAACTGGCGCGTTACCGCCGATCGCTTTCGTTTCGACGACATCGATCTGCTGCAGCTGAGCCCGCGCGAGCGGCGCAAGCTGGTGGGCCACAACGTCTCAATGATCTTCCAGGAGCCGCAGTCCTGTCTCGATCCTTCCGAGAGCATCGGCCGCCAGCTTGCGCAGGCCATCCCAGGCTGGACCTATAAGGGCCACTGGTGGCAGCGCTTCAACTGGCGCAAACGCCGCGCCATCGAATTGCTGCACCGCGTCGGCATCAAGGATCATGACGACATCATGGGCAGCTTCCCGTACGAGCTGACGGAAGGCGAGTGCCAGAAAGTGATGATCGCCATCGCGCTGGCCAACCAACCGCGCCTGCTGATCGCCGATGAGCCGACCAACGCCATGGAACCGACCACGCAGGCGCAGATTTTCCGTCTGTTGGCGCGCCTCAACCAGAACAACAACACCACCATTCTGCTGATCAGCCACGACCTACAGATGATGAGCAAGTGGGCCGATCGGGTGAACGTGCTGTACTGCGGGCAAACGGTGGAGAGCGCCCAGTGCGAAGAGTTGCTGGCGGCGCCGCACCACCCTTACACCCAGGCGCTGATCCGCGCCATGCCGGACTTCGGCCGCTCGCTGCCGCACAAAAGCCGGTTGAATACGCTGCCGGGCGCCATTCCTTCGCTGGAACACCTGCCGATCGGCTGTCGCCTGGGGCCGCGCTGTCCTTACGCGCAGAAGAAGTGCATCGAAACGCCGCGCCTGCGCCCGGTCAAAAACCACTTCTTCGCCTGCCACTTCCCGCTGAACATGGAGGAGCAATAACATGGAAACGCTGTTGGAAGTGCGCAACCTGAGCAAAACCTACCGCTACCGCACCGGGCTGTTCCGCCGCCAGCACGTCGAGGCGGTGAAATCAGTCAGCTTTACCCTGCGCGAAGGCCAGACGCTGGCGGTGATCGGCGAGAACGGCTCCGGCAAATCCACGCTGGCGAAGATGCTCTCCGGCATGGTGGAACCCACCGCCGGCGAGCTGCTGATCGACGATCATCCGCTGGCGTTCGGCGATTATCGTTACCGCAGCCAGCGTATTCGCATGATTTTTCAGGATCCGAGCACCTCGCTCAACCCGCGCCAGCGCATCGGCCAGCTGCTGGATGCGCCGCTGCGGCTGAACACCGATCTTGAGCCCGCCGAGCGCGAGCAGCGCATCAACCAAACGCTGCGCCAGGTCGGCATGCTGCCGGATCACGCCTACTACTATCCGCACATGCTGGCTTCCGGGCAAAAACAGCGCGTCGCGCTGGCCCGCGCACTGATCCTGCAACCGAAGGTGATCGTCGCCGATGAGGCGCTGGCGTCGCTGGACATGTCGATGCGCTCGCAAATCATCAACCTGATGCTGGAACTGCAGGAAAAACACGGCATTTCCTATATTTATGTCACCCAGCACCTCGGCATGATGAAACATATCAGCGACCAGGTGCTGGTGATGCACGAAGGGGAAATCGTCGAGCGCGGCAGCACCGCGGAGGTGTTGGCGGCGCCGCTGCACGAATTGACCAAGCGTCTTATCGCCAGCCACTTCGGCGAAGCGTTGACCGCCGATGCCTGGCGGCGCGACGGCGGCCGCTTCTGAGTCACGCCTTCACCTCAAACCCGCTGCGGCGGGTTTTTTATCGCCTTGCGCGCCTGCCGCTTAGCAAGAAAGTGCACATGCAAATTACATTCTTGTTATATATCCTTATATTTTATTCCTTTCAGTTATTGATTAGTCCGTAACATTATTTTATCTCGCCAGGGCGATCGGTGAGGATATCCCCTACGTTGCACTTCTCATACGACAGGATATCGCACTGATGAACAGCATTCGCCATCGCCGCCTTACGCAGTTTCTGCTCACGCTGGCAGCCGGTTTTTCTGTTTACGGCCACGCCCTCTGCTGTGATGAGCTGCGCTAAAACCGCCTTTCGCCCCGCCTGCGGGCATGTTGCCTCTTTGTCCAGCCGACGCTGCCGCGCGCAGCGGCGGCTGTTGATCATGATTAAGGATTGACCTATGGAACGACTCCGTCGACAACATAATGCCCAGTGGTATCACGAAACCCAAAGCAGCGTGCGGGGCGATGCGCCGCTGGAACCCCAGGCGGCCACCCTTCGCGATCGCTTTCTGCTGGGGCTGGGCGCCTTCGCCGATGAAGCCTTAAACAATGCGCTCAGCGCTCGCGCCGGGGTGTTCAGCGCCTCGTTGGCCGGTTACCACGCGCTGTTTCCCGACCAGGTGCCGCTGTCACGATACGTGACATTGTCACCCTACGATCGCCTCAGCACCGCGTTGACCGTCGCTCAGGTGACGGGCGTGCAATCGCTTTGTAGCCACTACGCCGCCCGCCTCGCCCCGCTGCACAGCCCGGACGCCTCCCGGGAAAGCAATATCCGCCTTGCTCAGATCACCCAATATGCCCGCCAGCTTGCCAGCCAGCCCACGCTGATTTGCCGCAAGGCGCTGCAACAACTCGCCGACGTCGGGCTGAGCCCGGCGGATATTGTCACCTTTTCGCAGGTGATCGGTTTTGTCAGCTATCAAGCGCGCGTGGTCGCCGGCGTCGCGGCGTTGGCCGGCCGCCCGGCGGTGGTAGTGCCCGGCTTTCCTAACGTCGAAGACGCCGATGGCATCGCTTTCAGCGCCGACGAACTGAATTGGTCTGCCCGCCTGCCACCGATCGACGCGGAAACCGCCGCCGCCGAACAGCTTGATGTGTTGGATCAAAGTCACCCGCAGGCGCGCGCCGAATCTTATTATTTGCTGTTAGCCCACGACGCCGCCACCCTGCGCGAGCGCAACGGGGTGTTCAACGGCATCAATGCCGAAGGATATGGGTTATCGAGTCGCCTCAAGGCGCTGGCGACGCTGGCGGTCTCGCGCATCAACGGCAGCCGTTACTGCGCGGCCACCGTCGCGCAAGAATTGCAGGATGAGGGATTGGTTCAGGCGCTGTTCGCCGGGCTGCCTCAGGGGCTGGCGTATACCGAAGATTCGGTAAAACTCGCAGTGATGCGCACCGCCGCCGAGCTGACTCGCGCACCTGAGAAGTTCACCCCGCAGAGCGTGCAGCCGCTGTTCAACAGCGGCCTGGATCAGGCACAGGCGCTGGAGGTGATCCTCACCGTCGCGCTCTACGCCTGGGAAAACCGCCTGCGCCAAACGCTGGGCGATGCGGAACCGGCACAGACTGCCCTGTAATCTATCAATGAGTTGGCGGCCCATTTTGCCGCTAACTCATCGCCCGTCCTTTTTAGAGATAAATATCAATAATCATTTAAATTTCAAATTTAAAACCAAATAATTTAATTAAATTAGTGTTAAACTCCATTTTTCTCTATTTTATTCTCCCGTCGCACTTCGAGAAAATTATCACTGTAAACAGGATAATAGGCAGTTCGTGCTCGCCTCTCATTCTGTAACTGCATTTATCTCAGAATCATCAAAACAAGGTTTTAACCCTGCTAATTAATAGAGGCACCCATTAATTTCTCTACATTTTCACCGGTGGCTGCCTTGTTATTTAGTCTCTATGATTAAGCCGATAGCGCCGTTGTCACTCCTCATTTTAAATATCCATTCAATAAACGGCTGCCATCAACCCCATTATTTTCACTTTCTATCACAGCAAAAAATATTGTGAGGCTAACTTATGTCTGAACAAGAACTTAAATCCAGCAACAATATCGTTAACGTTATTGTCGTCATCGATACCGATGCGCTGATAGAAGCATTCGAGAATAAAAACCCCAGTCAGGATGCCGGCAGCCCGACGGGCATCGGCCACCAATATGCCTATATGGTCGTCACTTCCGAACAGGTGATCGGCGGCTCCGGCACGGCGGACCTGAATTTTAAAGCCAATGTCGGCGACGTCATCCGTTGGACCGGCACTTCCGAATCGGCAAATTTCGATGCCGGCGTCCTGATCTATGGGCTGCCGCAGTTTGGCAGCGGCACCCAGGTTTTCTCCAACCCGACATTCAAAATGTACACGCGCAGCTCGATGATGCCTGCGCAAAATACCGTATTCCCCGTCACATTCACCAACCAAACCTATTGGTTCATACAGGCTGACATTACCAATACCGGCACGGAAAACTATTGCATTCAATTTGGCCTTTATTATCGACCAAACGGCGGAGACCAAAAACTATTAGGTTACTTCTATTGGGATCCGACTATTACCGTCGGCAATTAACACGTATTTCAGCAACCATTAGAAGAGAAATGATTATGGCCCCTAGGGGCCATAATCATTGCCGGGCACGGGATAAACTTAAATTTTTCTATCCATTTTGCCGCCGCAACCACTCGCTGGCGGCATCGAAAAACTTCTGCGCCAACGGCGTGGCGCGCTCCGACATATCGACCACCACCGCCGCATGACGCGGCATGGCGGCGATGGCCACCGGACGCCGCTGCAATGCTGGCATCAGCGGCGATTGCAGTTGGCCGCGCGGGAACAACCCGCAGCCCAACCCGACGAAAATCCCCTCCAGCAGTTGGAAGATAGAGGTAGTTTCCAGCCGCGGGTGCAGCGTCAATCCAGCGTCGCGGAAATGCTGATCGAGATAGCGGCGGAAATAACGCGTCGGCTCGGCCAGACACAGCGGCAAGGCGGCCACCGCCTCCAGCGGCAACGGCGCGTCCCCCACCAGCTTAGGGAAATGCTGCGGATGAAACACCAACTCGACGCCGGTTTCCACCAGCGGCTGCGATTGGAAATGCAGTTCTTTCAGGGTCGACAGCTCGAAAAAGCCGATGCCGATATCTACGGTGTGCGCCGTCAGCGCCTCCAGCAGCTGATCGGCGCTCAGCACCGCCAACCGATAATCAAGATGGGGATAACGTTCGCTGACCGCCTTGAGCATTTCCGCCACCGAGATGCTGCACTGTGGCACCACGCCGAGGCGCAACGTGCCGTGCAAGCCGTGCTTGAGCGACTCCACCTCCAGTTTCAGCCCTTGGTAGACCGAGACGATCTCGCGCGCCCACGCCAACACCCGTTCGCCCTCGGCGGTAAAGCCGCCGAAATGGTTGCCGCGGTTAATCAGCGAAACGCCCAGTTCTTTTTCCAGATTTTTCAATCGCATGGACAGCGTCGGCTGGCTGACGAAGCTGGCTTCCGCCGCCCGGCCGAAGTGGCGCTCCCGTTCTAAATTACACAGATAAATCAGTTGTTTAATATCCATAGCGCGGCTCAATGATCGGCATTCGCACCAGTATACCACCGGGCGCCGTCGCCCGCCCGGTGAGTCAGAGTTTGAGCTTCACGTAATCCGCCAAGCGGGAGAACACCCCGCCCTGCGGCACCGCCCGCAGCGCCACCAGTGGCAGGGTTTTCACCACCTGACCATTGTCGCTGATGCGGATCTCGCCGACGATTTGTCCTTTGTTGATCGGCGCTTCCAGCCGCGCAACGTTGAGCACGTACTGCGCCTTCAGCTTGTCCGCCTCGTTTTTCGGCAGGCTGAGCGACTGGTCCTGCGCGCTGCCGACCGGCAAGCGGTGGCTTTCACCATACCAGATCGGCTCTTCCCCCAGGCTCTGGCCGGCGCTGAACAGGTGTACCGTGCTAAAGTCGCGCAGCCCCCAGCTCAGCAGCTTGCGCGCCTGTTCCTCGCGGCCTTTTGAACTTTTGCCGCCCATCACCACGGCGATCAGACGGCGATCTCCTTCGGTGGCGGAAGCGATGATGTTGAAGCCGGCCGAGGCGGTGTGTCCGGTTTTCAGTCCGTCGACGTGCAGGGTCTTGTCCCACAGCAGGCCGTTGCGGTTCTGCTGCGTGATGCCGTTCCAGGTCAGCGATTTCTCGCTGTACATATGGTATTCCGCCGGCTCGCTCATGATGATGGCGCGCGCAATCACCGCCAGATCGCCGGCGGTGGTGAACTGGCCCGGCGCATCCAGCCCGTGCACCGTTTCAAAATGCGTGTTCTGCAATCCCAGCTGCGCGCTCTTCTCGTTCATCAGCTTGACGAAGTTGGCCTGGCTGCCCGCCACATAGTCCGCCATCGCCACGCAGGCGTCGTTGCCGGAATCGATGATGATGCCGCGGCTGAGATCGCGTACCGTGACCCTGTCACCAGGCTTCAGGAACATCAGCGAGGAGCCTTTGAACACCGGGTTGCCCTGCGCCCAGGCGTCTTTCCCCACGGTGACGACATCGTCGAGGCCAATCTTATGCTCATCGAGCGCATGGTCGATCACCAAACCGGTCATCAGTTTGGTCAGGCTGGCCGGATTGCGCCGCTCGTCGGCATTGCCGGCCGCCAGCACCTGGCCGGTGGTGTAATCCATCAATACGTAAGAGGCGGCGTCTATCGCCGGTGGGGTCATGGTGGAAAAATGGGACGCCGTTTCCGCCGCCTGCGCCGCTAAAGGCAGTAAGATACCGCCGATCACCACTGATACTGAACGCTTCACGCTGTGTTCCTCAGGCCCGCAGGCTAAATAAAATGCCAATATAATCCGCGAGATAGACTGCATGAATTCACTTTCAGGCGAAACCATTACTCTTTTGCAGCGGGTGTCTTTATGCAACCATTTGTTTAGGTCAGCGTCCGCCTGCGATAGATATGCTCTATGCCGCCATTGCCCCATTCGATTAGACGCCTGCCTGCCGCGCCCCTAAACTTGTGACATAAATACGCAAGACGCATAAAAAAGCGTTTACTTTTTAGCTACAACCACCTGCGAAGTGTCACCATGAAATTCAAACCGTCAATCAAGCCTTATACCGGCCCAGCGGGCGGCTGGGGTTCGCTTGAAGCCACCACCCGCTTTGTCCTCGACAGTAAACAAACCCTAAAAAACATGCGCAACCTGATGCGCGTCAACAAGGCGCGCGGCTTCGACTGCCCCGGTTGCGCCTGGGGCGACGACAACCACAGCACCTTCAGCTTCTGTGAAAACGGCGCCAAGGCGGTCAGTTGGGAAGCGACGCGCAGCGCCGTCGAGCCTGAGTTCTTCGCCGCGCACAGCGTCAGCACCCTACAGCAGCAGAGCGACTATTTCCTCGAATATCAGGGGCGCCTCACGCATCCGATGCGCTACAACGCCGAAACCGACCACTATGAGCCTATTCATTGGCCGGACGCGCTGGCGCTGATCGCCAGGCACATCAACGCAATGGACAACCCGAATCAAATCGAGCTGTATACCTCGGGCCGCGCCAGCAACGAAGCGTCGTACCTTTATCAACTGTTCGGCCGCATGCTCGGCACCAGCAATTTCCCCGACTGCTCCAACATGTGTCACGAGGCGAGCGGCGTCGGGCTGAAGCAAAGCATCGGCGTCGGCAAAGGCACCATCCGCATCGATGACTTCGAAAAAGCCGACGCCATCTTCGTGTTCGGTCAAAACCCCGGCACCAACCACCCGCGCATGCTTCACAGCCTGAAAAACGCCGCCCGACGCGGCGCGCGCATCGTCAGTTTCAACACCCTGCGCGAGCGCGGGCTGGAAAGATTCGCCGATCCGCAGGATCCGGTGCAGATGCTGACGCCAAAATCCTCGCCGATCAGTTCCTCCTATTACCAACCGAATCTGGGCGGCGATATGGCGGCGGTGCGCGGCATGGTGAAAGCGCTGCTGGAAACCCACCGCCAGCGGCTGGCCGCCGGTGAACCCGCCCTGTTCGACCTGGCGTTTATCGAACGGCACAGCGTCGGCGTAGAGGCATACCTGGCGCAGGTGGATGCGACCGAGTGGCAGACCATTACCGCGCAGTCGGGCCTGAGCGAGGCGCAATTGCGCCAGGCGGCGGCCACTTACCAGGGCGCCGAGCGGGTGATCTGCACCTGGGCGATGGGCGTGACTCAGCATAAGCACTCGATTGCGACGGTGCGTGAAATCACCAACCTGCAGCTGCTGTTCGGGCAACTGGGCAAACCGGGCGCCGGTCTGTGCCCGGTGCGCGGCCACAGCAACGTCCAGGGCAACCGCACCATGGGGATTGACGAGAAGTCGCCCAAGGCGCTGCTCGACAGCCTGGAACGCCACTTTAACTTTACCGCCAATCGCGCGGTGGGCCACAACACGGTGGAAGCGATCGAAGCGATGTTGCGCGGCGAAGTGAAAGTGCTGATCGCGCTGGGCGGCAATCTGGCCGCCGCGGCGCCGGACACCGAGCGCACCGCCCGCGCCCTGCGCAACTGCGATTTGACGGTACACATCAGCACCAAACTTAACCGCAGCCACCTGGTGACCGGCAAAGACGCGTTGATCCTGCCGACGCTGGGCCGCACCGAATTGGACATGCAGGCCAGCGGCTCGCAGTACATCACGGTCGAAGATTCTTTCAGCATGGTTCACGCTTCGGAAGGCATCGGCAAACCGCTGGCGGATACCCAACGTTCGGAAACGGCGATCGTCTGCGGCATCGCCGACGCGGTGCTGGGCACGCAGCAGTTGGACTGGCTGGAGTTGGCCGACGACTACTCGCTGATCCGCGATCATATCGCCGCCACCATTCCCGGCTTTGAGGATTTCAACCGTCGCTGCGAGCAGCCCGGCGGATTCTACCTGGGCAATGCCGCCGCCGAACTGCGCTTTGCCACGCCGAGCGGCAAGGCGGAATTCAGCGCCGCCGCGCTGCCGGCGACCCTGTTCCCGCAACTGGGCGACGTGCAAGCGCCGTTTACCCTGCAAACGCTGCGCTCGCACGATCAGTACAACACCACCATCTATGGCCTGGATGACCGCTACCGCGGCGTTTACGGCCAGCGCGAAGTGTTGTTCATCCATCCGGAAGATCTGGCGGCGCTGGGCCTGCAGGATGGCGAACGGGTTGAGATAGAGACTCTGTGGAACGATGGCGTGGTGCGTAAAGTGGACGGATTCAAGCTGGTGAGTTACGACATTCCGCGTGGCAACCTGGCGGCCTACTACCCGGAAACCAACCCGCTGGTGCCGCTGGCCAGCTTCGGCGACGGCACCGGCACCCCGACGTCGAAGTCGATCCCGGTGGCGATTCGCCGCAGCGAACAGCACCCCTCGCTGCGCATTGCCTGAAAACGCGCGCCCGGTTCACGCCGGGCGCTTCAATATCGCCAGGATGGTCTGTAATTCGTCGGACAGCTGATGCCGTCGCCAGACGAAGTACAGATCGCTCACGCCCTCCTCGCCCATTTCCACCACCTTCAGCCCCGGAGCGGGCAAAATCTGCGGCAGCAAAGAACCCGGCACGCAAGCGACGCCGCAACCTGCCTGCACGCAGGCCGCCATCGCGGCATAAGACTCCATTTCCAGCGTCATGCGCGGTTTCAGCCCGCGCGAGGCCAGCCAGTGATCCACCTTCAGGCGAAACGAACATTCGCGGCTGAACGTGTAAAATTCCAGCGCCGCCAGCGTGGCGGCATCGGGCTGCCCGGCATCGGCCGGCATCAGCATCACCAGCTGTTCGTCAAACGCCTTTTGGCTGGCCAGCAACGGATGTTCAATCGGGCCGTCGGTGATCGCCAGATCGAGGGCACTGTCGATCAGCATGCGCTCCAGCACCAATGAATCGCGGCTGAGCACGTTGATCTGCAGATGGGGTTGTAAACGGCGCAGCCGGGCGATGCGCGCCGGCAAATGGCTGACCAGCGAGAAATCCAGCGCCCCGAGGTTCAGCAGCCCATGCTGATGTTCTCCGGCGAACAGCTGCTTGCTGCGCTCCGCCTGCGCCACGATGTCGCGCGCCTGTTGGTAGAACAGCCGGCCTTTGGGATTGACGTACAGCCGGTTTTTATCGCGGAAAAACAGCTCGCCGCCCAACGTCTCTTCCAGCTCGCGCAGCCGCAGCGTGACGTTGGAAGGCACGCAGTGCAGCTCACGGGCGGCGGCGGCGATGGTTTTGTGTTCCACCACGGTGCAGAAAAACTTCAGCTGGCTCAGCTTCATCTATCATTCACTTTTAGTTAGCGTTTTAGTTAAAAACAATCACTTTAGATTAGCATCGATTTCACCTACAGTCTGTCGACACCCTGAGGAGGATCACTGATGCCACTGAATGATTTACTGACGCTGCCCGGCGTGGCGGCCCAACCGGACGCGGTAACCGACGGTTACGTGTTCAACCACACCATGATCCGCGTGAAAGACCTGACCAAAGCGCTGGATTTCTACACTCGCGTACTGGGTTTTACCCCGGTCTATCTGGAAGAATTCAAAGAGGCCGCCTTCACCATCTGCTACCTGACGCGCAGCCCGCGCGAGCAGATCCCACAGGATGACGACGAACGCAAACGCTGGGCGCTGAGCCAACCGGGCATTCTCGAGCTGACCCATAACCACGGCACCGAAAATCAGGCGGATTTCCATTACCACAACGGCAACGGCGAGCCGCGCGGCTTTGGCCACCTGTGCGTCACGGTGCCGGACGTGCGCGCCGCCTGCGAGCGTTTTGAGCGCCTGGGCGTCACCTTTCAGAAACGCCTGCATGAAGGCCGCATGAACTACGTCGCGTTCATTCGCGATCCGGACGATTACTGGATTGAAATCCTGCAGCCGACGCCGCTGCAGGACTGATTGCCCCCCTCCTTCACCCCGGCCTGCGCGCCGGGGTTTTTCATCGTTCGCCCTTCGATTGACCAATCTTGCGCAAAATCGCTCGGCAACGCGGGGTTCCGTGACGTTAGGCTTGCTCGCAGCGGGTGATTCGCGTAAAACTGTCAGCCGCAAATCTTGCCACTCACAACCCATTCACTGGACGATATGTTTCAAGATAACCCGCTGCTGGCGCAGCTAAAACAGCAACTTCACTCTCAGACCCCGCGCGTTGAAGGCGTAGTGAAAGGGACTGAGAAAGGCTTTGGCTTTCTTGAAGTAGACGGTCAAAAAAGCTACTTCATTCCGCCGCCGTACATGAAGAAAGTCATGCACGGGGATCGCATTATCGCCACCCTGCACACCGAGAAAGAGCGCGAAATCGCCGAGCCGGAAACCCTGGTCGAGCCGTTCCTGTCGCGCTTTGTCGGCCGCGTGCAAAAGCGCGACGATCGTCTGTCCATCGTGCCCGATCATCCGTTGCTGAAAGACGCGATTCCGTGCCGCCCGGTGCGTGAACTGACCCACAACTTCCAGGCCGGCGACTGGGCGGTGGCGGAAATGCGCCGCCATCCGCTGAAAGGCGATCGCGGCTTCAACGCCGACCTGACCCAGTTTATCACCGACGGTGAAGACCATTTCGCCCCGTGGTGGGTGACGCTGGCGCGTCACAACCTGGAAAAAGAGGCGCCGGAGATGCAGGCCCTCAGCGAGCCGGACGCTGCGCTGGTGCGTGAAGATCTGACCGCGCTCGAATTCGTCACCATCGACAGCGCCAGCACCGAAGACATGGACGATGCGCTGTACGTGACCGACAACGGTGACGGTTCGCTGCAGTTGACCATCGCCATCGCCGATCCTACTGCCTACGTAGAACAAGGCAGCAAGCTGGACGATATCGCCCGCGTGCGCGCCTTCACCAACTATCTGCCGGGCTTCAACATCCCGATGCTGCCGCGCGATCTGTCGGACAACCTGTGCTCGCTGCGCCCTAACGAGCGCCGTCAGGTACTGGCTTGCCGCGTGACCATCGCCGCCGACGGCGCGCTCGGCGAAGATATTCAGTTCTTCGCCGCCGAGATCGAATCCAAAGCCAAACTGGTGTACGACGAAGTCTCCGACTGGCTGGACGGCATTACCGGCTGGCAACCGCCGAGCGACGCCATCGCGCAACAGATCACCCTGCTGAAACGCGTTTGCGACGCGCGCAACGCCTGGCGCCACCAGCATGCGCTGGTATTCAAAGATCGCCCGGACTACCGCTTCGTGCTGGGTGAAAAAGGCGACGTACTGGAGATCGTTACCGAGCAGCGCCGCAGCGCCAACCGCATCGTTGAAGAGTGCATGATCGCCGCCAACGTCTGCGCCGCTATCGTGCTGCGCGATCGCCTGGGCTTCGGCGTGTACAACGTGCACACCGGTTTCGATCCTGCGCTGGTTGAGCAAGCGGTCACCGTACTGCAGGCCAACGGCGTCGAAGCCGAAGCCGAGAAGCTGCTGACCCTCGACGGTTTCTGCGAACTGCGCCGCCACCTGGATGCGCAGCCGACCCAGTTCCTCGACAGCCGCATCCGCCGCTTCCAGACCTTCGCCGAGATCAGCACTACGCCGGGGCCACACTTCGGTCTGGGGCTGGAGGCTTACGCCACCTGGACATCGCCGATCCGTAAATACGGCGATATGGTCAACCACCGCCTGCTGAAGGCGATCATCAACCAGCAGCCGGCGGAAAAACCGCAGGATGACGTGACGGTGCAGCTGGCGGAACGCCGCCGCCTGAACCGCATGGCGGAACGCGACGTCGGCGACTGGCTGTACGCCCGCTTCCTGCAGGACAAGGCCGGTACCGATACCCGCTTCAACGCCGAGATCATCGACGTGACACGCGGCGGCCTGCGCGTGCGCCTGCTGGACAACGGCGCGGTTGCCTTCATCCCGGCGCCGTTTATTCACGCGGTGCGTGACGAGATGCAGTGCAGCCAGGAAACCGGCACCGTGCAGATCAAAGGCGAAGTAGTTTATCGCCAAAGCGATACCTTGCAGGTCACCATCGCCGAAGTGCGCATGGAAACCCGCAGCGTGATCGCCCGGCCGGCGGCCTGAACGCCAGCCTGAAACGGTAGCGACGCCAAACGCCGACGGTGAAAACCGCCGGCGTTTTTTTTCGTCCGCGCTCGCTAACGCAATGGGTTACCGCCGGTTTCACGCAGCAATGGCAGCACCGCCAACGAAGCCAGCGTCGCCAGCATCAGGTAGACGGCGGGCGCCAGCAGCGAGCCGCTCAACGCGATCGACTGCGAGGCGATATATTGGGCGAAGCCGCCGAAAATCGCCACGCCGAGGCTGTAGACCAACGCAAACCCCAATGCGCGAATGCGCTGCGGAAACAGCTCCGAAATCATCAGCATGGTCGGCACCTAGCCGAGCGTGGTCAATCCGACCAATATCGCGACAATCAGCAGCAGCACCGCCGGATGCGGCGCGGCGCTCAGCCACCAAAACGCCGGCAAGGCCACGATCAAGATAGCGATGCGCGAGCCTCGGATCAGTGGCAAGCGGCCATAGCGATCGCACCAGTGCCCGACCAACAGGCTGCCGCCGAAGGTCACCAGCCCCGCCAGCAGCATCGCGGCATAGCCGTAGGCCTGCGGCATGCCTAAGTATTTCACCGCGTAAGTGCCGAGATAATACATCGAGATGTAAGTGGCGACGGTGGCACCAATGGTCAGCATCACGCCGAGCACCACCGCTCGCGAGTGCCGTCGCAGCTGCGCTGGCGGTTCATGAGCCCGCGACACCGGCGGCCGGTCGCTTTCCAATCCGAGACGCAGCCAGCAACCGAGCGGCGCCAGCGCCACGCCGATAAAGAACGGAATGCGCCATCCCCACTCGGCCATGGCATTCGGCTCGCCGGAGATCGCCGGCAACGCCGCGCTGAGCGCCAGCGCGGTGACGCCGCCGACCACGGTGGCGATGCCCTGCGTCGCCAGCGACCAACTGGAATAGAAGCCTCGCCGGTTAGGTGGCGCCGACTCCACCAGCAACGACATCGATGCGCCCACCTCGCCCCCCGCCGCCACGCCCTGGATCAAACGCGCCGCCACCAGCGTGACGGTTCCCCAATAACCGGCGCTGGCGTAGGTCGGCGCAAAGCCGATCATCGCCGTGCCGAGGCTCATCAGTGAAATCGTCAGGATCATCGCCGGCTTGCGGCCATGGCGATCGGCATAGGCGCCGATCAGAATGCCGCCCAGCGGCCGCATGAAAAAACTGACGCCAAACGTGGCGAACGCCAACAGCAACGCCAAATTGGGATCGCTCGAGGGGGGAAAAAACAATACGCTGATATAAATAACGAAGAAGTTATAGATACCGAAATCGAAAAACTCCAGCGCATTGCCGAAGGAGGCGGCAAATATCACTTTCTTGCCGCCTACCCTCGCGGGCGCGTTTATTGTTGGTTGCGTCGCCGCCGTATTTTCACTCATCATTATCTTCCCTGTTATTATTCTTCGAATTTATTTTAAATACGCTTCCGCCAACGCTCCCCAATACTGGCTGCCGGCCGCCAGACACCCATCGTTAAAGTCATATCCCGGGTTATGCACCATGCAGCTTCCTTCGCCGTCACCGTTACCGATGATCAGGTAGCAGCCTTGCGGATGCGCATCGAGCATAAAGGCGAAGTCTTCGCTGCCCATCAGCGGCCTGGCGCCGTAGTGCGCGCGGGCGGCGCCGAACTGCTGCTGCGCCACGCGGTGGGCGAAACGGGTCATCGCTTCGTCGTTGACCAACACCGGCGTGCCGTTAACGTGTTCCACCGTCGCGTGGGCGCCGAAGCTTGCCGCCTGCGCTTCGATCAGCGCCGGAATGCGCGCCAGCAGCGTAGCGCGCGCCTGGCGATCCAGCGAGCGTACGCTGAGCTTCATCTCCGCGCTATCCGGGATCACGTTGGCCGCCTCGCCGGCCTTGATGCTGCCAACGGTGATCACCGCCGCCTCCAGCGGATCGATATTGCGCGAAACGATGCTCTGCAGCGCGACGGTGATATGCGAGGCCACCAGCACCGGATCGACCGCCAGCTGCGGGATGGCGCCGTGGCCGCCGCGCCCCTGCACCCGCACGTTGAACTGATCCATCGAGGCCATGAACGGGCCGTGCTGGAAGAAGAACTCGCCGAGCGGCATCCCCGGCATGTTGTGCATGGCGAAGATGGCATCGCAGGGGAAGCGTTCGAACAGCCCCTGTTCCACCATGCGCGCGCCGCCGTTCAGCATCTCTTCCGCCGGTTGGAAAATCAGGTGCAGCGTGCCGTTGAAGTTGCGCGTTTGCGCCAGGTAGCGGGCGGCGCCGAGCAGCATAGTAGTATGGCCGTCATGGCCGCAGGCGTGCATGCGGTTGGCCACGCTGCTGCTCCAGGGTTTGCCGTTGTTTTCCTCGATCGGCAAGGCGTCCATATCGGCGCGCAGTCCGAGGCGTTTAACGCCGTCGCCCACCCGCAGCGTCCCCACCACGCCGGTGCCCGCCAATCCGCGGTGTACCTCATAGCCCCACGAGCTTAGATAATCCGCCACCAGATCGCTGGTGCGAAATTCTTCAAAACCCAACTCGGGATGCTGGTGAATATCATGCCGGATGGCCGTAAGCTGCGGTAAATACCCTTCAATGACTTTATTTATCATAATTAAATTCCTTTCGTAGCTTTATTATTTATTTAATGAATGAATAAAAGTGCGAATTGAAATAAAGGTATAACACGGCATAAGTAATTTTATTTCGGCGCGCCTCGCCAGATAAAATAATAGGCCGCCAGACGCCGTGCTCTGATAAAAAACGGCGATGATTCGCTGTATGCGAAGTGAAAGTGCAGAATGAACTTCTGCCGGGAAGCGCATGGGCCGCAGCCTGCGCCAGCGGTGTTTCATCACGTTGTTTTTACACTAAAACCCCACCTGCTTCACATTTCTCATCCGACCTGCCACGGTTCGGCGGCAAAACTTCTACTGTTAAAACGTCATTCCTAATAACAACGTCGATTTTACCTCTGCACGCCAAGGAGTTATTTCATGAGAAACATCAGGTCCGGACTTATCTGGCTGCTGGTGGCGTTGGTCGGCGCCTTCGCCTTCGCCATGCTGGCGCTCAGCCGCGGCGAGCACGTCAACGCCGTCTGGCTGGTGGTCGCCGCCGTCGCCTGCTACAGCATCGCCTACCGCTTCTACAGCCGGTTCATCGCCGACAAGGTCTTTGAACTGGATGACCGCCGTCTGACCCCGGCCGAACGCCACAACGACGGCCTGGACTACGTGCCCACCAACAAATGGGTGCTGTTCGGCCACCACTTCGCCGCCATCGCCGGCGCCGGGCCGCTGGTGGGGCCGATCCTGGCCGCGCAGATGGGCTTCCTGCCGGGAACCATCTGGATCCTGGTCGGCGTTATGTTGGCCGGCGCGGTGCAGGATTTTCTGGTGCTGTTCATCTCCACGCGCCGCGACGGGCGTTCACTGGGGGAAATGGCCAAGCAAGAGCTGGGGGCGTTCGCCGGGGTGATCACCATGCTCGGTGCGCTGGGGGTGATGATCATCATCCTGTCGGCGCTGGCGTTGGTGGTAGTGAAAGCGTTGGCCGACAGCCCGTGGGGGCTGTTCACCATCGCCGCCACCATCCCGATCGCCCTGTTCATGGGCATCTACATGCGCTTTATCCGGCCGGGCAAGATCGCTGAAATTTCGGTGATTGGCTTCGTGCTGATGCTGCTGGCGATCGTTTACGGCGGCAACGTGGCGCAAGATCCCTATTGGGGACCGTTCTTCACGCTGCACGGCACCACCCTGACCTGGGTGCTGGTGATCTACGGCTTCGTCGCCTCGGTGCTGCCGGTGTGGCTGCTGCTGGCGCCGCGCGATTACCTTTCCACCTTTATGAAAATCGGCGTCATCATCGGCCTGGCCATCGGCATCGTCTTCGCCATGCCGGAGATGAAAATGCCGGCGGTCTCGCGCTTTATCGACGGCAGCGGCCCGGTATTCGCCGGCGCCCTGTTCCCGTTCCTGTTCATCACCATCGCTTGCGGCGCCATTTCCGGCTTCCACGCGCTGGTCTCCAGCGGCACCACGCCGAAGCTGGTGGAGCGCGAAAGCCACATCCGCTTTATCGGTTACGGCGCCATGCTGATGGAATCTTTCGTCGCCATCATGGCGCTTATCTGCGCCTCGGTGCTGGATCCGGGCGTTTACTTCGCCATGAACTCGCCGGCGGCGCTGATCGGCACCACGGTGGAAAATGCTTCGCAGGTGATCAACAGCTGGGGCTTTATCGTCACGCCGGAAACGCTGGCGCTGATCGCCAAAGAGGTGGGCGAGAACGCCATCCTGTCGCGCGCCGGCGGCGCCCCGACCTTCGCCGTGGGCATGGCGCACATCATCAGTGAGGTGTTCAACAGCCGGGCGATGATGGCCTTCTGGTACCACTTCGCCATTCTGTTCGAAGCGCTGTTCATCCTGACCGCCGTCGATGCCGGCACCCGCGCCTGCCGCTTTATGGTGCAGGATCTGGTGGGCGTGGCGGTGCCGCAGCTGGCCAATAACCGCTCCTGGTTCGGCAACCTGGCGGGCACCACGGTGGCGGTGGCCGGTTGGGGTTTCTTCGTGTATCAGGGCGTGGTCGATCCGCTCGGCGGCATCAATACCCTGTGGCCGCTGTTCGGTATCGGCAACCAGATGCTGGCGTCGATGGCGCTGATCCTCGGCACCGTGGTGCTGTTCAAGATGAAAAAGCAGCGCTACGCCTGGGTGACTATTCTGCCGACCGCCTGGCTGTTCGTGACCTCCATGACCGCCGGCTGGCAGAAGATCTTCCACGAAAAACCGAGCATCGGCTTCCTGGCGCAGGCGAAGAAGTTCTCCACCGGCATCGAGCAAGGCACGATCATTGCGCCGGCCAAGTCTCTGAAAGACATGGAAACCATCGTGTTCAGCAACCAGATCAACGCCGCGCTGTGCGGGTTCTTTATGCTGGTGGCGGTGACCATGCTGATCGCCGCCTTCTTCGCGATCCGCCGGGCGCTGCGCGCCGAACAGCCGACGGCGCACGAGGTCGGCGCCGCGCTGAGGGAAGAGGCCGGCCGCAGCTGAGTCTCGCCGTTAGGAGAAACGGCCGGCCTCTCAGCGTACTGTTCAGAGGCCAGCCGTTATTTGTTTGAAGATGTCGCCCCCGAGAATATTGTCTTCACCGACCCGCTTTTTAATTTCCGTCGCCAGGTACGGCGATGCACCGCTCGCCAGCGCGCCCGCCAGATTATTGCCCGCCAGCGCCGTCAGCACCCCCGTTACCGCCTGCGCCGCCTTCTGCAGGTCGCTGCCGGTGCCGTATTGCCGCATCGCGTTGTCGTACGCCTGCTTCATCACCGCCGCATCGTTCGTCGGTTTCCCGCTCTTCTCAAGCTGCTCCCTGGCCTGCGCCAGCGCCGCCGGGTCTTTCTGCGCCTTCAGCCCGGCAATCTCACCCTGCGTGCGGATGACGTCCATTGCCTGGCCGCCAATCTCCCCAATCAACTGCGCCTGCTTCAGCCGGTTCTGTTCCTTCTCCTTGTTGAATATCGGGCTGATGCTGCCATCGTTGGCATGTTCGGTATCCCGGTTTAGCTGCACCACATCCTGCTGCTGTTTGTCTTTGTCGCGAACTATCAGCGTCCCCTCACTGACGCCGGCCTTCGTCGTGCCCTCGGCGTGCCCGCTGTTGTTGGCGCCCGACAGCATGCCGCCGGCCATATTGGTCAGCAGGTCTTTGCCCACCGGCCCGCCGGTGCTGAATGAACCGCCGCTGTGCGTCGCGCTGTAGTCCGCCTGGTTGTGAATGTCCTTCCAGCCCAGCGTGCCGGTATCGAGGCGGTTGTTCTCTTTGTCTGCCGTGCTGGCGATGACGGCGCCGTCGAGCTGGGTATGTTCTTTGACCTTGACGTCATACCCGCCTTTGCCCGCAAACAGCCCGGTCTGCTCCTTGACGCTGTCAAAATTACTTTTGAGCTTGTCCTGGTTCGCGCTGATGTAGCCCGAACCGGTCATCGAGCCTAAGGTGAAACTGCCGCCCGCGCTGACATTTTGCTGTTTGGCGTCATAGCGGTCGCTGTCCTGTTCGCTCTGCAGCGTCAGGTCACGGCCCACGTCGACGGTAACCTTTTCGCCGCTGGCCTGCGCGCCGGTAAGCGTGGTGTCTCGGCCGCTGGTCAGGCTGAGATTACTGCCCGCATCCAGGGTGGTTTCGGTATGGGTCAGGCCGTTGCCGTTCTCATGTCCCTTGCCGGCATTGACGCCGGCCGAGACGCTGATGCCATAGCCGCCCGAGCCGGCGCCGATACCGACGCCGACGTTGCCGCCTTTGCTGCTGTTCTTGCCGACGGTGCTTTCGCTGTTCTGCGCCGACTGCAGGGTAATGTCCCGCGCCGCATCCAGTGACAGGTCTTTGCCCGCCTTCAACTGGCTGCCGGTGATGGTGATATCGCCGCTTTGCGCATTGTGGTTCTTGCCGGTCGCCGTTATCGACAGGTTTTGCCCGGCGGTAAGCGTGCTACCCTGCGACTGTCGGCTGTCGGTGCGGGTTTCGCTTTTCGACGACTGACTGCCGTAGGAGGCGCTGATGCCCACCGTATTGGTGGCGCCTTTCCCCGCCTCTGTGTTGAGCTTGTCGAGTTCAACGGCTTGCGCCGCCTGCACGCCGGAAAGCGCCGCCTTGGTGTTTTGCAGCGCGGTCAGGCGCCCGTCGCCTTCTTTTCTTGCCTGTTGCGCCGAGCTGACGGCGGTGTTGAGCGCGCCGCCCGCGGTGCCCGACAACGCCACGCTCAGGCCGCTCTGCTTTTGCTCGAAGGTTTCTTTGCGCGTGCGCCGATCGTAGCCGGGGTCGATAGTCACGCTGTCGCCGGTTAACGCCAGGTCCTTGCCCGCCACCAGGTCGGCGCCGCCAATGTGCAGTTGGTTGCCCGCCGTGATGTTGACGCTGCCCTGGCTGCTGCCGACGGTGCTGACGCTTTGGCTCTGGGTCGTGGCTTTCTCGTCGACTTCGTGTTTGCTCGACTGTTTGCCAATCGTGAAACCGATGCCGCCGCTTCCCAGCAGGCCGCTCTTTTTCTTCTCTTCCAGCAGGTAATGCGTGTCGGTCTCGGTGGCCGCACCGATATCGATATTACGGCCGGCCTGCAGGTTCACGTCCCGATCAGCGGCAATGGCCGAGCCGGTGACCGTCAGATCGTTGCCTGCGCTGACACTGACGCTGTTACCACTCAGCAGTGTACCGTTCTCGCGCGTGGTTCGGTCGTCGGTCACAGTGTGGCTGCTGCTCTTGTTCAGGAAGCCTTTTTTCTCGGAACGTTCCTCGCTGTAGCGCGACTCGCGCTCGGTGGCCGTATTGAGGGTGACATCCTTTTTTGCCTGCAGGGCGATGGCACCCTGGTCACTGTGCAGGGTGCTGCCGGTGACCGTGACATCGCCCTCACGCCCGATAACCGTGACGCCCTGCTGACCGCTGAAGGTGCTGCCGGTGCTGATTTCGCGCTCGGTTTGTTCGATGCGATGGCTTTTGGTTTTGCCCTCGCGTTTGTTTTCGCTGTCCAGATCTTGCGTGCGGCTGCGCGCGTCTTTAATGGTCACGTCTTGCGCGCTGGCGCCAATACGCCCCTCTTTGCTCTCAATCTGCGCGCCTTCCGCCAGCAGTTGGTTACCCGCCACCAGAGTGACGCCCTGATCACCGCCGAGTGCGCTTAATGTCAGGCTCTCTTCCTGGCGGTCGTTGCTTACCGAGGAAGTCCGGCTGTTGGCATCCAGGTGTGTGGTATTGGTGGTGCTTTCGGCCTTGATGTTGATATCGCCGCCGGCCTGCACGCGGGTGCTGCCGCCGGCCTTGGCCTGGCTGCCCATGAACGTGACGTCTCGCCCAGCATTGAGCGTGAGGTTGCCGCCGGCGTTAAGCTCACTCCCCTGAGCCTGTTGCCATTCGCCGCTGACGTGCGCCATCCGGGAGCCTGCCGCTTCCGTGCCGCCGCGGGTACGGTTGCCCATAGAGCCCGAGATAACCTCAAGGTCGGCGGTATGGTTGCTTTTGGCGGCGGTGATGGTCAGGTTGTTGCGCGCGCTCAGGTTGAGCGTATCGGTCGCATCGAGCTTTGCCCCCGTGAGCGTGATATCGGTGCCGCGCAGGCGAATGTCGCCGGCGCTTAGGGTTGCCTGACGCAACGCATCCTGCAGATTGGTGCTCAGGGTCAGACTGTCGGCCTGCACGTCAATGCTGCCGGCCTTGATGTCACCGCCCTGATGCAGGAACTGCCCGGCGTCGACCGTCAGGGCTTTGTCGGCAAACAGGTTGCCGGCATTGGTGATGCTGTTGGCCGAGAGTTGCAGATCGCCACCACCAATCACCGCGCCATCGCCGGTCAGGCGCAGCGTGGTCTGTGCCAGGTACACCTTCGGCACCCATACCGTTTGCGGGCCGCCTTCCGTTTGCACCGTCTCGCTCACCAGCCAGACAATATCCTGCTGCAGCGCCGCAATCTGCTCCGGCGTCAGGGCCACGCCCGGCACCAGATGGAAGTCCTGGGCGACTTTACTGCCGTTGTTCATCAACTGCTGATACTGTTCCATCGCATCCCAGCCCTTGACGGACGGTTTGCCGGTCAGCGCCAGCACCTGCTCGCGCACCAGACGCTGCTCGTAAAAGCCGTCCCCCAGGCGCTTATGGGCCTGCGCGGGGTCATACCCTACGCGTTCGAGCATGTAGTCGCTGCTGATAAAGTTGTCGCGGCGGGTAAAGCGTTCATCGGTCACCACCAGGAACGGGCTGCCGGTCGCCGTAGGTTGACTAAACAAGCCGTTATTGGGGATGGCGGTGGCCACATTGCCCAGATGCTGTAACTGCGTCAGCGCCAGCTCAGACGGCAGCAGCGGGCGCCCCAGCGGCGAAGACGGTGTGGCGCCGGGTTGCGTCATCTGTTCGCCCGGTGCCAGCGTCGTATCGCCGTCAGATCGGGCAGCACCCTCTACCGTGAAGGCCAGCGGATTGTGCTCCAGTTCGGCGCGTTCGGCATCCACGGCGTTTAATGCCGCCTGAAGCTGGCTGATTTGTGCCTGATTGACCGTGGTATTGGTGATACGGGCCCCGTTAATGGTGACCGTGCCGTTGCCGGAGATAATCCCATCAACGGTCGCCAGCGCCGTGGTCTCGTCTCGATTGAACGTCGGGTACCAGTGATGCGTGTCCTTGTCATAGTGGTCAACGATCACCGCCTGGCGCCGTTCGTTAACCGAGTAACCTCGGTTGTCTACGCTGCCGCCGCCGTCCTGCGTCAGGTTGCCGTTGGCGGTAATGACGCTGGCGTCATTGAGCAATGCTCCCGTGATGCGCAGCACCATGTTGCCGCCCGCCAGAATACGCGCGCCGATACCTTCAGAGACCAGCCTGTCGCGCGTCAGCGTGCCGCTTTCGGTTCGCTCGCGGAAGTTGTTGTAATCGGTGATGAATGGCGCGCTGTCGATGTCGACATGCTTTTCGGGATCCCAGGTCATCACCTGCGTCCAGTCGTGTTCCCAATGGAAGCCGTTTTGATAAGGCGTCGGGATAGTCGCCAGTTGGTTTCCCCCCCGCGTCTCGTAGAACGTCATCGCATAGCTGCCGTCGGCATTCGGCTTGAGCGCCAGGTAGTTGACCCACAGGTCGGTAAGTGTGCCTTTGTTGTCCTTGACCCGCACCTGCGCGCGCTTGCCCGGCGCATCAATGGCCAGCAGGGTGCCGTAGCGGTTGGTTTGCGCCGCCGCGTCATCCTGGAAGGTCAACTGCTGGGTGGTCGGCGCCAGGGTACTTTTGTCGGGGTTGACCTTTGAGCCGTAGGAGCGCCAGTAATAGTTGTAGCGGTGCCATTTGTAGTCACTTTTTTCCGCCTCTCGCTCAATCACGAGCCCTTCACGCAGGTTGTTCAAGCGACGGGCCTCAATGGTGGCGTCCCCGTCCGCTTCGATAAAGCTCGCCCGGTTATCTATCAGGTCGTCGCTGTGCAGGTGCAGGCGGTCGGCGCTGTAAATCAGGGCGCCATCCCGGTTGGTCAGTCGCTCACCGGCCTGCACCGTCAGGCTTTGGGTCGCCGCCATCACCGCAGGCTGACCATGGTTGTCGATGACGCGCCCGCGCACGGTGATAGCGTCCCCCATCAGCGCCGCCGTGTTGTCCAGGGTATCGACGTTCAGCGTCATGCTGTCCGCTTCAATACGCCCGGTGTTTTGCAACGCCCCGGTCGTCAGCTGCAGCGTTTTGCCTACCAGAGACGCCGGATTAGTGATACTGGCCGCATTGAGCACCAGATTGCCCGGCAGCAACCAGTCCGCCAGGTTGGTAAAGGCGCCGCTCAGGGAGAACGTCACCGTGCCGTTACTACTGATCGTTTCGCCGGTCTGATGGGTGTAGTCCTGCTGTGCGGACAGCGTCAACGCCTGCAGCCCCAGCAGGGTACCGTTCTGATTATTCAGGGCACGCGCATGCAAGGTAAGTTGCCCTGAGCTCTCCACGCGGCCGCCCTGGTTAAGCAGCGCCAGCGGCGAGTCGGTACGGGAGAGGGCAGCGTTGATATCGAGATTGCCGTCGGCCAGGATGCGTCCCTGACGGTTGTCCAACTGCGTGACACCCGAGAGGGTCATCTGCCCGCTGCTCTGCAGGCGGCCTGCGGTATTGTCAATGTCACGGGCGGTGATGTCGGTACGCGTGGTACCCAGTATCAGCCCGCCGTCTCGGTTGTTCAGGCGATCGGTCAGCAGTTTGATTGCCCCCTGGCTGCTGAGCGTGCCCTGACCGCTGTTATCGAGTGCTTCGGCCTTGAGCGTCAGGCCCTGGGTCGACACCAGTTGTCCACCCTGGTTGTTGACCTGTGCCCCCTCAAGGGTGAGCGCGTCGCCGCTGTGTAACTTGCCTTGTTGATTGTTAAGCCGGTCGAGTCGGTAGATGCCCGTGCCCTGACTGATGAGCGTGCCGCCGTCGTTGTTCAGCTGCTTTGATGTCACCGTGATGCCGCCACGGCTGCTGAATACGCCGCGCGTATTATTGATACCGGCGGCCGACACCTCTTGACCACCATTGCTGCGCACTGCACCGCCGGTATTTTCCAGCAAGCCAAAAATGCGCAGTGTCACCTGTTGCTGGCCGTCTATCGTCCCGCCGGCGTTATTCAGCGCTTGTGCGTCAAGTTGAAGCGCCTCACCACTCTGCATTTTCCCATCGCGGTTGTTCAGCGCATCGCTCAGCATAAGGCGTTGTTGTTTCTGGCTGTAGAGCAGCCCGCCCTGCGTATTGTCGAGCGAACGGGCGGCGATACTCAGCCCCTCGCCGGCCAGCCACTGACCGCCAGCGTTATTGACGGCGCCGGCGTGTTCGCCGTCTTTGGCACCCGTAACAGCAAGCTGCCCCTGCGCCAAAACCTTGCCGTTGCGATTATCGATATCCTGCTTGATGCGCAGCGCCAGGTCGTGTGCCGACTGTAGTACACCTTTAGCGTTACCCAGCCAGTCAGCCGCAAGCTGTGCGGCCTGCAGGCTCTGTACGCTACCTTCCGTATTGTCAAAACCGCCGCTGTTCGCCTGCCAGCCGCCCTGACTGCCCATCCAGCCCCGGGCGTTGAAAATGTCCTGCGCCTGCAGCATTTGAGACGACTGACTAAAAATCCGCCCCTGGCCGTTATCCAGCTTGCCGGTGAACTGCATGTCCAGGCTGCCCAGCGCGTTGATTGCACCCAGGGCATTGCGCAGACTGGCGGCGCGCACCTCGGTGCGCCCATTGCCGGTAAACGTGCCGCCCCGATTGTCCCAGTCGCCGGTCAGGTTCAAGAAAAGCACCTGCCCACCGAGCACCACACCGGCGGCGCGGTTGGTCAACTGCCCTCCCAGCAGAGACAGATCGCCGCCGCTCTGCAACGAGCCGCCATCATTATCGAACAGGCTGGTCGCACCGCCGTTAACAGCAAGGGCCTGCTGCGCGGTCAGTATACCGGTGCGATTGAGGATATTGCCTGCGGCGTCAAGTGTCAGGTCACCGCCGGACTGCAGATGCCCGCCAGTATTGTCGAGCGACTGCGCGCTGGCGGTGACCTGCCGGCCGCCTTGTGCGGTGCCGCCCTGATTGTCCCAGTCGCCATCGGTCTTGACGGTGAGTCTATTGCCGCCTTCAAGCCAGCCGGCGGTGTTGCTCAGCCCTTGCTTCGCCGTCAGATCCGCATCCTGCCTGGCGACTACCTTGCCCTGAGCGTTATCGAGGCGCTGCGCCGCCAGTGTGAGTGACTCGCCGCTGATTTCGCCCTCGCGGTTCACCAACTCAGCCGCACTGTTCAACACCAGTTGTTGCCCGCCCAGCAGTTTGCCGGCCTCGTTGCGCACGCTCCCTGCCGCTATGTGGGTTTGCCCGCTCCCCGATATCGTGCCACGGCGGTTATTCAACTTACCGTCGGTGCGCAGGGTCAACGTCTGCCCGGCGCCCAGCACCCCCTGCGTATTGTCCACCCCCTGGCGGGCATGCAGGTCAAGCTGCGCTTGGCCAATCACCTTGCCCTGCGTGTTGTCGAGGCGAGCAGACTTCACCGTCAGCACCGCGGCGCTAATTTCGCCGTCGCGGTTGCTTGTGTTACCCGAGGTGGTCAGGGTTGATGCCTGGCCTGACAGCAGCTTGCCGCCGTCGTTGTTGAGGTTCGTTGCCGTTGCCGTGACGGCCGTTTCGCCTTGCGCCGTACCCCCGCGGTTGTCCCAGTCGCCGGTATGGATATCCAACGCCTTGCCGGCACCAATGAGGCCGCGTTGATTATCCAGGCGGCTGGATGTCAGATCGAGATTGCCCTGACCGATGACCTGTCCCTGCGTGTTATCCAACCGCTGCGCCACCAGACGTACGTCATCACCGCTCAGGGTTCCGGACGCGTTATTCAGATCGCTGCCCGCCTCAAGCGTCAGGCCGTTCCCAGCCAGCAGGTTGCCCCCGGCATTATTCACCGCGCCATTAGCATGGAGCGTGAGCCCCGACTGGGTTTTTAACGTGCCCCCCTGATTATCGAGGCGCCCGGCATCGAGACGCAGGTCGCCGTTACTGCCCAGCGTCCCGCCGGTATTGTCGAGCAGGCCGCCGACCTGCCAGTGCTGCGCCGCGCTCCCCAGCGCCACCAGGCGGCCTCGCTGATTGACTAACTGGCTGGCCGAAAGCCGGAGGTTCTGCGCCTCGATGGCACCGTCACTGTTATCCAATGAGCCCGCTAGGGTAAAACGGCTCTCACCATCACCGGTCTGTGACCAGGTCGCCTGTTGGTTGAACAGATTGTCAGCATCTACCGTCCAGCGCCCAGCCTTGACTTTGGCCTGCTGTGCATCCACATTTTCCGTCGTACTCACGGCCAGCTCACCGCTGTCAACGGTGGACTGGCGCAAGGCAACGCCGCCGTCACGTGCCGTCAGCGCGGTACGACCAGTCGCAACCTGTGCGCCGCTGATATCCACCCGGCGTCCGGACACGTTGACGCTCTTTTTACTGAGCAGACCGCCACTGGCGCGGATATCGCCCTGGCTATCGAGCTGCAGATTGGCATCCTGGACCAGCGTGCTGTCGGCATTGCTGCCCGCCAGCAGGTGGCCGCTGCTCTGGATGCCACGCGCGGCGTTCAGGTGCACATCCCCGGCCGCCGCCAGCGTACCGGACTGCGTCAACATTCCCTCGCGACTCTGCGCGGCCAGTTGGCTACCGCTGTACACTTTGCCGTGCGTCTCGATGTCGCCTTTTGCCGCCAGCTGAATATCGCCGTTGGCCTGCGTGGCCGCATCCGGCGCATCAGAGCGCCAGCTGAGCTTGCCTTCGCTGCTGACGGTGAGCGTTTTGCCTGCCTGAACTTGCCCGTTCTGGTTGCGCACGCCAACGCCGGCCTCAGTGCCAATCATGCGGATACTGCCGCTGTACATGCCGCCCATCTGCCCCATGTCGATGGCAAGCTCTGGTCTGGTACTGCCGTCGTCTGAAAGCGGTGTCGCGGTTTTACCGTCCGCACTCACGCGGTTGCGACCGGCCACCACCGACATGCCTTCTTTAGCCCAGACGCCGGCGTTGACCTCCACCGCGCGCGCCAGAATATCGACGTACTCGGTATCATGACGGGTATCCCCGTTAAGTCCGCCACCCTCGATGCGCACCACGCCGCGCTCAACCAGGTAACCCGCCAAGCTGCCATCGGCGTTCAGTTGCGGACGGCCTGTGGTCAGCGTCATGCGCCCGGCATTGATGGTGCCGCAGCCGTTGCAGACAATGCCGGCGGGGTTGGCCACAATCACCTGCGCCTTGCCGCCGGCCACTTCCATAAAACCGCGCAACTGGCTGGGATTGTTGCTGTTGACTTCGTTGAGGATGACGCGCGCCGGCGCGGAATTGGGATTGAGGTTAGGGTTACCCTGGATCATCCCGGCCATCTGGGTCGAGGTCATCACCGCCGAGTTATTGAGGATGGCGCCTTTGGCGTCGACATCGAACTGCTGATACTGGTTATGTGAGACCCCAGCCTGGTTGGGGGCTGTGATGTTGACCTGCGGCAAGCCGCTCTGGGTATTGATGACCTCCGGCCGCTGGGAAGGATTGGCACCGCCGTCCGCGACAATGCCGTCTGCCATGACGGGGCCGGCGAACATGAGCAGCCCAAGCAGCCACACTGACCGACGCAAGATGACCCACAGACGACGTCCAGTCGTTATCCCTGAGCCGATGCGCTGGCCCGGTTCGCTGCTGCAGCTGCGAGCCAGTTCGGACACCACCCGCAGTTCCCCGTGAGTGCGGCTGAAGATAAGGCGATAACAATGTTTGTTCATGGGTCACATCCGTGAGAAAAGTCAGTCCAATCAGGTCAGTATCAGCAACGTTGCCGGTATCGCGATGTTCAGATTTCCAGATTTACGCTAAAACCCGCGGTCGCACCGGAGGTATGGAACCCTGCGGGCTTGTAGAGCGGCACGCCGGCAAACAGGTCATAGCTGAATCGCCCCCACAGCGCACCGCGCACACCGAGCGCACTGCCCGCCAACTGATGCCCCACCAGGTAGCGGGTGCCCGGGCCGTCCACCCGGCCGTAGTCGGCAGCCATATACAGTTCGTGCCCGCGAGAAAACGCATTCCAGGCGATTTCGTTGCGCCACAGCAGCCCTTTTTCGCCGGACAGCATCTGCTCGCCGTCAAAGCCGCGCACCGTGTAACGCCCGCCAATGGCCATCCGCTCCTGCGGCGTCAACGCATTCTGGCTCCACTGGCCCCGCACACTGGTATAAACCCGCCAGGGCTGCTCACCCCAGAAGAAAGGCCGGTTGATACCCAGGTCGCCGAGCAAAATGCCTGTACGCGCACTGCCTTCGTGACGCGATTCTTCCGGCGCAGGCAAGGCATTGAACGCCCCGGTACCGCGGCGCCAGCTGATATTCGCATCCAACGTGGTGGTACCGAGGTAACTGCGCTGGTTAAGCCCCAGCTCCCAGCCGGCGGTCCGGCGTTTTTGCGACGCAATATCAACGTCGTCCACGGCGTTAGTGGAATGTTTGCGGTAGCCGCGCAGGTTAAGCGTTAACTTGTGCGACTGGTCGCGGTACAGCAATCGGGAAACGGTCAACTGAATGTTGTCGCTCTTGCCGCTATAGCGCAGCACCTCGTTGGCGTTAGGGATGTTCTGATGGTAGGTGTAGTCGTTGTAATTGGCCGAGAAGGCCCAATATCCCACCGGGAAGAAGTAATTCAGCGTATGTGAACGGTTGCCAAACGGCCCGTGCTGAAACACATCCTTGCCGATGTTGGCGTAGAAAAGGTCATTTTGCGCAAACGGCGCATCGAGTGCCAGAGTGGCCGAACCGAGATAGCGCCCGGTACTTTTGGAGCCGCTGTCGTCCAGCCCCAGGCTGAGCCGCACCGGCCGCCCCTCGTGCCAGTTGACCTGCAGATCGCTGGTGGCCTCTTGGGCACCGGGTACGATTTTGATGTCGGCACTGGCGCTGGGCACTCGTCTAAAGTTCTCCAGCCCCTGTTCGATATCACGCAAGTTAAGGATATCACCGTGTGAGGCCGGAATAGCGTTCCATATCCGTCCCCGCCAGGAGACCGGTTCCTCGAAACGGATATCACCGATGCGCCCCGGTTGCAACGTCAGCGTCAACACGCCTGTAGTCAGGTCCTGCTCCTGCGCCATTACGCGTGTAGTGACATAGCCTTTCGCCAGTATGACGTTTTGCACCTTGCTGATGGCAAGCGCAATGCCCTGGCCGCCCAAACAGCGGCCTTCGGCATCTGCTGCTGCGCCCAACGCCCACTGAAAGCGATCGGCAGACTCCCCGTCCAACGCTAGCCGGTTGATGATGAAACAAGGGCGTTCATCGATTGGGTAATTGGGCAGCACAACGTCGGGACGGGAAAGGCGCGCATCGGCCTGCGGGGCATTTTGCTGTTGCAGGGCACGCTCGCGCTCCTGCTGGCGCTGCTGTTCGCGGGCATCAATGGACGCCATACCATCGCTGGTAGCCGCCGAAGCGGAAAACAGGGGTACAACGCCTATCAATAATCCCGACAGCCCACAGCGGATAGAATAGAGTAAAGCACGAGCATTATCTGAGCGCATCCTTGGCTCCTCACTGTTACTTATAGTTATTTATCTAACCAAAATCATAAGTTACGTAAATTAATGTAAATAAACTTACTCTTGGGCGAATTATGAGCTTCGAGGGAGAAAAATCAACAGCTTTATGGCACTGCGATTCACAAAACCATAAGGGAGACGGCGGCATGAGAAGAATGGCGAAACTGCGGAAGGATGACGCCATGATGCGTCATCCTTTAAAATTAATTGTCGATCGGGAAGAAAATTAACACATCAGGCCGTTATCAGCTCAACAAATTGCTGCCGAACGCCCCTTGCCAATCCTGTTCGAATTTCTCGACTGCGGCCTGCACTGCCGGCGCATTCAGGAACTGCTCCGCGACGTCCACCGGCAGCGTGATGGCCTGGCAGCCCGCCAACAGGCACTCCAGCGCCTGGCGCGGCGTTTTGAAACTGGCGGCCAGCACCTGCGCCGACGGCGCATGCAGGCTCAACAGCTGCTGCAGCTCGTGCACCATTTCGATGCCGTCGCCGCCCTGCGCGTCCACCCGGTTGACGTAAGGCGCCACATATTCCGCCCCGGCCAAGGCCGCCAACAGCCCCTGTGCAGCGCCGTACACCGCGGTGCCCAACGTCGGAATGGACATCGTTTTAAGCTTCTTGATCGCCGCCAGCCCTTCGGCGGTCGCCGGGATTTTCACCACCAGCCCCGGTACCCGCTGGCTGAGCAGCGCCGCCTCCGCCACCATACGTTCCGCATCGGTCGCCATCACCTGTGCAAACAGCTTGCCGGTGCCGCCGAGAGCGTCGCGCAGCGCGGGCAGCACTTCCCAGATCGGCTTGCCTTCCTTCGCCAAGATGCTCGGGTTGGTGGTGACGCCGTGCAGCGGCAGAATGCGCGCCAGGCGTTTTACCGCGGTCACATCGGCGGTATCGAGATAAAGCTCCATCACGGACTCCTGTGTCATGTTCTGTAGGCGGATTCAAACTCTGATCATCATAGGGCAAAAACCGCGCTAAATTTTGATCAAAATCAATTCAACTTTCATTCGAAACATCTTTAATGGCGAAAGATACAGCAACGCCAAACGGGTGACTCATGATCTTCAATGTGCAGCGCTACTCGACCCATGACGGCCCGGGCATCCGCAGCGTGGTCTTTTTAAAAGGCTGCCCGCTGAGCTGCCGGTGGTGTCAGAACCCGGAAAGCCGCTCGCGCCACGCAGACCTGCTGTTTGACGAACGTCTGTGCCTGAGCGGCTGCACGCTGTGCGCCGAGCGTTGTCCGCAAGGGCTGCAACGCACCGACGGGCCGCTGACGCTGCAACGCGAGCTGATTAGCGCAGACGATTATGCCGCCCTGGCCGCCGCCTGCCCGACCGGCGCACTCAGTCTGTGCGGCAGCCCGATCAACCCCGACGATATCATGGCCGAGGTGATGCGGGATAAGCCTTTCTATCTGCGCAGCGGCGGCGGTTTAACGCTGTCCGGCGGCGAACCCTTTATGCAGCCGGACATCGCGGCGGACCTGCTGCGGCGCGGCCGCGAGGCCGGCATCCACACCGCCGTCGAATCCTGCCTGCACGTCCCATGGCGTTATATCGCCCCTTCGCTGCCGTGGCTGGATCTGCTGCTGGCCGATCTCAAACACACCGACGAAGCGCGCTTCAGAGCCTGGACCGGCGGTTCCGCCCGCCGGGTGATGAGCAATTTTCGTCGGCTGGCGGCGCACGGCGCGCAAATGACCGTACGCGTGCCGCTGATCCCCGAT
This sequence comes from Serratia sp. TSA_130.1, assembly GCF_052691795.1. Classification (NCBI taxonomy): domain Bacteria; kingdom Pseudomonadati; phylum Pseudomonadota; class Gammaproteobacteria; order Enterobacterales; family Yersiniaceae; genus Serratia; species Serratia sp. TSA_130.1. The sequence continues at coordinate 202,733 of NZ_JBQZFS010000001.1, forward strand.
TTCAACGCAGATCGCCGCTCTGTCCGTGCCATCGTCGACTTCGCCGCCGACGAGATCGGCGTGTCGGAGATCCACTTTCTGCCGTACCACACGCTTGGCATCAACAAGTACCACCTGCTCGGCGAATCCTACCGTGCCGCCCGCACGCCACTGGACGCACCCGACCTGCTGGCCTTCGCCGAAGACTATGCCGGCGCCAAGGGCCTGACCGCCATTTTGCGAGGATAACACCATGACCACGTTGGATTTGACTACCCTGAGCGCCCGTATCCAGGCGCATAAGAATGCGCTGATTCACATCGTCAAACCGCCGGTGTGCACCGAACGCGCGCAGCACTATACCGAGGCCTATCAGCAGCATCAGGACAAGCCGCTGCCGGTGCGCCGCGCCCTGGCGTTGGCCAACCATCTGGCGAAACGCAGCATCTGGATCGCCAACGACGAGCTGATCGTCGGCAACCAGGCCAGCGAGCTGCGCGCCGCGCCGATCTTCCCCGAATACACCGTCGGCTGGATAGAAAACGAAATAGACCAGTTGGCCGACCGGCCGGGCGCCGGTTTTTCGGTCAGCGACGAGAACAAGGCAATTTTGCATCGTCTGTGCCCCTGGTGGCGCGGCCAAACGGTGCAGGATCGCTGCTACGGCATGTTTACCGACGAACAAAAGGCGCTGCTGGCCACCGGCATCATCAAGGCCGAGGGCAATATGACCTCCGGGGACGCCCATCTGGCGGTCAACTTCCCGCTGCTGCTGGAGTTAGGCCTCGATGGCCTGCGTGAAAAGGTGAACGCGCGCCGCAGCCGCCTGCGTCTGACCGAGTGGGAAGATCTGCACAAGGCGCAGTTTCTCAACGCTATCGATATTGTGCTGACGGCGCTGAGCGAACACATCTTGCGCTTCGCTCGCCTGGCGCGCGACATGGCGCAAAACGAAGCCCGCGACTGGCGGCGCGCCGAGCTGCTGGCTATCGCAGACAACTGCGACCGGATCGCCCATCGCCCGCCGCAAACCTTCTGGCAGGCGCTGCAGCTGTGCTATTTCATCCAGCTGACGTTGCAGATCGAATCCAACGGCCATTCGGTTTCCTTTGGCCGCCTCGATCAGTATCTCTATCCCTGGTATCGGCGCGACGTGGAGCTGGAGCAAAACCTGGCGCGGGAAGACGCCATCGAGCTGCTGCACAGCTGCTGGCTGAAGCTGCTGGAGGTCAACAAGATCCGCTCCGGCTCGCACTCCAAGGCCTCCGCCGGCAGCCCGCTGTACCAGAACGTTACCATCGGCGGGCAAAAACTGATCGACGGCCGGCCGTGTGACGCGGTCAATCCGCTGTCCTACGCCATTCTCGAATCCTGCGGCCGCCTGCGTTCCACCCAGCCCAACCTCAGCGTGCGTTACCACGCCGGGATGAGCGCCGGTTTCCTCGACGCCTGCGTACAGGTGATCCGCTGCGGCTTCGGCATGCCGGCATTCAACAACGACGAAATCGTCATTCCCGAGTTCATCAAGCTGGGGGTCGAACCGCAGGACGCTTACGACTACGCCGCCATCGGCTGTATCGAGACCGCCGTCGGCGGCAAATGGGGCTATCGCTGCACCGGCATGAGCTTCATCAACTTCGCCCGCGTGCTGCTGGCGGCGCTGGAACAAGGCCGCGACGCCACGTCCGGGCAGATTTTCCTGCCGCAGGAACAGGCGCTGTCCAAAGGAAACTTCGCCGATTTCGAGCAAGTCTTAACCGCCTGGGATCGGCAAATCCGCTACTACACGCGCAAGTCGATCGAGATCGAGTGCGTGGTAGACAGCGTGCTGGAGGAGAACGCCCACGATATCCTCTGCTCAGCGCTGGTGGATGACTGCATTGAACGCGGCAAAAGCATCAAACAAGGCGGCGCCAAATACGATTGGGTTTCCGGCCTGCAGGTCGGCATCGCCAACCTGGGCAACAGCCTGGCGGCGGTGCGCAAACTGGTGTTCGACCAAGGGGCGATCGGCCAGCAGCAGCTGGCGACGGCGCTGGCCGAAGACTTCGCCGGGCTGGATGGCGAACAGCTGCGCCAGCGGCTACTCAACGCCGCGCCCAAATACGGCAACGACGTGGACGACGTCGATCGGCTGCTGGTGCGAGCCTATCAAACCTACATCGAGGAACTGAAGCAGTACCGCAACACCCGCTTCGGCCGCGGACCGATCGGCGGCGGCTACTACGCTGGCACCTCGTCGATTTCGGCCAACGTGCCCTTCGGCGCCGCCACCCTGGCCACGCCGGATGGGCGCAAGGCGCACCAGCCTCTGGCGGAAGGCGCCAGTCCGGCGTCTGGTACGGACCACCTGGGGCCAACGGCGGTGTTCAATTCGCTCGCCAAGTTGCCGACCGAGGCGATCCTCGGCGGCGTGTTGCTCAATCAAAAGCTGAATCCAGCGACGCTGGACAACCCGCGCGATCGGGAAAAGCTGATGCTGATGTTGCGCACCTTCTTCGAGAGCTATCGCGGCTGGCATGTGCAGTACAACATCGTGTCGCGCGAAACGCTGCTGGCGGCGAAGCAACACCCTGACCAATATCGTGATTTAGTGGTTCGCGTAGCTGGCTATTCCGCCTTCTTTACCGCATTATCCCCTGAGGCGCAGGATGATATTATTGCGCGCACAGAACATACTCTTTAAACCTTTGACTCTTAGTGGCCGCGCCTTGGCGGCCGCATCATCAGGCCGATATGAATTTACGACAACAGACCATATTGCAGTTGGTTAACGATCGCCGGCGGATCAGCGTCAATGAGCTGGCGCGCGCCTCGGGCGTATCGGAAGTCACCATCCGGCAGGATCTCAACCTGCTGGAAAAACGCAGTTATCTGAAACGGGTACACGGTTCCGCCGTGGCGTTGGAGAGCGACGACGTCGACGCTCGCATGATGTCCAATTTCACCCTCAAACAACGATTGGCACAGTACGCCGCGGCGCAGGTCAACGACGGCGAGACGATCTTTATCGAAAGCGGCAGCGCCAACGCCCTGCTGGCGCGCTATATTGCCGAACGCAAGCGCATTACGCTGATCACCGTCAGCCACTATATCGCCAACCTGCTGAAAGAAACCGACTGCGACGTGATTGTCCTCGGCGGCATGTATCAGAAGAAAAGCGAGACCGTGGTCGGCCCACTCACGCGGCTGTGCATTCAGCAGGTGCATTTCAACAAGGCGTTTATCGGCATCGACGGCTTTCAGGCCGAAACCGGCTTTACCGGCCGCGACATGATGCGCGCCGACGTGGTCAGCGCGGTGCTGGCCAAGGGCGTGGAGAATATCGTGCTGACGGACTCCAGCAAATTTGGCCAGATCCAACCCAACCCGCTGGCGCAACCGGGGCAAATCAGCAGGGTGATCACCGATTCACGTCTGGCGCTGGAGTATCAGCATCAGTTGAAACGCCAAGGCGTACAGGTGGAGCTGGTCAACGAATAACGCGCCGCGCGGGCCACGCAGCCCGCCGTTTCCCTTGCGCAGCGGGATTTTAAGACTATTTACCTGTTTATCCTTCCCGAGAAACCTATACTCAGCTTCGGTAACTTTTGGGCCGTAACCCGCTAATTATTCGGCCGTTAACAAAAAATGCCATTTTTTATATCGATACCGTATGGGAATCAACAGCAGGCCTGATTTATGGTTAACGCCTATACTTATAGGGCACTTCCATATAGCCAATGCTAAGGAGAAGTCATTATGATGATTATCAATAAACGTTTCGCCACCGCCGCTCTGGCTCTGACTCTGGCGTTTTCACTGAGCGCCTGTTCCAACATGTCCAAACGCGATCGCAACACAGCTATCGGCGCCGGCGCCGGTGCAGTCGGCGGTGCAGTGCTGACCAACGGCAGCGCTTTGGGCACGCTGGGTGGGGCTGCGGTGGGCGGCATCATCGGTCATCAGGTTGGCAAATAACCTGCCCGATGCTCCTCCGCCGACAGGCGGGCAAAAGCGCCTCGGCGCTTTGACGTATTAACCAATAACGATGATTTCAGGTCTGTTTTACTTTAAGTCTATGGTTCTTTCGCCGTTAACGGGTTAACCCCCGGCAGCAACAACCTCTAGCCATGCCGCAGCATTGCACTGCGGCATGGCGATTCGCCTCAACCGCCCGCCAGTTTGACCTTCATGCCTTTGGCTTCCAGCAGCTCTTTGAGCAGATCGCGTTTATCGCCCTGGATCTCGATGACTCCCTCTTTCACCGAGCCGCCGCAGCCGCATTTCTTTTTCAGTTCGGCCGCCAGTTTGTCGAGCGCGGCATCATCCAGATCGACGCCGGTAATCAGGCACACGCCCTTCCCCTTGCGGCCGCTGCTCTGGCGCTGGATGCGCACGAAGCCATCGCCTTTGGCGCGTTGCGGTTTAACCTCTTCCTGCTTGATGCGACCGGTGTCCGTGGAATACACCAGACGGCTGTTATCGTCATTCATCATCGCTTCCTCAGGCCAAAGAGGCGCGGATCGCGCGCAGCGTCGCGGCCGGATCCGCAGATTGGGTGATCGGACGCCCAATCACCATATAGTCCACGCCGGCGGCCTGCGCCTGCACCGGCGTCATAATACGACGCTGATCGCCCGCCGCGCTGCCTTCAGGGCGGATCCCCGGCGTCACCAGTTGGAAAGCCTGCCCGCAGGCGGCCTTCAGGCGCTGCGCTTCGTGTGCCGAACACACCACGCCGTCCAGCCCGCAGTCGCGGGTCAGGCGCGCCAGGCGCTCGGCGTGTTCTGCCGGACTGGCCTCGATGCCGATGCCGCGAAGGTCTTCCGCTTCCATGCTGGTCAGCACCGTGACGGCGATCAGCAACGGCGCATCCGCCCCGTATGACACCAGCGCTTCTTTAGCGGCGGTCATCATGCGCGCGCCGCCGCTGGCATGCACATTGACCATCCAAACGCCCAGCTCGGCCGCTGCGGCTACCGCATGCGCCGTGGTATTGGGAATATCGTGGAATTTCAGGTCAAGAAACACGTCGAAGCCGCGCCCGTGCAGATCGCGCACCAGCTGCGGCCCAAACAGCGTGAACATTTCTTTGCCCACTTTCAGCCGGCAGTCTTGCGGATCGATACGGTCGGCGAACGCCAGCGCAGCGTTCTTATCGGCGTAATCCAACGCCACAACGATTGGAGATGATTTTAAGTCATTGTTATTAGCGTTATTTTCAGACTTCATTTCTTCTACCTTCTGTAAAATGGAGATAATCAGGGACTCACCCGCGAAACTGACCGCCGCATTCTACATGCCAGGGGCCAGAAATCCCAGCCACAGCGCGCACCAGTGCTCTGTCATGTTACCTTGCGTCTTTGTCATGGCGCGTCAACGTAAGCGCGTCAGCAATAAACCACGCAGCGTAAAACGCCGTAAAGATGCGTAAATTATCAATCAAATATTTTGAATTACTTACTCAGCATTATCAGATTTTCAATCGGCCCAGATGCTTTATTATTCACCACATCGGAAGCGAATGGCTTCCTTCCTAAATAAACAGACTGGAGTCACCCATGAAAATCATCAAATATTTTGCAGCCGCTGCCGCTATCGCACTGACCTCTTTCGCCACTTTGGCCGCTGAGCCGATCAACAGCCAGCAGGCCGATAGCCTGACCGCGACCGGCGTCGTTTCCGCAGGCCACGCAACCACCCTCAGCAGCCTGGAGAAAAAACTGGCCGCTAAAGCAGATGCTCAGGGCGCCAGCAGCTACCGCATTATCTCCGCCGGCGGTAACAACATGTTGAGCGGCACCGCGATCATCTACAAATAAGGTTTCCGGTACAGGGCCCGAGATTTCGGGCCCTGTCTCTGTTTCCCGCTTGAAAACCCCGCATTTGCCCCGCCCTTTATTGTTACAAAAATATTAAATTTTTATTACACACTAGACACCCGATCGCCAGTGGCTTAGCTTGAAGGCATCTTCCTGCAGAAAGGCTTTCAAAATGAGCGAGATATCAACACTTACCATTAAAATTCCTCTGGCACTGAAGGAGAAAATCCGCGCCGCCGCCGCTGAAAACGAATTTTCATTGAGCGTGGAAGTGTGCCAGCGCCTGGAAAGCAGCTTCAACGCGCCCGTCGTCAAGGCAGAAAAACCGGCCAAGAAAGCGGACGACCTGCACCACGGCGAGATCGACAATCAAAGCACCGAAGAAGAAATCGAACAGCCTCTGAGCCAGAAAGAGCTGAAGAAGCTGCGTCAGCTATTGAAAACCGGCGCTAAAGGCGGCAAGAAAAAGTAAGCGATGAACATAGAAAAACGGGGCGATCAATCGCCCCGTTTTATTTTGTCTCACCGCCGCGCTATTGTCCGTCCAGACCGCGGATCGGTTTAACCGATGACCAGGCGCGACACGACGGACAATGCCAATAGAGCGAGTGCGCCGTGAAGCCACATTTGTGGCAGCGGTAACGCGGCTTGGTGCGAATTTGCTCACCGACCATATCGCGCAACAACAGCAGACTCTCTTTCGCACGGCCGTCTTCAGCGTCCGCCAGGTGATAATCCATCAGCCGATAAAACACCCGCATAGTGGGGTGACGCTGCAGCTGACGGTTGATATAGACCTGCACCACGTCGCGCCCTTCGTGCTGCTCGATGATTTCGGCCAGCATCAGATCGGCGGTTGCGCCGGTGTTCTCTTCCACGCAGCGCTTCAGGAAATCAGCCCAGTTGTGCTGCTGTTCCGGCAGGTGCCGGTAGCATTCCTGCAGCATCGGCAGCGTTTCGCTGACCAGCTCTTTATCCTGACTCAATACGCGTTGCAGCGACTCCGCCGCTTTGGCGTAGTCGTTTTGCGCCATGTAAATGCGCCCGAACATGATGGACACGCGCGCGCACTGTTTATCGGCCGCATCCGCACGCTTGAGCAGGCTCATCGCCCGATCGAGATCGTCGCTGCCCATCGCCTGCAGCGCCAGTTCACAATAAAAGTGCGCGATCTCAACGCGTTGTTTCTCTTTGCCCAGCTTGACCAACTTTTCCGCCACGTCGATCGCTTTCTGCCAGTCGCTGGTCGCCTGATGGATCACCAGCAGTTGCTGCAGCGCCGAGACGCGAAAATCCGCTTCGTCAGTCAACTGGCTGAACATGTCTTCCGCGCGGTCGTAAAGCCCGGCGGCCATATAGTCACGGCCCAGCTGCTGCACCGCCAACAGGCGCTGTTCAAAGGTCAGGGAAGCGCTTTCCATCAAGGCCTGATGGATGCGGATAGCGCGGTCGACTTCGCCGCGCGAGCGGAACAGGTTGCCCAACGTCAGGTGGGCCTCAACGGTGTTGCTGTCCTCTTTCAACATGTCGAGGAACAGATCGACCGCCTTATCCTGCTGGTTTGAAAGCAGAAAGTTCACCCCTGCCACGTATTCACGCGACAGGCGGTTGGCTTCTTGCTGTTTATCCTGCTGAGCGCTTCTGCGCCCCATGTACCAACCGTACGCGGCAGCCACGGGCAGCAACAGAAACAGCAGTTCTAACATAGAGGGTTATTCCTTGCTGACAACGGCCTGAGCCGCCGGTTCAGCGGGCTGCTCAAGCTGCAGCTCCAGCCTTTTGATCTTGCGCTCGGCGCGGCCCAGCGCAATGCGCGTACGCAGATAGAACAGACCGCAAATGATCCAGCCGAGAATGAAACCGGCGCCAAACAGCGTGGCCAACAGGGTCGATACGCGATAATCGCCCTGCGCAACCAGATAGTTAAAATTGACCACCTGATCGTTATGCGCACCCAAGGTGACGGAAATCACGAAGATCACCAGAACCAACAAAAAAATCAGCAAATATTTCACATTCTTTCCCGCGATGCCGAGTGAATCGGATGAACGATGCCAAAACGTGGCGTCCCTAACCCTTAAGTTAGCATTTCCCGTTGCGGCAGGGAAACCCTGCGGCACGATAAAACCACATATCTGCTGGCATATTCGGCAGTAAACGGCTTTAACGAACAAATTGATGAGAAAGCTTCTCAAAACGTCGAATTTATAAGGATATGGGGGCGACGGCGCGGATTGCAATGGCGGGAAAATGTAAGCGGTTAATGCGGCGCCGATCTGGCGCCGCGCTTTTTGTGACATGGTCACATAACGTTCATTTCTCCGGCTTGCGCGCCGCGATTTCCTGCTGCTCTTGCGGCGGCGGCGTCAGAGGACCGAACCAGCGCTGCGCCAGCCAGCAGGTGATCACCACCAGCAACCAACTGATCAACGTGGCCATCGCAAGATCGCGCGGCCAGTGCATGCCCAGCAGCAAGCGGCTGCCCATTACCCCGGCCGCCCACACCATCAGGATCGCGACGGTTTTGTAATGGCGGCGCGGCCACAGCAGCCCTACCCCCAATAGCGCCCAGGTGGCGGCGAACATGGTGTGCCCCGACGGAAAAGCAAAGCCGGTTTCAAACTGCCAGTGCTTGCGCAGCCAGCCCGGCACCAGCGTCTGGTCTTGCAGTTGCTCGCGCACCAGCGCGCTGCGCTCTTTGCGCTGCAGCGAGTAGAAATACTTGCCGTCCACGCCGTGGGTTTGCTCCAACCACACCACGAAAGGACGCGGCTCTTGCACCCGATCCTTGATCAACGACTTCACGCCCTGCCCAATCAACAGCGCGGCGAAAAGCAGCATCGCCAGACCGATGGCCGGCTTCAGCCGAAAGCGCAGGCACCACAAAAACCAACCGCAGAGGATCGCGCTGGTCAGAATGCCCCACGGCGAGGTCACGGTTTCGGTCACCCAGTACAGCGCTTTCAGCAGCCGGTCATTGCCGCCGGGTTGCCAGTGCCAGCCGGATACCCAGACCGCCAGCGGCATCAACAGCAGCAGCAACGCGCCGCCCGCCGTGCGTTTTGCTATCTCATACATTCCCGTTTTCCTCTGCGTGAATCAGGCTGCAGTGTAACAAGAGTGCAATATTGATAACACGCGAAAAATTAAACAGATAGACAACCTATCGCAATAATAGGTGGCCAGAAAACGCCATCTGCTGGTTTGCTGAGCACCGCCCGGCAAGAAGTTGTGGCAAAATAGCCGATAATTAACGAAATAGAGATCGGCGTAGCACGTTTTAGTCTTGGTCAATGCACTGACCGGACTTAGGATGCGCGACAATGATTGAATCGTAGGTTTTTGTGGAGAGTGACATGCAGCTTAAACGGGTGGCAGAGGCTAAACTGCCGACACCTTGGGGCGATTTCCTGATGGTAGGATTCGAAGAACTGGCGACCGGGCACGATCATCTGGCGCTGGTATTCGGTGATATTTCCGGTGAAGCGCCGGTGCTCGCACGCGTGCATTCCGAATGTCTGACCGGCGACGCGTTGTTCAGCCTGCGCTGCGACTGCGGTTTTCAGCTGGAAGCCGCACTGGAGCAGATCGCCGAAGAAGGCCGCGGCATCCTGCTTTATCATCGCCAGGAGGGCCGCAATATCGGCCTGTTGAACAAGATCCGCGCCTATGCCCTGCAGGATAAGGGCGCAGACACCGTGGAAGCCAACCATCAGCTCGGCTTCGCCGCCGACGAACGCGACTTCACCCTGTGCGCCGACATGTTCAAACTGCTGGGCGTCGACGCGGTGCGCTTGCTGACCAACAACCCGAAAAAGGTCGAGATCCTGACCGAAGCCGGTATCAATATCAGCGAGCGCGTGCCGCTGATCGTCGGCCGCAATCCGAAGAACGAACACTATCTGGCCACCAAGGCCGCCAAAATGGGCCATTTGCTCGACCAGAAGTGATCGCCGCCACGGTGAAAACAATCAGGGCGCCTTGCGGCGCCCTTTTTACTGCCCGATTTACAGCATTTTCCTGATTACGTAGTGCAGGATGCCGTCGTTTTCGTAGTAGGTCAGCTCATTGCCGGTATCGATGCGGCAACGAGTGTCGATCACCTCCTTGCGCCCGTCGGCATAGGTGATATGTACCGGCACCGTCTGGCCCGGCTGCAGCTGTTGCAGGCCGCCGACGCTGATCTGCTCGTCCCCGGTCAGCCCCAGCGTTTTGCGCGTCACGCCCTGCGGGAACTCCAGCGGCAAAATGCCCATGCCGATCAGGTTGGAGCGGTGAATACGCTCGAAGGATTCGGCGATCACCACCCGCACGCCCAGCAGGCGCGGCCCTTTCGCCGCCCAGTCGCGGCTGGAGCCGGAACCGTACTCTTTACCGGCGATCACCGCCAGCGGCACTTGCTCCTGCTGGTACTGCATGGCGGCGTCGTAGATAGACAGTTGCTGCTGCGACGGAATATGGCGGGTATAGCCCCCCTCCACGCCCGGCACCATTTCGTTGCGGATGCGGATGTTGGCGAAGGTGCCGCGCATCATCACTTCGTGGTTTCCGCGGCGCGAACCGTAGGAGTTAAAGTCCTGCGGCGCCACGCCGTGCTCGCTCAGGTAACGCCCCGCCGGGCTGTCGCGCTTGATGTTGCCCGCCGGCGAGATGTGGTCGGTGGTCACCGAATCGGCCAGAATCGCCAGAATGCGCGCGTCCTTGATGTCCTGCACCGGATCCGGCTTCACCTTCATGGTGCTGAAAAACGGAGGATGGCGGATATAGGTAGAATCCTCCTGCCATTGATAGGTCGCCGAACCGGTCACCTGGATCGCCTGCCAGTTGGCGTCGCCATCGAACACTTCGCCGTATTCTTTGTGGAACATCTCGGTGCGCACTTCTTCCACCGCCTGAGCAATGTCCTGGCTGCTCGGCCAGATGTCCTTCAGGTAGACCGGTTGACCGTCATTGCCCTCGCCCAGCGGCTCTTTGGTCAGATCGATCTTCATGCTGCCCGCCAGCGCATACGCCACGACCAGCGGCGGTGAGGCCAGCCAGTTGGTTTTCACCAGCGGGTGGATGCGCCCTTCGAAGTTACGGTTGCCCGACAGCACCGCGCCCACGGTCAGATCGCCCTCTTTGATCGCCTGCTCGATAGGATCCGGCAGCGGCCCGGAGTTGCCGATACAGGTGGTACAGCCATATCCCACCAGGTTGAACCCCAGTTCTTCCAGATAAGCGGTGAGCTTGGCGCTGTCGAAGTAGTCGGTCACCACTTTGGAACCCGGCGCCAACGACGTTTTTACCCAAGGCTTGCTGCGCAGCCCTTTCTTGACGGCGTTTTTCGCCAGCAGGCCAGCCGCCATCATCACGCTCGGGTTGGAGGTGTTGGTGCAGGAGGTGATCGCCGCGATCACCACCGCGCCGTCGTGCAGCTCGTGCTGCTGCCCATCCAGCGTAAAGGGTTTGCTGTCTGCCTTGGTCTTGTGGCCGCCGATATCCAACTCGGTAGCGGCCCTGAACGCCTGCGGCACATTCGGCAGCGCAACGCGATCCTGCGGGCGTTTCGGCCCGGCGAGGCTGGCCTCGACCGTCGACATATCCAGCGCCAGCGAGCTGGTGAATACCGGCTCATCCCCCGGGTTGCGCCACATGCCCTGCGCCTTGGCGTAGGCTTCCACCAGCGCGATTTGTTCGGCGCTGCGGCCGCTGAGTTTCATGTAGCCGAGCGTGACGTCATCTACCGGGAAGAAACCGCAGGTGGCGCCGAACTCCGGCGACATATTGGCGATGGTCGCCCGGTCCGCCAACGGCAGATCGGCCAGGCCGTCGCCGTAAAACTCGACGAACTTGCCAACAACGCCGTGCTTACGCAGCATTTGAGTGACGGTCAGCACCAGGTCGGTGGCAGTAATGCCCTCGCGGAGCTTGCCGGTCAGCTTAAAGCCGACGACGTCCGGGATCAGCATCGACACCGGCTGGCCCAGCATCGCCGCTTCCGCTTCGATACCGCCGACGCCCCAGCCGAGAATGCCCAGGCCGTTGATCATGGTGGTGTGGGAATCGGTGCCCACCAGCGTATCCGGATAGGCCACGCGGCGACCGCTTTCGTCGCTGTGCCACACCGTTTGGCCGAGGTATTCGAGGTTGACCTGGTGGCAGATGCCGGTGCCCGGCGGCACCACGCGGAAACGGTTGAAGGCTTTCTGCCCCCAGCGCAGGAAGGTGTAGCGCTCGTGATTGCGCTGCATTTCGATACGAACGTTGTCTTCGAAGGCGTTGTCATCGCCGAATTCATCGACGGTAACCGAGTGGTCAATCACCAGATCCACCGGTGACAGCGGGTTCACCTGGTCGACATTGCCGCCCAGCCGCCGCACCGCTTCACGCATCGCCGCCAGATCCACCACCGCCGGAACGCCGGTAAAATCCTGCATCAGCACGCGCGCCGGACGGTAGGCGATCTCACGGTCAGCATGGCCGGTTTGCAACCAGGCGACGATGGCCTTGAGGTCGTCAACCTGCACGGTATCGCCATCCACATGGCGCAGCAGGTTCTCCAACAGCACTTTCATTGATTTCGGCAACCGGTCGATATCACCCAGCTGCTTCGCCGCCAGCGGCAGACTGTAGTAGTAATATTCGCTATTCAGCGCAACCAGCTTATCCAGACTTGTTTCACGAAGATCGGACGACATAGCTCCTCCATTTCTTATTGTGATTAAAACAGGGTAATCAGTGAGGTCTTGTTTAAAGATACCACAAAGATAAGTTAACGTTTTGATAACAACACGATTTGATCACAGCGATAGGTGAGAACAATCAAGAAGAAGGAAGTGCGAGCGCAGCCAAGGGGTTAGGCCACGCGTCAACGAAAACGCCGCAACGAGGCGGCGTTTTGGCAGCGAGAATCTCGCGGCTTTAGCGGGGTTTGCGCACCAGGCGGCGACATACTGGGAGCACAACTGCAGCAATGATAGCAAAGACACCCAATTTAATGGCAATGACAGCCGAGTCGAAATTATTCATCCCTATTTCACCATCACCGCTAATTTCTATGTTGTTGGAAACGAAGCTGTCGAAAATTCCGTCTGGCAGGTAGCGCAACAACAAAAAGGTTAGCAACAAGAACAGAACAATCCAGAGACTTTTTTTCATTGTGATACCACGCATTTACTGTAATCAGTACGGATTTCCGGGCTAAAAAAAACCCGGTTAGGCAGGCGCCTAACCGGGATTGATTTGATATCGTCGATGGTTACTTAATTGGCAGTTTGATGTCCTTGAACATCGCTTCGATCTCTTCGTTGGAGCGCAGCGCCACCGCGCTGTCTACCACATCGCGCGTCAGGTGCGGCGCGAAGCGCTGAATGAAGTCGTACATGTAGCTGCGCAGGAAGGTGCTGCGGCGGAAACCGATCTTGGTGGTGCTGTAGGTGAAGATATCACGCGCATCCACCGTCACCAGATCCGGATCCTGCACCGGATCCACCGCCATGCTGGCGATCACCCCCACCCCCAATCCCAGACGCACGTAGGTTTTGATCACGTCGGCGTCGGTGGCGGTAAAGACAATGCGCGGCGTCAGGCCGGCGCGGTTGAAGGCGGTATCCAACTCCGAACGCCCGGTAAAGCCGAAGGTGTAAGTGACGATCGGGTAAGCCGCCAGCTCTTCAATGCTGATGCTGCTTTTGCCCGCCAAAGGATGATCGGGCTTCACGACTACCGCGCGGTTCCAGTGGTAGCACGGCAGCATAATGAGATCGTCGTACAGGTGCAGCGCTTCGGTAGCGATGGCGAAATCTGCGGTCCCTTTGGAGACCGCTTCGGCGATCTGCGTCGGCGAACCCTGATGCATGTGCAGCGAGACGCGCGGGTAACGCTCGATGAAGCCTTTAATTACGTTGGGCAAGGCGTAGCGGGCCTGGGTATGCGTGGTGGCGACGTACAGCGAGCCTTTGTCCGGGTAGGTGTGTTCACCGGCGACGGCTTTAATGGCGTCGACCTTGGACAGCACTTCACGTGCGATGCGAATGATTTCCTGGCCGGCCGGGGTGACCTGGGTCAGGTGTTTGCCGCTGCGGGCGAAAATCTGGATGCCCAGCTCATCTTCGAGCATGCGCACCTGTTTACTGATGCCGGGTTGCGAGGTATAGAGCCCTTCTGCCGTCGAGGAGACATTCAGGTTGTGGTTAACCACTTCCACAATGTAACGAAGCTGCTGCAATTTCATATCTTATACCATCCTAGGTTAAACACTGCGGCTTACCCGCAGCCAGGTATATCGGTGTCGCCCCGGTATGCTGAAAGTCACAAGCCATAAACACCGTGTTTTACCCTGATGGTGAAGAAAACGCCGTTGTTAATAAGCTTTAATAATAAAAAAACTTTTTATATAACCACTATACCACGTTGCAGCTTCAAGTATAGATCCGCGTCACACTATGATAACGATTATTTTGCATTGGTATCAACGTGAAACGGCGGTGGCGGAGGGATAAAAACAGCAAAGGATAGATCCGTTTGTCCCTTTTCACCAATAAAAAAACCAGCCGCCGGGGCTGGTTTTTCATCTTACTGGCAGGACAGAGGCCTTACTTCTTGCCTTCGACCCACTTGCCGTCCACGTAGAACGCGGACCAACCGGTCGCCTTGCCATCTTTTTCAGAAGAGACGTACTGCTGTTTGGTTTTACGGCTGAAACGCACCAGCGTTTTATTGCCTTCGGCATCCGCCACCGGCGCATCGGCCAGATAGCGCAGCTTCTCCGGCAGGCGATCCTTGAAGCGAGCCAGCTCTTCCACCAGCGGCGCACGGGTCTCGCGCGATTTAGGGAAGGTGTTGGCCGCCAGGAACACGCCGGCAGCGCCGTCACGCAGCACGAAATAGGCGTCAGACTTCTCGCACGGCAGCTCCGGCAACGGCACCGGATCTTCCTTCGGCGGCGCGACATCGCCGTTACGCAGGATCTTGCGGGTGTTTTTACAGTTCTCGTTAGTACAGCCCATGTACTTGCCGAAACGCCCCATTTTCAGGTGCATTTCCGAGCCGCACTTGTCGCATTCCACCACCGGGCCATCGTAGCCTTTCAGGCGGAACTCGCCCTCTTCGATTTCATAGCCGTCACACGCCGGGTTGTTACCGCAGACGTGCAGCTTGCGCTGGTTGTCGATCAGATAGCTGTCCATCGCCGTACCGCATTTCTGGCAGCGGCGGCGGGCGCGCAGCGCGTTGGTTTCCGCGTCGTCGCCTTCGAGGATGTTGAGCACTTCCGCTTCCGGCACCAGGTTGATGGTGGTTTTGCAACGTTCCTTCGGCGGCAGCGCATAGCCGGAACAGCCGAGGAACACGCCGGTGCTGGCGGTACGGATGCCCATCTTGCGGCCGCAGGTCGGGCAGTCGATGCTGGTCATCACCATCTGGTTAGGCCGCATGCCGCCTTCTTCCGGATCCTTCTCCGCCGTTTCAAGCTGCTCGCTGAAATCAACGAAGAATTCGTCCAGCACCGCTTTCCACTCGGCCTGGTTGTTGGCGACCTCATCGAGGCCGTCTTCCATGCGGGCGGTGAAGTCATAGTTCATCAGCTCGCGGAAGTTTTCTTCCAGGCGATCGGTGACGATCTCACCCATTTTCTCGGCATAGAAACGGCGGCTTTCCACCCGCACATAACCGCGATCCTGAATGGTCGAGATGATGGAGGCGTAAGTGGACGGACGCCCGATGCCGCGTTTCTCCAGCTCTTTCACCAGCGAGGCTTCGCTGTAGCGCGCCGGCGGCTTGGTGAAGTGCTGGCTCGGGATCAGTTTCTGCAGATCCAGCTCGCTGCCGATTTCGACGAACGGCAACGTGCGATCTTCATCGCCTTTGCGCAGAGCCGGCATCACCTTGGTCCAGCCGTCAAAGCGCAGCGTACGGCCCTTGGCGCGCAGTTGATAATCGCCGGCTTTCACCGTCAGCGTGGTGGAATCGTATTGCGCCGGCGTCATCTGGCAGGCAACGAACTGGCGCCAGATCAGCTGATACAGCTTCTGCGCGTCCGCTTCCATGTCTTTCAACTGCTCGGCGAGCACGTTCACGTCCGAAGGACGGATCGCTTCGTGTGCTTCCTGCGAATTCTCTTTGCTGCTGTACTGATTCGGCGCTTTCGGCAGGTATTTATCGCCGAAGTTGTCGCCGATGTAGCCACGCACCATGTTGAGCGCATCCTGGCTCAGGTTGGTGGAGTCGGTACGCATATAGGTAATATGGCCGGCTTCATACAGCCGTTGCGCCATCATCATGGTTTTCTTCACGCCGAAGCTCAGGCGGGTGCTGGCGGCCTGTTGCAGCGTGGAGGTAATGAAAGGCGCGCCCGGCTTGCTGCTGGTCGGTTTGTCTTCGCGATCCAGCACCGTGTAGCGGGCTTTTTCCAGCAACTTGACCGCGGCGTGCGTCTGCTCGCGGTTGACCGGCTTGAACGGTTTGTCGTGCGCATGTGTCACTTCCATCTGCAGCGCGGTTTCACCCTTCGCCAGCAGATCGGCATGCAGCTCCCAGTACTCTTCCGGCACGAACGCCTTGATGTCGCGTTCGCGCTCAACCACCAGACGCACCGCCACCGACTGTACGCGGCCGGCGGACAGGCCGCGGGCGATTTTTTTCCACAGCAGCGGCGAGACCATATAGCCCACCACGCGGTCCATAAACCGGCGCGCCTGCTGCGCGTTGAC
Organism: Serratia sp. TSA_130.1; assembly: GCF_052691795.1. Taxonomy (NCBI): domain Bacteria; kingdom Pseudomonadati; phylum Pseudomonadota; class Gammaproteobacteria; order Enterobacterales; family Yersiniaceae; genus Serratia; species Serratia sp. TSA_130.1. Next base: position 219,207 of record NZ_JBQZFS010000001.1, read on the forward strand.
GCGGTCAATGTTCAGCTCGCCCGGCTGTTTGAACGCCTGTTGGATCGCGTTTTTGGTGATTTCGTTAAACACCACGCGGCTAAAGCGTTTGTCATCCCCACCGATCACTTCCCGCAGGTGCCAGGCGATGGCTTCCCCTTCGCGGTCAAGGTCGGTTGCGAGATAAATGTGGTCGGCGTTTTCCGCCAACGATTTTAACTCGGCGACCACTTTTTCTTTACCCGGCAGGATTTCATAATGCGCTTTCCAGCCGTGGTAAGGGTCGACGCCCATGCGATTTACCAGCGCCGCCTTCTCATCTTTTTTAACTTTTTTCTTGGCTTTGTCTTCGGTTGAGTCAGCGCTCTTTTTGCTGGCTGAGCCACTGGTCGGCAAATCACGGATATGACCGACGCTGGACTTCACCACGTAGTCACTTCCTAAATATTTATTAATAGTTTTGGCTTTTGCCGGGGACTCAACTATTACGAGAGCTTTACCCATATTTACCTTTACCTAATTTATTTCTTCTAAAAAGAAGTCTTTTATCTCGCCGTGCCGCGGCAATTCGTGTCTCTTTTTTTATATTGCGGCAGTCTGGCAAGAGATCAACAGATTTTTTTCTTTTGGTTGCCCAACTGCTCAACCTAAACGCAAGTTGTTGATCCTGCCTGCTATTCACCCATGCCCCAGAAGTATGGCTGCGTGATTTTTATTCATGGCGTAAACAAAACCTTCCACCCGACGCCGCAAAATCCCACACTGTACCTGATAAAAAGCGTCACGCAACCTAATTAGCACGGAAAGGCAGATTTCGCCAACCGGCCGCCGCCCATGGCCATCCAGACGGCAAATAAACCTTAGTCGGTTTGCGGATAAAAGCGAACCGGCGTTAGAATATGCGCAGCGTTTTTTGTTTGGAGTCTAATAAATGTACAAGAATACTGCACCTATCGGCCGCGAGGCCCTGCTGGCGGAAGCAAATAACATCATCCGCCAACACGAAGATTATCTGCACGGCATGATCGCCACCGACGTTGAACAAAAAAGCGGCGTTTTAGTTTTTCGCGGCGAATACTTTTTAGATGCCGATGGATTGCCCACCGCCAAAACCACCGCCGTATTTAATATGTTTAAACATTTGGCTCACCTGCTTTCGGAAAAATACCATTTGGTCGATTGAGAAAACAAAACGGGGGCGCCTGGCCCCCGTTGATTCCTGCTCTTCTCGCCTTACAACAACGGCTTTTCCCCGCGCTGCCACCAGCGCAACAGCAAACGATCGACGCTTTCCGCCGCGCTGCCGGTGAAACGATCCATCAAACGTTTACGACGCGCATAGCGCACGGCGATCACTTCGTGGTTATCCAACTCGGCGATCAACAAATCGTCGCTGGTGCCGATGGCGTCGATCAGGCCTTTCTCTTTGGCCTGGGTCCCGAACCAGTGCTCACCGGTGGCGACGCTGTCGATGTCCAGCGACGGGCGCTGCTCGTGCACGAAGCGTTTGAACAGCTCGTGCGTTTCGTTCAGATCTTCGCGGAACTTCTCGCGCCCCTGCTCGGTATTTTCACCGAACAGCGTCAGCGTACGTTTAAACTGCCCGGCGGTATGCAGCTCCACGTCGATGTCGTTCTTCTTCAGCAGGCGGTGGAAATTCGGGATCTGCGCCACCACGCCGATGGAACCGATGATGGCGAACGGCGCCGCCACGATGCGATCCGCGACGCAGGCCATCATGTAGCCGCCGCTGGCCGCCACTTTATCCACCGCCACCGTCAGGCGGATGCCGCCTTTGCGCAAGCGCTCCAGCTGCGAAGCCGCCAGGCCGTAGCCGTGCACCACCCCGCCCGGGCTTTCCAGACGCAGCAGGACTTCATCCTGCGCCGAGGCCACAGCCAGCACCGCGGAGATCTCTTCGCGCAGCGACGTCACCTCGTGCGCATCCATGCTGCCCTTGAAGTCCAACACGTACAGGCACGGCTTGGCCACTTCCACCGCGCCGGATTTGGCGCGCTGCTTCTTCAATTTGTCATCAGATTTGGTCTGCTTCTTGAACTGTTTCAGCCAAACCTTTTGCTCGGCAGTATCCATACGCGCCAGGCGCATATCGCGCTGCATTTCGCGATACTGCTCACCGAGATCGGTCAACTGCAGCTCCCCTTTCTGACGGCTCTTGCGTTGCCCCAGACTGACCGCCAGGATGGCCAACGCGGCGATGGCGAGCACCACCGTGGCGACCTTGGCCAGAAACAGGCCATAAACAGATATAAACTCCACAGATTCCGCCTTTATTTACAGGTTGTTAGTATGATTCTTTCCATTTTAGCCAACCGCAGCGCCTGCTGTCGCGGCTAAATGAAAATTCATTGCGTTCTGCACGTCACTATGGGGACGATTCAAGGCCGAACCAAGCCGCCGCCGCGCCGCTTTTGTTACAAAAGAATGTCATTTCAGCCTGCTACGCATTGAAAATGCGTACGGATTAAGGCATATAACACCCATTATTCATCAATATGATGAGACAGATTCGCTGCGCGGCCCGCAGAAGGTCGAGCTCTCGCTCCCGCCCTGGCCGCGCGTTTCACCCTTGCTCCCCACGATACGCGGGAGAACAGCCACCCAGGCGAGGATTTATCGTGCATTACCAACCCAAACAAGATCTACTCGAACAACGCATTATTTTGGTCACCGGCGCCGGAGACGGCATCGGCCGCGAAGCGGCGCTGACCTACGCTCGCTTCGGCGCCCAGTTAGTGCTGCTGGGACGCACCGAGAGCAAACTGCTGGCGGTACAACAAGAGATCGCGGCCCAGGGCGGCGCCCCGGCCCTGGTGGTCACGCTCGACTTGCTGCACGCCACGCCGGAGCAATGCCGGCAGATAGCCGACGATCTGGCGCGCCAAATTCCGCGCCTGGACGGCGTGCTGCACAACGCCGGCCTGCTGGGCGACATTGCGCCGATGGCCGACCTGTCGATAACCATGTGGCAAGAGGTGATGCAGGTTAACGTCAACGCCACCTTTATGCTGACTCAGGCGCTGCTGCCGCTGCTGCTGAAATCCCACGCCGGGTCGCTGGTGTTCACCAGTTCCAGCGTCGGGCGCACCGGCCGCGCCGACTGGGGCGCTTATGCGGTGTCGAAGTTCGCCACCGAAGGCATGATGCAGGTATTGGCCGATGAATACAAAAATCGTAATTTGCGGGTAAACTGCATCAATCCGGGCGGAACTCGCACCAAAATGCGCGCATCCGCCTTCCCGCACGAAGACAAAAACAAGCTGAAAACCCCGGCTGACATCATGCCGCTGTACCTGTATCTGATGGGCGAGGACAGCCGGCGAAAAACCGGCATGAGCTTCGACGCCCAGCCGAACCGCAAACCCGGCGCGGCCGAATAATAAGGAGCGTTTCATGGCGGAAGATCGTCATCAACAGCGCCAGCAGCGCCTGAAAGAACAGGTCGATGCACGCATCGCCGCGGCGCAGGACACCCGCGGCCTGCTGCTGGTGTTTACCGGCAACGGCAAAGGCAAAACCACCGCCGCCTTCGGCACCGTCACCCGCGCGGTCGGTCACGGCATGCGCGCCGGGGTGATCCAGTTCATCAAGGGCGAGTGGCCCAATGGCGAAAAGAATCTGCTGCAGCAACATGGCGTTGAATTTCAGGTGATGGCTACCGGCTTCACCTGGGAGACGCAGAACAAGGCAGGCGACACCGCCGCCTGCCAGGCGGTGTGGCAGCACGGCAAACGCATGCTGGCCGACAGCGGCCTGGATCTGGTGCTGCTGGACGAAGTGACCTACATGTTGACCTACGGCTATCTGGAGCTGGAAGAGCTCAAAGAAGCGCTGCGGCAGCGCCCTGCGCACCAAACGGTGATACTGACCGGGCGCGGTTGCCATCGCGAGCTGCTGGAAATGGCGGATACGGTTACGGAGATGCGGCCGGTGAAACACGCGTTCGACGCGGGCATCAAGGCGCAACAGGGGATCGATTGGTAACAAAACGTTCTGGCCCCGAACGGGGCCAGAATGACGGGATTAGCTGCGTTTGCTCGGTTTGCCCGATTTACTCGGTTTGCTGCCCGGCGCACTGCGACGGCCGCTGCCGGCCACCTGCGAGTGACGCTTGACCGCGCGACGGATTTGGTTAGCCTTCACGCGGCGGCGCTCACGCTCCACCGGCATCTTGCTGACCGTTTCCGGTTTCAATTCAACCAGCTCGCGCAGGTAGTTGATCGCCGGCAGATCCAGCTCGGCCCAGCCGCCGCGCGGCAGGCCTTTCGGCAGATCGATATCGCCGTAGCGTACGCGGATCAGGCGGCTCACCTGCACGCCCACCGCTTCCCACAGGCGACGCACTTCACGGTTGCGGCCTTCGGTCAGGGTCACGTTGTACCATTGGTTGAAGCCTTCACCGCCCTGGAAGCTGATGGTGCGGAACGCGGCCGGGCCGTCTTCCAGTTGCACGCCTTTGCTCAGCTGCTTCACTTTCGCATCGTCGACCTGGCCAAACACGCGCACCGCGTACTCGCGTTCCACTTCACGGCTTGGGTGCATCAGACGGTTGGCCAGTTCGCCATCGGTGGTGAACAGCAGCAGACCAGAAGTGTTGACGTCCAGTCGCCCTACCGCCACCCAGCGCGAACCGCGCAGCTTCGGCAAGCGATCGAACACCGTCGGGCGGCCTTCAGGATCGCTGCGGGTACACAGCTCACCTTCCGGTTTGTAGTAAGCCAGCACGCGGCAGACCACCTCTTCGGACTCTTTGATCGACAGGACATGACCATCCAGACGAATTTTCATCGCCGGGGTCACTTCAACGCGATCGCCCAGCTTGGCGACCTTGCCGTCGACGCTGACGCGCCCGGCTTCAATCATGGTTTCGATTTCACGACGCGAGCCGTGCCCGGCGCGCGCTAATACTTTCTGTAACTTTTCGCTCATTGAGCAACCTCTAATGTCGCCTTCACAGGCGTCGGGGGGATAACCGCCGCGGCCAATCGCCGCAACGGTAATAATACGTTTATCAAGATCGAACCGCGCATTATACAGGCTTTCTAAGGTGTTGAAACCCACTTTATCGGCGGTGCCCCCAAGCGGCGTTCACGGCGCCAAGAAGTCCTCCACCGCCCTCAGCACCGCGTCGGGCCGTTCCAGAATGCCGAGGTGAGTGCGGGCCTCTTCTAAACGCGCCACGGAGAAAAACGGCCGCTCGGCGGCAAATGCCTGCTGTTGCCGCAGATAGTCATCGCGGCGATCCAGCGAGTAAATATGCCGGCACGGCGGCGGCGCGCTCATTCCCGCCAGGCGTTGCAGCGGCGAGCCGAACTGCCGGTAGGCCTGTTCGATGGCCACGCCGGCGGCGCGCCAGAGCCGGTCATCTTCCTGCGCCATCTCGACCTCCAGATGGCATTTGACCCGATCGTGGCGGATGCCGCCCTGCCAGAAGTCGAACAAGGCGTCGCGCGCCGCCAGCCACTGCTGCGGCTGCTGCATGCGGCTCACCGCCGTAAAGAGCGCTGGCTCCGGCTGCGTCATGATCCAATCGAGAAACACCATGCCCTGCACCTGCTGCGGCAACGCCTCGGCCAACGCCACCGCCAACCAACTGGCGTGCGCCACCGACAGGGTGATCACGTTGTCCAAACGCAGCGCCGTCAGCAATTGGCGCACATCCTCCAGCAAATCGTCCGCCGTCAGCGACATCTCCGCCGCTTTTGACGACAGGCCGTGGCCACGCCAATCGATGCTGATCGTCCGATAACCGTCGGCCGCCAGCGCGATGAACGGCTCAAACACGGTTTTCGGTTCGCACCAGCCGGGCAGCAACACCAACGTGAGCGGCCCTGAGCCGATATCCTGATAATCGAGCGTCATGTTGGCACTGTGAAATGCGGTCATATTACCTCCTGCGCGTCTCTCCCCGACCCGTTCGGGAATTACCGACGGGCTAAGGGTGACAGCGCAGCAGGTCATGATCTATTGAAGTTCGTGCGGAAAAGACCCGAGCGCACCTTATGAAAAAATGCGCACTTATTGGAATGGGAATTTAATGGCGCACGCAGGGATAGGCGGCGCTCAACGCCAGCATAATCACCGACGGTGCGGAATAATGCAGTTGCTCGGGATGTTCGTTCAAGTACTGCATTACCGCGTCGGCGGCTACGCCGATGCTCATTCCGGCCTCTGGGCAGATATTGCGATTGCCCTGCATGGAATAGGTATCGAATACGCCGGCGACGTATCCCATAAACATGCCGCCATTCAGCGCTTCGGCCACGGTGGCTTCACCGCTTTTATTTTTTACGTAACCGCCGGATTCCGCCAGCAAACCGCTGCCCGAATAAAAACCCGCATTCGCCATTGAGGAAAATAATAAGGCCGCTAAAAAAGAAACCTGTTTAATCATTGCTGCGCATCCTGCCCATTATCAATTCTGAAGTCTTCAAGAATAGCGGCTTTCACGCGAAATAGCGTCGCTTCAGCCGTTTTTCAGACAATGGGCAAGGTGGCAATATTTTACATCAGCGGAAAGGCGCCGCGTCGCCGGCGCCTTCGCGCACCACTTCCGGCGAGGATTCGGTCAGATCGATAACCGTGGTCGGCTGTTGGCCGAGGAAGCCGCCGTGGATCACCAGATCGACCACCTTGCCCAAATGATCGCTGATCTCTTCCGGATCGGACTCGGCGAAATCATTGCCCGGCAGCATCAGCGTGGTGGACATCATCGGTTCGTTCAACGCCTCCAACAGCGCCAGCGCGATCGGGTTCGACGGCACGCGCAGGCCGATGGTTTTGCGCTTTTCATTCATCAGGCGGCGCGGCACTTCTTTGGTCGCTTTCAGAATGAACGTGTAGTTGCCCGGCGTATTGTTTTTGATCAGACGGAACGCCGTATTATCGACGTGAGCATAGGTCGACAACTCGGACAGATCGCGGCACATCAGGGTAAAGTTGTGGTTGCCGTCCAGCTGACGGATGCGGCAAATGCGCTCCATCGCCGCCTTCTCTTCCAGCATGCAGCCCAGCGCATAGCCGGAATCGGTGGGATAGACGATCACCCCCCCTTTGCGCAGCACCTCTACCGCCTGGTTGATCAGGCGCGGCTGCGGGTTGTCCGGGTGAATATAAAAAAGCTGACTCATGACTTGCTCCTAAAATAATGCCCGCGCGCGTTGCCACGCGCGTAAAATCAGACCGCCTGGCCCGGCTGCGGCCAATCGCGCCACACCGGCTCGACGCCGCCCGGCAGCCACAGCTTGCGCCCCAGTTCGATCCACGAGCAAGGTTGATGGAAATCAGAGCCTTGCGAGGCCAACAGGCGGTAGTCTTGCGCGTATTTCGCCAGCTGAGTGCGCTCATGCGGCGCCTGCTGACACTGCGCCACTTCCATGGCGTCGCCGCCGTGTTCGGCGAAATGCGCCAGCAAGCGTTTCAGCCATTTCGCGGTCAAATCGTAACGGCCCGGGTGCGCCATCACCGCCTGGCCGCCCGATTGATGAATCGCATCAATGGCTTGTTCTATTGTACACCACTGCGGCGGTACATAGCCGGTTTTCCCCTTGGCCAGGTATTTCTTGAACACCTGAGCCATATTGTCCGCCACACCGATCTCCACCAGGTAACGGGCGAAATGGCCGCGGGTCACCGCGCCGGCTCCGGCCAGGCGCTGGGCGCCGGCATAGGCGTCGGGAATACGCGCCTTGCCCAGCCGCACGCCGATCTCCTGCGCCCGCCGGTTGCGGCGTTCGGTTTGTTCCGCCAACAGCGCCACCAGCGCCGGATGCGCGACGTCCATACCCAACCCAACAATATGGATTTCATGATTTTCCCACAGCGTCGAGATTTCCACTCCATTGACCAACCGCAACGGCAACACCTGCTCCGCGATGGCGGCGGCGGCCTCGGCCAGCCCGGCGGTCGTGTCGTGATCGGTGATCGCCAACACCCCCACGCGCATCTCTACCGCCCGCTGCACCAGCTGCGTCGGCGTCAGGTAGCCGTCGGAGGCGGTCGTATGGCTGTGGAGATCGTACAGGGTAAAAGCGGTGGATTGAGGGTTACTGTCTGTCAAAACGGCTATCCGGCAATGGCTTGGTTTTCTATCATACCTGCGATCGGCGGCCGGACGGAAATCTATTCTGCCCCGGCTGGGCGCGCGGGCGGGATGATGAACAGAATTCATGCTGACCGCTAAAACATTGTACAAAAAGGGGGTTGACTTTGCCCTCACGAACCAGTTAACTAGTACACAAGTTCACGGCAGTGGCCGTGTCGGATGAGAGTTAACAAAGAGAGTCTGCAAATGAACACATACATTTCTCTTCACGGTTGGTGGCGTACCTCCCTCTTGCGGGCGGTGTAATCGCGCATAGCTGTCATCTGACAATGCAGATTTCCTGAGCCCGCACCTGATGCGGGCTTTTTTATGGACAGAATTCACTGGAACCACCGATGATGAACATCAAACCACAATTGACATTACTGAAGGCGCAGGCCAGTTACCGGGGCGATCCCACCACCCTTTTCCACCAGCTGTGCGGCGCCCGGCCGGCCACCCTGCTGCTGGAGTCGGCGGAAATCAACAGTAAACAGAATCTGCAGAGCCTGCTGGTGATCGACAGCGCGCTGCGCATCACCGCGCTGGGTCACACCGTCAGCGTGCAGGCGCTCACCGCCAATGGCGCGGCGCTGCTGCCGCTGCTGGACGAAGCGCTGCCGCCCGAAGTCAGCATTCAGGCGCGCCCAAACGGCCGCGAGGTGACCTTCCCGGCGATCGACGAGGTGCAGGACGAAGACGCGCGCCTGCGCTCCCTGTCGGTATTCGACGCGCTGCGCACGCTGCTGACCCTGGTCGACTCCCCGGCGGACGAGCGTGAAGCCGTGATGCTGGGCGGCCTGTTCGCCTACGATCTGGTCGCCGGTTTCGAAAACCTGCCGACGCTGCGCCAGGATCAACGTTGCCCGGACTTCTGCTTCTATCTGGCGGAAACCCTGCTGGTGCTGGATCATCAACGCGGTTCCGCCCGATTGCAGGCCAGCGTCTTCAGCGAGCAAGCGAGTGAAATACAACGCCTGCAGCAGCGTCTGGCGCAATTGCAGACCGAATTGAAACAAACCCCGCAGCCAATCCCGCACCAAAAGCTGGAAAACATGCAGCTGAGCTGCAACCAGAGCGACGAAGAGTACGGCGCGGTGGTCAGCGGGCTGCAGGAAGCGATCCGTCACGGCGAGATTTTCCAGGTGGTGCCGTCGCGCCGCTTCTCCCTGCCGTGCCCGGCGCCGCTGGCGGCCTACCAGACGTTAAAAGACAACAACCCCAGCCCGTACATGTTCTTCATGCAAGATGACGAGTTCACCCTGTTCGGCGCTTCGCCGGAGAGCGCGCTGAAATACGACGCGGGCAATCGCCAGATCGAAATCTACCCGATCGCCGGCACCCGCCCGCGCGGCCGCCGAGCCGATGGTTCACTGGATCTGGATCTCGACAGCCGCATCGAGCTGGAAATGCGCACCGACCACAAAGAGCTGGCCGAGCACCTGATGCTGGTCGATCTGGCGCGCAACGATCTGGCGCGCATCTGCCAGGCCGGCAGCCGCTACGTGGCCGACCTGACCAAAGTGGATCGCTATTCGTTCGTCATGCACCTGGTTTCCCGCGTGGTGGGCACCCTGCGCGCCGATCTCGACGTGCTGCATGCCTACCAGGCCTGCATGAATATGGGCACCCTGAGCGGCGCGCCCAAAGTGCGGGCGATGCAGCTGATCGCCGCCTCCGAAGGCACGCGCCGCGGCAGCTACGGCGGCGCGGTAGGCTACTTTACCGCCACCGGCGATCTGGATACCTGCATCGTCATTCGCTCAGCCTACGTCGAAGACGGCATCGCCACCGTGCAGGCCGGCGCCGGCGTCGTGCTGGACTCCATCCCGCAGGCGGAAGCCGACGAAACCCGTAATAAAGCCCGTGCCGTGCTGCGCGCCATCGCCACTGCGCACCATGCCAAGGAGGTGTTCTGATGGCCGATATCCTGCTGCTCGACAACGTCGACTCCTTTACCTACAACCTGGTCGATCAGCTGCGCGCCAGCGGCCACCAGGTGGTGATTTACCGTAACCAGATCGCCGCCGAGGTGATCATCGAGCGTCTGGCGCAGATGGAACAGCCGGTGCTGATGCTGTCGCCGGGCCCCGGCGCCCCTTCCGAAGCGGGCTGCATGCCGGAACTGCTGCAACGCCTGCGCGGCCGGCTGCCGATCATCGGCATCTGCCTCGGCCACCAGGCGATCGTCGAAGCCTATGGCGGCCAGGTCGGCCAGGCGGGGGAAATCCTGCACGGCAAAGCCTCGGCGATCGTTCACGACGGTGAAGGCATGTTCGCCGGCATGGCCAACCCGCTGCCGGTGGCGCGTTACCACTCGCTGGTCGGCAGCAACATCCCGGCCGATCTGACCGTCAACGCCCGGTTCGGCGAGATGGTGATGGCGGTACGCGACGATCGCCGCCGCGTATGCGGCTTCCAGTTCCACCCGGAATCGATTCTGACCACCCATGGCGCGCGCCTGCTTGAGCAGACCCTGGCCTGGGCGCTGGCGAAGTCATAAAAGGAACACGACGATGCAACCTATCCTTGAGAAACTGTACCGCGCTGAATCGATGAGCCAGCAGGAAAGCCAACAGCTGTTCAGCGCCATCGTGCGCGGCGAACTGGAGCCGAGCCAACTGGCGGCGGCGTTGATCAGCATGAAAGTCCGCGGCGAGCGCCCGGAAGAGATCGCCGGCGCCGCCAAAGCGCTGCTGGAAGATGCTCAACCGTTCCCGCGCCCTGACTATCTGTTTGCCGATATCGTCGGCACCGGCGGCGACGGCACCAACAGCATCAATATTTCCACCGCCAGCGCCTTTGTGGCGGCGGCGTGCGGCGCGAAAATCGCCAAACACGGCAACCGCAGCGTCTCCAGCCGCTCCGGCTCTTCGGATCTGTTGGCGGCATTCGGCATCCGCTTGGATCTGCCGGCGGAAGAGGCGCGCAAGGCGTTGGACGATCTTGGCGTGTGCTTCCTGTTTGCGCCGCAGTACCACACCGGCTTCCGTCACGCCATGCCGGTACGCCAGCAGTTGAAGACCCGCACGCTGTTCAACGTGCTGGGCCCGCTGATCAACCCGGCGCGTCCGCCGCTGGCGCTGATCGGCGTTTACAGCCCGGAACTGGTGCTGCCGATCGCCGAAACCCTGCGCGTGTTGGGCTATCAGCGCGCGGCGGTGGTTCACGGCGGCGGCATGGACGAGGTGGCGATCCACGCCCCGACGCACGTGGCGGAATTGAACAACGGCGAAATCTGCAGTTATCAGCTTACCCCGCAGTCCTTCGGATTGGAAACCTATCCGCTGGAGGCCTTGCTGGGCGGCACGCCGGAAGAAAACCGTGACATTTTGGCGCGGCTGTTACAAGGTAAAGGCGAGCCGGCGCACGCTGCGGCGGTCGCGGCCAACGTCGCGTTGCTTCTGAAGTTATTCGGACATGAAGACCTGCGCCAAAATGCGCGGCAGGCACTGGATATGATCAACAGCGGGCAGGCCTATGAGCGTGTCATCGCACTGGCGGCAAGAGGATAAATGATGCAGGAAACCGTGCTACACAAGATTGTCCGCGACAAAGCGCAATGGATCGCGGCGCGACAACAGCAACAGCCCCTGGCCGGCTTTCAGAATGACATCGTACCGAGCGAACGCAGCTTCTACCACGCGCTGCAGGGCACCCGTACGGCTTTCATTCTCGAATGCAAGAAGGCCTCGCCTTCCAAGGGGCTGATTCGCGAGAACTTTGATCCGGTGGAGATCGCCACGGTCTATAAAGATTTCGCCTCGGCGATCTCGGTGCTGACCGACGAGAAATACTTCCAGGGCAGCTTTGATTTCCTGCCGCTGGTGAGCAAAACCGTCAGCCAACCGGTGTTGTGCAAAGACTTTATCATCGACCCGTATCAGATTTACCTGGCGCGCTACTATCAGGCCGACGCTATCCTGCTGATGCTGTCGGTGTTGACCGACGAACAGTACCGCCAGCTGGCGGCGGTGGCCCACAGCCTCAATATGGGCGTGCTGACCGAAGTGATCAGTGAAGAAGAGCTGCAGCGGGCGATCGCGCTGGAAGCCCGCGTGGTCGGCATCAATAACCGCGATCTGCGCGATCTGAGCATCGATCTGGACCGCACCCGGCAGTTGGCGCCGCGCGTGCCGCATGGGGTGACGGTGATCAGCGAGTCGGGCATCAACAATTACGGGCAGATCCGCGAGCTCAGCCACTACGCCAACGGTTTCCTGATCGGCAGCGCGCTGATGTCGGAACCCGATCTGCGCGCCGCCGTGCGCCGTGTGATCCTGGGCGACAATAAAGTGTGCGGCCTGACTCGCCCACAGGACGCCGCCGCCGCGTATCAGGCCGGCGCCATCTACGGCGGATTGATTTTCGTCGGCCGCTCGCCGCGCTATGTGGATATCGTCCGCGCCCGCGAAGTCATTTCCGGCGCGCCGCTGAAGTACGTCGGCGTCTTCTGCGACGCCCAGCTCGATACCGTGGCGCTGACCGTAGAGCGCCTCGGTCTGCAGGCGGTGCAACTGCACGGCGCGGAGGACCAGGCCTATATCAGCGCCCTGCGCGCCCGCTTGCCGGCCGATTGCCGCATCTGGAAAGCGCTGAGCGTGAAAGAACGGGTGCCGGCGCGCGATCTGCAGCATGTCGATCGCTATCTGCTGGACAACGGCGCAGGCGGCACCGGCCAACGCTTCGACTGGTCGGTATTGCAAGGCGAAGATCTGACCAACGTTATGCTGGCGGGCGGTCTGCGCGCCGACAACTGCGTCGAAGCGGCCAAGCTCGGCTGCGCCGGGCTGGACTTCAATTCCGGCGTGGAAAGCGAACCGGGCATCAAGGATCCCGCGCGCCTGGCCTCGGTCTTCCAAACCCTGCGCGCTTACTGAATACGGCTCTACATTAATAACGGATAATGACGGGAACTCTCATGACGCTGCTTAACCCCTACTTCGGCGAATTTGGTGGTCAATACGTGCCGCAAATTCTGATGCCGGCCCTGAAACAACTCGAAGAAGCCTTTGTCAGCGCTCAGCGCGATCCGGCGTTTCAGGCGGAATTCATCGATCTGTTGAAGAACTACGCGGGCCGCCCTACGGCGCTGACGCTGTGCAAAAATCTCACCGCCGGCAGCAACACCAAACTCTATCTGAAGCGGGAAGATCTGCTGCACGGCGGCGCGCACAAGACCAACCAGGTGCTGGGCCAGGCCCTGCTGGCCAAGCGCATGGGCAAAACCGAGATCATCGCGGAAACCGGCGCCGGCCAACACGGCGTCGCGTCGGCGCTGGCCTGCGCGCTGCTCGGCCTGAAATGCCGTATCTATATGGGCGCCAAAGACGTTGAGCGTCAGTCGCCGAACGTGTTCCGCATGCGGCTGATGGGCGCGGAAGTGATCCCGGTGCACAGCGGCTCCGCCACCCTGAAAGACGCCTGCAACGAAGCGTTGCGCGACTGGTCCGGCAGTTATGAAACCGCGCACTATATGCTCGGCACCGCGGCCGGCCCGCACCCGTACCCCACCATCGTGCGTGAATTCCAGCGCATGATTGGCGAAGAGACCAAAGCGCAGGTGCTGGAGCGCGAAGGCCGCCTGCCGGATGCGGTCATCGCCTGCGTCGGCGGCGGCTCCAACGCCATCGGCATGTTCGCCGATTTTATCGATGACGCCGACGTTGGGCTGATCGGCGTGGAACCCGCCGGTCTGGGCATCGAAACCGGTCAGCACGGCGCGCCGCTCAAGCATGGCCATGTCGGCATCTATTTCGGCATGAAGGCGCCGATGATGCAGACCGCCGAAGGCCAGATTGAAGAATCCTATTCAATCTCCGCCGGGCTGGACTTCCCGTCCGTCGGGCCGCAGCACGCCTACCTGAACAGCACCGGCCGCGCCGAATACGTGTCGATCACCGACGACGAAGCGCTGGAGGCGTTCAAGGCGCTGTCGCGCCATGAAGGCATCATCCCGGCGCTGGAATCCTCACACGCCCTGGCGCACGCGCTGAAAATGATCCGTGAAACGCCGCAGAAAGAGCAGATCCTGGTGGTCAACCTGTCCGGCCGCGGCGACAAAGACATATTTACCGTTCACGACATTTTGAAAGCACGGGGAGAAATCTGATGGAACGTTATCAGCAACTGTTCACGCGTCTGGAAAGCAGCAAGGAAGGCGCCTTCGTCCCGTTCGTGACGCTGGGCGATCCTAATCCGGCGCTGTCGCTGCAGATTATCGACACCCTGATCGAAGCCGGCGCGGACGCGCTGGAGCTGGGTATCCCCTTCTCCGACCCGCTGGCGGATGGCCCAACCATCCAGAGCGCGACGCTGCGTGCCTTCGCCGCCAGCGTTACGCCGACCCAGTGTTTCGAGCTGCTGGCGGCCATTCGTCAGAAGCACCCGACCATTCCCATCGGCCTGCTGATGTACGCCAATTTGGTGTTCCATAAAGGCATCGATGCTTTTTACCAACGCTGTGCGGAAGTGGGCGTGGATTCAGTGTTGGTCGCCGACGTGCCGTTTGAAGAATCGGCGCCGTTCCGCGCCGCGGCCGTGCGCCACGGTATCGCGCCCATCTTCATTTGCCCGCCGAACGCCGATGACGATCTGCTGCGTGAAATCGCGTCGCACGGTCGCGGCTACACCTACCTGCTGTCGCGTTCCGGCGTCACCGGCACCGAAAGCCGGGCGCAGTTGCCGCTGCATCACCTGGTGAACAAGCTGCGCGAGTATCACGCCGCGCCGCCGCTGCAGGGCTTCGGCATCTCCGAGCCCGAGCAGGTGAAGGCTGCGCTGCAGGCCGGCGCCGCCGGCGCCATCTCCGGATCGGCAATCGTCAAAATCATCGAACGGCACCATGCCAACCCGGCGGAAATGCTGACCAAGCTGGCGGCCTTCGTCAGCGCGATGAAGCACGCGACCCGCGCGTGATCCCCTTCGGCGAGCGCCTTGCCGGCGCTCGCTTTAACAGCTTGTTTCCCCTCAAAGTTTGTTCTATTTATTTACAGCAAAAATTTGAACAAACCCGCGTCTTGTCTCACAATAAACATTGTTCGCTATGCATTTCTTCATTTGATTTGGGGAATGCGCTCGCTGCGGCGAAAAAACCGCATCGAATTTCAACCATAACATTGCATGGAGAGTAATTTATGAAGCTGTTTAAAACCCTTTCGGCCTTGTGCATGGCAGCCGTTGTGGCGGTCGCGGTGAGCGCTTGCGCACCGACGGCGAAATCGGAGGGAACAGGCGGTTATATCGATGACACCGTGGTCACCACCAAAGTGAAATCGGCGCTGCTGGCGGATAAAAACATCAAGTCGCGCGAAATCAGCGTGGAAACCTTTAAAGGACGCGTGCAGTTGAGCGGCTTCGTGACGTCAAGCGATGACGCCAATCGTGCGGTGCAGGTCACACGCGGCGTGGCCGGCGTGAAATCTGTTGAGAACGTCATGCAGGTTAAATAATACCGACACAGGGAGGCGCAATGCCTCCCTGTTTGCGGCCTTCATCAGAAGCGATAACCCGCCCCAAACATAAACACCCACGGATCCAATCGTGTATCGAAGCTGTGGTGCCCACCGTTCGCGTCGTTGAAACGCGTTTTGGTTTCGATGTTCATCCACCACACCGACATGTTCAGCATCCAGTGCTCATCCAGGTTGTAATCCAGACCGGCCTGTGCCGCCACGCCCCAGGAGTCTTTCAGATCGAGGTTGCTCAACCCGGCGCTTTTGCCGTAGTCGTTGAACTTCTCGTCGAAGAAAGTGGTGTAGTTAACGCCGACGCCCAGATAAGGACGCAGTTTGTCCTGCTTGTCGCCGAAGTAGTATTGCGCCATCAGCGTAGGCGGCAGTTGATGAACGGTCGCCAGATCGGTGCCGCCCAGGGTAACCTTGTGGCGGAACGGTGTCGCGGCCAACAACTCAACGCCGATGTTGTCCGTCACCATATAACCGAAGGTCAAACCGAGCTGGGTATTGTTTTTCGCATCCAGCGATCCCAAACCCAATACGTTGTCCGAGCCCGCATTTGGACGCACCGTCGCGGTGCCCGCACGGAACAGGAAATCACCGGCCTGATGCGCACTTGCCAACATAGGCGCCATCATCGTCGCCAATACCACCAGAGTTGTCTTTTTCATTATCCATTCCATTTGTGTGGTTAATCTCTCGAGGGGGAATATACCTACTTTCGGGTATTTGTGATCCCATCGAGATCACATCTTATGTGTAAAATTTTAAAATCCCACCAAAAACAAGGTTACCTAACCGCTTAATAAATCAAGGATTGATCTGCATCAAAAAAACGATTTTGTTGCAAATTATCTGCATGTTCAAATTTCAGTTGCGGAAAAAAATACGGCTGAGGTAATTTCATCTTCCGTGTTGGTTTTGGTTGGTGCCGTGAGGAGTCGGCGGGCAATCAAGATGAGCGAAATCCTTAATCCCTGTGTCAGCTGCGGCGCATGCTGCGGTTATTTTCGAGTGTCATTCTATTGGGCCGAAGCCGAAGACGGCGGCGGCACCGTTCCCCTTTCCCTGACGGAGCCTCTGACCCCGTTCCTGCGCTGCATGCAGGGGACCAACAGCAAGTCTCCGCGCTGCACCGCGCTGGACGGCGAGATTGGCAAAGCCGTGTCGTGCTCGATTTATCTTAATCGGCCAAGCCCGTGCAGAGAGTTCGATCAGTCCGGTGAAAACGGCCTGCGCAACGAAGCCTGCGATCGCGCTCGCGAACGCTACGGCCTGCCCCCCTTGCCGGTGCCCTTGCCGCTGTCGTTGCCTGAGACGACGATCGTTGAAGAAATAGACGTAGTGCAATTCGCGGGGTGCCACAGCGGCGTGGAACAGGGTACAATCACCCACTGATTTATCTCTGTTTTCTCGACGCCAAGGAGTCTGCATGCCTATCACGGCCAACGCTTTGTACCGTGACAGTTTTAACTTTTTACGCAATCAACTGGCCAGCATCCTGATGCTGGCGCTGTTGACGGCGTTTATCTCGGTGCTGCTGAACCAAGCTTTCAGCCCCGATGCCGAACAGTTGGCGACGCTGGCCGCCTCCACCAGCGATTTTGCGTCGTCGACCGGCATGGGCATTCAGGACGTGATCCAGCAGATGACGCCGGAACAGCAGATGGTGTTGTTGAAAGTGTCGGCCGCCGCCACGTTCTCCGCGCTGGTCGGCAACGTGCTGCTGGTCGGTGGGATGCTGACGTTGATCCGTCTGGTGTCTCAGGGGCAACGCACCAGCGCCCTGCGCGCGCTCGGCGCCTCGGCGCCCGATCTGCCGCGCCTGCTGCTGCTGCTGTTTATCTGCACCTTGCTGATCCAGCTCGGCCTGACGCTGTTCGTGGTGCCGGGCGTGATCATGGCTATCGCCTTCGCGTTGGCGCCAGTGATCGCCTCCGTCGACAAGAAAGGCGTCTTCGCTTCGCTCAAGCTGAGCAGCAAATTGGCCTTCGCCAATGCGCGCGTGATTGTGCCGGCGATGATGCTGTGGTTGGCGGCCAAGCTGCTGGTGCTGTTTTTAGTGAGCCATCTGTCAGTGCTGACGCCGAACGTGGCCAGCGTCGTGCTGACCGCGTTAAGCAACCTGGTCTCCGCCCTGCTGCTGATCTATCTGTTCCGTTTGTATATGCTGCTGCGCGGCTGACGCCGGCGCAACAAATGCCCAGGGGCACGCTTCGGCGCGCCCCTTTTTGTTTACCCCACCGCGGCGGCTTCCGCCTGTTCCTTACTCTGAATCAGCTTCAGCGCCAGATAGAGATCCGGCACCAAAATCAGCTCCTTGTCCCGCCCCAACCGATTGATGCGGAACCAGCGCGTCAGTTCAGTGCGGCGCCCGGCCAGCACCAGTTTGACGTTACGCTGCAACAGATCGCGTTTCAGTTCGTCGATGGCCGCCAGCACGCTGATATCGGCATGGGTAAAGCTGGCCACCGCGTCCACCACCACCCAGCGCGGCTGGAATGGCGTACTGTCGACCAAATTGAGAATGCGGCGTTTGAAGTAGGCCACGTTGAAGTAGGTCAGCGGCGAATTGAAGCGATACATCATGACGCCGGGCACCGCCTTCACCCCATTGTTGTTGCCCATGGAATGGATCATGCCTTCGTCGTTAACACCCAGCAGCTGTTCCGTCGGCCGAAAGACGGTGTGCAGAAACTGCATCAGCCCCAGCAACACCGCCAGCCCGATGCCGCTGATCACCCCGACCAACAAGACGCTGAGGAAGGTAAATATCGCCAGGCGAAAAGCCTGCGCGTTGCGGCGGCGCAAGATCCAGATGCCGCGAAAATCCAGCAGCGACCAGGCCGCATACATCAGCACCACGCCCAATCCCGCCACCGGAATAAACTGCAGCGGCGCCATCAGGAACAGCAAGACGAAAGCGATCACCGCGGCGGCGATGATCGACACGAGCTGGCTCTTGCCGCCGTTGGCGTCATTCACCGCGGTGCGCGAATCCGCCCCGCTGATGGCGAAGCCTTGCGACAATGCGGAGACGATATTCACCATCCCCAGCGCGCGAAACTCAGCGTCAGCGTTGACCTCATAGCCGTTTTTGGCCGCGAAACTGCGGGCGGTCAGCATCATGCTGACAAAGCTCACGACCGCCAGGTTGAGCGCCGGGATCACCATGTCGCGCAGCAGCCCGGGCTGAAAGTCCGGCCACTGGACGATCGGCAACACGCCGCTGAAACCGCCCACCGTCACCACGCCATACTGCTGCAATCCGCCCGCCCAGGTGACGAACGCCGCCAGCACGATGGCGAACAGCGGCGCCGGCCAGTTAGGCCGCCATTTTTTAAATCCGAGCAGCGTCACCAGCGTCAGCAAGGACACCGCCATCGTCAGCCAGTCGCTGTGCAACAGGTTGGCCGGCAGCGCGTAGATGCGCTCGATCAGCTGCGCCGGGCGCACCGTGAACCCCAACACCTTGCCGATCTGATCGACGATGATGGTCAGCGCCACGCCGTTCAGCAGCCCGCTGAGGATCGGCCGCGACAGCAGATCCGCCAGCGCCCCCAGCTTGAACCGGCTGGCCAACAGGCACCAGCCGCCCATCATCGCGGTCATCATGATGGTCAACTGCCAATGGCGTTCCATATTGCCCGCCGCCAGCGGCGTCACCACCGCGGCGATCACCGCACAGGTGGCGGCATCGGGCCCGACGATCAGCTGGCGTGACGAACCGAACAGCGCATAGGCCACCATCGGCAAGATACAGGAATAAAGCCCCACCACCGGGCTAACCCCGGCCAGTTCGGCATAGGCGATGGCCACCGGCAAGGCGACGGCGGCGACGGAAAGACCGGCGCGCATATCCGGTTTGAGCCAACTGCGTTGATAGCCCAATAAATGCGTCAAACCAGGCGTCAGGGCCTGGAGAGATTTCCACTGCATGCTGTTTTCCGCGGTAAATTATCTGGTTATTATGGCACTTACTATGCGATCTGCGGCCAGCGCTGGCAATGCGCCCGTGCTTTCTTGCGTAAGTTTATGCAAATTCCTGCTTTCGCGGCAGAAATCCGCCGGCCAAACGCCGATAATCGGCAGCGCCCGGCGGTACACAGAACTCGCCGAATCCGGTATAGTCGGCCGATGAACAGATGATGGATTGATTTATGAAGCAGTTTCTTGATTTCCTCCCGTTAATTGTCTTTTTCGCTTTTTACAAGCTGTACGACATTTACGTCGCTTCCGGCGCATTGATCGTCGCCACCGCGCTGGCGCTGGTGTTCACCTGGGTGAAATACCGCAAGGTCGAGAAGATGACGCTGATCACCTTCCTGATGGTGCTGGTGTTCGGCACCCTGACGCTGGTGTTCCACAACGATTTATTCATCAAGTGGAAAGTGACGGTGATTTACGCGCTGTTCGCGCTGGCGCTGCTGATCAGCCAGTGGGTGCTCAAAAAGCCGCTGGTTCAGCGCATGCTGGGCAAAGAGCTGACGCTGCCGGACAAAGTGTGGAGCAATCTCAACCTGGCCTGGGCGCTCTTCTTCCTGGCCTGCGGCCTGGCGAACATCTATGTCGCCTTCTGGCTGCCGCAAAGCGTCTGGGTCAATTTCAAAGTCTTTGGCCTGACGGTGCTGACGCTGGTATTCACCCTGCTCAGCGGCATCTATATTTACCGGCACATGCCGGCAGAACAGAAAAAATAGTTACAAATTTGTTAATGCCTGCGGCGCTTGCCGCGGGCAGTATGATGTGATTCCCTCCTTTTAAAAGCAGACTGCTATGACACAACAACGACCTTTACCCAGCGGCGAGCTGGTGCTGCGCACGCTGGCGATGCCGGCCGATACCAATGCCAACGGCGATATTTTCGGCGGCTGGCTGATGTCGCAAATGGACATCGGCGGCGCCATCCAGGCAAAAGAGATCGCCGAGGGGCGCGTAGTGACGGTACGCGTAGACGGCATGACCTTCCTGAAACCGGTGGCGGTAGGCGACGTGGTTTGCTGCTATGCGCACTGCATCCGCACCGGGCGCAGCTCGATCACCATCAATATCGAAGTGTGGGTAAAGAAAGTCTCCTCCGCCCCAATCGGCCAACGCTACCGGGCGACCGAAGCGGTGTTCACCTACGTGGCGGTCGATGCGGAAGGCAACTCGCGCGCGCTGCCTGAGGGTAAAATGAATTTCCGCGTCGGCTTCGAAGAGTAAGCCTGCGGCTGCGCCGCAAATGCAAAAAGGGTCGCCGAGGCGACCCTTTTTTTCTTGGCGCAAACCGAAATCAGTTCATTTCGGTGGTGCCGTTCAGCTTGAAACGAATATTGACGATAAGATCCTTCGCTTCTTTGGCTTGATACCGCCATTTGCGCAGCGCCTGTTTCACTTCACGCTCGAACATGTTGCGCGGCTCAGCCGACAAGATGCGCACGTTGGTCACGCGGCCATCGCTGTCGACGTCGAACTGCACCCGCACGTTGCCTTCGATCTGCAAGGCTCTGGCGCGCGGCGGATAAATCGGTTCCGCACGGCTGATCGGTTTTGGCCCGACCTCGCGCGAGTTGCCCTGTACCGGCGCGGCGGGCGCTTGTTTCACCGGCGCTTTATCGATCGGTTTGGCCGGCGAGTCGTTATTGAACGGCGAAGGCTCGCGCGGCTCGACCTTCTTCGGCTCCGGTTTCACCGGTTTTTCTACCTTCGGCTTTGGCTTGGGCTTCGGTTTCGGCTTGACCGGCTCCGGTTTCACAATCGCCTTCGGCGGCGGCTCCACAATAGGTTCTGGTTCAGGTTCCGGCTCAGGTTCCACCTGCGGCGGCTCCGGTTCTGCCGGAGCAGGCGGCGGCGGTTCAGCCATCGCGGCGGTGTTGACCATCATGACGCTGATCGGCGCCTCTTCAGGCTTTGGCAGCTCAACCACTTCTTTTACCGAAGCGTAAAGCAGTCCCGCCACCAGGGCGCTGTGCAGGCCTACGGACAAGACGAAAGGCACGGATATACGGCGATTAAGGAACATCTTTTTTAGCGGCATAATGATTCTGTTTCCTCTGGTTCGCCAAGTTTAAATGCAAATAGCAATCATATTCAATAACGAAAGGCAAACTATCGCTTTAATCGTCAGTCTCCGCGGCGAAAACCAGCAAACTCATAAGGATATTAACCTGAACGTTGCTTTTTTACCGCCGAATCAACACGCTTCGTTAACGTTCAGACGGCGCTAAAAAATAAAAAACCCGCCGTAGCGGGTGGATTGCGGTAATTAAGCGTTATTCTTCATCACCATAGTAGAGCACGCCCAGTTTGATCAGCGGCCGCCCTTGCGCTTTGCGATGCAGGTTGGTGTCGCGCAGCGAATAGACGCAGCCGCAGTATTCCTGCTGATAGAAGCGTTCGCGCTTGCTGATCTCTATCATGCGGGCCGCGCCGCCCTTCTTGCGCCAGTTGTAATCCCAATACACCAGATCGGGATACTTTTCCGCCGCCCGAATGCCGCAGTCGGTAATCTGCTGCATGTTCTTCCAGCGCGAGATGCCGAGCGAGCTGGAGATGGTGTCGTAACCGTGCTCATGCGCATACAGCGCCGTGCGCTCAAAACGCATGTCGAAGCACATGGTGCAGCGAATGCCGCGCTCCGGCTCATGTTCCATGCCCTTGGCGCGTTCGAACCAGTTGTCGGTGTCATAATCGGCATCGATGATCGGCACCCCGTGCTTTTCGGCGAAACGGATGTTCTCTTCCTTACGCAGCAAATACTCTTTTTGCGGGTGAATGTTGGGGTTATAGAAGAAAATAGCGTACTCGATGCCGGACGCCTGGATCGCTTCCATCACCTCGCCGGAACAGGGCGCACAGCAAGAATGCAGCAGCAGTTTGCTTTTGCCCGCAGGCAAATCGAGTTTTTCCCTTACCAGTTCCGTCATGTCCTCACCTCAATGGCATATCTGTTTAAGCGCGCCGCACTATACGAATAAAAAGTAGCGGCTTCAAGGCATAAGCGCCAATCCCCCCATAAATTCACCGCGCGCCGTTCCCCTGCCGCGCCTTTTGCGCTACCTTGGTAGCACCGTTTTATAGCCATGATTTTACAGGTGAAATATGCTTTATCTGATCTACGCGCAAGACGTTCCCCACTCACTGGAAAACCGTCTGGCGGTGCGCCCGGCACATCTGGCGCGCCTGCAGGCGCTGCGTGACGCCGGCCGTCTGGTGGTCGCCGGCCCTAACCCGGCCATCGACAGCAACGATCCCGGCGCCGCCGGCTTCACCGGTTCAACGGTGATCGCCGAGTTCGCCTCACTGGCGGAAGCCCAGGCCTGGGCGCAGCAGGATCCGTACGTCGCCGCCGGCGTCTACGCCGACGTGACGGTGAAGCCGTTCAAGCAGGTGTTCTGATCTCCAGCCCTCCGAATACCGGGAACGCCCCGCTATACGGCGTTTCCGGCGCTAGCTACACCTCAGCGTCACCGTCGCGCTCGGTTCGTCTTCCCCGCGCGGTCGATATTCATGTTCCGCCCCGGAAATACTCACCGATAACGCTTTCCAGCATCGCCACCGCCGATTGACCGGCGGCAGCGGCAGAGCGCAGCAGCTGCACTTCGTGCGGAGCGACCGACGGCAATTCGTCGAGGATCCGCATCGCCGCCGTCACGCGTGCGCGGTCGAGCAGCGTGACGGCCAATCCTGCCTCGACGGCGGCAGCCACCACGCTGGCCGAAGGGCTGCTCACAACCACTCGCCAATACCTTCCCGCCCCGCTCAATGCATCGATCATAGCCTCTCGGTAAGGGCAATCGGCGGCATGCAACGCCAATGGTATCGGTTGGGCCATATCCAGCGCCAATCGGCGGCCGCCAACCCAAACCGGCGCAGTCACCGCAAGCGGCATCTGGCGCAGTCCCCCCATCGGCAGCACCGCCAACGCCAGCTGTAGCCGGTTGCGTCCGATCTGTTCAACCAACGCCTGGCTGGCGGCCGTAGACACCTCCAGCATCACCGCAGGAAAACGGGTGGCAAACGCCGGCAGCACATCGCGCATGACATGTGATGCGTATTCATCAGGCACTCCCAGCTTGATGTGCCCACTCAGCGGTGCGCCCTGCAGCTCACGCAGAATATCGTCGTGGGCATTCAACAGCCCGAGCGTCGAGGCCAGCAGTTTTTCGCCTAAGGGCGTCAACACGACGGACTGATTGTCGCGCTCCAGCAAGCGGCCGCCCACGACCTGTTCCAGACGCTGAATATGAACGCTCACCGCGGCTGGGCTGCGATGAACAAAGGCCGCCGCCGCACGAAATTGCCCCAAACGGGCGATAGCGTGAAAAGTGCGCAAAAGATTAATGTCCAGGGTTGGCCGCATGGTTTAACTCCATTAAACAACTGAACGAAAATTATTCGATTTATTAAATTATAGCGGCTCACTACCCTTGGGGAAAAAGGAGAAGATCACCATGCCCCTGTCAGAATTTCGTCCACCTTCCTGCCGCGATAAGGTGGGCGACAAAGCCGCCGTCTGGTTGCCGGCAGCGGAAGTCCTGCTGATCGTCGCCTGGAGCTCGGGCTTTGTCGGCATCCGTTTCGCCGCCGATTACGCGCCGGTGTTGCTGGTGGCGTTCTGGCGCTGTGTCGTGGTCGCTTTACTGCTGATGCCGTTTAGCCTTCGCGCCATCAGGCGCTCCTCGTCGCAGTCGGTAGCCGCTCATGCCGGGATCGGGCTGCTTGCCATGACCGGATACCTGACCGGCGTCAGTAAAGGCATCGAGTACGGCGTGCCGACCGGGTTGGCCGCGCTCATCGCCGATTTGCTCCCTCTCGGCACCGCACTCTTGAACATGCTGTTTCTACGCCGGCTGCCCGATGGCCGCGTCTGGCTCGGCCTGGCATTAGGCTCTCTCGGGGTGATATTGGCGACGGGCGGTGCTATTTCCTGGGGAAGTGCGCCATTGTGGAGCTACCTGTTGCCGCTGGCGGGGATGCTGTCACTGGCACTGGCGACGCTGTGGCAGCAACGGCTGCCGCAGGCGCAAGCGCAAGCGCAAGCGCAAGCGGTGAGCCTGCCCGCCAGGTTGGGGATACAAAGCGCGATTTCAACGCTGGCTTTTGCCCCACTGGCAGGCGCAGAAAGCCCGCTGCTGCCAACCATGACGACAGGGTTGGTTATCGGCGTGCTTTGGACCGCGCTTTTGGCCACCCTGGCCGGTTACGGTTTGTATTGGTTCTGCCTTAGGCATACCTCTGCATTGCGTGTGACGAGCCTGCTGTTCCTCAGCCCCTTCGTCACCTTCTGCTGGGCATGGTTAATGTTCGATGAGCCCCTTTCCTGGCCCATGCTGCTGGGCGCAGCAACGGCGGGGAGCGGCTTGTGGCTGCTTATCCGCCCCCCCGATGAGGGGCCGGACTGAACGCGCTGAAATGAATAATGGCAGATAAGGTTAACGAAGATGCCGGCTACACGTTGCCGGCACCGTTACACGACGAGTTTTCCCCGCACCACCACCTTGCCCGGCTTTATCTCGGGATCGGCAATACGGCGGATCGCCAGATTCAACGCTTGCCAGGCGATCTCTTGCAAGTCGTGTGACACGCAGGGGAAATGGAAACCGTAGATCTCGGCATGTGAAACCTCATCGATGCTGAACAACGACACGTCCTGCATCAACGGCAACCGATGTTCGATACAGGCCTTGATGATGCCCAGTGAGATCTGGTTATTGCAGCCGACGAAAAAATCGGGGGCGGGGTTATTGGCCAGCCAGCGGCTCGTCTCTTGCCAGGCGACATCCATAAAGAAATCGGCATACCGCACGTCGAGCGAAGCCACCTTCCCTTGCAATGCCGCCTGCAAGCCAGTGACCCTGTCACGCGCAACGTTGGAATTCTCCGGCCCGGAGATCACCACCACCCGCTGCGCCTGCTGTTCCAGAAGCCAACGCCCCGCCTGAAGGCCGCAATCCAGATTATCAATATACACTCCGCTGCAGTGGTGACTCTCCAATTCCCGATCGATCAACACCACCGGTATATTGAGCGTTTCCAGACGTTTGAGGTAGGAAGGCCGGTACAGATGATCGTTGGAAATGACCGAGAGAATAATCGCATCGACGTTGTAGCCAATGAGTTTGTCGATGATCCTGTCTTCGCTTTCCTGAGACTCATAGGAGTCGAACACCAGCGTGTCGTACCCCATCTTTTGCGCTTCAAGCGTCATCAGACGCGTCAGGCCGCCAAAGAATGGGTTGGCCATGTCGGGGTTGACGATGCCAATGGTTCTGCTGCTTTTCGCCCGCAGATTGCGCGCCGCGGCATTGACCACGTAACCGAGTTCGGCGGCGGTCTCCCGAATTCTCCTCAACGTTTCCGGATGGACCTTGTCCGGCTGTGAAAATGCCCGCGAAGCGGTGATTTTGCTGACGTTCGCCTGTGCGGCGACGCTAGCCAGCGTCGCTTTCCGTCCTCGACCCACGGCCAAATGCAGCTCCTTAGCTTGAAGGTATCATTTTGTATCATTCCCGGCATCATGACAGAACTTTGTTCTTGGCGCTAATGGTTTACGCCGGCAAGACGGTTAATTCGCGGATCGGTAAAAATATCCAGCTCGTCACGGCTCTCGGAAGAGAACTCAGACACCACCGCGCCCTGCTTCCCCGCCTGAAACCAGTGACGGGTATTGGGCGCAATGGTGTATTGTTCCCCCGGCCGCAAGAGGATATAGCGATGACAGGTATACCACTGCTCCGCGCCCTCCGGCACCCGGCATACCGGTTGGCCGCCGCGATCGTTGGGCGCCAGGTTTTCATCATCGACAAACAAAAACACCTCTCCCCAACGGCAACGGAACGTCTCTTGCTTGCCGGGCGTGCCGGCAAAGGGAGGGTGTAAATGTTCCGGGCAAGTCTGCCCAGGAAACAGCACCAGCTCTTTCGCGCAATACCGAGGTGAGTTGACGTAGGTCAGCAGCTGCAACCCGGACGCGGGATAGTCGGCCAGACCAAACGTCGCAATTTCAATGCGTTGCTGTTCTTCTTCGGTCAAGATAATGTCCGCCTGGCGCAAATACTCCAGCGTAGCGGCTCTGGCGCTTTGTTGTTTGTTCATCATTCCCCCGGCAAAGTAACGGTATCGATATCAACAGGCCGATATTAAAACCGTCATTGCCACGCCGATTTTGTGACCACCATCGCTATATTGAATAACAACCCGCCAGCAAAATTAACTCTCGTCGAGTAATTCCAACATTGATCACAGTTTAACCACCCGCATTAGCTCACTATCGCCGCATTGAAATGATACCGTTACCATAAAAATGATTCACCAGGAGGCAATATGAAAGCATTAGTGCTGGCCAAAGCGGGGGAAATCGCTATCGAGGACGTCCAACTGGCCGAAACGCTGGGGCCCGACGATGTACAGATAAAAATTCATTCCGTGGGCATCTGCGGCAGCGATGTGCACTATTACCAGCATGGCCGCATTGGCCCGTTTGTGGTCAAAGCCCCGATGGTGCTCGGCCATGAGGCCGCCGGCGTGGTGCTCGCGACAGGTGAAAACGTCACTCACCTCAGCGTCGGCGATCGCGTTTGCATGGAGCCCGGCATTCCCGACCTCAACTCGGCGCAGACGCGCGCCGGGATTTACAACCTGGACCCCGCCGTTCGCTTCTGGGCGACGCCGCCGGTGCACGGCTGTTTGCGCGAAACCGTCATCCACCCCGCCGCATTCACGTTCAAACTGCCGGACAACGTCAGTTTCGCTGAAGGCGCCATGGTTGAACCCCTGGCCATCGGCATGCAAGCGGCCACCAAAGCCGGGATCAAACCCGGCGATATCGCGCTGGTGATCGGCGCTGGGCCGATCGGCGTGGTCACCGCCCTCGCGGCGCTGGCGGGTGGCTGCTCGGACGTCATTATCTGCGACCTGTTTGACGAGAAACTCGCCGTGGCGGCCAGCTATGAAGGGCTGCACGCCGTCAATATCAAAACCGGCGACCTGGCGGGGAAAGTGGCTGCGCTCACCAGCGGCAATGGCGTCGATATCGTGTTTGAATGCAGCGGCGCAAAACCGGCTATCGCTACGCTGGCCGAACATGCGGCGCCAGGGGCGACCGCCGTGCTGGTCGGCATGCCGATCGACGCCGCGCCGATGGATATCGTCGCCGCGCAGGCCAAGGAAATCACCTTCAAGACCATTTTCCGCTACGCCAACATGTATCCGCGCACGCTGCGGTTGTTGAGCAGCGGCAAATTGCGCGTCCAACCGTTGATAAGCCAAACCTACAAATTCTCCGACAGCGTGGCCGCCTTCGAGCGCGCGGCGGCGGGACATGCCTCGGACATCAAAATCATGCTGGAAATGGAGTGATCCTATGGCGCTCTATGCTGGCATAGACTGCGGTACGCAAGGCACGAAAGTCGTGATTGTCGACAGCACACAGGGCGTGATCCTCGGTGAGGGCAGCGCCCCTCACCGCCTCATCAGCCAAGCCAATGGCCGGCGCGAACAAGAGGCCGACTGGTGGATTGAGGCGTTGGTCACCGCGTTTCGCCAAGCCGTGACTAACGCCGGTATTGATGCCGGGGAAATTAACGCTCTGGGGGTCTCGGGCCAACAGCATGGATTTGTGCCGCTGGACGCAGACGGCAACGTGCTGCACAGCGTCAAGCTGTGGTGCGATACCGAAACCGCGGAGGAAAACGAACTGATGCTGCAGCGGCTCGGCGGCGCCAAGGGCTCGCTGGACAAGCTCGGCCTGCGGGTCGCCACCGGTTATACCGCGTCAAAAATCCTTTGGTTCAAGACGCACCATCCGGCGCTCTGGGCAAAACTGCACACCGTGCTGCTGCCGCATGATTATTTGAACTTCTGGTTGACCGGGGAGCGTGTAGCGGAATATGGCGATGCTTCCGGCACCGGGCTGTTCGATGTGCGCGCCCGTAGCTGGAGTCAAGCCGCCGTCAATCTTATCGATGACAGCGGCCGTTTATGGCATGCCCTGCCGCCGCTCAAAAGCGCGGAATGCTGCATCGGCACGGTGCGCCCCTTCGCGGCGGAAAAGCTCGGCCTTGGCCCGGCAGTTCGGGTCTCGACCGGTGGCGGCGACAACATGATGGCGGCTATCGGTTCCGGCAACATCGAGGCCGGCACCGTTACCCTAAGCCTGGGCACCTCCGGCACGCTATTCGCCTGGTCCGCCGCGCCCGTTGTGGCGGAATCCGACATGATTGCCGGTTTCTGCTCCAGCACCAACGGGTGGCTGCCCTTGATATGCACCATGAATGTCACCTCGGCCACCACGGCCATGCAGACGCTGCTGGACGAAGATCTTGACGGCTTTAACCGCTTATTGGCGCAGGCGGCGCCGGGTGCCGGCGGCGTCGAGATGCTGCCGTTCTTCAACGGCGAACGCGTTCCCCCGCTGCCCCACGCGCGCGCCAGCCTGCATAACCTCGATAGCGACAATTTTACTCGCGCCAATCTCTGCCTGGCGGTGGTTGAAAGCGCCACCTACGGCCTGCGCTATGGCATCGAGCTGTTTCGCCGCCAGGGCATCGAAACGCGCGAGATCCGCCTCACCGGTGGCGGCGCCCGCAGCGCCGCCTGGCGACAAATCGTCGCGGACGTGATGGGGTGCCCGGTGGTCTGCCTGAACGTCAAAGAGACCGCCGCGCTGGGCGGCGCCATTCAAGCGATGTGGGCGACGTCGTTGGCCGATCGCCCGCACCAGAACGCCGCCGGGCTCTTGGCTGAACTGTGCCAACGCTTCGTTTCCCTGGATGAAGCCACGCGCACGACGCCAAACGCCGACAGGCAAACGCAATACGAGACGCTTTATCAACGGTACCTGCAGCGTTTGCAGCGGACATACCCGGAGGTTCAATCGTGACGCGAGATCCCCATACGCAAGCCCCTGCCTATCTGCTGGAAGTCAGCGGCGTCAGGAAAGCCTTTGGCCCGGTCGTGGCGCTCAAGAACGCCGAGTTTTGCCTGCGGCGCGGATCCATCCATGCCCTGTGCGGCGGCAACGGCGCGGGGAAATCCACCTTTCTCAGCATTCTGATGGGCTTTATTCAACCCGATGGCGGCGACATTTTTATCAATGGTCAACGCTGTGAATTTCATCATCCCCGGGAAGCCCTCAATGCCGGCATCGCCATCGTGCAGCAGGAGCTGAGCGCGATCCCGGACCTGACGGTGGCAGAAAACATTTGGCTGGGCCGCGAGCCGAGACGCCTGGGTTTCGTCGACTTTGCGACGCTCAACCAACGCACCACCCGTCTGCTCGAGGAACTTGATTTCAAGATCGACGCCCGAGAAAAAATGCGCAACCTGAGCGTCGCCGAGCAGCAACTGGTCGAGATCGCCAAAGCGCTGTCGCACGCCAATGCCGACATCATCATCATGGATGAACCCACCTCGGCGATTGGCGAAGAGGATGCGCAAAAAATCTTTCAGACGCTTCAGCAACTGGCGGCGAAAGGTAAAGGCATTATCTACGTCTCCCACCGTTTGTCCGAGATATTCCAAATCGCGGACAGCTACACCATTTTCCGCGACGGCGCCTATATCCATGAAGGCTATATCGCTGACATTACCCGTGAGCAGCTGATCGAACACATTATCGGCGGCGAGTACGACAGCGAGTTCGCCAAGTTCAATCAACCCGGCGAAGAGGTCTTGCTGGAGGTCAACGGCCTGTGTTGGCGCAGCAAGATAAAGGATATCAGCCTGCAACTGAAGCACGGTGAGATCCTGGGCATCTACGGCCTGGTGGGATCGGGCCGCAGCGAGTTTCTCGATCTTATCTTCGGCATTCAGCATGCCGACGCCGGCACGATTCGCTTGGGCGACAAGACGCTGAACCGCCATTCCCCGCGAGAGGCCATCGATAGCGGCATTGCCTACGTGACGGAAGATCGCAAGGAAACCGGCCTGGTGCTGTGCCGTTCCGTCAGTGAGAACATCAATATCGCCTCTTTTGCCGGCATCAGCCGAATGGGGTTCGTCAGCGAGAAACGGGAGCAGGCGCGAACCCGCGACATGATCCAGCGCTTTAACGTTAAAACCCACGATGGCGAACAGCCCGTGGGCAACCTGAGCGGCGGCAACCAGCAAAAAGTGGTGCTGGGCCGCTGGGCGCTGTTGGATCCGGAGGTTTTGCTGCTCGACGAGCCGACGCGCGGTATCGACGTCGGCGCCAAGAAAGAGATCTATCGATTTATGTCGGAGTTCGCCTTGCAAAACAAAGGGATCATCATGGTTTCCTCCGAGCTTTCGGAAATTATCGGCATGAGCGATCGCATCCTGGTGTTTCGTGACGGGCAGTTGGCCGGCGAGCTTGCGGCAGCCGATGCGACTCAGGCAGCACTGATGAAACTTGCGGTTTAACAGAGAGAGAAAAACAAATGAGCAGCGCCCACTCCTTATCACCAGGAATGTCATTTTTCACCCGCAATAAGCGCCGTATGCACAAATACGGCATTATCATCGCCTTTTTCGCGCTGTGCCTGATCGTGGCGCTGATTGGCGAATATCAGGTCGCCCAGGGAGCCTGGAGCAGCAATTATTTTCTCAGCAATGAAAACACCCTGATCGTACTGCGCCAGGTCTCGATCAACGGCATTCTGGCGATAGGCATGACCTTCGTCATCATCACGGCAGGCGTCGATCTCTCCGTCGGCTCGGTGCTGGCGTTAAGCGGCATCGTCGCCGCCCGCTTCGCCACCAACAATAGCGGATTGGCTATCGGTGATACCGCGACCGCCGTTATGGCGCCGCTGATCGTGGCGCTGGGGATCGGCATCGTCTGCGGCCTGGTGAACGGCACCGTGTTGGCTCGCTACCGGTTGCAGCCGTTTATCGTCACCATGGGCATGCTCTCCGCGGCGCGCGGGTTAACCATGTTGACCACCAACGGCAATCCAGTATCGCAATTGAACAGCGATTTCCGCTGGTTAGGCAATGGCTATGTCGGCGGCGTTCCGGTGCCCGTCATCATCTTCATCGTGCTGTTCGCCCTCGCCTGGCTCGTGCTGAATAAAACCCTCTTCGGGCGCTACATCTACGCCGTCGGCGGCAACCCGAAAAGCGCGCGCACCTCGGGGATTAACGTCACGCGCATCAAAATACTGGTGTATACGCTGTGCGGCGCGCTGGCCGGCATCGCCGGCCTGATCCTCACCGCGCGCACCGGTTCGGCGCAAACCAACGCCGGCGCTGGGTATGAGCTGGACGCCATCGCGGCGGTGGTGATCGGCGGCACCAGCATGGCCGGCGGCGTCGGTACGCTGGTCGGCACCTTCTTCGGCGTGCTGATTATCGGGGTGATGAATAACGGCCTCGATCTGCTCGGCGTGCAATCGTACTACCAACAAATTATCAAAGGCGCATTGATCGTTCTTGCCGTCTTGCTCGACCCATCGCGTAAGCAACAGCGCGATTAATAACATCAGACCCAACTCTACCAGGAGAAAACCATGAATAAGACCAAGATAGCGTTGTTTGCCTCTGCCATGCTGTTCGGCAGCCTGTCGGCGGCTCAGGCCGCCCCGGTTAAAATCGCGGTATTGATGTACGGCAACAAAGCCGAGTTCGTGCAATTGATGGAAAGGTTCGGCAAGGAACACCCGGCGGTGAAAAGCGGCGAAGCCGTACTGACTTTCTACGATGGGCGTTATGATGCATCGGTGCAAAACGATCAGGCCGCCACCGCTATCCAGACGCGCGCCGATGCCATTATCGTCAACCCGATGGATTTTGAGGCCAATATCGATATCGTCACTAATGCCAACGAAGCCAAAATCCCGGTGGTGGTCACCAACGCGCGCCTGAACACGGACGCGATGACGTCTGAAGTGGTGTCTAATGACGAGTTGGGGGGATACCTGGAAGCCAAAGCCGTACTGGACAAACTCGACTGCAAGAACCAGAAGGTGAACGTAGTGATTATCGAAGGCCCGAAAGGCGGCAGCGGCGAGATCCAGCGCGGCAAGGGCAATGATAAAGCGATTGCCGAGTGCGGCGCCGGCCAGGTGACCGTGCTTGAACGTAAAACGGCCAACTGGTCACGCGCTGAAGCGCAGCCGCTGATGGAAAACTGGCTGCAGAAACACAGGGGCAAAATCAACGGCGTGATTGGCCAGAACGACGAGATGGCGCTGGGCGCCATCGAAGCGATTAAAGGGGCCGGCCTGAACGTGAAAGACTTTGCCATTGCGGGCGTCGACGGCGTTTCCGACGCGATTCATGCGGTGCAGGCTGGTGAAATGGTCTCTATCCTGCAAGATGCCAAAGGCCAGATGCAGGGTTCCATCGACGTCGCGCTGCGCGCCGTGAAAGGGGAAAGTTATCAACCACAGTCGGATATCTGGAAACAGTACGCCAAAGATCTGAAATGGGAGGGCGGCACGCAGAAGCATTATTATATTCCGTGGACCGTCGTCACCGCAGAGAATGCCCAGCAACTGTTGGACGCGCGCAAGTAATGTCCGGCGCCCCCTGCACTCAGGGGGCCTTTGTTCCGAAGCTTGCCGCAGGCAAAAAAAAGCCAGCACGGAGGGGCTGGCTAAAAAGTTCTTCGAGGGAATATCTTGTGCGATAAACATACGCCTTTCGCCGCACGCTTTACTAGCTATCAGTGCGATAGGCGCTGCCCGTTAAAATCAACGCCTGCATATCGGCGAACATCGTTTCCCATTCCGCCTGGCCGATATCCATCAAACCGAAATAACGCAGCATAAAGGCGCCTTCGGTGGCCAGAAACGCCAGCCGCGCGCGCTTACCCTCTTCGGTAGTCAAATCCAGCCCGGCGATGCGGCTGCGGTACCATTCACGCGTGCTCGCCAGATGCTCCGGCGTTTGAATCAGCGTCGCCATTAACCCGGCGGCCTTGGCGCTGGCGGTCTGATCCGAACTTTGGGTAGCCAACATATGCGCCCGCACACCGGTCTGCGGCGAAGGATCGTCGCCGGCGATCTCCGCGAACAGCGTTTCATAGGCGCTGCCCCAGCGATCGAACATCGCGTCGATCAGGGCGTCTTTGCTGCCGAAGCAATACTGCACCCCGCCCTTGGAGATCCCCATCGCTTTGGCGACGGCGTCGATGGTTAAACCGGCGGCGCCCTGGGTGGCGACGATCTCTTCGGCGGTGTCCAAAACCTTGTCGCGATCGATGCTGCGTTGACGTCCCATTAAGAAACCCTTCTTTTCAATACGAACGTATGGATATATATTATCACCAGTATACCACCCGGCATCGCCGGAGGGTTACCGCAATGGCGGCGCCTTCGCGCCGCCCACGTAAACTGGATTATGACTTATGTACGCCAAGAACCGCTGGTTGATCCTGACGATGGTCGCCAGCGCCCTTTTCCTGATTGTTATCGACATGACGGTGCTCTATACCGCTCTGCCACGTTTAACCCAGGCGCTGGACGCCAGCGCCTCGCAAAAACTCTGGATCGTCAACGCCTACCCGCTGGTGGTCGCCGGGCTGCTGCCCGGCGCCGGCATGCTGAGCGATCGCGTCGGCCATAAGCGGCTGTTCCTCGCCGGGCTGCCGGTGTTTGCCGTCGCTTCGCTGTGCGCCGCCTTTTCGCCAACCGCCGAATGGCTGATCGCCGCACGGGTGTTCCTCGCCGTTGGCGCGGCAATGATGATGCCCGCCACGTTGTCCATCGTGCGCCACGTCTTTACCGACGAACGCGAACGCGCGCTGGCGATCGGCATCTGGGCTTCAGTGGCCTCGGGCGGCGCGGCCATCGGCCCGGTGGTCGGCGGCCTGCTGCTGGAGTATTTCTGGTGGGGATCGGTGTTCCTGATCAACGTACCGGTGGTGTTGCTGGTCTGGCCGCTGGCGTGGAAACTGATCCCCCGCTGCGGCGGCGATAACCCGCGCCCCGCCGATATCGTCGGCTCGGTGCAAATCATGATCGGTCTGGTCGGCGCTATCTATGCGCTGAAGGAACTGAGTAAGCCGGCGCCTGACGTCAGCGCGTTGCTCGCAGCGGCCCTGATCGGCATCCTGTTCCTGGCGCTGTTCGTGCGTCGCCAGCAGCGCAGCGCCCACCCGATGATCGATTTCTCCCTGTTCCGCAACCGGCTGTTCGCCGGCGGCATCGGCGTGGCGCTGCTGTCGATGGTGGCCCTGATCGGCGTCGAGCTGGTGCTCAGCCAACGCCTGCAGCTGGTGCTCGGCCTCAGTCCGCTGCAGGCGGCGCTGTTCATCTTGCCGATCCCGCTGGCCTCGGCGCTGGCGGGGCCGATGGCCGGTTTACTGTTGCCGCGCTATGGCGAACGCAGCATCATCCTCGGCGGTTTCGCCCTGACCGCCTTCGGCATCGCCGGCCTCGCCCTGTTGTATCAAAGCAGCATAGCGCTGCAGCTGGTGAGCCTGGCGTTGGTGGGCTTTGGTCTCGGCGGCGTGATCACCGCCGCGTCCACCGCCATCATGCTGAACGCGCCGGAGGAGAAATCCGGTATGGCGGCCTCTATCGAAGACGTCTCCTACGAGCTGGGCGGCGTACTGGGCGTGACGTTGCTCGGCGGGCTGATGACGGCGGTCTACAGCCATAGTCTGGCGCTGCCGGCGGAGCTGCCGGTCAGCGAGTTGGCCTACGACAGCATCGACGAGGCGTTGCGCCTGGCGGCCGGGATGGCGGCCGATCGCGCGCAGCAGCTGACGCAGTTGGCGCGTTTGGCCTTCGATCGCGCGTTTATCATGGTACTGATCGCCGCCGCGCTGTTAATGGCGCTGGGCGCCGGCGTGGTAAAACTGGCGCTGCGCAAGTAACCGATAAAAGCGGCTTTTTTCGCCTGCGGATCCTGCGTAAACTGATTCGGCAATTTGCTCGACGGATTTATCGTCATCGGTTTGAGCGATGGCAATGATGCCTGTTATCGTGTTTAACCCTGCGATAAATCCGGTTACTGTAACAGCTATGGAAATTGATTCTGTCTACCCTTGGAACGAATAATCAGGAGAAGATTATTATGGCAACGGCGAAGAAAGCAGCGAAAACCCATATCGGCCTCGACAGTAAACAATCGGCAAAACTCGCCGAAGCGCTAAATGCGCTGTTGGCGAATTATCAGGTGCTGTATATGAACGTGCGCGGCTATCACTGGAATATTACCGGCCCGCAATTCTTTGAGCTGCACGCGAAATTCGAAGAAACTTACAACGATCTGCTGACCAAGGTGGATGAGCTGGCGGAACGCATTCTGACGCTGGGCTCGCAGCCGCGCCACGCTTACAGCGACTATCTGAAAACCGCCGATATCAAGGAACACACCAATGTGACCGATGATAAGGGCACGCTGCGCGGCCTGTTGGAAGGGTATTCAATCTTGCTGCAACAGCAGCGAGAACTGCTGACGGTCGCGGCGGACGCCGGCGACGAAGGCACCGCGTCGCTGATGAGCGATTACATCAAAGAGCAGGAAAAACAGGTCTGGATGCTCAACGCCTACCTCGGCAAATAAACCCAGGCGCCATAACAAAACAGTCCCTCACGGGACTGTTTTCGTTTTACCACTCGCAGGATACCGCAAACAGCAGCGCGCGCCGATGCTGATCGTCCAGGCGACGGCGCACCCGGATAATATGGCGATTGCTGCAAGACTGGCGCTCCAGCCAACGATGCCGACGGCGTTGGCTCTGCCGCAACATTCGCCAACGGCCCACTTCATTTCTACTGCGTCTCATAATTCCGTCACTCGTTCGTCTAATGCCAACCGCGGGCATTATAGCCCTTTCAGCCCGCGATCCAAGTCGCCGTTATCGGCAACATCGCAGGCGCCGCGCCGCTAAAAGCCGCCCTTTCGATTTCGGCAAGTGCCTTAACTTCATCATATTTATGTAACATAAGCGCCGATAAAAGGTTTCGCCTTGACCGATCTGTGCGTACACTCATCATTGGTGGTTTGCGAACGGGATTTTTCGCCTTTATGACAACATTTTATACCGTAATCAGTTGGCTCATGGTGTTCGGCTACTGGCTGCTGATCGCCGGCGTGACGATGCGCATTTTGATGAAACGCCGTGCGGTTCCCTCTGCCATGGCCTGGTTGCTGGTTATCTATATTCTGCCGCTGTTCGGCATCGTCGCCTATTTATCGTTCGGCGAGCTGCATCTGGGCAAGCGCCGGGCCGAGCGCGCCAAGGCCATGTGGCCGTCGACCGCGCGCTGGCTGAAAGAGCTGAAAGAGAGTCGCCGCATCTTCGCCACCGAATACAGTAAAGTCGCCGAACCGCTGTTCCAGCTGTGCAACCGCCGCCAGGGTATCGACGGCGTCAAGGGCAACCAGCTGCAGTTGCTCACCACCACCGACGACACGCTGAAAGCGCTGATCCGCGACATCGAGCTGGCGCGCCACAACATCGAAATGGTGTTCTATATCTGGCAGCCCGGCGGCCTGGTCGATCAGGTGGCCGAATCGCTGATGGCCGCCGCGCGGCGCGGCGTACACTGCCGTCTGATGCTGGACTCCGCCGGCAGCCTGCAATTTTTCCGCAGCCCCTACCCGGCGATGATGCGCAACGCCGGCATCGAAGTGGTCGAAGCGCTGAAGGTCAACCTGCTGCGCGTATTCCTGCGCCGCATGGATCTGCGTCAGCACCGCAAGGTGGTGCTGATCGACAACTACATCGCCTATACCGGCAGCATGAACATGGTCGATCCACGCTATTTCAAACAGGATGCGGGCGTCGGTCAATGGATCGATCTGATGGCGCGCATGGAAGGCCCGGTGGCCACCACCATGGGCATCGTCTATGCCTGCGACTGGGAAATTGAAACCGGCAAGCGCATTCTGCCGCCGCCGCCGGACGTCAACATCATGCCGTTCGAGCAGGAAAGCGGCCACACCATTCAGGTGATCGCCTCCGGCCCCGGCTTCCCCGAGGAAATGATCCACCAGGCGCTGCTGACCGCGGTTTATTCCGCGCGCGAACAGCTGATCATGACCACGCCGTACTTCGTGCCGAGCGACGATCTGCTGCACGCCATCTGCACCGCCGCTTTGCGCGGCGTCGAGGTCAGCATCATCGTGCCGCGCGACAACGATTCGATGATGGTGCGCTGGGCCAGCCGGGCGTTCTTCTCCGAGCTGCTGGAAGCCGGCGTGAAAATCTATCAGTTCGAAGGCGGCCTGCTGCATACCAAGAGCGTGCTGGTCGACGGCCAGCTCAGCCTGGTCGGCACCGTCAATCTGGATATGCGCAGCCTGTGGCTGAATTTCGAAATCACCCTGGTGATCGACGACGACGGCTTCGGCAGCGATCTGGCCTGCGTGCAGGAAGATTACATCGCTCGCTCCAAGCTGCTGAACGCCAAAGAGTGGCTGAAGCGGCCGTTCTGGCACCGCCTGGTCGAGCGCCTGTTCTACTTTTTCAGCCCGTTGCTGTAAAAGCCGCGGCGAGCGTGCTTTAATAGCGCCAAATCATTTGTTATCAGGATTTTTTTATGGATTTGAATAACCGCCTTACCGAAGACGAAACGCTGGAACAGGCCTACGACATCTTCCTCGAATTGGCCGGCGACAATCTGGATCCGGCGGATATTCTGCTGTTCAATCTGCAGTTTGAAGAGCGCGGCGGCGCAGAACTGTACGACCCCTCCGAAGACTGGAGCGAGCACGTGGATTACGACCTGAACCCGGACTTCTTCGCCGAAGTGGTGATCGGTCTGGCGGACAGCGACGGCGAGCCGATCAACGACGTGTTCGCCCGCGTGCTGATCTGCCGCGAGAAAGACCACAAGCTGTGCCACATTCTGTGGAAAGAGTGATTCACCGCTAACGTTTCGGATAAAAAAGCCCCGCTGAATAAGCGGGGCTTTTTGTTGCCGGCTAGCGGCGCATTACAGCGGATCGACCTTCAGGCACGAAACCGCATGGCGGAAACTGCCCTCCAGCAGCGGGCGCGTCTTGGCGCACTCCGGCCCGGCGATCGGGCAGCGGGTGCGGAACACGCAGCCGGACGGCGGGTTGATCGGCGAAGGCAGCTCCCCTTCCAACAGCTGGATCTGCTTTTCCTTCTCCTTGTCCGGATCCGGGATCGGCACCGCCGACATCAGCGCCTTGGTGTAAGGGTGCTGCGGATTGTGGTACACCTCGTCATAGGTGCCCAGCTCCACCGCATGGCCCAGATACATCACCAGCACGCGATCGGAAATGTGCTTCACCACCGCCAAATCGTGGGCGATAAAGATCAATGACAGCCCCATTTCGCGCTGCAGCTGCTGCAGCAGGTTCACCACCTGCGCCTGAATCGACACGTCCAACGCGGAGACCGGCTCGTCGCAGATCACCAGCTTCGGTTCGAGGATCAGCGCGCGCGCGATGCCGATACGCTGGCACTGGCCGCCGGAGAACTCGTGCGGATAACGGTTGATCAGATTAGGCAGCAGGCCGACCTTCAGCATCATCGCCTTGACCTTGTCCTTCACTTCCTGACGCGGCATTTTCGGGTAGTAGGTGCGCAGCGGCTCGGCGATGATTTCGCCGATGGTCATGCGCGGGTTGAGCGAAGCCAGCGGATCCTGGAAGATCATCTGGATATCGCTGCGGGTTTTGCGCCAGTCGGCGTCGCTCATGCCCAGCAGATCTTTACCCAGCCAGGCGACGCGCCCGCTGGTGGCCTTCACCAGGCCGATGATGGCGCGCGCGAAGGTGGATTTGCCGCAGCCGGATTCGCCGACCACGCCCAGGGTTTCCCCCTCGAACAGCCGCAGCGTAACGCCGTCGACCGCCTTCAGGGTTTTCGGCGGCTGCCAGAACCACTGCTTGTCGTCATGAATGTCGAAGTGCACTTTCAGATCGGCCACTTCGAGCAGCACTTTCTTGTCGGTTACCGCTGTCATACCAACGCCTCCACCGGTTTAAAGCAGGCGCGCAGGCGCCCTTCCCCAAATTGCTCCAACGGCGGAGCGCTCGCGCACTGTTCCATGGCGTACGGGCAGCGCGGCTGGAACGGGCAGCCTTTCGGCAACCGCAGCAGGTTCGGCGGGTTGCCGGGAATAGTCAGCAACGCCTCGCCTTCGGCATCGAGACGCGGCACCGCGTTCAACAGACCGATGGAATACGGGTGGCTCGGCTGGTAGAACACCTCGCGCGCGCTGCCGTATTCCATGGTACGCCCGGCGTACATCACCAGCACCTTGTTGCAGATGCCGGCCACCACGCCCAGATCGTGGGTGATCATGATGATGGCGGTGTTGAACTCGCGCTTCAGCTCGTTGAGCAACGTCATGATCTGCGCCTGGACGGTCACGTCCAGCGCGGTGGTCGGTTCATCGGCGATCAGCAGCTTCGGCCGGCACAGCAGCGCCATGGCAATCATCACGCGCTGGCGCATGCCGCCGGAAAACTCGTGCGGGTACATGCGCATGCGCTTGCGCGCCTCCGGCATTTTCACCGCGTCGAGCATGCGTACCGACTCTTCGAAGGCTTCGCTTTTACTCATTTTCTTATGCAGCATCAGCACTTCCATCAGCTGTTCGCCAACGCGCATATAAGGGTTCAGCGAGGTCATCGGGTCCTGGAAGATCATCGAGATTTCCTCGGCCCGCAGTTTGTTGAGCTGATTTTCCGGCAGGTTGAGGATTTCACGGCCGTTGAATTTGGCCGAGCCGCCGATGCGGCCATTGCTGGCCAGCAGCCCCATCAGGGCGAACGCGGTCTGCGATTTGCCGGAGCCGGATTCA
Organism: Serratia sp. TSA_130.1; assembly: GCF_052691795.1. Classification (NCBI taxonomy): domain Bacteria; kingdom Pseudomonadati; phylum Pseudomonadota; class Gammaproteobacteria; order Enterobacterales; family Yersiniaceae; genus Serratia; species Serratia sp. TSA_130.1. The sequence goes on from NZ_JBQZFS010000001.1 coordinate 259,430, forward strand.
CCGACGATGCCCAGCGTTTCACCGGCGCGCAGATCGAAGTTCAGATCGTTCACCGCCGTCACGTCGCCATCCGGGGTGGAAAACGTGACGCGCAGGTCTTTCACGTCCAGCAGCGGCGACGCTTTGACGCCGGGGGCGGTTTGCAGTTGAGGATGTTCAATGGTGCTCATGGTTGCACTCCTTAACGATCTTTCGGGTCGAGGGCGTCACGCAGGCCATCGCCGATAAAGTTGAAACAGAACAGAGTGACGACCAGGAAACCCGCCGGGAACAGCAGCAACCACGGTGAAACTTCCATTGAGTTGGCGCCGTCGCTGAGCAATGCGCCCCAGCTGCTGAGCGGCTCCTGCGTGCCCAGCCCCAGGAAGCTGAGGAAGGATTCGAACAGGATCATGCTCGGCACCAGCAGCGAGGCATACACCACCACCACGCCGAGCACGTTAGGCACGATATGCCGCAGCACGATGTTGCGCGTGGAGACGCCGCACACCAGCGCCGCTTCGATGAACTCCTTGCGCTTCAGGCCAAGGGTTTGCCCGCGCACGATACGCGCCATATCCAGCCACGACACCATGCCGATCGCCACGAAGATCAGCAGGATATTCTGACCAAAGAAGGTCACCAGCAGGATAACGAAGAACATGAACGGGAAGGAGTTGAGGATCTCCAGCAGGCGCATCATCACCGAGTCGACCTTACCGCCCAGATAGCCGGACATCGCGCCGTACAGGGTACCCACCACTACCGCCACCAGCGCGGCGGCCACGCCGACCATCAGCGAGATGCGCCCGCCGATCGCCACGCGCACCAGCAGATCACGCCCGGAGGAGTCGGTGCCGAAGTAGTGCCCCGATTCCATGCTCGGCGCGGCGGACATCATCGCCCAATCCGTATCGTCGTAGGCAAATTGCGACAGCATCGGCGCCAGCACCACAAACAGCGTGATCAGCGCCAGTATGAACAGGCTGCTGACCGCCGCGCGGTTGTGCATAAAACGCCGACGCGCGTCTTGCCACAGGCTGCGCCCTTCCACTTCCAGCTTCTCGCTGAAGTGTTCCAGAGCTTCGCTGTTCTTTTTAGTCAACATCATTCGCGTGCTCCAGATTAATAACGGATTTTCGGATCGATGACCGCATACAGCACATCGACGATCGCGTTGAACAGAATGGTCAGAGCGCCCACCAGAATGGTCAGGCTCAACACCAGGGAGTAGTCGCGGTTCAGCGCGCCGTTAACGAACAGCTGGCCGATCCCCGGCAGACCGTAGATGGTTTCGATCACCATCGAGCCGGTGATGATCCCGACGAACGCCGGGCCCATGTAGGACAGTACCGGCAGCAGCGCCGGCTTCAGCGCGTGGCGGAAAATGATGCGGCGCAGCGGCAAACCTTTGGCGCGCGCGGTGCGAATGAAGTTGGAGTGCAGCACTTCAATCATCGAGCCGCGCGTGATACGGGCGATGCTGGCGATATAGGCCAGCGACAGCGCCACCATCGGCAAGATGATGAACTTAGGCGCGCCGCCGTTCCAGCCGCCGCCCGGCAGCCATTTCAGCGTAATCGCGAAGATCAGCACCAAGAGCGGCGCCACCACGAAACTGGGTATCACCACCCCGGTCATGGCGAACCCCATCACCGTATAGTCCCATTTGGTGTTTTGATTCAACGCCGCGATCACGCCGGCGCTAACGCCCAGCACCACCGCCAACAGAAACGCGGCCAGACCGAGCTTGGCAGACACCGGGAAAGAACTGGCCACCAAATCGTTGACCGAATAGTCCTTGTATTTAAAGGACGGGCCGAAGTCTCCCTGCGCAAGCTGCGCCAGATAATGACCGTACTGTTTCCAGATCGGGTCGTTCAAATGGTATTTGGCTTCGATATTCGCCATGACTTCCGGCGGCAATGCGCGTTCCCCGGTAAATGGACTGCCGGGCGCGAGGCGCATCATGAAGAATGAGATGGTAATAAGGATAAATAGTGTCGGGATCGCTTCCAACAAGCGACGAAGTATAAATTTCAGCATTGCCCTAACCCTGTGCGACAGCCTGATGACGGCTTATTATTCTCAACATGGGCCGGCGGCCTGCGCCGCCGGCTCTTACCGTATCAATGCTTGATGATGTACAGGTTTTTGTCGTACACGTTATCAAGCGGGTCTTTGCCGGTGTAGCCACCGACGTAAGGTTTCACCAAACGGGCGTTCACATAGTAATACAGCGGAACGATGGCGGAATCTTTATCCAGCTGCACTTCCGCTTTCTGATACAGGTCGGCGCGTTCGTCTTTGGTCTTCGCGGTCAACACGTTGGCCATCAGCTTGTCGAACTCGGCGCTCTTGTAGTGCGGGGTGTTACTGCTGCTGTCGGACAGCATCATGTTCAGGAACGAACTCGGTTCGTTGTAGTCGGCGCACCAGCCGGCGCGCGATACGTCATAGGTGCCCTGATGGCGGGTATCCAGGAAGGTTTTCCACTCCTGGTTCACCAGCTTCACGTCCACGCCCAGGTTTTTCTTCCAGATGGAGGCGGCGGCGATCGCCAGCTTCTTGTGCAAGTCGGAGGTGTTGTACAGCAGGGAGAAGGTCAGCGGTTTACCCGGGCCGTAGCCGGCGTCCGCCAGCAGTTTCTTCGCCACTTCGTTGCGTTTTTCCTGCGTCCAGCCGAACCACTCCGGCGGGGTCAGCTTGGCGCCGTCGGTGTATGGCGGCGTAAAGCTGTAGGCCGGCAGATCGCCCTGGTTTTTCACCTTGTTGACGATGATGTCGCGGTCCATGCCCAGCTTCAGCGCTTCACGCACGCGCGCATCGGTGAACGGCGCCTTCTGGTTGTTGATTTCGTAATAGTAGGTGCACAGATAAGGATCGACGTGCACCTCTTTCGGGATCTCTCTCTTCAACTTCTGGAACAGTTCGATCGGCATGTTGTTGTAGGTCATGTCGATTTCACCGGTGCGGTAGCGGTTAACGTCGGTCACTTCCGACGAAATAGGCAGGAACGTCACTTTATTGATGATGGTTTTGGCGTTATCCCAGTATTCCGGGTTACGTTCCAGTACGATGCGTTCGTTGACAACCCAGTCTTTCAGTTTGTAGGCGCCGTTGCTGACGTAGTTGGCCGGCAGCGTCCACTTCTCGCCAAACTTCTCTACCGCGTCCTTATAAACCGGTTTCATGGCGTAGTGTGGGGTCATTTCAACCAGATAAGGCACCGGCTCGCTCAGGGTCACCTGGAAGGTGTGGTCGTCGATGGCCTTCACGCCCAGCGTCGACTTGTCTTTTTTACCGGCGATGATGTCATCGACATTTTCTACGTGGGCGTACTGCAGGTAGCTGGCGTAAGGCGACGCGGTTTTCGGATCCACCACGCGCTGCCAGCTGTAAACGAAATCTTGCGCCGTCACCGGCTTGCCGTTGGACCATTTGGCGTCTTTACGCAGGTGGAAGGTCCAGACTTTGAAATCCTTGTTATCCCAGCTTTCCGCGACGCCCGGCACGATGGAACCGTCCGGGCTGTTGTTCGCCAGGCCTTCCATCAGATCGCGGGTCACGTTGTTTTCCGGCACGCCCTCGATTTTATGCGGGTCAAGCGACTGCACTTCGGAACCGTTGTTTTTGACGATTTCTTGCTTGTCGGCCAGTTGCACGCCTGCAGGAACGTCGGCCGCGAAGGCGGAGGTGGTTGCTGTGATGCCGAGCGCGGCGATGACGCCGGCGGCAATGAGGGTTTTCTTCGTGATGTTGGTCATACTTATCGACTCCAGTTTTTTATTATCACAGGCTCTTCGTGGAACCTGCGTTGCCCGTAAGCGGACTCTGTTTTCCCGCCGCTGCGGAACGAATGCGGCGGCGGGCCTTCCCCATATTCCCCTGCGGTTCAGCGTGAGGAATACCCCTTTTACTGCTTGATGATGTACAGATTTTTAACGTCGGTATAGTCCAGCGGATCTTTGCCGGTGAACCCGCCTACCGTCGGTTTGATCAAACGCGCACTGACGCGGTAATACACCGGAATCAATGCGGAGTCTTTGTCCAACTGCGTTTCCGCCTGTTGGTAGAGCGCGGCGCGCGCGGCTTCATCCGGCGCCTTCAGCGTGGCGGCCATGATGGCGTCGAACGCCGGGCTCTTGTAAAACACGGTGTTGATGCTGCTGTTGGACAGCACCAGGTTCAGGAAGGCGCTCGGCTCGTTGTAATCCCCGCACCAGGTGGCGCGCGCCACGTCGTACTGCCCCTGATGGCGGCTTTCCAGCGAAGTCTTCCACTCCTGGTTGCGCAGCTTGACGTCGGCGCCGAGGTTCTTCTTCCACATCGATGCGGCGGCGATCGCCTGCTGTTTGTTTTGATCGGAGGTGTTGTACAGCAGCGAGAACTTCAGCGGCTTGGCGGCGCTGTAACCCGCTTCCGCCAGCAGTTTTTTGGCTTCGGCGTTGCGCTGTTCCTGGCTCCAGCCGGCCCACGCGGGCTGCGTGAAGTTGGCGCCTTCGGTGAAGGTCGGCGTGAAGCTGTAGGCCGGGATCTGCCCCTGGCCCATGATTTTGTTGGCGATAATGTCGCGATCCAGCGTCATCTTCACCGCCGCACGCACCCGCGGATCGGTGAACGGCGCCCGCTGGTTATTGAGTTCGTAATAGAAAGTGCACAGATAAGGGTTAACGTGCAGTTGATCGGGCACCTCGCGCTTCATTTTGACGTACAGGTACGGCGGAATGGCGCTGTTGGTGATATCGATCTCGCCGCTGCGGAAGCGATTGACGTCGCTGACTTCAGAAGCGATCGGCAGGAAGGTCGCCTGGTTGATCACCGTCTGCTTGTTATTCCAGTAGCTCGGGCTGCGCTCCAGCACAATGCGCTCGTTCACCACCCATTCTTTCAGGCGGTAAGCGCCGTTGCCGACATAGTTAGCGGGCAGCGTCCATTTATCGCCGAATTTCTCCACCACCGCGCGTTTGACCGGTTTGAGCGACGTGTGGCTCAGCATGCTGATGAAATACGGCACCGGTTCGCTCAGGGTCACCTGCAGCGTTTGATCGTCCAACGCCTTGACGCCGAGAGTCTGCGGGCTCTTTTTGCCAGTCAAGATGTCGTCGATATTCTCGACTTTGGTGTACTGCAGGTAACTGGCGTAGGGCGAAGCGATTTTCGGATCGGCCAGGCGCTGCCAACTGTAGACGAAGTCTTGCGCGGTGACCGGGCTGCCGTCGCTCCACACCGCGCCGGGGCGCAGGTGGAAGGTCCACTGCCGATAATCCTGGTTTTCCCAGCTCGCTGCCGCCGCCGGCACTACATGCCCGTTGGCGTCGGTGCTCACCAGCCCTTCCAGCAGGTTAAGAATGATATTGCTCTCGGGTACGCCCTCGACCTTATGCGGATCCAATGAAGCCACTTCGCTGCCGTTGTTGATGACAATATTCTGCTGCTGCGCCAATTGGACGCCGGCCGGAACCTCCGCCGCCAAACTGCTATTTACGGCGATGACGCTCAACGCGCCGCTAATCAACAAGGTCAAAGAAGTGCGCTTCGGGGTTTGCTGCATAATCGAGGCTCCTTTTCACCGACAAGCATCGCTTATCGAAGTTTGTGAAGTGTTTATAAGAATTCTAAATAAACGGATACCAGCAAAAATCATTCCCGTTTTTATGGCGCATTTCAGTTAATTGACCACGGGAAAGTTGCTCGGAAATTAGCAGAAGCCAAATTCCATAGCCAATAAATTTTACAAAAATGTTAAGCAATTCTCTTTTATCGCACCAAGCCCGATCCAGCCCTTGTGATGAAGGGCAAAGGAAAACATGAAAATAACTTTGATTTTAAAGGAGAAAACTCAAAATTAGTTTCATTTGAAACTGTCGGCGCAATACCATTGCCGCACAAAGAAACATTCAGTTAACAAACCAGCCATTCAAAGAACAAACACCTGCCTACAGGCGGTTAATCACTAATAACACCTGGATGAAAGTGAGACAAGCCCCACAGAATGATGTGATTAATTTAACAACAGCTTTACCGTTTAACGAGGAGAAAACGCGCGGAAATGGGGAAAGAAAAGTGTCTTAAATAACGCTTAGCGTTTTTTTTAAGCAGCAACATGAGATTTATGCAACATAAGAGTGCAATGGCATAAATTTTATTCATCTTGTGCACTATAATAATGCGAACCAATAAATAATTTAACTTTTAAAATTAATTTTAGCCGCGCTCAAGGACAGAGGCGCGGCCAAACGAGAGCGATTACAACAGGCCGGGGAATATCGCCTTAATGCCGGTAACGATAAATTCGATCCCGAGCGCCATCAGCAACAGGCCCATGATACGGGTGATCACGTTGATGCCGGTCTGCCCAAGCAAACGCACCAACAGCGGCGCGGCGCGGAACAATAACCAGCAGCAAAAAGCGAATAAGGCGATCGCCACCGTAAAGCCGAGCAGACTTTGCCAATTGTGATAACGGGAACTCCACACGATGGTGGAACTGATCGCCCCCGGCCCCGCCATCAACGGCAGCGCTAACGGCACCACGCCGATGCTTTCGCGGATCGCGCTCTCCGATTTCTCCTGTTTGTTCTGCTTATCTTCACCCAGCTTGCCGCTGATCATCGACATGGCGATGGTCACCACCAAAATACCGCCGGCGATGCGGAACGAATCGATGGAGATGCCGAACATCCGCAATATCCCTTCCCCCAGGAACAGAGATGTCCATAGAATGATGGCAACCGACAGGTTGGCGGTCAGGTTGGTTTTATTGCGCCCCGCTTCCGCCTGGTAACTGGTCATGCTGATAAACACCGGCAAGATGCCCACCGGGTTGACCAGCGCAAACAGACCGACAAAGAACTTGATAAAGCCGGAAAGATCCAACAGAGATTGGCCCACAGATGGCTCCGCGTTAATTGCTGTAAAGGTGTGCTGACTATGCGCGCTAATGTAATGGAATTGCCGCGGGTAATCCATCCGGCCAGAGCAGCATTTTTGACTACCAGCAAGTTAGGCAACAAAACAAATGCCCTTTGTTAAAGTGATGTATGGCCTTTTGATTTTTTATGTTGAAAAAAGAGTCACCGATCACAGTTATTGAGAATCACTCTCAAAAACACCAAGCTGAAAGGTGTCAGCTTGCACTTTTCATGATTTAGATCACAAATCAACTACCCAACAGTGGGTAAGCTCTTAGTCGTAGTCAGGGAGTAGAACAAAGTAGGCCGTTCCGTTCTCCTCACTGCCTGCCCCTCCGGTTGGCGTAGGGTGAAGCTCTTTAAGCAAATCAGCAGCATGCGAAGAAATAACGCGGGAAGACCCCGGTATTCTCATCACCGCTTATCCCCGTTACGACTATACTAGTGGCTCGCACGGCTTATTTACTGAAAGAGTTTAACATTATCAGGAGAGCATTATGGCTGTAACGAATGTCGCTGAACTGAACGAGCTTGTCGCACGTGTCAAAAAAGCCCAGCGCGAATATGCCAACTTCACTCAAGAGCAAGTGGATAAAATCTTCCGCGCTGCCGCCCTCGCCGCTGCTGATGCCCGTATCCCGTTGGCCAAAATGGCCGTGGAAGAATCAGGAATGGGTATCGTCGAAGACAAAGTGATCAAAAACCACTTCGCTTCCGAGTACATCTACAACGCCTATAAAGATGAAAAAACCTGTGGCATCCTGTCTGAAGATGACACTTTCGGTACCATCACCATCGCCGAACCTATCGGTCTGATTTGCGGTATCGTTCCTACCACCAACCCAACTTCTACCGCGATCTTCAAAGCGCTGATCAGCCTGAAAACCCGCAACGGCATCATCTTCTCGCCGCACCCGCGTGCGAAGAATGCCACCAACAAAGCCGCCGACATCGTGCTGCAAGCCGCTATCGCCGCCGGCGCGCCGAAAGACATCATCGGTTGGATCGACCAACCTACCGTCGAGCTGTCCAACCAGCTGATGCACCACCCTGACATCAACCTGATCCTGGCCACCGGTGGCCCGGGCATGGTGAAAGCCGCCTACAGCTCCGGCAAACCGGCAATCGGCGTAGGCGCCGGTAACACGCCGGTCGTGGTGGACGAGACCGCAGACATCAAACGCGTGGTCGCCTCTATCCTGATGTCCAAAACCTTCGACAGCGGCGTTATCTGCGCTTCCGAACAGTCGGTCATCGTCGTTGACGCTATCTATGATGCGGTACGCGAGCGCTTCGCTTCCCACGGCGGCTATCTGCTGCAGGGCAAAGAACTGAAGGCGGTGCAGGACATCATCCTGAAAAACGGCGGCCTGAACGCGGCCATCGTCGGGCAATCCGCGCCGAAAATCGCCGAGATGGCGGGCATTAAAGTGCCGGCCAACACCAAAGTGTTGATCGGCGAAGTGAAGCTGGTCGACGAGTCCGAACCTTTCGCCCATGAAAAACTGTCGCCGACGCTGGCGATGTACCGCGCCAAAGACTTCGAAGACGCCGTCGCCAAAGCCGAAAAATTGGTCGCCATGGGCGGTATCGGGCACACCTCTTGCCTGTATACCGACCAGGATAACCAAACGGCTCGCATCGCCTACTTCGGCGATAAAATGAAAACGGCTCGCATCCTGATCAACACCCCGGCTTCTCAGGGCGGTATCGGCGACCTGTATAACTTCAAACTCGCGCCTTCGCTGACGCTGGGTTGCGGTTCCTGGGGTGGTAACTCCATCTCTGAAAACGTCGGACCTAAGCACCTGATCAACAAGAAAACTGTAGCGAAGCGAGCAGAAAACATGTTGTGGCATAAACTTCCGAAATCGATCTACTTCCGCCGTGGCTCGCTGCCAATCGCGCTGGAAGAAGTGGCGACCGACGGGGCGAAACGCGCCTTCATCGTGACCGACCGTTTCCTGTTCAACAACGGCTATGCTGACCAGATCACCAAGGTTCTCAAGTCACACGGCATCGAAACCGAAGTGTTCTTCGAAGTGGAAGCCGATCCGACGCTGAGCATCGTGCGTAAAGGCGCCGAGCAGATGAACTCCTTCAAACCGGACATCATCATCGCGCTGGGCGGCGGTTCGCCGATGGACGCCGCGAAAATCATGTGGGTGCTGTACGAACATCCTGAAACCCACTTCGAGGATCTGGCGCTGCGCTTCATGGACATCCGCAAGCGTATCTACAAGTTCCCGAAAATGGGCGTCAAAGCGAAGATGATCGCCATCACCACGACGTCAGGCACCGGTTCGGAAGTCACGCCATTCGCCGTCGTGACCGACGACGCCACCGGGCAGAAATACCCGCTGGCCGACTATGCGCTGACCCCGGACATGGCGATTGTCGACGCCAACCTGGTGATGAACATGCCGAAATCCCTGTGCGCCTTCGGCGGCCTGGATGCGGTGACCCACGCGCTGGAAGCCTACGTGTCGGTGCTGGCGAACGAATACTCTGACGGCCAGGCGCTGCAAGCGTTGAAACTGTTGAAAGAGTATCTGCCGGCCAGCTATAAAGAAGGCGCGAAGAACCCGGTTGCCCGTGAACGCGTGCACAACGCCGCCACCATCGCCGGTATCGCTTTCGCCAACGCCTTCCTCGGGGTTTGTCACTCCATGGCGCACAAACTGGGTTCGGAGTTCCACATTCCGCACGGCCTGGCTAACGCGATGCTGATTTCCAACGTCATTCGTTACAACGCGAACGACAACCCGACCAAGCAGACGGCCTTCAGCCAGTACGACCGCCCTCAGGCGCGCCGCCGCTACGCTGAAATCGCCGACCACCTCGGCCTGAGCGCACCGGGCGACCGCACCGCGCAGAAGATTGAGAAGTTGCTGGTCTGGCTGGACGAGCTGAAAACCGAGTTGGGCATCCCAGCTTCCATCCGTGAGGCGGGTGTGCAGGAAGCCGACTTCCTGGCGAAAGTCGACAAGCTGTCGGAAGACGCTTTCGACGACCAATGCACCGGCGCCAACCCACGCTATCCGCTGATTGCCGAACTCAAGCAAATCATGCTGGATACCTTCTATGGCCGCGAGTTCAGCGAAACGGTGGAAGAGGAAGCGGCTGCACCGGTCGCAGCCAAAACCGCAGTAAAGAAGTCCAAGAAATAACGGTTCCGTGAACCGATGAAAAAACCCGCCGAATGGCGGGTTTTTTATTGCGTCTGGCGCGCGGTTTTTCTTATCCCGCCGCCAAAACGCCTCAGCGGGCGCTGGCGGCATTTTCGCCCCTACTCCAGGGAGTGGATCGCCTCTTTATAATGCTTGCGACAGACGGAGACATAGCTCTCGTTACCGCCAATCACCACCTGCTCGCCGGCGTGCATCGCCTTGCCATGCTCATCCAACCGCAACACCATGTTGGCTTTACGCCCGCAGTGACAGATGGTTTTCAATTCCACCAGCTTATCGGCCCAGGCCAGCAAATATTGGCTGCCGGTAAACAACTCGCCGAGAAAATCGGTACGCAAGCCGTAACACAATACGGGAATGTCCAGTTGGTCCACCACATCGCATAATTGCTCAACCTGCGCTTTGGTCAGGAATTGGCTTTCATCCAGCAGCACACAATGCACCGGCTGCTGTTGATGCTCTTGCTGGATCATGGCGTACAGCATCGAGTCGTTGTTATAGAGCTGCGCCTGCGAGGATAAACCAATGCGCGAACTGACTTTGCCTACGCCAAAGCGGTGATCGATCTCCGCAGTGAACACCAGCGTGCGCATACCGCGCTCTTGATAGTTATATGAAGACTGTAGCAGCGCGGTGGACTTGCCGGCATTCATCGCAGAGTAATAAAAATAAAGTTGAGCCATGGCCCCGCAACTCCGATGGTATAAGAAATATTCAAAATGTTGATTAGGACGGTAAGTGTACCATAACCTGCCCTCCGCCTCAGCCCAAAGCGAACGAATATTGCGTTCGCCGTAATAATGCGCTTTCAAGCGAAACATATCGTTCTGTCGGCCTGTTCTTTTTACAGCTATTTACAGGATAATGTATGCCTGTCATCACTATTAATTCTTGCTAATGGTTAAGCCCGGTGATTTGCCCATTAATGCCGACTTGCCCATTCCCTCTCGCTGGCGCTGCAGCCGCGGCGGAGCCCCCCGTCTATTATACGCGAGCCCAATACCGGGCATTTAATCACCTGCGCCGACGCGCCAAGGTTTACTGACGCAATCTTTACCTATATACCCCTATTGTTTACAATGTCTGGCCTGCCGTGGCGTGATTAAGCCCACAGAACTCATTGTAATATTGATATAAATTACTACGATAACTTATCGATGAAAGCCTTGTGATACGCGCCTTTTAAAGCCTGTCTGCTGAAATTTTGACTTAAGCGTGCCAAGGGTAATAGTTAACAGCCCTTCCTATTATTAGTCGGACTGATCCGATTAACGGTTTTTTTAAAGGTAAATTTGAGTATTCAAGCCAATTTGGCTATTGCAGAAAAGAAAAGAGCACTCTATTATTATCGAGACGCCCCCCACCAATATAATTTGAGACTAGGACAATGAGCGAAGCATTAAAGATTTTGAACAACATCCGCACTCTGCGCGCCCAGGCAAGAGAATGCACACTGGAAACGCTGGAAGAAATGCTCGAGAAACTGGAAGTTGTTGTGAACGAACGTCGCGAAGAAGACAGCCAGGCTCAAGCAGAAATCGAAGAACGCACTCGTAAACTGCAGCAATACCGCGAAATGCTGATTGCTGACGGTATCGATCCAAATGAACTGCTGCAAACCATGGCTGCCAACAAGGCTGCCGGCAAAGCAAAACGTGCAGCACGTCCAGCTAAATACCAATATAAAGACGAAAACGGCGAGCTGAAAACCTGGACCGGCCAAGGCCGTACTCCTGCGGTGATTAAGAAAGCAATCGAAGAGCAAGGTAAATCTCTGGATGATTTCCTGCTGTAATAGCGATTCAGTCCGTATCTGAAAGGCTCCCTGCGGGGGGCCTTTTCATTTTTAGAGCGTATAACCCTGATCCCGTCATTCCTCTCTCCTTTTAGTAAATATCCTAATTCGCTTTTGCGCCATACATGAGATCGCAGCGAAAAAAAGGGACCCAAAGGCCCCTTCTGTCGCATTTATCCGCGTTCAATTATTGAACCTGATAGAATGCCTTATACCAGTCAACAAAGCGCTTCACGCCCTCTTCAACGCTGGTTTCCGGTTTAAAGCCAATGTCACGATAAAGCTCTTCCGTATCCGCGCTGGTATCCATCACATCGCCCGGTTGCATCGGCAGCATATTCTTACGGGCCGTCACCCCCAATGCCTTCTCCAACGCACTGATATATTCCATCAGTTTAACGGGGGTGTTATTGCCGATATTATAAACGTGATACGGCGCTGAACTGGTTGCCGGCGATCCCTGTTCAACGGTCCATGACGGATCCGCCTGCGGAATAACCGCCTGCAACCGCACTATCGCCTCGGCGATGTCATCGATGTAAGTAAAATCTCGGTGCATTTCACCGTGGTTATATACGTCGATGTTCTCCCCGGCCAATATGGCTTTGGTAAACTTGAACAGCGCCATATCCGGGCGCCCCCAGGGACCATATACCGTAAAGAACCGCAGCCCGGTCGTCGGGAGACCGTATAAATGGGAATAGCTGTGTGACATCAGCTCGTTGGCTTTTTTAGTCGCCGCATACAGTGACACCGGATGATCGACAGAATCTTCGGTGGCAAACGGCAGCTTGCGATTCAGGCCATATACCGAGCTGGAAGAGGCGTAAAGTAAATGCTCAACCTTATTATGACGGCAGCCTTCCAAAACGTTTAAATGACCGATCAGGTTGGCATCGGCATAAGCCAACGGATTGACCAGCGAATAACGTACGCCGGCTTGAGCCCCCAAATGAATGACTCGCTGGAACTGATGCTCGGCAAACAATGCCGCCATGCCTTCACGATCGGCCAAATCCAGCTTGATAAAGCGGAATCCCGGCTTATCCGCCAGTCGATCCAGACGGGCCATTTTCAGGCCCACATCATAATAATCATTCAGGTTATCAATGCCGACAACCTGATGACCGGCGGTCAACAAACGCTCTGCAACGTGATAGCCAATAAACCCTGCGGCGCCTGTAACCAGGAATTTCATGCTCACTCCTTAAATAACCGGTTTAATCGAGGCGCCGCGGCCAATTGCGTAATAGGTAAAGCCGCGATTTGCCAAACGCTCCGGATCGTACAGGTTACGGCCATCGAAGATCACCGGCTGCTTCAACGCGCCCTTGATCACATCGAAGTCCGGCGCGCGGAAGTTCTGCCATTCGGTGCAGATCACCAGCGCATCGGCGCCGTGCAATGCAGCCTCTTTGGTGCCCACCAGCTTCAAATCGTCACGCTGGCCATAGATGCGCTGAACTTCGTTCATCGCCTCCGGATCGTAGGCTTGAACGGTGGCGCCTGCGGCCCACAGCTGTTCCATCAGCACGCGGCTGGAAGCTTCACGCATGTCATCGGTATTCGGCTTGAACGCCAGCCCCCACAGCGCGAAGGTTTTGCCCTTCAGATCGCCGCCGAAGTAGTCGTTGATAAAGCTGTTCAGCTTGTCTTTCTGCTGATAGTTGACCTGCTCTACCGCCTGCAGCAGCTTCGGTTGGTAACCGATCTGCTCCGCCGTGCGGATCAGCGCCTGGACATCTTTCGGGAAGCAAGAGCCGCCGTAGCCGCAACCCGGGTAGATGAAGTGATAGCCGATGCGTGAGTCGGAACCGATGCCCTGACGCACTTTCTCAATGTCCGCGCCCAGCATTTCCGCCAGGTTGGACATTTCGTTCATAAAGCTGATCTTGGTCGCCAGCATGCAGTTAGCGGCATATTTGGTCAGCTCCGCGCTGCGGATATCCATCATGATCATACGATCGTGATTGCGGTTAAACGGTTCGTACAGCTCGCGAATAGGCTCGATCACATCTTTATTGTCGGTACCGATCACGATGCGCTCAGGACGCATGCAGTCTGCCACCGCCGCGCCTTCCTTCAGGAATTCCGGGTTGGATACCACGTCAAACGGCACGTTGCTGCCGCGTTTCGCCAGCGTTTCAGCCATCACCTGACGCACCTTGTCCGCCGTACCGACCGGCACGGTGGATTTGTCGATCACCACTTTGCGATCGGTCATGTGCTCGGCGATAGTGCGCGCCACCGCGGTGACGTACTTCAGATCGGCGGAACCGTCTTCATCCGGCGGCGTGCCGACGGCGATGAACTGGATAGTCCCGTGCGCCACGCCCGCTTTGGCATCGGTGGTGAAATGCAGACGGCCGGCCTCATAGTTTTGCTGCACCAGCGGCGTCAGACCCGGTTCGAAAATCGGGATATTCCCTTTTTTCAGGTTTTCGACTTTTCGCTCATCGACGTCAATACACATAACGTCATGGCCTACTTCAGCCAGTACGGCGGCCTGCACCAGACCCACATAACCAATACCAAAAACTGTTACTTTCATGTGAAAATCCTAGTTTTTCAAATTAAGACGAAAGATCACTCAATTACTTCTTGTCAGCGGCAACAACCTGTTGCAGCCACTGAGAAAATTCTTTGCCCAGGCTGGCATGGCGCATGCCGTATTCCACGAAGGCCTGCATGTAACCGAGTTTGTTACCGCAGTCATGGCTCACGCCTTTCAGGTGATACGCTTCCACCGTTTCCTGCTGCATCAGCATTTCGATACTGTCAGTCAGCTGAATTTCGTCGCCGGCGCCCGGAGGCGTTTTCGCCAACAGCGGCCAGATATCGGCGGAGAGGACATAACGACCGACAATCGCCAGGTTGGAAGGCGCTTTCTCCGGCGACGGCTTCTCGACCACGCTGACCATCGGCGCGCTTTCGCCCGGATGCAATTCGACGCCCTTACAGTCGGCTACGCCGTAGTTGCCAACATCTTTATGCGGCACAGGTTCAACCATGATCTGGCTGATGCCGGTGGTTTCGAAGCGCTGCAGCATGTCGTGCAAGTTGTCTTTTTTCGGATCGGCGCTGTATTCGTCAAGGATCACGTCCGGCAACACCACCGCGACCGGCTCATCGCCCACCATCGGGTAGGCGCACATAATCGCATGCCCCAAGCCTTTGGCATTCCCCTGGCGGACTTGCATCACGGTAACGCCCTTCGGGCAGATTGACTGCACTTCATCGAGCAGTTGACGCTTGACGCGTTTTTCCAGCATCGCTTCCAGTTCGAAACTGGTATCAAAATGGTTTTCGATCGAGTTCTTGGAGGAGTGGGTGACCAGCACAATCTCGTTAATCCCTGCTGCAATGCACTCATTGACGACGTATTGGATCAGCGGTTTATCAACCAGCGGCAGCATTTCTTTCGGAATGGCTTTGGTGGCCGGCAACATCCGCGTACCCAAGCCTGCAACCGGGATCACGGCTTTTCTGACTTTGCGATTTACAGCAGGCATTATTTCCTCTCTTAAAGCTGAAGCGCTCATTTTATGAGCTTGGGCTCGATATAAAAAAACCTTCGGAGTATACCAGCTTATGCGCGCCTGGCATTAACCAGAACACAAATAGAAAACATTTAGGACTATTACCCGTTCTGATAATCGGGAGAAAAAATAAACGGTTTAATTACCGATAAGTGAATAGCTTAAGATATCGCCGATCAACGTCTATTATTCAGCGCTGAGCATCAGCCGCAATCGGCCACCGCTGCCCCATACCTGACATTGCCAGGCCGTACAGCGTTGACTGATCTGGTTCATGTAGGTGGCGCCCAGCGTGCCCAGCGGCACGCCGTTGCTCAGCTGAATTTGATTGTCGCCGGTATTGACGTTGGCATGCAGCCCGGCGGAAACCAGAATCAGGTTTTTATTTTCGGCGTGATAATATCCCAGCAACAGCGGGAATTGACCGTCTAATTTCCCCTGCCGCAATAATTGATTAACCTGCTTTAACAATGCCGACATTTGCGGCAGGCGATGTTGTTGATTAGCCAGATGGTCTTGCAGCAACCCATTAAATAATGCGCGTAACAGCAGCGCCGCCAATACGCCATTATCACCGGCGCGCGTGACGTCCAGGCAATAGAACGCCAGGTCTTTTTCTGACAATGCCGCGATATCCAGCACCAGCCCGGGATTTTCGCCCGTGGTTAACTGGCGATAGTTGATCCGGCAATGCGCAATGGTTTGCTGCACCGGCGGCTGCAATTGCTTAAGCAGTTTGACGGCTTCGGAAGGATTCTTGCTCAGCGCGTCCCAATCCTGAAACAGCTCAACCTCTTCAATCGCCTGGGAGGTAAACATATTGGGGTATAAACACGCCAGCACCGCCTCACGCAGGCGATTGAGATCGGTCAGCGGCTTCAGCAGCACATCTTGTACGCCCAAACGCAGCACCTTGGCGATGTCCGCCATCTTGTCGGTAGCCGAGATCACCAGCACCGGGATCTGCAGCCCCTGCAGACGCAGGTGTTCAACGAATTCGATGCCGCCCATTTCCGGCATCGCGAGATCGCACAGAATCAGATCCGGCTTGAAGTCATCGACGGCACTCAGCGCCTGTAAACCGTTGGTCGCCTCGCCGGTTTCAGCGCCCAGCGAGGTCAGATAACCGACCAGCACGGAACGAAAAACCTGTTCGTCCTCAACGATCAAGATACGCTTGTGAGTGAGTGGTAATGCCATCAGCCGAGCCTCGTCCCTTTCCATAGTGTAATAGTGGCTCAAAAAGGTCACTTATGCTCGTCTGAAACAGACCAACCGCGCATTGCCAACCAAGAACCGAGAATTATCTATTTTTTATCAACGGCAACAACCGATCCAGTTGTTTTTCAACCGCCAGCAACCCCGCCTCGATCGCTTCATCGGCGCGGTGGAAATCCAGCGTTGAGATCTGCGGGCAAAAAGGCTGGATCAAAACGTCCGGCGGATCGCTCGCCATCCGGTTGCGCTTCAGGCGATTTTCCAGCATTTGAATCGATGTGCTCATAATCTCCATCGCCGTCGGCGCCGTCGTCGGTTTGCGCTTGCGCATTCTGCCGACGCGCTCCCGCAGGCGCCCGCGCCAGGTCTCCGCAGGCGTATCGTCCGGGCTTTCGTCCTCGCCGCGTATCGAGAACAGATCCTGCTGCATCAAATGCGCGTCATGCTGCAGATCGACCGCAATGACAATATCGGCGCCCAGCGCCCGGCAGAGCGACACCGGTACCGGATTAACCACTGCGCCGTCCACCAGCCAATAACCGTCGGCCCACACTGGCGCCAATAGGCCTGGCATGCTGCAAGAAGCGCGCACCGCCTGATGAATATCGCCTTCGGTCAGCCACAGTTCGCGGCCGGTGCTGAGATTGGTCGTCACGGCGCCGAACTTCAGCGCACATTCGGCAATATCATTGATCTTCAACAGTTGCCCGACGGCAGTGAACACCCGATCGCCGCGCAACAAACCGCCGCGCTGCCAGGAAAAATCCATCAGACGAATGACGTCCCAATAGCTGAACGACCGCACCCACTGCTCCATCACCGGCAAACGGTGACTGGCGAATGCCGCCCCCACCAACGCGCCGACAGAACAGCCGGCAACGATATCGACCTCAATCCCCAGTTTCTTTAACGCATTGATCACGCCGATGTGCGCCCAGCCTTTAGCCGAGCCCGCTCCCAGCGCCAGTCCGATCTTGATTTGCCGCATAGCGCCATCCTCTCGGTAAAAGGTGTTCTCTGCTTTCAGGGTAGATTGTCACTGACGAATATTGTTAGGTAACATATGCGCTAAATTCATTTTCAGCCTCGTTTTCTCAGGAGTTATTTTGCCCGAATCATGCCCATGCGGCAGCGGACTGGCGTATAACGCGTGCTGCGCCCCTTTTATCAGCGGCAGTCAGCCGGCGCCGACGCCCGGCCAACTGATGCGTTCACGCTTCACCGCCTACGTGAATCATAACGTCGACTATCTGATCGCCACCTGGCACCCCGACTGCGGTGCCGAAGCATGGCGCAATGCGATCGTCGACAGTTTCAAAAACACCGAATGGCTGGGCTTGACGATCGTCGAGGAGCAAACCGGCCATGAGCCGGACGAAGGCTTCGTCGAATTCATCGCCCGCTTCACCGATGGCGAAAGCGGCGAGCCCCAGGCGATGCATGAGCGCTCACGCTTCCTTCGTCGCGATCAACGTTGGTATTATATCGACGGCAGCAAACCCCGGCCCGGCCGAAATGCGATATGTCCCTGCGGCTCAGGGAAAAAATATAAGAAGTGCTGCGGGCGCTAGCCGGCCGGCGCTTCACGTTAACGCCTGCGCAGACAGGCCGTTCAGTATCAGACAGGATCCTCAAACCCATGCCACACCAAAATGTACAACGAAAAGTGTTACGCACCATCTGCCCGGACGCCAAAGGGCTGATCGCCAAGATCACCAACATCTGTTACAAACACGAGCTCAATATCGTCCAGAATAATGAGTTCGTCGATCACCGCACCGGGCGTTTCTTCATGCGCACCGAGCTGGAAGGCATTTTCAACGACAACACGCTGCTGGCCGATCTGGACAGCGCGCTGCCGGAAGGTTCGCTGCGTGAGTTGCACAGCACCGGACGTCGGCGCATCGTGGTGCTGGTCACCAAAGAGGCACACTGCCTGGGCGATCTGTTGATGAAAAGCGCCTATGGCGGCCTCGACGTTGAGATCGCCGCCGTAATCGGCAACCACGACACGCTGCAAACGCTGGTGGAGCGTTTCGATATTCCTTTCCATCTGGTGAGCCACGAAGGATTGACGCGCGAACAGCACGACCGCGAAATGACGGCCAAGATCGATCAATATCAGCCGGATTACGTGGTGTTGGCCAAATATATGCGCGTGCTGACGCCGGCCTTCGTGCAACATTATCCGAATCAGGTGATCAACATTCACCATTCGTTCCTGCCGGCGTTTATCGGCGCGCGGCCTTATCACCAGGCCTACGAACGCGGCGTGAAAATCATCGGCGCCACGGCTCACTACGTTAACGACAATCTCGACGAAGGCCCGATCATCATGCAGGACGTGATCCACGTCGATCACACCTATTCCGCCGAGGATATGATGCGCGCCGGCCGCGACGTAGAGAAAAACGTGCTCAGCCGAGCCCTGTATCAGGTGTTGGCGCAACGCGTCTTCGTCTACGGCAATCGCACCGTTATTCTGTAATCGCTCAATAAATCGGTGCATTTCGTTCAGGGATGCACCGCCAAGAATAAAAAAACGGCAAACGATTCATTTTCTGCATTTCAATGCTTTACACATCCGCTTCATTTGATATGATGCGCCCCGCTTACCGAGACAGCGCTCTCGCAAGCAAGGCCAGTTAAATAGCCATGTATATGGTGGGGTTCCCGAGCGGCCAAAGGGAGCAGACTGTAAATCTGCCGTCACTGACTTCGAAGGTTCGAATCCTTCCCCCACCACCATCTTCTCTCCGCCAGGAGCGAAGACGCAGTAAAGAAACCGGCCAGGTTTCTTCTGGATAAAACCAGAGCAACAATTTGTAAATCCATGAATACCATGGTGGGGTTCCCGAGCGGCCAAAGGGAGCAGACTGTAAATCTGCCGTCACAGACTTCGAAGGTTCGAATCCTTCCCCCACCACCATTTCTTACAGAAAATCCCAAAACCCACTTAAAGCACATCGCATCCAACACGTTGCATCCAATGTTCTCGTATCAATAAATCAAGTTATCTCCCCCTTATTAACCGCTTTCATCCAGACGTTTTATTTCTCTCCTTCGCCCGTAACTTGAACTCCGGCCGACAATTCGCTATACCACTGGCTTCTTTAGTGCAGTAAGGAACAGGTGGATGCGAAACAATATTTGCGTTTTTTGTGGCGCCAGCGAAGGCGTCAATCCCGCTTATGCCGAGCAGGCTCGCCAACTGGGGCAATTGCTGGCCGCACAGGGACGCCGTTTAATCTACGGCGGCGGCAAAAAAGGACTGATGGGGATTGTGGCGGACGCGGTGTTGGCGGCGGGCGGTGAAGCTGTCGGCATTATCCCCGAGCGCCTGGTTGAAGCGGAAACGGCGCATCGCGGCCTGACTGAATTGGAAGTGGTGCCAGACATGCATACGCGCAAAGCCCGTATGGCGGCGCTGGCGGACAGTTTTATCGCCCTGCCCGGCGGCATCGGCACGCTGGAAGAGCTGTTTGAAATCTGGACCTGGGGGCAAATCGGGTATCACAACAAACCGGTCGGCCTGCTGAACGTCAACGGTTTCTACCGCCCACTGAGCCAGTTCCTCGAACACGTCGCCGATCAGGGCTTCATGCGCCACGACTATCTCGGTACGCTGCACATCAGCGAATCGGCGCAAACGCTGCTGCAACAGTTTGACGACTATCAACCCAAAAATTACGACCGCTGGGCGAAATAATGCCGGCTGCGCAGTCAGCGGGCTCGCCGCTGTCTGCGTTACATTTCCCGCCAAACTCTGCTACTATCACAGCACATTTTTCTCGTGAAAACGGCACCGCTCATGAAGTTTGTCTCTTTTAATATCAATGGACTGCGCGCGCGTCCGCATCAGCTGGCGGCAATTATCGAACAGCACCAGCCCGACGTGATCGGTCTGCAGGAAACCAAAGTTCACGATGACATGTTCCCATTGGAAGAAGTCAGCCAGCACGGCTATCACGTGTTCTATCACGGGCAAAAAGGCCATTACGGCGTGGCGCTGCTGACCAAAGCGGAGCCCCTGGCCGTGCGCCGCGGCTTCCCGACCGATGAAGAAGACGCGCAGCGTCGCATCATCATGGCCGATCTGGCTACGCCGCAGGGCACGCTGACGGTGATCAACGGCTACTTCCCGCAAGGTGAAAGCCGCGACCACCCGATCAAATTCCCGGCTAAAACACGCTTTTATCAGGATCTGCAAAACTACCTGGAGCAGCAGCTGTCGGCGGAATCCCCGGTGCTGATCATGGGCGACATGAATATCAGCCCCAGCGATTACGATATCGGCATCGGCGAAGACAACCGCAAACGCTGGCTGCGCACCGGTAAATGCTCCTTCCTGCCGGAAGAGCGCGAATGGATGGATCGCCTGCTGAACTGGGGCCTGGTCGATACCTACCGCCACGCCAACCCGGGGCGCAACGACGAGTTCTCATGGTTCGACTACCGCTCCAAAGGGTTCGACGACAACCGCGGCCTGCGTATCGATCTGCTGCTGGCCAGCACCCCGCTGGCTTCGCGCTGCATCGCCACCGGCATCGATTACCAAACCCGCGGCATGGAGAAACCTTCCGACCATGCGCCGGTCTGGGCGGAATTTACGCTGTAACCCCATCACCCCGGCGTCCGCCGGGGTTTTACTCTGTGAAGCCAATGAAAATTATCGACGTGGTAGCCGCCATTCTGGAAAAAAATGGCCGCATTTTGCTGGCCCAGCGCGGCGCAGACAGCGATCAGGCCGGTCTGTGGGAGTTTCCCGGCGGCAAAGTTGAGCCGGGTGAAAGCCAACCGCAGGCGCTGGCGCGCGAACTGGATGAAGAATTGGGGATTTGCGCCCGTATCGGCAACTATGTGGGCTGCAATCAGTGGCAGCAAGGCGAACGCCTCATCCGGCTACACGCCTGGCGAGTCGCGGAGTTCTCCGGTGAATTGCAGCTGCATTGTCACTCAGCGCTGGTGTGGGTCACGCCGCAACAGGCGCAGGAATATACCCTGGCCCCGGCCGACGTTCCACTGCTGGCGGACTATATCGCCGCGCAAGGCGATGCACGCTGAGCGCGGCGATAGGTTACATGGTCACTTCTTCAATCGCACCCAAATCAAGGGGTTGGTGCCGATGGTGTTAGGCTCACGCACGCACTGCAGCACTTCTCCTTCGACTTTGAGCACCGCGCCTTCGGAATAGTTTTGATTCTGGTAGACGCAACAGCGGTTGCAGGGTTGCGCCGGTGGCGAATTGGCGCCGTTTTTCGCCGTCCCCCAAATCTCCGGCGAAACCGGCAACACCACGTCCACATCGCCCCGGTTGGCGGCCGCCAGGCCGCAGTAGGCCAGGGCAGCGGCAGCCAGCACCCCATTGAGTCCGTGCTTCATTCACTCTTCTCCTGCGCCTTGCCGGCGCTTTTCCTGCGTTTTTTGCCTCCGCTGGAAGGCGGCGGCGGCAACCCACGGAACGCCATGCTCGCCCGGCTCTGCTTGGCCTGATAAATCAGCTCTTGCAGCGTGCCGACCAACGGCTGCATAAAGTCCTGATAACGGCAGGATTTCTCGCTGATTTGCGTCAGCGTTGCCTCCCAGTTTGCCGTCATATCAGGACGCGCAGCAAGATCCGGCAGCGAGTGAATCAACGCGCGCCCGGTTTCGCTGGAGTGAATATAGCGTCCCTTCTTGTACAGAAACGCCCGTTTGAACAGCAATTCGATGATCCCCGCTCGCGTCGCTTCCGTACCTAAACCATCGGTCGCCCGCAGGATTTTCTTTAGCGCTTTATCTTGTACGAAGCGCGCGATACCGGTCATGGCCGACAACAGACTGGCGTCGGTAAACGGCCGCGGGGGCTGCGTCTGGCGCTCCACCACCTCACCGCGCTCACACAGCAGCTCATCATCTTTAGCCACCACCGGCAGCGGTGCGCCTTCGTTTTCTTCGTCGCGCTCCTTGCTGCCCAGCAGCGTACGCCAACCGGCTTCTGCCAGGAAACGCGCCTTGGCGATAAATTTGCCGCCGGCGATATCCAGCTCAATCACGCATTTGCGGAATACCGCATCCGGACAAAACTGCATCAGATACTGGCGCGCCACCAGCCCATACACGTTCCGTTCATCCTGCGTCAGATTAATCTTGCCGGCACGGGCGGTGGGAATGATAGCGTGGTGCGCATCGACTTTTTTATCGTCCCAGCAACGGTTGCGGCGATCGCTGTCGATCACCGGCTGCGGGTACAGTTCAGGCTGGTGCACGCTGATGGCGTTCAGCACCGCGTGGCGGCCGGCGAAATGTTCTTCCGGCAGGTAGCGGCAGTCGGAACGCGGATAGGTGATCAATTTATGGGTTTCATACAACCGCTGGCAAACGTCCAGCACCTGTTGGGCGCTGAGGTTATAACGCCGGGCCGCTTCGATTTGCAGCGTGGAGAGCGAAAACGGCAGCGGCGCGGTATCTGATTCCCGTTTATCGTTATAGGACGTGACCAGCGCCGGCTGGCCCTCGATGCGCTTGACCACGTGCTCCGCCAACGGCCGGTGCAGCAAGCGCCCCTCTTCGTCCTGATAAGGCTCGCACGACTCGCTGGGCTGCCACAGCGCCACGAAACGCTCTTCTTTCGGCGTAACGATGTGCGCCTTGACCTCAAAGAAGTCTTTCGGCACGAAGTTTTCGATCTCTTCATCGCGCCGCACCACCAACCCCAGCACCGGCGTCTGCACCCTGCCCACGGACAACACGCCGTCATAACCGGCGTTGCGGCCCAGCAGCGTATAAGCGCGGGTCATATTGATGCCGTACAGCCAGTCGGCGCGTGAGCGCGCAAGGGCGGACACGCACAGCGGGATGAAGTCACGGTTGTCGCGCAGGCGTTCAACCGCGCGCTCCACCGCCTGCGGGTTGAGATCGTTGATCAGACAGCGGCGCACGTTCTGGCGTTTTTCCGGCGTCAGATCCAGGTAGTCCAGCACCTCATCCACCAGCAGTTGCCCTTCGCGATCCGGGTCGCCGGCGTGAACCACTTCATCGGCTTCAAGCAGCAACTTTTTAATGGCGTTGAGCTGTTTACTGACCGACGGCCGCGGCTGCAACCGCCATTTTTCGGGAATGATCGGCAGATCCGCCAACGACCAGCGCGCATAGCGGCTGTCATAAGCGTCAGGCTGAGCCTGCTCCAACAGGTGGCCGACGCACCAGGTCACCACATCGTTGTTGCCGCAGGCGATATACCCGTCGCCGCGGCGATGCGGCTTGGGCAATACGTCGGCAATGGCGCGCGCCAAACTCGGTTTCTCGGCTATGAACAGTCGCATTATTCACCGTTTTTCTGGCTGAACGTCATCAAGAATTCTCTTACTTCTGCATAGTTCCCACGGAAGACAATCCGCTGGGCTTTCTTTTCCAACTGATAGCAATACATCGGATCGTAGTACTGCTGCAACAGGGGCGCCAGCCACTCGCGGTGCGCCTCGCCCTGGCCGCTGAGCCGCTGTGTCCGCAGCGCCGCTTCCAGTCGTTGCGTCAGCTGCTGGAAGCGTTCCAGCCCCAGGCGGCGGCGTATGGCGAACAGGCCGTGGTGCAGATAGTCGTCGTACTGTCGCCAGCCCTCTTCCATGCCATAGGCCTGTTCGAACTGTTCGCGCATGCCGTCGATATATTCCGCCTGCAAACGCGCCAGGCGAATGTCGAACGGATCGTCGATCACCGCCACCGGCGCCTGCTGCATCCCATTGAACAACGGCAGCGGCAAATTGTTGCTGCCGATGATCCGCCCTTCGTCTTCCAGCACCCAACGGCGGCTGCCACCATGCTGTTTTTTCAGCAATAACACAGCCAGACGATTCTCAAAATCGATCTGCGAGCTCTGGCCCGCCAGCGTTCGACCAAAAGATGAACCGCGATGGCGCGCCGCGCCTTCCAGATCGACGCCGTCGGCCAATTCGTTGACCAGCAACGTCTTGCCGCTGCCGGTATTGCCGCCCACCAGGGCCATCGGCAATGCCGCGCTTTGCGCCAGCACGCCGAGCAAATAATTGCGCAGCGCCTTATAACCGCCAATGATCCGCGGGTACTCGACGCCGGCCTCATGCAGCCATTGCTGCACCAGCTGTGAGCGCAGACCGCCGCGGAAGCAATAGAGATAGCCTTCGGGCCGCTGCGCACAGGCCACCAACCAGGCGGCGGTGCGCTGTTCGCGCAGTTTGCCGTTCACCAGACTGTGGCCGAGCGCTATCGCCGCTTGCTGCCCATGCTGTTTATAGCAGGTGCCCACCGCCTGCCGCTCGCTGTCGATCATCAGCGGCAGGTTCAGCGCCTGAGCGAAGGCGCCCTGCTGAAACTCGATCGGCGCGCGCACGTCAATCAGCGGCACGTCCTGCAGGAAAATGCGTTGGTAATTGTCGCTGTCCGGCCTTCCTTGCATGTTGGACACTACACGACCTCGATCAGCGGCTTATCGGCCGATGCCACATGCAGCTCGCCGATGGCGTTGAGCGTAATGCCATGCTGTTCGGCAATCGCCAGCACCTGCGCTTCCGCCTCCGGCAATACCGCCAACAGCAAACCGCCGGAGGTCTGAGGATCGCACAGCAACTGGCGCTGCAGATCGCTCATCTCGCCCACCAGATGGCCATAGCTGCCGAAGTTGCGCCCGGTACCGCCCGGCACGCAGCCCTCGGCAATATACGCCTCGACGTCCGGCAGCTTCGGCACCCGATCGAACCAGACCGTCGCCTGCAGGCCGGAACCCTGACATACCTCGCTCAGGTGGCCCAGCAGGCCAAAACCGGTGATGTCGGTCATCGCCGTGACGCCCGCCACCTCAGCAAAGTCGGCGCCCGGCTTGTTAAGGCGGCACATCACGTCCGTCGCCAGCCCATGATGCTCGGGGCGCAGCTTGCTTTGCTTCTCGGCGGTCGTCAGCACGCCGATGCCCAGCGGCTTGGTCAGATAGAGTTTAGCCCCGGCCCGCGCGGCGCTGTTCTTCTTCACCCGCTCGGTATTGACCACGCCGGTGACCGCCAGGCCGAAGATAGGTTCAGGCGCATCGATGGAGTGGCCGCCGGCCAGCGCGATCCCCGCCTGCTGGCAGGCGAAACGCCCACCGTCGATCACCTGTTGCGCCACCTCCGGCGGCAGTTTGGCGATCGGCCAGCCGAGAATGGCGATCGCCATGATCGGTTTGCCGCCCATGGCGTACACATCGCTGATGGCGTTGGCGGCGGCGATGCGGCCGAAATCGAACGGATCGTCGACGATCGGCATGAAGAAGTCGGTGGTGCTGATAATGCCGACGCCGTTGCCGATGTCATATACCGCCGCGTCGTCGCGGGTTTCATTGCCGACCAACAGACGCGGATCGACAAATTTCTCCCGCTCGCTGTGCAGGATGGTTTCGAGAACTTTCGGTGAGATTTTGCAGCCGCAGCCAGCGCCATGGCTGTACTGGGTTAAACGGATCGCTGGCGATGTCATAGTCCACTCCCTTCGATAACGGCACTCAAGATAACATAGGGTAGCGCTTGCCGAGGGGATTGATAAGAGCGGGCCGCCGATAAGCGAACGGCCTGCTCAGAAACCATGCAATTTTGCGGGGTTTGGCGCATTTTCGCCGCGCCCCGTCGGATAATACTTAGAAATAGCTGACGAAAGGCGTGCTGTCCGGCGGCGTCACTTTAGTGGCGGTCTTCAGCTGCGGCGTGCCCAGATAGAGGAAACCGACGATCTCGTCCTGCTCGCGGCAACCGAAGGCTTCACGCACCAGCGCATGCTCGGTCCAGGCGCCGGTGCGCCAGATGCCGTTAAAACCCTGCGCCAGCGCCGCCATCTGCATCGCCTGCACGGCGCAACCGGCGGAAACCACCTGCTCCCAGCGCGGCACCTTGGTCTCTTCAGTGCAATGCGCGATGACGGTGATGATCAGCGGTGCGCGGAACGGCGCCTTGGTGGCTTTTTCGATCGCCGCTTCATCCAACTGATCCTGCTTCGCCACCGCCTGCAGCAGCTGACTGAAACGCTCCAGGCCCTGATTCTCGATCATCACGAAACGCCACGGCTGCAGCGCGCCGTGATCGGGCGCACGCAGGCCCGCGTTGATGATGTTTTGGCGCACTTCCCCCGCCGGCGCCGGTTCCGCCAGGCGCGAAGCCGAGCGACGATTCAATAAAAGATCCAGAGCATCCATCGTAAACTCCTGATAACAATTTTCATTCCGGCCACGTTAACATAGCTAAACGGCGAGTTACAGCCTCGGCGATAGCGTCTGTGTGCCACGATTTAAAGCTGACATTTACCCGGCCGCTCATTAGGATAGCGGAACATTCTCGACTCTTGTTGGAGAGCACATGCGCACATTGTGGCAAATTATTGCCGGCATTTTCCGGTGGACATGGCGTCTGCTGAATTTTATCAGGGAACTGATCCTTAACCTGTTCCTGGTCCTGCTGATCCTGGTTGGGGTCGGCATCTATCTGTCCTTCCAAAGTTCCTCCACCTCGACGGCCCCGGCGCGCGGCGCGCTGTTGGTCGATTTAAGCGGTGTGGTGGTCGATCAGCCTTCGGTAAACAACCGAGTGCGGCAATGGGGGCGTGAACTGTTGGGCGCCTCCAGCAGCCGCCTGCAGGAGAATTCGCTGTTCGACGTGGTGGACAGCATCCGCAAGGCCAAAGACGACAAAAACATTACCGGCATGGTGTTGCAGCTAAATGACTTCGCCGGCGCCGATCAGCCCTCGCTGCGCTATATCGGCAAAGCGCTGCGCGAGTTCCGCGACAGCGGCAAACCGATCTTCGCCATCGGCGACAGTTACAATCAAACGCAATACTACCTGGCCAGCTACGCCAACAAGGTCTACCTCTCGCCGCAGGGCGCGGTCGATCTGCACGGTTTCGCCACCAACAACCTGTATTACAAGTCGTTGCTGGACATGCTCAAGGTCACCACCAATATCTTCCGCGTCGGCACCTATAAATCGGCGGTCGAACCGCTGATCCGCGACGACATGTCCCCGGCGGCGCGCGAAGCGGACAGCCGCTGGATTGGCGGCCTGTGGCAGAACTATCTGGAAACCGTGGCGGCCAACCGGCAGCTGACGCCGCAGCAGCTGTTCCCCGGCGCCGCCGGCGTGCTGAGCGGCCTGCAGGCGGCAGGCGGCGACACCGCCCGCTATGCGCTGGACAATAAGCTGGTGGACGAGCTGGCGTCGCGCACCGCGATCGAAAATCAGCTGGTCAAAACCTTCGGCTGGGACAAACAGGCGAACGATTTTAACGCCATCAGCATCTACGACTACCAGCCGAAGCCGGACGCCAACCAGGGTGGCAAGATCGCCGTGGTGTTCGCCAACGGCGCCATCATGGACGGCCCGCAGACGCCGGGCAACGTCGGGGGCGACACCACCGCCGCCGAGCTGCGTCAGGCCCGTCTGGATCCGGCCGTCAAAGCCGTGGTGTTCCGCGTCAATAGCCCTGGCGGCAGCGTCAGCGCGTCCGAAGTGATCCGCTCCGAGCTGGCCGCCGTGCGCGCCGCCGGCAAACCGGTGGTGGTGTCGATGGGCGGCATGGCCGCGTCGGGCGGTTACTGGGTCTCGACGCCGGCCGACTACATCATCGCCAGCCCGAGCACGCTGACCGGCTCCATCGGTATTTTTGGCATCATCAATACCTACGAGAAAACCCTGGATACGCTGGGCGTGCACACCGACGGCGTAGCGACATCCCCGCTGGCCGATATCGCGGTCACCAAGGCGTTGCCGCAGGAGTTCTCGCAGATGATGCAGCTGAATATCGAAAACGGGTATAAGAACTTCCTCGATCTGGTCGCCAAATCACGCAAGATGACCCCGCAGCAGGTTGACCAAATCGCGCAGGGCCACGTGTGGCTCGGCAGCGACGCCAAGGCCAACGGCCTGGTCGATCAGTTGGGCGATTTCGACGACGCGGTGAAGAAAGCCGCTGAGCTGGCGAAACTGCAACAGTGGCAGCTCGACTGGTTCGTCGACACCCCGAGCCTGAGCGATATGGTGCTCAGCCAGTTCGGCGTTTCCATTCACGCCATGCTGCCGGCGGCGATTCAGGCCATGCTGCCTGCCCCGCTGGCCTCGGTCGCCAATGCGGTGAAAGAGCAGCCGGGTTTGTTCAATAACTTGAACGATCCGCAGAACCGCTACGCGATCTGTCTGACCTGCGGAGAAGTCCGCTAACAAATAATTCTGCAGCCCGGCCTCCGCCGGGCTTTTTTTCTGCCGCCATGTCCCTATAATTCAGCCCATCTTATCTTTGTTAAAATCATAACCATGCAAAAGAAATCCATTTACGTCGCCTACACCGGCGGCACCATCGGCATGCAGCGTTCCGAGCACGGCTATATTCCGGTTTCCGGCCACCTGCAGCGTCAGCTGGCGCTGATGCCGGAATTCCATCGGCCGGAGATGCCGGATTTCACCATTCATGAATACGCGCCGCTCATCGATTCCTCGGACATGACGCCGGAAGACTGGCAGCACATCGCCGACGACATCAAACAGAACTACGATCGCTACGACGGCTTCGTGATCCTGCACGGCACCGATACCATGGCGTTCACCGCCTCGGCGCTCTCCTTCATGCTGGAGAACCTGGCCAAACCGGTGATCGTCACCGGCTCGCAGATTCCGCTGGCGGAGCTGCGCTCCGATGGCCAAACCAATCTGCTGAATGCACTGTATCTGGCGGCCAACCATCCGGTGAACGAAGTCAGCCTGTTCTTCAACAACAAGCTGTTCCGCGGCAACCGCACCACCAAAGCGCACGCCGACGGCTTCGACGCCTTCGCCTCCCCGAATCTGCCGCCGCTGCTGGAAGCCGGTATCCACATTCGTCGCCAGCACGGCATCGACAGCCCGGTTTGCAACGGCGCGCTGCAGGTACATGACATCACGCCGCAACCGATCGGCGTCGTCACCATCTATCCGGGCATTTCCGGCGCGGTGGTGCGCAACTTCCTGCTGCAGCCGGTCAAGGCGCTGATCTTACGCTCCTACGGCGTCGGCAACGCGCCGCAGAAGGCCGAGCTGATCGACGAGTTGCGCGCGGCTTCCGAACGCGGCATCGTAGTGGTCAACCTGACGCAGTGCATCTCCGGGCGCGTCAATATGGAAGGCTACGCCACCGGCAACGCGCTGGCGCACGCCGGGGTGATAAGCGGTTTCGACATGACGGTGGAAGCCGCTCTGACCAAGCTGCACTATCTGTTGAGCCAGCCGCTGACGCCGGAACAAATCCGCGCCCTGATGCAGCAAGATCTGCGCGGCGAGCTGAGCATCAACGGTTAATCGACTGAACTCTGGAGCGGCGATGAAAACGGCCCTGTTGTTGATCGATCTGCAAAACGACTTCTGCCCCGGCGGCGCGCTGGCGGTCGCGGAGGGCGACGCCGTCATCCCGGTCGCCAATCAGGCGATCGCCGCCTGCCTGGCGCGCGGCGAACCGGTGGTGGCCAGCCAGGACTGGCATCCCGCCAATCACCGCAGCTTTGCGGTGAACTCCGATGCGCAGGTCGGCACCCTCGGTGAGCTGGAAGGCCTGCCGCAGGTATGGTGGCCGGTGCACTGCGTACAAGGGAGCCTCGGCGCCGATTTTCATCCCCAGTTACAGCGGCAACACATCAATGCCGTCTTTCGCAAAGGGCAAGATACGAACATCGACAGCTACAGCGCGTTCTTCGATAACGGCCACCGTGCGCAAACCGAACTCCACGGCTGGCTGCAATCGCAGGGCGTCCGGCGGTTGGCTGTCATGGGCCTGGCGACCGACTACTGCGTGAAGTTCAGCGTGCTGGATGCGCTGGCTGCCGGCTATCCGACGCAGGTGATCGTCGACGGCTGCCGCGGCGTGAATCTGCAGCCGGACGACAGTGAGCGGGCGCTGCAGGAGATGGCGCGCGCCGGCGCTCAACTGGTTACCCTGTCACAATTTCTCGCCAATTAAATCCTGCCGGGCGCTATCGGCGCCCTCTCTGGGCGGCGGCGAAAATATCGACGCCGCTCACAATGCTGTTCTTCTTCTCCTCCAGCCGCTTGTGACCGGCAGGCGCTTTTGCTGTTATGGCAGCGACGCTTTTGGCGTCAATCGGTTATACGCATCCGGGGCCCGCTGAGCCCGGCTTTATTGTGACCGCTACTGGCGGTACGGTCGGCCTTGCCGATCCCAAGGAGACAAACATGAAAATAACCCGAAAACTGCTGCCTTTGCTGGCAGCGGTGCAGTTGGCTATCGCCGGTACCGGCGCGGCTCAGGCGGCCTATCTCTCCGTCGGCTACTTCAACGGCGGCGGCGACGTCACCGCCGGCCCCGGTGGTGACATCGACAAGCTGGACGTGACGCAAATCACCCACCTCAACTATTCGTTTGGCCTGATCTACAACGACGAGAAAGACGAAACCAATGCGGCGCTGAAAGACCCTGCTCGCCGCCACCAGATCTACCTGTCACCGAAAGTCACGGCCGATCTGCAACGTCTGCCGGTGCTGCGCAAACAGAACCCCGAGCTGAAAGTGCTGTTGTCGGTCGGAGGCTGGGGCGCACGCGGTTTCTCCGGCGCCGCCGCCACCGCGGAAAACCGGGCGATTTTCATTCGCTCCGCGTTGCAGGTGATCGAACAGTACCGGCTGGATGGGATCGATCTGGACTGGGAATACCCGGTAAACGGCGCATGGGGTTTGGTGGAAAGCCAACCGGCAGACCGCGACAACTTCACCCTGCTGCTGAAAGAGCTTCATCAGACGCTGGGTAAAGGCAAACTGTTGACCATCGCCGTTGGCGCCAACGTCAAAAGCCCACGTGAATGGGTCGATGTAAAAAATATTGCGCCCTACCTCAATTACATCAATCTGATGACCTACGACATGGCTTACGGCACGCAGTACTTCAATGCCAACCTGTACGATTCAACGCGTTGGCCAACCGTAGCCGCCGCCGATCGCTACAGCGCCGATAACGTGGTAAAGCATTATCTGGCCGCCGGTCTGAAACCGGCGCAGATGAACCTGGGTATCGGTTTCTACGGCCGGGTACCGAAACGGGCGACCGAGGCGGGCATCGACTGGGACAAACCGGATGCCGCCAACCATCCGGTGACGCAGCCTTACTTCAGCGCGCGAGAAATCGCCCTGTTCCGCACGCTGGGATTGGATCTCAGCAAAGACACTTATTTTAAATACCGCGATATCGTCAACAAATTGCTCAACGATCCGCAGCAGCGTTTCCGCGAGCACTGGGATGACGACGCCAAAGTGCCATACCTGACGCTGCAATCCGCCGAAGGCAAGCCGCTGTTCGCCATTTCGTACGAGAACCCGCGTTCGGTGGCCATCAAGGCCGATTATATTAAAAGCCAGGGATTGGGCGGTGCGATGTTCTGGGAATACGGCGCAGACGACAACAACCGGCTGGCGCAGCAGCTGGCGGAATCGCTGGGCATAAAGGGCGAGAAACGTTGAATCGACGGGGCGATGGCGACATCGCCCCGCTTTAGGGGTGGAGCCTTACTGCGGCTTGAGTTTCACCAGCGGCTCGGCAACGAACTGCTGCTTCAGCTCTTGTTTGCTCTTCATCACGATCTGCCCGTCGGTGCCGATGCTCATATGCTGCGGATCGACGTTGTTCATCGACTGCCACAGCATCACCGCCTGCAGGCTGTTTTCCTTTTGCTCCGGCGTCAGCGCCACGCCGTCCGGCCATTTGCCCAGTTCAACCGCCTGCACCAGGCGTTGGTATATCTCGGGCGTCATCGCCGCAATCAGATCTTTCACGTCCATCAGGGCCCTTCTCGCTTACGGAAGAATAATTAGCTGAATCGATTTTGTTGGTTAAATTACCGCTTAACCGGCCGTTTGATCGCCATTTTCGCCATCGGTGAAACTCAGCGAGGCGGAATTGACGCAGTAACGGTCACCGGTCGGCTGCGGGCCATCGGGGAATACATGCCCCAGGTGCGCGTCGCAGTGGCCACAGCGGATTTCAACACGATGCATATTATGTGAATTATCATCAAGATAACGGATTGCATCGGCGGAAACCGGCTCGTAAAAGCTGGGCCAGCCGCAGCCGGAATCGTATTTGGTTTCGGAATAGAACAGCGGCTGGTTACAGCACAGACAATGGTACACGCCCTCACGCTTGTTATGCAGCAATTTGCCGCTAAACGGCGCTTCGGTGCCACGCTGTTGCGTGACATAACGTTGGATTTCATTCAGTTCCGTGACCGGATGAGCGGGGGTTGTCTCTTTAGCCATTTGTGCTTATCTCTGAATGTGGATAATGTCAACGAAAACAATGATTAATAATAACAAAAAATTAACACCGCTGCAGGGGTTTTTGGCCTAAACTGTAGCCCATAAAGGCCACGTCACGATGATATGTGATAGCGATCACACATCTTGCGTATGCTGACTTTATACTTGGCGGCTTGTCCCCATATAACGGATGAGGCCGAGCGCA
Organism: Serratia sp. TSA_130.1; assembly: GCF_052691795.1. Lineage (NCBI taxonomy): Bacteria > Pseudomonadati > Pseudomonadota > Gammaproteobacteria > Enterobacterales > Yersiniaceae > Serratia > Serratia sp. TSA_130.1. The sequence goes on from NZ_JBQZFS010000001.1 coordinate 292,533, forward strand.
AATGGACTGTGCAATAAGCGTGCAAAACCACCCTTCCGGTTTGACTTGCCGCAAGTATTGACACGATTCCGCTTGACGCTGGGTAAGGTTTTTGTAATTTTACAACCAACCTTTTATTCACTAACAAATAGCTGGTGGAATATATGACTATCAAAGTAGGTATCAACGGTTTTGGCCGTATCGGTCGCATTGTTTTCCGTGCTGCTCAAGAGCGTTCTGACATCGAGATCGTTGCAATCAACGACCTGTTGGACGCAGAGTACATGGCTTACATGCTGAAGTATGACTCTACTCACGGCCGTTTCAACGGTACGGTAGAAGTTAAAGACGGCCACCTGGTTGTTAACGGCAAAACCATCCGTGTTACCGCAGAGAAAGACCCGGCTAACCTGAAGTGGAACGAAGTGGGCGTTGATGTGGTTGCTGAAGCGACCGGTATCTTCCTGACCGACGAAACCGCACGTAAACACATCACCGCCGGCGCTAAAAAAGTGGTTCTGACTGGCCCATCCAAAGATGCGACCCCAATGTTCGTTCGCGGCGCCAACTTTGACAAATATGCCGGCCAGGACATCGTGTCCAACGCCTCTTGCACCACCAACTGCCTGGCGCCGCTGGCTAAAGTCATCAACGACAACTTCGGTATCGTTGAAGGCCTGATGACCACCGTTCACGCCACCACCGCGACTCAGAAAACCGTTGATGGCCCGTCTCACAAAGACTGGCGCGGCGGCCGCGGCGCATCCCAGAACATCATCCCTTCTTCTACCGGCGCAGCGAAAGCGGTTGGCGTGGTTCTGCCAGAGCTGAAAGGCAAACTGACCGGCATGGCGTTCCGCGTACCGACCCCTAACGTGTCCGTTGTTGACCTGACCGTGCGTCTGGAAAAAGCGGCTACCTACGAAGAAATCAAGAAAGCCATCAAAGACGCCGCTGAAGGCTCTATGAAAGGCGTTCTGGGCTATGTTGAAGACGACGTGGTTTCCACCGACTTCAACGGCGAAGTGCTGACTTCCGTGTTCGATGCCAAAGCCGGTATCGCACTGAACGACAACTTCGTGAAACTGGTTTCCTGGTACGACAACGAAACCGGCTACTCCAACAAGGTTCTGGATCTGATCGCTCACATCTCCAAGTAATGGCATGATGTTAAGCTGATAATGAGGGCGACATTTTTTTGTCGCCCTTTTTTTACCCGTCATCTTTCGAGTCACAGCGTTGTTCGCTGCACACACTCACCTCAGTCACTGTCTAAGCATGCGCCTGAGGGCCTGGTTGTGACCCGAAAGCTAATAGGGTCCATTTCTATTTCCGGCAAACAATAGGTTATGAAATGAACGAGAAAATTTTCACCCTGCCCGTTTCCGAACAGATTTCTCCTTACATCAGCCAGCGCCAACTCGATGAGCTGGGCGTGGTGGTCGTGTCGCACCCGAAAGTGCGCGCGGCGGTCGCGCTGCAGGGCGCCCATTTGCTGGCCTGGCAGCCCAGCGGTGAGCAGCCGGTGATTTGGCTCAGCAACAACACGCCTTTCGCCAAAGGCAAGGCCATCCGCGGCGGCGTGCCGATCTGCTGGCCGTGGTTCGGCCCGGTGGCGCAACCCTCCCACGGGTTCGCCCGCAACCAGCCCTGGAGCCTGACGGCGCACGATGAAGATGACAACGGCGTCATCCTGACCTTTACGCTGAAAGACAATGAGCAGACCCGCAAGCTGTGGCCGCACGCCTTCACGCTGATTGCTCGCTTCAAGCTGGGTGAAGAGTGCGAGATCGAACTGGAATCGCACGGCGATTATCAAGCCACGGCGGCGCTGCACAGCTACTTCCAGGTTGGCGATATCGATCGGGTCAGCGTGGCGGGCCTGGGCGAACCTTATATTGATAAGGTGGCGGGCGGCGTCGAAGCGCGTCAGACGGGCGAAGTGACCTTCGTCGGCCAAACTGACCGCGTCTATACCCGTCCGGAGGCCTTCAGCCTGATCCGCGATCCGGCGCTCGCACGCACCATCGAGGTTCATCACCATCATATGAGCGACGTTATCGCCTGGAACCCCGGCGTAGAGCTGTCCTGCAGCATGGGAGACATGCCGAACGACGGTTACAAGACCATGGTCTGCGTTGAGACCGGGCGCGTCAGCAAACCGCTGGTCGCCGCCGGCGAACAACCCGCCCGTTTGGGTGTGACCTTCCGCAGCCGTAAAAAGGCCTGAAACCCCGTGCGCGTCAGCGCACTACGGATGTGCAAAAGGGGCGCTCGCGCCCCTTTTTGATGCACACCATGCACACTTATCGTGCAATGCGCGATTAGAAGGTGTAGCTCACACCCGTCATCAGCAAACCGGTGTAAGATTTATCCACCATCGGGCTGTCTTTCACTTCATCCGACAACTTCACATAGCGGCCGAGGAAGAAGGCGTTCCAGCTCTTGTTGATCTGGTAATTGGCGCTCAGCTCGAGATACGGCGCCCAGCTATCGCTCGGGGTGTAGCTGTCCAGACCGCTGCGGCGCGATTCATTGGCGCTGACGCCATAGTAATATTTGTTCTGGTTTTTGCTGTTCCACATCACGCCTACGCCCGGAACCAGCGTCAACGCGTCCAGATCAAACTTGTACAGATAAGCCACATCGCCCACCAGCCCGTTGCTGTAGTTCAGCGTGTCGCCGGTGAAGGTGGTGCGAATGGTGCCCCACTCTGCGTTGTGTGAATAGGCCAGGCCGGCCATCAGCGTGCCGCGACGCTTGTCGAGACGCTTCATGCGATCGTCGTCGCTGTCGCCCGGACGGTAGCCCCATGGCGTGTAATACCCCATGATGCTCAGCTGATTTTCTTGATCTTTCCACAGGTAGTAACCGGCGGTCAGAGTACGGAAGTAGAAGTCGTCACCTTCATAGTCGATGACGGGCACCGGATAAACGCGATCCTGATAACCGCGATACGGGTCCGGGCTAACCAGCGCGGCAGCACCCAGTGACCAGGTTCCCGCCTGGGCACTTTGCGCACAAACCATTGCGGAAGCGATAATTGCTAGCGTTTTGAGTTTTGAAATCTTCACTGGTTCTTTTTCCATAAATTACAGGGTTAATAGCCGCAATAGTTTATGTGAAAATTTAGTTACGCGCCTAATCTTTACAATAGAAAACGACCAAGATCGAATAACTTATAGCGGAATTATGAATTAATCATGGCGGAACGATGACGATTCATGCCGCAGGCCGCGCCAGACAAGGCATTTGGTTATCCCGGCAATAACTGAGTCATTGATATGACTTAAAAAAAGCTTTTTCTACGGCAGGAAATTTTCCGGCAAGCAAACTAAGCTTAAATCAGAAGGTGAATTTATCCTGGGCCCAGTGGCATACAGCGCAACTCGCGATAATAAGCGCACCAAGTTGGCATACGGGTTGCTGTACTCAGGCGTATTCTCATCTTTCGGGAGCCAGAACACTATCACACGCTCTCTTTAACCTGTGCTAATAACGAAAGGACGGGCATCATGAACATATTTGACCACTATCGCCAGCGCTACGAAGCTGCCAAGGACGAAGAGTTCACACTGCAGGAATTTCTTACCATTTGCCGGCAAGATCGCAGTGCCTATGCCAACGCGGCCGAACGTCTGCTGATGGCTATCGGTGAACCTGTGATGGTCGACACTGCGCTAGAATCACGCCTGTCGCGCCTGTTCTCCAACCGCGTGATCGCACGCTATCCGGCCTTCGAAGAGTTCTACGGCATGGAAGAGGCCATCGAACAGATCGTCTCTTACCTGAAACACGCCGCTCAGGGCCTGGAAGAGAAGAAACAGATCCTTTACCTGCTGGGCCCGGTGGGCGGCGGCAAGTCCTCGCTGGCGGAACGTCTGAAAGCGCTGATGCAGCGCGTGCCCATCTACACCCTCAGCGCCAACGGCGAACGCAGCCCGGTCAACGATCATCCGCTGTGCCTGTTCAATCCGCAGGAAGATGCCACGATCCTGGAAAAAGAGTTCAATATCCCAAGTCGCTATCTCGGCACCATCATGTCGCCGTGGGCGGCGAAGCGCCTGCATGAGTTTGGTGGCGATATCACTAAGTTTAAAGTCGTGAAAGTGCGCCCTTCCATTCTGGAACAGATCGCCATCGCCAAAACCGAGCCGGGCGATGAGAACAACCAGGACATCTCGGCACTGGTCGGTAAAGTGGACATCCGTAAACTGGAGAACCACGCGCAGAACGATCCGGACGCCTACGGCTATTCCGGCGCCCTGTGCCGCGCCAACCAGGGGATTATGGAATTCGTCGAGATGTTCAAAGCGCCGATCAAGGTGCTGCATCCGCTGCTGACCGCAACCCAGGAAGGCAACTACAACGGCACCGAAGGCATCTCCGCCCTGCCGTTCAGCGGCATTATTCTGGCGCACTCCAACGAATCCGAGTGGGTGACCTTCCGTAACAACAAGAACAACGAAGCGTTCCTCGACCGCGTGTATATCGTCAAGGTGCCTTACTGCCTGCGCGTGTCGGAAGAGATCAAAATTTACGACAAGCTTCTGGATCACAGTGAGCTGACCCATGCGCCCTGCGCGCCGGGCACGCTGGAAACGCTGGCGCGCTTTAGCGTGCTGTCGCGGCTGAAAGAGCCCGAAAACTCGAGCATCTACTCGAAAATGCGCGTGTATGACGGTGAAAGTCTCAAAGATACCGACCCGAAAGCCAAGTCCTATCAGGAATACCGCGACTACGCCGGGGTTGACGAAGGCATGAACGGCCTCTCCACCCGTTTCGCCTTTAAAATCCTCTCGCGGGTATTCAACTTCGATCACGCCGAGGTGGCAGCCAACCCGGTGCACCTGTTCTATGTGCTGGAACAGCAGATCGAGCGCGAACAGTTCCCGCAGGATTTGGCGGAGAAATACCTGGAGCACCTGAAAGGCTATCTGATCCCGAAATACGCCGAGTTTATCGGCAAAGAGATCCAGACCGCCTATCTGGAATCCTACTCGGAATACGGACAGAACATTTTTGACCGCTACGTCACCTATGCCGACTTCTGGATCCAGGATCAGGAGTATCGCGATCCCGACACCGGCCAGCTGTTCGACCGCGAGTCCCTGAACGCCGAACTGGAGAAAATTGAAAAACCGGCCGGCATCAGCAACCCGAAAGATTTCCGCAACGAAATCGTGAACTTCGTGCTGCGCGCCCGCGCCAACAACAACGGCCGCAACCCGAACTGGACCAGCTACGAGAAGCTGCGCACCGTGATTGAGAAAAAGATGTTCTCCAATACCGAAGAACTGTTGCCGGTGATTTCGTTCAACGCCAAAACATCGACGGACGAGCAGAAAAAACACGACGACTTCGTCGATCGCATGATGGAGAAAGGCTATACCCGCAAGCAGGTGCGCCTGCTGTGTGAATGGTATCTGCGGGTCAGAAAATCCTCATAACGCCTCAGGTAAGCGGCATTATCAGGGCCATGTCCATAGTCATGGACGTTGCAGCGCAGCCCACGGAGGGGCTGACACATTGCGCTGCCGCGGCCGGGACATGAAGAGTTGGCAACGTCGTTTGGGGGAAGTATGGCCTATTTCATTGACCGGCGGCTGAACGGCAAAAACAAGAGCACGGTGAACCGCCAGCGCTTCTTGCGCCGTTACAAGTCGCAAATCAAACAGTCGATTGCCGAAGCCATCAACAAGCGTTCGGTCACCGACGTAGACAGCGGGGAGTCAGTCTCTATCCCCACTGACGATATCAACGAACCGATGTTTCATCAGGGGCGCGGCGGCACGCGCCATCGCGTTCACCCGGGCAATGACCACTTCGTGCAGAACGATCGCGTCGAACGGCCTCAGGGCGGCGCAGGCGGTGGCGGCGGCCAGGGCAACGCCAGCCAGGACGGTGAAGGCCAGGATGAGTTCGTCTTCCAGATATCCAAAGACGAGTACCTCGATCTTTTGTTCGAGGATCTCGCCCTGCCCAACCTGAAAAAGAATCAGTACAAGCAGCTGACCGAGTTCAAAACCCACCGCGCCGGCTATACCGCTAACGGCGTGCCGGCCAACATCAGCGTCGTGCGTTCGCTGCAAAACTCGCTGGCGCGGCGTACCGCCATGACCGCCGGTAAAAGGCGCGCGTTGCACGAACTGGAAGACGCGCTGACCCAGTTGGAAAACACCGAGCCGGTGCAACTGCTGGAAGAAGAGCGGCTGCGCAAAGAGATTGCCGAACTGCGCAAGAAAATCGAAAGCGTGCCGTTTATCGACACCTTCGATCTGCGTTACAAAAACTACGAGCGTCGGCCGGAGCCCTCCAGCCAGGCGGTGATGTTCTGCCTGATGGACGTATCCGGTTCGATGGATCAGGCCACCAAAGACATGGCCAAACGTTTTTACATTCTGCTTTATCTGTTCCTGAGCCGAACCTACAAAAACGTCGAGGTGGTCTATATTCGCCATCACACCCAGGCGAAAGAGGTGGACGAGCAGGAGTTCTTCTATTCGCAGGAAACCGGCGGCACCATCGTCTCCAGCGCATTGAAACTGATGAACGACGTGGTCGAAGAGCGTTACGATCCGGCGCAATGGAATATCTACGCCGCGCAGGCGTCGGACGGAGACAACTGGGCCGACGATTCACCGCTGTGTCACGAGCTGTTGGCGAAGAAGATCCTGCCAATGGTGCGGTACTACAGCTACATCGAAATCACTCGCCGCGCTCACCAAACGCTGTGGCGCGAATACGAAGATCTGCAAGCGAAATTCGACAACTTCGCCATGCAGCATATCCGCGAACCGGACGATATCTATCCGGTATTCCGCGAACTGTTCCGCAAACAGACCGCGTGAATAATATCGCGGTAATCATAGCAGCCGGAGAACCCGTTTTCCGGCTGTTTCTTTTTCACCCTGATATATCCCTCACACATAAATTTTGACCTTCACCGGCAAAATAATAAGCCGCATTATCCCGAATGACGACCTCTATTATTATTTCTTCTGAGGTTATTCCTAAACCTTCACATCCTCCCTCATGCGTCTTGATGGGAATATTCCCATTCAGTTATCGTTAACACACGCATCGGGTTCCACCCTAAGCGAAATTTGACTCATTTTATTTTCTATGGCTTCTCAGCCCGCTTCGGCGGGCAATTTACCTGTCAGCAGGTTAGACACCATGATCGATTACACCCTCTATGGCCTCAACAAGAATGATGTTGATGAATACCATAAGCAAATCTGCTGCCTGCTCGGCAAAAGCGTGCTGCTGGTGCTCATCGCCAACAAACCGATCACCAAACAGAATCTGCTGGCCAGTCTTATTCAGGAAGTTGAACAACAGCACGACGAGTATTTTCAAAAATTGCATCGCGCGGCAATAGAAATGATCGGCGTTAACGGGCGCTAGATCGATATGCGCAAGGCGGAAATCTACGCCATTATTGCCGCCGTCGTGGTGTTGATTATGCTGTTAATAATGAACTCCGGCAGCGATATCAGCGCTTATCCCTAATGTGAAGCGCAGCACTCCTTTGCCGCAAGGTGCCTCTTTTTTGGCCCGAAGCGCGTTTCTGCCCGGGTTTTATTTTGAACCGGCCGCTTCGTCAATCAATCCCGCCACGTCATCGGCATGGGAAACCAGCGAGGCATGACTGGCCTTCAGCACCATGACTTTCTTAGCCTGCAGCCGCTGCGCCATACGCCGTTGGTTCTCCGGCGCTATCATGCGGTCGTCGCTGGAGAGTTGATACCACGACGGTTTATGTTTCCAGGCGGGCTCACCGAGGGGGTTGCCGAAGGTATCGGCCAATGGCGCCTTCTGCGTCGCCGCCATCACCAGAGCCTCGTCGGCGGTAAGATCCTGGCAAAAGCTTTCGTGAAACTTGTCGTTCTTGATCCACAGATAACCATCGCTGTCAGGAATCAGATTCGCGACTGCCGCAGGAGGATGCGCTTGCGTAATGCCACCGGGGCTTTCACCGGCATCCGGCGCAAACGCGGCAATGTAGACCAGGCCGACCACGTTAGGCTGGTTGCCCATTTCCGTGATCACCGCGCCACCGTAAGAGTGCCCCACCAACAATACCGGTCCCGCTTGCTGCGCGACCATCTTGCGCGCCCGTTCCGCATCCTCAGCCAGTGAGGTCAGCGGCATTTCCACCGCATGAATCGCCGAATAGCCCCTGCGCGACAACTCGATAATCACCTTACTCCAGTGCGCGGCGCCGCCCCAGAATCCGTGCACCAGCACGATGGTTGGTTTTGTGCTCATTTGCCGACCTCTTCATCTCATTTGGAGGCGCTGTAGACAGATCAACAGCGGCCCTACAGGGACGCGCCTTGCAACCGGCGACGTCGCGCGATCTCCATTTATATAGTTATCACTGCGGTATTCGGCAATAGCTACGACGGGTTAAGGCGGCTCGGTTTACAGGCATCGTCATGACTTGCCGAGGCAGCGTACGCCGTGGCGCCAGTGCAAAAAACGGGATTAAAACTAGGATTTTTACCCATACCGATCTAAAATCCCACGCAAAAACAAAGACAAGTAAATTTGGTTCATCGGGAAAAGGAATGAAGTTGTGAAGGAAATGATCTCCATCGTATTGATGACATGCCTGCTGGCGCTGCTGTTTTCGTGGCTGTTCGTCTACGGTCTTAACATTCATTAAACCTACAGCAACACCAAACCCCCCTTCCTGGCTGACCGGCAGCGCATCCGGACGATGCGCTAAAAACCCCTCTCCCCGCATGTTTCTATCCCATCATTCGCCCGCCGACAGCTAAAAAAAAGAACCCAAAGCTCGCCGGCGCAACGCGATCTCGCCTTCGTCTGCTTGCCCACTGAAACATCAATAAAATTTATGAGTTATAACCTCGTCGCGTTTCCGGACGTCTGAATGACTATTTTCCTTCTTCACACCGTTCCCGCCTGAAATCAGGCTGACAACCTTAAAATGTTACCGGTAACTATGTTGTTGATTTCTTTTCGTAATAAGCATAAAGCCGTTAATAACCTTACATTCTTTATAGAAATAAATTATGCATTCTTATGGATAAAGGCATGAATTAACGGCCTTCGGTCATTGATTATCGCCCGCCAAGCTCCTAGAATTCGCGCGTAAAAATACAACTGGGATCGAGTTTCATGTCGTCGCTGTGGGTTGCAACGCAATACTGTTATTTTATTGGTCTGTTAGTTTCAATGATTTTCACCTACCTGGTAAGCAGGGACACCGTCAAAATTCGTTGCATCAGCGCGCTGACCATCGGGTTAACCTGGCCGTTGAGTCTGCCGGTCGTCTTGCTGTTTTCGCTGTTCTAACGCCCTAACCGGCTGTGCCGCCACGGATGCTTTTAAACAGCCGTGCTAATGGAATGGGTCAGCCGACGACGCTGCCCCTCACCAGCGAAACAAGTGACGATACGGCGCATTGTTAAATGAAAGGCCATTTCCCCGCGTAACGTTTTACTTGGGGGTAGACTATTCGCCGCGCCGCGATCGCCAACGGCGGTACAGCCGCCCCGCGCCCCATACCATCAGCCATAGTAAAATATTCCCCCCCAACCAAAGCATCAGCAGGTAGAGGAAAGTCTGATAACCGGGTATGCCCCGATCGGCGAAGAACGGATTAAAGTGCAAAAATTTGACGATCGCGAAGGGATTAAGATTGAAACGGGTGAAGACGCAGGCGGTCAGCACAGGCGGCAACAGGATGTAAAACGCCAGGGTGAATATCAGCAGCAGCCTGGTGCCATGCGTGTTTTTATAATCTTTCATATCAGCGTATTGCTTGCTTCATCTCAGTGCGAGAATCGCCTGGCGATCGCTCGCCAATCGACCCTGCGGGCCAAAAATAGTTCCGCGCAAACGCGGGAATAAAGCCGGTTCAGCGTTTAATTCTCATTTAGCGCTCGGGTGATATATACCCTGTGGATTATAAATTACGATGCCGACGCGCCGCCTTCAACTGCAGCGTTTGCGTGGCGTCATCAGGAGGCCCTAATGAAACCGGACGCACTCTCCCTGCCGCCGAGCGCCAAAAAACTCAAAGTGATCTACGGCTGGTATATTTACGTGATCTATATCCTGCTGGTTTTCAACATTTACATGGCGGTCTACAACGTCTGCGTTCGGCATCCGATCGAAGCCCCGCTGCTATCGCTGTTTCACAGCCTGTTTCTCGCGCTGATGTTGCAACAGGTGCTCAAGAAAAACGTCGTTTTCGCCTGGATCTTGTTGGGCTATTTTATTCTGATGCGCCTGTATTACGCCAATGTGCTGCACATTGAGTTCACGCTAGTGAGCCGTGGCCTGGTGCTGCTGATTCTGACGCTGCTGCTGACCGGCACCGTGGCCGTCGGGCAGCTGGCCACGCCGCCACAGCGGCATGACTGGCTGGCTCGCCTAGGCTGGCGGCAATGGACGACGCTCGCGGCGCTGGCGGCGATCCTGACCCCGCTGATCACCACCGATTACCTCGGCTAAACGCGGTGCTATCTGGGGATATGGGGCTCTGAAATGTCTACGATGCGGCATATTTTGGTGTAGTTGCCTGCCTTCTCACAGATCTTGTCCGTGACGAACACGCTAAGGTAGCCCAGCAGCAGCAAGTAGCCAACCATGCACAAAATAAAGATAAGCGTTCTCACCGATAGCGACCAACCTGACAAGAGTATCTCCAGCATCATAACCTGAACGAGGCGCTTTAAAAGGATTTCATGTGCGCACTGGCCGCATCGTCGCACGTTCTGTAGTAACATTAAGCCACCACGCCAACCACCGGAAACGCCGATGCACCATCTGATGTTAGACATTGAAACCCTGGATATAAAACCCAGCGCCGTGATTTTGGTGGTCGCGGCGGTGTTTTTCGATCCCCGCACCGGGGAACTTGGCGCCGAATTCGAGGCCGCCGTCAGCAGCCAGAAAGATCAGCCGGGGCGAACCATAAGCCTGGACACGGTTGCCTGGTGGGCGAAACAATCCGATGAAGCGCGCAAGCTGGCCTTCGGCGGCACCGAGAGCCTCAAGCGCGTGCTGAGCAGTCTCAGCCGTTTTATCCATATGAACAGCACCGATACGGTAAAGGTCTGGGGTAACGGTAAAGAGTTCGACTGCGCGATCCTCGAACACGCCTTCCAGCAGTTGGAGATGCCCTGTCCGTGGAAATTCTGGGATACCCAGGATGTGCGCACGGTGATAACGCTGGCGGAACTGCACGGCTTTAACCCGAAAAAGACCCGTCCGTTCGAAGGCATGCCGCATCGCGCGTTGGATGACGCTCGCCATCAGGCCCGTTATGTGGCCGATACCGTCTCGGCGCTTTATCTCCGCCCGGGAGCGCAGCGCTGACCCGCTTTGCCCCTTTTCATTTGCCGCCAGAATCTCTACTCTAGCCCTCTTTGTCACTCGGACGTGCCTTTCCTGCTATGCAAAAGTTCCTGTTTCTGCTTCTCAGCCTGGTGCTGCTCGGCCCATTGGGCATCGATCTCTATCTGCCCACCATTCCCGCCATCGCCGCCGGCCTGGGCAGCAGTGAAGCGCTGATCCAATCCACCATTTCGCTGTTTATTCTGGTGCTCGGCCTCGGTCAAATCATCGCCGGTCCGTTGGTGGATAACTATGGCCGCAAACCGGTGGCGCTGGCCGGCATTATTCTCTACACGATCGGCGCGGCAATGGCGGCACTGGCCACCAGCCCGACGATCTTCATCGCGTCGCGCCTGTTGCAAGGGGTTGCGGTCTGTTGCACCGCCGTCGTCGCCTTCAGCGGCGTGCGCGATCGGCTGAATGGCGACGACGCCGCCCGCGCCTTCGGCTTTCTCAACGGCACGCTGAACATCATCCCGGCATTGGCGCCGCTGCTCGGCGGCCTGCTCGCCGAAGCCTTCGGCTGGCGCGCGCCCTTTTGGTTCCTGGCCGGTTACGCGCTGCTGGTGTTGGTGCTTATCGCGCTGCGCCTGCCGGAAACTCGCCCCGCCGACACCGTGCCGGTCAAAGGGCTGCCGGTGCGCCAATACGCGCGCATCCTCAGCGAACGGCGTTTCCTCTCTTTTGCGGTGGTGAACTCCGGGGCGATGGGCATGGCGCTGACCTACGTTTCTCTGGCGCCTAACGTGCTGATGGGCACCGCGGGCCTGACTCCTCTGCAATTCTCGTTGGTGTTCGGCGCCAACGGCTTCTGGATCATGTTGGTCAGCTTCTTCGCTAACCGCATCATCCACAAAGTCGGCCGCCCGGTTTGTCTGGCGACCGGCGGCATTTTGATGGGGTTGGGCTGCCTGGGCCTGCTGCTGGGCGTCATGTGGCTTCCCGCGGCGGCGCAAGCGCACTGGCTGGCGTATATGCTGCCGGTCGCCAGCGCCTGCGCCGGGTTGGCGTTCGTAATGGGCCCGGCCACCAGCTATGCGCTGGAACCGTACTCCAATGAGGCCGGCGTCGCGTCCGCACTGGTCGGTTTCGTACAGATGGCTGGGGGCGCCGCGCTGGGGCTGCTGGCGATGGCGCTGCCGCTGCAACCGAAGCTGTCGCTGGCCTTGGTCATGCTGGCGGGCTGCCTGCTGGCGCTGCACGCGCGGCGGCTCAGCAAGCAGATTAAAGGACAGATCAGAAAAGTCGCCTGAGCCGCGGCTCAGGCTTCGGTAACAACCGGCACGCGTGCCGCCAACGCCGACAACAGTTCATAGCCTAACGTCCCTGCCGCCGTGGCCACCTCGTCCACCGGCAGGCGTTTTCCCCACAGCTCCACCTCGGCGCCCAGTTCAACGTGGGGACAGGGCGTCAAATCCACCGCCAGCATATCCATCGATACCGTTCCCAGGGTGCGCGTCAACACGCCATCGACCCATACCGGCGTTCCGGTCGGCGCATGACGCGGATAGCCGTCGGCATAACCGCAGGCCACCACGCCGATACGCTGCGCGCCGGCGGCGCTGTAACGGCCACCGTAGCCCACGCGATCTCCAGACTTCAGCTGCTGAATGCCGATGATCTCGCTGCTCAGCGTCATCGCCGGCTGCAACCCCGTCGATGCGATATCGTTCCAGCATCCGCTCGGCGAAGCGCCATAGAGAATGATCCCAGGGCGCACCCAGCTGCCGTGGGTCGCAGGATGCCACAGCGTAGCGGCCGAGTTGGCCAGGCAACGCGGCAGCGGTACATCGGCCGCCGCCGCCTCGATGGTGGCCATCTGTTGAGTTACGCCTTCCGGCCCGTCGGCGGTGGCGAAGTGACTCATCAGCGTAAGCTCGGCAATATTGGCGACAGCCTGCGCCCTGCACCACACCTCATGCAGGCGCTCGGGCGCAAACCCCAGCCGATTCATGCCGCTGTTCACTTTCAGATAGACATCAAGCGGCGCACTCAGCTTTGCGTCGGCGATCGCCGCCAGTTGCCAGTCGCTGTGCACCGCCGTCGTCAGGCGATAACGATCGAGCAAGGCCAGATCCTGTCGCTGGAAGAAGCCTTCCAACAACAGGATCGGCCCCTGCCAACCGGACTCGCGCAGCAACACCGCTTCGGCCAGATCCAGCATGGCGAAGCCGTCGGTGTGCGCCATGCTGCGCCAAACGTGTTTGATGCCGTGGCCATAGGCGTTGGCCTTGACCACCGCCCAGACTTTGGCGCCGGGGGCGAAACGGCGCACCACCTGCAGGTTGTTTTCAATTGCACCGAGATGCATCGTGGCGGTTATCGGACGGGGCATCGCTTCTCCTTGGGGCAGCGTACAGCGGCCACGCGCGCCTGCGCGTGGCCGAAAAAGTCTATGACAGCGTCGACGATTAACGTGCGGGATGCACGTCGTTCAGCGGAACCGCGTGTTGCTGGCGAAATCCGGCGCTGTAACGCGCCACCGCCAGGTCATCGGAAGGGATTGCCGGCGTAATGCCGGACATCAGATCGGACAACAACTGCCCGGAACCGCAGGCCATGGTCCAGCCGAGCGTGCCATGCCCGGTGTTGAGGTACAGGTTTTTCAACGAGGTGCGGCCGACGATCGGCGTGCCGTCCGGCGTCATCGGGCGCAAGCCGGTCCAGAACGTCGCCTCTTCCACTCTGCCGCCGTTCGGGTAGAGATCGCGCACCACCATCTCCAGCGTTTCTCGCCGCTTTTGCTCCAGCTGAGTATTGAAACCGACGATCTCCGCCATGCCGCCGACGCGAATGCGCTGGTCGAAGCGCGTGATGGCGATTTTATACGTCTCATCCAGTACCGTAGAGAATGGCGCCGCCGCCTCATCGACGATAGGGATCGTCAGCGAATAGCCCTTGAGCGGGTAAACCGGAATAGACACCAGGCCGCGCAGCAGCGCCGTGGAGTACGAACCGAACGCCACCACATAGCTATCGGCTTTGAACACTTCCTCGCCGCACTGTACGCCGGCGATCTTGTCCCCCTCCACCAACAGACGGTCTACGCTGCGGTTGAACAGGAAGGTCACGCCCGCCTGCTCAGCCATCTTCGCCAATTGTTGCGTAAACAGTTGGCAATCGCCGGTTTCGTCGTTCGGCAACTGCAGGCCGCCGGTCAGCTTGTGCGCCACCTGCGCCAGCGCAGGCTCAACGCTGCCGAGTTGGCCGGCCTCCAGCAATCGGTAAGGCACTCCGGCATCTTCCAATACCGCAATATCTTTCGCGGCGTTTTCGAACTGTTGTTGGGTGCGGAACAGCTGCAGCGTGCCGCCCTGACGGCCTTCGTACTGGATGCCGGTTTCCTGCCGCAGCGCCTTGATGCAGTCGCGGCTGTATTCCGCCAGGCGCACCATGCGGCCTTTGTTGGTCATGTAGTGTTCGGTGTTGCAGTTTTTCAGCATCTGCCACATCCAGTTCAGCTGGAAGCTGCTGCCGTCGAGACGGATCGCCAGCGGCGCATGGCGTTGGAACATCCACTTAATGGCCTTCAGCGGCACGCCCGGCGCCGCCCAGGGAGCGGCATAGCCCGGTGAAATCTGCCCGGCGTTCGCCGCGCTGGTTTCCAGTGCCGGGCCGGGCTGACGATCGATCACCGTCACCTCATGCCCAGCCTTCGCCAAATACCAGGCACTGGCTACGCCCACCACTCCACTACCTAAAATTACCACTCGCATCGCTGACTCCAGCCCAAGGCTTCACAAAGCACAATCTTCTGCTAACAGGAAATTAACTCAGTGAAAAAATCCGTCCAACAACTTCGTCATCAAACGTGACAATATTCACAATTAATTTATCGTCGATGGCCCGCGCATTTGCAATAGCCGCCAGAAAATAGCGATAAGATACGGTTTAAGGGGGTTTATGGCGCGAGGTCACCCCTGATTCGCTAGCATTGCTATCATTGATGTCATGGAAAATTGGCGTGATAAGCAACATGGATTTAACAGAATATAAAAATATCAGCTAACCTATAAATAGAATAAAAAACCACAAAAACAAAAAATACCAAAACAACTGGCAAATAACGGCACCACCCGCTGCAGCAGAAAAATCGCGTAAATTTTCAGCCCTTAATAGCCTTATTTTTACTGTTGGAATAAAGCGGCGTTCACTGTGGCGCCATCTTGTTTTCGCTGCAGCACGATATGAACGTTCAAGCCCCCAGCCGCGCCCAGAGTTCAGACTGTCGCTATTCAGGAGAACCTCGCATGTTCATCGCTCTCTATCAGTTCTCAGTCAAAACCGGACACGAACACGCTTTTCGCCAGGCCTGGCTTGAATTGACGCAGGGCATCTATCAGCAACGCGGCAGCCTGGGCTCGCGCCTGCATCGGGAGGTGAACGGCAAATATATCGGCTATGCGCAGTGGCCAAGCCGCTCGGCATGGGAAAACGCCGGTGATATTCAGCTGGATGAACGGTACCGAGCGGCTCGGGATCGCATGCGCGCCACTTTATTGGCGGATGAAACGCTATTTGAAATGGACGTCACGGACGATTACCTGCAAATCAGGCCGTTCGACTGACCACAAGCCCACGCGTGCGGGCTTGTGGTGGCAGAAGAGAGACGCATCAATGATGCAGCATCTCGTCCACGACTTCTTTGGTCTGCAGCTGGAATGGGTAGTAGGTCGGCCAGTTATCCATCTCTTTCAGCAACGCCTCCTGCGACGTGTTGCCCATAAAGATATGGAAATGCGCCGATTTGCGCGGCCCGATAATGTGATCGCTGAACTGTACGAATTTCGGTGCCTGGCTGTCGGCATCCTGGCACTCGAACAGATAACGCACGCCTTTCTTACCGGAGACATACGTCAGGATCTTATGCCCGGCGTACTTGTACTGACAGGCGCTGGATTGGTCGCCACGGTGAAATTCCATGACACCGTTCTCAATGCCAATGGTATCCACATCGGTGGCGTAACCTTGGCGGTAATACGCCTTCACCTCTGCGAAGGTTTTGCTCTTATCCTGCGCCGCTTTCTTCTTGAACACCGGGTCAAGATCCCCATTGATCAGATACGGATACACGGATTGCCATACGCCCTCCCAATCAGTCAGGTCGCGATCTTTGACGTCTTTATCGTCGAACACGCCTCCCTCCGCCTTTTTTTCCAATTCCGTCAGCGGCTTGCCATGTGAATGATGCCCGTGAGCCAACGTTTGCCCACTGATGAACAGCGCCGCCAGCGCCACTGCCAATTTGCCCAAATGCCTCGTCAAAACGCGCTCCTTGTCCGTTATTGAGAAAAATGAAAAGTTACAATATAACATAACAATTTTCAATCCCTGTCGCACAGCAGGCAATGTGTTGCACGCCCCTGCCGCAGGGCTATACTCGGAGAAGATGCGCGGTGTTGCACCGCCTTCTGCCGGGACGGGCGCCGGATCGACCGCCGTTCGCCCCTTTGCGTACCGGCATTTTTATTTCACTGATTTGCAATGGTTAATTATGACTTGAACTATGCTTGTTACAGGGTCTGCCGTTTGAGCAAGGCCCGTGAATAATGAGGGTGCGCTGATGACTACTTCAACACATGACAAGGTTAAGGATGATAAACGTCTGAGCGATGGACCGGACTGGACGTTCGAACTGCTGCAGGTGTATTTGGAGCAGATCGACCGCGTCGCCAAGCATTACCGGCTCGACACCTACCCCCATCAGATCGAGGTGATCACCTCAGAACAGATGATGGACGCCTATTCGAGCGTCGGCATGCCGATCAACTATACCCATTGGTCCTTCGGCAAAAAATTCATCGAAACCGAGCAGCGCTACAAACAGGGCCAGCAAGGGCTGGCGTATGAAATCGTCATCAACTCCAATCCCTGCATCGCCTACCTGATGGAGGAGAACACCATCACCATGCAGGCGCTGGTGATGGCGCACGCCTGCTATGGCCACAACTCGTTCTTCAAGAATAACTACCTGTTCCGCAGTTGGACCGACGCCAGCTCCATCGTCGATTACCTGCTGTTTGCTCGCCACTACATCAGCCAGTGCGAAGAACGCTACGGCGTCGAAGAAGTGGAACGGCTGCTGGACTCCTGCCATGCGCTGATGAACTACGGGGTCGACAGGTACAAACGCCCGCAAAAAATCTCTTTGGTGGAAGAAAAAGCGCGCCAGAAAAGCCGCGAAGAGTATCTGCAAAGCCAGGTGAATACGCTGTGGAAGACCCTGCCACGCGTCGAGCGCGAAGAGTCGCCTGAGCAGGCGCGCCGATATCCGAGCGAACCGCAGGAAAATATCCTCTATTTTATCGAGAAGAATGCGCCGCTGCTGGAACCGTGGCAGCGTGAGGTGCTGCGCATCGTGCGCAAAGTCAGCCAATATTTCTACCCGCAAAAACAGACCCAGGTAATGAACGAGGGGTGGGCGACCTTCTGGCACTACACCATCCTTAACCATCTTTACGACGAAGGCCGGGTGACCGAGCGGTTCATGCTGGAGTTTTTGCACAGCCACACCAACGTGGTTTATCAGCCGCCGTACAACAGCCCATACTATAACGGCATCAACCCCTACGCGCTGGGCTTCGCCATGTTCCAGGACATCAAGCGAATCTGCCAATCGCCGACCGAGGAAGATCGCTACTGGTTCCCGGACATCGCCGGTAAAGACTGGTTGGACACGTTGCACTTCGCCATGCGCGACTTTAAGGATGAGAGCTTTATCAGCCAGTTCCTGTCGCCCAAAGTGATGCGCGACTTCCGCTTGTTTACCGTGCTGGACGACGATCGCAACAACTACCTGGAAATTGCCGCGATCCATAACGAAGCGGGCTACCGGGCAATCCGCCAGGAGCTGTCGGCTCAATACAATCTGAGCAACCACGAGCCGAACATTCAGATCTGGAACGTAGACCTGCGCGGCGACCGTTCGCTGACGCTGCGCTACATCCCGCAGGAGCGCGCGCCGCTCGATAAGAGCCGCCGCGACGTGTTGAAGCACCTGCATCGCCTGTGGGGCTTCGACGTGATCCTCGAGCAGCAAAACGAAGACGGCAGCGTGGAATTGCTCGACCGCTGCCCGCCGCGGCCTACGCCGCTGTAACCGCCATAACGACAAAGGGCGCCAACACGGCGCCCTTATTATGTCATTCGCACGGCATCAGCGGCGCGCTTCGGTCAGATCGCTCGGCATGGTGCCCTGCATGCTCTGCCAAATCGCCCCGCTGTCTTTACCGTAGTTGCGCACGGTGTCCATCACCTGGTCGTACAGCTTCTCATGGCAAAGCGTAGACAGCTTGCTGTAGAAGGTCAGCGCCAGCTTGCGCGCTTCCGGGTTGGAGAAGTAGTAACGGCCCACGCGGGTGTACAGCCCTTTCAGGCCGTTGAAAATCAGGCCATAGATCGGGTTGCCGGAAGCGAACGCCAGACCACGGAAGATCTCATAGTCCAGGACATTGAAGGCATCCGCCTGATCTTCCACCTCGGCGGCTTTCGCCAGCACTTCCTGCGCCTGCTCAGGATGATTGCGCACCGCAGCGCGAATAAAGATCGACGCGATATTGGTACGCACGGACAGCAGGTTATCGATCAGCTGCGGGACGCTTTTGTGATCGAGACGAGCCACGGTCTCAAGGATATTGAGGCCGGACGTTTCCCAGAAATTGTTCACTTTGGTCGGTTTACCATGCTGTATGGTCAACCAGCCATCGCGGGCCAGACGTTGCAACACTTCACGTAACGTGGTGCGCGTGACGCCAATCAACTCCGAAAGCTCACGCTCCGCGGGCAAAATAGAGCCAGGGGGGAAGCGATTATTCCAAATACTCTCAATAATGTACTCTTCCGCGAAACCGGCAGGACTCTGCGCCTTTATGACCATGTGTTTGACGTTCCGTTGCGACGATAAAATCAGTAAAAGTAATCAGCTCATCATACCAGATCACACAGACATGACATAGCGTGAGCGAAAAACAATAAACGAAAGTGTGCATAAAGTGGCAAAAAACGCGCAAAAACACCGGCCCTGAGAAATTTGCCACTGTAAAACAAGCTCCGGTTGCGCCCGCCCCCGCCGCGTTGTTAGGGTACGTGCTACGACTGATTTAAGGATGCATAAAGGACAATGGAAACAACCCTGCGCAGCGCCCTGCTCAAAAACTTCCTGGGGCAATCTCCCGACTGGTACAAACTGACCATTCTCATTTTCCTGGCGATCAACCCGCTGGTGTTCTTTTTCGCCAGCCCGTTTCTCGCGGGTTGGCTGTTGGTGATCGAGTTCATCTTTACCCTGGCGATGGCGTTGAAATGTTACCCGCTGCTGCCGGGCGGCCTGCTGGCGCTGGAGGCCGTGGCCATCGGCATGACCAGCCCGGCGCAGGTTTCGCAGGAAATCGAACATAATCTGGACGTGCTGCTGCTGCTGGTCTTTATGGTGGCCGGCATCTACTTTATGAAGCAACTGCTGCTGTTCGTGTTCACCAAACTACTGCTCAATATCCGCTCGAAAACGCTGCTATCGCTGGCGTTCTGCCTGGCGGCCGCTTTCCTTTCCGCCTTCCTCGATGCGCTGACGGTCGTGGCGGTAGTGATCAGCGTCGCCACGGGGTTCTATTCCATCTATCACAATGTGACGTCGAACCGCTCCGACGGCGACATCGGCGATGACAGCGATTTCACCGGCGAAGAGCGCAAGCAGACGCTGGAGCAATTCCGCGCCTTTCTGCGCAGCCTGCTGATGCACGCCGGCGTCGGCACCGCGCTCGGCGGAGTCATGACCATGGTGGGCGAGCCACAGAACCTGATCATCGCCAAAAGCGCGGGCTGGGGCTTTATCGACTTCTTCCTGCGGATGGCGCCGGTCACTTTGCCGGTGCTGGCATGCGGCCTGCTGGTCTGCTGGCTGGTAGAGCGTTTTCGCCTGTTTGGCTACGGCACGCCACTGCCGGAAGCGGTGCGTGAGGTGCTGAAAGAGTATGATCGCAAGGCCACCGCAGGCCGCAGCAAGCAAGAAAGGCTCAAGCTGGTGATGCAGGCGCTGATCGGCGTTTGGCTGGTGCTGGCGCTGGCCTTCCACCTGGCGGAAGTCGGGCTGATCGGCCTGTCGGTCATCATTCTCGCCACATCGCTGTGCGGCGTGAACGACGAACACGCCATCGGCAAAGCGTTCCAAGAGGCGCTGCCGTTCACCGCCCTGCTGACGGTATTTTTCACCGTGGTGGCCGTGATCATTGAGCAACACCTGTTCAGCCCGGTGATCCAGTTTGTACTGCGCGCCGAGCCCGCTTCTCAGCTTTCGCTGTTCTACCTGTTCAACGGTCTGCTGTCGTCGGTTTCCGACAACGTATTCGTCGGCACGGTTTACATCAACGAAGCGCGCACCGCGCTGGAAACCGGCGCCATTGCGCTGAAACAGTTCGAACTGTTGGCGGTCGCCATCAATACCGGCACCAACCTGCCTTCGGTCGCGACCCCTAACGGCCAGGCGGCGTTCCTGTTCCTTTTGACGTCGGCCTTGGCGCCGCTGGTGCGTCTGTCGTATGGCCGCATGGTGTGGATGGCCCTGCCTTATACGATTGTATTGACCGTGGTCGGCCTGCTGTGCGTACAGTTCACGCTGGAGCCGGCGACCGAACTGTTGACACAGTGGCACTGGCTGACGCTGCCGCCTGTCGACGCCATCGGCCACTGATGCGGCGCCGGCAGGGTAAACCGACTATTTTTACGCTGAAACCGGCCCAGGTGGCTGGCAGCGAGGGGGAATTGGTTTACACTGCCGGTTCAATTGCTTACTGCATGGAAGAATCTAGATATGTTGCAATTCTTTAACCGCTGTTCACAAGGACGCGGCGCCTGGCTGCTGATGGCCCTGACAGCGTTGGTGTTGGAACTGGTCGCGCTCTATTTCCAGCACGTTATGCTGCTGCAGCCCTGCGTCATGTGCATTTACGAGCGTTGCGCGCTGTTCGGCATCCTCGGCGCCTCACTGGTGGGCGCCATCGCGCCGAAAACGCCGCTGCGCTATGTGGCGATCCTGCTGTGGATCTACAGCGCCTGGGAAGGCGTACAGCTGGCGTGGAAACACACCATGATCCAACTGCACCCCTCGCCGTTCAATACCTGCGATTTCTTCGTCAGCTTCCCGTCCTGGCTGCCGCTGGATAAATGGCTGCCTGCGGTGTTCCACGCTTCCGGTGACTGTTCCGTGCGTCAATGGCAGTTCCTGACGCTGGAAATGCCACAGTGGCTGGTGGGTATCTTCGGTGCCTATCTGCTGGTGGCGCTGATTGTGCTGATCGCGCAATTTGTTCGCCCACGCCGCCGCGATTTGTTCGGCCGCTGATAGGCCAACAAACAAAAAACGGCGCCTCAGGGCGCCGTTTTTTTAGGGTATTACTGTTGAATTCAGAGATAACCCCATTTCAGGTATGTGTAAGGAAGTAAACGAGCACGATCAGTGCCCCAGCTACGGCAAACAGACGGACCATTTTCATTGTTATGCTCTCGAACTTGCGGGAGAGCGGCCAAATTACCCAACTTATCGTTTAAAAAGAAGCATCCTGGCTCGATTAAGCGCGTAATTTACATAACATTAAACTTCTGCGTTGCCAGCGGGCCAACACATGCTGTGCAGGCACTTTCCTCACGGCCTGCGGGCATCAATAAATTACCGTTATTTATGAACGACTGCGTCTTTGTCACATTCAGAGCACAATATTTTGGTGAAGTTTGCCCATAAAATCCTTATAGTATCGGCAAAGTGAGTACTACCGATTTCCCTGGTGTTGTTGTGTGTCTTGCCCCTCATCTTTGCAGGGGCTTTTTTCCTTCTCCCCCAACCGTCAGTCCCCGCTGCCTTTAAATAAATCATTCAAATTTAACTCTGCGCGGTATCACTCATCGGCCAACGTTCGCGCACTAATGATTAAAATCGTCCGTGATTCTTTCCTTATGCTGAATGCAGTAGGCCAATGATATCAAGGACACGATTTATGCCGGATAGCACCTTTCCCCCCACGTCTCAGCGCCCGTTCCTGCGGCGCATGCTGCTCAAAGCAGGGAAAAAATTCCTGCGCTGGAACGGCGAATTTCAGACTCGCCATTCGCTCATCTCCACCACGCCGCGGATCGGTAATCATGAATTTAATTGGGTGACGGCGCTGGAAGCCCGTTGGCCTGCCATTCGCCAGGAGTTGGATCGGTTACTGGAGCATCCGGAGGACATCCCCGCGTTCCACCAAATATCACCGGATCAGAAACGCATCTCCAAAGGGGATAATTGGAAAACCTTCGGGCTATTTGTCTACGGGCAGCGCGTTGATGAGAACTGCGCCATTTGTCCGCACACCGCACAGGCGGTCAGCGAGATCCCCGGCATGCGCACCGCCATGTTCTCGATTCTTAAGCCGCACTATCACATCGTCCCCCACAAAGGCCCGACTCGTGCCGTGGTGCGCGCGCATTTGGGATTGATCGTGCCAAAGGATCGGGAAAAGCTCTGGATCCGCGTCGACGATCAGATCCTGCACTGGGATGAAGGCAAGGTCATTTTGTTTGATGACTCTTATGAACACGAGGTGCGCAATGATACCGACGAACTGCGTGCGGTGCTGTTTCTCGATATCGACCGGCCGATGGACAAAGTGGGGACGGCGGTAAATAAACTGCTGTTCAGCCTGATTAAAGCCAGCCCTTACGTGAAGCAGCCGCTGAAAAATCTGGCCAACTGGCGCCGCCGCGACAAAAAGGAGTGAAGTGACGGCTTATGCCATAACCTCACGCCTGCCGGTTAGCGCAATTGCAGAGGGCGGCGTGTCCTGACACGCCGCCCTCTTGCATGAAAACGCGCCTTGCTGCGCAAGGGGGCCGGCGTTATCTGGCCCAGTCCGGCTTGTTGAGGATATGGTCCTGCCAGTCCACCACTTCGCTCTCGCGCACCGCGATATGCCGCACCGTGATGCGCTCACCGTGCATCGCCGCCTTGGAGCCGCTCAGCAACGGGTGCCAGGGGAACAGCGGCTTGCCTTCGCCGATCAGGCGATAGGCGCAGGTCGGCGGCAACCAATCGAAGGTGGTGAGGTTTTCGCGCGTCAATTTGATGCAGTCCTCTTCCAGCTCGAAGCGCCGCTCGTAGTTACGGCATTGGCAGGATTTGATGTTGAGCTGGTTGCAGGCTACGTTGGTAAAATAAATCTCGTCGGTATCTTCGTCGATCAGCTTATTCAAACAGCATTGCCCGCACCCGTCGCACAGCGATTCCCACTCTTGTTCTGACATTTCCGCCAGCGTTTTCTGTTGCCAAAAAGCGAGTTGTGACATGTTAGCGTCCGGTTTCGGTAAATGGATAACTCACCTGCGCACAGGTTCGAGGGGGGACTATATAGACATTTTAGCCGCGAGATGCAAGTTTTGCCGCCGACGATGCCGGCGGCGAACAGCGATCAGATCACCCGGGTGCTGAGCGCTTTACCGTTCAGACTGATTTTCAGCATGTCGCCGGAAGCCATCGGGCCTACGCCCTGCGGCGTGCCGGTCAGGATGATGTCGCCGGCGCGCAGCGTGAAGAAACGGCTCATGTAGCTGATTAGCGGCAGGATCGGCGTGATCATGTCACGCGTATTGCCCTGCTGGCGCAGTTGATCGTTGACCGTCAACGACAGCTCGGCGTTTTGCGGATCGCCGAATTCCGCCACCGGGATAAACCCCGACATCGGACAAGACCCGTCGAAGGCCTTGGCCTTCTCCCAGGGCTGACCGGCCTTTTTAAAACCGGCTTGCAGATCGCGCAGCGTCAGATCAAGCGCCACGCCGTAACCGGCAATCGCACGCGCCACGCGATCTTCGTTGGCCTGCTTCAACGGCGTGCCGATCAGTACCGCCAGCTCTACCTCATGATGCACCGCACCGAACTCTTTAGGGATGGCCACCGGCTGGCGGATATCGCATAACGCCGTCTCCGGTTTGATAAACACCACCGGCTCGACGGACACCGCACTGCCCATTTCCTTGATGTGATCGGCGTAGTTGCTGCCGACGCAGACCACCTTGTTCACCGGGAAATCGAGCAGCGAACCCTGCCAGTCTCTGTGTTGATACATACCGCTTCTCCCAAACTGTAGAGGCTTGGCGCGCCAAGCCGATTATTGGTGTGCCGGATCAATGCCCGATCGCGTCTGCCATCATACCCACGGCGATAGCGAAATAGTAAGAGCGATTCCAGTGCATCAGGGTGCGGAAATTATCATAGACCAGGAAGGTCCGCCCCTGCAGATCATCCGGCGCGATGATCCAGCCGCGCTGCACGGCGTGCGGCAACGCGCGGCCATCCGCACGGCGCACGCCGCGTTTCTGCCAGTCGTTGACGCTGCGCGCCTGCGCGTCTTTCAGGCCCAGTTCGGCTCGATTGAAGCCGGCGGGCAGTTTGACCTCGCGCCCCCAACCGATGCCGGGCTGCCAGCCCTCTTTGGACAGGTAGCTGGCCGTGGACGCGAAAACGTCGTCAATGTTATTCCAGATATCGATGCGCCCGTCACCGTCGCCGTCCGCCGCATAGCGCAGGAAGGAGCTTGGCATAAACTGACATTGCCCCATCGCGCCGGCCCAGGACCCTTTGAGCGACGTATCGCCAACGTGCCCCTGTTCGACTATCTGCAACGCCGCCAGCAGCTCCCGGCTGAAAAAGGCCTCGCGGCGCCCTTCGAACGCCAGCGTCGCCAGCGCGGACACCACGTCCTCCCGCCCCTGGATCTTGCCATAGGCGCTCTCCATGCCCCACAGCGCGATGATATAGCGCCCCGGCACCCGATAGCGTTCGCTGGCCCGCAGCCATTGCGCATGGCGCTGCCGGTACAGTTCGCGCCCCTGCCGCACCTTGGCGGGCGACATCACCCGCCGCAGGTAATCGTCCAAAGTGATCTTCTGCTCCGGCTGATTGCGATCGGCCTTGATCACCCGATCGACGAAATGGATTTGCGCAAAGGCGCGGTCAAGGGTGGCCTGACTGATGCCCTGTTCCCGCGCCCGGCGCTTCAGTTGCTCGACATACGCCGGGAACTGCGCCGGATCGCGCCCGCTGGTCGCCAGCGTCGTCTCCTGCGCCGCCTGCGGTGCGCCCGGCATCATCGCACCGCCCAGCGCCAGCCAAACGGCCAACGCGGTACTTCTCGCCGAACGTGTCATCATGCCTCCCCTGACCGTGGCGGCGGTCTCAGGCCTTGTCGCCCGCCAAATGCTGATTGAGCAGGTTTTCCACCGGCGGCGGGAACTGCAGGTAATAACCTTCGTCTTTCAGCGCCTGTTTCACCTTTTCGATATCCGCCGAGGCCAATTTCTTGCGTTCATCGAGTGAAAGCATCATGGCGAATTGCGGTACGCCGAAACTTTTCATCAGCGCTTCCGGCACACGAGAGAAATCGTCTTTTTTTTCGACATAAAGATAAGTTTGATCGCGTTTCGGGCTTCTATAGATCACACAAAGCATTTTTTTAACTCTATTTAATTGAGGGAGCGTCTTGCCTGGATATAACTCTGACTATAACATGCTTATAGTACATCGGAATATCGCACCCCGAGTGGTATTCCGGGGATTTAAAGTTGCTGAGACTGAGTCAGGATAGATGTCACAATCGCCAATTGAGCTAAAAGGCAGCAGTTTTACCCTATCGGTTGTTCATTTGCATAATTCGCAGCCCGAGGTAATACGCCAGGCGTTACAGGAAAAAGTTGAGCAAGCGCCCGCTTTTCTGAAAAACGCCCCTGTTGTTATCAACGTCGCAACGCTGGATGGCGACGCGAACTGGAAAGAACTTCAACAGGCTGTCGCGGCGGCAGGTCTGCGCGTTGTGGGTATCAGCGGTTGCAGAGATGAGCGTCAAAAGCGCGCGATAGCCCGTGCCGGGCTGCCGTTGCTGAGCGAAGGCAGAGGCCAGAAAATGGCGGCGCCGGAGCCTGCACCTGCGCCCGTGGTGGCGGACAACGCCCCCGCCAAAACGCGTATCATCAGCACCCCTGTCCGTTCCGGCCAACAGATTTACGCCCGCAACTGCGATCTTATCGTGACCAGCAGCGTCAGCGCCGGCGCCGAACTGATTGCCGACGGCAACATTCATGTCTACGGCATGATGCGCGGTCGCGCGCTGGCAGGCGCGTCAGGCGACACGCAATGTCAGATTTTTTGCACCCACCTGGCGGCTGAGCTAGTCTCTATCGCAGGGCAGTACTGGTTGAGCGACCAAATCCCGTCCGATTACGTCGGGCAGGCCGTACGACTCAGCCTGTTGGATAACGCTTTAACCATACAACCTTTAAATTAAGCCCTTTTGACAAGGAATCCATTTCATGGCACGCATTATTGTTGTTACATCGGGTAAAGGGGGCGTTGGCAAGACCACTTCGAGCGCGGCCATCGCTACCGGCCTGGCCCAGAAAGGCAAGAAAACCGTCGTGATCGATTTCGATATCGGCCTGCGTAATCTTGACCTGATCATGGGCTGCGAACGTCGGGTAGTTTATGATTTCGTGAACGTGATTCAGGGCGACGCCACGCTGAATCAGGCGTTGATCAAAGACAAACGCACTGAAAACCTCTATATCCTGCCGGCTTCGCAGACACGCGACAAAGACGCGTTAACCCGTGAAGGCGTTGAAAAAGTCCTCAACGATCTCGGCGAGATGGATTTTGACTTCGTGGTCTGCGACTCACCGGCCGGTATCGAAACCGGTGCGCTGATGGCGCTGTATTTCGCCGACGAAGCTATCATCACCACCAACCCGGAAGTCTCTTCGGTACGCGACTCCGACCGTATCCTGGGCATCCTTTCCTCCAAATCGCGCCGCGCCGAGAAAGGCGAATCGCCTATCAAGGAACACCTGCTGCTGACCCGTTACAACCCGGGCCGCGTCAGCCGTGGCGACATGCTGAGCATGGAAGACGTGCTGGAAATCCTGCGCATTCCACTGGTGGGTGTGATCCCGGAAGACCAGTCCGTACTGCGTGCTTCCAACCAGGGTGAGCCTGTCATTCTGGATGCCGAGTCAGACGCCGGTAAGGCGTATGACGATACCGTTTGCCGCTTGTTGGGGGAAGAACGCCCATTCCGCTTCATTGAAGAAGAGAAGAAGGGTTTCCTGAAACGCCTTTTTGGGGGATAAACCATGGCCTTATTAGACTTCTTTCTGTCCCGCAAAAAACAGACAGCCAATATAGCCAAGGAACGGCTGCAGATTATCGTCGCAGAGCGTCGTCGCGGGGACAGTGAGCCCCCGTATCTGCCTGATTTGAAACGCGATATTCTGGCGGTTATTTGCAAATACATTCAGATCGATCCTGAAATGCTGCATGTGCAGTTCGAGCAGAAAGGGGACGATATTTCGGTACTTGAACTTAACGTGACATTACCGGAATCGGAAGAAGCAGCTAAATGATTGCGACGCATTAATTACCCCCTGTATATTTTATGCAGGGGGTAACTGTATGTGTATCCAGTTATTAAGCATTATCGGCAGCAAAAAATCGATTTTTCCCTTTGGGACAATTCCCAATTAACTTTGCCGCCACCTCGTTTAAAGTAAATTCTGGCCAGATTTACCTTCAACGCATTATTTCCTGCCTATATTCACCCGAGCAGAGTTTCCCTACCCTGCCCTGGTGATAACCAGCGATTAATAATCTTTCAGGATGTCCTGCAACGGCGCCATTAATAAATCGCCGCGCCAGCCGCTGATTAATTCAGGGCGACTCTCGCCGTCCTTCAGTTTCCAATGCCAGTTCAACAATTGGTTAATTTGGCGACGGGATGCCAGCAGCTCGCTGCTCAACCCGCTTTGCTCGCTGACGGTGGCGATAGCGGCCTTGATGTCCTTAAACACCTTCTTGTAGCCCGGCTGATCGATAAGGTTAGCCAACGGCGCCGGCAACTCGGACTCCTCCAGCGCTTCGGCCTCCGCCACCAGCGCCAACAGCGTTTTGCCGTGATAACGGATCTCCGGCCCGCTCAGGCCCAGCGAATCCAGTTCTCCCAGCGAAGACGGCATAAAGCGCGCCACCTGCCACAGGTTCTCCTCGCGAACCACGAAGTTCACCGCCAGATCGCGCTCGCGCGCCTGGCGCAACCGCCATTCCGCCAACTTCTGCAGGCACCCCAGCTGACGCGGGCGCAACTGCCAGGCATTGCTGATTTCGCGATAGGCCACTTCCGGCGCCAGCGCCTCGCTACGGCGTTGGCACAGCAGCAAGCACTCGTTATTGGCAGCAGCGGTCCAGCCGGCCTCTTCAGTCTCCTGCACCAGCTGTTTGGCCATCGGCAGCAGGTAGAACACGTCGGCGGCCGCATACACGCACTGTCTTTCAGTCAGCGGGCGCGCCAGCCAATCGGTGCGCGACTCGCTCTTGTCCAGTTCAACCTTCATGTACTCCGCCACCAGCGTCGCAAAGCCGCAGGAGAGCGGCCGACCGGTAAAGGCCGCCAGGATCTGAGTGTCGATCATCGGCGTCGGCAGCGTTTTAAAGGCGTTGAGAAACACTTCAAGATCTTCACTGCCGGCATGCAGAAACTTCACCACGGCGGTGTCGGCCAGCAGCTCGACAAACGGTTGCCAGTGCTTGATCGGCAGAGGATCGATAAGGGAGAGTTGTTCACCGTCGTAAAGCTGGATCAGGCCCAGCTGCGGATAGTAGGTACGCGTTCTGACAAACTCGGTGTCCAGCGCAACCTGGGCATGCTTTCTCGCCTGCTCGCAGACCTGCTGCAATCCGGCATCGGTAGTGATCAACTGATAATTCAAAACATCATTCTCTTGTAGGATTCAAACACAACAACGCCGGCATTCACCGGCGTTGTTGATAGGCTGACGCGAGAGCAAAACCTAGGCGGCATCAGCCGGCTTAGGCGCTTTTTGCTCATCGCGCAATTCTCGCCGCAAAATCTTGCCGACGTTCGACTTCGGCAGTTCATCGCGGAACTCAACAATTTTAGGCACTTTATACCCGGTCAGGTGGCGTCGGCAATGGGTCAACAGCTCTTCCTTGGTCAGCGAGGCGTCTTTCTTCACCACGCAGATCTTCACCGTTTCGCCGGAGGCCTCGCTGGGCACGCCGATTGCCGCACATTCCAGCACTTTCGGGTGCTGGCTGACCACATCTTCAATCTCGTTCGGATACACGTTGAAACCCGAGACCAGGATCATGTCTTTCTTGCGGTCGACGATGCGTACAAATCCCTGATCGTCCACGGTCACCACATCACCGGTCGCCAGCCAGCCGTCTTTCAGCACTTCGTCGGTGGCATCCGGGCGCTGCCAATAGCCTAACATAACTTGCGGCCCTTTGACCCACAGTTCGCCCGGCTCGCCCGGCGGCACATCATGGCCGTTGTCGTCCACCAACCGAATGTCCGTCGACGGCACCGGCAGACCGATGCTGCCGCTGTAGTGCTTAAGATCGTAAGGGTTGCCGGCCACCAGCGGCGCGCACTCCGTCAGGCCGTAACCTTCCAGCAGGTGTTTGCCGGTGGTTTTCTCCCACTTCTCGGCCACCGATTTTTGCACCGACATGCCGCCGCCGACCGAGAAACGCAGCGTAGAGAAATCGAGCTTGTGGAAGTCTTCGTTGTTCAGCAACGCATTGAACAGCGTATTTACCCCGCTCATGGCGGTGAACGGGTATTTGCCCAATTCTTTCACCAGGCCCGGAATGTCACGCGGGTTGGTGATCAGCAAATTGCGCCCGCCCAGATCGATAAACAGCAGGCAGTTCACCGTCAGCGCGAAAATGTGATACAGCGGCAGCGCCGTCACCACCAGCTCCTGCCCTTCACGGAACAGCGGCGAATAGGCGGCCTTGGCCTGCTCAAGGTTGGCCTGCATGTTGCGGTGCGTCAGCATCGCCCCCTTCGCCACCCCGGTGGTGCCGCCGGTGTATTGCAGGAAAGCCAGATCGGCATTAATGATGTCCGGTTTTACATATTGCAAACGGCGGCCGCGCTGCAGCGCGCTGCGGAAGGAAATGGCGTCCGGCAGGTTGTATTTCGGCACCAGACGCTTAACGTATTTGACCACGAAGTTGACCAACGTGCCCTTGGCGGCCGACAGCTGATCGCCCATGCGCGTCAGGATCACGTGTTTGACCTGGGTGTTGAACACCACTTTTTCCAGCGTATGGGCAAAGTTGGAGACGATGACGATGGCACTGGCGCCGCTGTCGTTCAACTGGTGCTCCAGCTCGCGCGGGGTATACAGCGGGTTGACGTTGACCACCACCATGCCGGCACGCAGAATGCCGAACAGGGCAATGGGGTATTGCAACAGGTTAGGCATCATCAGCGCGACGCGGTCGCCCTTCTTCAGGCCCAGCTCATTTTGCAGGTAAGCCGCGAAAGCCCGGCTGCGTTCTTCCAGTTTGCGGAAGGTCATCACCTCGCCCATATTGATAAAGGCGGGCTGATCGGCATAGCGCTGCACGGCATGCTCAAACATTTCGATCAACGACGAATAGCGATCGGCATCAATCTCTGCGGGCACATCTGCCGGATACCGTTTTAACCAGACCTTATCCAAGGTATTACTCCTGAAATCATTACTAATTATCATCGCAGCCCTCAAACTCGCAGCCTAACCATAACAATATTTTAACTCAGCAGACCAGTTCGGGTTTTAAACATTACTCAGGTTGCGATGTACGTCACTAATTGTCGGATATTCCTTATCCCAAAAAACAAAAGGGCGGCCTGAGCCGCCCTGTCAAATTTGTTCACATCAAGCGTATGTTACTCGGTTACGATGGTTTGCACCTGTGCCGGGCCGGGGTTGTACCAGCCATAGCCGGCGCCCCAGCCGGGTCCCCACGGGCCACCGCGCCAGCCCCAAGGGCCCATCGGCGCAGGCGGCATCACCACCTGCTGTACCAGATGCCAGCGCTTGAAACCGGTCACGTTCATCGTTACGAAGCGATATGGCGTCATGCCGATCCGCCCCTCTTTCAGGCCGGTGATAGGGCCGACGACGGTCACCAGTTGGCCTTTGAAATCGACCGGTTCGAGGAAGCCGTTCACCGTGGCCAGCAAGCGGCCGTTCGACGGTTCACCCAGTATCGGCCGCGCACCGCTGTCGAGCGGCACCGCCGCGATCTCCAGCAGCGTGCGCCCTTGTTCGTTGGCGACGTTCACCACGGTGCCGCCGAAGCGGGCTTCCGCGCCGGTAAACAGGTTCGGTGCATTTTGTACCGAGGAAAGCTGAGTCACCGGCGAAGGACTGGAGCCTTTGATCGCATCCGGTACGGTGACGCACCCGGTCAGAACCAGCGCGCCGCAGGCGACGGCCAGCAGCGACAGCTTTTTACTTGCAGTGCGGATTAACATGGTCGCAATCTCCTGAAATGCCTGTAACTTTGACCGCGTTTCAGCGCTCAAGTTGCAGGCCTTCATCGCCCGGCATCAACATCAGCACAATAACGCCGCGATTACTCGCGGCCCGGCAGTTTTTTCCAGGTCACTTCATTGCGCAGGTAGGTCGGCTCGGCGTTTTCCACCGCCACCGCCAGCCCCTGTTGCCAGGCGTGCAGCGCCAGCGGCAGCATGTCTTCCGCCTGCGGCAACAGCATCTGGCCATCGCGCACGCTCAGCGTGGAACCGTTGACCAGATCGGGGTAGGTTTGCCAGCCGGTGCCGACGTGGGCCCATTCGCCCTGCAGGCGCTGTGCGCGCTCGAACGCCTGCGCCGGCGACAGCACCGCCTCGCCTTCGCTTTCCAACCAGCGGCCGTCGGCCTGACGTTCGAACTGCCCCCAGTAGACCTCGCCCATGCGCGCATCGATCGCCGCCAGCACACGCGCCGCGCCGCTGACGCGCCAGGCGCCCTGCGCCATGGTTTGCAGCGTAGAAACGCCGATCATCGGCAGATCGGCGCCCAGCGCCAGGCCCTGAGCGATGCCGATGCCGATGCGCACCCCGGTAAAACTGCCGGGGCCGCGGCCGAAGGCCAGCGCATCGAGCTGGTTGAGCGCCAGGCCGGATTCCGCCAGCACCTGCTGCACCATAGGTAAAATACGTTGCGTATGCTCGCGTGGGCACAGCTCAAACAGGGCGTGGATTTCGCCTTGATTCCAGACGGCGACGGAACAGGCTTCCGTCGCGGTATCGATCGCTAAAATTCGCGTGGACATGCCAACCTCTGGCGGGAATAAAACTGGGTTTTTCATACAGGGCGCGCATTGTAGCACAGCCCCGTAAGCCCTTCATCTTTCACGTGGCCGACGTATCAGCGGCCTGCAAGAAGGCGATCGCCTGCTTCAGATCGCGGGTACGCGGCGTAGGCGGCAGGCTATTGAGGAACACCTCGCCATAAGGGCGCATCACCAGACGGTTATCGCAGATCACCAGCACGCCGCGATCGTCGGTATCGCGGATCAAACGGCCCACCCCCTGTTTCAGGGTGATGACCGCATCCGGCAACTGCACGTCATTGAACGGATCGCCGCCGCGCAGGCGACAATCTTCAATGCGCGCCTTCAGCAGCGGATCGTCCGGTGAGGTAAACGGCAGCTTATCGATGATCACGCACGACAGCGCATCGCCACGCACGTCCACCCCTTCCCAGAAGCTGCTGGTCGCCACCAACAGCGCGTTACCGGCGGCGACGAACTGTGCCAACAGCTGCCCTTTGCTGGTTTCCCCTTGCAATAAGACCGGCAGCGTCATCGTGGCGCGGAACTCTTCCGCCAGCTCGCGCATCAACTGGTGCGATGTGCACAAGAAGAAGCAGCGGCCGTTGTTGGCTTCGATTAATGGGCGCAGCATGCGCGCCAGCTGGCGCGCCCCGCCGGGCTGATTCGGCGAAGGCAAAAAGCGCGGCACGCACAGCAACGCCTGTTTGGCATAGTCGAACGGGCTCGGCAACAGCAGCGTTTTGGCCTTGGTCAGCCCCAGCCGTTCGGTGAAGTGACCCAACTGATCGTTGACCGACAGCGTCGCCGAGGTAAAGATCCAGCTGCCCGGCTTCTCGTCCAGCATTTCGCGGAAACGATCGGCCACCGTCAACGGCGTCAGCGCCAACACGAAGTGGCGCGAATTGCACTCATACCAATAGCTGTAGCCCGGTTCCGTCACCGCCTTGAGGCGTTTGAGACGCGCGCGGTACAGCGTGGCGCGCTCAAAGGCGGCATCCAGCAGCGCCGAACGCCCCAGCGACAGTTTCATGACGTCATAACACAGCTCCAGCGCGTCATCGAGCAGCAACAAAGCACGCTGCACGTTCGGTTCGCCGAGCACATCCCGCAGGTTGCCGCGAAAACCCGGCTCCCCCAGATTCAGACGGAAATCTTGCGTGCTCAGGCTGAGACGGTCGGCGCTTTTTTGCAGTTGGGCGGCATCGCGCACCTCGGTGCGGTAGGCGATGGTGATGTCCTTCGCCAGATCCAGCAGTTGGCGGCTGGTGAGCTGCTGGCCGAAATACTGGCTGGCGATGTCGGGAATTTGGTGCGCCTCATCGAAAATCATCACCTCGGCTTCCGGGATCAGCTCGGCGAAGCCGCCCTCTTTCACCACCATATCCGCCAGGAACAGGTGATGGTTCACCACCACCACATCCGCATCCATCGCGCGGCGGCGCGCTTTGACCACGAAGCAATCCTGATACAGCGGGCAGTCGCTGCCGAGACAGTTGTCATTGGTGCTGGTCACCAATGGCCAGACGAAGCTGTCTTCCGCCACTTCGCTGCAGGTGCTGATATCACCCTCTTTGGTCTGCGACGACCACTTGCGCAGTTGCACCAGATCGATCAACGTCTGCCCCGCCAGCTCCCCGCCGGCCATCGACTGTTGCTCAAGACGCTCCAGACACAGGTAGTTGGAGCGCCCCTTCAGCAGCGCCAGCTTGCCTTTGTACTTCAGCGCTTTGGCGACGGTGGGCAGATCGCGCGCATACAGCTGATCCTGCAGCGCTTTCGAACCGGTGGAGATGATCACTTTGCGATCGGCACGCAGCGCCGGCGCCAGATAAGCGAAGGTTTTGCCGGTGCCGGTGCCGGCTTCCACCACCAGTTCCTGCTTGAAATTGATCGCTTCGGTAACGGCTTGCGCCATCTGCCGCTGCGGCTCACGCGGTTTGAATCCCTTGATAGCCTGCGCCAATGCGCCGTCTGTTGCAAAATCGTCTGTCACGCTGTCTCTCTGCCGGTGTCATTCAGCGGTGATTATGCCAAGCCTGCCGCCCGGCTACCACCCACTTTATCGCCGCGCTTTTTCATCACCGGCTGTGCTACCCTTAGCGGGACTATGATATGGAGATAAGCAAATGAATATCGAAAGAATTGATCCCGATCAGCGCTGGTCCGAAGCCGTGGTGCACAACGAGACCGTTTACTACACCAGCGTGCCTGAGAATCTGGACGATGACGCGACCGCGCAGACCGCCAACGCCCTTGCCGCCATCGACGTGCTGCTGGAACGTGTAGGGTCGGACAAAAGCCGTATTCTGGATGCCACCATCTTCCTGGCCAATACCGCCGACTTCGCCGCGATGAACGCCGCCTGGGACGCCTGGGTCGTCGCCGGCAGCGCGCCGGTGCGCTGCACCGTGCAGGCTCAGTTGATGAATCCGAAGTACAAGGTGGAAATCAAAATCATCGCCGCGCTGTAAGCCACGCGCAGACGAAAAAAAACCGCAGACGGCAACGCCTGCGGTTTTTTATTGCCCGCTATCAGGACAGTTTGAGGATCACCATCCCCGTCAACAGCAGCGCCAGGCCAATCCAGCCTTTGGCGTTCAACCGCTGGCCGAACATGATCCAGCCTGCGGCGATGGTGGCGGCGATACCGAAACCGCCCCACAACGCGTAAGCGATTGACAGATCGATGCCCTTTACCGCCTGCGCCAGGGCGCTGAACGCACCGAGTACCGACAGCAGCGACAGCAATCCCAGCCAAACTTTACGGAAACCGTCCGACATCTTCAGGAAGATGTTGGCGATGATTTCCAGCACGATGGCCAATCCCAGGAACCCAATGTGGTACAACTCAAACTGTTGCATGGTTGTCACCTCGCGGGCTGACCTGTTTTCGCTCTTTGCGGGTACCGGATTTCACCAGCATGATACCGGCGATCAGCGTAGCCAGACCCAGTACCTTCAGCGCCGAAATGGGCTCGTCGAACCACAGCACGCTGAACAGGGTAATGAACAGAATGCCGATACCTTCCCACAGCGCATAAGCCACGCCCAACGCCACGCGTTTTACCGCTACTGACAGCAACACATAAGACGCGGTGATCATCACGTACATCACGATATGCCCGATCATGCCGCCATTGACGCTGGCGTATTTCATCGACAAGGTGCCGATGATCTCGGTCATGATGGCCAAACCTAAAAAGATCCAATAAATCATAATTTTTCTCCCAAACGGCGAATAACGCGCGCCAAGGCATATTTATCCCGATTTATCTCGTCGAACGGCCGCAGTACGGCGCGCAAGACGCAGAGATCCCTGGGGATAAACTGACCCAAACGCAAAAAGAATGTTTGTCCGGCTGAACGGTAGAGCGAAGGCGTAAGCCCGCTACCAGCACCGGTTAAGGGAGAAAGACGCTATAGCTCGCTGCACCAGTGATGCTCACTGGCAAGGATCGCAGACAGGAAGAGTTGGCACGTAGAGGTTCTGAGGGTAGTTCCGTTAATAGTCATCATAATAGTTCTCTATTATCAGCCGCACACCGTGCGATTTGCCCAATATCCTCATAAAAGTAAAATTTTCAACTGAGATATTTTTACCATAGCCAAAATAAGAAAGCAAACTGCCGTTTTCATAAAAAAGCAGAAAAAAACGGGTTAAAAATAAGAAAGTTAATCGCGATAAAAATTAAAAAAGGCCCAACGGAGCGTTGAGCCTTGCGAGATCCGCGGGTGAGCAAATAAGCGCCAACCCCAGGCCTGGCGCGGGTTACAACGCGGCGCCGCTGACGGCGCTGCGCGCCAGTTCAGTGATGCGCGCGTAGTCGCCGCTTTCGAGCGCATCGGCCGGCGCCAGCCAGGAGCCGCCGATGCACAGCACGCTTTTTAGCGCCAGATAATCGCGGTAATTGTTCGGCGTAATGCCGCCGGTCGGGCAAAAGCGCACCTGCGGGAACGGGCCGCCGATCGCCTGCAGCGCCTTCACGCCGCCGTTGGCTTCCGCCGGGAAGAATTTGAATTCGCGCAGGCCGTAATCCATGCCCAGCATCAGTTCAGATACGGTGCTGATGCCCGGGATCAACGGGATTGACCCCGCCGTCGCCGCCTGCAGCAAAGCGTCGGTCAGCCCCGGGCTGATGGCGAACTGCGCCCCGGCCTCGGTCACCTCCCGCAGCTGCTGTGGATTGATCACCGTACCGGCGCCGATGATCGCCTCCGGCACCTCTTTGGCGATAGCGCGAATAGCCTCCAGCGCACAGGCGGTGCGCAGCGTCACCTCCAGTACCCGCACGCCGCCGGCAACCAACGCTTTCGCCAGCGGCACCGCCTGCTCCAGCGTGTTGATCACGATAACAGGCACCACCGGCCCCGCCGTCAGGATCTGTTCAGCGCTGGTTTTCCAGTTTGTCATCATTCTTTCTCCATTACTCGCGGTTAACAATGGCACGCCCCTGCCACAGGGCTCCGCGCAAACGCGCGAACGTCCGGCCGTACCGTAAGTGATGTGGCCCACGCGCAGATCGCAGGCAAAAAAAAGCCGGCAGACGGGCTGCCGGCATTGCGCATTACTCGAACTCGTTCCAGGAACGGCCGTCGCGGGTGATCATCGCCACCGAGGCCACCGGCCCCCAGGTGCCCGCCTGATAAGGCTTAGGCGCTTCGTTGTCGGCTTTCCACGCGTCCATGATGGAGTCGACCCACTTCCAGGCCTCCTCCACTTCGTCACGGCGCACGAACAGCGCCTGAATGCCCCGCATGGTCTCCAGCAGCAGGCGCTCGTAGGCGTCCGCCACGTGCTCCTGGTTGAAGGTTTCCGAGAAACTCAGATCCAGCTTGGTAGTCTGCAGGCGGTGCTTGTGATCCAGCCCCGGCACCTTGTTCAATACCTGAATTTCGATGCCTTCGTCCGGTTGCAAACGAATGGTCAGCTTGTTTTGCGGCAGCTGCTGATAAGAGTCGCTGAACAGGTTAAGCGGCGGATTCTTGAAGTACACCACCACTTCCGAGCATTTGGTCGGCAGACGTTTACCGGTACGCAGATAGAACGGCACCCCGGCCCATTGCCAGTTGTCGATGTCCACGCGGATGGAAACGAAGGTCTCGGTGCTGCTGCTCTTGTTCGCCCCTTCTTCTTCCAGATACCCCGGCACTTTCTTGCCCTGAACGAAACCGGCGGTGTACTGACCGCGCACGGTGGTTTCCCGTACATTGGTCTGATCGATGCGGCGCAGCGAACGCAGCACCTTCACCTTCTCGTCGCGGATGCGGTCGGTGGTCAGATCCGCCGGCGGCGACATGGCGATCATAGTCAGGATCTGCAGCAGGTGGTTCTGGATCATGTCGCGCATCTGGCCGGCCTGATCGAAGTAGCCCCAGCGCCCTTCGATGCCCACCTCTTCCGCCACGGTGATCTGCACCGAATCGATGGTGCGGTTGTCCCAGTTGGACGCGAACAGCGAGTTGGCGAAACGCAGCGCCAACAGGTTCAACACCGTCTCTTTGCCGAGGTAGTGGTCGATGCGGTAGACCTGGGACTCGTTGAAGAACTCCGCCACCTGATCGTTGATCACGCGGGAGGACGCCAGATCGGTGCCCAACGGTTTCTCCATCACCACGCGCGCCGGCTCATGGTTCAGCTTGGCTTCGCCCAACCCTTTGCAGATGGCGCCGAAGGTGCTTGGCGGCATGGCGAAGTAGTTGATGGTGGTGCGGTGCTTCTGATCCAGCATTTTACCGAGTTTGGTAAAGTTCTTGCTGTCGTTGACGTCCAGATTGCAGAAGTCCAGGCGCGCGCTCAGCGTGGCCCAGAGTTCGTCATCCAGCTTTTCCTTCATGAAGGTGCCAAGCGCTTCCTTGACCACTTCGGTATAGGCTTTTTTATCCCACTCCGCGCGGCCGACGCCGATGATCCGCGTATCCGGGTGGATGTGTCCGGCTTTCTCTAACTGGTACAGGGAAGGCAGCAGCTTACGGCGCGCCAAATCACCTTTCGCGCCGAAAATAACCAGGTCACACGCCTGGGCTGTAGAGGTTACCGCCATGTTCATCTCCTCGTTGCAGGATATTTGTAATTTTCTTACATTACTAATGTACTCTGTTTGACTACGGCCAGCAAACCCGGCGCAGAAGCAGAAAAAAGACGTTAAGATCTCAGTGGTAGCGCCACTGCGCGCCGGCGCCCTCACAGGCGGGCAAAACTGTAATTTTTCGTCTTTTTTGACGCTCTGTTACCATTATGAAAGTTAGACACAGGTCATATTCTGGTGAAAAAAGCCTGCATACGCCCTGTCGAGACTGCCAACGGTTACCAGCACGTAGTATATTTTCACTAAACCGGCATTGATTTCTCCTTTGTTTGCAATCGACATACCCTATCGATTTCAGGTTACAGCCGCTCGTTTGGCGTCTGCTTGCACGGCGAACACGGGCGAAATTCGGCGCTGTTGCTTGAAAGCCACAGGGATAAAACCATGAGTGACTCTCGTTATATGAATACGCTGGACAAAATCCAGAGCCATCTGGAGCTCCTGAGCAAATCTGAAAGGAAAGTCGCCGAGGTGATCCTGGCCTCCCCGCAGACCGCCATTCACTCCAGCATCGCCACGCTGGCGCGCATGGCCGACGTCAGCGAACCCACCGTCAACCGTTTTTGCCGTCGCCTTGATACCAAAGGCTTTCCCGACTTCAAACTGCATCTCGCCCAAAGCCTGGCTAACGGCACGCCCTACGTAAACCGCAACGTCGAGGAAGATGACAGCGTCGATTCCTACACCAGCAAGATCTTCGAATCGGTGATGGCCAGCCTGGATACAGTAAAGGCAAATTTGGATATTGCCGCAATCAATCGTGCGGTTGACCTGCTCACCCAGGCAAAAAAGATCTCTTTCTTCGGTCTGGGCGCCTCCGCCGCCGTGGCCCACGACGCGATGAACAAATTTTTCCGCTTCAATATTCCGGTGGTCTACTTCGATGACATCGTCATGCAGCGCATGAGCTGCATGAACTCCGGCGAGGGCGACGTGGTGGTGTTGATCTCTCACACCGGCCGCACCAAGAACCTGGTGGAAATGGCCCACCTCGCGCGAGAAAACGACGCCACGGTACTGGCTATCACCTCGCGCGATACCCCGCTCGCCCAGGCGGCGACCCTCGCGTTGCTGCTCGACGTGCCTGAAGACACCGACGTTTACATGCCGATGGTGTCGCGGATCGCGCAATTAACGCTCATTGACGTGCTCGCCACCGGATTTACCTTGCGCAGAGGGGCTAAATTCAGAGATAACTTGAAGCGGGTCAAAGAAGCGCTCAAAGAATCGCGCTTTGATAAAGGCGTAGTCATTCCCAACAGTTTTGACTCGTAACCCGACGAAGAAAAAAGTCGCCGTTCAACAGACATTTGAATGGCGACATCAGAGGCTGTACCCTGTTAATACGCTCATGCGGGTAACCCGGGTGAAATATCAGTGTTGTAAAATTACATTTCACGCCTGGTTTCGTTATCCGACGTTATCGCAACACCAATATTTGCTTCACCAGTCAACGGAGTAATACATGTCCAGACGGCTCAGAAGAACCAAAATCGTTACCACCCTGGGTCCGGCTACAGACCGCGACAATAATCTGGAAAAGATCATTGCCGCCGGCGCCAACGTAGTTCGGCTTAACTTCTCCCACGGCAGCCCGGAAGATCACCAGGCTCGCGCAGACAAAGTTCGCGAAATCGCTGCCAAACTGGGACGTCACGTCGCTATCCTCGGCGATCTGCAAGGGCCGAAAATCCGCGTTTCCACCTTCAAGGAAGGCAAAATCTTCCTCAACGTGGGCGATAAATTCCTGCTGGACGCCAACCTGTCAAAAGGCGAAGGCGATAAAGAAAAAGTCGGTATCGACTATAAAGGCCTGCCTGCCGACGTCGTGCCGGGCGACGTCTTGCTGCTCGACGACGGCCGCGTTCAGCTGAAAGTGCTCGAAGTTCAGGGCATGAAAGTGTTTACCGAAGTCACCGTTGGCGGCCCGTTGTCCAATAACAAGGGCATCAACAAACTCGGCGGCGGCCTGTCGGCCGAAGCGCTGACCGAAAAAGACAAGGCGGACATCGTCACCGCCGCCAAGATCGGCGTCGACTACCTGGCGGTCTCCTTCCCGCGCACCGGTGAAGATCTGAACTATGCTCGCCGCCTGGCGCGCGACGCAGGCTGCAACGCCAAGATCGTGTCCAAGGTCGAGCGCGCCGAAGCGGTCTGCAGCGACGAAGCGATGGACGACATCATTCTGGCCTCCGACGTGGTGATGGTCGCCCGTGGCGATCTGGGCGTCGAAATCGGCGATCCGGAGCTGGTCGGGATCCAGAAGAAACTGATCCGCCGCGCCCGTACTCTGAACCGCGCGGTGATCACCGCGACTCAGATGATGGAGTCGATGATCACCAACCCGATGCCGACCCGCGCCGAAGTCATGGACGTGGCCAACGCCGTGCTGGACGGCACCGACGCCGTCATGCTGTCGGCGGAAACCGCTGCCGGCCAATACCCGGCGGAAACCGTGGCGGCGATGGCGCGCGTTTGTCTGGGCGCCGAGAAGATCCCGAGCATCAACGTTTCCAAACACCGTCTGGACGTGCAGTTCGACAATATCGAAGAGGCGATCGCCATGTCTTCGATGTATGCGGCCAACCACCTGAAAGGCGTCACCGCGCTGATCGCCATGACCGAGTCCGGCCGCACCGCGCTGATGATGTCACGCATCAGCTCCGGCCTGCCGATCTTCGCCATGTCGCGGCATGAGCACACGCTTAACCTGACCGCGCTGTATCGCGGCGTGACGCCGGTGTATTTCGACAGCCACAAAGACGGCGTCATCGCCGCCAACGAAGCCGTCAATCGCCTGCGCGACAAAGGCTTCCTGGTCTCCGGCGATCTGGTGATCGTCACCCAGGGCGACGTGATGGAAACCGTCGGCACCACCAATACCAGCCGTATCCTGCGCGTCGAGTAATTCACGCCGCAGACGAAATGCCGGCCGGCTCACCTAGGCCGGCATTTTTTTTGCTCTGACACTGCCATTACGACGGAGAACGCCATGCTCCACCAGCACAATCCCGCCTCGACCTATGATGAGCTCGAGCTCGATGGACGCGGCCTGACGCAGCTCGACGAATCGCTGTTTGCCGGCCACGCGCTGCGCAAGGTCAGCCTGTACAACAATCAGCTGACGGCCTTCCCTACTCCCCTATTCCGGCACCAGAATCTGCGGGTGCTGAACATCTCTTGCAATCAGCTCGACCGTCTGCCGCCGGAGATTGGTCAGTTGCAACAGCTCGAGATGTTCGATTTTGGTCACAACCGCGCGAGCGAACTGCCTGAAACGTTGGGGCGACTGCACCGGCTGAAATACCTCTACCTGAGCGATAACGGCTTTAGCGACCTGCCGCGCGCGCTGGCGCAACTGCAGCAGTTGGTTTACCTCAACGCGACCGATAACCAGCTGACCGTCTTGCCGCAGGCAATACCGAGGCTGGCGGCGTTGCAGGAGCTGCGTTTATACAACAATCGCATCCGCAGCCTGCCCGGCGAAATCGGGCAACTGCGCGCGCTGCGCGAGTTGCATATCATGAAAAATGCCCTGACCACGCTGCCGGCGGAAATGGCTCTGCTCGGCGAGCTTGAAATACTCGATGCGGCCAACAATGCCATCACCGAACTGCCGGCAGCCTTCTGCCGCCTGCCGCGATTGAGCGAGCTGAACCTGCGTTTTAATCAGTTGACGCGCCTGCCGGAAAATATCGGTGAGCTCACGGCGCTGAGAAGTCTGGATCTGCGCGCCAACCGCCTGAGCGATCTGCCGGAAAGCCTCGGTGAACTGAGCCGGCTGCGCAAGCTGGATCTGCGCTGGAATGATTTCACCCACACGCCCAACGTCATTGAGATCCTGCGGGCGCGCGGCTGTATGGTGCACATCTGAAGTGACGCCGGCCAGGGTGTGGCCCGACCGGCATTAGCGGTAGATAGGATTAACGATACAGATCGTCGCGCGAGTAGGGTTCAATCTCCCCTTCCTTGCGCGTCTTCAACAGTTTGAGGATCCAGGTGTACTGCTCAGGGTTCGGGCCCACCAGATTCTCCACCTCTTCGTTCATGCGGCGGGCAATGCGCGGATCGTCCGCTTCGGCCAGATCGTCCATCGGCTCGCGAATATAAATATCCAGCATGCTGGTTTTGCCGTCGTACACCGGGAACAACGGCACGATCGCCGCACGACACACTTTCATCAACCGCCCGACCGCCGGCAACGTCGCCTTATAGGTGGCGAAGAAGTCGACAAACTCACTGTGCTCAGCGCCGTGATCCTGATCGGGCAGATAGTAACCCCAATATCCCTGGCGAACCGAACTGATAAACGGTTTGATGCCGTCATTGCGCGCGTGCATGCGGCCGCCGAATTTACGACGCACGGCATTCCACAGGTAGTCGATCAGCTGATTGCGCTGATTGTGGAACATCGCCGCCATCGGTTGACCGCGCGCGGCCATCAACATCGCCGGCACATCCACCGCCCAGCCATGTGGCACCAGGAAAATCACGTTGCGCCCTTCCGCGCGGATCTTGTCCAACACCTCTTCACCGTGCCAACGCACGCGCTTGAGCACTTTTTCCGGTTTGGTGCAGGCCAGTTCCGCCATCAGCACCATCGACTGCGGCGCACAGGCGAACATCTGGTCGATAATGTGCTCACGCTCGCTTTCCGGCAGTTCCGGCAAGCAATACAGCAGGTTGATGCGGGCACGACGACGCGCCCCTTTCGCCAGCTTGCCGGCCAGTGTGCCGATCGCTCCCAGCACCGGATCGCGCAGGCGCGCAGGCACCAGAGAAACGCCGGCCATCAGGCCGGTTCCCAGCCACACGCCCCAGTAGCGCGGGTATAAAAAGGCTTTTTGAAACTGCGGGATGAACTCTACGTTCGATTTCTTCTCGTTTTGCATGCACATGCTCTTCGCTTAGCAATTCGGCTAATCATAATTGCCATCACCAATTTTGCAATTAACAACCGCGAACCGCCCAGATAAAACAGCATCGGCCCGCAATCAGGCCGATGAAATTAACGGCGCCGGAGCGCCGGAATAAGGGGGACGTTAATCCAGTTGCAGCTGAGGAACCACTTCCTTCACCTGCGCCAGATAATCGCTGCGGTCTTTGCCGCCCAGGCCTTCGGAACGCGGCAGTTTGGCCGTCAGCGGGTTCACCGCCTGTTGACCGGTCCACAGTTCAAAGTGCAGGTGCGGCCCGGTGGAACGGCCGGTGTTGCCGGAGAGCGCTATGCGATCGCCACGCTTCACCTTCTGGCCCGGTTTCACCAGCAGCTTTTTCAGGTGCATGTAGCGCGTGGTGTATTGGCGACCGTGGCGGATCGCCACATAGTTGCCCGCCGCGCCGCTGCGCTTGGCGATCACCACCTCGCCGTCGCCGACCGCCAGCACCGGCGTGCCGACCGGCATGGCAAAATCGACGCCTTTGTGCGGCGCCACGCGGCCGGTCACCGGGTTCACCCGGCGCGGGTTGAAGTTGGAGGAGATGCGGAACTGTTTCATGGTCGGGAAACGCATGAAGCCGCGTGCCAGGCCAGAGCCCTGGCGATCGTAGAACTTGCCGTCCTCGGCGCGGATCGCATAGTAATCTTTGCCGCCCGTGCGCAGACGCACGCCCAACAGTTGGCTTTGCGATTTCTTGCCGTCGAAATGTTCGCGCGACATCAGCACGGAAAACTGGTCGCCCTTGCGCAGTTTGCGGAAATCGAGCTGCCATTGCAGCGCCTTGATCACCGCATTGATTTCGTTACGGCTCAACCCGGCGTCGCCGGCGCTGCTGACGAAGCTGCCGTTAACGCGGCCGCTGATCACGTTGTTGCGCCATTCGCCCTGCTGCGCCTCTTTCGACTCTTTGAAGCTGTTGCCGACGCGATCGTAGATGCGGGTTTCTCGACGAGAAACTTCCCAGGTCAACTGCTGCAGATCGCCCGCTTCGTTCACGGTCCACGACAGCTGTTGGCCGATCTTCAGGTTGCGCAGATCGCGGTTTTGCGAAGCCAGCAGCGTGACATCCGACATATCGATGCCGTACTGCGTCAGAATGCTGCCGAGGGTATCGCCGGTGGAAACCACATATTCATGCACGCCATCATCGCCGGCATCCTTCTGGTCCAGCTCATCCTGCGGGATTTCGTCATCGGGGGTGGGTTGGTCGGCATCTATCGGTTCACTGGCTTCGGGGAGCAATGACCGCAACTGGCTGGATTCTAACTCGACGCTCTTGGCGATGGGATTGTGTTCTGGGTGGTAAACA
Organism: Serratia sp. TSA_130.1; assembly: GCF_052691795.1. Taxonomy (NCBI): domain Bacteria; kingdom Pseudomonadati; phylum Pseudomonadota; class Gammaproteobacteria; order Enterobacterales; family Yersiniaceae; genus Serratia; species Serratia sp. TSA_130.1. Next base: position 337,374 of record NZ_JBQZFS010000001.1, read on the forward strand.
AAAGGCCGCCAAACAGCGACGGCCAATGTGACGACTGTCAGCGACCCCAGCATGACGCGGTGGGGCCGTGGCAGGTTGTTATACGCCAGAGCGATAGTTCGGACTATCTGCTGCACTCGATATTATCCTCATAAGCTTACTTCAGGCAGCTCACGTACTGGCTTGACAACTGTGTCAGGAATTTCCCGTAGCTGTCCTTCCCCAGCGCGATGCCGATGCCCAGCGGGTCCAGCGTTCCGGAACGCACAGTGGTACCCTTGGCGACGGCATTGATTACGGCCGGCCTGAATTGTGGCTCAGCAAAAACGCATACCGCTTTCTGCTCAACCAACTGTGTTCGAATTTGGTGTAGGCGCTGTGCTCCAGGCTGAATTTCGGGATTGACGGTGAAATGGCCCAGCGGACTCAAACCGTAGTGTTTCTCAAAGTAGCCGTAAGCATCATGAAAAACAAAATAACCCTTACCTTGCACAGGCGTAAGCATGTTACCAACATTTTTGTCAGTTTGCGTCAGCAGATTCTCGAACTGGCGCAGGTTTGCGTCTAATTTGTCCTTATTTTGCGGCATAAGTTCCAACAATCTGTCGTGAATCGCGATCGCGGTCACTTTTGCCACCTCCGGCGACAGCCAAACGTGCATATTGTACTCGCCGTGATGATGCCCATGATCGTCATCAGCATGGTTATGCGCCTCGCCTGCATGATCATGATCGTCGTCATCTTCGCCTTTCATCAGCAGCGGCTTCACCGCGGGCAGTTCGCTGATGGCGAGTTTGCGGGTTGCCGAGATAGGCACCAGCGCCTTGGTCAGGAACGCTTCCATATCCGGTCCGACCCACAGCACCAGGTCGGCAGAACGCAAACGCTGAATATCGGAAGGCCGCAGCGCGAAGTCGTGCGGCGAAGCGCCATCCGGCAGCAGCACCTCGGTCGGCGTCACGCCGTCGGCGATAGCCGAAGCGATAAAGCCCAGCGGACGAATCGTCGTCACCACCGCAGCGGAAGCGCTGCTCAGCGGGCCGGCCATCACGAGTGCGCTGGCCAGCAGCGTGCGCTGCAGCCATTTATTTTTCTGTGCCATCATCAGTAATCCCATCGTTTTCATCAACAAGGCGTGATATTATAACATTCGCTTCGTTCTGCAACCTGTAATCTCGAGATGTCTACACTGATAACGCTAAAAAATATCTCCGTCGCCTTCGGCAGCCGCAAGGTGCTGTCGAATATTTCCCTCAGCCTGCAGCCTGGCCGTATTCTCACCCTGCTGGGCCCGAACGGCGCGGGTAAATCCACGCTGGTGCGCGTAGTGCTGGGATTGGTAAAACCGACCGCCGGCACGCTGGAGCGTGAGCCCGATCTGCGCATCGGCTACGTGCCGCAAAAGCTGCACCTCGACGCTACCCTGCCATTGACCGTCAGCCGCTTTATGCGCCTGAAACCGGGCGTAAAGAAAGCCGACATTCTGCCGGCGCTCAAACGCGTGCACGCCGCCCACCTGCTCGACCAGCCCATGCAAAAGCTCTCCGGCGGCGAAAACCAGCGCGTGCTGCTGGCGCGAGCGCTGCTGAATAAACCGCAGCTGCTGGTGCTGGACGAACCCACGCAAGGGGTGGACGTCAATGGCCAACTGGCGCTGTACGATCTGATCGATCAACTGCGCAAGGAGCTGGGGTGCGCCGTGCTGATGGTCTCGCACGATCTGCATCTGGTGATGGCGAAAACCGACGAGGTGTTGTGCCTCAATCAGCACATCTGCTGCTCCGGCGCGCCGGAGGTGGTGTCGATGCATCCCGAATTCATCGCCATGTTCGGCAACCGCGGCGCAGAGCAGCTGGCGGTGTATCGCCACCATCACAACCACCGTCACGACCTGCAGGGAAGAATTGTCTTGAAGAAGACCGGGAGCCGCGAAGCATGATCGAATTGTTACTTCCCGGCTGGCTGGCCGGGGTGTTGTTGGCCGGCGCCGCCGGGCCGCTGGGCTCCTTTGTGGTCTGGCGCCGGATGTCCTACTTCGGCGATACCCTGGCGCACGCCTCGCTGCTCGGCGTCGCCTTCGGTCTGCTGCTGGACATCAATCCTTTCTATGCGGTGATCGCCATTACGCTGCTGCTGGCCCTGGCCTTGGTGTGGCTGGAGCGCCGCCCGCAGCTCTCGGTGGATACGCTGCTCGGCATTCTGGCCCACAGCGCGCTGTCGCTGGGGCTGGTGGTGGTGGCGTTGATGTCTAACGTGCGGGTCGATCTGATGGCCTATCTGTTCGGCGATCTGCTGTCGGTCACGCTGAGCGACATCGTGATGATCGCCGGCGGCGTCGCCGTGGTGCTATTGGTGTTGTGGTGGCAATGGCGCGATCTGCTGTCGATGACCATCAGCCCTGAGCTGGCGCACGTCGACGGCGTCAATCTGGCGCGGGCGCGCACCGTGCTGATGCTGGTCACCGCCTTGACCATCGGTCTGGCGATGAAATTCGTCGGCGCGCTGATCATCACCTCGCTGCTGATCATTCCGGCGGCCACCGCTCGCCGCTTCGCGCGCACGCCGGAGCAGATGGCGGGCATCGCGGTGCTGCTCGGGATGGTGGCGGTTACCGGTGGCCTGACCTTCTCGGCGTTTTACGATACGCCTGCCGGCCCTTCGGTGGTGCTCTGCGCCGCCGTGCTGTTCACGCTGAGCCTGTTTAAAAAACAGCAGGCTTGATTAAAGCCGGGATATGACGAGGGCCGCATCTGCGGCCCTTTCTTATTGGCGGATTAAAAACTTACGCTTCGCGTTCGAGGCCGAAATGCCGGTAGGCGTGCTGCGTCGCCAGACGGCCGCGCGGCGTGCGCTGGATAAAGCCCTGCTGGATCAGGAACGGTTCGATCACGTCTTCGATGGTCTCACGCTCCTCGCCGATCGCCGCAGCCAGGTTATCCAACCCGACCGGGCCGCCGGTAAACTTGTCGATAATCGCCAACAGCAGTTTGCGATCCATATAGTCGAAGCCTTCGGCATCGACGTTGAGCATATCAAGCGCCTGCGCCGCCACCGCGCCGCTGATCACGCCGTTGGCGCGCACTTCGGCGAAGTCGCGCACCCGGCGCAACAGACGGTTGGCGATACGCGGCGTGCCGCGCGCGCGGCGGGCTACCTCATGGGCACCCTCGTCGGACAGCTCCAGCCCCAGGCAGCCGGCGCTGCGTGAGACGATGTGCTGCAGATCCGCCACCTGATAAAACTCCAGCCGCTGGACAATGCCGAAGCGATCGCGCAGCGGTGAGGTCAGCGAACCGGCGCGGGTGGTTGCACCCACCAAGGTAAACGGCGGCAGATCGAGCTTAATCGAACGCGCCGCCGGCCCTTCGCCGATCATGATATCCAGCTGATAGTCTTCCATCGCCGGATACAGCACCTCTTCCACCACCGGTGACAGGCGGTGGATTTCGTCGATGAACAACACGTCGTGCGGTTCGAGGTTGGTCAGCATCGCCGCCAGATCGCCCGCCTTCTCCAGCACCGGGCCGGAGGTGGTACGCAAATTCACGCCCATTTCGTTGGCCACGATGTTGGCCAGGGTGGTTTTCCCCAGCCCCGGCGGACCGAAGATCAGCAGGTGGTCGAGCGCGTCGCCGCGCTGCTTGGCCGCCTGGATGAAAATCTCCATCTGCTCGCGCACGTGCGGCTGGCCCACATATTCGGTCAACAGCTTGGGACGAATGGCGCGATCGAGGACTTCTTCCTCGTTGAGCGGTTCGGCGGAGATCAGGCGATCGGCTTCAATCATTATCTACCTCTTAGCGGCCTTACAAAGCAGCGCGCAACGCGTCGCGGATCAGGGTCTCGCAGTCGGCACCCGGTTTGGCAATTTTGCTGACCATGCGGCTGGCTTCCTGCGGCTTATAGCCCAGCGCCACCAATGCCGAGACCGCTTCGGCCTCCGCATCCGCCTCAGGCGCTTTCTCAGCGGCGGACGGCAAGCTGATCTCGCTGCTGTTGAACAGATCGCCGTTGAGCCCTTTGAAGCGGTCTTTCATTTCTACCACCAGGCGTTCGGCGGTTTTCTTGCCCACGCCCGGCAGCTTGACCAGCGCGGTGATCTCTTCACGTTCCACCGCGCTGACGAACTGCTGCGCGGACATGCCGGACAGGATCGCGAGCGCCAGTTTCGGCCCGACGCCGTTGACCTTGATCAGCTCGCGGAACAGCGCGCGCTCTTGCTTATCGTTGAAACCGTACAGCAGCTGCGCGTCTTCGCGCACCACGAAGTGGGTAAACACGATGGCCTCTTGCCCCAGTTCCGGCAGCTCGTAAAAGCAGGTCATCGGCATGTGCACTTCATAGCCCACGCCGTTCGCCTCCAATAACACCAGCGGCGGCTGCTTTTCCAGAATATTTCCTCTGAGACGACCTATCATTTACCCTCCTGCAGAATGACCGGGCATGGCGCCCTGCCATGCCGTTGCTGGTAAAGCTTATAACATAAAAAAGGCTGGATGAATATCCAGCCTGAGCAATCATCGCTTCGCGTCAGCGCAAACGCCCGCGCGCCAGGTTAAGCCGCCCTTCGCTCATCCGCAGCACGTTCTGGCTGAGGTGGCAGTGGGTGATGGCGATGGCCAGGGCATCGGCGGCGTCCGCCTGCGGGTTGGCCGAGAGTTTGAGCAGCGAGCGCACCATGTGCTGCACCTGCGCCTTTTCGGCTGCGCCGGTGCCGACCACGGTTTGTTTGACCTGCCGCGCCGCATACTCGAACACTTCCAGATTCTGATTCACCGCCGCGACGATCGCGACGCCGCGCGCCTGGCCGAGCTTGAGCGCCGAATCCGGGTTCTTGGCCATAAACACCTGTTCGATGGCGAAGAAGTCGGGCTGAAACTGGGTGATGATCTCGCTGACGCCGGCGTAAATCAGCTTCAGCCGCGTCGGCATGTCGTCCACCACCGTGCGGATGCAGCCGCTGGCGATATAGCTCAACTGGCGCCCCTGCTGGCGGATAAGGCCATAGCCGGTGACGCGTGAGCCGGGATCGATACCGAGTATGATCGCCATATCTACATCCACCTTGCATGCACGGCGCCGCCTGATGGCGGCGCCCGTTTTACCGGATTACAGCGTCGCCGCCACTTCGTCGGAGATCTCACCGTTATGGTAAACTTCCTGCACGTCGTCGCAGTCTTCCAGCATATCGATCAGGCGCAGCAGCTTAGGCGCCGTTTCCGCGTCCATGTCGGCCTTGGTCGATGGGATCATCGACACTTCCGCCGCTTCGGCTTCGAAGCCCGCCGCGGTCAGCGCGTCTTTCACCGCGCCCAGGCTTTCCCAGGCGGTGAACACGTCGATGGCGCCATCGTCATAGGTCACGATGTCTTCCGCACCGGCTTCCAGCGCCGCTTCCATCACGCTGTCTTCATCCAGGCCCGGTGCGTAAGTGATTACGCCCTTCTTGGTGAACAGGTAGGCAACGGAACCGTCGGTACCCAGGTTGCCGCCGCATTTGGTGAAGGCGTGACGCACTTCCGCCACGGTGCGGTTACGGTTGTCGCTCAGGCATTCGATCATGACGGCGGTGCCGCCAGGGCCGTAGCCTTCGTAGATGATGGTTTCCATGTTGGTATCATCATCGCCGCCCACGCCACGCGCGATCGCCCGGTTCATGGTGTCGCGCGTCATGTTGTTCGACAGCGCCTTGTCCATCGCCGCGCGCAGACGCGGGTTGGAATCCGGATCGCCGCCGCCCAGCTTCGCGGCAGTGACCAGCTCACGAATAATCTTGGTGAAAATTTTACCGCGCTTGGCGTCCTGCGCCGCTTTACGGTGCTTTGTGTTGGCCCACTTACTATGACCTGCCATAAAAAATCTCCGAAAAAAACTACTGGACTGAATTGATCACGAACTCTTCAATCGCCTGCTGATTGCTCCACGACTTGGTCAACTTCACGGCCTCGGCCGCCTCAAGCCATTGGTAAGCGTGATGCTCGGTAATCACCGGATCGCGCTCCTCGGGCAACGCCAGACAGAACCAGTGCTCTTTATTGCGCGTGGTTCCCGGCGCATAGCGATGTCGCAAATGGACAAAGAGTTCAAACTCCACGCAGCGTTGGCAATCGAACAACGGCAGGTGCTCTGCTTCGATATCGATGCCGACTTCTTCCATGACTTCACGCCGCGCGGCATGCGGCGGCGACTCATCCTGCTCCAGACTGCCGGTGACCGACTGCCAGAACTCGGTATCGTCGCGCCGCTGTAACATCAGCACCCGACCACTGGATTTCGCGTAAATCACTACCAGGATAGATTCAGGGCGCTTATAACTCATCACTCGCTCTCTTGTTCCGCACCGGCTTTCTTTACCACGCTGATCGCCAGCTCCTGCAGCGACGCCGGGTTGGCGAAGCTCGGGGCGTCGGTCATCAGACAGGCCGCCGCGGTGGTTTTCGGGAAGGCGATCACGTCGCGGATATTGTCGGTGCCGGTCAGCAGCATCACCAGACGGTCCAGGCCGAAGGCCAGGCCGGCGTGCGGCGGCGTGCCGTACTTCAGCGCGTCCAGCAGGAAGCCGAACTTCTCGCGCTGTTCGTGTTCGTCGATGCCCAGAATGCTGAATACCGTCTGCTGCATTTCGCTGCGGTGAATACGCACCGAACCGCCGCCCACTTCGTAACCGTTGATGACCATGTCATAAGCGTTGGCGATAGCGTTGACCGGCGCTGCGGCCAGCTCTTCCGGGCTCATGTCGCGCGGCGAGGTGAACGGGTGGTGCATCGCCGCCAGGCCGCCCTCTTCGTCTTCTTCGAACATCGGGAAGTCGACCACCCACAGCGGCGCCCAGCTGTCGAGTTGGGTCAGCCCCAGATCGCGCCCCAGCTTCAGGCGCAGCGCGCCCATCGCATCGGTGACAATCTTGAAGCTGTCTGCGCCGAAGAACAGGATGTCGCCGGTCTGCGCGTCGGTACGCGCCAGGACAGCTTCCAGCACTTCCGCGCTGAGGAATTTGGCGATCGGGCTCTGCACGCCTTCCATGCCGGCGGCGCGGTCGTTGACCTTCAGCCAGGCCAGGCCTTTCGCGCCGTAGATGTTGACGAAAGCGCCGTACTCATCGATCTGCTTGCGGGTCAGCTGTGCGCCGCCCGGTACGCGGATCGCCGCCACGCGGCCTTTGGCGTCGTTGGCCGGGCCGGAGAACACTTTAAACTCGACGTCCTTGACCAGGTCGGCCACGTCCACCAGCTCCAGCGGGTTACGCAGGTCCGGCTTATCGGAACCAAAGCGACGCATCGCTTCGGCGAAGGTCATGACCGGGAAATCGCCCAGATCCACGCCCTTCACGTCCAGCCACAGTTCACGCGCCAGTTTCTCCATCACTTCACGCACTTGGTCGGCGGTCATGAAGGAGGTTTCGACGTCGATCTGGGTAAATTCAGGCTGACGGTCCGCACGCAGGTCTTCGTCACGGAAGCATTTGACGATCTGATAGTAACGATCGAAGCCGGACATCATCAGCAGCTGTTTAAACAGCTGCGGAGACTGCGGCAACGCGTAGAATTTGCCCTTGTGCACGCGGCTCGGCACCAGGTAATCGCGGGCGCCTTCCGGCGTCGCTTTGGTCAGCATCGGCGTTTCGATGTCGAGGAAGCCGTGGCTGTCCATGAAGCGGCGCACGAAGCTGGTGATTTTGGCGCGGGTCTTCAGACGCTCGGCCATTTCCGGGCGGCGCAGATCCAGGTAGCGGTATTTCAGGCGCGCTTCTTCGCTGTTGACCTGGTTGGAGTCCAGCGGCAGCGGCTCGGAGCGGTTGATGATCTCGAGCGCGTGGGCAAACACTTCCACTTCGCCGGTGGCCATATCTTTATTGATCTGGCTGTCCGGACGCGCACGCACGGTGCCGACGATCTGGATGCAGAACTCATTGCGCAGGTCGTAGGCCTTGTCGAACGCCACTTTCTCGTCCGGATCGAAGAACACCTGCACGATGCCTTCGCGGTCGCGCATATCAATAAAGATCAGGCCGCCGAGATCGCGACGACGATTGACCCAACCACACAGAGTGACTTCCTGGCCCACGTGGGACAGATTCAACTGCCCGCAATATTCAGTACGCATACGCTATCCTTTTACACAGCCGATGCCGCGCCGGGCTAGTGCGCCCCTGTCGCGCGGCTGTTATCTGATAAATTCTACTTGTTACCCGGTTTAAAATCCGTCGCATACCAGCCGGTGCCCTTAAGCTGGAAACCGGAAGATGAAATCAACTTGGTCAACGCGGGCTGCCCACACGCCGGGCAGTCTGCCAGCGGCGCATCGGAAAATTTTTGCAATTTCTCTAACCGATGGTTGCAAGCACCACATGCATATTCATAAATCGGCATAGGTCGTTGGATTAAAGAGTGTTGAAAAAAGGGAGTCATTATAAAGGAAATTCATCCGCCCGATAAGTGCGAACACAGCATTGTTACTGCACTAAATGGCGCGTTTTTGTTCGAATCAACACATCGGTTAACAAATTTCCCATTAACCTGCGACAGTTTTTTCACGTAGCCTGATTCTCCCCCGGTTTTGCGCCGAACGCAGCTCGCCCGACGCGCCGAACAGTTTTTATCCACTTCGCAACGAGATGAAATCCATGCTGAAACTTGACGCCCAAACCACCGCTCTGGTGCTGATCGATTTGCAAAACGGCATTCTGCCCTACGCCGGCGGCCCGCACGGCGCCGACCAGGTGGTGGCGAACGCCGCCCTGCTGGCCGCGCGTTTTCGCATGCTGGGCGCGCCGGTGCTGTTGGTGCGCGTCGGTTGGTCAGACTCCTTCGCCGAGGCGCTGAAACAACCGGTGGACAAGCCGGCTCCCGCGCCCGCCGGCGGTTTGCCGGCCACCTGGTGGGAGTTCCCCGCGCCGCTGGCGGTCTGCGACAGCGATATTCTGATCACCAAGCGCCAATGGGGCGCCTTCTACGGCACCGATCTGGACTTGCAGCTGCGCCGTCGCGGCATCAAATCCGTAGTCTTGGGCGGCATATCCACCAATATCGGCGTGGAATCCACCGCCCGCGCCGCCTGGGAACACGGCTATGAGCTGGTGATCGCCGAAGACGTCTGCAGCGCGCAGAACGCGGAAATGCACCGTTTCGCGTTCGAACACATCTTCCCGCGTTTGGCGCGGGTGCGCGACACCGGCGAAATTCTTGCCGCGCTCGACCGGTAACGTTAAGTTGTAGCCTGATAAGCCAAGCACAAGTAAAGGAAGACAAGCCGTGATCTACATCGGACTGCCACAGTGGCAACATGCAGCCTGGAACCGTATCGGGCTGCGCGACTTGGCGGATTACAGCCGCTACTTCAACTGCGTGGAGGGCAACACCACCTTCTATGCGCTGCCGAAGCTGGAAATCGTGCAGCGCTGGCGCGACATGACCGGCGACGATTTTCGCTTTTGCTTCAAATTCCCGTCGGACATCAGCCATAAGGCCGCCCTGCGCAACTGCGCCGCCGAGCTGCAGGCGTTTTACCACTGCCTGAGCCCGGTGCATCAACGCATCGGGCAATTGTGGCTGCAGTTGCCCGCCGCCTTCGGCCCCGATGAGCTGCCGCGCATGTGGCAGTTCTTCGAAAGCCTGCCGCAGGAGTTCACTTACGGCGTCGAAGTGCGTCATCCGGCATTTTTCGCCAAAGGGGAGGAAGAGCGCGCGTTGAATCAGGGGCTGCATCAGCGCGGCATCAATCGGGTGATCCTCGACAGCCGCCCGGTGCATCACGCCGCCCCCCATACCGCCGCCGTGCGCGATGCCCAGCAGAAAAAACCGAAGCTGCCGGTGCACGCGCTGGTCACCGCCGACCAACCGCTGGTGCGTTTTATCGGCGGCGACCAATTGGCCGACAACCTGCGCTGGTTCGAAGCCTGGCAGCAAAAACTGCCGCTGTGGCAGCAACAGCATCAACCGTATCTGTTTATTCATACGCCGGACAACGGCGATTCACCCCAGCAAGCGCAAAAAATTTGGCAGCAGCTTCGCCGGGCGATCCCCGATTTGCCTGCGCCGCCGGACTGGCCAGAGCAAGATGCACTGTTTTGACCTATTAATCTGACCAATAACATCAAATATTTCCCCGCGACAGTGAATACAATGACGGCTATGATGCTGGCTGCCAGTTTTGGTTAGGGAACGGAGTTAAAAATGGTAAGCGCGCTTTATGTGGTGCTCGGCGCATTGTTGTTGATCAAACTCTCTTATGACGTTGTCAGATTAAGGATGCAGTACCGCGTAGCCTACGGCGACGGCGGTTTTTACGAATTGCAGACCGCCATCCGCGTGCATGGCAACGCCGTTGAATACATTCCTATCGCTGCTGTATTGCTGGTGATTATGGAAATGAACGGCGCGGAAATCTGGATGATCCACCTTTGCGGCCTGATGCTGATGGCCGGGCGACTGGTGCATTACTACGGTTTGCGCAACCGCGAGGTTCGCTGGCGTCGTTCGGGCATGGCCGCGACCTACATCTCTTTGTTGTTGATGGTTCTGGCAAATATCTTCTATCTGCCCTGGGATCTGATTTTCAGCCTGCATTGATCCCGTTTTATCATCAGGCGGCCGCGCCGCCTGCTTCCGCTCCGCTTTTTTACGCTTTTCTGTTAGACTACGCAGCTTCGAATTCTGAACTGATTTGCCGCTATGCCAAACCGCGATACTCTTTTCTCAGCCCCCATCGCCAAACTGGGCGACTGGACCTTCGACGAACGCGTCGCCGAAGTGTTTCCCGACATGATCCAACGCTCCGTTCCCGGCTATTCCAACATCATCTCAATGATCGGCATGCTGGCCGAACGTTTTGTGCAACCCGACAGCCGGGTGTATGACCTGGGCTGCTCGCTGGGCGCGGCGACGCTGTCGATGCGGCGGAATATCAGGGTGCCCGGCTGCACTATCGTCGCCGTCGACAATTCGCCGGCGATGGTGGAACGTTGCCGCCGCCATATCGACGCCTTCCGCGCCGACACGCCGGTCGACGTCATCGAAGCCGATATTCGCGACATCGATATCGAAGACGCCTCGATGGTGGTGCTGAACTTTACGCTGCAGTTCCTCGAACCTGCCGATCGCCTGCGCCTGCTGGAAAAAATTTATCGTGGCCTGCGCCCGGGCGGCGCACTGGTGCTGTCGGAAAAGTTCAGCTTTGAAGACGCCGAAGTCGGCGAGCTGCTGTTCAACATGCACCACGATTTCAAGCGCGCCAACGGGTACAGCGAGCTGGAGATCAGCCAAAAACGCAGCATGCTGGAAAACGTGATGCTGACCGACTCGGTGGAAGCGCACAAGGCGCGTCTGCAACAGGCCGGATTCGAGCATGCCGAAGTGTGGTTCCAGTGCTTCAACTTCGGTTCATTGATCGCTCTGAAAGCGGGGGATGCGCAATGATCGAGTTTGGTGACTTCTATCAGCGCATTGCCAAGAGCCCCCTCAGCCACTGGCTGGATACGCTGCCCGCTCAGCTGAGCGCCTGGCAGCGCGAATCGCTGCACGGCAAATTCAAGCAGTGGTTCAACTCGGTAGAGCATTTGCCGACGCTGACTCCCACCCGTCTCGATCTGCTGCACGGCGTGCGCGCCGAGATGGAGCCGGGGCTGTCGCCGGGCCAGCTTGAAGGCATCGAGAAAATGCTGCGCACCCTGATGCCGTGGCGCAAAGGGCCCTTCTCGCTGTATGGCATCGATATCGATACCGAATGGCATTCCGACTGGAAATGGGATCGCGTACTGCCGCACATTTCTCCGCTGGCCGGCCGCACCATTCTCGACGTCGGCTGTGGCAGCGGCTATCACCTGTGGCGCATGATTGGCGCCGGCGCACACTTCGCCGTGGGTATCGATCCGATGCAGCTGTTCCTGTGCCAGTTTGAAGCCGTGCGCAAACTGTTGGGCGGCGATCAGCGCGCCCATCTGCTGCCGCTCGGCATCGAGCAGTTGCCGGATCTGGCGGCGTTCGACACCGTGTTCTCGATGGGGGTGCTGTATCATCGCCGCTCGCCGCTCGATCATCTCTATCAGTTGAAAAATCAGCTGGTGGCTGAAGGTGAGCTGGTGCTGGAAACGCTGGTGGTGGAAGGCGACCGTCACCAGGTGCTGGTGCCGGGCGATCGTTATGCGCAGATGCGCAACGTGTATTTCATCCCTTCCGCCGAAGCGCTGAAATGCTGGCTGGAGAAGTGCGGCTTTGTCGACGTGAAGATCGCCGATATGTGCGTCACCAGCCTCGAAGAGCAGCGACGCACTGACTGGATGACCAGCGAATCGTTGGCCGAATTCCTCGATCCGAACGATCGTAGCAAAACGGTCGAAGGCTATCCGGCGCCGCTGCGCGCCGTGCTGACCGCCAAAAAGCCCTAGCGCACGCTAATCGGGCCGGCCTGCGCCGGCCCGAATTCACCCGTTACCGACATCGACATCGACAATTCGCAGCTCATAGACCATCGTCGCGTTCGGCGGGATCTGCGGCGCATAGCCCGTTTCACCGTACGCCAACGCCGGCGGCACCACCATCGTCAGCGAGCCGTGATTTTTCAGATGGCCGATCGCCTCGCGGAACAGCGGCGGATAGGCGGAGAGCGGCTGAGACATCACCTTCCCGCTGCGATCCATATCCTGAATCACGCTGCCGTCGGTTAAGCTCTCTTTCACCACAATGTCCACCCGCGCGTTTTCCGTAATGACCTCATCACCCGCATAATCGATGCGATACCAGAAACCGGAAGGCGACTTCTGCGTGCCCTTCTTCTTTTGGAACTCGGCGACGAACGCCTCACCTTTGCTGGCCTGCGTCTTCGCAGCCTGGTTTCTGGCGTCGTTCACCGCTTTTTCCGACTCCGCCAGTGCGCTGGTCAACTGCGCATCGCTCAACTGGTAATGGCCGTTGAAGGTATCGATCACGCCTGCCAGCAGCACGGTTTTGTCGGGCGTGATACCCCAATTTTTACGTTCCGCCAGCATCGTTTGAATATCGCGCCCCAAAGCAACACCGGCGGCATAGCTCTGTTGCTCCGGCTTTTTCTTCAGCGCTTGCCTATCCGGCAGCCATTTGGCCCGCGATCTCAGCCCGTCCAGTTCCTCACGCAAGGCTTGCTGCGCCTGATGCGCGGCCGCCAGCTCCGTCGCCGTTTTATCCGCCTGTTGCGCCGCTTTATCCCGTTGCTGCGCAGCCTGCGCGCTTTCCGCCGTCAGCGCCGCCAGACGCTGTTCCAGCGCCTTAGCCTGCTCGGTTTGCGTCTTGTTTTTTTCCTGCAGCTGCGCCAGCTGCTGCTGAAGTTCACCCGCCGCTTTGGCGGCCTCGGCCTTTTGCTGCTCCAGCGCCATCTTCAGTTTTTTCTCTTGCTGCTCGGCCTGCTGGCGTTGGTCATCACGCTCTTTTTGCAGCGCTGCCAACTGCTGTTGAAGTTCGCCCGCCGCTTTGGCGGCCTCGGCCTTTTGTTGCTCCAGCGCCGCCTTCAGGTTTTTCTCTTGCTGCCCACCCTGCTGGCGTTGGCTTTCCTGCTCTTTTTGCAACTGCGTCAGCTGCTGTTGCAGTGCCCCTAGCGCCTTGGCGGCTTCGGCCTTCTGCTGTTCCAGTTCAGCGGCGGCCGCTTTTCGGTCCTGTTCATAACGCTGGCGCGCTTTATCGTTGGCAGCTTGCGCCGCCGCCAGTTTCTCCTGCCAAACCTGTTGCTGCGCGTTATCAGACTGTTTTGGCAACGCCGCCAACCGTTGCTCCAGCGATGCGATGCGTCGATCCCGCTCCTCGGTTTGCTGCTTTTGCCGCGCTAACGCCGCTTGCGCCTCGGCGATTTGCGCCTGAGCCTTACGCTCCTGCGGCGTCAGGTTCAGCGCCTGTCGCACGCCGCTGGCAAAGTCGCTCAACGCGCTCAGATCGGGCGCCGGAGCCGGTTTATCGGCAGCCGCCAGGGAAGACGCGACGCGCAACGCGGTCAGCTCCTGCTGCAGTGATTGAATGGAAGCCTGCTGTTGCTCCAGTCGGGCATCTTTCTCGCGCAGCGCCTTTTGCCACTGCGCCAGCTGCTGCTTCTTCGCCGTCGCCTCACGCGTTTGAACCTGGCGGGATGCCGACTTCTGGGGGGCCTGGGGTTGCGTGACGGCGGCATCAGCCTCCGCGGCCGGTGCATCCTGCCGCTGGTAGCGCTCGGCAAACTGCAATAACGCCGGCACATCGTCATCCGCAGCGGCCACCGCCGGCGCAAACGCCAACGGTATCATCAGGCTCAGTAACGCCTTTCTCGCACGCGGGGTCATTGGGTGCGCTCTCCACGCTCAGCCAGACCGGTCATCATGGCAGAACTGATGTCTGCGCACAGACGGCTGGTGCGATAACGATACAGGGCGTCAACGGTTTCCTGCGTCCCCGTGTTGACCCGCTGACGCACCCCGGCATACTGCGCGGCGCCGCCCATCAAAGCATCGAATTCGCGTTTGAATTTTTGGTATTTTTCGTTATCCATGCCGCGCATGGCATCCAGCTCGCGCTGGCACTGCTGCATGCGTTCGGCCTCACGTTGCCGTTTGTCTTGCTCCGCAATTTCTTCTGCGCTGGGGGGCTTACTTAAGGTAGAAACAGGCCGCTTGGTGGTCTGGCAGCCGGTCAGGGCCAAGGTCAGCAAAAGCGCAGCGGTCAAACAGTGTGCCGTTCGGGTCATTATCGTTATCTCCTTGTAAAGTCCGCCGTCGACGTGCTCTGTGGCTGCGCCGACGGCTCTCCTCATTGGTGCTGTGATGTTCCGGCCATAAAAACCGGCGGTGAATAGGTATAGAAATGCAGACGCGGTGATGAACGGCAGAGCGCAAATCATTCACCACGCCAATACATACCAAAAAATCATTTAATATTATGATATTTAAAGGATTTTAACTCATAAACTTATCAGCAGGGCATGACGAGCGCAAGAGAAGAGATGGCGCCTGACCGACCGATAAACAGCGCAGGAACGGGCGCGGTGTCTTTACAAAGTAACAAGCTAATCCATGCTCCGAACACCGCAGCCTGACCTTCATACTGTATCAGCGCCCAACAAACCTCATCGGCTTTTTAAAACGTCCACCCTGATTGAGAATCATGTTGCCAATCAACAGGAGAGATATCATGGGCAATATGATTAGTGTGAATAACATCAGTGAATTGCGTAATCTGACACCCGCGACAGACGATCAGATTGTCTTTTTAGTTTCTCACTCCGCCGGACGTTTCGCCGGCGGCGGCGAATTCTATTATGCGAAAACGGATACAACCAGTACGGACAATAACGGTACCGTAGTGGTTACTGCAGACGGAGCCCGCTGGAAACGACTGGACACTAAGCTTACCTTCGATCACTTCGGCGCCGATCCCAGTGGCACGTTCGCCTCTGACGCGGCAATCAGCGCCACATTAGACTATGTCGCAAGTTTAAAAAATAAAGTGGTCTATGCTTCGGAAAATGCTCAATATCTGCTGACCAGCACTCAACCTATCAACGTCGCAAATGGCGTCACAGTCAGAGGATCCCGCCGCGGTATTGCTCAAGGCCCTGCAAGTCTTACAAACAATGGCCCTAATCGGGCAGGCCTTGCTGACGATAGTGCTTTCATCATCAAAAAGCCGGCAGGTACGGTTTGTTTCGCCTGCGATAAGAACGTTGTCTTTGATGGTTGGTCGTTCCTCTATCCAGATCAGAAATATACTGCCACCCAGCCGGAGGCGTTTGTTCCATACGGAGCCACCATTACCGCAACCGGCGCTCTGTCAGTCGCCAACTGCCGTTATGTAGGCGCCTATGATTTTGTTGAAGCTCGTGGAGAAGCCAACAGCTTTGAGAATATCTACGGTTGGGCAGTACGCTGCGACTACAGGGTTTATGAAAGCAGGGACATCAACAGATTTACCAATGTTCACGTCAATGCCAACGTCGTGCGCCCGACAGAAAACGCGGTGACTGCCTCTATCGCCGTAGCCGGTTCTTGTGCTTTCAATCTCGATCGCCACGACAATACGTTTATGGTGAATGTGTTCTCTTATGGCAAAAAGATCTTTATCAAAACTACAACACAAGGAACCTCCTATTTAGGCGGCCTTAGCCTGAGCAATTTCATGGCAGACAGAAATGGTACCGGAATTGATATCGACTCGGATTCCTCCGCCAATATTCAAATCTCCAACGGTTCTTATATTAATGACTATGGTGATATCGTTGGAGGGTTCCTGGTATTAAGAAAGTCTACTGGCCAATCAAATATCACCCCAGTGCAAATCAGCAATGTTAACTTCGCTACCGCTAATGGACCGAAGGGTTCACTCTCCCCTCAGGCCATTCGCTTCGAAGCGAACGGCGGGTATCAACTTTCATTCAGCAACACCGTCATGCCAATGTGGACGAACGGCAGTCTGAACAATGAAGCGGGTTACAACATTCTTAGAGGCACACTGAGCATTGCGCAACGCAGCTATCAGCTACATGCGGCTCCGCTAAATTGTTTGACGAACAGCAATATGATCGCCATCGGTGCTGACAAACAGCCTGTAGGCTGGTTTATTGATGGAAATCTGACGGCGGATAGCAATACCCTGACGGCCAATGGCGACAACCCGGCTTATAAAGGTTTGGGCCAGCG
The DNA here is from genome assembly GCF_052691795.1 of Serratia sp. TSA_130.1. Classification (NCBI taxonomy): domain Bacteria; kingdom Pseudomonadati; phylum Pseudomonadota; class Gammaproteobacteria; order Enterobacterales; family Yersiniaceae; genus Serratia; species Serratia sp. TSA_130.1. Next base: position 353,977 of record NZ_JBQZFS010000001.1, read on the forward strand.
CATCCATCGGAGCATGGGATTAAGGACATTCTGGGCCATCGCATCCTATATCGGTGAACAATCTACCGCACAAGCCTCGACCGGTATCTGGGCCCGTTCATTCAACGATGACTACACTGACACGATCGAGAGCAATAATGCCATCCCCTGGATGCGCATCGGGAACCTCTATTATGCGCGGTTTGTCATGAATAATAACCGCACCATCCACGATATCCTGATCAATCCCGGTAACGGCAATAATACAGTGCGCATTTTAGCCTGCGGCATTAGCCCGGGTGAAATCTTTGACTTCTCGCCTGACACGTTGCAATAGTCTCTCGCGGCATAAAAAAAGCCCCGGCAAAACGCCGGGGCCTGGTACTTGCGTGATCGCCGAAGGCTCAGTGACACGCAAAGGGGTCTTACGGCCCGGAAACCGGTTTTCAAACGCGGTTAGCTGCGTGTTTATGCGCTTTGCGCCAAGGGGTCAACCAAGGCCAGCGCGTTTTTCATCGCCTCCACCATTTCGCCATCCACGCAATAATGGCTAAATTCGTCAAACTCGTTATCGGAACACATGGTGACCCCCGCCTTGCGATAACGCATGGTCGATGGCACCAGATGGCCGGAAGAGCTGTGCAATTCATGCAGGCCGATATCGACAAACTTGTGCAAATTGCTCAGACGCACGCCGGCGCCCGCCATGATCACCGGGCCCTGGCTGGCCTGACGCAAATCACGCAACAGCGGCAGGCCCAGTTCGGCGCTCTGCTGTTGACCGGAAGTCAGAATGCGCGCCACGCCCAGGTCGGTCAGTTGCTCCAGCGCCACCATCGGGTTTTGGCACATGTCGAATGCGCGATGGAACGTGACGGCCATCCCCTCGCACAACGCCATTACCTCGCGCATGCGCGGCAGATCGATATGCCCTTCTTCGTCCAGCATGCCGACGACCACGCCGGGGAATCCCAACTCGCGGATCTGGCGGATATCCTGCTTGATCACCTCGAAATCCACCGCGCCATAACAGAAATCGCCACCGCGAGGGCGTACGATCGGATGAACCGGAATCGAAACCCGTTCCCGCGCCAAACGCAGCGTGCCATAACTCGGCGTCAATCCGCCCTCGCTCTGGCTGGCGCATAACTCGATACGATCGGCGCCCGCCCGTTCGGCCGTTAGCGCGCAGTCGACGCTAAAGCAACAAACTTCCAGTTTTATCATTGTCACCCCCAGATAACGGCCAACATACGGCGGCAATTGTTCATTTCTTCATTTCTCACGTAGGCTCATGCTTAGGCATAAACCGGCTCAGGGTTGTAACTATGGCATTCAATTTTGATCAATGGGTAGACCGCAGTCACAGTGACAGCGTTAAGTGGGATAAATATCGCGACAGCGACATCATTCCGCTGTGGGTCGCCGACAGCGACTTCGCCTCCCCGCCGGCGGTCATCGACGCCTTGCAGCGGCGCGTGGCGCACGGCGTGTTCGGCTACACGCACCCATCCCCCGATCTTCTTGAGGTTTTTACCCGCCGCATGGTAGAGCGCTACCGCTGGCACATCAAGCCTGAATGGATCCTTTTCCTGCCCGGCCTGGTGTGCGGCCTGAACCTGTGCGTGCGCGCCTTCACCGAAGACCATCAGAGCACGCTCGCGCCCAGCCCCATTTATCCGCCATTTCGCAAAGCGGCCAAATTCGCCGGGCGCAAGCACCTCTCGGTACCGCTGGCGGCAACAGGCCAACGTTGGGTGCTGGATTTTTCCGCGCTGCATGGGCAGCTCAGCGGCAATGAGAAGCTCCTGCTGCTGTGCAACCCGCAAAATCCCGGAGGCACCGTTTATCGTCGAGAAGAGCTGTCGCAGCACCATCAGTTCGCCCGCGAGCACGATTTAATCGTCTGTTCGGATGAAATCCACTGCGAATTGCTGCTTGAACCCGGCGCACGGCATATTCCTTTCGCCACCCTGAGCGAAGACGCGGCCCAGCGCAGCGTAACGCTGATGTCGCCGTCAAAGGCGTTTAATCTCGCCGGGCTGGGCGCCTCGATGGCGATCGTCCCTAATGAGGCGCTGCGACAAAAGCTGAAACGTGCGCGCAGCGGCATCGTGCCGGAGGTCAATCTGCTGGCGCTGGTCGCCGCCCAGGCGGCCTATCAATACGGGCAACCCTGGCTGGACGAGCAGTTGATTTATCTGCGCGCCAATCGCGATCGGGTGACAGAACGCATCAACGCCATGCCGGGATTGAAGTTGTTGCCGATTGAAGCCACCTATTTGGCCTGGATCGACTGCGGCGCGTTGCCGGTGGACAATCCGCATCAGTTCTTCGAGCGCGCGGGCGTTGGATTAAGCGCCGGTTTGGATTTCGGCGATCGGCGCTTTGTACGACTGAACTTCGGTTGCCGGCGGGCTCTGCTCGATGAAGCGCTCGATCGCATGGCGCGGGCCTGCGCCACGCTGTTCGACTAGCCTTGCTCGCTGGCGACAATGTCCCGAATGGAGTAAGGATGAAACTTGATCGTGACCGTTCCATCGGTGATGGCCAGCGTCGGGTTCGGCAACCGCTCGCCCTCGCCTTTTGGCGAGCTTTGCTTCAGTTTGATCCCCGGCGCCAGCAACGCTTCATCAGCGAGATGGCTCAGCGCGCGGGCGTGCAACGTCTGCGGATCGCCGCTCAGCACTAGCTCGACATGTTCCCACCCTTCATGCGGATACCGTTTCTCCCCGGGATACGGCAGCTCGACGCAATCTATCCGCCACGGCCCCACGGCCAGCGGCTGCTGTAAATCAAACAGACAGATAGGCCGCCCGTTGATCATCGATTCGGACAACAGTGTCCCGCACTGCATCAATCCCTGGCGCCAGCGTTCGGCGGTAGCGTTCTGGTGACAGCGCAAGGAAATGTGATCGGCGGTAAACGAGGACAGGTCAAGCTGCAATCTGGCGGCGAATTGTTGCAACGCCTGCTCGAAACGCGGCAGGTCGAGCCTCAGATCGTCAAGCTCGGCAATGGCCTGCAAGGGATTGGTCATAGAAACCTCAAAACAACGAGCGCAAAGTTAAAGGCCGTAATTTACACGGTGGCGACGGCGCTCGCCAGAGTGGCGAGATTTTTCAGCGGCAGTACAGCATAATTTTCGGTTCTGGATGGGGGACGAAAAACCCAGCGCTTATTGAGATGGCAGCTTATTAATTCGGCAATTAAATAAAAAATAGGATTTTTCGCAGGCCATTATATCATTTCCTTATGACAGTAAGATTTAAGTTATTTTGCACAAAACCCTCCGCCACCTGCGGGCTAAATCGATTGATTTTTTTCGCTTAATCAAACCTCACCCACTTATATAAGTCACACAAAAAATGAAGTTTAACCAATTGTAAACAAAGAGAATGCAGCGCAAAAAATGATGGAAAACTAAGGATTATCTTAATTTAATGCCGGGCAATTGATTCACCCACTCAACTCGGCTACTTTGGGGGAAATTTAAATTAGAGATGATCATTATGTTATTGCTGACGATATCCTTGGTGTTGATAATTATCGCCGTATACGCCATCTACCGTCATTTTAAATCTCGCAGCACCAATACGCTGGATTCCGGTCGCCGCAATAAAAAACGCTAGCCCCTCATTTTTTCCACCGTATATCTTCTCTCGGTTGTCCATCTTTTATCCCCACGGCAATAACGCGCGCCTCCGCAACTGTTTCATCGCTGCGGTCGCGCCAACTGCTGACGGGCTCCCTCAGATCGGTTACAATTGCAGGCTGTTTTGTGGAGGTCGCCGCCGCCCGCGCGCCGTTGGCCACCACCGTTGAATCCCTCGGGGGCTGGTTTCGGCCCCTCGTTCGTCATTAAGGTAACCCGGTGAATATTCAGGTTCTTCTTTCAGATAAAGTCAGCCAGGCGCTGATCGCCGCTGGCGCGCCAGCGGATTGCGAAGCGCAGGTCCGCCCATCCGCCAAGGCGCAGTTTGGTGATTACCAGGCCAACGGCGTGATGTCAGTCGCCAAAAAGCTGGGCATGCCGCCCCGTCAGCTGGCGGAAAAAGTGGTGCAACTGCTGGATCTCGGCGACGTCGCCAGTAAAGTGGAAATCGCCGGCCCCGGCTTTATCAATATCTTCCTGAACAGCGACTGGGTCGCCCGCCAGGCCGACCAGGTGCTGAACGCACCGAAATTGGGCATTGCGCCGGTTGAACCGCAAACCATCGTTATCGACTATTCCGCGCCGAACGTGGCGAAAGAAATGCACGTCGGCCACCTGCGCTCCACCATCATCGGCGACGCCGCAGCGCGTACTCAGGAGTTTCTGGGCCATAAAGTGATCCGCGCCAACCACGTCGGCGACTGGGGCACCCAGTTCGGCATGCTGATTGCCTACCTGGAAAAAATGCAGAATGAAAACGCCAGCGATATGGGCTTGTCCGATCTCGAGCAGTTCTACCGCGAAGCCAAGAAGCATTACGATGAAGACGCCGAGTTCGCCGAGCGCGCACGCGCTTACGTCGTGAAGCTGCAGGGCGGCGATCAATACTGCCTGAAAATGTGGCGCAAGCTGGTCGACATCACCATGGCGCAAAACCAGCTGACCTATAACCGCCTGAACGTCACGCTGACCGAAGACGACGTGATGGGCGAAAGCCTGTATAACGCGATGCTTCCGGGCATCGTCGCCGATCTGAAAGCCAAAGGGCTGGCGGTGGAAAGCGAAGGCGCCACCGTGGTGTTCCTCGACGAATACCAGAACAAGGACGGCGACCCGATGGGCGTCATCATCCAGAAAAAGGATGGCGGCTACCTCTATACCACCACCGATATCGCCTGCGCCAAGTATCGCTACGAGACCCTGGGCGCCAATCGCGTGCTGTATTACATCGATTCCCGCCAGCATCAGCACCTGATGCAGGCCTGGACCATCGTGCGCAAAGCCGGTTATGTGCCGGAGTCCGTCTCGCTGGAACATCACATGTTCGGCATGATGCTGGGCAAAGACGGCAAGCCGTTCAAAACCCGCTCAGGCGGCACCGTGAAGCTCTCCGACCTGCTGGATGAAGCCATCGAACGCGCCGAGCAGTTGATCGCCGGCAAAAACCCGGACATGCCGGAAGACGAAATGAAGACCATCGCTCGCGTGGTCGGTATCGGCGCGGTGAAATACGCCGATCTGTCGAAAAGCCGCACCACCGACTATGTTTTCGACTGGGATAACATGCTGGCCTTCGAAGGCAATACCGCGCCTTACATGCAATACGCCTATACCCGTGTGGCATCGGTATTCAAACGCGCCGGGATCGACGAAAGCAGCCTGACGCTGCCGCTGATCCTGACCGAAGAGCGTGAAATTGCGCTGGCCACTCGCCTGCTGCAGTTCGAAGAGGTGCTCACCGCCGTCGCGCGTGAAGGCACGCCGCACGTCATGTGCAGCTACCTGTACGATCTGGCCGGCTTGTTCTCCGGCTTCTACGAGCACTGCCAGATCCTCAACGCCGACAGCGAAGAAGCCCGTCAGAGCCGCCTGAAGCTGGCGCTGCTGACCGCCAAAACGCTGAAAACCGGCCTGGATACGCTGGGCATCGAAACCGTCGAGCGCATGTAAACCGCGCCGCGCGGAAAAGCAAAAAGGTCGCCGTGGCGACCTTTTTTTTTTACGCTTTCACTCGGCTCAGACGACCCGGCGCGCGAAATCACGCGGGCGGAAACCCAACCCGGCCAGCACGCCGAAGTAGGCTACCACACCGGCCACCACCACCGCCGCCAAGCGCAGCAAACGCTCCAGCATGTTGCCCTGATCCCAGGCCGGCATCAGCCACATCAAGCCAATCAGCACGGCCGACATCACCAGTACGGCAATCACCAGCTTGGTGAGGAACAGCGCCCAACCCGGCTGTGGCTGGAAGATTTTCTGCTTGCGCAGCTGCCAATACAGCAGCGCGGCGTTCAGGCAGGCCGCCAAACCGATCGACAGCGCCAGGCCGGCATGCTTCAGCGGACCGATAAACGCCAGGTTCATCACCTGCGTCATGATCAGCGTAATGATGGCGATCTTGACGGGCGTTTTGATGTCCTGACGCGAATAAAAGCCCGGCGCCAGCACCTTAACCACGATCAGCCCCATCAGCCCCACCGAGTAAGCCACCAGCGCACGTTGCGTCATCGCCGCGTCAAAGGCGCTGAACTTGCCGTACTGGAACAGCGAGACGGTCAACGGTTTGGCCAAAATACCCAGCGCGATGGCGCTCGGCAGCGCCAGCAGAAAGCACAGGCGCAGCCCCCAATCCATCAGGCGCGAGTACTCGTCGTGGTTGCCGCTCGAGAAGCTTTTGGCCAGCGACGGCAGCAGGATGGTGCCCAATGCCACGCCCAGCACGCCGGAAGGAAACTCCATCAGGCGGTCGGCATAGTACATCCAGGACACCGAGCCGGACACCAGGAACGATGCGAAGATCGTGTTGATGATCAGCGAGATTTGGCTGACCGACACCCCAAGGATCGCCGGCCCCATCTGGCGCATCACCCGCCAGACCCCGGCGTCGCCCAATTTGATGCGCGGCAGCACCAGCATGCCGATCTTGCGCAGGTGCGGCAGCTGATAGCCCAGTTGCAGCACGCCGCCGACCACCACCGCCCACGCCAGCGCCAGCACCGGCGGGTGGAAATACGGCGCGGCGAACAGCGCGAAGCCGATCATGCTGACGTTAAGCAGCGTTGGCGCAAAGGCCGGGATCGAGAAACGGTTCCAGGTATTGAGGATCGCCCCCACCAGCGAGGCCAGCGAAATCAATAGAATATAGGGGAAGGTAATGCGCAGCAGCGCCGACGTCAGCGCAAACTTGTCGGGCGTATCGGTAAAGCCCGGCGCAGTGATATAGATCACCCAGGGCGCGGCCAGCATCCCCAGCACCGTCACCACCGCCAGCACCAACGTCAACAGCCCGGAGACATAGGCGATAAAGGTGCGCGTCGCTTCCTCGCCCTGCTGGCTCTTATATTCCGCCAGGATCGGCACGAAAGCCTGCGAAAATGCGCCTTCGGCAAAGATACGACGCAGCAGGTTAGGAAGTTTGAACGCCACGAAGAAGGCGTCCGTTGCCATGCCGGCCCCGAACACGCGCGCGACGATCGCATCGCGGGCAAAGCCCAACACCCGCGAAAACATCGTCATCGAGCTGACGGCAGCCAATGATTTGAGTAGGTTCATGTGGTTGTCTGATAGGTACCGTAAATATCAACGCCTGCAACAGCAGGCGTCAGTGAAACAATCGGCTCAGTTTACGCATCCGGAAAAGAATAGCTACCGCCATATGTTACATAGAGTTATCGCGTAACAAACGCTCGACCACCCGCTGCGCAACCAACGCCTGCTCGCCGCCGGTTTCCGGCGCGCTCTGATTGGCGACGGCGCAGAGGAAATGCCGCACCGCCCCGTCGAAACCGCGTTGCACCAGCGTGCTTTGCCAACCCGGCACCGGCTGTTCCAACTCGCCCTGCGCATCTTCGCGCAGCCAGTGGCGCATATCGGTCAACTGATACCGCGCGCCGTCTGTCACCGCCTGCACGCTTTCGCGCTGGCTGCCGCCGCGGCGATGCATACTGGTCGTCACCAGCGTATCGCCACAGGCGAAGTGATGCTCGGCGTACAGCATCTCGCCTGCAGCGTTGGCGCGCACGCTGCCGCTCAGCAGTTGCTCGCCTCCGCCCGCCAGCCACAGGGCGGTGTCCACCACGTGCAGGTAATCATCCAACAGGGTAAAACGCAGATCGTGAGGGCCGACGCTGTCCGCCCGATGTTTATCCATGCGAATGGAGGCGGGCTGATTCATTTGCTGCTTGAGTTGGCGGTAAAGCGGCGCGAAACGGCGGTTGAACCCCACCATCAGCGTTTTGCCCCGCCGCTCGGCCAGCTCAAGCAACTGCTCGCCCTGCTCCAGCGTTTCCGCCAGCGGCTTATCGACGTAAACATGTACGCCACGGTTAAGCAGCTCGCCAATGACCGAAAAATGGCTGGCGGTGCTGCTGTGGACAAAGACCGCATCGCACTGTTCGGCCAAGCTGTCCAGCCGAGGGAAACAGGCCATACGGTAGCTGTCGCACAGCGGCTGCGCTTTCTGTTGATTAGGCGAGAAGCCGCCCACCAGCGTCCAGTCCGCCGCCTGACTGAGGATCGGCAGGTAGGCCTTCTGCGCGATGCTGCCCAGCCCCACCACGCCCACGCGCAATTTAGTCATGCGTTTCCCTCGCCAACAGTTGCTGCACCTGCCGTTTCAGCTCCGCCACGTCGTTTTCCAACGCGCTGACCCTGGCGCTCAATTCACCGTCGATCTCCGACTCGAGCGCCGGCGGCGCCTCATCGATTGGCCCGCTGAACAGATGCATGAAGCGGCTTTCGCGCTTGCCCGGCTCGCGCGCCAGGCGCACCACGAACGGGCCGTCTTCGCGCGTGGTCAACTGCTGCAGCACCTGTTCGACCTCGCTGACATCGCTGAACTCGTGCATTCGGTTGGTGCGCGTGCGCAGCTCGCCCGGCGTTTGCGCGCCGCGCAGCAGTAAGGTGGCGATCACCGCCAGTTCGGCGGGAGAGAGCTTCAGCTGGCCAAACTCGGAATTGCAAAACCGCTGCTCGTATTTCACGACCCGATTGCCGAACCCGCTGAGGGTGCGCAGGAAATGTTTGCGCAGCAAGAGATCGAGGAGTTGCTGCACCTCGCTTTCGCTCAGATCCATCACCGGCTCGCGGTTGGTCTTTTGGTTACAGGCCAGGGTAATGGCGTTAAGCGAAAGCGGGTATTGGTCCGGCGTCGTCACCTGTTTTTCCAACAGGCAGCCGATGACCCGGGCCTCTTTGGCGTTCAATTCATATTTCATCGTTTGGCCTCAACGTGGGGGTAGCCACTCTTTATTGGTGTATGCCGTCAAAACGTGGTCTTGCCACTTGCCGTCGATCAGCAGGTAATCTTTGGCGTAACCTTCGCGTTCGAATCCCAGACGCGTCAGCAATGCGCCGCTGCGCTGGTTATGCGGCATATAGTTGGCCATGATGCGGTGCATGCGCTGTTGGCGCAGCATATAGCGGATGGCGGACTGCAAGGCTTCGAACATCAACCCCTGCCCCTGCCATTTCTCCCCCAGCGAATAACCGAGGAAGCAGGCGTGAAACGAACCGCGCAACACGTTGCTGAAGTTCGCCACGCCGCGGACTTCCTGCTCTTCCGGATCGAGCAGGATAAAATAGTAGGCGCTGCCCTGCTTTTGCATTTCAGCGATCATCCCCAGGCGCGCCTGCCAGCCGGACGGATAACAATGGCTTTCATCGCGCACCGGCTCCCAGGGTTTGAGAAAGGTCCGGTTCTCGGCATAATAGTCCGCCAGACGATAGGCGTCCCGTTCATGCACTAAACGGACCACCATCCGGTCGGTAGTAAGACGTACTTTTGGCGATGCAGAGCGGTAGCCGAACATCATTTCCCCCGCGGTCAAAACGGTTCGATAAGAAGTATTTATTAGGAAGCCTCGTGGATAATTATCCGACGCCAATCTGAGGCCATGACTTTATGTTGCCAATAGCGCCTCAGAACCGCGCTCCCTTGCATTCAATATAACCGTAGGCCGCCCCCGAGGTAAAATACCGGCCGCTCAGTAAATCGTCGAATACGCGTTTTACGGCGTTTTTCCGCCAATTTTGCAGTTCAGGTAACACCTTGACGATAAAAAAATATTATCTACTCCGCCCCTGTCGCCGTCCGCCAATTGGGTAGAGAATGGTGGAGTTGCCTTCCCCCTCTCTCTTAATTGCTCATGGTGATGCATGTCTCTGGTGTCGCAAGCGCGCAGCTTGGGTAAATATTTTCTGTTGCTCGACAACCTGCTGGTGGTTTTAGGCTTCTTTGTCGTGTTCCCGCTTATTTCGATCCGCTTCGTCGATCAGCTGGGATGGGCGGCGCTGATCGTCGGCATCGCGCTGGGTTTGCGTCAGTTGCTGCAACAAGGGCTCGGCATCTTTGGCGGCGCGGTCGCCGACCGCTTTGGCGCCAAGCCGATGATCGTCACCGGCATGCTGCTGCGCGCCGCCGGTTTCGCCACCATGGCGATGGCCGATGCGCCGTGGATCCTGTGGTTCTCCTGCGCGCTGTCCGCCCTCGGCGGCACGCTGTTCGATCCGCCGCGCACCGCTTTGGTGATCAAACTGACCCGTCCGCACGAACGCGGCCGCTTTTTCTCGCTGTTGATGATGCAGGACAGCGCCGGCGCGGTAGTCGGCGCGCTGATCGGCAGTTGGCTGCTGCAATACGATTTCCACTTTGTCTGCTGGGTCGGGGCGGCGATCTTCGTGCTGGCCGCCGGCTGGAACGCCTGGTTACTGCCGGCTTATCGCATCTCCACCGTGCGCGTGCCGATGAAAGAAGGCATGTTGCGGGTCGTGCGCGATCGCCGCTTCCTCACCTATGTCCTGACGCTGACCGGCTACTATATGCTGGCGGTACAGGTGATGCTGATGCTGCCGATCGTGGTCAATGAAATTGCCGGCTCACCGGCGGCGGTGAAATGGATGTACGCGATCGAAGCGGCGCTGTCGCTGTCGCTGCTCTATCCGCTGGCGCGTTGGGGTGAAAAACATTTTCGGCTTGAACAACGCCTGATGGCGGGCCTGCTGCTGATGACGCTCAGCCTGCTGCCGATCGGCCTTGCCAGCAGCCTGCAAGGCGTGTTCACGCTGATCTGCTGTTTCTATCTGGGTTCGATCATCGCCGAGCCGGCGCGCGAAACGCTCAGCGCGTCACTGGCCGATCCGCGGGCGCGCGGCAGCTACATGGGCTTCAGCCGCCTCGGGCTGGCGTTGGGCGGTGCGTTGGGATATACCGGCGGCGGTTGGATGTACGATACCGGGCGGATGATGAACATGCCGGAGCTGCCCTGGCTGCTGCTCGGCGCCGTCGGCTTCGCCACGCTGCTGGCGCTGTACTGGCAATTCAGCCCGCGGCGCAACGCGTCGGTGATACTGCGCGGCGGCTAACGCCATAGAAATCCGGCCGAATCGGCAACAGCTGCTATCCTGTTAGTAAAAACACCCACAGGAGCCCGTCGGCATGAGCGAAGAAGCCAAATTACCGCAACTACTCGAACATATGATACTGAACTTGCGCATGATTTATGCGCGCTCCACCCTGGTGGAAAAGGCGCTGGCGCATATCCTCGCCAGCGACGCCGGCCTGAAAAACGATATTATCAAACAGCTGCAGGTCGTCACCGCCGCCAACGAACGCGATCAGATCGATTTGGAACAAGCCCGCATTCACCTGATCGATGTGCTCAACTCGGTACCGGTCAAGAAATAGCACCCCTCGCCCGCGCCTGTTGCGCGGGCAATATCGCAATAACGCACCATCCAACACACGCGTTTCAAGACAGCCTCGATAAGCTGTGGTAACTATTGCTGTTAAAACCTGACAACCCGGAGCAAGCATGAAACTGTTCATTTACGATCATTGCCCATTCTGCGTTAAAGCCCGCATGATTTTCGGCCTGAAACATCTGCCGATTCGCCTGGTCACGTTGCTCAACGACGATGAGACGACCCCGTTCAATCTGATTGGCAAAAAAATGGTGCCGATCCTGATCAAAGACGACGGCGAAGCGATGCCGGAAAGCCTGGATATCGTGCGCTATGTCGATGGCTTGGACGGCAAACCGGTGCTGACCGGCCGCACCAACCCTGCCATCGCCGAGTGGTTGCGCCGGGTCGACAGTTATGCGGCAAAATTGCTGTTGCCGCGTATTGCGCATGCCGATTTCGAAGAATTTGCCACCGACAGCGCCCGCCGTTACTTTATCGATAAAAAGCAGGCGTCAATCGGTGATTTCGCCGAGCATCTCGCCAACAGCGCCGATCTGATCGCCGAACTGGAGGCCGACCTGCAAACGCTGTCACCGCTGATCGTCTCCGCCGACGCCGTGAACGGCGAGCTTTCTGAGGACGATATTCATCTGTTCCCGCTGCTGCGCTCATTGTCGATCGTCGCCGGGGTTGCCCTGCCGGACAACGTGGAAGCCTACCGCAACCGCATGGCGCAGCGCAGCGAAGTGCCGTTGCTGCTGGATATGGAACAATAACGTTCGACAGTCACAAAAAGGATATGGCGTACTGATGCTGAAAATGGTGCTCGCCACCGCTCGCGATCGGGCGCGGCTGAAGGAAATTACTTCCGTTCTGATTCGTTATGGTTTGCAAGACGTTCTGCGCCTGCTGGGCCTGGGGGCGTTGCTGCGTGGCGCCCGCGGTGAGCCCGCACGGCAGAGCGCGCAGCCCCTTCCTCAGCGGCTGCGCGAAGCGCTCGAGGCGCTCGGCCCAACCTTCGTCAAATTCGGCCAGATCCTGGCCACGCGTTCTGACCTGCTGGATCCGGCCTGGACCGACGAACTGGATCGTCTGCACAGCCAGGCGGCGGTGTTGCCATGGGAAATGCTGGCGCCGCAGATCATCGCCGATCTCGGGGATGATCCCGAGCAGCTGTTTGCCGAATTCGATCGCACACCGCTGGCCGCGGCGTCGATGGCGCAAATTTACCGCGCGCGCCTGCACAGCGGCGAACAGGTAGTGGTGAAAGTGCTGCGCCCCGGCCTGGCAAAAACCATTCACGCCGATCTGCGGCTGCTGGCCTCGCTGGCGGAAATCGTGGAGCAGCAGAGTCAGGCGCTGGCGCGCTATCGACCACGGCAGATGGTCAGAGCGCTGGCGACGGCGCTCAATCATGAACTGGATTTGACCCATGAAGGGCATAACTGCGATCGCGTCGCCGGCATGTTTGCGCGTGAACCCGACGTGGTCGTGCCGAAAATCTATTGGCAATGGTCTTCTCCGCGTCTGTTAGTGCAGGAATACTTGCCCGGCACCGCGCCGGAGAACCCCCGGCAGTTGGCGGAAGCGGGATTTGACGGCCCGCTGCTGGCGCGGCGCGGCGCTCGCGCCTTTATGAGCATGGTGCTGGAGCACCGGCTGTATCACGCCGATCCGCACCCCGGCAACGTGATGGCGCTGAGCGGCGATCGCGTCGGCTTCATCGACTTCGGCATGGTGGGCCAGCTGTCCGAACGGCGGCGCAACCAGTTGCTCCTGCTGCTGCAGGCCATCGCCGATCGTCAGTCCGAAGGCATCGTCAACACGCTGATCGCCTGGTCGGACAGCGAACCGCTGGATCTGATGGACCTGGAGCTGGCGGCGCAAAACTTTCTCGACAAGCAGGCCGCCGCCTCCCTAACGCTCGGCAAAGCCCTCACTGACCTGTTGGTGATGGCGCGTGAGCACCAGCTGGCGCTGCCGCCGGATCTGGTGCTGCTGTTCAAGGCCTTAATCACCGCCGACGGCGTGCTGCACCGGCTGGATCCGGCCTTTGACATCGTCGCCACGCTCAAACCGATGCTGCAACAAACGGTGCTGCAACGTTATGCCCCTGACGCCGTGCGCCAACGGCTCTTGACCCTGGGCGGGGAAGCGCTCGATGCCGGAGAGGAACTGCCGCAAACCCTGCGGCTGTTGGTGCGCCGCCTGAAACGCGGGCAGCTCAATGCCGACATTAACGTCAAGAACCTCGGTCAGTTGAGCAAAGCGCTGGAGCGCAGCGCCGTTACCCTGGCCATCGCCATCGTCACCGCCGCTTTTGCCCTGGGGCTGGCGCCTTATCTGATGCATTCGTCGCTGCGGCTGTGGGGCATTCCGCTGTTCCCGCTGTTGGGAGGCGCAGCCTGCCTGGCCGGCGTGATCCTCTTGGCGCTGCGATTACGGCGCTGACGCTTTCGGCGTTATCCGATAGGTCTCGCCCTGTTTTACGCGCACTATTCCCGCCATACCGCCGCCTGCCGTTTTCACGCGCAGGCGGAGCGTTTATAATGATTAATCAATTATCTGCAGCACTTTTCGCCAGCAGTCGCAATGAGGCATTAATGAAGAAGATCCTGATGGGCGCAGCCGCCCTGCTGTTCGCCGGCGTATTGGCCGGTTGCAATCAACTGACCCAGTACACCCTGAGTGAACAGGAAGTGAATGACTACCTGCAGAAACATAACGACTATCAGAAGCAAATCGGCGTGCCCGGCCTGCTGGACGCCAACATCGTGCTGACTCAGTTGCAAAGCCAGATCGGCCGCAGCGAACCGGGTAAAGTCACCCTTTCCGGCGACGCCAAGGTCAACATCACGTCGATTCTCGGCCCGCAGACCGCGGATCTGAAGCTGACGCTGAAGGCGCAGCCGGTTTATGACCGGGCGCAGGGCGCCATTTTCCTGAAGGACATGGAGCTGACCGATTACAGCGTGCAGCCGGAAAAAATGCAGACGGTGATGAAAGCGCTGACGCCGTATCTGAACCAGTCGCTGAAATCCTACTTCGACCAAAAGCCGGCTTATGTGCTGAATCCTGACAACAGCAAAACCGAAGCGCTGGCGAAAAAACTGGCGAAAGGGTTGGAAGTGAAACCGGGGGAATTGGTGATCCCATTCAGCGACTGACGCCGCCTGAGAACATCAAGCCCGCCGCTCGGCGGGCTTTTTACTGCCGGGAAAGCGTTACTGTGGGGCGCTGTAGGCGATTTCGCCGGTGTTGCAGTTGAGCGTCACGTTGTAGGTTTTATCTGCCTTGGTGCCACGCACCGTCAACGGCACCTGCCATACCTGATCCTTGCCGCTGATGGCATCCGGGCTAACCCAGGCAATCGGCGTTGCGGTACCCAGCAGCTTTTTGTCCGACTCCCAGCGCGTAATGCGGTTCTGCAAGAAGTCGCGCTTGACCTGGGCGGCGATATCCGCCGGCTGCAGGCCCGCACACTGCCCCACCTTGGCGGCGCGCTGTTCGTGATCCTGCGCCCACACCGTCGTCGATGCTCCCATCATGGCCAACAAGGCGATAGCCAAACCCGTTTTTTTCATATGTCCTCCCGTTGTGATTAGCGCTATCCGGGCGCCCATCCCTGGCTCACAACAGGGCTTCGGCAAAGGGTTACCGTTTGACGAACTCAATGACAAACAGCGCATCCAGGCCCGGATAGATTTCCTTGATCACCTGCTTCAGTTCGCCGAGCGACATGTTCTCCTGCTGTGCGTGGCGTTCGGTCAGCGCATCCAGGCGCACCGGCGTTACCGACAGCACTTCGATAAAGCAGAAAAATACGCCGTCCTCATTGCGGCTGACGCGCAATACCTCGCCCGGTTCAAAATGCGATTCACTGGCATCCCGAATGGTGATGGTTTTACGCCCGGCCAGAATGTCTTGCTCAAAGCGGCTGAAGAAAGTTATTTCACGGCTCATTTTAGATCCTTTTTCATCACAACACCGCAACATAAGTCATTATGCCGCCTGCTTTTCTGATGCAGATCCCTCTTTTGGGGTGGAGGCCGCTTTTTTCGCTTTGCTTTCCGCCGGTTTCTTGAGGGTTTCCGCCGGCGATGCGCCGCGCAGAATCAGGCCCAGCGCATCCTTGTTTTCCGCCAGGAAGAAGCTCAGCCCTTCGCGCTGTTCGTCATCCAGGTTCAGCGGCGCCTGCTGCAGCCACTCCCCAAGGTTGTCCGCCAGATCCAGCATTTTGTCGTAGGCGTCGGCTTCTTTCTTGCTCGCGAAAGTCATTTTTTCCTCACCGTTTCTCACCACCACATATTTAACTTCAACCGCCATGCGTGCGTCCTCAAATACTCAAATTACTGTTATTATATACAGTATAAATAGATCGTGGCGGGAAGGCAAACCGCCGCCCGCCCTTGGCTTATTTCAGCAGCCGCACCTTGCAGCTTTTGCCTTTGATTTTGCCCTGCTGCAACTGTTGCAGCGCCTTGCGCGCGCTGGCTTTGCGGATCGCGACATAGGCATGCACCGGGAACATATCGATCTTGCCCACTTCCGCCGCCGTCAGCCCGGCATCACCGGTCAGCGCCCCGAGAATATCGCCGGGACGGATCTTCGCCTTGCGGCCGCCGTCGATGCACAGCGTCACCATTTCCGCCTCCAGCGAGCCGTTGGCCGCCCCGCTCAGCTCGGACACCGGCGACCAGTCGACGCTCATCTGCAGATAGTCTTCAATCGCGTGCGCACGCGCCATTTCCTGCGGCGTGCACAGGCTGATCGCCAACCCGCTCATGCCGGCGCGGCCGGTACGGCCAATACGGTGCACATGCACTTCGGGATCGAACGCCAGCTCGTAGTTGACCACCAGCTCCAGCTCTTTAATATCCAGCCCGCGTGCGGCGACGTCGGTCGCCACCAATACCCGGCAACTGCGGTTGGCGAAACGCACCAACACTTGGTCGCGGTCGCGCTGTTCCAGATCGCCATGCAGCGCCAGCGCACTGATGCCGCGGGCCTCCAGGGCCTCAAGCACCGTCTGACAGTCGCGCTTGGTATTGCAGAACACCACGCAGGACGCGGGTTGATGATAGCGAATGGCCGACACCAGCAGCGCTGGGCGCTGATCGCGCGTGGTCTCATAAAAGCGTTGTTCGATGGAGGTCTGCGCTTCGCCATCGTCCACCTCGACGCTCAGCGGCTGGCGTTGAACGCGCGCGCTGATGCGCTCGATGCCTGCCGGGTACGTGGCGGAAAACAGCAGCGTCTGACGTTGCGGCGGCGTATAGCTGATCACATCGTCGATGTCGTCGGCGAACCCCATGTCCAGCATGCGATCGGCCTCATCCAGCACCAGCACCTTCAGCTCGTCCAGCTGCAGCGTTTTCTTGCGCAGGTGTTCCTGGATACGGCCCGGCGTCCCCACCACGATGTGCGGCGCATGCACCAGCGAATCGAGCTGCGGCCCCATCGGCTGGCCGCCGCACAGCGTCAGGATCTTGATGTTTTGCGTAAAACGCGCCAGGCGACGCAGCTCTTTGCTCACCTGATCGGCCAGCTCGCGGGTGGGACAGAGCACCAGCGCCTGCGTGGCGACCTGACCGACGACGATACTGTTCAGCAGACCAATGCCGAAGGCCGCCGTTTTACCGCTGCCGGTTTTCGCCTTGGCGCGCACGTCCCGCCCTTGCAGGATGGCGGGCAATGCGGCGGCCTGTACCGGCGTCATTTCGGCGTACCCCAGTTCGTTGAGGTTGGCCAACTGTTCGGCTGGCAGCGGCAGGGAAGAAAAAGAAACTGTGCTCACGGCGATAACTCTTATGTGACGAATGGAATGGCGGCGCGCCCGCAGGTAAGCGCCGAATCAGCGGTAAATGATAACAGAGATGGGCGGCGTTACGGGGTGCGGGCATAAAAAAACCCGCCGGCGGCGGGTTTCTTGGCAACGCAGTCGTTAAATCGCAACGACGTTGGCTGCGGCTGGGCCACGTTGGCTGTCCTGGATGGAGAACTCAACCTGCTGGCCTTCAGCCAGGGTCTTGAAACCATCGCTGACGATAGCGGAGAAATGAACGAAAACGTCTTTAGAGCCGTCGGCAGGGGTAATAAAGCCGAAACCTTTGCTTTCGTTGAACCATTTAACGTGACCAGTGATCTTGCTCATTTGTGTTTCCTTTACTTGATAAACCTGCCTTGACGGCACGAGACGCGAAAACCTTTAAATAAGTAGGCCTTCTTTCGCCGTCGGTTATTAACGCACAATCGCTCATACAGGGCAAATATTTCTGTTTGTTATAAAAACAGCCAGTTGGCAACAAAACCGGCGCGGCGGCTGCGCGCGCAATCGTTTTCGTATATACTGCCCGCCGATCATCAATCCGCTTACTTTCACCGATCCAGGTACGAAACTATGTTAACGATTGGAACCGCCCTGCGCCCTTCCGCCACCCGCGTCATGTTGCTCGGCTCCGGCGAGCTGGGTAAAGAAGTCGCCATTGAATGCCAGCGCCTCGGTCTGGAGGTGATCGCCGTCGATCGCTACGCCGATGCGCCGGCCATGCATGTGGCGCACCGCAGCCACGTCATCAATATGCTGGACGGTGACGCGTTGAAAGCCGTCATCGAACACGAGCGGCCGGACTATATCGTTCCCGAAATCGAAGCGATCGCCACCGCCATGCTGGTCGAGCTTGAACGCCAGGGCCACCGCGTAGTGCCCTGCGCCGAAGCCACACGCCTGACCATGAACCGTGAAGGCATCCGCCGTCTGGCGGCGGAAGATCTCGGTCTTCCCACCTCCAGCTACCGCTTTGCCGACAGTGAAATCGCTTTCCGCCAGGCGGTTGAGCATATCGGCTACCCGTGCATCGTCAAACCGGTGATGAGCTCTTCCGGCAAAGGCCAGAGCCTGATCCGCACGCCCGAACAGCTGCAAAGCGCCTGGGATTACGCCCAACAGGGCGGCCGTGCCGGCGGTGGCCGGGTGATCGTCGAAGGGCTGGTAAGATTTGATTTTGAAATTACGCTGCTGACCATCAACGCCGTGGATGGCGTGCATTTCTGTGAGCCGATCGGGCACCGTCAGGAGGATGGGGATTACCGCGAGTCCTGGCAGCCGCAACGCATGTCGGCTACGGCGCTGAGCCGGGCCCAGGCTATCGCCGAGAAAGTGGTGAAGGCCCTGGGGGGCTTCGGGCTGTTCGGCGTGGAGCTGTTCGTCTGTGGCGACGACGTGATCTTCAGCGAAGTGTCGCCACGCCCACACGATACCGGCATGGTCACGTTGATTTCACAGGATCTGTCTGAGTTCGCCCTGCACGTGCGCGCGTTTCTCGGTTTGCCGATCGGCGCTATCCGCCAGTTCGGCCCTTCCGCTTCGGCGGTGATCCTGCCACAGCTCACCAGCACCGATGTGCGCTTCAGCGGATTGGAAAACGCGCTGCGCGGGCACAACCAGCTGCGTCTGTTCGGCAAGCCGGAAATCGCCGGCCAGCGCCGCCTGGGTGTAGCGCTGGCGACGGCGGACACCACGGAACTCGCGGTGGAGCTGGCGAAACAGGCCGCCGCCGCCGTAGCGGTCAACCGCTAAAACTGACGGGGCCGCTTGCGCGGCCCCGATAACATCAATAGTCTTCGTCTTCTTCAGCATCGTCATCCCGCGACGCCTCCGGCGCGGCATCCTGCTGTTCGTCTTCGTCATCGAACAGCACCGCGACATGCGCGCCCTGATGCTTCTCACGAATTTCCTGCGCAACGCGAGCAATGGCCTCACCGCTGCTCATGCCCTGTTCCATCAGCTGATGGATGCGATCCGCCGCTTCCTGCTGCTCCGCGTGGCTCAGTAATGGCATACCTGCATGCATGTGTCGTTCTCTCCGGCAAAAGGGAGAAGGAGTATACGCGCTAACGCGGCGGATCCCAACGTCTTATGCCTCAGGCCGGCTGTGAACAGCCGTTATCGTTGCGCCACTGCTTTAAACGGTGCCGCCACAGCATGACATGCCACCCCTGCTTCACGCCGCGCGCATTGGCGAGCATCGCTCTGTCGATGCCACGTTGGTAAAACTCTTCGGTAATCTGATTCTGAGCGGCCGGATCCGGCTCACGGCGAATGCTGTGGCAAATCCCCAGCGCTTCACGGGTGATCTGCCAATGAAACGCCGGCCGAATGGCGATGGTGCTCGCATAACGCAGGTTGAGCCGCTCCAGCATTTCGACGATTTTCATATAGTGGCGCTGATAATCCACGTTAGCCTTGCCGGTGCGACGGCGATTGCTGATCGACTTGTCGTGCACCCGTTGGCGGTACAGCGGCGTGCTTAAATATTTGACCCGCTTGGCATTAAACATGACCTCCGTCGTCCAGGGAATATCCTGGTGATGTAAGCCCGGTTCAAAATAGAGCCGATGCTGGCGGATAAAATCGAGACGATATATCGCCAACCACACAACGTGAATAAACTTTCGCGATTTCAACGCGCGTTCGAACCATTGAACGCCAGTGATAACATCAGTGGTACGTAAACGCTCCTGAGGAAAAATCGGCTGCAATTCGTCCTCGCTGGCAAAATAGCGTTCGCCATTGCATTGCATCACGTCTAATTGGTGCTGTTCGGCCTGCTCGAGCAGCGTGGAATACATTTCCGGCGCCAACAGATCGTCAGCGTCGGGAAACGCCACGTATTTTCCTCGGGCAACGGCGAGCCCGGCATTACGCGCACTCGAAACGCCGGCGTTCGCCTGATCGATAACCCGAATATGCGGATGCGCCGCCGCATAGCGGTGGGCGACCTCCCCCGAACCGTCGGTGGAACCATCGTTAACGATGATCACCTCCAACCGCTGTTCTCGTTGAGCAAGCAACGAAGCCAGGAAAGGTTCTAACAGTTCTCCCGCATTGTGCATCGGGACGATGACGCTCAGCATTAACGACATAGGCAGCTCTTCAATAATAATGTAACAAAATGATAATTTTATTTTTTTGAAAAATAGAAATCGCTTCAGCGCCCGAGCAAAATATGACGCAAACATTCACATTTCCGCCGCGAACTAAATAAGATTCATCTTGTTTGTCTTTTCATGCTTTCTACAAGAAAAGCGTTCCACAACAAGGAATAACTTTCACAAGACGGCCACCTTAAAAAACACAGGCAAAACCGTTTCGCATCGCCCGCTTAATAACAACGAGCAACAATAAAAGTGTGAAATTAACGAGTTGTCTTTATATTTCTCGGGTCTTGCGCCCTCGGTGAAAAATGCTTCCAGTTATTTTGACGTTAAATTTTTAACATATCGAAGTATAAACAATGGCGCAAAAAATGCCTTATTTCAGGTTTATTGAACTGCCGTTTATATGAGGTGTGCTGCATGTCTCGCATGGCAAAACATGCATGCCATGGCCGTCTATGGCACACTAGCCGCCAGATATTGCCGTCTTCACAGCCAGGTTTATTGACGTTCATGAGCGTAACCGCCCCAAACATAAAGTCTTTGCCCTACCATCGCAGCGCCCTGATGACGCTTTTTGCCCCGCTTTCATCGCAGCCTTGGGCGATGCTGCTGCACTCGGGCTTTGCCGACCATTCGCACAACCGCTTCGATATTCTGGTCGCGCAGCCGCGCATTACTCTCACGACTCACGGCGCCACCACGGAAATCATAAGTGACGACGTAACAATACGGTCGCAACAAGATCCGTTTGAGTTGTTGCAACAGCAGATGGTGGCGCAAGGTTGGCAACCGGCCTTTAATCCGGATCTGCCGTTTCAGGGCGGCGCCCTGGGGCTGTTCGGCTACGATCTTGGGCGGCGGGTGGAAAGCTTGCCGCAGTTGGCCGAAGCCGACCTCGCCTTACCGGACATGGCGGTGGGCATTTATGACTGGGCGCTGATCGCCGACCACCGGCTGCAAACGCTGACGCTGCTCAGCTATGGCGACGTGGAACAGCGCTGGCGCTGGCTCAATAGCCAAACCGCGCCTGCGGCACGCCCTTTCACACTGCTGAGCGATTGGCGCGCCAATATGAGCCGGCAGCAGTACGGCGAGAAGTTCCAACGCATTCAGCACTACCTGCGCAGCGGCGACTGTTACCAAATCAATCTGGCGCAGCGATTCTCCGCAGACTATCAGGGAGATGAATGGCAGGCGTTTTGCCAATTGAGCGCCAGCAACCGCGCGCCGTTCTCCGCGTTCTTGCGTCTGCCTCACAACAGCGTGTTGAGCGTTTCTCCCGAGCGCTTCCTGTGGCTGGAGCAGCAGCGCATCCAAACCCGCCCGATCAAGGGCACGCTGCCGCGGCTGGCGGACGCGGAACAAGACGCCGCACAGGCTCGTCGTTTGGCCGGTTCGCCCAAAGATCGCGCTGAAAATCTGATGATTGTCGATCTGCTGCGCAACGATATCGGCCGCGTCGCCCAGCCCGGCAGCGTGCGCGTGCCGGAACTGTTCATCGTGGAGCCGTTCCCGGCGGTGCACCACCTGGTGAGCACCATCACCGCAACCCTGCCGGACACCGCCTCGGCGACCGAACTGCTGCGCGCCTGCTTTCCCGGCGGCTCGATCACCGGCGCGCCCAAGGTGCGGGCGATGGAAATCATCGAAGAACTGGAGCCGCAGCGTCGCAACGCCTATTGCGGCAGCATCGGTTACCTGAGCGCCTGCGGCACCATGGACACCAACATCACTATTCGCACGCTCGTCACCGAAAACGGCCGCATCCATTGCTCCGCCGGCGGCGGCATCGTGGCGGACAGCCAGGAACAGGCGGAATATCAGGAGACCTTCGACAAGGTTGGCCGCATTCTGCCGCAGCTCGGGGAGTGCGCCCAGTCGTGATCCCACCAAATGCACCGGCTTCACTGCACGCCTTTATCAGCCGTTTCCAACTGCAGCTGCCGCAGGCGGCGCAGATCTCGCACAATCTGCGCCCGGCCGCAGTGCTGATCCCGATCGTCTGTCGCGCCGAGCCGACGCTGCTGTTGACCCGCCGCGCCGACTCGCTGCGCAAACATGCCGGCCAGGTGGCCTTCCCCGGCGGTAAAACCGACGCTGAAGACGGGTCGGCGATCGTGACGGCGCTGCGAGAAGCGCAGGAAGAAGTGGCGATACCGCCGCAGGCGGTTACCATACTCGGCCAAATGGCGCCGCTCGACAGCAGCACCGGATTTCAGGTCACGCCTATCGTCGGCCTGGTCTCGCCGGACGTGCAGTTCCGCGCCAACGAAGGCGAAGTGGCTGACGTGTTTGAAATGCCTTTGCGGGAGGCGCTGACCCTGTCGCGTTACTACCCGCTGGACATTCATCGCGCCGGCCATACGCACCGGATTTACCTTTCCTGGTACCACAGCCAGTTTATCTGGGGGCTGACCGCCGCCATCATTCGCCGCCTGGCGCAACAAGTCAGTATTTAGACGGCATTGCGTGATCTGACTCGCAATCTGGCACGGTTGCCGGCCTCCGCTGCGGGTAAAGCGATCGAAATCACTTCATTTGATCGCTTTTTCAACTACCGTTCCGGTTGAATGGTTTTAAAAAAACTGTAAACCCTCTCTTAAACCTTACGAAATACCTGTAAAATACCACCGTCCGAGATAAACCACTGTAGAAACAGGGATTAAGCCGGCGGCGTTCAGCAAGGAAAGCTGGCGCGATTACCGTTAATGGAGCTTGGGCGAAAGCGGATGCCCCGCACAAGGGTTCGCCCCGGGTAATCAGTAAAAAAAGCGACACCACGGATTATTTAATTTCATGCGAAAAAGGCAGCCGAACCCGCACGGCCCTTTTACAATATCGCTGTTCCCTGCGCGGTTTTTAACCGCCGCAGCCATAACAATACGTCTCTTTAAGGAGTTTTAGCGTGATTAGCGTTTTCGACATGTTTAAGATCGGCATCGGCCCGTCCAGCTCTCATACGGTTGGACCGATGAAAGCCGGCAAACAGTTTGTCGACGATCTGGTAAATAAAGGCCTGATGCCTTCTATCACGCGTGTTGCCGTAGACGTTTACGGCTCACTCTCATTGACCGGCAAAGGTCACCATACCGACATCGCTATCATTCTCGGCCTGGCCGGCAACATGCCGGACACCGTCGATATCGATAGCATTCCGGGTTTTATTCGCGATGTAGAACAACGTCAACGCCTGATGCTGGCCAACGGCCTGCATGAAGTCGATTTCCCGCGCGACGGCGGCATGGTCTTCCGCAGCGACAACCTGCCGCTGCACGAAAACGGTATGCAGGTCCACGCCTTCGCCGGCGATAAAGAAGTGTACAGCAAGACCTATTATTCTATCGGCGGCGGCTTCATCGTCGATGAAGAGAACTTCGGCAAGGCCGCCGAGCAAGAACTGCAAATGCCTTATCCGTTCAATTCCGCGCGCGAAATGCTCGACCACTGTCGCGATACCGGGCTGTCGCTGTCCGGCATGGTGATGCAGAACGAACTGGCGCTGCACAGCAAGCAAGAGATCGACACCTACTTCGGTAACGTCTGGCAAACCATGCGCGCCTGCATCGATCGCGGTCTGAACACCGAAGGCGTGCTGCCGGGCCCGCTGCGCGTGCCGCGCCGTGCCTCCGCGCTGCGCCGTATGCTGGTGGCGTCGGACAAACTGTCCAACGATCCGATGAACGTGATCGACTGGGTCAACATGTTCGCGCTGGCGGTTAACGAAGAAAACGCCGCCGGCGGCCGCGTCGTCACCGCGCCGACCAACGGCGCCTGCGGCATCGTGCCTGCCGTGCTGGCTTACTACGATCACTTCATCGAGTCCGTCAGCCCGGACATCTATATCCGCTACTTTATGGCGGCGGGCGCCATCGGCGCGCTGTACAAGATGAACGCCTCCATTTCCGGCGCCGAAGTCGGCTGTCAGGGTGAAGTCGGCGTTGCCTGCTCCATGGCGGCGGCCGGCCTGGCCGAACTGCTGGGCGGCAGCCCTGAGCAGGTATGCGTGGCGGCGGAAATCGGCATGGAACACAACCTGGGTCTGACCTGCGATCCGGTCGCCGGCCAGGTGCAGGTGCCGTGCATTGAGCGCAACGCCATCGCCTCGGTCAAGGCGATCAATGCCGCCCGCATGGCCCTGCGCCGCACCAGCGAACCGCGCGTTTCGCTGGATAAGGTGATCGAGACCATGTATGAAACCGGCAAAGACATGAACGCCAAGTATCGAGAAACATCACGCGGCGGCCTGGCTATCAAGGTGCAATGCGACTGACCGACAACCCCGCCACCCGGCGGGGTTTTTTATGGGTAATCAATTCATTGAGCGTTTTTGTGACAATGTCACCAGAAAAAATCCTGCATTTTTCTCATCGATCCGGCGGTTAGCCTGCAAATTGACCTTCTGTTTTGCCAAATCGAAATAATTTACTGAGTTACCATCAATCTTGTATAACCTCAGGCTAGAATTAGCCGAGCGCAACTTAAGGATCTATGGCCTGACCGTGACTCGGAGCTGGATTACCGAACAAGGATTTACCGGATGTTGATGACCCACCTCGCCGCGTCCCAATATCGTTACTACCGTTGGCTGCTGGCCGGAGCGGTGGGCGCGGCTATTCTGTTGGTATCGCTGTATACCCGTTACTATCAAGAGGTCAAAAGCATCGAGCAGAGCCAGCAAACGTTGGCCACCCGCACCGTCGGCAAGATTGACCAGCTGCTGTCCCCCGCGCAGCTGCAGGCGGAACGCAGTATGGACATGCTGGAACAACCCTGCGAGAACGTCTCATCGACCCTGCGCTTTCGCGCTGCGCAAAATCAGGCGCTGCGCGCCATGCTGCTGGTAAAAAATGGCGTCATCTACTGCTCCAGCCTGTTTGGCGCCCGTCATTATCAGTTGGCCGCCGTGCTGCCGATTTTCGTCAACAGCAACGTCAAGCTGGCGCTGCGCCCTTCGTTGGCGGTGAGCAAAGGACTGCCCACGTTGGTGATGTGGACACCCTCCCCCGGCGATAGAACCAGCGGCGTTCTGCACGTCTTCAATATCGAGCTGTTATCGAACTTTTTACTCGAACCGCAGGAGCCTTATGTTCAGCGAATGGTGCTGAACGTAGCCGACAGCAGCCTGGAATACGGACGCCGTGAAATCCTGCGCCGCGACACCCTGACCAACGATCTGCGTTACACCGCCGGTTCCGAGCGGTACCCGTTCTCGATTTCGCTGTTCGGCCCGCAGGTCGGCATGCTGGCGTTTTCCGCACTGCCGCGCCATATTCCTCTGGCGCTGTTGATCAGCCTGCTGGCGGCCTACGTGGTCTACCTGCTCACCGCTAACCGTATGAGCCTGTCTTATCACATCGGTCATGCCATTACCCACCGGGAGTTCCGCGTTTACTGCCAACCGATCATTCACAGCGATACCGGCCGCTGCGCCGGCGTCGAGATGCTGCTGCGTTGGAAAAAGAAACGGCAGGGGTGGATCTCGCCCGACGTGTTTATCCCGCTGGCCGAGCAGCATGAGCTGATCATTCCGCTGACCCGTTATCTGATGAACACCGTGACGGAAAATCTGCAGCTATTCCCGCCGCGGCCGTCGTTCTACATCAGCATCAACGTCGCGGCCGAACATTTTAAAACGCTCAACATCATCGACGATATCCGCCAGATTTGGCTGCCGGCGCACCCAATGCCGTCACTGATGCTGGAGCTGACCGAGCGCACCGCGCTGTCGGCCATCCAGCATGACCAGATCCGGACGCTGAAAGACATGGGTATCATGCTGGCCATCGACGATTTCGGCACCGGCCACAGTTCGCTGAGCTACCTGAAAAACCTCAGCCCGGACGTGTTGAAGATCGACCGCGGGTTTACCGCGGCCATCGGCACCGACGCGGTAAACGCCACGGTGACCGACACCATCATTACGCTGGCGCAGCGGCTGAAGCTGAAGTTGGTGGCTGAAGGGGTAGAAACGGCGGAACAGGCTGACTATCTGCGCTCACGCGAGGTCAATGCCCTGCAGGGGTATTATTTCGCCAAACCGATGCCGATCCACGTTTTCCCGCTGTGGTTGCAGCAGTACGAATCGCGCGTCAGACATGCGCAAGAGGATCCGCCGGAGGCCTGAGCCTCCGGCGAACGGGTTACGACTGCGTCGGCTCGTCAAAGACGACGCGGGTGACACGCACCAGTTCGATGCGGTATTCGGAGACGTCGACGATATCGAAACGCAGGTGGTTCAGCTCGATAGTATCCCCCACCACCGGCATCTGGCCGTAGTGGGCCAACAGCAGCCCCGCCAGGGTGGCGTAGTCCGCGGTTGGGCTCACCAGGTCATCGCAGGCCAGCGCCTGTTCCAGCGAGTGCAGGTCGGTCCCGCCCTTCACCAGCCAGCCGTCGCCTTCCGCCACAATGTCCGGGGTTTCATCTTCGTCCGGGAATTCACCGGCAATCGCTTCCAGCACGTCCAGCGGCGTCACCAGCCCTTGCACGACGCCGAACTCGTTGGTGACCACCACCAGACGCCCTTTGGCGCGACGCAGCACCGCCAACAGCTTGATGACGTCCATGGTTTCCGGCACCACGATCGGCGGCGTGCGGGCGGCGAACTCGGCGATATCTTCACCCTGCTCCAGCGCCACCAGCAGATCCTTGGCGCGCACCACGCCGACAATCTCATCCACCGAATCGCGGCACACCGGGAACAGACTGTGCGGCGTGTCCAGCAGCTGTTCGCGCACCTCTTCACGAGAGCGCTCGCAATCGACCCAGGAAATCTCGGTGCGCGGCGTCATCACGCTGCGCAATGAGCGCGAGGCCAGCGTCAGCACGCCGCTGATCATATAACGCTCTTCCTCCGCAAAGGTTTCATCCCGCGGCAAGGCGACCGCATCGTCCGTCTGCTGCGCGCGCTGCTGCCCCATCAGGCGCATGATCGCTTCCGCGGTGCGCTCGCGCATCGGGCGACGCGCCTGATGCTTGATGAAGTTGCGACGCGCGATCTGGTTGAACAATTCAATCAGGATCGAGAAGCCGATCGCGGCGTACAGATAACCTTTAGGAATATGCAAGCCGAAGCCTTCGGCGATCAGGCTCAGGCCGATCATCAACAGGAAGCTCAGGCACAGCACCACAATGGTCGGGTGCGCGTTAACGAAGTTAGTCAACGGTTTGGACGCCAACAGCATCACCGCCATCGCGATCACCACCGCCGCCATCATCACCGGCAGATCGTTCACCATGCCCACTGCGGTAATCACCGCATCGAGCGAGAACACCGCGTCGAGGATGACGATCTGCACCACCACCGCCCAGAACTTGGCGTAACCGCGGTTGGCGCCGTCCTGGTGCGTCTGCCCTTCCAGCCGTTCATGCAGCTCCATGGTGGCTTTGAACAACAGGAACACCCCGCCGAACAGCAGGATAAGATCGCGGCCCGAGAAGCTGAAATCGCCGACGCTGAACAGCGGCGTGGTCAGCGTCACCATCCAGGAGATCACCGACAACAGGCCCAAACGCATCAGCAGTGCCAGCGACAGGCCGATGATGCGCGCTTTATCACGCTGCTTCGGCGGCAGCTTGTCGGCCAAAATGGCAATGAACACCAGGTTGTCGATGCCCAGCACGATTTCCAGCACCACCAGCGTAAGCAACCCCGCCCAAATAGAGGGGTCCATTAAAAATTCCATATCAGACTCCAGAGAAAAGTGGGAACGAGCGCAGGAGGCTCAGACGTGACGATGCCGCCGCTGCATGGGCGCAGTCGACAATAGCAAGGTGACGGGATGGGATTACCGGGTGGTGGCCGAGCGGCCGAACAGCATATGTAACGCCAGCAGGTGGCGGGTGAAACCTGGAAAAACAGTAACTTCGGTGACAGTCCATAGGGAGGGCTGAGGCCCTTCACTCCTTAGTGATGAAAGAGGAAATTACTGTATCAGGATTTTTCTGGCGGACAAAGCGGCTTTTTCAACGGCGGTTTAAGGTTGCGCCCTGTCATCTCGCCCACGACCGTTAAGATTTATCCGAGCATTCAATAGCGGAGCAGCGTCACAAAAAATATTTTTTCACTCACTAAAATAAATGACGCGTTCGTGAAGTATCGCGCACAGGCATTTGAAACTGCGTGAGAAATGTTAGGCGTGCGTTTCTTTTTTTCTACCATAATGTATCTGAACCGCGGAAGTGACTGCCAAGACGGCACGGAAGAACGATATACACCGTGCCTGGAGTTCAACGAGGAGGTAGCGAGTGGCAATAGCTATTATCATCGGCACACACGGGGCTGCAGCGGAACAACTGCTGAAAACGGCGGAGATGCTATTGGGCGAGCAGGACAACGTCGCCTTTATAGACTTCGTTCCCGGTGAGAATGCCGAAACGTTAATCGTCAAGTACAACGAAAAAATCAGTGGATTGGATACCAGCGGCGGCGTGCTGTTCCTGGTGGATACCTGGGGCGGCAGCCCGTTCAACGCCGCCAGCCGCATTGCGGTCGATAAAGACAACTATGAGGTCGTCACCGGGGTCAACATCCCGATGCTGGTGGAAACCTTCATGGCGCGGGACGATAACCCCGCTTTCGATGAACTGGTGGCGCTGGCGTTGGAAACCGGCCGTGAAGGCGTGAAAGCGCTGAAAAAACCGCAAGAAGAACCCGCAAAACCCGCAGCACCCGCCCCGAAAGCCGCTGCTCCTCAGGCGCCGTTGGGGCCGAACGATCACATGAAAATCGGCCTGGCGCGTATCGACGATCGCTTAATCCACGGCCAGGTCGCCACCCGCTGGACCAAAGAGACCAACGTCAGCCGCATCATCGTCGTCAGCGATGAGGTCGCCGCCGACCATGTGCGCAAGACCTTGTTGACCCAGGTTGCCCCGCCGGGCGTCACCGCTCACGTGGTGGACGTGGCGAAGGCCATCCGCGTCTGGAACAACCCGAAATACGCCAACGATCGCGTGATGCTGTTATTCACCAACCCGACCGACGTTTGGCGTCTGGTGGAAGGCGGCGTCGAGATTAAATCCGTCAATATCGGCGGCATGGCGTTCCGTCAGGGGAAAACCCAGGTGAACAACGCCGTTTCCGTCGATGAAAAAGATATCGAAGCGTTTAAGAAGCTGAACGACCGCGGTATCGAGCTGGAGGTGCGTAAGGTCTCGTCCGACAGCCGGCTAAAAATGATGGACCTGATTAACAAACTCAATTAGTGGCGCCAGCCGCTGATTATTTTACTCAGAGCTTTTTTGGTCATAGGAGAAGTGCAATGGAGATCACCACTCTTCAGATTGTGCTGATATTTATCGTTGCCTGTATCGCCGGGATGGGTTCCGTCCTCGACGAGTTCCAGTTCCACCGCCCGCTGGTCGCCTGTACCCTGATCGGCTTCATCCTCGGCGACATGAAAACCGGCATCATCATCGGCGGTACGCTGGAAATGATCGCCCTCGGCTGGATGAACATCGGTGCGGCGGTCGCGCCGGATGCCGCCCTGGCGTCCATCATCTCGACCATTCTGGTCATCGCCGGTGGGCAGAGCGTCGGCGCCGGTATCGCGCTGGCCATTCCGCTGGCGGCGGCCGGCCAGGTGCTGACCATCATCGTGCGCACCCTCACCGTGGCCTTCCAGCACGCGGCGGACAGCGCTGCGGAGCGCGGCAGCCTGCGCGCCATCACCTGGATCCATATCGGTGCCCTGCTGCTGCAGGCGATGCGTATCGCCATCCCTGCGGTCATCGTCGCCATCTCGGTCGGCACCGCCGGGGTACACGCCCTGCTCAACTCGATCCCGGAAGTGGTCACCAGCGGCCTGAACATCGCCGGCGGCATGATCGTCGTGGTCGGTTACGCAATGGTGATTAACATGATGCGCGCCGGCTACCTGATGCCGTTCTTCTATCTCGGTTTCGTTACCGCCGCCTTCACCAACTTCAACCTGGTGGCGCTCGGCGTCATCGGCGTGGTGATGGCCGTGCTGTATATCCAGCTCAGCCCGAAATACAACAAATCTCAGGTTGTCCAGGCCGGCCCGGCTAACGCGAACGATCTCGATAACGAACTCGACTAGGAATAGGTGAGAGAAATGGTTGATACAACTGCTCATAAGAAACTCACGCCGGCCGACATTCGCGGCGTATTCCTGCGCTCTAACCTGTTCCAGGGGTCATGGAACTTCGAACGCATGCAGGCGCTGGGTTTTTGCTTCTCGATGGTGCCGGTGATCCGTCGCCTGTATCCGGAAAACAATGACGATCGCAAACAGGCGATCAAACGCCATCTCGAATTCTTCAACACGCACCCTTACGTGGCGGCGCCGGTGCTCGGCGTGACCATGGCGATGGAAGAGCAACGCGCCAACGGCGCGCCGATCGACGACGGCGCGATCAACGGCATCAAGGTCGGTTTGATGGGGCCGTTGGCAGGCGTCGGTGACCCGATTTTCTGGGGCACCGTGCGGCCGGTGTTCGCCGCGCTCGGCGCCGGCATCGCCATGAGCGGCAGCCTGCTTGGACCGATCCTGTTCTTCTTGCTGTTCAACCTGGTGCGCCTGCTGACCCGCTACTACGGCGTGGCCTACGGTTACCGTAAAGGGGTGGATATCGTCAACGACATGGGCGGCGGCTTCCTGCAAAAACTGACGGAAGGAGCGTCCATTCTCGGCCTGTTTGTGATGGGGGCGCTGGTCAACAAGTGGACGCACGTGAATATCCCGCTGGTGGTGTCCAAGATAACCGACCAGACCGGGCATACCAACGTCACCACGGTGCAGACTATCCTCGACCAGCTGATGCCGGGCCTGGTGCCGTTGCTGCTGACCTTCGCCTGCATGTGGCTGCTGCGCAAGAAAGTCAACGCGCTGTGGATCATCATCGGCTTCTTCGTCATCGGTATCTTTGGCTATTGGATTGGCCTGCTGGGCCTGTAATCGTTCGAAACGGCCGGGGGCAACCCCCGGCTTTTTTATGTGTGGAGCAAGAGATGTCACTGACCGACGCCGTACTGATGCTGTTCATCACCCTGCTGTTGCTGTATTCGCTGTATGACGAATTCGGCATGGATCTGCTGAAAGGCAAAACGCGGCTCAAAGTGCCGCTCAAACGCCGCAACCGGCTCGACAGCCTGATTTTCGTCGGCCTGATCGCCATTCTGATTTACCGCAACGTCACCACCAACGGCGCGGCATTAACCACTTACCTGCTTATTTCTTTGGCGCTGCTCGCCATCTATATCGCTTATATTCGCTCGCCCAAAATGGTGTTTAAAGCGCACGGTTTTTTCTTCGCCAATGTGTTTGTCGAATATAACCGCATTAAAGCCATGAATTTATCGGAGGATGGCATTCTGGCCATCGACCTGGAACAGCGCCGGCTGTTGGTTCAGGTAACTCACCTGGACGACCTGGAGAAGATTTATCACTTTTTCGTTGATAATCAATAAATAAAAATAAATCCATTCCGTTATCGCTCAAACCCCGCGCTGCTTGTGGACAATTAATCGGCAGCGCCATTTCCTTTCTGACTATTATTTCCGCAACATTGTTACCCCCGGCTACATTATATTCCCGCATGAACTCAGATTAATGAAAACGAGTCTCAATTAAGAACCAATATTGCCAAAGAATAAGGTTGTCGATGGCTGAAATAATATGGTATGGTTGCGCCGTCATTGGGGAGTAGCCGGTTTCTGGAGAATAAAAACCAGAAACGCCCGTATCAACATACTCGTTTCGCCGTATGAAACGTGGTGCGGGCAGCCAGGTAAGGTTGGCGAGACCATAGACACGTAACTCCGTCGTTTGGTTGGGGGTGGGTTACGTGTATATGGAGCCACCCGGCCGAGGCTATTTCACATGAACCTTTCAGCAACGCTTATTCTCGCTTTCGGCATGTCCATGGATGCTTTCGCCGCTTCAATCGGCAAAGGCGCCAGCCTGCATCAACCCCGTTTTCGCGAAGCGATCCGCACCGGCCTGATCTTCGGCGTGGTGGAAGCGATCACCCCGCTCATCGGTTGGGCCATCGGCCTGTTCGCCAGCCAATACATCATGGAATGGGACCACTGGGTCGCCTTCTCGCTGCTGTTCATTCTCGGCATGCGCATGATCGTCGAAGGGGTGCGCAACAGGCCCGACGAAGAAGAGAAGGTCAAACGCCATGGTTTCTGGTTATTGGTCGCCACCGCCATCGCCACCAGCCTCGACGCCATGGCGATCGGCGTCGGCCTGGCCTTCCTGCAGGTGAATATCGTGCACACCGCGATGGCCATCGGCTGCGCCACCATGATCATGGCGACGCTGGGCATGATGATCGGCCGCTTTATCGGCCCGCTGCTCGGCAAACGCGCCGAGATCCTCGGCGGCGTGGTGCTGATAGGTATCGGCGTCAACATCCTGCTGGAACACCTCGGCTACCTGGCCTGAGGCGACCGAACTGCAAAAAAACCTGCCGCGGCAGGTTTTTTTGTTTCTGGACGCCGCGCCTTTTAAGCGCGACGTCGGTACAGCGCCAGGACGAAATCCGTCTCGCACACAAACTCCCCGCCCTCGGCCAACCGCTGTTGCACTTCCGGCGTGGCGCGCCAGGCGAACGGCGTCATCTGCAGCAGGTTGGCGGCCTGCGCGCCCGGCAAGGTCATCGTATAGGCCAGCGCCTCTTTGCGCTCGCAGTCGAACCCATCGAACTGTTCGTCCTGTTCGGCATGCAGCTGCACCTGCTGGTACACCCGCTCTTTCAGCTGGTACAGATGACGCGGGCCCGGCGAAACCGTCACTACCACGCCGCCCGGCTTCACCACCCGCGCCAGCTCCTGCGCCTTGCAAGGGGCGTAGATGCGCAAGACCGCATCCAGCGCCCCGTCGGCGAACGGCAAGCGGTGGCTGGAGGCGACGCAGAACGAGACCGCCGGATAACGTTTGGCGGCATAGCGGATCGCCACCTTCGCGACGTCCAACCCGTAGACCGCCATATTGCGCCCCTGGGCCAGCCGTGAGGCCACGGCGGCGGTGTAATACCCTTCCCCACAGCCTATGTCCAATAACGCGCCAGCATCGGCCGCCAGCGCCACATCCAGCCACTCGGCCACCTGCGCTTGCAACGGCTGATAATATCCACCGTCGAGAAACGCGCGCCGCGCCTGCATCATTTCCGCGCTGTCTCCCGGCTGTTTCGATCGCTTGTGCTGTACCGGCAGCAGATTGACGTAGCCCTCTTTGGCCTGATCGAACTGATGATTGCCGTCGCAACGCCATTGTTGAGATGTAAAATGCAGCGGCTGATGACACAGGGGACATTGATAAGACATGAATGGGCTTCCAGAGAGACAGGGCGCGGCTAGTCTAAAGAAGGCGCCGGTTTGATGCAAGGCGCATCCCCGCTCGCTTTCATCGCCAACAACACCTGGCCAAGCGGGGAAAAAGCTGGCTACACTGAGAGTCTGTTTTCTCACGCAGGTGAAAATAATTTATGAGCGATCGTTCCGCGCTGCTCGATGCGGTGCCCCACATTCAGCACGGCTTCGGCAACAAACTCGCGCTGCTGCCGGGGCATCTGCTGCCCTACAGCGCCACATTGCCGGAAAAGAAGCAGGTGCATGGCACCCGCATCGTCGATGTGCTGCAACCGGCGCAGACGTGCGGTGAGGCCGATGGCTTCTACACGCGCCAGCCCGGCATTCTGCTCAGCGTGCTGACGGCGGATTGCCTGCCGGTGCTGTTCAGCCGTCGTGACGGCGGCGCCATCGCGGCGGTGCACGCCGGCTGGCGCGGGTTGCTGGACGGTATTCTGGAACAGATGGCGGCCCGCATTCGCCAGGACGGCGACACCGCCGATTGGGTGGCCTCCATCGGTCCCGCCGCCGGCCCGTGCTGTTACGAAGTTGACGAAGCGCTGGTGGAAAACTTTAAACAGCGTCTGCCGCTGCCCGCTACGCTGATCAGCCCGCACTATCGGCATCTGGATCTGGCCGCGATCGCCGAATACAAGCTGACGGCACTCGGCTTCGCCGCCGTTGACCGCTCAGGCAGTTGCACTATCTGCACGCCGGACGTCGATCCGCAGCGGCCGCAGCGCTTCAAATACACCAGCTATCGCCGCAACAGCCATCGGCGCGCGCAGGATCCGACGCATCCGGGCATTAAAGGCCGCAACCAGTACGCCGGCATCGTCATCGTCGCCGAATGACGGAAACGAAAAAGCCCGCGCGAAGGCGGGCTTTTTGTACAGCTGACGCTGATTAGATAGCAGTAACGTTTACTGCAGATGGGCCTTTCTGGCCATCTTGGATTTCGAACTCAACGTTCTGGCCTTCAGCCAGGGTTTTGAAGCCGTTGCCCTGGATTGCAGAGAAGTGTACGAACACGTCTTTGCTGCCGTCAGCCGGGGTGATGAAACCGAAACCTTTAGACTCGTTGAACCACTTAACTTGACCTTTGATCTTTGCCATCTTGAGTATTTCCTTTGGATTGTTTAAACCGCCCGTAGGCGTTACATAGACAAACTAGAGTCGTTACTGCTTGAGGCACTAAGATAAGGATCGGCAGAGAAGCGGTATTCAACGCTAACGTCTTTACTCAGAACTTCTTTACTGAAAATGCCACACATATACAGAACTGTACCTCGTTTTACCCAGATGCGTTATCACATACTCTGTATGCGATGGCAAGCCATTTTTAATCACTGAACGACATGTCGCACATATTTGAAACGGTCGAGAGCCACATTTGCTTAAATAGGCCAAAAGATGTTGAAGCATCGGCTATTTTCTGCTTGCCAAAATCACTGCGCCAGACCCCGCATTCTGCTGGCGTTTTAACAAAACTTTCATCGTATTGACGCCTATCTGTCTCATCATTTCCGCTTTTTTGCCGCTTATAGCGTTAAAAAATTTGAATCTTTATGGAATTTGATATGCAACATTTGAATATCGATGAACGGGGGCCAATTTATTCATCGCTCCTCCGACCATTTACCGCCGGAAAGCCCATTCATCATCGGCTTTCAGCCCTGCCGCCAAACGGCGCGGGCGAGCACGGCGCACGGGCCAGCGGTGACGCATCCGCCCTGCACAACGGATGCATAAACATGCAAAGTGCCGACACCTCTCCCGCTTGCCGGTGGGTTCATCATAAATAATCCGAATATCATTAACCTCAATAGCCGGAATAGTCTTATCAATAACGAAAGTTCAACGTTGAATTAAATCCTGAAAACAAGGGGGTTATTTGAATCACCACCCGCGCTTATCAATTCGGCTAATTACAGCCGCGCTTTCAAACCGTTGGTTTTATTCATCCCGCAGCGCCGCCGGGTGATGAGGTAACGCAGACGGTGAGCCCTGCAACGCGATGCGCTCGCCAATCTTCAGCGGATGGAATTGATGCTGCTCCAGCCCCGCTTCACTCAACGCCAGGTTCAACTGCTGCGGCGGCTCGTCCAGCGATTCATCCGCCAATTCGAACACCCCCCAATGAATGGGAATGGCGCGCGGCTGATTCAGTTGACGGTACAGCGTCACCGACTGCTGCGGATCCATATGCTGTTCCTGCATAAACCAGCGCGGCGCATAGGCGCCGATGGGCAGCGCCGCCACGTCGAACGGCCCCAGCCGCTGACCGATCTCCGCCAACCGTTCCGAATAGCCGCTGTCACCGGAAAAATAAAACCGCAGCGCCGGATGGTGGATCACCCAGCCGCACCACAGCGAGCGATTGCGATCCCACAGCGTGCGCATGCTCCAGTGCCGCGCCGGCGTGGCGTAGACCGTCAGCTCGCCCAACGGCAGACTCTGCCACCAGTCCAGCTCATGCACCTTCAGCCGATAACGGCGGAACCAGCGCTTCAAGCCGAGCGGCACGATGAACTCGGCCTGAGGGAAACGCCGCGCCAATTGCCGCACCGTGCGCCTGTCAAGGTGGTCATAATGGTTATGGGAGATCAGCACCGCATCCACCGCCGGCAGTTGCTCCACCGTCAGCGGCGGCGGCGTTCTGCGCTTCGGGCCGTAAAAGCTCAGCGGCGATGCGCGTTGGGACAACGCCGGATCGATCAGGATATAGCGCCCGCTCAACCGCAGCAGCATCGAGGCATGCCCCAACCACCAGACGCTGTCGCCACTGCCGCTGAGATCGGCTGGCTGCCACCAGCGTTCGGTAAATTGCGCGTAGCCCTGCTGCGGCGGCTTGGGCAACCCCTGGCGCTTGCGCTCATCTTGCCAACGTTGAAGATCCCCCTCCTGACGCCGCGAAGGTTCCGGGTTGCGAAATCCCTCCGGCGTGTGATGCGCCTTGGCCGCGTCGTAATAACGGTTGATTCTTTTCACCCAGCGTCTTCTCCCGACCCTCTGCGCCCTGCACGGGCATGACTTTCAGTGTAACAAACCCGATGAAGCTCGCACTTCGTCAGCCGTGCGCTGCATTGAGGGAGCTTTTGCCGTATGCTGTTGTCTCACTTCGGTGAGACAGCCAGGGCCGCCAAGAGCCCGTTAAGACTCTCTTAAGAACTTTGTGATTGACTTGTAGGGCATACAGAAAAGGAGAAGTTATGAGTCGTTCGACATCCCGCAAATCAGGCGCAGGCCTGGGGCGCCGTATTCGCAGCGCGCTGCTGGCGCAGAAGCAATACTGGAAAATGTATTTCGCCATGAAGCTGCGCCGCGTGCGCGTGCCTGCACCGCTGGTGCTGCTTGGCGGTTCGCTGCTCGGGTTCTTCATGCTGACCCTGCTGATGCTCAGCGTGGTGACCATCGACGTCATCAGCACCCTGCTGCTGCTGTGCCGGAAACTGCTGGGACGGGGTGACGGTGAGGGGCGCGCCTTTATGCCGCGCAGCTGACGAGAAGAGCGCGGAGGCGCAATACGCCTCCGCGCGCAGATTAACGCTTGGCGCCTTTGCGGCGCGTCAGCATGAATCCGCCCCACAGCACTGCAACCCACACCGGCATCAACAGCACCGAAATGCGGATCCCTTCGCTGAAATACATAATCACTAAAATCAGGCCGAGGAACGCCAGGCACAGATAGTTGCCGAACGGATACCACAGCGCCTTAAAGCTCGGAATGACACCCTGACGGTTCTTCGCCGCACGGAATTTCAGGTGCGCCAGGCAGATCATCACCCAGTTGATCACCAGGGTGGACACCACCAGCGCCATCAGCAGCTCAAACGCCTTGCCGGGCATCAGATAGTTGATCAGCACGCCGATCGAGGTAATCAGCGCCGACAGCGCGATGGACAGGACCGGCACGCCGCGCTTGTTGACGCGCGTCAGCGCTTTCGGCGCATTGCCCTGGCTGGCCAGCCCGAACAACATGCGGCTGTTGGCGTAAACGCCGCTGTTGTAGACCGACAATGCGGCGGTCAGCACCACCACGTTGAGCACCGTCGCCACCAGATTGCTGTTCAGCGCATGGAAGATCAGCACGAACGGGCTGCCGCCCTCCACCACTTGCCCCCACGGATAAAGCGAGAGCAGTACGGTCAGCGAACCGATATAGAAAATCAGAATACGGTACACCACCTGATTGGTCGCTTTAGGAATGCTGCGACGCGGATCGGCGGCTTCCGCCGC
The DNA here is from genome assembly GCF_052691795.1 of Serratia sp. TSA_130.1. Classification (NCBI taxonomy): domain Bacteria; kingdom Pseudomonadati; phylum Pseudomonadota; class Gammaproteobacteria; order Enterobacterales; family Yersiniaceae; genus Serratia; species Serratia sp. TSA_130.1. The sequence goes on from NZ_JBQZFS010000001.1 coordinate 391,794, forward strand.
GGTGATGCCCACCATCTCCAGCCCGCCGAACGAGAACATGATCACCGCCATCGCCATCACCAGCCCCGAGAAGCCGTGCGGCATAAAGCCGCCCTGCTGCCACAGGTTGGTGATGCTGGCCTGCGGCCCGCCGTTGCCGCTGGCCAACAGCCAGGCGCCAAACACGATCATGCCGACAATCGCCACCACCTTGATGATGGCGAACCAAAACTCGGTTTCGCCATACAGGCGCACGTTCACCAGGTTGATCAGATTGATCAACACAAAGAACAGCGCGGCGGACGCCCAGGTGGGGATCTCTGGCCACCAGTACTGAATGTAGATGCCGACGGCGGTCAATTCCGCCATGCCGACCAGAATGAACATCGCCCAGTAGTTCCAGCCGGAAAGGAAACCGGCGAAATCACCCCAATATTTATAGGCAAAGTGACTGAAAGATCCGGCGACCGGCTCCTCCACCACCATTTCGCCCAGCTGGCGCATGATCAAAAACGCGATAAAACCGCCGATGGCGTAGCCCAACAGCACGGCGGGGCCGGCCATTTTAATGGTTTGCGCAATGCCGAGAAATAAACCGGTGCCGATGGCGCCCCCGAGGGCAATAAGCTGTATGTGTCTGTTTTTTAATCCGCGTTTTAGCGGGGTATCCTGATGCTGACCGCCCATCTTATCCTCATATGGCGTACCTCCTTGCCGTTATCGGCCAAGATTTCACCAATCAATAAATGTATCTGCGGGCGGCTTTTTAACACTTAACCCCGTGAGCATCAAGGAGTAGCGCCCCGAGACGGCAGACCGGAGCGCGATTTTTTAACCGAGGGAGAGCGGGTAACGGCGGCGTTCAGCCAGGCATACCGCACAGTTTGGTCAGGTTGCGCGCGCCGATCATCAGCGTGGCGACATAAGATTGGCGACGCGTAACCACTTCCACCGCCACGCGATCGTTTTGATATTTTATCAGATAGGTCGAGGGCCAGCCCTGACGGCGCTGGCCGAAGCTTTCGGCATGACGATCGATCGCCGCATGGGCAATCACCAGATGAGACAAGTTTTTATCACCTTTGATAATGCGCTTCATAAACAGCCTCCGCCAACGACAGCTCTGTTATTAGAAAAAGGAGAAACTCTTACCAATCACCGGTATTTTTGCGAATCAGTTAGCCTGTCGGCTCATCAGAAAACAGATCATCGCCGCGCGCAGCGGGCTGGCGCTGTCGGCCTGCCATTCACCGCCCTGGGTGCTCATGCGCGCCTGCCACTGTGGGCTGTCGCTGTGGTTGTCGGGGTTCAGACTGATTTTGTTGGCGCAAATGATCGGCCAGGCGTCGGAGGGATTCTTGCAGTAATCTTTACCTTTCACGCCGCCGTAGGGATACCACTTGTCCGGGTTCTCCCCGGTCAGCAGCGCAATGCTGCGGTTCACTTCGGCATCGCTTTCTTCGTACCATTTAATCATCGGCTTTATCCATCTTTTGTAAGGTTCGCGCTACATTACGATGTCTGTAAGACAGTTTTATGACAGCGTCGCCGGTTTTCACATTATCTGCACTAATGTTTCGCCCCCTTTAACTTTTCTCCCCTTCTGCGTACACTTTTCGTCTGTTTAGCGCCCAGGAAACGCACGCATGTTGACCGGCCTCAACCACCTGACGCTCGCCGTCAGCGATCTCGATCGCAGCTTCGATTTTTACCGTCATCTGTTGGGGTTTACCCCTCACGCCCGCTGGCAAGGCGGCGCCTATCTGTCGTTGGGGGCGTTGTGGCTGTGCCTGTCATTGGATGAGGCCCGCACGCAACCACGGGCGCGTGATTACACCCATTACGCCTTCAGCGTCGCGCCGGAACACATTGAACGGGTCAGCGAGCGGCTGCGCCAGAGCGGCGCAGAAGAGTGGAAAAGCAATCGCAGCGAGGGCGAGTCGCTCTATTTTCTCGATCCTGATGGGCATCAGTTGGAGATCCATGCCGGCGATCTGGCCAGCCGCCTGGCGGCATGCCGGGAAAAACCGTATCAGGGCATGGTATTTTACTGAAGCGCCCCGGCGGCGCAGCGCCGGCCGGAGCAAGGTGTTCAACGTTCGGGGATAAAACCTTTGAAATCCAGCGCGGGGCTGAGATCGTCGTCATCAGCATCGCCGCCGTCGGCGCGAGCGCTGTGCGCCAAACGCTTCAACAGCGCCGTTTGTTGACGTTGCTGCTCGGCAATTTCCTGCAGCAGGCGAATCTGCTCGTTGGCGCGCACGCTGGCGCGGTTCACAAGGAACCAAACCCAGAGCCCCACCAGCAACGCCACGGCGGCGAGAGCCAACGACAACAGGCCGTTCTGGCCAAAACCTAAATCGTACATGGACAACCCTATCTACTGCGAAATTCAGGCCGCCATCTTAACACTCGCGGCGGCCGGGCGAACATCCCTGCCAAAAATTGCTTACCAGGGTACGAAGCGCGTCACCGAACAGATGCCCAGCGCAAAATTTCCACCATCGTCGCAATAACTGTCCAGCGCCAACAGGTAGAAAAACAGGCAGGCAGCGACGGCCGTCATTATCACGAGGATTTTTTTTCGCAACAAATTTAGCAGCCTCATTGTTATCAGGATGGTCTATCGCGCATGTTATCACAGCAAAGTTAAACGAAGTTTAACTTGTCGTTTAGATTTCTGGCTATCGCCCGATTTTCAGACTGTTACCCTTGCCCTCGCGCTGGCGCCGTGGCTAGATGAACCCTCAGGGATAACGAGGAAACGCAATGAGCAGACTGATTAAGTGGGTACTGGTATTGGCGGTCATTTACGGCGGCTTTTTGATCTCGGGCTACGGCGTGCTGATCGGCAGCAACAAGAACGTCGGCGGATTGGGATTGCAGTGCAAATACCTGACGGCGCGCAACGTGGCGATCGCCCAGTACGTCAATGGCGACAACGGTTTCATCGGCGTGACCGACTGCCCGCTGTTCAAGAAAATCGAAACGGTGGTGGATTAACCGCCACCGCCCGACGCCGTCGCTCTGCGGCGGCTCCGCCTCAATCGCGGGTAAACTTCAACTCGATCAGCGCAATCGCCTTGTCAATCGCTCTGCGGGTCACCGGATCGGCGCCGGCGGGATGCGTGGAGAAATCGATGCTTTTGAGCTGGCCCGCCATCTTGTCGCGCACTTCGGTCGGCGCAATCACGTCGATAACGTCCAGAATCTGTTTAATGACCAGTTGGCAAGCGACCAGATCGGAAGCCAATTCCTGCTCGTTGCTCAGCATGTCAGACATAATAACTTTCCCTCTTGATTCAAACGCCGCACAGAATAGCATGCCGCCTGCGCCATTGCCCGCCCTCCCCGCCTTTTTCCCCATTCTGCGCACCGCCGGGCAAAAGCCCGCGGCAGATTAGCCTATACTTGCAGCATGACGGTGATAAAAACATCCGTAACCTAAGCCACAACCAACAGGAGATAGTTATGGCGAATCACAATGTGAAATCCTGGGCAACAGTGCGTGAAACTTCGGTGGAAATTGCCGAAGCTATTTTTGAACTGGCAGGGAACGATGAAGTGTTGGCGCAGAAGATCTGGGAAGAAGGCAGCGATGAAGCGCTGGAAAAGGCTTTTGCCAAAACCACCGCCGACCAACTTTATTGGGGAGAGGAAACCGTCGAGCGTAAAAACGTTTAAGCCGCCAGGCAACAAAAAGCCCGGGTTTCTGGCCCAGGCTTTCCCGATTAGCGTTCACCCCGCTCAGCGGCGTGCATCTCTGCTTGCTCTCACGGTTCTTCACCTCCCACACCTTCCGCATTTTTCATGCTCATCACCGGCGTCGCCATAAAAGCGCCGACGCCCACGATTACAACCAGAGTAATAACCACTGTCATTAACATGCGATCACCCCATCAACGTTGAGTTGTTACGGCTGACTCTGTTTTGGCGGTTCTTGCTGCGGTCTGCTCCGCGTCACCCACCGCGGCGGCGACAGTCTCAGATTAGCCGTTTTTCCTTTCGGCTGACAAGCGGCGGTTCAACGGTTTTTCCGAATCATGCCCCGTCATCGGCGGCGTTTTTTGTCCGCGGCGGCAAGTTGTGTATACTTCACCGCTATGTAGATCTCACACTGACGCACTGATGATACAAGAACACCATCTCTCATTGGTCTGCGCCCTCAGCAAATGGGTCGAAACTCACCTCGGACGAGTGATCCATCTCGAAGAGCTGGCCGAGTACTCCGGCTACTCGCTGTGGCACATGCAGAAGCTGTTCAAAGAAGCGACAGGGATTTCGCTGGGCAAATACATTCGTGAACGCCGTCTGGCCGGCGCGGTCTATCAACTGCGCAGCAGTGAAGCGTCGATTTTCGATATCGCCCTGGACTTTGGCTTCGGCTCACAGTCCCACTTCACCTACATGTTCAGAAAGCGTTTTAATATCACGCCTTACGATTTCCGCCAGGATCTGAGCGTCGATCTGTACATCGATCCGCCGCTGCACGTCATTCACCAAAAATCCGCCTGATTTTCGCCCGCCGTCAACCGGCGGGTTAACGCGCGCCCCAGACCGCCAGCAGCGCGATCGCGGCCGGCAACGCCTGCACCCACAGGATCTTGCGGCTGGCGGTCAGCCCGCCGAACACGCCGGCCGCCAGCACGCAGCCGAGAAAGAACAGCTGCAGCGCCACATCTTCACGCCAATAGCCCCATACCAGGCCCAGCGCCAGAAAACCGTTGTACAGCCCCTGGTTGGCGGCCAAGACCCGCGTGGCTGCGGCGAACTCCGCCGTCGTCCCGAATGCTCGCCTGCCGATCGGCGCGCGCCACAGGAACATTTCCAATACCAGGATATAAAGGTGGAGCGCCGCGATAAGCAGCAGAACAATGTCGGCAATGAGCTTCATGATTATCCAAATAGCGGAATGGGAATGCCGTCAAGTATAAGTGATGGGTGAATATCGCTCACCATCCAAGATAAAAAAACCCGCCGAAGCGGGTTTATGCAGGAGTCATTTTTTGAGGTTAGTGTAATACGGCAACCAACAATGCCGCGACAGAGACCCAAAACAGCGCCGTGGCAACCACGACATGGGACAGTCTTGCACGATAAAGAACTTGGCTCATAATGACCTCACTGACATCAGACTAACGGGAGACAACCTGACTTCCTGAGGATTATCCTAATCTTCTTCCGTTTATCATTATATGCGTCAGATCACTATTTCGTTGAGAAACTTTATATTGTCGTGAAGCTGGAGCCGCGATCACATTTATTGCGCGTTATTAGAGCGAAATAAGTCGAATAATCTCGGTGATTATATCCTAACGCTATCAAACTTCGCTCCACGGCAGGCGTGGCGCGGCCATGCGCTCACCGGAATAACCGCTGACCGCCGGAAAACGATCCGTTTCCTGCTCCCAATCGCGCTGAGCCTGAATAATTTCCGCTTTGGTATGGCCAACGAAGTTCCACCAGATAAGGATCTCTTCATTTAACGGCGCTCCACCGATTAATAATCCCCGGCTGCCCTTCTCTGCATTTAACTCAATAGAGTTATTACCCATGCCTAAATAGGCGAATGCGTCAGGTGAAAATGTTTCACCATTAAGTTCAAATGCACCAATCAGGGGCAAAAAGCCGATTTCATAATCATCGCGCAGCGGCAATTGCGCCGTCGCCGCCTCTTGCCATTCCATATCAATGGCGATTAATGGCGAAAGAGTAAACACCGGTGAACGATAAGCGCCAAATTCCCCGACCAGCAAACGGTGATTCACGCCGTTATTCCGCCACTGCGGCAAATCGGGATAATGATCGAATCGCGGCGCCATGTCGGCATATTCGGCCGGCAACGCAATCCACAATTGTGCGGCGTGCAGTCGTCGGTCCTCGCCCACCGACTGTTCCGTATGCGCGATGCCGTGCCCTGCGGTCATCAGATTGACCTGCCCCGGACGGATCAACTGTTCGCTGCCGAGGCTATCGCGGTGCAGCACCTCACCCTCGATCATCCAGGTAAAGGTTTGCAGACCGGTGTGCGGATGCGGCCCTACGTCCATGCCGGGCGCGGTGCCGTTGAATACCGTCGGGCCGGCGTGATCGAGAAAACACCAGGCGCCGACGGTGCGCCGCTCCCGGGTTGGCAACGCGCGGTTGATAGGAATGCCGCCCACTTCAGCATTGCGCACGGCAATACGCTGGATCTGGCGCGCGCCGTCAACGACAGGGCACTCGCGTGAGGGTGAAAAGCGCGTAGGACGTGACTGACTCATCGCAAAGACCTCCTGAATGGCGCCGATTCGCCAAGGATAATCGCCCCAGCTTAGCACAGGACAACGCCCCCTGGAGAGCGACGACGCTCAGCCGCGCTCACGCGGATTAAGGTGTTTTGATGTAGCAGCTTTTAATATCGATATCGTCGTGGGCATGCCTGAGATCGGAGAAATAAGTCACTCCGAAGAGAATCGACACGACCAGCAGTACAGAAACCAACAGGCCGATAATCGCCAACAGTTTGGTTTCATCGTGGAGATTGGGCTCCATTTTCTCTCCCCTAGTTAATGACGTCAGGTCAGCCACAGCGTGACCGCCAACGTAAAAATGATCAGTGAGCAGGACGCAATCGCCAAAACGACGATCGCAAATTGCGCATCACCCAAGGTTTCTCTGTAGTTTTTATCCGTCAAGGCGTTACGCTGCTGTTTCACTAAATCGGCTTTCACTCGTTCAACTGCTGCATTGCTGTTTGATGGGGCAAGACACCCCCTCAGAATGGGGGAGCGAAATCCCCCTTCGGCTGCTCAGTCCGCAACCGGGCCATGACGCTACCAACTTTCCCCCCCAGGGTCAACACCGCCGCCGCGGGCCGGCGAGCGCAGGCACACGGTATGTGTAACTTTTATTTAGAGGGAAGGGAAATAAGAGATGCTTATAGCGGAGGCAAAAAAAAGCCCGGCACATCGCCGGGCCAGGGGAGACAGAGGCGTTATTGCGGGATACGCAGCACCTGTCCCGTATAGATCTTGTCCGGGCTCGACAGCATCGGCTTGTTGGCTTCGAAAATTTTGTTGTAGAGATTGGCGTTACCGTACATCTCTTTGGAGATTGCGCTCAGCGTATCGCCCTTCTTCACGGTATAGAAGCGGCTCTCGGCGTCGGATTGCGCTACCGCCACCTTGTCTTCCACACCGCTGATGCCCGCTACGTTGCCGATCGCCACCAGAATCTTCTCTTTCAGCTCCTGGCTGACGGCATCGCCGGTCACCACCGCTTTCCCATCGACCACCTGCACATCGACTTTGTCGGTGCCCGGCAGGCCGCTCTTATCGAGATGCTCCTTGAGTTTGGCGCTTTGATCTTCGGCGGAGGCATTGCCGGTGACTGTGTCCCACAGTTTTTCGCCCGCTTCTTTGACAAAGTTAAACAAGCCCATATTCACTCCTTTTGATGGTTGCACTAATGCGTTGATGTAAGGCTTGTTAAGCTTAGCATCGTCAAAAGGATATGCCATCCGCTCACGGCGCCAGAAACGGTTAGAGTATTCCGAAAGTGTCGTCAGCGGCGTTTCAACGGTGATTAATCGCGCAATGATGCTGAAAAATATTGCTTTTTTACCTACACTGTTGCAGACAAGGCGACTCGACGAAGGAGGCGTGCAACGATGTACGCATTGGTGATGTTTGTCTGTTATCTGGATGGTGGCTGCAGTGAAATGGTGGTCGACATATTGCGCGACGAGCCACAATGCCTGGTCGCGATGAAGGAACAGAACTTGCGACACGCCGGTTGTTATCCCATGGAAGAGTTTATCGACGGCTTCTGGTTGCCAGCCAGCGAATATTCGGATTTTTAATTCCCTTCCCGCGCGATGCTGAGGAATTTCTGATTTCATCAGAAACTTCGTCTTCCTCCGAGGCATAAGGCCGCTGTTTTGCTAAATTGCGGCTCCCGAAGAAGAGAGAGACAGAGAAAGGTCATGCCAGCATCAGCTCATTCCAACGAGCAATATGAAACTCTGCTGCGCGACGTCAGCCTGGCGTTAGGCGACGCAGTGTTGCAGTTAATCAAAAACCATAAAAAAGTATCCGGCGGCAATATTCTTTCACAGTTGGTGACCGAAATAGAGCGTGAGCAGGATCAGCAACGTTTCGCCGCGCTGCGTTCCGCCATTGAGCTGGTCGGGTTGGCGCCCAAAGGCTGAGCTCCCGATAAAACAAAGGCAGGGCTTACGCCCTGCCTGATTACCAATCCCGACACAGGATGAAGGTAATGGAATTGCCGCTTAGAAGCGATACGTCAAGCTGACGGCAACGATATCATCGTTGGCCAGTTTCAGTTTGTTATCGTCGCTCAGCTGGTTGATTTGATAATCAACGTAGGTGTACATATTTTTGTTGAAGTAGTAAGTCGCCCCCACTTCCACGTATTTCACCAGGTCGGCATCACCGATCCCTTCGATATCCTTGCCTTTGGACTGCACATAGGCCACGGAAGGGCGCAGGCCGTTCTCGAATTGATACTGGGCCACCACTTCGAAGTTTTGCGTTTTGTTGGCGAAGCCGGAAGTGCCATTGACGCTGATCGGCGTCATATTACGGGTTTCCGCATACATCGCAGCCAGGTAAACCTGGTTGGCATCGTATTTCACTGCGGTGGTCCATGCAGTGGCGCTGTCGCCCTTGCCATATTGCAGCTCTTTCTGCTTGCTGGTGCGGTTAGAATCAGAGAACGCCGCCGCTACGCCGATGCCGGAACCGCCGATGTCCTGGTAGTCCAGAGACAGGCCGTAACCGTCGCCGTTTTGCTTGGTCACGCTGCGACCGTCGCCGTCGTTTTTACCCTGATACTGCACCGCCAGGTTCAGACCTTCCACCAAACCGAAGAAGTCACGGTTACGGTAGGTGGCCAAACCGTTGGAACGGGCGGTCATAAAGTTATCGGTATAGCTGTAGGAGTCACCGCCGAATTCCGGCAGCATGTCGGTATATGCCTCGGCGTCATACACCACCCCGTAGTTACGACCGTAGTCGAAAGAACCATAGTTGCCGAATTTCAGCCCCGCAAAGCCCAGACGCGTTTTGGTGCCGGCGGTGCCCTGCGCTTCGTCGTGATTGGCCTGGACGTTGTATTCCCACTGACCGTAACCGGTCAACTGGTCATTGATTTGCGTTTCGCCTTTGAAGCCCAGGCGAACATAGGTCATATCGCCGTCATTGGACTTACTGTCGCTGAAATAATGCTTGGCGTTAACGCGGCCGTACAGGTCGAGTTTATTACCATCCTTATTGTAGATTTCAGCCGCGTTGGCGAAGGAGGTGATCGCCCCGAGGGCGACAGCTAAGGCTAATACACTGCGTTTCATCATTTATTTTCCTAGATATTATAATTAGAACCCTGCCCGTCACGCCCAATTTATAGTTTGGGCTGTGATTTTATCTTTTGGTATTTTATGAGCCCCCCTAATGTGGGGTGATGTGACATTAGCATCATGAATCAAAACTTAAAATCAAAAAGTTCATGAAACAACGAGGAGAAAGCATGTTTATTTGTAACTAAATATGTCAAAAATGAAAGCGCATAACCTATTGAATATAAGAATTTTTTATCACATAACTTATAACCAAAATGGTGCACCGCACTATTTTGGTGCATTTTGGTTTCGTTTTGCGTGCTTTCTGCGCGATTCAAAAGTAACAATAAGATTAGCATGGTTATTAAAAACGTTACTTATTTCACATTTTTATATTAACAATCTCACCGGGCAATTAAGGCTTTCAGATAACGGCCTGACACAACCTTTTATTCACGCGTATAAAGGGCGGTATTCGGAACGAATAAAATTCGCCTTACGGCAATTAAAATAGCGGGAAATAGCAGAATGAAATAATGGGGAGAATAACGGCGGCGCGCTGACGGCGCCACCGAGGATAAATCAATACAGCGTAGAACGGGAAACTTCGCTCAACAGCATTCCAGCACGCAAGCCCAGCGCCACAGTGGGGTTAGGGAACAGAATCCACGCGCCCTCTTGGCCAACGCGATAGTCTTCCTGCGGCTGCTCGCACAGCAACATCCCCGGTTTCAACTCGGTGAAGTTGGCCGTGTCATCATCCAGGTACAGCTTGAAATCCTCGCTGTGTTTGATCAACGAATGCATCACACGGAATACCCGGATCGCCTCGCCCGCGCGCTCCGGCAACGGCCCCTCGCTGACCGCCGCCCGCAAAGCGCGATCGATGGCGGCAAACTGCTGCAGATCGTTGCTGCCGAACGGCCGCGCTTTACCCAGCTCGAGCGTACAGCTCGCCGCATTGAGATGTTCGCTGGAGTAGTGGCTAAAAGTCCCGCCCGGGGCGCTGTGCACCACCAGCGCATCCAAATCGGCGGCATCCAGCAGCTTCAACATGGGCTCACTGTACGGGCGTTTCTGGAAGGGCAGAATGCCGAAACGTGGCAATCGCGATTCACGAATGGCGGTGTGCAAATCGTAATGGAAACGCGCCGCCGGTTCCCCATCGAAAAAGGCGGCGAGCGCACGCTCCAGCTGCTGCGCGCGCACGGTCTCGCCGCTGGCGGCGAAGTTGCGGTAGCGGCCGCCGAACATGCGGTTCATGTCGCTATGCACATAGCGCCTGCCCGCCCGCATCGCCGCCGGGTTGCCCAGCACCACCAACAGCCGCACCGTCAGCATCAATCGGCCGATCAGTAGGTCGCCGACCAGCTGATTGAGCAGTTCAATCGGCGCGGTTTCGTTGCCGTGCACGCCCGCCGACATCACCATCGCCTGGCGGTAAGGCCGCCGCGGCGTGAGCTCCAGCACCCCTTCCCCCTGCCAGCGCCAGCGCAGCTGCGGGGTTTCACCTTGCCATTCGACGGGTTCGCTCCCTTCCAATGTCAGAGGCAGTAGATCGATCATGCCGCCTCCCTTAGCGTTGGAACGGATAAATGGACCCGAGACCGAGGATCGACGTCAGCGAATCCAACGCCTCGCGCCCTTCGCGCAGCAGCAGCGGATCGGCCAGGTCATCCTGCGTCAGGCGATCGCGGTAATGACGATCCACCCACTCGTTCAACGTCGCGAACAGCCGATCGTTCATCATGACGCGCGGATTCACCGCCCGCAGCTCTTGATCGTTGAGCGCCACCCGCAGCCTCAGGCAGGCCGGGCCGCCGCCGTTGCGCATGCTTTCGCGCAGATCGAACACGCGGATTTCATCGATCGGGCCGCCGCTGCCGACCATGTCGTTGAGATAACGCCACACGCCGGCATGCTGGCGCGACTCTTCCGGCACCACGATCATCATCTTGCCGTTCGGCTTGGTGAGAATTTGGCTGTTGAACAGATAAGTCGCCACCGCGTCCGCCACCGAGACGCGCTCCGTCGGCACTTCGATCGCCACCAGCTCGCTGTCCAGCGTCGCCATCTTGCGGCGCACTTCATCCAGCGCCTGTTGCTGGCGGTAAAACGCCTGCTGGTGGTGGAACAGCACGTTCTGGTTGCTGACCGCAATCACGTCGTTATGGAACACGCCCTGGTCGATCACCGCCGGGTTTTGCTGCACGAAGACCGTATGCTGCTCGTCCAATTGGTGCAGGCGAGCGATCGCCTCACCGGCTTCGCGCGTCTGGCGCGCAGGATAACGCGCCGGCGCCGTTTCGCCGCCAAACTCCTGGCGACCGTAAACGAACACCTGCACGCTGCGCCTGGCATAATCGCCGCCCAGCCGGTTATGGTTGGCCGCCCCTTCGTCCCCAAACAACGCCACCTGCGGCAGCGCTTCATGGTGGGCGAAATGCCGGTCGTCGTTAAACATCGCCCGCAAAACGTCGGTGGTCGTTTCCGCTTCAATGGCGCGGTGGAATTTATTGTTCAGGTTGGCGGCGGTGAAATGCACCTTGCCGTCTGCGCTGTCCGCCGAGGGGGACACCGTGGCCGCATTGGCGGTCCACATGCAGGACGCCGAGCTGAGCGCCGACAGCAAACGCGGCGATTGACGCATCGCCTGCGCCAGCACCGCCTCATCGCTGCCGCTGAAGCCCAGGCGACGCAGCATCGGCAAATGCGGCCGCTCCTGCGGCGGCAATACCCCTTGCTGGAAACCGAGATCGGCCAGCGCCTTCATTTTCAGCAGCCCCTGCTTCGCCGCCAGCTGCGGGTTCGATACGCTGTTTTGATGCTGCGTAGAGGCCTCGTTACCGAACGACAGCCCGGCATAGTGGTGCGTTGGCCCCACCAAACCGTCGAAATTGACTTCATATCCTGACATGGCTATCCCCTGGGGATGGCCTGCGGCGACGCCATGACGCCGCCGCAGACGATTAACGGAACGACAAGCCCGGCGAGAGCGTCGCCGGCAGCGACAGGCTTTCGCTTTCCAGCGACGCCATCGGCCAGGCGCAATAGTCCGCCGCATAGAAGGCGCTTGGGCGATGGTTGCCGGAAGCCCCCACGCCGCCGAACGGCGCCGCGCTGGACGCCCCGGTCAACGGCTTGTTCCAGTTGACGATGCCGGCGCGCGCTTCCAGCAGCAGCCTCTCGAACAGCTCGCGCTGCGGCGAGACCAATCCCACCGACAGGCCGTAGCGCGTCTGGTTGGCGAGCCGCAGGGCCTCGTCGAAATCGCGGTAACGCACGATCGTGGTCAACGGCCCGAAGTACTCTTCGTCCGGCACGCCGGCCACGCCGGTCAGCTCGATGATGCCCGGGCTGAGCAGCGAACTGCCCGGCTCCAGCAGACGCATGGCCAGCAGCGATTTACCGCCCAGCGCCAGCAAGCGCTGCTGCGCTTTCAGCATGTTTTCCGCCGCGGCCGCCGACACTACGCCGCCCATGAACGGCTGCGGTTCGGCATCCCAACGGCCGACGCGCAGCTCGCCCGCCACCTGAACCAAACGCGCGATAAAGGCGTCGCCTTCCGCCCCCTGCTTCACCAAAATGCGGCGTGAACAGGTGCAGCGTTGGCCGGCGGAGATAAACGCCGACTGGATAGCCAGGTTGACCGCCGCGTCGCGATCCTCGAAACCATCGACGATCAGCGCGTTGTTGCCGCCCATCTCCAGCGCCAGGATCTTCTCCGGCTGCCCCGCCAATTGGCGATGCAGGTGGTAACCGGTGCCGGCGCTGCCGGTGAACAACAGGCCGTCGATATTCGCACTGGCCGCCAGCGCCTCGCCGGTTTCCCGGCCGCCCTGCACCAGATTGATCACCCCGTCCGGCAGACCGGCCTTCAGCCACAGCTTCAGGGTCTCCTCGGCGGTCAGCGGCGTCAGTTCGCTCGGCTTGAACACCACGCAGTTTCCGGCCAGCAGCGCAGGCACGATATGGCCGTTCGGCAGATGGCCGGGGAAGTTGTAAGGCCCGAACACCGCCAGCACGCCGTGCGGGCGATGGCGCAGCACCGAAGCGCCGTCGGCCATCGCCGTCTGGCTAAAACCGGTGCGCGCCTGATAGGCCTGCAGTGAAATGCCCACCTTGCCGATCATCGCCTGAATTTCGGTCAGGGTTTCCCAGCGCGGTTTGCCGGTCTCGCGGCTGATGGTTTCCGCCAGCGACTGTTTATGTTCTTCCAGCAAAGCGGCGAAGCGTTTCACCAGCTGTTCGCGCTGCTCGAACGGCGTACGCGCCCAGCCGGGAAATGCGGCGCGCGCGGCTTCGCAGGCGGCGGCGACGTCATCGGCGTCGGCGGCGTTGGCGCGCCACAGCGGCTGATTGCCGACCGGATCGGCCTTGCCGAACTCCGCGCCGCGGCCCTGCCGCCAGACGCCGTTAATCAACAGTGCAGGATGGGACATCATGCTTTCTCCTGTGCAATAAGGGGGAGTACCCGCACCGGGCTGCCCTGCTCGACGCCCAGCGCCGCAGCGGTGGCGGCGTTGATATGCAGGCGATCGTCATACAGATCGGCATTGACCAGCAGTGCGCGGTAATTCTGATAGTTGTCGTTGGCGACCAGATGGACCGGCGCATCGGCGCGCATCGGCGTGTCATCCAGCACCACTTTGACCAGGCGGCTCTGCTTCACCGCACGGATGTGGTCGATTTCGGCTTCCAGCGTCGGGCCACCGTCGAAGATATCGACGTAGCCCTGATAGCTCAGGCCTTCCGCCTCCAGCAGGCGGCGCGCCGGCAGGGTTTGCGGGTGCACTTCACCGATCACCTTCTGCGCGTCTTCGGCCAGGAAATCGACATACAACGGATGTTTCGGCATCAGTTCGGCGATAAACGCTTTTTGTCCGGTGCCGCTCAGGTAGTCCGCCTTGGCGAACTCGATGGAGAAGAAACGGTGGCCGACGCTCTCCCAGAACGGCGAACGGCCGTTTTCATCGGAGAAACCGCGCATCTCGGCGATCAGACGGCGGGAGAAGCGTTCACGGAACGCGGCGATAAACAGGAAACGCACCTTCGACAGCAGCTTGCCGTTCTCGCCGTGACGATAGTCCGGATCGAGGAACAGCGTGCACAGTTCCGAATGCCCGGTATGGTCGTTGCTGAGGAACAGCGTCGGCACCGATTTATAGACGTTCAGCTGTTTGGAAGCGTGCACCTGCGTGCCGACGCGGAAGCTGTACCAGGGTTCCGCCAGGCCGACGGCCACTTCGATCGCGCAGACCCCCACCGCCTGCCGGCGCTCGCTGTCTTCCAACACGAACAAATAACACTGGTCACTTTGCGGAAGTTCGCCTTGCCAGGTTTTTAACGCCCGCTCAATGCGTGCCGACAGGGTATCTTCATTTTGCGGCAGCGACGTGAGACCGATACCGGATTTGCCGGCAAGCGTCAGCAAATCCGCCAAATCGCGGCGCTCTATAGGGCGAATAATCATCATAATGCGAACCTCTTCTGAATCAGGCTGCGCCGGTGAAGGCGCAGCCCGCTGATTAGCTGCAAATGCGCGCCACGGCGCGCGCGAATCGCGCCAGCCCCTCTTTCACATCCTGCTCAGGGATGATCAGCGACGGCGTGAAACGCACCACGTCCGGGCCGGCGATCAGCGCGATAACGCCTTCTTCGTTGGCCAGTTGGGTGATCTGCTTCGCTTTGCCGGCATAGTCTTTCTTCAGTTGGCAGCCGATCAGCAAACCGCCGCCGCGAATCTCGGCAAAGATCGGATACTGACGGTTGATGTCGTTCAACCCGTCGATGAACCACTGGTGGCGCTGCTTGACGCCTTCCAGCACTTCCGGGGTATTGATGATGGAGAACACTTCCCCCGCCACCGCCGTCGCCAGCGGGTTGCCGCCGTAGGTGGTGCCGTGAGTGCCGACGCCCAGCGTTTTCGCCAGCGCATCGGTGGTCAGCATGGCGCCGATCGGGAAGCCGCCGCCCAGCGCTTTCGCGGTGGTCAGCACGTCCGGCACCACGCCGTACTGCATATAGGCATACAGGTGGCCGGTGCGGCCGACGCCGGTCTGCACTTCGTCGAAGATCAGCAGCGCGTTATGGCGATCGCACAGTTCACGCAGCCCCTGCAGGAAACTGGCTTCCGCCGGCAGCACGCCGCCTTCGCCCTGGATAGGCTCGACGATCACCGCGCAGGTGCGATCGTTGATAAGCTCGGCCGCCGCGGCCAGATCGTTATACGGCGTATGGGTGATACCGCCCGGCAGCGGCGCAAAGTCCTGCGAATATTTTGGCTGGCCGCCGGCGGACACGGTAAACAGCGTACGGCCGTGGAACGCGTTGTTGAACGCCACAATCTGATCTTTACCGGCGCCGTGCTGGTCATGCGCATGTTTGCGCGCCAGTTTCAGCGCCGCTTCGTTGGCTTCTGCGCCCGAGTTACAGAAAAACACCTTGTCGGCGAACGTGGCGTCGATCAGTTTTTTGGCCAGGCGCAGCACCGGTTCGTTGGTATAGCCATTGCCCAGATGCCACAGTTTGCCCGCCTGCTCCACCAGCGCCGCCTTGACCGCCGGGTGCGCATGGCCCAACGCGTTAACCGCGATGCCGCCGGCGAAATCGATGTAGGACTTACCCTGTTGATCCCACACCTGCGATCCTTCACCCCGCACCAGAATAAAATCGGCAGGGGCATAAACCGGGACCATCCAGTCATCAAAAGACTGGCGGGTAACTGCGATTGGCTGTTCCATAGTGACCTCATAATCTCAGCAAAGGCTGAATTTTGACTGTAAGGACCGCGCAAGCCCGGCTAGGCCGCCACAATGCAAAAAAACCGCTGTTCAAAACCGACTTTCCCGGCGGAGAAAATGCTGTCTCTCACCGCTGATTTAGAAACAAATCTGTTACATAAAATCGGTTTTTCACTATTTATGGCGCTTATCCGGTCCCTGAGCGGGGAGTAAATGTTAACGAGCAGTTAAAATACATGTCGTTTGATAAAGAGTGTAGAGCAGCTATCGTGCCAAAACGGGATTTTTGCCGGATTTTGCTATTTTTTACGTTAAAACAACGGCTTATAATGCATATTTATTCATTTTATATGCATTTGCAATGCATAATTTAAAAAATAAGGCCTAAAATCATCATTGCTCGCGAAATCCTATTCAATTGCGAAAAACTTCAGGATTTCTGATCGCGCTCGCAAAAATAATTTCATCCGATTTGCTCGCCATCACACTTTTTGCCCCAACCCGGTGCAGCGCTGCGCCAGGATCGGGCAATGCGGCGACGAAGCGCCTATTCCATCGGCAGCACCCCGGAAAACGAACCGCGCCGATCGCCGCCGGCCGCGGCTCCCGCTTTATGCGCCAACGACTACACTGTGATTCTGACCGCACTTTTTCTTCTGCGCACAAGGAGTCACCATGCCCAAACGAACCGTCGATCTCAGCCGGCCTCTCCTCCAGCACGACATCCGCGCGTTTCTCGAGACGCTGAATGCCGCCGGCGGTAAACCTATGGAACAAATGAAGCCCAAAGAGGCGCGCAGAGTTTTGGAAGCGGCGCAGCGCAGCGTAGACGTGCCGCTGCGCGAGGTGGAGATCAGCGAGAAAACCATTCACGTAGAAGGCCAGGATATTCTGCTGCAGCTGGTGCGGCCGGCCAGGGTCAAGGAGACATTGCCGGTATTCATGTTCTTTCACGGCGGCGGCTGGGTGCTGGGCGATTTTCCCACCCATGAACGGCTGGTGCGCGATCTGGTTTACAGTTCCGGCGCGGCGGCGGTGTTCGTCAACTACCCCCGCTCACCGGAAGCGCACTATCCGCAGGCGATCAATCTGGCTTACGCCGCCACGGAATGGGTGGCCGAATATGGCGAAAAAATCAACGTCGACGGTTCACGGCTGGCGGTGGTCGGCAACAGCGTCGGCGGCAATATGGCGACGGTGGTCAGCCTGATGGCCAAAGAAAAAGGCCTACCGGCATTGCGTTGCCAGATCCTGCTGTGGCCCGTTACGCACGCCCATTTTGATACCGATTCCTACCATCAGTTCGCCGAAGGCCATTTCCTGACCCGCAATATGATGAAGTGGTTTTGGGACAGCTATGCGCCCGATAAAGCGCAGCGCAAAGACATCTACGCCTCGCCGCTCAACGCTACGCCGGAACAGCTGCGGGGCTTGCCGCCGGCGCTGGTGCAGACCGCCGAGCTGGACGTGCTGCGCGATGAGGGCGAAGCCTACGCGCGTCTGCTCGACGCCGCCGGCGTCGAGGTCACCTCCACCCGCTACAACGGGCTAATCCACGACTACGGCCTGTTGAACCCGCTCGCCCACGTCCCGGCGGTGCATTCGGCGATCCACCAGGCCGGGCGCGCGTTGAAACACTACCTGTCCTGACGCTAACCGACCAGGTGGCAAGCCACCTGATGACCGGGCGCCACGCTGCGCAGCTGCGGCGCCTGTTCGCGGCACTGCGCCGTGGCCAGCGGGCAGCGGGGATGGAAACGGCAGCCGCGCGGCGGGTTGGCGGGGTTCGGCGGCTCGCCGCCGGCCACCCACGCCGGCGCGCGTTGCGCATCCAGCGTCGGCACCGCCGCCAACAAGGCCTGCGTGTAAGGATGCAGCGGTTGTCGGAACAGCGCATCGCGATCGGCGCTCTCAACGATCTGCCCC
The DNA here is from genome assembly GCF_052691795.1 of Serratia sp. TSA_130.1. Classification (NCBI taxonomy): domain Bacteria; kingdom Pseudomonadati; phylum Pseudomonadota; class Gammaproteobacteria; order Enterobacterales; family Yersiniaceae; genus Serratia; species Serratia sp. TSA_130.1. The sequence continues at coordinate 409,782 of NZ_JBQZFS010000001.1, forward strand.
AAATACATCACTGCCACATCCTGGCACAGATGCTCCACCACGCCGAGATCGTGCGAGATAAACAGCAGCGTCACCCCCTGCCGCTCCTGTAAATCGGAAAACAGATTGATGATCTGCGCCTGAATCGACACGTCGAGCGCCGATATCGGCTCATCGGCGACGATAAATTCCGGTTGCAGGATCAGCGCGCGCGCAATGCCGATACGCTGCCGCTGGCCGCCGGAAAACTCATGCGGAAACCGCCCGTAATGCTGTGAGGACAACCCGCAGATCGCCAGGGTATCGAGCACCCGTTCGCGCAGTTCCGCCTTGCTCGCCAGACCGTGTTGCAACAGCGCTTCCCCAATGGCGTCGCCCATGCGCAGACGCGGATTCAGCGAGCTGTAAGGATCCTGAAACACCAGCTGCATTTTCGGCCGCAGGGCGCGCAACGCGTCCTTGCTCAGGCCGTCCAACGCCTGCCCTTTGAACAGCACCTCACCGGCGGTTTTGTCGTGCAGGCCGAGCAGCGTGCGGCCAACGGTGGTTTTGCCGCTGCCGGACTCGCCCACCAGCCCGAAAACGCGCCCCTTGCGGATGCTGAAGCTGACATCATCCACCGCCTTCAGTTGGCCGGTGGTGCGCCCGAACAGCCCGTCGCGCAGCGGAAAATATTTCTTTAATCCTTTCACTTCCACCAAAGGTTCAGTCGACATACGGATGCCCTCCGGCATTGAGAAAACAGGCGGACTGACGCTGACGGGAGCCGTACAGCGGCGGAATGCCGTCGCGGCAGCGAGCGGAGGCCTGCGCGCAGCGCTCGGCGAAAGCGCAATGCTCCGGCAGCCGCGCCAGATCCGGCACCTGACCGGGAATGGAGTACAAGCGGCGTCGCCGCTGCCCCGGCACCGGCCGCGAGGCGATCAGCCCCTGCGTATAGGGATGTCGCGGCTCGTCCAGCACTTCCCGGGTCGTTCCCTGCTCGACGACGCGCCCGGCGTACATCACCGCCAGCCGATCGGCCATCTGGGCGATCACCCCGAGATCGTGGGTGATCAAGATCATCGCCATGTTGTGTCGCCGGCTCTGCTCACGCAGCAACGCCAGGATCTGCGCCTGTACCGTGACGTCGAGCGCCGTGGTCGGTTCGTCGGCGATCAACAGCGCCGGGCGGCACCCGATCGCCATGGCGATCATCACGCGCTGCAGCATGCCGCCGGAAAGCTGATGCGGATAGCAGCGCATCAGCGCCTCCGCGCGCGCCAACCCCACTTCCATCAAGAGTTGAATCGCCTGGCGCCAGGCCGCTTTCGGCGACAGGGTCAGGTGGCGAATCAGCGGCTCCACCAGCTGTTCGCCGAGGGTCAACACCGGATTCAGCGCGCTCATCGGCTCTTGAAAGATCATCGCCAGCCGGTTGCCGCGCAGATCCGCCATCTTGGATGCCCGCAGCGACAGCAGGTTTTGCCCTTCAAAGCGAATCTCACCGCCGTCTATCTGCGCCAGCGGCTGCGGCAACAGCCCCATCAGCGCCATGGCGGTCACGCTTTTGCCGCAGCCCGATTCGCCGACGATCCCCAGCGTTTGCCCGGCCTGCAGTTCAAGGCTGACCTGTTGCACCGCCCGCACCGGCCCCTGCTCGCCATGAAACGACACCGACAGCCGGTCGAACGCCACCAGCGGTTGACTCATCGTTTTACCCCGCTCATTTTCGGATCGAGCGCGTCCCGCAGGCCGTCGCCCAAGATATTGATCGCCACCACGGTGACGAAGATCGCCAGCCCCGGCGGCATCCACAGCCAGGGGCGGCGCTGAAAGTCGATCAGGCTATTGGCGGCGTCCATCATGTTGCCCCACGACGGCGTCGGCGGCACCACGCCCAGCCCAAGGTAGCTCAACGCCGACTCGCTGAGGATGGCGTTGGCCACCGCCATGGTGGCGACCACCACCAAAATCGGCACGGTATTGGGCAACAGATGGCCGAAGAGGCGCCGCCGAGTGGAGAGCCCCAGCACTTCGGTGGCCAACATGAAATCCCGCTCGCGCAGCGACAGGATCTGGCCGCGCACCAGCCGCGCCAGCGACGGCCAGCCCAGCAGGCTCAGCATGATCATCACCATGTAGATACGGTAGTCCGGCGACACGTCGAGTTCGGTCAGCATCGCCCCCATGATGATCAGCAGCGGCAGGCCAGGAATGGTCATCAACAGATCGGCGAAGCGCATGATCAGCCGATCCGCCACGCCCCCCAGATAACCGGCGAACGCCCCCAGTACATAACCCAGCGTCACCGACAGCAGCATCGACACCAGGCCGATGGTCAGCGATATTCGCCCCGCCAGCAGCAGCCGGGTGCAAATATCGCGGCCGAGAAAGTCGGTGCCCAACCAATGCGCGCCGCTCGGCGCCTGATTGATGTTCAGCACATCGCCGGCGTCGTCAGGCCACGGCGACAGCGACGGCCCAATCAGGCACAGCAGCGCCAACAGCACCAGCAGCGCCAGCGAGATCATCGCCGGTCGGTGGCGACGCAGACGGCGCCATGCCTGCGCGGCGGGCGGCGGAGACAGCTGCGCCAGCGCCGGCAACTGCGCCTGGCGCCAGCGGCGACGGCGCCCGAAAAACAGCGTTACCCACATCGTGTTACCTCAAGCGAATGCGTGGATCGGCGTAGGCGTACAGAATGTCCGCCAGCAGATTGCCGAGAATGGTCAACGCCGCCAGAAACAGCGTGAACCCCATCAATACCGGATAATCGCGCGCCGCCAGCGAATCGATATGGATATGCCCGGCGCCCGGCCAGTTGAAGATTTTTTCGGTGATCAGCGCGCCGGAGAACAATCCCGGCAGCTCGAACCCCAGCAGGGTGATGATCGGCAACAGCGCATTGCGCAGCGCGTGTTTGAGGATCACCGTTTTCTCCCTGAGCCCTTTGGCGCGCGCGGTGCGGATATAGTCCATGCGGATCACCTCCAGCATGCTGGCGCGAAAATAGCGCGTCAGGCTGCCGGCCTGCAGCATCACCAGCGCCAGCACCGGCAACAGCAGGTGCGCCGCCACCTCCAGCGCCCAGGCCAGCCCGCTCGCTTCGCTGCCGGTGCGCAACATGCCGCCCGCCGGCAACCAGTGCAGATCGACGGCGAACCATTTGATCAGCAACAGGCAAAGGAAAAACGTCGGAAACGACATGGCGGCGAACACCGCCACGGTGATCAGATGATCGAACAGCGAATAGGGTTTCATCGCCGAGATCACTCCCACCGCCAGCGCGATGCCCCAATACAGCACCATCGCCACCGCCGCCAGCAGGAACGAGTTCCAGATGTATTGGTTCAGCAGCGTGCTGACCGGGATCTGATACTGCAGCGAGAAGCCGAGATCGCCCTGCAACAGCCGGCCAAGCCAATGCAGGTAACGGCTGAACAAGGGCTGATCCAACCCATACAGCGCCCGCAGCTCGGCGGCGCGTTGCGCGGTCAGGTTGATATTGCCGTCGATAAAGTCGCCGGGCGCCAGGGCGAAGATGCAAAAAATCAGCAATGAAGCCAGCAACAGCATCGGGATAGTCTGCAACAAACGGCGCAGGATAAAATTTCTCATCGCGAATTCCATCGCCGCCGCCCGGAATGGCGCGGCGGCATCGGGGCGTTACGGCGCCGGTTTGACGTTCGGCAGGCTGCCGACCAGTCCGTTGTAGATATCCGGTTTAAAGCCGGTGACGCGCGCGCTGCTGGCGCTCAAGATTTCGCGGTTGCCGAGCAGGATCACCGGCGGATCGTCCGCCAGCACCTGATACAGCTGATGGTACAGCGGCTTACGCTGCGCGATATCCAGCGTGGCATTGGCTTTGGCGATCAGCGCGTCCACCTGCGGGTTGTGGTAGCCGGTCTCGCTCTCGCGGCTGATGAAGTCGCGTACGCCGTCGTGCGGATCGTTCAGCGTGCTGGTGCTGAGAGACGCCAGGTCGTAATTGCCCGCCTTGCGCTGCGCCAGCAGCGCGTTGAAATCCAATACCTGCGGTTTCAGCACCACGCCGAGCCGGCGGTAGTTATCCTTGGCGATCGGCACCAGCGCGTCGTTGATCAGCTTTTTGGTCACCAGCAGCGTCAGCTCCAGCTTTTTACCGTCTTTCTGCCGGATGCCGTCAGCGCCCACCTGCCAGCCCGCCTCGTCCAACAGCTTTTTGGCCTTATCGAGATCGTAAGCGTAAGGATTGATGCCGTTGGCGTCGTAAGCCCAGGAGATCGGCGAAATCGGCTGGTTGGCGACCTTGCCGTACCCTTGGTACACCACGGCGATCAGTTTTTGCCGATCGAGGCCGTAGATCAGCGCCTGACGCACCCGCTTGTCCTGCAGCGCCGGGCGTCTGAGGTTGAAATCAACCCGGCTGTAATCGCTCGAGCTGTAAAGGTTGATATTGGCGAAGCCGAGCAGCTTGAGCTGTTCGATATCGTCCGGCTTGGCGGTAAAGGCGTCGTAGTCGGTCTCACCGGTCTGGAACAGCTGGAAGTTGGTGGCCGGGTTGGTGACGCGATAGATAAAGCGCGCCATCGGCGGCGGGCCGAGGTAGAAGTTCGGGTTGGCGTGGAAGCGGATTTCCTGCCCCGGCACGTACTTGTCGTAAATGTAGGGGCCGTTGCCGAGCGGCTTGCCGTTCAAGGCGCGCACGCCGTCGAGCTTGCCGCGCTGATAGTCTTTGCCGTAGTAAGCCCGCGACAATACCGGCCCGCCAATCAGTTGCAACGTGGTCGCGCCCGGTTGGGTGGTGACGATCTGAATGGTGCGATCGTCGATCACCTTCAGCCCGCTGATGCCGGCCGCGGTGCCGTTTTTATACTCGGCGCCGCCCTGAATGTGCGCTGGCGTGATATCGGTATCGCCGTCATAGGCCGGGTCATGCAGCAGCGTCAGGGTAAAGGCGATATCGTCGGCCTTCAGCGGCGAGCCGTCGCTGTAGACCAGATTCGGCCGCAGCTTGATGGTGTAGGTCAGATTATCGGGGCTGACCTGCCAGGACTCCGCCAGGCGCCCTTCCGGTTTGCCCTGGCTGTCCAGGCCGATCAGCCGGCTGAAGATCACGTCGGTCACGTTCTCGTCCCAGCCGTTGGTGAACAGATACGGATTGAAAATCCCCTGTGGCTCCGAGATGCCCGCCACGACGGTATCTTTGCGCAGTTTGGCGGCGGCCGGCACCCGAGCGGCGTCGCTGGCCGGCGTAATGCCTTCGGCCAGCGTTTCCGCCTGCGCGGCGGCGCTCAATCCCAGCGCGCAGACCAACGCCAGCGGCGTCAGCCGATAGCGCAACAGTTTGTTTAGCTTATTTTTTATTCCACTCACCCACTGCCCCTCGTCTACCCGTTGATAAAAATGTGACAAAATTTATCGCAGAGTAATGGGCGGCTGGAGGGCTGTCTAACAACGAAACCGGCATTCCATTGCCGAAAAAAGCATTATGAATTTTTCTGGGGCGAAGCGGCGGGAAAAACGCGGTTCAGCCGGCCGCCGCCAGCCCCCGGATAAGTTTGGCTAAGGTTTTTATCGCCTCTTCAAAGCGGTCATTCCATTCAAACGAGGCGTTGAGACGGAAGCAGTGGTTGAAATGGTCGCCGGTGGTAAACATGCGCCCCGGCGCGATGCTGATGCCCCGTGCGAGTGCGCGCCGATACAGCTCCATCGACGACAGCGCCGGATCGAGTTCCAGCCACAGGAAATACCCGCCGTCGGGCTGACTGACTTTCACCGTCGGCGGGAAATGGTGGGCGATCGCCTGACGCATTGCGCTTTGGCGCTGGGCCAGCAGGCGGCGCAGCCGCCGCAGATGGGTGTCGTAGCCGCCGTGCAGCAGATAATCCGCCAGCGCCATCTGGGTCGGCACGCTGGTGGAAACGGTGCTCATCAGCTGCAAACGCTGGATCTGTTGCGCATAACGCCCCGCCGCCACCCAGCCGACGCGAAAGCCCGGCGCCAGACATTTGGAAAATGACGAGCAGTGCAGGATCTGGCCGCCGCTGTCGAGCGCCTTCGCCGGCAACGGCCGTTCGGCGCTGAAGTACAGCTCGCCGTAGACATCGTCTTCGATCAGCGAGATCTGCCGTTCGCGCAGCAGCGCCACCAGACGCTGCTTGTTGGCCTCCGGCAGGGTGGCGCCCTGCGGGTTCTGGAAGTGGGTCATCAGCCAGCAGGCTTTGATCGGATACTGCTCCACCGCCTGCTGCAACGCGTCCAGATCGATACCGTCCTGCGGATGCGTGGCGATCGCCACCGCCTTCAGCCGCAGCCGTTCCAGCGCCTGCAGCGCGCCGTAAAACGCCGGCGACTCGATCGCCACATAGTCGCCCGGTTGGGTCACCGCCTGCAGGCTGAGGCTGAGCGACTCCATCGCCCCGGCGGTGATGACGATCTCGTCCGGCGCGACCTGCATGCCGCTCAGCGCATAGCGTTGGGCAATGTGCCGCCGCAGCGCGTCGTTGCCCGGCGGCAGGTTGACCAGCGAACTGTGCGGCGTGAACTTGCGCGCTACGCTGCTCAGCGCCCGCGCCAGCTTCGGCTGGGCGAACAGCGTGGCGTCGGGAAACGCCGAACCGAAAGGTACGATGTCCGGATCCTTGCAGGCCTGCAGCACGTCGAAAATAAAGGCGTTGATGTCCACCTGCTCGCTCAGCAGCAGTTTCTCGCCGCGCGAAGGCTGCGGCAGCGGCTGCGGACGCGCCGCCACATAGTAGCCCGACTGCGGCCGGGCGACGATCCACCCCTGGCTCTCCAGCAGTTGATAAGACTGCACCACCGTCATCAGGCTCAATCCGGCGCGTTTGCCGCTCTCGCGCAGCGAAGGCAGCTTGTCGCCCGCCCGCCACACCCGGTTCTGGATCTGTTCTCTAATCTGCTGCGCAAGCTGCTCGTATCGGGTCATAACCATTAACTGTTATATGAAAAAGTAAAATAACTGTCACTATTATAGGCACTGTACTCCGTGCTTAACTTAACGCCAAGCATTTCACATAAAAATGACAGCTATACTCAAGAGGTTAATTTATGTTCAACCCTAGGAGGCGCCATGCTGGGTCTTGATGCACTGGAACTTGCCAGAATACAGTTCGCCTTCACCGTGTCTTTCCATATCATTTTCCCCGCCATCACCATCGGTTTAGCCAGCTATCTGGCGGTGCTGGAAGGATTATGGTTGAAAACGCACAATGAAGCCTATCGTGAGCTTTATCACTTCTGGTCAAAGATTTTCGCCGTTAACTTCGGCATGGGCGTGGTATCCGGGCTGGTGATGGCTTACCAGTTCGGCACCAACTGGAGCTTCTTCTCCGAGTTCGCCGGCAGCATTACCGGGCCGCTGCTGACTTATGAAGTGCTGACCGCCTTCTTCCTCGAAGCCGGTTTCCTCGGCGTGATGCTGTTCGGCTGGAACCGCGTCGGCCCCGGCCTGCACTTCTTCGCCACCTGCATGGTGGCGCTCGGCACGCTGATCTCCACCTTCTGGATCCTGGCCTCCAACAGCTGGATGCAGACCCCGCAGGGGCATGAGATCATCAATGGCCAAGTGGTGCCGGTTGACTGGCTGAAGGTCATCTTCAACCCGTCCTTCCCGTATCGCCTGCTGCACATGTCCACCGCCGCCTTCCTCTCCTCGGCGTTCTTCGTCGGCGCGTCCGCCGCCTGGCATCTGCTGCGCGGCCGCGACACGCCGGCAATGCGCAAGATGCTGTCGATGGCGATGTGGATGGCGCTGATCGTCGCGCCGGTGCAGGCGCTGATCGGCGATGCGCACGGCCTGAATACGCTGAAACATCAGCCGGCGAAGATCGCCGCCATCGAAGGCCACTGGGAAAACCCGCCGGGCGAAGCCACGCCGCTGATCCTGGTCGGTTGGCCGGACATGCAGCGTGAAGAGACCCGCTTCAAGCTGGAAGTGCCCTATCTCGGCAGCCTGATCCTGACGCACAGCCTGACCGAGCAGGTGCCGGCGCTCAAATCGTTCCCGCCGGAAGATCGCCCCAACTCCACCGTGGTGTTCTGGTCGTTCCGCATCATGGTCGGGCTGGGCATGCTGATGATCCTGGCCGGGGTGTGGAGCCTGTGGCTGCGCTGGCGCGGCGGGCTGTATCAGTCGCGTCCGTTCCTGTATTTCATCCTGTGGATGGGCCCTTCCGGGCTGCTGGCGCTGCTGGCGGGCTGGTTCACCACCGAGATCGGCCGCCAGCCGTGGGTGGTGTACGGCCTGCTGCGCACCAAGGATGCGGTGTCCGCGCACGGCGATCTGCACATGAGCATCAGCTTGCTGGCGTTCATCATCGTCTACTGCTCGGTGTTCGGCGTGGGCTACTCCTACATGATGCGCCTGATCCGCAAAGGGCCGCAGCCGCATGAACACCAAGAAGACAATACCGAGGGCCGCCCGGCGCGTCCGCTGTCCGCGGTCAACGACACTCTGGACGACAGGAGCTGAACATGGGTATCGATCTTCCGCTGATTTGGTTTGTCATCATCGTGTTCAGCACCATGATGTACGTGGTGATGGACGGTTTCGATTTGGGCATCGGCATTCTGTTTCCGTGGGTGAAGGCGAGCGGCGACCGCGATCTGATGATGAACACCGTCGCCCCGGTGTGGGACGGCAATGAGACCTGGCTGGTGCTGGGCGGCGCGGCGCTGTTCGGCGCCTTCCCGCTGGCCTACTCGGTGATCCTCGACGCGCTGGCGATCCCGCTGACGCTGATGCTGATCGGGCTGATTTTCCGCGGCGTGGCCTTCGAGTTTCGCTTCAAGGCGACGCCGGAGAAGCGCCATATCTGGGATAAAGCGTTCATCTGGGGCTCTCTCTTCGCCACCTTCAGCCAGGGTGTGGTGGTGGGCGCCGTGATCAACGGCTTCCCGGTAGAAGGCCGCACCTACGCCGGCGGCGCACTGGACTGGCTGACGCCGTTCGCGCTGTTCTGCGGGCTGGGGCTGGTGGTGACCTACGCCCTGCTCGGCTGTACCTGGCTGGTGATGAAAACCGCCGGTGACCTGCAGGCGCGCATGTATCACCTGGCGACGCCGCTGCTGGCGATCCTGCTGCTGGTGCTGGCTGCGGTCAGCATCTGGACGCCGATCGCGCATCCCGAAATCGCCGCGCGCTGGTTTACGCTGCCTAACCTGTTCTGGCTGCTGCCGGTACCGCTGCTAGTGCTGCTCAGCGCCTGGGGAATTCAACGCGGAGTGAAACGCGGCGCGCACTACTCGCCGTTTATGCTGACGCTGCTGCTGGTGTTCCTCGGCCTGAGCGGGCTTGGCATCAGCATCTGGCCGCACCTGATCCCGCCGGCCATCAGCCTATGGGACGCCGCAGCACCACCGCAGAGCCTCGGCTTTATGCTGGTGGGCGCGCTGTTCATCATCCCAATCATTCTGGTCTACACCTTCTGGAGCTACTACGTGTTCCGCGGCAAGATCAGCCATGAACACGGCTATCACTGAGGAAGGAGGACGCTATGCAAGATAAAACGGCAGCCGCCGCTCCGGCGCCCTGGTGGAAACGCATCGGTTGGCTGGTGATCATCTGGAGCGCCAGCGTGCTGGGGCTGTTCGTGGTTGCCTCGCTGTTCCGCCTGCTGATGACTGCGGCGGGCATGAAGTCGCATTGACACGGCGCCTTATCTGGACGCGCTGTTGGGAAAGTAAAAAGAGACCACCAGCGTGACCAGCGGCAAGGCGCCGATCTTCACCAGCTCAAACACCTGATTCAGCGCTTCGTTTTTCTCCCAATACGCGTGGGCGGCGAATACGCCCACGCTGACCGCGAATATCCCGCACAGCACCTGGCGTGCCAGGCGCAGCCGCTCCATTTCGTCGAAGACCAGCGAAGGATCCAAATACAACGTTTCAGCATCAACCTGCGGGCGCTCATTTTGCGGCTTCATGGAAAAATCCCCACCACCACGGCGACCGCCTCCAGCCCCTCGCCGCTTTCACGCACGATCCCAAGACGGGAACCGTCTTTTTTCATCCACTCACGGTCGGCAATCGTCATTAAAGAAAATGCCAGGCGAATGACGTCGGTTTTTGCCATCCCGTGACGCCGGGCAATATCGTTCAAACTGTCGTCGATTTCATTGGATAACCGAATCGGCAAGCTGCGCATAGTCCACCTCCTGTGGCCGTTGATTCACAGGGGGAAAGTCTACTGGAAGGGCAAATATCGTTCAATTAGTGAACTGCGTAACGCCTCGCACAATCCGCATGCAACGCTATTGCGGCTTGCGCCCCATCGCGCTGAGGAAGCGTTGCTGCAGGCGCAACAGCTCCTCCAGTTCCAGCAGGCGGTAGTCGATGCCGAAACGCGGGGCCACCTCGCCGATGATGCGGCTCAGCGCCGGGTAATGGCGGTGGCTCCAGTGCGGGAACAGATGATGCGTCAAATGCAGGTTCGCCCCGCCGAGCCAGTATCCCAGCCAGCGCGGCCGAGTCTGCCAGTCGAACGTGGTGGCGAACACATGGTGATACCAACCGTGCGGCATCGCGCCCTGCGCCGGCGCCTGATAAAAGTTGGCCTTGGCCCAGTGGGTGCCGATGATCAACATCACGAACAGCAATGAAGAAAGCATCTGGCTCAGCAAATAGACCAGCAGAATTTGCCCGATGCCGATAGCCGGCGGCAACAGCCAACATGGGATCGCCAGCGCCAGCAGCAGGTGCGCCGCCTTCCCCGCCAGAAACCCGCTCCAGCCGCGTACGCCCTGCTGCGCCATGCGCGCCGCCACGCGGGTGCGGCCCGCCCTGTCCAACCAATCGAACAGCCAGATGTAGTACGGAAAAGTCAGCGCCGCCACCAACGGCCAATAGTAACGCTGCGCGCGCATAAAGGGCCGCCAGCGCTGGAACGGCGTTTGCCGCAGCACGCCGTTGGCGTCGATATCGGGATCGTAATGTTCGATGTTGTTATGGGCATGGTGGAACAACACATGCCGCACGCGCCAACAGTCGGGATCCAGCCCCAGCGGCACGCTCACCAGGGCGTTCAGCCAGCGGTTGGCCCAGGGGCGGCGGAAAAACGCGTTGTGCGAGGCGTCGTGCACCACGTTCACCGTCAGGAACATGCCGATAAAGATAAAGCCGAAATAACAAGCGAAAAACGCCCAGACGTTTTGCTGCTGCAGGCTCAACCCGTAACACAGGCCGCACAGCGCCAGCAGCAGCGCGACCTTCGCCAGCATGCCGCCGTCGGCGAAGCGGTGATCGCCGTGGGCCGCCAGATAATGCTGTGCAGCCTGCATCAGCGCGCGGTGCAACCCATTGTCGTCGCGCCGATAGGCTAACGGACGCAGCGGTTTCATGGTTGTCCCATCCGGCGTAAGAAGCGCTGTTGTTGCGCCAGCAGTTCACGATAGCCAATGCAGCGGTACGCCATGCCGTGCCGCTGCGCGACCTCCGCCACCGCGGCAGCCAGGGCCGGATAGTGGCGATGATTCCAGCCGGGAAACAGGTGATGGGTCAGGTGATAGTTTAGCCCGCCGGTCAGATGCTCCAGCCAGCGCGGTTCGGGCTGCCAGTCGCAGGCGGTGGCGAAATTGTGCCGATACCAGCCTTGCGGCATGCTGTCGCCCGTCGGCGCCGGGTAAAACTCGGCCTGCGCCCAATGGGTGCCCAGCAGCAAGAACACCACCAGCAGCGAGGCGCACATCTGGCTGAGCGCGTAAGCCAGCAACACCCAGCCCCAGCCGATGCCGTGCAAGTGGCCCACGACCAGCGGCGCCACCAGCACCAGCGCCAGATGCGCGAGCTTGCACAGCACGAACAGCGCCCAACCGCCGCGCCCCGCCAGCACGCGTTTTTCCCGCAGCGGCGTTTTATCGAGCCGATCGGACCAATCGAAAATCCAGGCGATATAGGGCAGCGAGAGCGCGGCGATCAGCGGCCAGTACAGATGCTGATAGCGCATATGGGGCCGCCAGCGCTGGAACGGTGTCTGGCGGAAAAAGCCGTTCTCTTCGGTATCCAGATCGTAATGTTCGACGTTGGCGTAAACGTGGTGGTAATCCACATGCCGCGTGCGCCAGTAGTCCGGATCGACGCCCAGCGGCAGCGTCACCAACCGCCCCACCAGCCGATTGGCCCAGGGCGCACGCAGGAAAGCGTTATGCGAAGCATCGTGGTTGACGTTGACATTGAGCAGCATGCCCATGGTCACGAACAGGAAATAGCAGAGGAAAAACGCCCAGGGCTGATGCTGCAGCAGGCTCAGCGCGTAAAACCCGACGCACAACGCCAGCAACAGCGCGGCCTTGGCCAATCTCGCGGCATCGGCATAGCGATGATCGCCCGCCAGACAGGCGTGGGCCGCGCGCTTAAGATCGCGGTGGAAGGCCTGTTCGCCATCGGCGGGAAAACGCAGCGGCGGCAATGATTCAGCCATGCGGTTCCTCCACGGCGGCCGGTGCGGCTACTCTTCCCCAGCCCAACGCGACGCACAGGGCATGCAACGCCACGGCGGCCATGGCGATATGCCAATAGCGCTGCGGCCAACCGAGATAGCCGATAAATAGCAGCGGCATGCCCAGCGCGATCAGCAGCCAGACGGCGCTCGCCCACCGCCGCCCTTCCGTCATGCCGCCCAGCGCCACCGATCCCAACGCCAGCAGCGCCAACAGCGCCATTTGCGGCCAGCTGATGTCGCTATAGCCGTAACCGTATTGGTAGACGTAACCGACCACCAGCGAGAACAACAGCATGGCGCCGCTGAAAACGCTGAGCGCCGAACGGCGGTCGCGTTGCCGGCCCGGCGCCGGGCGCCATGCCAGGCGCAAATAGCGCAGGAACGGCAGATTGCTCGCCCAGAATGGGTTGGCGGACGGCCTGTCGCCGCCGACGCCATAGCTGAACGGCGTGCTCGGCAATGCCGGGCAAAAGGTGCCGAACAGCTTGTCCCAGAAGATAAAGCTGCCGCCGAAGTTCTTATTGGAATACGCCATGTCCTTGACGTGATGCACCCGGTGATGCGCCGGCGTGACCAGGATGTTTTCCAGCACGCCGAGCTTCGGCGTCAGCGCATTGTGGTTAAACAGCTGAATGCTGTAATGAAAAATAGAGACCGCAACGAACACCGACAGCGGCACCCCCGCCAGCGCCAGCAGCAAAAAGAACGGGATCGACGTCAGCGACGAATACCAGGAGTTGCGCACCCCCAGCGACAGATTAAAGTGCTCGCCCTGATGGTGCACCACGTGCACCGCCCACAGCAGGCGGAAACGATGGTGCAGACGGTGCAGCCAGTAGAAACCGAAGTCCCACGCCAGCAGGGCGAACAGCCACATCAGCAGCGGCGGCCAGGCATCCAGCAGCCCCAGGCTGAAATGCGCGGCCACGTAGCCGTAGCAGGTGATCTCCAACCCGCGGAACAACCACAGCATGATATGGCCGGAATTCAGGTTGAACACCAGATCGTGCCAGTTGACCGGCTCGCGACGCCCCCACTGCAGCGCCACCGCCTCGGCCACCACGATGAACAGCATGAACACTATCGGCAATGCCAGATCGCTCATCCCATTTCTCCTTTAACGACGCGCCTGCGCAGGGTTTTCATGCGCAGGGCCAGCCAGCCGGCGAACAGCGCCAGCAGCGCGCCGCCGGCCAAATCGACAAACAAATGCCGACGCAGTTGCAGAATCGAGAACGCGATCGCCACGCCCCACAGCATCCACAGCGCCGTGCGCACTTTGCGCTCGCCGTCGCTCAGCGCCCACACCGCCAGCACCGTCAGCGCCATATGCAACGAAGGCAGGCAGTTTTGCGGCGAGTCCACCCGGGTTAACGCCGCCAGCAGTTGCGCGCTGATCCCGACGCCATCGTTCTGCGGATAGGCCATGGCGGTCGGCCACAGCAGATAAACCGCCCCGGCGCCCAGCGCGGTCAGCTGCATCGCCAGCGTCAGCCATTTGATCCGCGGCAGCGGCGCCAGCAGATAGCCCGCCGGGACGATGAGGAAGAACGACAGATAGAGCCAGATGGCCGTGGGGCTGAACGGGATCGCCCGATCAAGCGCCGACGGCGGCAACAGGGTTCCCGCCCCCTGCAGGCGATCGGTCAGGCTATACACCACGCCGACCGTGCCCCATCCCAGCAGCATGTGCCATAGCCTGAACAGTGCGCTTTTCATGCCTCCTCCGCCCGGCGCACGATGCGCCGCCGCTTGCGATCGAACTGCGGCAGCACCGCTTGCGCCGTCAACCGCCATTCGAGGCGATCGGTGGCGATGCCCTGACGAGCGAACAGCGCCATCAGCTGCGCCTGACAGTGCGCCAACGCCGCCGGGCTGCAATCGGCAATCAGCTCCAACCGCCGTTCGCCATGCTGGATCAAGCGGTAATCGCTAGTCAGCGGCAACGCATTGGCGATCGTTCGGCTGCAGGCATCGGCGAACACCGCCTGCGGTTGCCGCTGCGCATCGGGCAGCATCAGCTGATCGTCGCGCCGCCCCTCGATACGCGCGATCGCCCGCGTCGGTTGCCCGCATGGGCAGGGTTCCTTGCGCAGCACCAATACATCGTCCAGCCGATAGCGCACGATCGGCTGCGTACTGCGGGTAAAATCGGTGATCAGCGGCGTGAAGCGCAGTTCGTCGATCCACTGCGGCTCGATATGCAAAAACTCCTCGTTCAGGTGCAAGGTGCCGTGCGCGCAGGTGGCGGCGAGGAACCCCTCGGTAGCCTGATACACTTCGCCGACCGCCGGAAACACCTGCTGCAGCAGGCGGCGATCCTGTTCTTCAAGCACCTCGGCGACCGAGATCACTTTTTTGACCGACAGCGTCACCTGCCCAGCCAGCACCGCCAACGCCAATGCGCGCAGCACCTGCGCCGGGGCTACGATGATGCTGGGCGCCTGCCGTTCCAATGCCGGCAAATGGCCGCTGAACGGCGCGAGCAAATCGTAAAACGCCAGGCTCAGCCAACGGTTGTTCACGCTGTGATAGAGATTATTGTCCGCGCGCAGAAACAGTGCGACGCGCTCGCCCGCCGACAGCCCGTCCGGCAGCATTTTCGCCAGCATGCCGCCGGCCCACACCTGCTGTTCCCGCGGGCTGACGACAAACACGCCGCGCTGCCCGGAAGTGCCGGACGACAATCCGACGCTGTAGCGCCCGATCTTCGGCGTGAAATCGCGATCCGCCTCGCTGCGCTGCGCGCAGGCCAGCACCGCATCGCACCGCAACCCGGCGGTGTTCATGCGGTCGAACTGCGCCATCATCAGCGCCTTGTCCATCTGCGGCCATTCGGCGAACGGCCGGCGGCTGAAGCCTTGAAAATAGGGACTCTTGCTCAGCACCCGGCGGGCAAAACCCTCAAGCTGTCGGGCCTGATGCGCCTCCAGCGCCGCACGATCGCCAAAGCGCAGGCGCCGGGCGCGGAAATAGTGCCAAAGGGTCATGAAGGGGATCACAGGTCTCCCTCGTGGCACAGCAAAATGTTGACCTGGCCGCCCGCCCACAGCTGGTTGAGCCGCTCCAGGGTGCGGGTGTAAGCCGCCGCGTCGTCCATCACCAGATTGGCCAGGCGCGAAGGCCCGCGCAGCGTCTGGTAACTCTGCGGCGACCAGGCGGCGTCGCTGGCCAGCAGCGTCCAGCCGGCGTCGGTGAGAATAAAGGCGCCGATATGGCCGGCCGCATGCCCCGGCAACGGCACCAGCACGATCTGCCCTTCACTGCCCGGCAGCGCGTAACCGCGATCGAACGGCGCCAACAGCGCGGGCAACGCCACCGCAGGAAAAGACTCCATAAACTGCAGACGGCTCTCGAAATCCGCCGGGATCAGGCCGGGAATAAAGGCGCGCTTCAGCGCCGCGAAACCGCGCAGCCCACGGGTTTGCTGCCAGCCCTCGCCGGAGCAAATAAAGTCGAGTTGGCTGAAATCCTGCAGCCCGGCGATGTGATCGGCGTGAAAATGCGAGACGATCAGCGCCTGAATATCCCCCTCGGCATAACCGGCTTCGCGCAGCTGATGCGCCAACGACTCGGCCGGATCGAAATAGACCGGCGTCATGCGGCGGTAAAGGCTGAACAGCCCCGACTGCGTGTGCTGCTGAAAATAACGCGCGTAGCCGGTATCCCACAGCCAGCGGCGCTCCCCCACCTCCAGCAGATAGGCGCGCGCCGGGAATTTGCACACCCGGAATCCGGCGCCGCGCAGCGCCATGCAGCCGATATGCGTGCAATAGCCCACTTCAAACACGGTGACCTTAGCCATGCTGTCCGCCTCCTTGCCGCCGCAGCCACTCGCCGGTCAGACGAATGCCCTCTTCCATCGAATAACGCGGCCGATAGCCCAACTCTTCGATCGCACGAGTCTGGTTCAGCGTCATGTCAAAATGCACCGCCGCCACGCTGTAGCGCGTCAGCAGCGGTTCCTTGCCGCTCAGCGTCGCCCACAGCTCCATGCCGCCGGCCAGCGTATGCAGCAGCGGATAGGGCACGGCCTGCAGCCGGTAACTCAGCCCCAGCTCCTGACGCAGCAGCGCATCCAGCATCTCCGCCAGCCGCTGCGGTTGGTGGTTGGTGATGTTGTACACGGCGCCGGACGGCAATCCGCGCTGCCGACTGGCCAGATCCATCGCGTGCACCACGTTGGGGGCAAAGGTCAGATCCAGCAGCGCCTGTCCGCCGCCGGGCAATCGCAATACGCCGCGATCGCGTTCGAGCTGCTGCAACAGCCGCGGCACGATCACCCGATCGTGCGGGCCAAACAGGCCGCGTGGCCGCAGCATAATGTAGGTGGTTTGCGGATAGATCTTCGCCTGCGCCAACAGGCGTTGTTCGGCGGCGTGCTTGCTGACGGCATAGTGATTGGCGAAGCGCCGCGCCCGGTAACCTTCGTCAAGGTCGTAATGCGGCTGAAAATCGAAGTAGATTGCCGGCGTGGAGATATGCACGAAGCGCCGCACGCCGCAGCGCCCGGCCGCCTCCGCCAGCTTATCCGTCGCCGCGGCGTTGATGCGGTGAAACTCCGCTTTGCCGCCCCAGGGCGAAGACTTGGCCGCGCAGTGCCAGACCCACTCGCAGTCGGTCACCAGCTCCCGACACTGCTGCGGCGTGGCCTGCGCCAGATCGAGCGCGCAAAACTCGGCGCCCAGCTGACGCAGCGTTGCGCCGGCCCGTTCATCGCGGCCGGTAGCGCGCACCTGATGTCCGGCCTCCAGCAACCACTGCGCCGCGTTGCGTCCCAGCCCGCTGGTCGCCCCGGTGACCAGCACCCTCATGGCAGCAACACCATGCCGGCCAGCGCCAGCCCGGCGGCAGTGCCGATCAGCATCACCGGCTGACCGGGATTGAAGCGCCCGGTGGTCACGGCGGCATGCAGCGCCGTCGGGATAGACGCCGCCACCTGATTACCATGATGGCGGTAGATATCGACCAGCGCCTCGCTGGAGACGTGCAGCCGTTTGCGCATATGTTCGAGCGACAGATGGCTGGCCTGATGCGGCACCACGGTGGCGATCTGCGCCAGGGTCAGGCCGCTGGCGCTCAACAGCCGATCGAGGTAACCCTCAATCAGCGCCGACGCCTGGCGGAACAGCGGCTTGCCCTGCATATGAAACAGGAAGTCTTGCTCACACATGCCGGCGCGCGGGTTGCGACGCGTGCCGCCGGCGCGGATCTCGCACAGTTCGCTGCCGGCGGGGTAGGTTTCCACCAGGCTGGCGAGGATGCCGCTGCCGCCGTCGCCGCGCTCCACGATGGCACAGGCCGCGCCGTCGCCGAAGATCAGCGACGACTCTTCGTGCTGCCAGTCGATGCCGCGTGAAGCGAGATCCGCCGAGACGATGGCGATGCGTCGATACGTCCCGGCGTTCAGCAGCCCCGCCGCCACCTGCAGCGCAGAGATAAAGCTAACGCAGCTGCTGTTGATGTCGAAGCCCGGCGTGCCCGGCGCCAGCCCCGCCACCTTGAGAATGTGCGCGGCGGTGCACGGCAGCGCCTGCACCGAAATCGCCGAGGCGGAGATCAGCAGATCGATCGAGTCCGCCGGCATGGCGCGGCGAGCCAGCGCATCTTGCAGCGCGGCGGCGGCGAGTTCAGCCTGGCTGGCATCGTCGGCGGCGTGATAGCGGTAAACGATGCCCGAGCGTTTTTCAACGTAGCCGGCCGGTTTCCCCAGCCGAGCGTCGAGTGCAGAGGACGCCACGCGGTTAGGCGGCAACGCGGCCCCGGTGGCGATGATTTTCAGAGGCAGCAGCTCGGGTGAGCGTAATTGTGTGGTCATTATTGTTATTGATTAACCTGACTATCCATAAAGCGATTCTCCCGTACGGCGCGCAGGCCACACGGATCATCCCCGGTTTTTATGTCCCAAAATGCCTTTCATCAAGGCGGTATCTCTTGTTATCGGCTACCACAGGCCGACGTCCGTCGGCGGAAGCATAAACGTAACATAACTGAGATAGTGAGTTTACGACAAGGCGACGAGAATGGGCAGACGGCGGGGGAATTATCGGAATAGCGCCGCCGCTGGCGATCGGCGGCGGCGGGGTCAGGCTCAGCGGCGGTTGCGCACCAGCTGGTAACGGCGGGTCAGGTACTCTACCGGCGCACTCCAGATATGCACCAGGCGGCAGAACGGGAACAGCACGAACAGCGTCATGCCCAGCACCATATGCAGCTTGAAGATCAGCGCCACGCCTTCTAGGTGCGCAGAAGCGCCGGCGTGGAAGGTCACGACCGCCTGCGCCCAGGCCACCAGCTTCATCATTTCGCTGCCGTCCATATGCTGGGCGGAGAACGGAATGGTCAGCAACCCCAGGCACACCTGCACCACCAGCAATGTCAGGATCAGGATGTCGGCGACGCTGCTGGTGGCGCGCACCCGCGGGTTGGTCAACCGGCGCTTCAGCAGCAGCGCGCCGCCGATCAGCGTCATCAGGCCGCAGGCGCCGCCGGCGATCATCGCCAGCTTCTGCTTCACGTCGATCGGCAGGAAGGCCTCATACATCCAGTGCGGCGTCAGCATGCCGAGGAAGTGGCCCGCGAAGATGCCGATAATGCCGATGTGGAACAGGTTGGACGCCAGCCGCATGCCCTTTTTATCCAGCATCTGGCTGGAGCCGGCACGCCAGCTGTACTGCCCGTAGTCGTAGCGCAGCCAGCTGCCGATCAGGAACACCGCGCCGGCCAGATAAGGGTAGATGTCGAAGAAGAACTGATTCAAAAATTGCATAATTAGCGTCCTTTGGTTCCGGTTAACGCATCCGTCAGGTCCAGATACTGTGGCGCCACCGCGCCGGCGAATCGCCGCTGGTGCGCCGTCTGCTGGGCGGAGGCGCAGCCCTGCTCGCCGAGAAATTTGACCTGCTCCTCTTCCCATACCGCATCCAGCGCCTGCGGCGTATCGTCGCGCGCCTCTTGCGCCACCTGCGTCTTCAGCGCCTGCGCCTGCGCATCGCTGCCGGACAGCGCCAACAGCAGATCGAACAGCACCGCGTACGGGCTTTCGCGCTGCTGCAAGCGCGCGCCCAGCAGCGCCAGGATCGGCGCAATGTCCTGCAGCCCTTCCCGCGCCTGTGCCGCGCTGCGGCTGGCCAAATACTCCAGGTACAGCGGCAGGAAATCAGGCAGCTCGCGGCTGTCGATCTCCAGCCCGGCGGCGCGGTACTGCGCCATCAGGTCAACCATCGCCTGGCCGCGATCGCGCGACTCACCGTGCACGTGCTCAAACAGCAGCAGCGAGGTGGCGCGGCCGCGATCGAACAGCTCGCAATAGTCGGCCTGCGCGTCCAGCAACGGGCGCGCGCACAGGCGGCGGATAAACAGAATCAGCAGCGCGCTGTGGTGCAGATCCAGCTCGCTGGCCGGTTCCAGCGCTTCAATCAGCGCCTGCTGATGGTCAAACAGCGCCTGCTCCGGGTAATCCAGCAGGCGGGCGATCACTTTCAGGCTGATCATGAGGCATCCTCCGACCGCGCGGTTTTCGCGGTCACGTCGATGGCGTCGATACGACGGCTGTTGAACAGATTGAACTTGCCGTCGCTGCCGTGGCAGCCGTCGCCGAAGCTGAAACCGCAGCCTTTGCTTTCGGGGAAGGCTTCGCGCGCCAGCTCGCGGTGGCTCGACGGCACCACGAAGCGATCTTCATAGTTGGCGATCGCCAGGTAGCGATACATCTCCTGCGCCTGCGCTTCGCTCAGACCGACCTGCTCCAGCGCGCTGATGTCCACCACGCCGTCGACGGTTTCCGCCCGTTTGTAGTGGCGCATCGCCAGCATGCGTTTCAGCGCCAGCAGTACCGGCTCGGTATCGCCGGCGGTCAGCAGGTTCGCCAGATACTGCACCGGAATGCGCAGGCTCTCGACGTCCGGCAATACGCCACTGTGCGCCAGCTCGCCGGCGTCGGCGGCCGACTGAATCGGCGACAACGGCGGCACGTACCACACCATCGGCAGCGTGCGGTATTCCGGATGCAGCGGCAGCGCCAGCTTCCAGTCCATCGCCATTTTGTACACCGGCGACTGCTGAGCGGCTTCAATTACGCCCTGCGGCACGCCGTCCGCCAGCGCCTGAGCAATCACCTTCGGGTCATGCGGATCGAGGAAAATATCGAGCTGGCTCTGGTACAGATCCTTGTCGTTTTCCACCGCCGCCGCCTGCTCGATGCGATCGGCGTCGTACAACAGCACGCCGAGATAGCGGATGCGGCCGACGCAGGTTTCCGAACAGACCGTCGGCTGCCCGGCTTCGATGCGCGGGTAGCAGAAAATGCACTTCTCGGACTTGCCGCTCTTCCAGTTGAAGTAGATTTTCTTGTACGGGCAACCGGTCAGACACATGCGCCAACCGCGACACTTGTCCTGATCGATCAGCACGATGCCGTCTTCGCCGCGCTTGTAGATCGCCCCGCTCGGGCAGGTGGCGACGCAGGCCGGGTTGAGGCAGTGCTCGCACAGGCGCGGCAAATACATCATGAAGGTGTTTTCGAACTGGCCGTACATCACCTTCTGCAGGTTGTCGAAGTTCTTGTCCTGCGAACGTTTTTCGAACTCTCCGCCGAGGATCTCTTCCCAGTTCGGGCCGTTTTCGATCTTGTTCATGCGCCGGCCGGTGATCACCGAGCGCGGGCGCGCCACCGGCTGGTGTTTGCCCTGTTTGGCGGTGTGCAGGTGCTGGTAGTCGTAATCGAATGGCTCGTAGTAGTCATCCAGCGCCGGCACGTCCGGGTTGGCGAAGATTTTCGCCAGCACGCCGACGCGGCTGCCCATGCGCGGCTCCAGCTTGCCGTTGATTTTACGGATCCAACCGCCCTTCCACTTCTCCTGATCTTCCCAGGCGTGCGGATAGCCGACGCCGGGTTTGCTTTCCACGTTGTTGAACCAGGCGTATTCCATGCCTTCGCGGCTGGTCCAGACGTTCTTGCAGGTGACCGAACAGGTGTGGCAACCGATGCACTTGTCCAGATTCAGCACCATGCCGACTTGCGAACGAATTTTCATTTGTTGTTCTCCTGCTGACTGCCCTGCGCGTAGTCGTTGCCTTCGTCGTCCAACCAATCAATACGGTTCATCTTGCGCACCACCACGAACTCGTCGCGGTTGGAGCCGACGGTACCGTAGTAGTTGAAGCCGTAGGCCAGCTGCGCATAGCCGCCGATCATGTGGGTCGGCTTCGGGCAAGCGCGGGTCACCGAGTTGTGGATGCCGCCGCGTTGGCTGGTGATCTCCGAGCCGGGCAGATTCACGATGCGCTCCTGCGCGTGGTACATCATGGTCATCCCCGCCGGGATACGCTGGCTGACCACCGCGCGCGCCGTCAGCGCGCCGTTGGCGTTGAAGGCCTCGATCCAGTCGTTGTCCGCGATGCCCAGATCTTTGGCGTCGTCTTCGCTCAGCCAGACGATCGGGCCGCCGCGCGACAGCGTCAGCATCAGCAGGTTGTCGCTGTAGGTGGAGTGGATGCCCCACTTCTGGTGCGGCGTCAGGAAGTTCAGCGCCTTCTCCTTGTTGCCGTTCGGTTTGCTGTTGAGCAGCGGCTGCGCGGCGCGGGTGTCGATCGGCGGCCTATACGCCAGCAGGCTTTCGCCGAAGGCGCGCATCCACTCGTGATCCTGATACAGCTGCTGACGGCCGCTGAGGGTGCGCCACGGGATCAGCTCGTGCACGTTGGTGTAGCAGGCGTTATAGGAGACGTGCTCGTCTTCCAGGCCGGACCAGGTTGGGCTGGAGATGATTTTGCGCGGCTGCGCCTGAATGTCGCGGAAGCGAATTTTCTCGTCTTCCTTGTTCAGCGCCAGATGCCGGTGATCGCGGCCGGTGACGTTGCTCAGCGCTTCCCAGGCTTTCACCGCCACCTGGCCGTTGGTTTCCGGCGCCAGCGACAGGATCACTTCCGCCGCGTCTATCGCGCTCTCGATCTTCGGCCGCCCCGCCGCCGGGCCATCGGCCTTGACGTAGTTAAGCTGCTTGAGGAAATCGACCTCGGTCTGGGTGTTCCAGCTGATGCCCTTGCCGCCGTTGCCCAGTTTGTCCATCAACGGCCCCAAGGAGGTAAAGCGCTCGTAGGTGGCCGGATAATCGCGCTCCACCGCGATGATGTGCGGCGCGGTTTTGCCGGGGATCAGTTCGCACTCGCCTTTCTTCCAATCCTGCACGCCGTAAGGCTGCGCCAGCTCGGCGGCGGAGTCGTGCTGAATAGGCAAGGTCACCACGTCGGTTTCCTGGCCCAGATGGCCGACGCACACCTCGGAGAAGGCTTTGGCGATGCCCTTGTAGATTTCCCAGTCGCTCTTCGAATCCCAGGCCGGATCGACCGCCGCCGACAGCGGATGAATGAACGGATGCATGTCGGAGGTGTTCATGTCGTCTTTTTCGTACCAGGTGGCGGTCGGCAGCACCACGTCGGAATACAGGCAGGTGCTCGACATGCGGAAATCGAGCGTCACCACCAGATCCAGTTTGCCTTCGCCGCCCTGCTCGCGCCATTCCACTTCCTGCGGCTTCACGCCGCCCTGCTGGCCGAGATCTTTCCCCTGGATACCATTCTCGGTGCCCAACAGGTATTTGAGCATGTATTCATGGCCCTTGCCGGAAGAACCCAGCAGGTTGGAGCGCCAGACGAACAGGTTGCGCGGGAAATTCTGCGGATTGTCCGGCTGCTCGGCGGCAAAGCCCAGCGCGCCGCTCTTCAGGCTGTCGACGGTGAACTCGACCGGCGATTGGCCGGCGGCGCGGGCCTGCTCCGCCAGGCGCAGCGGGTTAGCGCCCAGTTGCGGCGCCGACGGCAGCCAGCCCATGCGCTCCGCGCGCACGTTGAAGTCGATCAGGCTGCCGCCGAAGCGCGATTTGTCCGCCAGCGGCGACAGCAGCTCATCGGTGCTGACGGTTTCATAGCGCCATTGGCTGGAATGGTTGTAGAAGAACGAGGTGCTGTTCATATGGCGCGGCGGGCGTTGCCAGTCAAGGCCGAACGCCAGCGGCAGCCAGCCGGTTTGCGGCCGCAGTTTTTCCTGGCCGACGTAGTGCGCCCAGCCGCCGCCGCTCTGGCCGACGCAACCGCAGAAGATCAACATATTGATCAGGCCGCGGTAGGTCATGTCCATGTGATACCAGTGGTTGACGCCGGCGCCGACGATGATCATCGAACGGCCGTGGGTCTTCTCGGCGTTTTCCGCGAACTCGCGGGCAATGCGGATGATGTTGTGGCGCGACACGCCGGTGATCTGCTCGGCCCAGGCTGGGCTGTAAGCCTTGACCTCGTCATAGTCGGCGGCACAGTTGGCGTCGTCCAGCCCGCGCTCCAGGCCGTAGTTGGCAAGCAGCAGGTCATACACGCTGGTCACCAGCGCTTCGCTGCCGTCCGCCAGCCGCAGTCGTTTCACCGGCAGCTTGTGCAGCAGGATTTCGTCCAGCGCCACGCTGTTGAAATGCTCGCTGTCGGCGCCGCCGAAGTACGGGAAGCCCACCTCGGCAACGTCGTCATGCATGCCCAGCAGACTGAGCTGCAGCTCGACTTCCTGTTGCGACTTGCCTTCGCGCTGCTCCAGGTTCCACTTGCCCTTCTCGCCCCAGCGGAAACCGATGGAGCCCTGCGGCGCCACCAGCTCGCCGCTGCGGCTGTCGATAGCGACGGTTTTCCACTCGGGATTGTTTTCCTGGCCCAGTCCGTCCACCAGATCGGCGGCGCGCAGCAGACGGCCGGCGGCGTAGTGGCCGCCTTCACGCGGCTCCAGCAGCACCAGCATCGGCATGTCGGTATAGCGGCGCACGTAGTCGCGGAAGTAGCCGACTTCGCGATCGAGATGGAACTCTTTCAGCATCACATGGCCCATCGCCAGCGCCATCGCGCTGTCGGTGCCCTGCTTCGGATTCAGCCAGTGGTCGCACAGCTTGGCGACTTCGGCGTAGTCCGGCGTCACCGCCACGGTTTTGGTGCCCTTGTAGCGCACTTCGGTAAAGAAGTGGGCGTCCGGGGTGCGCGTCTGCGGCACGTTGGAGCCCCAGGCGATGATGTAGGAGGAGTTGTACCAGTCGGCGGACTCCGGCACGTCGGTCTGCTCGCCCCAGGTCATCGGCGAAGCCGGCGGCAAATCGCAATACCAGTCGTAGAAGCTCAGGCAGGCGCCGCCGATCAGCGACAGGTACCGAGCGCCGGCGGCGTAGGACACCATCGACATCGCCGGGATCGGCGAGAAGCCGATAATGCGGTCAGGGCCGAAGGTTTTGGCGGTATAGACGTTGGCGGCGGCGATCAGTTCATTGACCTCTTGCCAGCTGGAGCGGACGAAACCGCCGCGGCCGCGCGCCACCTTGTAGCTTTTGGCTTTTTCCGCATCGCCGACGATCGATCCCCAGGCCTCGACCGGATCGCTGTGCTGCGCTTTCGCCTCGCGCCACAGTTTGAGCAGCCGCTTGCGCATCAGCGGGTATTTCAGCCGGTTGGCGCTGTACAGGTACCAGGAGTAGCTGGCGCCGCGCGGGCAGCCGCGCGGTTCATGGTTGGGCAGATCGGGGCGGGTGCGCGGATAGTCGGTTTGCTGGGTTTCCCAGGTCACCAGACCATTCTTCACGTAGATCTTCCAACTGCAGGAACCGGTGCAGTTCACGCCATGGGTGGAACGCACCACTTTGTCATGCTGCCAACGGCTGCGGTAGCCGTCTTCCCAGTCGCGGTTGGTGTTCAAGGTCTGGCCGTGATCGCCAGAAAAAGGCTCCGCCAACTGCTTGAAATAGCGGAAACGGTCTAAAAATTTGCTCATCCGGAATGCTCCTGAAGGCTCTTGTCGTTATAAGAAGACATGCTCAATCTGCCGCCAGCCTACTGACGGCCAACCGGCGGCAAATTGATTGCGATCAAGAGAAAGCGGCGGGCGACGCGTGCGCCGGGCGGGAAATACCACCAAAGTATAGGGGTGAGAAATAGGATTAATTGTTTGAATTAAAATGAATAAATCAGAATATCAAGATGAAGGCGAACGGGCGGGAGGCAAGACGGGGTATTTGGGGGTAGGACGCGGGGGAAAACCCCGCGTCGGGTTTCAGAAAGGGACGCCGCGGAAGAAGACGTTGCGCAGAATGTTCTTCATGTAAACGCCGGCCATAACTCCGCTGTTGACGTAGATGATGCCCTTCATGCCGTGCAGCACGCCGCCGAGACGGCTTCGGCTGTCGGTGATGATGCGCGACGTGATACAGGTGTGGCGCAGCCGCATCACCTTGCGCGCCCGCGGCGAAATCTGCGGCATCAACCGGCGCTCGAACTGCATTTTGTTGTGATAGCCGATGATGCCTTTCGGGCTGGAGGTAATACGCTCACCGTCGTGATCGTTATGCACCGCCAGGCGCTCGTGCAACGTGCCGATGCGCATGCCCGCCGCCAGCAGGCGATAAATGAAGATATGATCCTGATAACGCGGGGTATTGAAGAACCCGCGCACCGCGATCGCCGCCTCGCGGCGCAGCATGATCATCGGCGTGTAAGCGACGCCGGCCAGCATGAAGTCCTCCAGCCCGTGGCAGCGGGCGCGGTAATAGCGCTCGGCGCTGATTTGGCCATCCTGCAGAATATCCATATCGCACAGGCTGACGGGGTAATCGCCGCGCTGCATAAAGGCCAGCTGACGGGCGATCTTCTCCGGGTGGTAGTAATCGTCGTCGTCCAGAAAAGTGAGGTATTCCCCGGTGGCGCGCAGGATGCCGCTGTTGCGCGCCCGCGCCCCGCCGCCGTTGCGCGCGCGCGGGCAATAGACGATCTGCCCGGCGGCAATATAGCCGGCCAGCCGTTCGCGGGTGGCCTGGCGCTGCGGATGGTCCGGCGGATTATCGTCCACCACCACGATCTCCACCGGCTGATGGGTTTGCGCCAGGACGCTGTCGATGGCGCGCGCCAGCAGTTCGCTGCGGCCATAGGTCGGAATAATGACGCTGACTTTGATACTCATAATGGGCTTCCACACGGGTTTATCTTCGTTCGGGCACGGTCAGATTCACCCGAAACGGTTGTAGAGACTGGCCATCAGGTAGTAGACCAGCGGACTGCGGTAGAACAGGCGGTTCTTGCGGCTCAGCATTTGCCGCTCCTCCGCCCGCAGCCGGGCATAGCGCCGTTTCAGCTCGGCGGTTTCCCGCAGCGCGTCACGCAGGCCGAAGAAGTCCAGCCCGACCAGCAGGCGCGCCTTCAGCGT
The DNA here is from genome assembly GCF_052691795.1 of Serratia sp. TSA_130.1. NCBI lineage: Bacteria > Pseudomonadati > Pseudomonadota > Gammaproteobacteria > Enterobacterales > Yersiniaceae > Serratia > Serratia sp. TSA_130.1. The sequence goes on from NZ_JBQZFS010000001.1 coordinate 436,400, forward strand.
GGTGACGAACAGCACCGAGTGGAATCCCTTCCCCCCCTCGCGGCGACGCCCGCTGTCAGCGCGCTCGATGGCGTAATCGAGATCGTCCAAATCCCGCCGCTTCGGCGCGCGCGTGATGCCGTTGGGGTTAGCGCGATATCCTACCAACGGCGTGTCGCACACCACGATGCGGTTCGCTTTCAGATACAGCTGCGGGATCAGCTGGATATCCTCGAAGTTGCGCCCCGCCGGAAACGCGGCGTCGTTGAACAGCGAACGGTGATAAATCCGCGCCCAGGCGTACCACAGGCTGCGGTTAAAACTGTCCGCCAGCAGCGCCATATGCGGCTCGCGCTCCTGTGGCGCGGCGTTGCCGGGCACGATCGCCATCAGGCCATCCGGTTCTATCTTGCCGTTTTTCAGCCGCGAGAAGCGCTGGGCGTTGAACGCCACGATCTCCACTTGCGGGTTATCCGCCAGCAGGCGCCCCAAAATGCTGAAATAGCCCGGCAGCAGCACGTCGTCGGAGTCCAGAAAACCGAGATATTCGCCTTCGGCATGGGCGATCCCTGCGTTGCGCGCGGCGCTCAACCCCTGGTTATCCTGGCGCAGGATGCTGACCTGCGTTTTCAACGCCGGATAACGGCACAGCACCTCTTGCGCGACGGCGATGGAGCCGTCCGGGCTGCCGTCATCGACGAGGATCACTTCCGCCCAGTCGGGCAATTGACTCAGCACCGAGTCCAGGCACGCTTCGATGTAGGCTTCCACCTTATACACCGGGACGATCAGGCTTAGCGTGATAGTCATGAACGGGTATCCTTATTGATTGCTAGTGTCTCGTTGCACCCACAGCGCGCTGCTGCCCACCGCGGGCAATTTGGCGTCGATCTGCGGCTGCCCCTGCCAGCGCCAGCCGGGCGGCAGGTCAAAACGGGCGGCCATCGGCCGATAGTACGGGTTGGCGATCAGCACCAGGCCGCGCTCGCCGTCGATAAACAGCCGCGCCGGTACGGCAGTGTTGTTGCCGGACAGCGTCGCGCTTTCGCCCGAGAGCAGGTACGGCGTGAAGCTGTCGATCTGTTGCGCCACGCGGGCAACCCCTTGCCAAATACCGTCGAATTCCTGTTGGTTGAAATCACCGCTGCGGCGCTTGTAGAACAGGTCGGTATAGGAGTAGAACAGCAGCCCTTTGACGCCGCCGATCAGCCCCAGCCAGGCCTGGTTGCGGATCTCCGCTTCGCTCGGTTGGCGCGGCTTGCGGTGCGGCTCATAGGCGGCGTGATCCATGATCTGCATCACCAGCCAGGCGCCCTTCGCCTGACGCGCCACCTGCACCGTCAGGCGCGAGTATTCCAGCGTGCGCGTCATATCGGCATCGCGTCCGACCGGATAAGGATCGCTGGCCAACACATCGGAACTGTTGAAATAGGCGTTGAGCGCGCCGGTCTGGTTCAGCGCCTGAAAGGTCAGATGGTCAGGGTCTTGTTGCTTCACCTGCAGATGCATCTGCTCTATCTGCGGCGCGTACTTCGGCGCCAGCTCATCGTTGATGTACCAGGCGAGCAGGTTCGGCTGAGTTTTAAACTTCTCCACATAAGACGCCGTCACCTGCGGGTAGCTCAGGCGCGTTTTCGGCGCAGAGTCGAGGCCGGGGTAGAAATCCTTCAGCGAGAAAATCACCTGCAGCCCGTACTGCTGCGTTTTGCGGAAATAGGCGTACGGGTCGCGCCCTGCGCCGTAGTTGTAATTCAGCACGGTGTTGAAACCGGCGTCGCGGATGCGCGCCAGATGCTCATCGGTCGCCATGTTGCCGTACATGTAGATGCCCAGCGGAAAGAAGCGCTTGCCCTGCCGCAGCGTATAGCCCTGCTCGTCCAGCGCCACTTTCGGCGGCGCCTCGCCGATGCTGACCGGCATTTCGCTGCTCCGGCTGTGCTTCGACGCCACGTCCGTCACCTGCTGCTGCAGGCGGTACTCGCCGGCGGCCAGGTTGGCCGGCAGCGAGAACTCTACGCGCTGACGCTCGGCGACATGGTAGCGGCGGCTCTCCTGCCGCACGGCGGTGCGTTGGCTATCGAGCAGCGTACTTTCCACCTGCACTTCCTGAGGCTGCTGCACTTCAATCAGGCTGGAGGCCGATTGCCCGCCGGCGCGCATCTGATACAACGCCGGCGCCGTCGGCTGGCTGCAAACGTAGGCATCGTCGAACCAGGCGTTGCCGGTCGTGCCCTTGCGCATATACAGCCCCAGTACGGTGGTGGTGGCCTCTGCCGGCACGGTGAAGCTGCCCTCCACCGGCTGCCAACCGCTGCTGCCCAGCAGGCCTTGCGGGTAGCTGCCGGCCAGGTGGCGCCCCTTGGCGTCATAGCTTTCGACGTACACCCCGGCGCCCGGCTGATCGCCTTTGCCGCGCAGGTTATCGCCGCGCACCCACACGCCGAACGCGATCGTCTGCCCTGCTTTCACCTGCAGCGTTTGCAGCATCTGGTGATACTCCGCCGGGTCAGGATTGCTGTAGTACAGGCTGGCACGGCCGCTGCGGCCGCCGGAGACCACCTTGGCCGGCGGCAGCGACCAGCCCGTCTGTCCCTGCTCAAAGCCGGGGTTGGTCAGCAGATTGGTCTCGCAGCCCGCCGCCCCGGCCTGAGCCGCCAGCCCGCATCCGATCAGCACGCAGGCTGCGTTCAAGATTTTGCTGGTCATTGTCTTTTCATCACCGCGCTGTACAGGTAGGAGAAGAACAGATAGCAGGATTTTTGATAAGAGAGCCCCAGATGACGACGGTAGATCTGCCACTGCCAGTCCGCCGCGCGGATCTTGTTGCCGGACAGCGAATTGGCGGACAGCCGGTAAAACGCCAGCGGCTCCGGAATGCAGTACGCCAGGCGATTGCGCGCGCGCTCCAGAATAGACAGCCACATCACGTAGTCTTCATGCCCGACCTTGCGCTGGTAGACCTTGCCGACCCGGCGCTGGTTGTACATGCCGGTCAGGTTGCCGATCCAGTTGCTTTTCAACATGTCGCGGTAGGCGATGATCTCCCCGGCGCCGCGGTAATTTTTCACCTGCGCCAGGTCATTCTCGAAGGTGTAATAGTGCGAGCAGACCACGTCGTAACGCTGGGTTTTAAGGATGCCGACCTGGCGGGCCAGCTTATTCGGGTGCCAAACATCGTCGCTGTCGCAAAACGCGATGTAGTCGCCGCGCGCCGCCTCGATGGCGATATTGCGCGTTTCGGCCACCCCCTGATTGGCGTTGTTGCGGATGTAGGTCAGCCGATCGTGAATGAACGGCTTGACCACCTCAGCGGTGTTGTCGGTGGAGGCGTCGTCAATCACATACAGGTGATAGTCCTGATAAGTTTGATTCAATACGCCAAGGATCGACTCGCGGATAAAACCGGCGGCGTTATAAGCCGGCATAATGACGGACACTTTTTCCATGATGATTACCTCAGACGATAAGCTCTTGCCACTGGGGGTAAATACGTTCAGGCACAAACCGCTGCGCCTTTTCCAACGCACGGTGGGAGAAGCGGCGACGCAGTTCGCCGTCGCCGATCAGCGCCAGGACGCGCTGACTGAAGGTGTCGACGTCGCCGTCCGTCACCAGATAACCGTTTTCGCGATCGTCGATCAGCTCCGCCGGGCCGGTCAGACAGTCGAAAGCCACCAGCGGCAGGCCGAAGCTCATGGCTTCGATCAGCACCATCGGCAGGCCTTCGTAGCGAGAGGTCATCAGCAACAGGCTCGCCTGCCGGTAATGCCCGGCGATATCGGCGGTGGCCGGCAGCAGCTGCACCCGTTCGTCGAGCCCGTAATCGGCGATCTGCCGTTGCAACGCCGCCCGATCCGGGCCATCGCCGACGATGTGCAGCCGCCACTCCGGCGCCTGCTGCGCCACCTGCCGCCAGGCGGCGATCAGCCGGTCGAAGCCTTTCTGGTGGCACAGTCGGCCGACCGCCAGCGCCACCGGCTGTTGCTGTTCCGGATGCGGCGCCCGCAGCGGAAACGGCGACACGTTCTCAATCACCCGACATTTGCGGGCGGGCACCCAGCGGCCGATATTCGCCAGATCTTTTTGCGTCAGCAGCACGGTGCGATCGCCCAGCCGGTAGATCAGCACCTTCAGCCACTTCATCGGCCACGGATACTGGTGGAAACTGACATGTTCACTCAGCACCAACCGGCTGCCGGGACACAACAGCCGTAGGTAAGGCACCATGATCACCGAGAGTTTCCCCATCGAGACGGTGATGATGGCGTCATAGCGGCCGCGGCGTAAGAACAGCGCCAGGCGCCACGGCCAGAGCAGCGTCTTGCCGCGCATGAAGCGCAGCGTCACCGCCGGCTCCAGCGGATAGAACGCCCGATCCCCGCAGATGGATATCAGTTCGACCTGGTGGCCGAAGCGGGTGGTCAGCGCATTGGCCAGGCTGCTGGCCACCCGTTCGGTGCCGCCTTTGCCGCCGATGTCTTCGATTACAATTGCGATTTTCCGCGGTTGCATGTCACCTCCGTAATCCCTCGCGGGCCGTGCGCAGCAGCCTCCCCCCCAATGGAAACAGTCCCAGCCTGGCCAGACAGTCGCCATACAGCTTGATCGCCTTGAATTTGCCGCTCAGGGTGTGGCGCTCCATGCGCGATGAGTAGTAGTTGAAAGCCTGCAGATCTTCGCTGTACAGCGAAGCCAGCAGGTGTTTACAGGCAAAGCCGCTGATATAACGGCCGCTGGCCTGCAGATAGGTATCGATAAAGCGTTCGCTGGCGTCGATGTTCAATCGGCAGCGGTTCAGATCCTCGTCGCCGCAGCGGATGAACACCCCACCGCCCTGATCGTGAACCACCCGGGCGCCCAGGTTGGTGGCGTTGACCAAAAACCCCCAGTCCTGGTAACGGGCCAAAAACTCCGGAAATAAAAACCGCCGGTCTTGTTTCTTGCGCACGCTGATGGTCGAGGTGCGAATATCCCCCATCTCGATAAATAAGAAATCTTCCCCGGCCACGCCCTCTTGATAATTAAACACGTAGCTGCGCACATTCTTGTCGTTGACCGTGGTGTAATTGCCGAACACGATATCGATCCGCGTGTCCTCATGCCGTCTCAAGCGCCGGATGATATAATTGGTGCCAAACATATCTTCCGGTTCCAGAAAAAAAACCACCTCAGAACGCGCCAGGCGAAAACCGATATTGCAGGCGACGGCGATATTGCCGCGCACCCGGCTTTCATGCAGTCTGGCGCGATGATTCGCCGCCAACAGTCCGTGTATCTTTTCCGACTCACCGGCTTCCGATGAATAATCGACCACGATAATTTCATAATCAAAACCGGCGCAATAATGGGTCATGCGCGCCAGCGTGGCGGCGAGATGGTTTGAATTATTAAAAGCGGGAATAACAATTGATAAGTCCATTTAATACCTCAAAAGCTATTATCAACTGGCGAGTGCAGCCTGATGCCAGAGAAAAAGTTTGTTATCGCAGCATATCCCTGCCCGGTTATCCCCCCGCCTCGGGTCGAGTACGCGCAGCCAACGGCCTGTTTCAGCTACGTATGAAAATACCCTCCCCATTCTTGTTCAATTGTTTCTGGCATCAGCCGTTGTAATCCGGCCCCCGGGGTGAAAGTCAGCTCGCCAAAATAAATGCGATCCTGCACCTGATAAAAATCGACGCGTACGTACGAGAATTGTTCCGCCACCTGGCGCGCCAGCCGCAGCATCTCCTTTAGCCCGCTGGGGCGCGACATCGGCACGTCGCTGTTCGGCACGCCCATGCGGATCTCGGTGCGGTTCCAGTCCGCATCAAAGAAATCGCGGCGATGATCGATAAAGCGCTGATAATCGATCTGAATAAAGAAGCGCACCTCACCGTCAAGATTAAAACAGTGGATCTTGATGTCGTTCGGTATTTGCCCTTCGTCGATCAGCATTCTTTCCACCATGATGCAAGGTGGAATATCTTTATAATGCCGCTCGCGATAAACCTGATAAAAACTTTGCCGCAGCCAACTGTTGGTCAACACCCGCAGTTCGTTATAACCGGTTTGGCTTTTATCAAATACCAGCTTGTTATATCCGCTGCCATGGTTGGCTTTAATCACAAACGACTCGGGCAGCTGCTGATACATCTCTTCCGTAAATTCGTTGCCGTGCGCGTAAAGATCGATCAAATACTCTTTACCCCATAGCTGTTCGATATACTCTCTCACCCGATATTTATCAGATAGCTGCGTATATATCGCCAGTGGATAAACTTTCCTACGCATCAGTTTTTCGCTGTACCCCACCGGATGGGCCAGATGCGGCACCTTGCGGAAAAACATTGCGTATTTTAACTGATGATATATTGCATCGGGCATACGTCGGTATAACCCTTTCACCAGATTATTTAACATATATTTCTCGTACCTTCCCTATTAATTGCGGAAAACACCGATAGCAAGTCACCTGCAAACGCGTAATTTTTCCTCCTCTGAAAAAGCTGTTGAGCACAAAGAATGAAATAAACTCCGTGATCAACGTCGATATCGCCGCGCCCATGATCCCGTAGCGCGGGATCAGGATGAAATTCATCACCACGTTGGCCAACGCCGCCAGCGGCATTTTGATGGCGATGAATCGATAGCCGCTGAACAGCACGATGGCGCGGTAAGACACCGTTCCCATCACCGAGAACAGCGACGTCACCGAGCACAGCGCCAAAATGGTCGCCGTTTGCCGGTAACTTTCGCCGAACATCAGCGCGACTATCTGCTGCGGAAACAGCGACAGCACCGCGATCACCGGCATCGAAAGCACCAGCACCATCAGATACAGCTGGCGAATGCGCGCCTCTTGTTCCTGCTCCGAACCGGCGTTCGCCACGCCTGGCATCATCGACATGATCAGCGCGATGGGCACGAATACCCACCCCTGGCTCAGCGTGATGGCGGCGCTGTAAAGCCCGACGCTGTGTTCTCCCAAATAGTTGCCCAGCATGATCTGATCGATGCGCGTATAAATGACGATCGACAGGCTGGAGATCGCCAGCGGCAAGCCGACGCTGAACAGGTAGCGGCCGTAGCGCCGTTTGTGTCTGCCGCTGATCGCCGGCATCTGCGCCTGCTCGCGACGGAACAGCACCCAGCGCACCGCATAAGGCAGCAGGCTGCTCAGCACATAGGGCAGCGCAAACCACACCAGCGGCAATTGCGCGTACACAAGGCCGAGCCGCATCACGATCGACAGCAACAGCGCAACGTTGTTGATCAACGTGTTCAACTTCGACTTCAGCAGCGCGTCGTAATAGATTTTGTAGACGTCCTGCACGGAGAAATACGCGCTGATCAACATCAGCAGCATCATGATTTGGTTGGTGCGATCCTGCGTCAACAGCGTCCAGGCCATCAGCGGCAGCGCGATCAGCGCAAACAGCTGGCGGCGGATGCGCATCGAAGCCAGCATCAGCCGCATGCCGCTCCGGCGCCGTTTGGCGACGCGGTTGAACAGCACCGCGTCCGCCCCCAGCTGCACCAGCGGCACGGCGATGGCGATCACCGACAGCAAGTAGTTAATCAAACCGTATTGCGCCGGCCCGAGATAGCGCGCGACGTACACCGAAACGAAAATCCCCGACAGACTCAGCGATACCCGCTCCAGCATTAGCCACAAAGAGTTCATCAGCATCGCTTTCATGCGCTTACGGCACCTTTTCTTCCTGATGGCTCGGATAGGCAAAGGCGTAGTAACCCGCATCGGCGGCGGATTTTTTCACCATGCCGTTGAGGATCACGCCTTTGATCGCCACCCCATTCTGTTCGAAACGGCGCATGCTGGTTTCGATCTGCTTGACGGTGTTCACTTCAAAACGCACCACCAGCAGCGAGGTGCCGGCGTGATGACCGACGATCGCCGCATCCGTCACCGCCAGAATCGGCGGCGTATCGATCAGCACCAGATCGTAGTTTTGCCCGGCCCAGCGCAGGAAGTCGGCGAAGCGGCGATGCATCAGCAGTTCGGACGGATTCGGCGGCACCTGGCCGCGCGGCACGAAGTCCAGGTTGGCGATGGCGGTTTTTCGCACCGCCTGTTCCGCCATCACGTCGCCCACCAGCATGTCGGACAAACCGCGATGTCCATCCTCGGCCAGCCAGCGATGCAGAAAGCCTTTGCGCATATCCGCGTCGATCAGCAACACCCGCTGCCCGGCCTGCGCCACTACCACCGCCAGGTTGGTGCTGGTGAAGCTCTTGCCGCTTTCCGGGCTGGCGCCGGAGACCATCAGAATATTGTTTTTGGCTTCCAGCATGGCGAAATGCAGGCTGGTACGCAGGCTGCGGATTGCCTCCACCGACAGATCCGTCGGCTCGGCCACCGCCAGGATCGGCAGGCGCCGGCCGCCGGATTTGGGCAACAGATGACGCTGCTCGCGGTTGCGCTTCACCTGCCACGGCGACAGCGGCACGGTGGCGTAGACGTTGATGCCCCGCTTCTCCAGCGTATCGATATCATTGATGCCGCGGTGGAAGGCCGCGCGCAACAGCACCACCGCGGCGGCGCCCCCGGCGCCCAGCAGCAGCGCCAACAGCACGATCAGCATCTTTTGCGGCTGGATCGGCCGAATGGCGGTTTCCGCTTCATCGATGATGCGCACGTTGCCTACCGTGCCGGCCTTGCTGATGCTCAGCTCCTGCTGCTTGTTCATCAGCTGCATGTAAACCTGCTGATCCACCTGCACGTCTCGGGTGAGACGCAGGATCTCCTGCTGCATTTTCGGCAGCGTCTGCACCTGTTTGCCCAGCCGCGCCTTTTCCGCTTCCAGCGTGGCGCGCTTTTCCAGCAGCGCCCGGTAAGCCGGGTGCGCGCGGGTATAGAGCTTGGAGATCTCCGCTTCCTTGAAGGTCAGTTCATTGAGCTGCGCTTCGAGCTGCACCTGCGTGTCCAACACCGATTTGGCTTCCAGCGACAGATCCACCGAGTCGTTTTGCTGACGGAACTGATTGAGCTGGGTTTCGGCGTTGTTGAGCGAGGTTTGCGTTTGCGGCAGTTGCTCTTGCAGGAACGCCAGCATTCGCTGCGCCTCTTCCGTTTTGCGATCCACGTTCTGCTGCAGGTAGTTGTCGGTGATGTTCTTCAGCACCGCCTCGGCGCGCTGCGGATCTTCGCTCGGCAGCGTAAAGGTCATGATGCCGCTGTCTTTACCGCCCGGCACTACGTCAAGATTTTTGCGCAGATCGTCCACCGCTTTCTGGCGCGCGACTTTGACCACCGTGAAGCTGGCGCCCGGCGCCGCGTCCAGTGCCGAGACGGCCATGTTCCATCCGCCCTGCGCCACCGGCTGCCCGACCGCGCCGCTGAACAGTTTGGCGCCGTCATGGCTCAGCTCGTAATGCCGCCCATCGCGCACCGTCAGCGTCAGCGCTTCGCCCTCCATTTCCGGCGGCGTCGTTAACGTGGCGATATCCAGCACCGGCGCCTTTTCGCCGCTCAGTCGGGCAAAACCTTTACCGAATACCGGGAAATAGTCCGGCTCGACGCGCACCGTCAGGCCAAGGGCATCCACCGTTTTGCCGAGCACGTAGCGCGACTTGGCCAGCGTCACTTCATCCTGCGTCGCCGAATTCTGCCCCATCGAGCTGTCCAGCGTTTCGCGCAGCAGCGAGTCGCCGGACAGCTGTTTCTCCACCTGCACCACCGCCGTGGCCTGATACACCGGGGTCGCCAACAGGGCATAGGCGACGCCCAGCGCGCCGGCCACGCCGGTTACGACGGCGATCCGCCAGCGGTTATCCCAAAGCGGCCCTACCAGACGCTCCCACTCCAGCTTTTCATCTTGTTCGGCCACCATCACGGACAGCGCATTGTTCTTCATCTTCTGTTCCTTATTCATCCTGCGGATTTACCAGTTGCGCACGCGCAAGGTAGCCTCGCTGAGATCGTTAAAGCTGCTGATGGTCGGCACCAGCTGGCTGATCAAACGGTTCCAGCGCGCGACCGGCGCCGCAGTGACGTACACGACGTCGTAAGGTTGCAGCTGAAATTCAGCGCCCATCGCCAGCGCGCTGGCGTCGGAAAGATCGAACTGATACAGCGTCGCCAGCCGCTGCGGCGTTTTGCCGCCGCTCGGCCGGATCACAAATACCCCGGTCGCATCCGCGACCGTCTGGCTGATCCCTTCGGAAGAGCCGAGGGCCTCGGTCAACGTCATGCCGCTGCGATCCATCTTCAGCGTCGCTTGCTTGCCCACTTCGCCCATCACGAACACTTTCAGTTCGTCATTGCGCGGGACGTAAAGGATGTCACCCGGCTGCAGCAACGCGTTCTGACTGATGTCACCGCGCTGCATCAGCGCCTGCAGCGAGATGGCCCGATCCTTGCCCTGATGGGTCAGCACCACGTTGCGCCAGTCGGCGTTCTCCGTCAGGCCGCCGGCGGCGTTGATCGCATCCAGGATGGTCAGCGGCACGTTAGTGATCGCCTGCTGGCCGGAGGTTTTCACCTCACCGGTCACATAAGCCTTCTGCGAACGGAAAGCGGCGATGCTGACATCCACCTGCGGGCTTTCCACATACTGCGCCAGACGGCCGGCGATCAGGCTGCGCACTTCGGTGACGGTTTTGCCCACCACCGCCACTCGCCCGATATAGGGATAAAAAATCGTGCCATCGGCATGGACCCAGTTACCGGTGTCGCTGGCGCTGCGGTACTGCCCGGCCGGCGTAGTCAGCTCAGGGTGATCCCAGACGGTGACGTTCAACACGTCGCCGACGCCGATACGGTATTGATAGTTCTGCAGCCGCTGATCCAGCGCCGGGTTCGGCCGGGCGACCGGTTCTACGCGCCGCATTTTCTGCAGCAACATCGGCGACATGCGGTAGACCTGCACCTGGTTATTCAAATCAAAACCGTCGTCTTGCTGCACGACGACGGCTTTTCCGCTGGTAGGTAAATGTGAGCCGGGAATCACCGTACACCCGCTCAACAGCGCGGAGGTAAAGGCCAACGGCATCAAAAGAGGCAAATGAAAATTCATGGAAGTACCGTGATAAACGGGCTGCCGCCGCAGCCCGTGAGGGGATTAACGGCCGACGGTCGGATTATCGCTGAACACCGTCGCCTGACGCGGCTCACGCAACAGGGCGAAATAGCCGCAAAAACAGAGCAGAAACGCCACCAGCATCAGACTCTCTTGCAGTTTCAGCACTTCGCTGCAGATGCCGATGCTGGCCAGCGTCACCGCCAGCATGGTGCTCATCGCCAGCGCCTGGCGCGCATTCAGTCCGCGACGCATCAGAATATGGTGCAAATGATCGCGCCCCGCTTTGAATGGGCTTTGGCGGCGCAGCAGGCGGCGCACCATCACCGTCACCATGTCCATCAGAGGAATGGCGATCAGCCACAGCGCGGTCACCGGGCGCATCACCGCCTGCGGTCCCTGGGTCGCCAGCAACACCAGCCACAGCACGCTGAAGCCGATCACCATGCTGCCGGCGTCCCCCATAAAGATCTTGCTACGCGCACCGAACAGACTCAGGTTGAACAGCAGATAAGCCGCCAGAGCGGCGATCAGGCCCAGACACCACAGCGCCAGGTCTTCCCGGCCGCCCAGCCCGAACACGATGGCCAGCGCGACGAAGGTGACGCAGGACAAAGCGCCCAACTGCCCATCGATGCCATCCACCATGTTGTAGGCATTGATCGCTCCCCATACCGCCAGCGGCGTGAGCAGCAACGCGCCATAGCCGAGCATCACTTCCTGATGCCCCCAGACATAACCCAGCGAGGAGAGTTGCATCCCTGCCGCCAGCATCATCGCCAGCGCGATCCCTCCCTGCACCATGACGCGCGGCGCCACGGGCAGATCAAAGCGGTCATCCAGCACGCCCAACACCACCAGCGCCGTTATGCACAGCAGGTAGATCGTGCTTTCGGGCAGCCAGGCGGGTTGCCACAGCGTCATCAGCATCAGCGTCAGGTACACGGCGATGCCGCCGACCAGCGGAATGTGCCCCAGATGTTGCTTGCGCGCATTGGGCTTATCCACTAACCCCACCACCAAGGCGGCGCGGCGGGCAATAAGCACCCACGCCACCGCCAGCACAAATATCACGCTCAGTTGATATAACATCGTTCCTCCAGCGAATAAGCACGCTACCGCCCTTGAGTTACAGCTCCCAATGCGCTATTAACAAAAACAAAATTGATCCGGCCAGGATATAAGTCAGCATGCGCTAATCCTGAAAATGCAGATTTATCCGCTTGTCAGCGAAAATATCGAAATAACGTCAGCGTGCGATTAAGTTATCTATCAGAAAACTCATGTTTAATGGTTCTTTCGATTGCCGAATCAAGTTCGACCGGCGCCACGAAATTATTCTGCACATTGCTTTTAAATTGCGTTCTGGCGCAGAATTTCTGCACTCTGACGCGACTGATTGGAAATTTCTTGCGACTTATTTTACTCACGACATCCAATGCGGTTGCGCCGCATATTCCCAAGGCGTAAGGAATGCGAATCGTCTTATTTTCCCTGCCCAATGAAGAGGAAATAACGTCGACCAGCTGATTCATCGTAAAGTCCGGTTTATCGACATAGTTGCTGACCTGATAACTGGACTGCTGATCCAACGCATGCTCCAGCCGTGCAGCAATATTCTCGACGTAAGCCATCGACTTCATATTATTGCCGCTGCCAATCATCACGAAACGGCCGCTGGCGATCTGGCGGAACAGGTTATACACGTTGCCGCGGTTGCCTTCGCCGAACACCACCGTCGGACGGATGATGGTCAATTTATTTGCGGCGTCTGCCTTGCGCCAGGCCTCATAAACATATTCCGCCTCGAGCTTGGACTTGCCGTAATGGTTGAAAGGTTCGAAACGCCCTTCTTCGCCGGTTTCCTGCTTGACGAACCCGTAAACGGCGACCGAGGAGGTGAAAATGATTTGGCGGATATTCAATGCAGAGGCGGTCATGCAGACATGACGTGCGCCTTCGACATTGACCTGATAATAGAGCGAAATGGGATCGACATTGTCCTGATGCTCCGCCGCCAGATTAATGATGGCGTCACAGCCCGCCAGCGGTTCTTGCAAAGTCTGAGGTTGAGTCACATCGCCATACTGATAAAGGGATGGAAAATGTGCACTGGGTTGCTTATCGACGATGACCAATGTCAGATCATCGCGCTTACTGAGACGTTTCGCCAGGCGTGTTCCGATAAAACCGGAACCCCCGATAATAGCTACTTTACGCTTATCCATAATTTGTCACTCAGCAGGTTCTCATTATTCCCGTCACCCGATTGGGACAGGCGCTAATACGCGTTAGGTAATGAGTTCCAGACTGGACAAATCGAACCTGGCTTTCAAATAACAAATAATGAAATAAAAGATTTCATCAAATGTAAAATTATCGCTATAGATAAAACCTCATTCAGCGCTAATTTTTAACATCGTAAGCAACTTGATATTGCAAGGTTTTATTCGGCAATATGAGATTAATCCGACCTTTACCGGTGGAGGAAGAGGTCTCATATTTTACCGGCAATTTCAGCTGGCCTTGTTTAGGATCGACACATTCGATGGTGGCCTGATCCATGTTCTCTCCCTGGTACAGACAGAACAGCGTTTGCGGGCTGTTGGTATGGGGATTATTCAGCGTCAGCGTCAACACCACGCGCGTGTTGTTCTGAATATCATTGATCACCGGCGGACGGGTTTGGTTGCCCAGGACATATGAAAAATGTGAAATAACCAGTAACGAGGCGAACACCGTCAGGTATTTCACCACGCGACTGGCAGGCACGCTGAAAAAGCGGCGCACGGATAGCGACTTCTTTTCATGCGCCGGATCTTGAGAGGAATCCATCGCCGCAACAGGCGCAGAAACGAGGGTCGATTTACGCGGCTTAACTATTTTCTCGTCGTTGGCTACAGGCGATTCATTTTCACTTTCAGAAAGTTCCGCTTGAATATCAACGTCAATATCATCGTTACCGTTTAATATATCATCATCGGCGTAGTCTTCATCTTCAGATATAAAGTGAAAAGCCGCTTGACTTTCCACCTTGTAACCCAAGCGTGGAATGGTTCTGATAAGCGTGTGTTCCGAATCGCTAATTTTCTGACGAATGGATTTAATTGTTTGATTTATCGTTGAATCTGAACAATAGGTTCCTTTCCAGATATTTTCTATAATTTCCGTTCGGGTAACCAGCTCGGGGGATCTGGCGACAAGCAGCGAAAGAATTTGATACTCCTTCCAACGCAGACGGAATTTCTCCCCGGCAGGAGTCAGAACATCGAGATTCCTAATCTTTATTCTTTTATCAAGATTCACTTTTAATTTCCTTAGCGTGCCTGTCCTGCACACTTTGTATAGAAATATCAAAAAATGTTCAAGAAATTAAATGTAAACTCAACAGGTTGCATTCATCGGATATTGGCTTTTATAAAAATTTTCTGATTTCATTTTTTACATTAAGCCTGATTCAGGATGTTCCGTTTATCCAAACGACTCTATTTCCCTGTTGGTAACATGGATTTCTTTCCTGGCTACCGTAAAATTCAAACTAGCACCTCTTTGATTTAGAAAGAAAAAACTAACGGCGTTGCTTGATTGTTAATCGAATGAAATTGTGAAATTTCATTCTTCGCCCTGAATTCATTCTGTTTTTCCACCTAATCTGAACGTCAGATAGACTACAAAAAGACGGAAAAAACAGAATGAGAGTTATCTGATTTAACTCCGGCGTTCATTCCATCCAACGGGCGCAGCATCTAAGACAAAACCCTATTGCTGATTTTATAATACGCACATCAATTAGGTATTCTCCTAAGCAATTTCATTTAAACGCAGGAAAAAGCATTAATTGTTTAATAGTAAGAACACGCTCAACAAAACGAAAAAACCGCGTGAATAATATAAACCTTTTGTGAGAAAGGATTCATACATTGAGAGATATAACTATAAAAAAAGAAAAAAACGGCAAGCGGGGGTGAGAATTTTACCTAAAGGCAGAAAATTTCACTGAGGAGGAGAAGAGAGAAGTTTCGGTATGAACGAAATATCCCTCCCCTGTCGGGAGGGATAGAGAAAGTCGTTTGACACTCAGGCTTTTTTCTTGCGGCCATACACCGCCCAGGTGATCACGACGCACAAAATGTAAAACACCAGGAACACTTTCATCGCGCCCGCAGGTGAACCGGTCAGCGCCAGTGAGGTGCCAAAGGCCTGCGGAATGAAGAAGCCGCCGGCGGCGCCAATCGCCGAGATAAAGCCCAATGCGGCGGCGGAATCGGTTACCGCCTCACGCTGCGCGCTTTCATCGCTGCCGCCGGCCGCTTTAACGCGATCGACGGTGATTTTGCGGAAAATAACGGCGATCATTTGGAAAGTCGATCCGCTGCCCAGCCCCGCAGTGAGGAACAGCACCATAAAGATACCGTAGAAGGCGATGAACGACCCGCCCTCGCCCGCACTCGGCAAGGTCAGGAACAACAGCGCGGCAAAAACGGCCATGACCACAAAGTTGATCAACGTCACCCGCACACCGCCGAAACGGTCAGACAACGCGCCGCCGACCGGCCGCGCCAGCGCCCCCAGGAACGGCCCGAAAAACGCGTAATGCAAGATCACCACGTCGGGGAACTGCGTCTTCGACAGCATGGCGAAGCCGGCGGAGAAACCGATGAAAGAGCCAAAGGTCGCGAGATACAGCAGGCTCAGCATCCACAGATGCCCACGCTTGAGCACCGGCAGTTGCTGACGCAGCGATGCCTTGGCCGCCGCCAGATCGTTCATGCCGAACCAGGCCGCCAACGTGCCGACCAGCAGGAACGGCACCCAGATCCAGGCGGCGTTTTCCAGCCACAGCTGGCCCCCCTCCACCTGGTTTTGCGCCGTGCCGCCAAACAGGCCGAACAGGCTGAAGGAAATCGCCAGCGGCGCGACCAGCTGCATGACGCTGACGCCCAGATTGCCCAACCCGCCGTTGAGCCCCAACGCCCCGCCCTGACGCGCTTTCGGGAAGAAGAAGCTGATGTTGGCCATGCTGGAGGCAAAGTTGGCGCCGGCGAAACCGCACAGCAGGGAAATAATGACGAACACGCTGTACGGCGTACTGCTGTCCTGCACCGCAAACCCGAGCCACAGGCAGGGCACCAGCAGGAAGCAGGTGCTGATGGCGGTCCAGCGACGGCCGCCAAACAACGGGATCACGAAGGAATACGGTACGCGCAAAATGGCGCCCGAGACCGACGGCAGCGCCGTCAGGAGAAACAGCTGGTCGGTGGTAAAATTGAAGCCGACCTTGTTCAGGTTGACCGCGACGGCGCTGAACAGCATCCAGACGCAGAAGGCCAGCAGCAGACAGGGAATGGAAATCCATAGGTTGCGGGTGGCGATGCGCTGGCCACGCTGCTGCCAAAAAGCGCTGTCTTCAGGGCGCCAGTCCTGAATCAGCGCACCGGTTTTCTTTGATGAAGGCGTTGCAAGTTGCGACATAAAAACCTCAGACACGGGGGATCATTCCGCACACCCTAGGGGGCGGCCCCGGCGGCAAAGTTGATGTATATCAACCCGCATGCAAGTAGTTGGCGGCGGAAATAGCGCCTTCATCCCCTTAGGGGTACGCCCTAACCAAAAATTAAATCTATTTAAATCAATCAACTAATCACTATCACTTTCGTTTCCTTGCCGTCTCGACGCCCCCCTGGAAACTAATGGGTACTTCATTCGAGGTATGGGGTTATGCGCAGGGATAATCAAAAATACGGCTGAATCGTGACTTGTTTAGCCCCATCGCCGCCTTCGCCCCTGAGCTTCAGCGGCGCCAAACGCCAGGAATCCGCACTTATGAAACGCCTGTTGGCCCCGCTTTCGATCGTGAATCAGGTCGCCCTGCTGATGTTGCTGTCGGGCATGCTGGGCGTGGCCGGCATGGGGATTTCCGCCTGGATGTCGCAAAGCATTCAGGGCAACGCGCACGCCATCAACAAGGCCGGCTCGCTGCGCATGCAAAGCTACCGGCTGCTGGCGCAGGTGCCGCTGGATGAACGGCACGAAGCGCTGATCCGGGAACTGGAGCGCGACGAAAATAGCCCCGACCTGCAGCGTTCGGTGGAGCAGGAAGGGTTGACGCAGCCTTTCAACGCCCTGCGCGACTATTGGCAACAGACGCTGCAACCTCGCCTGCGCAGCGCGCAGCAGCCGGCCGACGCCGCGCCCCAGGTCGCGCACTTCGTGCGGTTGTTGGATAAGCTGGTGTCGGATATCGACAGGCAAACCGAACGCCGCCTGCTGATGGTGACGCTGGTGCAGGCCGGCTTTATTGCGCTGACGCTGCTGCTGTTGATCGGCACCACCTGCTACCTGCGGCGCCGGTTGCTGCATCCCTGGCGGCAACTGGTGGAGATGGCCTTGGCGGTAGGCCGCGGTGATTTTAGCCGCCGCTTTGCGCAGCGCGGCCATCAGGATGAAATGGCATCGCTCGGCGGCGCGTTGAACACCATGTCCGACGAGCTGTCGGCCACCTACAGCGGGCTGGAGCAGCGCGTGGCCGAGAAGACCGCCGACCTGCAGCAGAAAAATCAGGTGCTGAGCTTCCTCTATCGCGCCAGCCGCCAGCTGCACGCCAGCGAGCCGCTGTGCAGTCGCCTGACGCCGCTGCTCAACCAATTGCAAACCCTGACGCCGCTGCGCGCCATTCAGGTGCGGCTGTATGAAAACGACAGCCGGGAACCGCTGCTGCAGCTGAGCGGCAACCAACCGCTAAGGCCGGAGCATTGCCATAACCCGGTATGCAGCGCCTGCCTGAACGACAGCGACCGCCAGTACCCCAACAATCCGTCGCTGAGCTGGAGCCTGAGCGACAAGCTCGGCGACTACGGCGTGATCGTGGCGCAATATGCGCCGCAGCAACCGCTGAACGATGAACATCGCCAACTGATCAATACCCTGGTGGAACAGTTGACCAGCGTGCTGGCCATCGAACGTCAGGTCGACCACCAGCAGCAGTTGATGCTGATGGAGGAGCGGGCGGCGATCGCCCGCGAGCTGCACGACTCCATCGCCCAATCGCTCTCCTGCCTGAAAATGCAGATCGCCTGTCTGCAGATGCAGGGGGAAACGCTCTCTGCCGCCAGCCAGGCGCTGGTGCAACAGATGCGTGAAGAGCTGAACGGCGCCTATCGCCAACTGCGCGAACTGCTGACCACCTTCCGTCTGCAGTTGACCGAACCGGGTCTGCTGGCGGCGCTGCAATCGACGGTGGCGGAGTTCAACCCCAAACTGGGCCTGACCATCAGCCTCGATTATCAGCTGGGGCCGCGCACGGTGCCGGCCTATCAGGCCATACACCTGCTGCAGATCGCCCGCGAGGCGCTCAGCAACATCCTTAAGCATGCCGCCGCCAGCGAGGTAAGCATTCAGGTCATCAATAAACGCGGCGAAGTGACCCTGAGCGTATGCGACAACGGACGCGGCCTGCCGGCCGAGACCTCTCGCCCCGACCATTACGGCTTGATCATCATGCGCGATCGCGCCAAGAGCCTGCACGGCCGCTGCGACATTTTACCGCGCAGCGGCGGCGGCACCGAGGTACGGGTCAGCTTCACGCCGGATAACCACGCCATCGACTAACGGAGACACCATGACGACAGAAACCGCCGCCACCATCTTACTGATCGACGACCACCCCATGCTGCGCAACGGCGTAAAACAGCTGATCGGCATGGACGCTCGCCTGCAGGTCATCGCCGAGGCCAGCAACGGTGAACAAGGGGTCGCGCTGGCGGAGCAGCACGATCCGGATCTGATCCTGCTCGACCTGAACATGCCCGGCATCAACGGGCTGGAAACGCTGGATCGCCTGCGCCAGACCGACCTGTCGGGGCGCATCGTGGTGTTCAGCGTATCCAACCATGAAGACGACGTCGTCAGCGCGCTCAAGCGGGGCGCCGATGGCTATCTGCTGAAAGACATGGAGCCGGAGGATCTGCTTAAGGCGCTGCATCAGGCGGCGGCCGGGCAGATGGTGCTCAGCGAAACGCTGACGCCGATCCTCGCCGCCAGCCTGCGGGAAAACCGCCCGAGCGCCGAGCGCGATATTCAGCAACTGACGCCGCGCGAACGGGATATCCTGAAGCTGATCGCCCAGGGGCTGCCGAACAAGCTGATCGCCCGCCGCCTGACCATCACGGAAAGCACCGTCAAGGTACACGTCAAACACCTGCTGAAAAAGATGAAGCTGAAATCCCGCGTCGAGGCCGCCGTGTGGGTGTTGCAGGGTAAAAACGGTTAATCGTCGCCGTACAGCGGCCCGGTTTGCGCCGGGATCGGCGGCGGCGTCAGGGTTTGGATCGGCGGCTGATCCGCTTCATCACCGGCGGTCGCCGTCAGCGGCGGCGCCACTTTCAGTTCTATCCAGTTGGACGTCACGCGCTGCTGTTTGTCGTCCTCCAGCGTGACCGACAGCCGATAGCTGTTGGCGGCGCCCGGGGCGTCATCCCACGGCGGCACGATCGCCGTCCAGCCCTGCGGGTCGTTGGCATTGTGCGGCGGTGTCAGGCTCAGCGCCTGCGTATCCCCCTGCCAGCTGACGTGAGAAATCCCGTGCAACGCCTTGATTTCCAACACCAGCGGCACGGTTTCCCCCGCCTGCAGGCTCCACGGCGGCGTGGCCAGGAACACCTGCAGCGTCTTGCGCTGGCGGAACTCCAGCACCGGCACGTTTTTACGTTCGACAGGATCGTAGCGGCTGCCGCGCAGCGACTTGGCCTGCGCCACATACTCCGGCGAAATCTGCTTGACCAGCGGCACCCCGAGACGGTAGCTCAGCGCCAATTCCACCTGATCCTGGCTCTGCCCGCCCGCACCAATCTTATGCAACGCCTTCATCGTCACCAGCGGCACCGGGGTATAGTTGAGCCCCAGCTGCATCGCGCGCGGATCGTTCTGTTTCTTGCCGCTGCCGAACAGATCGACATTCTCGCCCAGGTACTGTTCATAGCTGAGCGAACCGCCGATTTGGCGATAGAACGGCAAATAGCCCTGCGTCGTGATGTCGTAACCGCGCGCCGGACGGTTGAAAAATACCCCATCGCCGGGCTGTTGCGACAGCGCCGACAGCGGATAGTAATAGTTGGTGGAGAAACGCAGGTAGTCCCCCCAGGCTTCCGCCCCCACGCTGCCGCGATTGCGCTGCCGGGCGAAATCGCTGTCGAGCGCCGTGTTGTAACCCAGCAGCCAGTCACCGGCGATCCAGCGTTGCCCCAGCGCGACATTGCCGAGCGCCCCGGTGCTTTGCTGCAGCCAGCCGATTTGGCTGTAGGTCAACAACCCATCGACGTCGTACAACGGGCTGAAGAGCTGGCCGTTGCTGCCGGTAAAATCGCCCTCGCCGTTCATCTTCAGCGACAGCCGGGCGGTTCCCAACGGAGACAGCAGTTCTTGCGCCTGTTGCTGCAGCGCGCCAGTCGCCTGCCCCAGCAAATAATCTTCAGCGCGGCTGCGCATCTGCTGACGTGAAACGTTGTTCAGATCTTTTTCGCCGAGCTGTTTGGCCATCTCGGCCCACTGCTTCTCGCGCGCGGCATCGTCGGGCGCACCGCCCAGTTCGGGCAAGTTCGCCGCCGGATCTGCGCCGGCCTGTTCGGAAGAGATAACGCTGTCCGGCGCCGGTGGGGATTCGGCGCACGCGGGCGCCGCGCCGGCCAGCCACACCAGCGGTCCGGCCAGCCACGCCGTCTGGCGTCGGCGCCAGAATCGTTTTTTAGTCTTGATGAGTACTGCCTGAATAACGTCTTTCATGACACCGTTGGCTTCCCTCCTTCCTGGAGCACGCCAACCCACTGCTTTGCCGCCGCCATTCCCGCGACAGCGCTGAAAAACCTCACGCCCCCGGCCCGGCGGGAGCGCCTATATCCTCATAGCCTAACGGCTTGGCGAGCAGAAACAATAGGATAAACCCCAATCGCTCCCCAGTGACGTCGTCACTTGTACCCTTTACCGATCCATTCCGGCCGCCAGGTGAATTCACCGCATTTTAGCGCCGATTTTGCCGATAAAAAGCACAGTACCCCGCGGCTGCGCGCCACCGCGCAGGGCATTGTACACCCCTGCAATACGCAGCGTGGCGATGCGAACGCCTGCGCATTCCTCACAACCGACCGCGTTTTCCCCTGATGAAATACGCATTTTGCCGTTATTTTAGCCGTCTGTTCTACGACTGGCGGAGTCCGGATGTTGTTTTCTTTACTGTGGCACGCGCTGTTTTTCACCGCGCTGCTGTCGGCGGGCCTGATCGCCTTCGCGCTCATCACGTGGCTGGAACGCGTGGAGGGTGTCAACGGTCGCCCACAGAGGTTGCGCCTTCGGGGGCCGCTGCTGACGGCACTGGGGCTGGCGTTGGCGACGCTGCCCCTGAGCCTGGCTGCAGCGCCTCGATGGGGGTTAGTGCCGGCCGCGGCGCTCCTGATCGCCCTGGTCTGGCTGGACTGGCGCCATCGGTGGCTGCCGGATCGACTGACTCAGCCGCTGCTGTGGGGTGGGCTGCTATGCAACCTTGACGCTCGCTGGGCGCCGCTGGAAGACGCCGTGCTGGGTGCCGTCGCCGGTTACGGCGCGTTATGGCTGCTCAATGCGCTCTACCGGCTGACGCAGCGGCGTGACGGCATCGGCCAGGGCGATTTCAAACTGCTGGCGGCGCTGGGCGCCTGGCTCGGCTGGACGATGTTGCCGCTGCTGGTCTTTCTGGCGGCGGCGTTCGGATTGGGCGTCGCGTTGGCGCGTGGCCTGCACAACCGCCGAGCCTGGCGAACGCCGCAACCTTTCGGTATCGGGTTAGCGGCGGCCGGCTGGCTATGCCTGCTGACCGGTCCCGGCTCACCTGGCCCGCAGTGGAATTTCATTTATTTCACAGCATCAACCCCACATGAAATCGAGGCAGAACGCGGTTCTGCGCATTTCGCACCGTTTTTACCCAGCCTCGCCGACGGCCATTTTTCCGCTGCCGGCAAGGGATGATAACCCGGTGAAATTTTGCCTATTTCACCAAAACTCACTGTGTCCCTTTAGGCCCCGGTGTTATGTTCCCCAGCTGGATCACGCCATGGAGCATCCCATGCAAAACCCGGTCAGGCCACTCGCCGCCCTTCCCGACAGCGAACAGGCGCATTCTTCCGTGCAATGGCTGCTGCTGGGCGCCGTCGCCATCACAGGCGTTTGGTTCGCCCCCTATTTATCGTTGGTGATTTGCAGCGGCTTGATCGCCGCCTTTATGCTGCTGCGCCAGCAACCCGATCGCGTGCTGAATCTCACCGCCTTCCTGCTGCTGACCGTGATATCCGCGGTGCCGCTGGCGACGAAGAACCTCGAGCCGGTGATGAACGACAAGGTGAACTACTACCTTGAGATGCAGCAGTACAGCGGCTACGGCCTGATGGACTGGCTGGCGCAGTTTTCCGGCACCGACTTTGTCTCGCACCTGTTGTTTAAACTGACTGCCACCTGGTTTGGCGTCGGTAATGGCGCATTCGCCGCCTTCTTCCTTATCAGCTTTTCGCTGCTGGCGCTGGGCGTTTACCGCCTGTCGCGCACTTACTTTGCCGTGATCCTGTTTTTGTTCTGCTGCCAGTACAATTTCCAAGGGCTGTACGGCAACCTGTTGCGGCAGGGGCTGGCGCTCTCTTTCCTGGTGCTGGCCGTGTCGGAACAGCACCGCGGCCGCATGCTGCTCTGGATCGTGATGGCGTCCTTCAGCCATTTTTCCGCTTTCCTGTTTCTGCCCTATCTGCTGCTGCCCGCGCGCTGGCGCACCGTGGGCACCCTGCCGGTGCTGGCGCTGTTCGCCGCCTGTTACCTCGGCGGCGCGGTGCTGATGCCTAAACTGATCGC
The DNA here is from genome assembly GCF_052691795.1 of Serratia sp. TSA_130.1. Taxonomy (NCBI): domain Bacteria; kingdom Pseudomonadati; phylum Pseudomonadota; class Gammaproteobacteria; order Enterobacterales; family Yersiniaceae; genus Serratia; species Serratia sp. TSA_130.1. The sequence continues at coordinate 459,262 of NZ_JBQZFS010000001.1, forward strand.
CGTCGTCGGCAACGACTTTCTGGCCTCGCGCGCCGAAGCCTACGTCAGCGGCGACTTCGGTAATAACCCGGTGCGCAAAATCCAAATCACGCTGCTGTACGTCGGCGTGGTGGAGGCGCTGTATCAATTCGCCCGCTACAAGTTCCGCACGCCATCGCCTCAGTTTGTACAAGCCGCCTATGCCGTGCGCCTGATGTTCCTTTATAACTGCGCGGTGTTCTTCGCCACCATCAGCTTTGAAGAGGTGGCCAACCGCTATTCATTCAACATGATGATCTTCGTGCTGATCTTTATGGTGATGGTATGCGGCAATCTGAAAGACGCGGTAAGCCGGGTGCTGCTAACGTTGCTGTGCTTCTCGCTGGGCATCGCGTCCTATCTGTATATCAACCAGGTCGGCGTGCAGCAGTTTTGGTACGGCGATCTGCAGGCGCTGGTGACCGACAGCCTGCCGACAATCCTCAATAAGCTGAATCTCGCCGGCACGCCGTGGTGAGCTCGCCGCGTTAACACCGGCCAGGCCCCCTCTCCTCTCGGCGGCGAGGGGGCATTTTTCGTTCACGGCTGCGTTTTATTCACCCGATCCAAATACAGCATGCTGTTGGCGATATCCACCCGGGCATCTTTAACATTGTCCCGTAATGCCACCAGCGTTTGCCCCTGCAGCGCCAGCACATAAGGCGAACTGGCCTGCAGTTCCCGTTGCAGCGCGGCGTAACGTGCGCTGCGCGCTGCGCTGTCGCCTTCCGCAGCCGCCGCACGCGTTTCCGCGCTGATGGCGGGAATGCTCCACTGGGTGCGCCAGGCCAGGGTCTTCGGCCCGCCCGGCACATTGTAGGCAAAGGCGCTGGCGTTGGTGTTCGGATCCAGATAGTCGGCGCCCCAATAGGTGAAGATCGCCTGGAAATCGCGGCCGCGCATCTTGCCCCACAGATCGCTCTCCACCACCGGATGAATGTCCAGCCGCAGCCCAGCCTGCGCAAAGCTGGCCTGCAGCGCCTGCGCGATGTCGGTATACGGCGGCTGGTTGATGACGATCAGGCTGATGCTTGTGCCCTCGTTGATGCCGGCATCGCGCAGGATCTGTTTGGCCTTGTCCACATCGAGCTTAAACGGCCGCTCGTCGAGCGCACCGTCCAATCCCTGCGGCAAGAAGGCCTGATGCACGCGATATTGCCCTTTCAGCAACCGTTCGGCGATGCTCTGATAATCCACCAACCAGCGCGCCGCCTGCCACAGCGCCGGATTGCCCAGCGCCGGGTTGTCTTTGCTGCCGGTATTGAAACCGAGGTAATACACCTTGGGCGCATCGGCTTGCTCAATGCGCACGCCCGGCGCTTTGCGCAGCGAGTCGAACTGGTCAGCGCCCAGATCGTAGGCCACGTCAGCATCCCCCTTCAGCAACAGTAAACGGCGGGTGCCGGCATCGCTGACGTTCTTGAATAACACCGTTTTCAGCCGGGCCGGCGACGGCGCGTAGTCGTTGCGGCCAAACAGCAGCGCCTCATGCGGCACATAGTTATTCACCCGATACGGGCCGCCGCCGGCCGAATGGTTGCGCAGCCAGGCGTTCCCGAAGTCCCCCTGCTGCGCGTGTTCGCTCAACAGCTTCTCATCCACGATCGAAGCCACGTTCGCCGTCAGCAGCCGCAGCGCCAGCTCGCTGCCGATGTTGGCCGACCAACTGAGCTGCACCTGGTTATCCCCGATCTTCTTCAGCTGCTGCTCGACGTTATCCGGCGTCCAGCCAAACTCAGCGAGAATAAAGGACGGCGCCTTATTCAGCTTCACCGCACGCACCAGTGAGTAAATCACGTCCTCGGGACGCAGCGGATTGCCGGAAGCGAAACGTTGCTGCGGCTTCAGGGTAAAGATCAGGCTGCGCCCATCGGCGCCCGCTTGCCAACGGGCGGCGGCGTCCGGCGCCAGCTTTTGCGGCGCACCGCGATCCGACGCCACCAGGCGCTGATAGAGATTGACCAGATTGGCCGAGCTGACGGTTTCAAAGCTCTCTGCCGGATCGAGGCTGATGATGCCCTCGAGCGAACTGACCACCACCAAGGTATCCGGCGGGGTGGCGGCCTGCGCGCCGAAAGCGGTCGCCAGCGCGCCATATAATAAGGTTGGGATTAACCGTTTCATCGATACACTCTCCACAATCACGCGGTTGCGTTGTTTTTCGAGTGTAGGGGGTAAGAATTAACAGAAGAACGACGATAAATTGCTTTATTTATTACCAAGATGGATATGCCCGCCGCATTGACGGGCATTGGCTCAGGCAAGGAGACGGCCGTGCGCCATCGCCACCGCGCGATCGCACATATGGTCGATCACATCCGCATCGTGACTGACCAGCACCAGAGTCAGATCGCCCGCCTGTTTCAGCTCGTTGAGCAAGTTGAGGATCTCCGCCTGCACCGACATGTCCAATGCCGAGGTCGGCTCATCCAGCAGCAGCAGCTTCGGCCGCAACAGCAAGGCGCGCACGATCGCCACGCGCTGCCGTTGGCCGCCCGACAGCTGATGTGGATAGCGAGCCAGCAGGCGCGGATCCAATCCTACCTGGCGAAAGCCCGCGCTGATTTTGCGTTCGATGTCGCTTTCTTGCAGCAGTTTGAGCGGTTCCGACAACGTGCGCAACAGCCGGTGCTTGGGGTGTAGCGAAGCATAAGGATCCTGAAACACCATCTGCACTTCACGCCGCAGTTCGCCGGTGAACGCCTGCCCCGGCTGCAACCGCCGCCCGAGCAGTTCAAAACCGCCGCGCCAGCTGTCGTTCAGCCCGGCCAACACCCACAGCAGCGAGGACTTGCCGCAGCCGGAAGGCCCCACCAGGCCGAAGCACTCGCCCGGTTCGATACGCAGGTTAACGTCGTGTACCACGGCGCGCTGTTCATAGCCCTGACGATGGCTGACGCTGAGGTTCTCCAGTGCAATCACGCTCATTTCAATGCCTCCAGCAGCGCGCGATCCAGCACCGGCAGCGGCTTGCCGCGCGTCTCGCGGCTCGGCCGACACGCCCACAGCGTGCGAGTATAAGGGTGCGTGGCCTGCGCCAGCTCTGCTGCCGGCAGCTGATCCAACAGCTCGCCTTTGTACATCACCAGTACCCGCTCGCAGTGGTGCGCCACCTGCTGCAGATCGTGGCTGATCAGGATCAGCCCCATATTACGTTGCGCCACCAGATTTTCTATCAGCTGCAGCACCTGATCGCGCATCTGGTGATCCAACGCCGAGGTGGGTTCGTCGGCAATCAGCAGCTGCGGATCGTTGATCAGGGCGATGGCCAGCATCACCCGCTGCCCCATCCCGCCGGAGAGCTGATGCGGATAGCGGCGACACAGCGCCGCCGGATCGGGCAAGCCCACCGCCGCCAGCATCTCCAGCACTTTTTCACGCCGCTCGGCGCGGCTCAGCTTGGCATGCAACACCAGCGGCTCCTCCACCTGACGGCCAATCGGCTGATTGGGATTCAACGCATGCTTGGGATCTTGCATCACCATCGCCACCCGGTCGCCGCGCAGGCGGCTCCACTGGCGCTCGCTCAGGCGCGTCAAGTCTTCGTCGCCCAGCGTCAGGCGCTGCGCCCGCAGCTGCAACGGCGGCGGCAATAGCCCCATCAGCGCACGCGCGGTCAACGATTTGCCGGAGCCGGACTCACCGACCAGCGCCAGCCGCTCCCGCCCCATGCTGAACGAAATATTCTTCACCAGCGCCGCCGGCTGCGGCCCCGGCACGCCGATCGCCAAACGTTCAACGGTCAATAAGGTGTTATCAGTGCCCATGACGAGGATCCATTTTATCGCGCAGGCCATCGCCCAGCAGGTTAAAGGCCAGGCTGGCGAACAGGATCGCCCCGCCCGGTGCGGCGGCGACCCACCATTGATCGAAAATCACTTTACTGCCTTCGGCCACCATCGAGCCCCATTCGGCGGTCGGCGGCGCGACGCCCATGCCGAGGAACCCCAGACCGGCGGCGGACAGGATGATGCCGCCCAGGCTCAGCGCCGCGCGCACCACCGCGCTGGGCAGGCATAAAGGTAAAATGTGGCCGACCATCAGCCGCAGCCCGTTGATGCCCTGCATGCGCGCCGCCGCCAGATAATCGCTGCGGCGCAGCGCCAGCGTTTCGGCCCGCGCCTGGCGGGCAAAGGCCGGCCAGCTGGTCAGTGCCAGCGCCAGCGCGCCGTTCATCAGCCCCGGCCCCATCACCGCCACGAACGCCAGCGCGATCACCAGGCTCGGCAACGACAGGAAAATATCGGTCAGACGCATCAAGATGCGTTCTGCCCAGCCGCCGAGATAACCGGCGCAGATGCCCACCAGCAGACCGATAGGAATGGTCAGCACCAGAATCAGCGACACCAGAATCAGCGTCGGCCGCGCGCCGTAAATCACGCGGGAGAGCAAGTCGCGGCCGAAACCGTCGGTGCCCAACCAATGCGTGGCGGAAGGCGGCAGCAGCCGCAGCTCGATATGCTGCAAATTGGGATCGAAAGGCGCCAGCCACGGGGCCAGCAGTGCGGTGACGATCAGGATCGCCACCAGCGCTGCGCCGAGCGTCAGCGTGGTCAGCCGCTGACCGGTGCGATAGCCGACGGCCGGCTCGCTTTGCGGTTCGTGTTCAGAGAGATATTGGCTCATCGGGTTCGCGGATCCACTAGATAGGTCAAGGCATCGGCCAGGGTATTCAACAGCACGAAACAGGTGCCGATCAGCAGCGTGGCGCCGAGGATCGCCGGGGTGTCGGCGGCAAACAGCGCCGAGGTCAGATAGCGCCCGACGCCGGGCCAGGCGAACACCGTTTCGGTCAATACCGCGCCCTCCAGCAGGCTGGCATAGGAGAGAGACAGTACGGTGATCAACGTCCCCAGCACGTTGGGAAACACGTGGCGCAGCAGAATGCGCAGGCGGCCGGCGCCTTTGGAGCGCGCCAGCGTCACGTATTCCTTGTTGCACTCTTCCAGCATCGCCGCGCGCAGCAGCCGGGTGATGCCCGCCATCGACAGCAGCGCCAGCGCCACGACCGGCAGCCACAGGTGGCTGATGGCGTTGTAGAACATCTCGCGATCGCCGGACAGCCAGCTGTCAATCAACACGAAACCCGTACGCGGCTCCATGCTGTATAAGTAAATGTCATCCAGGCGCCCCGGCCCCGCCGACCAGTGCAGCGTGGCGTAGAACAGCAGCAGCCCCAGCAGGCTCAACCAGAAAATCGGCACCGAATAACCCACCAGCGACAGCAACCGCGCCGCATTATCCAGCCAGCTTCCCGGTTTGAGCACCGCCAGAAACGCCAGCGTAATGCCGCCTAACGCGCCGAGAATAATGGCGCAGGTGGCCAGTTCCACCGTTGCCGGGAAGGTACGCAACAGATCGGTCAGCACCGGCTGGGCGGTAATGCGCGAAATGCCCAGATCGCCGTGCGCCAGGTGCACCAGATAGCGCCAAAATTGCACCGGCAGCGGCTGATCCAGCCCCAGGTCATGACGCACCTGCGCATAGGTGGCTTCGCTGGCGTGATCGCCCGCCACCTGCAGCGCCGGATCGATCGGCGCCAGGTGCGACAGCATAAAGGTGAACAGCAGCAGGCCGAGCAGCGTTAACGCCAGCGACAACACGCCGCCGAGCAGCCGCCCGCCCCAGCGCCAATACCGCCGGGCTAGCCCGGCGGAGGCGGAGAGTTCAGCGGCCATTACTTGCTGACCTTGCTGTAGAACACCATGTCAGGGTTGATGCCCTGCACATAGCCCTTGAGGTTGTCACGCACCGCGATCAGGCTGCGCGCCTGCAGGCCGATGACAAACGGCGAGCTTTGCTGCACCTGTTTTTGCAGTTGCTGGTAGTCGGCCACCCGTTTGGCGGTGTCGTTTTCCGCGGTGGCGGCCAGCGTCAACTTGCTCAGCGCCAGGATCTGCCAGTTGGCTCGCCAGGCCAGCGTCTTGCTGCCGTCCTCCGGGTTGTAGGCAAAGGCGGCCGCGTTGGTGTTGGGGTCGAAGTAATCCGGCCCCCAGGAGGTCAGCGTCGCATCGTAGTTAAGCGCTTTCACCTTGGTGGAGACCTGTGAGCTGATGCCCGGCACCAGTTCGACCTTCACGCCGCCCTGAGCAAAACTGGCCTGCAGCGCCTGAGCGATATCCAGGTACGGCGGCTGGTTGTTGACGTCCAGACGGAAACTGACGTTGCTCAGCCCCGCTTTAGCCAGTATTTCTTTGGCTTTCTGCGGATTGAAGCTGTACGGCCTATCCTTGAGCGCGCCCAGATAACCGTCCGGCAAGAATGCCTGATGGCTCTGGAACTGCCCTTTCAGCAGATCGTCGGCGATGCCTTGGTAATCGAACAGCCAGCGCGCCGCCTCCCAAAACGCCGGGTTGCCGAGCGCCGGCGACGCCTTGGCGTTGAACTGCAGGAAATAAAGCGAGGCGTAAGGAATGGCCAACGGTTTGACGCCCGCCTTGCCCTTCAGGGCCGCCATCTGGTCCGCCCCCAGGTTGCGGGCGATATCGGCATCGCCCTGCTCGATCAGCAAACGGCGCGCGGCCGGATCGGGCACGTTTTTGATCAGGATGGTTTTCAACGTCGGCGCCCCTTCCGGCGAGCCGGGGTTCGCGTCCAACACCACCACTTCGTGCGGCACATAGGTGCGGATTTTGTAAGGGCCGCTGCCGGCGGAGTGGCTGTTCAACCATTGGTGCCCCAGATCGTCGCCCTGCTGATGCGCCAGCGCCTCTTTGGCGTCGACGATCGAGGATACCGGCGCCGACAGCAGGCTGAGCACGAAGGCCGGGCTGACGTTTTCATCCCAGCTGATTTTTACCGTATGGTCATCCACCTTGGTCAGGTGTTGATCCACGTTCTTCGCGTTCCAGCCCAGCTGCGTCAGGATAAACGACGGTTCGAGATTGAGTTTCACCACCCGTGAAAGCGAAAAGATCACGTCCTCCGGCCGCAGCGGGTTGCCGCTGGCGAATTTGGCGTCCGGGCGCAGGCTGAAGGTCAGGCTGCGGTTATCGGCGCCGGCCTGCCAACGGCTGGCCAGGGTCGGTTTGAGATCGACGGGATTGTGCGGATCGGACTGGATCAGACGTTGATACAGGCTGTTGAACGACTGCACCGTGGTTAACTCAAATCCCTGAGCCGGGTCAAAGCTGACCACGTCATCGATAGACTGCGCGATCACCAACGTGTTGGCCGGCGTCGCCGCCTGTACGTCAACGCTGGCCGCCACGGCCAAAAACAGCAAAGAAGGAACGAGCGCTTTCATCTGAAACTCTCCAAGCGGATGGAATTTATAATAATTTCGCGAGTGTATGCGAGCGCGATCGGCAGCTGAAGGTACTTAAATCACTATAGATATTCTTTTTATGTATATAGATGGGGTTTTGATTATTAGAGCAAGGATTGCGCGGCCGATCGCACTCTCGCGGCACCTCGCAGCAATTGCCCATTGTCTTTGCGGCGCGATTCGCAGCGATGAAAGTCGAGGTTTGAGTCTGTTTCATCGGGTGATTAACGTGAGCTCGGTCACCCAAAGGACGGGCAAATGGAAAACCATCCATCAGAAAATGGCTTCTCACTCCGGCATGAGAGAGCGATAGAGCAAACATTGGCAGATATGAACAGCGTGCTGCTTGAGTCGGATCTCTTTATGACTCGTCTGACGGTACAAGACCGGCGCTGGCAAAAAGGCAGAAAAAACGGCCATACGTTAAATTGGCGCTCTCTCTTTAAATATCATGCCCAAATGCCCATAAGTTTCGCTTTTGTCTACCGGCGAATAACCAGCCCGCTGAGCCGTGCAGGCTTTTGTCTGTGCCGTTATCTCCAGGCCGAGAACGTTATCGAACTTGTCGCGCTGGAGAATTTCTCCTTGCGCGAAACGCAACATCCACTGAAAGGCAATATGCTGCGCAACTGCTTGCAGGCTCTGTATCTGTATGGCCTGAACCTGCAAGAGCAGGGGCTGACGCCGGCGTCTCCGCCGGACATGCTGATCAGCCACGCCATTAATCACCGCGTGTTGGCGCTGTATACCCGTCAGGCCGCCTTTGAAGTGATACCCGGTACCATGACATGTAAAACCAGCTTCAACGCACTGAAAAAGTACATACAATCGCTGGAAAAATACGGTGCCAAATGTGATAAGGTGCGTACAAATAACGCGCAAAAAGGAAGCAAAAATGAAAAATAAGGATCTGACCGACCCGACGCTCTCCATTCAAGAGCAAAAACGCATCGCCATAGAGATTCTACGTCAGTACCATCGCTGGGAGATGGCCAACCCTCGCCCCCCCGAAGAACTCCCGGAATGGGAAGCCATCGGCCCGTTCAGAAAAAGTAAACGTCATCTGATCGAACGTACCGACGACTGATCCCGCATTAGCCCGCAAGCAATCCGGTCCGGCAGGGCAATGACGCGCTGTTAAATCTGGTAATCAATCACCGCGTCCAGCTGCGACGAGAAGACCTTGTCCTTTATTTCGGTCAGCGACAGCGTCGGGTTGCACAGTTGGATAAAGCGCCAGGCATAGTTGCGCTGCAGCTGGCTGCGTTTCAGGCCCAGCCATACCGTATTAGGCTCAAACAAATGCTCGGCGTTGAGACTGACCAAGCCGCGATCGCGCTCTTTTTCATACGACATGTCCGCCAGCACGCCCACGCCTAACCCCAGCTCGACGTAGGTTTTAATCACGTCGGAGTCCTGCGCGCTGAGCGCGATGTCCGGGGTCAGGCCCGCCGCTTTGAACGCCGCATCCAGCTTCGCGCGCCCGGTAATGCCCTGGCGGTAAGTGATCAGCGGCAAGGTGCTGAGCATCTCCAGCGTCACCTGCGGCTGACGCGTCAACTCATGCCCTTCCGGCACCAGGATGGTGTGATGCCAGCGGTAGTAAGGGAACGCCGCCAGCGATTCGTCACTCATCAGCCGTTCGCTGGCGATGCCGATATCGGCTTCTCCGGCGGCCAACATCGAGACGATCTCCTCAGGGCTGCCCTGATTGAGCACCACCCGCACCCGCGGATAAAGCGCGCGAAACTCTTTGATCACCCCCGGCAGACTGTAACGCGCCTGAGTGTGCGTCGTTGCGATATGCAGCTGCCCCGAGTCGTTGCTGCTGAAAACGTCCGCCAGGCGACGGATGTTGTTGGCGTCGTTGAGAATGCGCTCCGCCACCACCAACAGCTCTTTGCCGGGTTCGGTCATGCCCAGCAGCCGTTTGCCGCGGCGAATGAATATTTCAATGCCCAGCTCTTCTTCCAGCTCGCGAATATGCCGACTGACGCCGGACTGCGAGGTAAATAACGTATTGGCGACCTCAGTCAGGTTGTAGTTGCAGCGCGCCGATTCACGAATAATTTTTAATTGTTGAAAGTTCATCCCCGTCTCCCTGTTTCTTCCAGTAGCGTTAGCCATATTGATACGGAGTCCGACGAGTCTGAACAAATAAGAAATAACCTTTACTTATGCAATTTAATACTAAGTCGATCATTCTGCTTCGCAGGTGGGGTGGGAAACTGACAAAAAACAGCTAATGACTTTAAAAATAACGGGATAGATAACCACAATAAAAGCATGCCTTAAATCACTGTGGAAATTAAGTTATTAAATATAGGCATTAGATATAAAAAAGGGCTCAGCATGCTGAGCCCCTCACCGTTCGTATTCCCGCAGCAGCCTCAGGCGGTGGCCTCGCTGCCGATGCCGCCGGTGCGGTTCTGCTGCAGCCACTGCTGTACACAGCGCACCAGATCGCCGATGCAATCATCCTGCATGCCGTGGTGCTTCAACTCGTTATCCAGCGCAAACAGATATTGCGCGTTGGTGCCCAGCGGGCCGCTGGCGCTGGCGATCAATGGCGCAATCACCTGGTAGCTGGTGTCTTCTTCAAACAGCGGATGCTGCGGGTTCATCACGAACACCAACGCAGTAACCTTCTCGCCGCCATCCAACTGCAGCTCGCACCAGGTGGGCACGTAGCAATCGGTCACCATTTCGCGCTTCCAAAGCAGCTCCAACTCTTCACGCAACTTGCTTTCCGGCAAACGAAACGCCAGGCCCGTGGTGTGGCCGCCGGCTTTTAACGCCAGCATGCGCCCCGGCTGATGCAGCGTGCCGCGCCCGGCGGTCAAGCGCATGCAGAACGCCCGGTGCCAGCCCTGCAGCGTGGCCGGCCGCACTTCTTCCGATTCGAAAACTGGATTCCACATCAGCGAACCGTAACCGAATATCCATACGGGGCTGTGATCCGGTCGGCGCGATAAGGTGCAATCCAACGAGGCTGCACGCTGTTCAGGCGTCAGCAACAACGACTCCTCAATAGCGCCGAATGCAGTTTTGCAATCCGCTTTTTGCAGAAAATCTCGCGTTAACACTGATATTACCTCCCGGGAATACGATTTCTCGCCTTCCCTCGCCACTGCTGAACCTTTGATGTTTTATTTTCGGCTGCGGATTTTTATTAATTCAATCACCGCGCCTTATAAGAATGACCTTATTCTTTTCCTGACGTGCAATCAAGTTACAAAGCGGCGTTAAAGTGAAAAAGTATTTGTACTGAGCAGCAATAATATTAATTGCCGGGCTCCACATAATGTCTGCGCGATTTTACTGCGTGATAATTCGTTACTTTTTATGCCAGCGTTCGTCGTCGCCCTTGCGATAGCTTTGCTTGACCGCCGCCCAGGCCACCTTATGCGCCGTCTCTTCCCGGCTGTCGTCACCGCGCCGCTCATCGGGATCCCGGTATTGTTGCCAGGCGCTGTTGAACGCTTCTTTATAGATCGCCTGCGCATGTTCCGGCAGCACATGCTTAACGTTGTCCGGCAAGTCGTTCGTGCTGTGGTAGGGCATATGGCCTCCCCTTTCAGGATGAGTGAACCTTAAGCCTAGCCCACATGCGGTTTCGTCTCAATTAGCAAACAATTCTCATTATCAAACGACATGTTATACTCACCGCCAAACGAACTATAAGGAGAATCCCGTGACTACCGAAGCCCCTCGCTCACGCGCCCCCTACCTGATCGCCGTCAGCCGCGTACAGGACATGACGCCGCACCTGCGCCGCATTACCTTTACCGCTCCCGATCTGCGTTACTACCCGGCCAATGCCGCCGCTGCACACATCAAAGTCTTTTTGCCGCTCGCCGGCCAGACGCAGCCGGACCTGCCGACGCTGACCGAAAACGGCCCGCGTTGGGCTGCGGACGCCGTGCGCCCGATCGTGCGCACCTATTCCATCCGCGCCGTGCGTCCGGAACTGGCGGAAGTGGACATCGAGTTCGCCATTCATGATCATCAGGGCCCGGCGGTGGACTTTGCACGCCAGGCGAAAGCCGGTGATAAAATCGGCATCAGCAACCCGGGCGGCCCCAAGCCGATGCTGCCGGCCGCCGACTTCTACTGCCTGGCGGGCGATCCTTCCTCACTGCCTGCGCTGGCCGCACTGCTGGAAAACCTGCCGCCACACAGTGCCGGACGCGCTTTCGTCCGCGTCGACAGCAACGCTGACGTCATTGACCTGAAGAAACCCGCCGACGTTGAGGTCAATTGGGTCGTCGGCGGCACGGAGAAGACCGACGAGTTGGTCGCTCGGTTCCGCGCGCAGTCCCTGCCGCAGGGCGAAAGCCACTTCTGGCTCGCCGGTGAAGATCGCCTGGTGGTAGAGCTGCGCCGCTACCTGCGTCGCGAACGTCAATGCGATCGTAATCGTCTTTATGCCGTGCCTTACTGGCGTGAGGGGCTAAATGAAGAGGGTTACCACAATAAACGGCATGAAATCATGGACAACATTGACGACTGACGGTCTCATTTTCCTTGATTAACCACGAGCTAAACAAGTAAACACGACTTTTCTCAAATCTAACGCTAAAAATTGGCGTTATTGCGTAAAAGTAAGTAAATAAAACCGCACCCCGTGCGGTTTTTTTGTTACCCTGATCACATAAGCAAGCAATTGCTTTCTCAGATAAAACAACATCACACCGGCGCCGCGGGTGTATCCTAATATAAAATACCTACTGGAAACGCAACGTTGCCGTATCACGGCGACCGGCGCTGACGGGCTACGCTGTTTGAGAAGGAGTGCCACCCTCATGAAGTCGCAACACGATCCTGGCCGATCCACCAAATCTCGCCACACCGAATACTCGCTGATCTTCCCTATCGCCGCGCTGGTGGTGTTAAATCTATGGGGCAGCACCGATAACTTTCTGCTGATCGTCGGCATCAATATTCTCGCGCTGGTGGGGATCCTCAGCAGCGCCTTCAGCGTGGTGCGCCACGCCGACGTGCTGGCTCACCGATTGGGCGAACCCTACGGCTCGCTGATCCTCAGTTTGTCCGTCGTGATCCTCGAAGTCAGCCTGATTTCCGCGCTGATGGCCACCGGCGACGCCGCGCCGGCGCTGATGCGCGACACGCTGTACTCCATCATCATGATCGTTTCCGCCGGCCTGGTCGGCTTTGCGCTGCTGCTCGGCGGGCGCAAGTTCGCCACCCAGTACGTCAACCTGGGCGGCATCAAACAGTATCTGATGGCGATTTTCCCGCTGGCGGTGATCGTGCTGGTGTTCCCGAGCGCGCTGCCAGGCGGCAACTTCAGCACCGGGCAAGCGCTGCTGGTGGCGTTGATCTCCGCCGCCATGTATGGCGTGTTCCTGGTGATCCAGACCAAAACCCACCAGAGCCTGTTCGTGTACGAGCATGAAGACGACGATGGCGACCCGCACCACGGCAAACCCTCTTCCCACAGCAGCGCCTGGCACGCCGCCTGGCTCATCGTGCACCTGATCGCGGTTATCGCCGTCACCAAGTTCAACGCCAATCCGCTGGAAGGCCTGCTAACCAAGATGAATGCACCGGCGCAGTTCACCGGTTTCCTGGTGGCGCTGTTGATCCTGTCGCCGGAAGGCCTGGGCGCGCTGCGCGCCGTGTTGAACAATCAGGTGCAACGCGCCATGAACCTGTTCTTCGGTTCGGTGCTGGCGACCATCTCCCTGACGGTGCCGGCGGTGACCATCATCGCTACTCTGACCGGGCAGACGCTGATCTTCGGCCTGCAAACGCCGCATATCGTGGTGATGTTGACGGTGTTGCTGCTGTGCCAGCTGTCGTTCTCAACCGGCCGCACCAACGTGCTGAACGGCACCGCCCACCTGGCGCTGTTCGCCGCCTACATGATGACTATCTTCGCCTGATCAAAAAGGGGCGCACTCTGTGCGCCCCTGCCTTCGTTATACCGAGAAGAATATCGCCGCGGCGATCCCCCCGAACAAAATCCACTTGATGATGTAATAACCGGTGCGGTTCCAGGCCTTCAGGCGTTTTCCCACCCGGCGTATCGCATAGATATATTTGAACATCTTGTTGACGCCGCCGGTGCGATCGCCCTCTTCATTCGGCGCCGTGGCGGCGCTCATCAGGTTGCGCCCCAGCCAGTGATTCACCGCCTGCGCCCAGCGGTAGCGCATCGGCCGTTCGATGTCGCAGAACAGGATCAGACGATTCTGCCCGCTCTGGTTTTCCGCGTAGTGCAGATAGGTTTCATCGAACATCACCCCTTCACCGTCGCGCCAGCTGTAGCGCTCACCGTCCACCTCAATGAAGCAGCGGTCATCGTTGGGGGTAATCAACCCCAGGTGATAACGCAGCGAACCGGCGTAAGGATCGCGGTGGCGCGGCAAACGGCTGCCGTCCGGCAGTTCGGCGAACATCGCCGCCTTGACCGAAGGCAGGCTGCGCAGCAGTTCCGTGGTCTGCGGACACAGGGTCATGGCGGAAGGATGGCTGTCTTCATACCATTTCAGATAAAAGCGCTTCCAACCGGTCTTGAAGAACGAGTTGAAACCGGCATCGTTGAATTGATCGGACGCTTTGATCTGCTGGATCTCCATCAGCTTCTGTCCTTCGTCGCGGATGGTTTCCCAGTTCTCCCGCAGTACCGCCAGCTCAGGGAACTGCTCCGGCTTCAGGTACGGCGTAGTCGGCACACGAGAAAACAGATACATGAAGACGTTCAGCGGTGCGGTAAAGGTGGAATGGTCAGACAGCTGCCGCCAAACGTTGTAGCGCACCCGTCCGCGGTAATGCACATAGACGACGCATAAAATAAGCAAAATCAGAATGATATATTTCATGTTTGAATCGCAGCAAGGAACCCACACTCAATGCGCCGCGCGGCGCACACCCCAGAAAATGTCCTTTTGGCGGCGCAGGCAAACTGCGCGCCAATCTGGAACCCATTAATCATTAACGCTAACTCAACGAAAATCTATACAGAAAACCACAATAATTTACACAAAGGTTAAACGAGAGGGGAAATGGGGGGCGATAAAAAAGGCCGCCGAAGCGGCCTTTCCATTAGCGGATAGGTTAACTGTAAGCGTTTAGCGTGCGCTGGCACAAAGCGGAGCGCACGCAGTCCTGTTTTTCAAAGCGGATAACGCCGATCATCTCGTCCTCTTCGAAGCGCTCCAGGGCATCGCTGAGACCGGATTTCACGCCGCGCGGCAGGTCGCACTGGGTCACGTCGCCGTTAACGATAACCGTCACGTTTTCCCCCAGGCGGGTCAGGAACATTTTCATCTGGCTGGCGGTCACGTTCTGGGCTTCATCCAGGATAACGACCGCATTTTCGAAGGTGCGTCCGCGCATATAAGCGAACGGCGCAATCTCTACCTTGCCGATTTCCGGGCGCAGGCAGTACTGCATAAAGGAAGATCCTAAACGACGTACCAGAATGTCATACACCGGGCGGAAATAAGGGGCGAACTTCTCGGAGATATCCCCCGGCAAGAAACCGAGGTCTTCATCCGCCTGCAAAACAGGACGGGTAACGATAATCCGATCCACCTCTTTATGGATCAGCGCCTCCGCCGCCTTGGCGGCGCTGATGAATGTTTTGCCACAGCCGGCTTCGCCGGTGGCGAAGATCAGCTGCTTATTCTCTATGGCTGATAAGTAATGACCCTGAGCTTCGGTTCTAGCCTCGATGGGTGAGCTATCGCGCTTGTCTCGCGCCATGCCGATAGACTCGACTCCCCCCATTTGCACCAGCGAGGTCACAGACTCTTCTTCCAGCTGGCGATGACTACGAGCGTCACGACGAATAACGCGTTTCGCTTCACGACGTGCTTTGATCACTGCTTTCTGTCTACCCATAGTGGCACCTTACAGTTTGTTTCACCTACCGCAACGGCCAGGCCGTGCGATTATGTTTCACACACGTATTAGGTTTTGGCCTCCTCCGAGCCAATAAGAGCCAAGGGACAATGTGAATTGACGGCAACGTTTAAGCGCCGTTGCTTCACGGGACAACGCGGACTGCATCAATAAACGTGGAGTAAAAAGTGGTGAGATTCGGTAGCGATAAGAGTGCGGAGTTGCCGGTAAAAGAGAGTCGGAGAGAGAACCCTCGTTACAACGAGAAATCAGGGGAGATGTGTTATTTTTTCTTTCCAGCCCAACCAAGGACTTTACCATTAGCGATCCCCGCAGTGATATTTACAGCTTCAAGCTGTGCACCGTGTGAAAACTACCGCCAGATGATTACAGTATAATGACATTCAATCCTGTCGCGTTACTAAAATGTAAAAAAATTTTATATGTTTGGTTTTTAGTTATCGCTAAAACACTATATCACGCGCGACACGTCATTCCATAAAAATTTTTAACATATAAGTTTCAACGAATTACAATTAAAAACCGCGAATGACACTTTGGTTTCTTGATTAAATTTTGCACAACCAAAAGTCGGCGTGCCCTTCAGATTTTTTAATCCGCAGGCGACGGATTGAATTGAACTCCGTCGCTTAATGTCCCGCACAATAGGCAAGTCAACGTAAAACGAGGCAGGCGAGCCCGCCTCGTCATTGCGGGTTCAGGCCTTGAGCAGGCCGCTGGCCAAATAATCGCCGCGTTCTTTCACGCCCGGCAGCACGAAGAAATACCCGCCGCCAATCGGCTTGATGTATTCCTCCAGCGCTTCGCCGTTCAGCCTTTTTTGCACCGTCAGGAAACCTTTCTCCAGATCGGCCTGATAGCAGACGAACAGCAGCCCCATTTCCAGCTGGCCGGCATTGGATACCCCCAGTGAATAGCTGTAGCCGCGTCGCAGCATCAGATTGCTTTGGCTTTCCGGCGTGCGTGGGTTAGCCAAGCGAATGTGCGCGTCCATCGGGATCACCTTGCCGTCGGGATCGTTCGCGTAATTCGGCTCGTCATGTTCATGCTTCATGCCCAGCGGCGCGCCGCTGTGCTTCTCGCGGCCGAAAATGGTTTCCTGCTCCTGCAGCGGCGTGCGATCCCAAAACTCGACGCGGAAACGAATAATACGCGCCGCCTGATAGCTGCCGCCCGCCGTCCACGCCGGTTCACCGACGCTGTCGCCGACCCACACCACTTTATCCATCAGCGGCTTGTCGTCGGTTTTCGGGTTAGCGGTGCCGTCTTTGAACCCCAACAGGTTGATCGGCGTCTCTTTGCCTTTGCTGCGCGCCGCGTGCGCGGAGATGAACCCTTCCCGCTTCCAGCGCACGCTGAGCAGATCCGGCGAATGCTTAATGATGTCGCGCAGCGCGTGGAGAGCGGTTTCGTTGGTGTTGGCGCAGATCTGCAGCAGCAGGTCGCCGTGGCAAAGCGCGGCGTCCAGCGCATCGTTGGGGAAGCGCGTCATCTTCTGCAACCGCAGCGGTTTGTGCGCCTGCAGACCAAAACGTTCATCAAACAGCGATGCGCCGACCGAGACGGTGATGGTCAGGTTGTCCGGGTAAATCTCCGGCCCCATGATGCCGGAATCGAGCGGCGGCAGCTTGGCGTCCACCTCCGGCGCCTTGCCGCCGTGGGTCAGGAAGGCGATGCGATCGGTCAGCAGCCGGAACAGGCGCTCCAGATCCGCTTTGCTGGTCGCCAGCACATCGAACGCCACCAGCATCATCGCCGCCTGTTGCGGCGTCAGCACGCCGGCCTGATGGCGGCCATAAAACGGCTGTTTCTGCCAGCGCTCATCCTGCGGCGTCGCCAACGGCTCCGCCGCGTTACCCGCCGCCTGCGCCAGGCGGCTGCCGCCCAACGCCAGCGCGCCCAGCCCCAGCCCTTGCAGCAAACGGCGCCGCGAAGGCGACGCCGCTCCCTGAGAGTGCGGATGCGGCCCGTTATTCGGGCCTGCCTTGTTGCTCATAACCGTATGCCTCAGTCCAGACCCAATACGCCGCGCAGTTGGGAAAGATCTTCCGCCAACGTGGTGATCGGCCCTTTCAACGCATTGCGATCGGCATCGGTCAGCTTCTCATAGGACTCATAGCCGTCTTTGGTTTGGTACTTCGCCAAGATGGTGTCCACGGTTTTGAAGTTGGCGTCGATCTTGTCCAGCAGCGGCTTATTGGCCTTGACCAGCAAAGGACGCAGCAGGTTGACTATCTTCTGCGCGCCGTCGACGTTGGCCTGGAAATCCCACAAATCGGTGCGGCTGTAGCGGTCTTCTTCACCGCTGATCTTGCTGGCCGCCACCTCTTCGATCAGCCCGGCCGCGCCGCCCACCACTTTGCTCGGCGGGAAGGTCAGTTCACTCACGCGCTTTTGCAGTTCTACGGTGTCGTGATACAGACGATCGGCATATTTACCCATGTCTTTGGTTGAGTTGTCGGCAAACAACGCCTTCTCCAGACGGTGGAAACCGGTGAAGTTCGGATCCGCAGATTTCTTCTCGTAGTCGTCTTCGCGGGCGTCGATGCTGCCGTCCAGATCGGAGAACAGCTCGGCGATCGGCTCGATGCGCTCATAGTGCTGGCGGGTCGGCGCATACAGCTTGCGCGCTTGCTCCACGTTGCCGGCCTTCACCGCGTCGGTGAACAGCTTGGTTTGTTTCACCAGCCCATCGACTTCTTTGATGACGTAGACTTTGTATTCGGCGATCGGGCCAACCAGATCCAGCGCGTTCGGTTTGCCGTCGGTCGCGCCGTTGGCCGCTGCGGTGACAGTCAGTTTGCCTTTCGGGTTGCTCAGCAGCCCGCAGGTCATGTCGTATTCGCCCGCTTCCAGCGTGGCGGTCATTTTCTGGGTGAAGCCCGGCGCGATGTTTTCGCGCTCTTCCACCACCATCACCCCTTTCAGGATTTCCCATTCGACGTTTTTCTGGCTGGTGTTATGCACCACAAACTGCGTTTTGCCGGCCGGCACCGTCAGCTGCATCGGGTCGCACTGCTTGTCGTTGACCGTGACTTTGACCTGCGGCACGTCCGCCGCCAACGCGTTGATGCTCAGCGCAAACGCCGGGATAGCCAGTAATGCTGCGTGCAACGCCTTGCGGCGAAATAACGGAGTAGACATACGAGATTCCCTATTAAACATTAATGATTGATTTTACGTTGCGCCGGGGCCGCTGCCGGCTCCGCGCGCTGCGGCAGAAAGAAGAAAATCAGCGCCGGGATCAGATACAGGAAGTAGACCGCCACTTCGCTGACCGTCGGCGCTTCCTGATAACCGAGAATGCCTTCCAGCAGGGTGCCAAACAGCGAATGGGTCGACAGGGTGCTGCTGAAATCGAAGGCGATGTCCTGGAAATGGTTCCACAGACCGGCTTCGTGGAAGGCGCGGATCGCCCCGGCGGCCAGGCCTGCGGCGACGAACAGAATGAACAGGCTGGTCCATTTGAAGAATTTGGCCAGATGCAGCTTCACCCCGCCCCAGTAAATCATCATGCCCAGCACAATGGCGGCGACCAGGCCGAGCACCGCACCGATCGGCGCTGCGGCGCCCACGTCTTGCTGAAACGCCGCCAGCAGGAAGAATACCGACTCCAACCCTTCGCGAGCGACGGCGAAGAACACCATCGCCACCAGCGCCCACCCCTGCCCTTTACCGGCGCTGAGCGCCTGATCGATCGCCCCTTCCAGATGTACCTTGACCGACCTGGAGACTTTGCGCATCCAGAACACCATATAGGTGAGGATCAGCACCGCCACCACCGCCACGATGCCTTCGAACAGCTCCTGCTGTTTCTGCGGGAACTCGCCGGTGGTCTCATTGATGAAGATGCCGAGCGCCAGACACAGCGCCGCCGCGACAATCACGCCGATCCACACCGCGCCCAGCCATTGGCTGCGCTGCGTGCGCTTCAGGTAGCTGGCGATCAGGCTGACGATCAGCGCGGCCTCCAGCCCCTCACGGAACATGATAAGAAAGGGAACGAACATAACTAATCACCCCTGAAAAGACCGCGGCGGCAGAGAAAACCGGCTCGCAATGAGCCGCGGCGAGTATGTAAAGAAACGTAAAATACAACGAGAGTGATTATCATTCTGCCAAAAAGAAATACAAGAGGCGCAAGCGTGATTTTTTCTAATCAAATGTCGCCAGGTGTTACAGCTGAATGACAGTGGCGAACAGGCAAAAAGAAGGGGCGCTCTGAGCGCCCCTTGCTGACTGACAGTGAACGGCGTTATACCGTTTTGTACTCGGCTTCCGCCTGATCGAAACGTTCGGTCATGGTGGAAGACGGCTGGCGGCCCATCAGGCTCACCACCACAATGGCCAGACAGCCCAGGATGAAGCCCGGGATGATTTCGTACAGGCCCAGCCATTCGTACTGTTTCCAGACGATCACCGTCACCGCGCCGACCAACATGCCGGCCAGCGCGCCGTTGCGGGTCATGCGCGACCACATCACCGAGATCAGCACTACCGGGCCGAAGGCGGCGCCGAAACCGGCCCAGGCGTAGCTCACCAGGCCCAGCACGCGGTTCTCCGGGTTGGCCGCCAGCGCGATGGCGACCAACGCCACCACCAGCACCATGACGCGGCCGACCCACACCAGTTCACGCTGGCTGGCGCCTTTGCGCAGGAACGCTTTGTACAGGTCTTCGGTGATTGCGCTGGAACAGACCAGCAGTTGGCAGCTCAGGGTACTCATAACCGCCGCCAAAATCGCCGACAGCAGCACGCCCGCCACCCATGGGTTGAACAGCAGCATCGCCAGTTCGATGAACACGCGCTCGCCGTTTTGCGACACGTTGCCGGCCTGATCCGGGTTATTGGCAAAGTAAGCGATACCGAAGAAACCGACGGCGATGGTGCCGGCCAGGCACAGGATCATCCAGGTCATGCTGATGCGGCGCGCGCTGCGGATGGTGCGGTGAGAATCCGCCGCCATGAAACGCGCCAGGATGTGCGGCTGGCCGAAGTAGCCCAGGCCCCAACCCAGCAGCGACAGGATGGCGACGAAGTTCAGCCCCTTCAGCATGTCGAGGTTGGCCGGGTTCTGCGCCTGGATCACCAGCATCGAGGTATCGATGCCGCCGACGGCGAAGATCACGATCACCGGGGTCAGGATCAGCGCGAAAATCATCAGGCTGGCCTGCACGGTGTCGGTCCAGCTCACCGCCAGGAAACCGCCGATGAAGGTATACAGGATGGTCGCCGCAGCGCCGGCCCACAGGGCGGTTTCGTAGCTCATGCCGAAAGTGCTTTCGAACAGACGCGCGCCGGCCACGATGCCGGAGGCGCAGTAAATGGTGAAGAACACCAGGATGACGATGGCCGAGATCACCCGCAGCAGCTTGCTGTTGTCTTCAAAACGGCTGGTGAAATAATCCGGCAGCGTCAGGGCATTGTTGTTGGCTTCGGTATGCACGCGCAGCCTTCCTGCCACCAGCTTCCAGTTCAGGTAAGCGCCGATGGTCAGGCCGATGGCGATCCAACTTTCGGAGATGCCGGAGAGGAAGATGGCGCCCGGCAGGCCCATCAGCAGCCAGCCGCTCATGTCGGAAGCGCCGGCGGACAGCGCGGTCACCACGCTGCCCAGACTGCGGCCGCCGAGAATATAGTCATCAAAGTTATTGGTTGCCCGGTAGGCAAGCAGGCCGATCAGCACCATCCCGAAAATGTATACCAGGAAGGTCACCAGCATAGGTGTGCTCATTGTCATTTAATTCTCCACTTTCATTATTATTCGCGTTTCGCTCCGGCCAAGCCGGCGCCGGTAAACCCACGCGCAATGCATTTCACTGGCCGCCGCGCCGGAACGTGGCGCAGCCTGCGAGCAAGTGCAGGTAAAATAGTTTCTGCCCGTAATTGTTGACCGTCGGTTATCCTAGATGAGCCTTTCATCAACCAACAAGATATTTAACAACAAAGTTACACAAAGTTTACCCTGCGTCACATTTACCGGGCTCAAAGGTTGCACTCACGACAAGCAAAATGAGTTGCACCCTGCTATTACCCTTATATACCGCAAGGTAAAGCGCCTGCGGCATCATTAACCCCGCCGCGTTCGCTCAATAACGCAACATTCGTGCCAACTGCCCGTGTTAAAAAATCGATGAAACTCACACTTCGCTCATCCGCCTGATTTAACAAGGTTGCACAAAGTTGCAACATGCAGGATATTGTCTGCATTCTTGACACCACACATCTCACGAACCTATCCCAACAGGCTTTCCGGCCTGCTGTTTGTCTAGCCTGATGGGATAGGTTCTAAACACAGGAGTTGGACAGGCATGGGCACTACCACAATGGGCGTGAAACTCGACGAGGCAACACGCGACCGGATCAAGAGCGCCGCGCAGCGCATCGATCGCACGCCGCACTGGCTCATCAAGCAGGCCATCTTTAATTACCTCGAGCGTCTCGAGAGCGGTACCGATATTCCTGAAATTCCAGCGCTGGCCGCAGCGGGTCAGCCTGAAGCGGACGACATTATGCCGCAAGCGCAGGAAGAGTCACACCAGCCATTCCTCGATTTCGCCGAACAAATTCTGCCGCAGTCGGTGACCCGCGCCGCCATCACCGCCGCGTATCGCCGCCCGGAGACCGAAGCGGTGCCGATGTTGCTCGAACAGGCGCGATTACCCGCCGATCTTGCACAGGCTACTCACAAAATGGCCTACGGCATCGCCGAGAAGTTGCGTAACCAAAAAAGTGCAAACGGCCGCGCCGGCATGGTGCAAGGCCTGCTGCAAGAGTTCTCCCTCTCCTCGCAGGAAGGCGTGGCGCTGATGTGCCTCGCGGAAGCGCTGCTGCGCATTCCGGACAAACCGACCCGCGATGCCCTGATCCGCGACAAGATCAGCAACGGCAACTGGCACTCGCACCTGGGGCGCAGCCCGTCGCTGTTCGTCAACGCCGCCACCTGGGGCCTGCTGTTCACCGGCAAGCTGGTGTCGACCCATAACGAAGCCAATCTGTCCCGCTCGCTGAACCGCATTATCAGCAAGAGCGGCGAGCCGCTGATCCGCAAAGGCGTGGACATGGCGATGCGCCTGATGGGCGAACAGTTCGTGACCGGCGAAACCATCGCCGAGGCGCTGGCCAACGCGCGCAAGCTGGAAGAAAAAGGCTTCCGCTACTCCTACGACATGCTGGGGGAAGCCGCCCTGACCGAAGCCGACGCCCAGGCCTACCTGGTTTCCTATCAGCAGGCTATCCACGCCATCGGCAAAGCCTCCAACGGCCGCGGCATCTATGAAGGCCCCGGCATCTCCATCAAGCTGTCCGCCCTGCACCCGCGCTACAGCCGCGCGCAGTACGAACGCGTGATGGAAGAGCTTTACCCGCGCCTGCTGTCGCTGACCCTGCAGGCACGCCAGTACGATATCGGCATCAATATCGACGCCGAAGAGGCCGACCGTCTGGAGATCTCGCTCGATCTGCTCGAGAAGCTGTGCTTCGAACCGCAGTTGGCCGGCTGGAACGGCATCGGCTTCGTGATTCAGGCCTACCAGAAACGCTGTCCGTTCGCCATCGACGCTGTGATCGACATGGCGCAACGCAGCCGCCGTCGCCTGATGATCCGTCTGGTGAAAGGCGCCTACTGGGACAGCGAAATCAAACGCGCCCAGATGGACGGCCTGGAAGGCTACCCGGTATACACCCGCAAGGTGTACACCGACGTTTCCTATCTGGCCTGCGCCCGCAAGCTGCTGTCGGTGCCGAACCTTATCTATCCGCAGTTCGCGACCCACAACGCCCATACGCTGAGCGCCATTTATCACCTGGCCGGCAACAACTACTACCCTGGTCAGTATGAGTTCCAGTGCCTGCACGGCATGGGTGAACCGCTGTACGAACAGGTGGTGGGCAAAGTGGCCGACGGCAAACTGAACCGCCCTTGCCGCATCTACGCGCCGGTCGGCACCCATGAAACGCTGCTGGCTTACCTGGTGCGCCGCCTGCTGGAAAACGGCGCCAATACCTCGTTCGTCAACCGCATCGCCGACGCCACCCTGCCACTCGACGAGCTGGTGGCCGATCCGGTCAGCGCCGTGGAAGCGCTGGCGGCCAGCGAAGGTCAAATTGGCCTGCCGCATCCGCGCATCCCGCTGCCGCGCGAGCTGTACGGCGAGAAGCGCACCAACTCCAGCGGTCTGGATCTGTCCAACGAACAGCGTCTGGCTTCGCTGTCCAGCGCCCTGCTCACCAGCGCCAGCCATCCATGGCGCGCGGAACCGATCATCGACGCCGAGTTGGATCAGGGCGTCGAACAGCCGGTGATTAACCCGGCCGAGCCGGGCGATGTGGTCGGCTACGTGCGTGAAGCCACCGAAGGCGAAGTCAGCCGCGCGCTCGACGCCGCCGCGGCCGCCGGCCCAATCTGGTTCGCCACACCGCCGACGGAGCGCGCCGCGATCCTCGAACGCGCCGCCGAGCTGATGGAAAGCCAGCTGCAAAGCCTGCTGGGCATTCTGGTGCGCGAAGCGGGTAAAACCTTCAACAACGCCATCGCCGAAGTGCGTGAAGCGGTCGATTTCCTGCACTACTACGCCGGCCAGGTACGCGACGATTTCGCCAACGACAGCCATCGCCCGCTGGGCCCGGTGGTCTGTATCAGCCCGTGGAACTTCCCGCTGGCGATCTTCACCGGCCAAATCGCCGCCGCGCTGGCGGCGGGCAACAGCGTGCTGGCCAAACCGGCCGAGCAAACGCCGCTGGTGGCCGCGCAGGCGGTGCGTATCCTGCTGGAAGCCGGCATTCCGCAAGGCGTGCTGCAGCTGCTGCCGGGCCAGGGTGAAACCGTCGGCTCAACGCTGGTTAACGACGCCCGCGTCCGCGGCGTGATGTTTACCGGCTCCACCGACGTCGCCGGCATTCTCCAGCGCAGCATCGCCGGTCGTCTGGATCCGCAAGGCCGTCCGACGCCGCTGATCGCCGAAACCGGCGGCCTGAACGCCATGATCGTCGACTCCTCCGCCCTGACCGAACAGGTGGTGACCGACGTGGTGGCCTCCGCCTTCGACAGCGCCGGGCAGCGTTGCTCCGCGCTGCGTATCCTGTGCATTCAGGAAGACGTGGCCGAGCACACGCTGCAAATGCTGCGCGGCGCGATGGCCGAATGCCGCATGGGCAACCCGGAACGCCTGTCCACCGACGTGGGCCCGGTGATCGACGCCGAAGCCAAAACCGGCATCGAACGCCACATCCAGGCGATGCGCGCCAAAGGCCGCAAGGTGTACCAGGCCGCCAAAGGCAGCGCGCAGGATGAGAAAGAGTGGGCGCGCGGCACCTTCATCAAACCGACGCTGATCGAGCTCGACAGCTTCGACGAGCTGCAGAAAGAGATCTTCGGCCCGGTGCTGCACGTGGTGCGCTTCCAGCGCAACAATCTGGACGCGCTGGTCGATCAGATCAACGCCGCCGGTTATGGCCTGACGCTGGGCATTCACACCCGTATCGATGAAACCATCGCCCGGGTGACCGAACGCGCCAAGGTCGGCAACCTGTACGTCAACCGCAACATGGTCGGCGCGGTGGTCGGCGTACAGCCGTTCGGCGGCGAAGGCCTGTCGGGCACCGGCCCGAAAGCCGGCGGTCCGCTGTATCTGTACCGTCTGCTGGCCAACCGTCCGGACGACGCGCTGCAGCGTACGCTGCACCGTCAGGACGACGAGCGCCCGATGGAAGCCACCGCGCGGCCGCAGCTGTTAGGCGCGCTGCAATCGCTGGAGAAATGGGCGGTCACCAGCCAACAAGGCGAACTGGCGGCATTGGCGCAGCGCTATGCGGAACTGGGCCAGGGCGGCACCGTACGCCCGCTGCCGGGCCCAACCGGCGAGCGCAATACCTATGCCCTGTTGCCGCGTGAACGCGTGCTGTGCCTGGCGGATAACGAAACCGACGCGCTGATCCAGCTGGCCGCCGTGCTGGCGGTTGGCAGCTGCGCGCTGTGGCCGGAAGCGGAACTGCAACGCAATCTGTTCCGCCGCTTGCCGAACGATGTGCAGGCGCGCATCGCCTTCAGCAAAGACTGGCAGCAGGACAAGGTCGAGTTCGACGCCGCCATCTACCACGGCGATGCCGACCAGCTGCGCACCCTGTGCGAGCAGATCGCCCAGCGCGGCGGCGCCATCGTCTCGGTACAGGGCTTCGCCCACGGTGAAACCAACATCCTGTTGGAACGCCTGCTGATCGAACGTTCCCTGAGCGTCAACACCGCCGCCGCCGGCGGTAACGCCAGCCTGATGACCATCGGTTAACGCATCCTCAAGGCTGCACGCGTTGCAGCCTGATGGGCTTACCGCTACGCAAACCCTGCCTCGTGCAGGGTTTTTTATTGTCCGCAGGCCGATCGGCCGTTAGCGCCTTGTTATCCTTACAGGGTGGGGCATCGCTCATGGACGATAACAACATAGACGGATTACTCTGCTTGAAAGCCGCGTCAGAGCGCTACGAGACACATTGACTTTCGGGTTCGGCAATATCCGGGATACGGCAGCCGCAGCGGATTTCTCGCCGCCGCCGCGCGAAACGAATGGTTGAAAGCGGAGTGAATGCGGTCGGGGGAAACGCCCCCGCCGCCTTATTGATTCCGGAACTTGTCGAGGAATTGCTGGGTGCGCTGATGCTGCGGATTGGCGAACAGCGCTTTGGCCGGGCCCTGTTCGACGATGCGGCCGTGATCCATAAAGATAACCCGATCGGCCACGTCGCGAGCGAAGCTCATCTCATGGGTGACGATCACCATGGTGCGTTTCTCTTCCGCCAGTGAGCGCATGGTATTGAGCACTTCCCCCACCAGCTCGGGATCGAGCGCCGACGTCGGCTCGTCGAACAAAATCACCTCCGGCTGCATCGCCAGCGCGCGCGCGATAGCCACCCGCTGCTGCTGCCCGCCGGACAGCCGACGCGGATAAGCCGCCTCTTTACCGCTCAGGCCCACTTTGGCCAGCAACGCGCGAGCACGCTGTTCGGCGCTGGCTTTCGCCTCGCCTTTAACGATAACCGGCCCTTCAATGATGTTTTCCAGCACCGAACGGTGCGGAAACAGGTTGAAGTTCTGGAACACGAAACCGACCTGCTGACGCAGCGCGCGCACCTGATTTTTCTGTTTGCTCAGCGGCTTGCTGCCGTCGATCCGGATATCGCCGACGCGGATGGTGCCGGAATCCGGCTCCTCCAGCAGGTTGATGCAGCGCAACAAGGTGGTTTTCCCGGAACCGCTCGGCCCGATGATCG
Organism: Serratia sp. TSA_130.1; assembly: GCF_052691795.1. NCBI lineage: Bacteria > Pseudomonadati > Pseudomonadota > Gammaproteobacteria > Enterobacterales > Yersiniaceae > Serratia > Serratia sp. TSA_130.1. The sequence continues at coordinate 485,702 of NZ_JBQZFS010000001.1, forward strand.
CCACCACTTCGCCGGCGTCCACCGCCAGATCGATCCCATGCAGCACCGTCTGACCTTTGAACTGCTTGGTCAATTGCTTAACTTCAATGGCACTCATGCGCTACTCCTGATCCTGGCGATTAACGTGGGCTTCCAGACGGTTTTGCAGTGCGGAAAGCAGGGTCGCCATCACCCAGTAAATCAGCGATGCCGCCAGGTACATGGTGAACACTTCCAGCGTGCGCGAGGTGATCAGCTGCGCCTGGCGGAACAGTTCCGGCACCTGAATGGTGGCGGCCAGCGAAGTGTCTTTCACCAGGCCGATAAAACTGTTGCCCAGCGGCGGCAAGGCGGTGCGCGCCGCCTGCGGCAGGATCACCCGGCGCAGGGTTTGCCAACGAGTCATGCCGATGCTGGCGGCGGCTTCCCACTGCCCTTTATCGATCGACGAAATCGCCGCGCGCAGCGTTTCTGAGGTGTAAGCGGCGGTATTGAGCGACAGGCCAATCAGCGCCGCCGGGAAGGGATCGAATTCAACGCCGAACTGCGGCAGACCGTAATAGATCATAAACAGCTGGGCGATCAGCGGCGTGCCGCGGAACAGCGATACGTAAATGCGCGACAGCCACGACAGCGGCCAAAGCGGCGAAAGGCGCATCAGCGCCAGCAGAAAACCGAGCAACAGGCCGAACGCCATACCGCCCAGGCTAAGCTGGAGCGTCAGTATGGCGCCTTTCAATAAAAATGGCGCTGAATCCAGCGCCAGTTGAATACTTTCGTGCATTATTTAGTTACGTCCGCGCCAAACCATTTCTCGGAGATCTTCGCCAGCGTGCCGTCTTTTTGCATCTCGGCGATCGCCTGGTCAATCGCGGCCAGCAGCTCTGGGTTATTCTTGCGCAGCGCCACGCCGGACTCCTGGCGGGAGAATGCCGGGCCGGCCACCGCCAGCGTATCGCCGGTTTTCTTCACCAGATCCAGCGCCGCCAGACGGTCCACCAGAATGGCGTTGATACGGCCGACGCGCAGATCCTGATACTTGGTCGGATCATCGTCGTAAGTGCGCACGTCTACACCCTGCACGTTCGCACGCAGCCATTGCTCATAGTTGGTGCCCAGGCCAACGCCGACCTTCTTGCCCTTCAGGTCTTCCGGCTTGGTGATCGTGCCTTCGTTGCCCTTTTTCACCAGCGCCTGAATGCCGGAAACGGTGTAAGGGGTGGAGAAGTCATATTTCTTCTTGCGCTCATCGGAGATTGTCACCTGGTTGATCACCACGTCGATGCGTTTTGACTCCAGCGACGCCAGCATGCCGTCCCACTTGGTCGGGTTCAGCTTGGCTTTCACGCCCAGATGTTGCGCCAGCGCGTTGGCGAAATCCACTTCGAAACCGGTCAATTTGCCGTCTTCACCCTGGAAGCTGAACGGCGGATAGGTGCCTTCCAGCCCAACGATCAGCGTGCCGCGCTGTTTCACCTGCTGCAGCAGGTTATCGGCGGCGTAGGTTTGCGTCGTCACACCGGCGGCCAACGCAATACCCACCACGCCCAACAACCATTGACGACGAACTTTCGCAAACATCATAAACACCCCTGTGTGTTATTTATCTTTTTTGATATCAGCACTTTAACAGTGCGACCGCCCGCATAAAGGAATATAACTTTATAAATATAGTTCAAAATGGAATAACAAGCGGCATTTACACCTGCGGATGGTAGGCGAACAGCGCCGGCGCACCGCCGGTGTGAACGAACAGGATGGGCCCTTCGTCGCGGAAACGCCGCTGGGCGATGCCGTCGATCAAACCGGCCATCGCTTTGCCGGTATATACCGGATCCAGCAATACCCCCTCTTGCTGCGCCAGCAGCTGCACCGCCGCCATGCCTTCTTCATTCGGCATGCCGTACTGCGGCGCGAAGTAATCGTCCCACAGCGCGATCGGCGCCAGTTCGTCGATATTCAGCGAACAGGCCAGGGCTTTCTGGATTTGTTCCACCTTCGGCAACTGATCGATCACGGTGCGCGAGACCGTCACGCCGATCAACTCGGTTTCAGGCAGCAGCTGTTGCAGCCCCACCGCCAGCCCGGCGTGGGTGCCTGCGCTGCCGGACGCCACCACCACCGAACTGAACGCCACGTTGCTGCGTTGGCTCTGTTCGGCGATTTCCAATGCGCACTGCACGTATCCCAGCGCGCCCAGCGCATTGGAGCCGCCCACCGGCACCACGTAAGGCCGGAAGCCCTGCGCCTCGAGGCGCGTCGCCAGCTCCGCCAGTTGCTGCTGCGGATCGTGCAGCGCTTCGCACATCACCACTTCGGCGTTGAACAAGCCGAGCAACAGGCGGTTGCCGTTGGTCAGGTAGTTTTCCGCGCGGGTATCGATAGGGTTTTCCAGCAGCGCGACACAGTGCAGGCCCAGTTTCGCCGCCACCGCCGCCGTCTGGCGCACGTGATTGGATTGAATGGCGCCGGCGGTAACCAGCGTATCGGCGCCTTGCCTCAGCGCATCGGCAGCCAGAAACTCAAGCTTTCTCAGCTTGTTGCCGCCCAGGGCCATAGGGGTGACATCGTCACGTTTAAGGTAGATTTCACGGCCGAGATAATCGGAGAGACGGGACAGTTTTTCCAGCGGCGTGGCGACGCCAACCAGATCCAGACGCGGAAATTGCGCCAGTTGTTGTTGCAGGTTCACTACTTCCCCCCAGGGAATCGAGTATCAACATCTGATAACCGATAGATTTAGCAGATGTGAACTGAATAATCATCCTTTATCACGGGGGGATCCGCAGACCCCGGCCCAGCGGCCGGGGAAAATCTCAGTAGCTGCGCTGCCAGGCGAGATACTGATCGTATTTGCGCAGCGCAATGCGGTAGTTGTTGTGCGCTGCGGTAGGCAGATCGTCGATAATGCGCTGATGGCTGGCGCAGTTGGCGAACTTGTCTGCCGGGTAATTACGCGCCACCAGCATTTCGTCCAGCCGGCGCAGCCGCACCACGTACTCGCGAATGGTGCTGTGGCTCATCTCGGTCTGTTCGAACAGATACTGCTTGAACGCCATGATGTCGAAATAGCTCGGGTGGCTGTTGCAGGAAATCTCGCTGCAAAAGCGGCACAGTGCGGTCAGCTCATGCTGCACGTTTTGCCAGACCGCATCGTCGATCGGCTGATCCATGCGCGCGATGGCTTCTTTATTGATTATCTTGCCGCGAAACACCAGCGCCATGCGGTCCAACAATTTACCGCACTGGGAGCAATGGGTCTGGCTGTGCTTGTAATCTTTCAGGTAACGGCTAAGCGGCCGTTTCTTCAACAGTATTCCTGGCATAAGGGGCAGTCCGATTGTCGCATGAGTCATCGAGTTGAGGGGGCGGCAGCCCGCCGTCAGGTATCGTTCGCCAGCCGCGCACGCAGCCGTTTGATCGCCTGACTGTGCAGTTGACTGACGCGGGATTCCCCGACGTCCAGCACGGCGCCGATCTCTTTGAGATTCAACTCTTCCTGGTAATACAGCGTCAGCACCATTTTTTCGCGCTCCGGCAACGCCTCGATGGCGTCGATCACTCGCTGGCGCAGGCTGCCTTCCAACAGGTGATGCAGTGGGTTGGCCTCTTCATGCCCTTCCAGCATCGGTTCCGCGTTTTCGCCATGCTCCTCGCGCCATTCGTCGTAAGAGAAAAGCTGGCTGTTATTGGTGTCCAACAGAATTTGACGGTACTCATCCAGCGAAATATTCAGCGTCTGCGCCACTTCCGTCTCGCTCGCCGGCCGGCCATAACGCTGTTCCAGTTGCCGCATCACCTGCGCGACCTCGCGCGCGTGGCGCCGCACGCTGCGCGGCACCCAGTCGCGGCTGCGTAGCTCGTCGAGCATCGCGCCGCGAATGCGCTGCACCGCATAGGTGGTAAAGGCGGTTCCCTGTAGGGCGTCATAACGCTCAACGGCGTTCAATAACCCGATTCCCCCGGCCTGCAGCAAGTCGTCAAGCTCCACGCTGGCGGGCAACCTGACCTGCAGGCGCAGCGCCTCGTGGCGCACTAACGGGACGTAGCGCAGCCAGAGAGAATTTTTGTCCATCACGCCTTCGGCGGTATACAGATCGCTCACTATGTCTTAAACCTGCGGATAAGAGAGTCAGCGCTATTATGCGTAGGGGGCGAAATGCCAATCGGCTGAACAGTCGCACAAAACGGGCTTTATTTGCGCCATGTAATAACCGCGCGGTGCGCGAGCATAAAAAAACCCCGCCGAAGCGGGGTTTCTTTGCGACAGTTAATCGGGAGAGACGATTAACGCAGCAGGGACAGAACGTTCTGAGTAGACTGGTTAGCCTGTGCCAGAACAGAGGTGCCAGCCTGTTGCAGGATGTTGGCACGGCTCATGTTGGACACTTCGGTCGCGTAGTCAGCATCCTGAATACGGGACTGAGAAGCGGACAGGTTGTTCACGGTGCTGTTCAGGTTGTTGATAACAGAATCGAAACGGTTCTGTACCGCACCCAGAGAAGAACGCAGGCCGTCAACCTGTGCCAGCGCTTTGTCCAGGGTTGCCAGTGGATCTTTAACGTCAGTAACGTCAGCACCCTTGGTTACAACGCCTTTGTCGTCGATTTTCGCAGTAGCGTAGGTTTTTGCGCCAGTCGCTGCATCAGTAGTCTGAATGTAGTAACCTTCTTTACCGTCTTTGTCTTTACCGGAAACCAGAGTCGCTTTCTCTAAAGCGCCACCAGTTTTGGAAGATTCAGCCAGGTCGAAAGCAACATCTTTACCGGTGTCATCTTTAACCATGGCTTTATCGGCAATTGCAGAGCCAATTTTGGTGCCTTTTTCGGTTACATCGAAACCAGTCAGACCCAGTTTGCCAGAATCGATCTTCTGCAGGTCGATATCGATGGTTTCACCGTCGTTAGCGCCAACCTGGATAGTCAGTTTCTGATCGCTGCTCAGCACTTTCACGCCGTTGAAGTCAGTCTGCTCGGAGATACGGTTGATTTCCGACATGCGCTGAGTGATTTCGTCCTGGATGGATTTCAGGTCGCTGGTGGAGTTAGAACCGTTCTGCGCCTGTACGGTCAGACGACGGATGTTCTGCAGGTTGTCGTTAACTTCGTTCAGTGCGCCTTCAGTGGTCTGCGCCAGAGAGATACCGTCGTTGGCGTTACGGGAAGCCTGAGTCAGGCCTTTGATGTTAGCGGTGAAACGGTTGGAGATCGCCTGACCCGCAGCATCGTCTTTCGCGCTGTTGATACGCAGACCGGAAGACAGACGCTCAATCGCAGTGCCCAGAGAAGACTGAGATTTGTTCAGGTTGTTCTGCGCCATCAGAGACAGGCTGTTAGTGTTGATTACTTGTGCCATTGTTTGCTTTCCTTACGAGTCAGTTGCGTTCTTCGCAACACAGTTAAAAGGTTCGGGCTTGTTTGCCCACGGCGTCAACCACCGTCCCCTCAGGTATCGGCCCTCCCCTAACAACCTTTAGAATTTTTTTAATTTTTTTTGCGTCCGCCGCAATGGCGGAAATAACGCGGTTTTTCCCTCTTCTATTGCGCCATCGGTTTTTTGTTTTTTTCGGTAAACTTTTTCATCACTGGGCCGATAACGCGTAAAGCGAATAAAGTCATAATCAAGGAGAATTACCCATGGCAACGATCAGTTCATTAGGTCTCGGCTCAGGACTCGACCTCAATGGCCTGCTGGACAAGCTGACTAAAGCGGAACAACAGCGCCTGACCCCTTACACCACCAAACAATCCAGCTATAAAGCCCAGTTGACCGGTTACGGCACGCTGAAGGGCGCGTTGGAAAAATTCGACAACCTCAGCAAAGAGATGGCGAAAGAGGACTTCTTCAAGGCCACCACCGCCACCGAACATGACGCCTTCAAGATCACCACCAACGCCAAGGCGGTGCCGGGCAACTATGTGGTGGAAGTGAAGAACCTGGCGCAGGCGCAAACCCTGACCACTCAGGCGAAAGTCAGCGACCAGGGCGAAAAATTAGGTAAAGAAGGCATCACCAACCGCTCTCTGACCATCACCGCCGGCAACCCGCCGAAAGAAACCAAAATCCCGCTCAGCGACGATCAAACCTCGCTGGTTGAGATGCGCGACGCCATCAACGGCGCCAAGGCCGGCGTCACCGCCAGCATCATGCGCGTCGGCGACAACGACTACCAGCTGGCGATCAGCTCTTCCACCACCGGCGAAAACAACAAGATCTCCCTCCAGGTCGACAATGACGACAAACTGGGCGATATCCTGAACTACAACGCCACCCGCGGCACCACCACCGCCATGAAGCAGACGGTCGCGCCGCAGGACGCGGAGCTGATGGTGAACGGCACGGCCATCAAACGCAGCACCAACTCGATCAGCGATGCCCTGCAGGGCGTCACCATCGATCTGAAAACCAAAACCAAAACCGATGAACCGCAACACCTGGTGATCAGCACCAACACCGCCGGCACCACCGACAAGATCAAAGAGTGGGTCGACAGCTATAACTCGCTGCTGGACACCTTCAACTCGCTGTCCAAGTTCACCCCGGTGAAAACCGGCGAAGCGCCAAACCCAACCAACGGCCCGCTGCTGGGCGACAACACCCTGCGCGGCATTCAGTCGTCGATCAAAAGCGCGCTGAGCGCCGCCCAGGACAACCCGGAGTTGAAAGGCCTGGGCAACCTCGGCATTTCCACCAACACCAAAACCGGCAAGTTGGAAATCGACAGCGCCAAGCTGAAGAAAGCGATGGATGAGAAGCCGGATCAGGTCAGCAACTTCTTCGTCGGTAACGGCAAAGACACCGGCATGGCCACCGAGATCCACAACGAGATCCAGAGCTACATCAAATCCGGCGGCATCATCGAGAACTCGACCAAAAGCATCAACACTAACCTCGATCGCCTGAACAGCCAGATCACCACGGTCACGGCCAGCATTCAAAACACCATCGATCGTTATAAACAACAGTTCGTTCAGCTGGATACCATGATGTCGAAAATGAACGGCACCAGTAACTATTTGGCTCAACAGTTCAAGTAACCCTTTAACAAGGCAAAGAAAACAGCATGTATAACCGTAGCGGCACTCAGGCCTATGCACAGGTCAGTCTGGAAAGCGGCGCCATGAGCGCCAGCCCGCACCAGTTAATCGTGATGTTGTTCGACGGGGCGCTCAGCGCCCTGCTTCGCGCACGCATCCTGATGAACCAGGGCGATATCGCTGGCAAAGGCATGGCGCTCTCCAAAGCCATCAACATCATCGACAACGGCCTGAAAAGCGGCCTCGATCCTCAGCAGGGCGGCGAGATCGCCGAAAACCTGGCGGCGTTATACGACTATATGAAGCGTCGCCTGATGCAGGCCAATCTGCACAACGACGAAGCGGCGATTGCCGAGGTGGTCAAACTGCTGGAAAACATCGCCGACGCCTGGCGCCAGATCGGCCCCAACTACCAACCTTCGCAGGACGCCGTGTAATGGAACGTCAACAGCAGCTGTTAGCCGCTTATCAACAAATTTACACCCTGAGCAGCCAGATGATCGCGCTGGCGCAAACCGGGCGCTGGGAAGAGCTCGTCGAGCTTGAATTCGCCTACGTGACGGCGGTGGAAAAAACCGCCGCCTTTACCGGGCAAGCCGGCCCGTCCATGGCGTTGCAGGAGATGTTGCGCAATAAACTGCAACAGATCCTCGACAACGAAACCGAGCTCAAACGTCTGTTGCAGCAACGGATGGATGAGCTGAAAACGCTTATTGAACAGTCAACGCGCCAAAACGTGGTCAACAACACCTACGGCCAGTTTCATGACCGCGCGCTGCTGCTGGGAGAGCCACAGGTCCGATAAGATCGACAATACTGACGAAAATGGATTAAATAGCACTATGCGCTATTACCCTCGGGTTACGTTAGGATATTAATCTATGGCATTTGAATTATTCAGTTTATGGGTAATTGGTAAAATGCGCGCTTCGAGCCTGGCTCTCACTTTAATGGATAAACATCATCCCGACACGGACGTTTTCTGTTCATCAGGAAATTGATTTTTGATAGATAAAACTCGCCGCTGTGTTTCACGGCCCATGGAAAAATGTTGCTCCAGCGCGGATCAAAGCGTAAAGATATTCCCAGATAATGGCTGCGAAATGAATATCGATGGAACGTACAATTAATCTCTGTCCTGGAATTGGCGCCTCAGCGCACATCATTCAGTATACTGAATTATTATTCCCTTCAGTCTATTTTGAGCAACCACATCTGTATCTGATACAACAAGGCCATAAGCGCGTACGCTGGCAACAACACGAAGTGGTCGCTCATCCCGGCGAGCTGTTGATTATCGACGGCGGGCAAACGGTGGACATTATTAACGGCCCGTCCGAAGACGGCGTATTCAGTTGCCAACTGCTGACCTGCGATCCCCTGTTGCTCACCGTCCAACCTCCGGCCGAGGAAACGCCGGCGGCGATGCCGTTCGATGCCGTCCTGGCGCTGCGCAATCTGCCCTGCGCCCTAAAGCACAGTTTTGAAACCACCGGCCTGGCGCTGACGCTGCGGCAACGCTTTCCCACCATCATCGTGCGGCACAAAATGCTGGAAATTCTGCTGTGGCTGGCCCAATTCGGCATTCGCTTTATTCACAACGAAGCCAAGGATCTGACGCAGCGGGTGCGTCGCTGCCTCGCGACCGATCCGCACAGCATTTGGACGGCGGCCAAAGTCGCGGAGAGCCTGTCGATGAGTGAGGTGATGTTGCGCCGCAAACTGTCGATGGAAAACACCGCGTTGCGCAACCTGATGATCGACGTCCGGATGAGCAGCGCACTGGCCCTGCTGCAATCGACCGACTGGCCGATTTCCGCCATCGCGCAGCATGTGGGTTATGAAAGCGCGTCGCGTTTCGCCGAACGTTTTCGCAAACGCTTCGGTTTCGCGCCTACCGCCATTCGCGGCCACCAAAGGATTATGGAACCCGGCTCTCAGGGCGTTGAGGCGATGGTCGCCGGAGAAACATAAATAGACGCGCAACAAAATGGCTTTATTTAACACAAGTCCCTAACGGTTGTAACAACGCTGAGATACGCTAAGCCACGTCCATCCGCCGAAAGCGAATTAAACGATGCGCAATGAAAAGCGATTATTTTCTCTGGCAATAATGTTGTTGGGGCTGTGGCTGCTAGCCTTACTGTATGAAGAAGACATGATGCGTTTACTGGCCGCACAATAAAACGGCCAGGTTTTTTATCGCCTGGTCAGACTTCAATCCAGTTTGACCAACACGCCAATTAACGTGACTAACACCGCCAGCATTAAAATACTGATCAGGCGCCATCTGGATTCGCTTTTACTGCTCATTGACCTGCCTCGAATAATAACCCTACTAATAAGGCCATAATAAACGCTCACCGGCACATTCAATAAGCCTGACAGCACAATGTTCGCCCCTCTATTCGGGACATTGCCCCCATTTCCTGTCGGTTGCGACGCGGTGATTACCGCTGCGATAACGGCGGCGGCACAAGCGCCAATTTTGCGGGCAGCTCAGCCACCAGTTTGTCCACCGCCAGCCGCACCTTGAGCGGCTGGTAAGGCATATAGGGCCACACCACGTTGACCGGGAAACTGAGGTTGGACTCACCGCGCATGATCTCCACCAACGTCCCCGCCATCAGCCGCTCGCGCACCAGCCACTCCGGCAGCCAGGCAATGCCGGCGCCGGCGGATATCGCATCGACGATCCCCTGCATATCATCCATCATCATCTTGGCCGGGGGGCTGAACGATTGCAGCTCACCGTTTTCGCCACGCAGCTGCCACGGCAGCACGGCGCCGGCGTGCAGATACCCCACCGCCTGATGCCGGCTTAACGCTTCCACCGTGCTCGGCTCGCCGCAGCGCCGCACGTAGTCGGGCGACGCGCACAGGAGCATGCCATGTTCGCCCAGACGTCGGGCAACCAAACTGCCGCTGTCCGCCAGTTCGCCGATGCGCACTGCCAGATCGAATCCCTCGTCGACGAGATCGATCCTGCGGTCGCTGAATGAGATTTCCAGCGTCAGTAACGGATGCTCATTCGCCAGCGCCGTCAACAAGGGCGCAATGCACAGGTGGCCGAACAGCACCGGCACCGAGACTCTGAGCCGGCCGCTGACCTGCATCTTGCCGCTGTCGAGCTGGTTTTCCGCCGCCTGAACGTTCGCCAACGCCTGTCGACAGTGTTCATAGTACAGCGCGCCTTCGTCCGTCAGGCTCAGGCTGCGCGTCGTGCGCATAAACAGCATCACGCCCAGCCGCGCCTCCAGACGCGACACGATTTTGCTGACCGCAGAACGCGTCAGATGCAGTTTCTCTGCGGCGGCGGCGAAACTGCCGCCTTCCGCTACGGCAACAAAGGCCGGCAGCGCACTCAGATCGCTTTTCATCTTAATGTTGCCAATATGGAATCAATTAGGTGAAAACCTATCACCACTGGTGAACCTTAAGCAATGATAACCTGCAGTCATTCCGGAGTCCCCGGTGAAAACCACAGATTACCGTCAGAGGACAACAGCATGAAAAAAATACTGGCTCTCAAATCCAGCATTATGGGAAATGACTCGCAGACCAATAACCTGATTGACCGCTATCTGGCGGCGCGCAAAGCGAAAGGATACGACGATCGGATCGTCGAACACGATCTGACGGCGCTGGATCTGCCGGTGTTGGACGGCGAGCTGTTCAGCGCGCTGCGCGGCGCGGAAAATGTCAGCCCGCGCGCCAAAGCCACGGTGGCGCTCTCCGATCAACTGATTGCCGAACTGAAAGAGAGCGACCTGTTACTGATCGGGGCGCCGATGTACAACCTCAACGTGCCAACTCAGCTGAAAAACTGGTTCGATCTGGTGGCCCGCGCCCGGATGACTTTCAACTATACCGCCACCTACCCGGTGGGGCTGGTGGAAGGCGTCAATGCGGTGGTCTTCAGTTCACGCGGCGGTATGCACGCCGGGCATCCGACCGACGCCGTAACGCCCTACCTGCGCTCGGTGCTGGGGCTGATGGGGATCAGCGACGTGCAATTCATCTATGCCGAAGGGCTGGACATGAAGCCGCACGGCCGCGACCAGGGGCTGGCAAGCGCCCACCAGCGCATCGTGGCGTTAGCAGGCTGAGGCAAACGCACGGCAGCATTGATTTGTTATAATATAACAAATATGAAGTTCGCGTTGACGCACCTCGAACGTGCGTCGGCGCTCCTACATCACATAAATGTTTTATCGCACCTTCAGCCAGCTATTTCGATAGCTGGCTTTTTTTGTCCATCGACTGGCGTCACGGCTTCAGTATTGCCGGGCGGCGCGTTTCATTTCACGCTCGCCGGGCGACTGTGTCTTCACCGACAGCGGCGCGACAAACGCCTTCCACTCTTTGCCGGCATCCTGATGAGGCGCCGTTTTTTGCGCCGATGGATAGTCATCATTCTGGCCGGCGCATCCAGACAACGCCATCATGGCCAGAGCAAGGCACAGCGATTTACACATTATCCTATCCCTCCTATAACCATCGCCATAGGCTAACGGCGCCGAGCCAAATTTCACTGAAAAATGGACGGTACGTTCATCACACCGGCATATTCATGATGTCCTGGTAGGCCGCCACCAGCTTGTTGCGCACCTGGACGCCCAGTTGCAAAGACACCGACGATTTCTGCAGATCGACCATCACATCGTTCAGGCTGATGCCCGGCACGCCCAGCTCAAAGTCCTGCGCCTGTTTGCGCGCCGTCTGCTGAGTGTCGCTGATCTTGCCGAGCGCCGCGGTCAGTTCGCTGGCGAAGCTGACGCCCTGCGGCGCCGCATTTTGCCCCATCTTGCCGGCCTGAACCGCCATGGTCTGCATCTGCTGCAGTACCCCTTCAATGCCCTGAATCGCCATCTGGTCCTCAATCCTCTCGTCTCGCCGGGTGACGTTTTCACCCTGTACTTCTCCAATGATGCACACCCTAGCACAGCGTTTTCGGACCTAAAGCGGTTAATTAACTGCAAAAAACCCGGCTTATCGGGCAATCGGAATTGTCTGATAAGGCGAATAATGGCCTGCCCAGAAATGGGAGCGCCGCTATTTAGAAGATATGTGTATCAGGGAGTCTGTTTTGTCACACAACGCTAACCATACCGTTCATCAGCCTGGCAGGGAGCTGCTCAGCGGCCCGTACGGGATCGTGAGCGCCATTGAAGGACGAGACCTAAAATGAGTGCTTCGATAACCGCCGGCGAAAGCCGCGACAACGGCCTGCAGGCCATCTGGAACCGTCTGCGCGCCAACCCGAAAATTCCGTTGCTGGTCGCCGCTTCCGCCGCGATCGCGATCGTCGTCGCACTGCTGTTGTGGGTGAAAAGCCCCGACTACCGCGTGCTGTACAGCAATCTGAACGACCGCGACGGTGGCGCCATCGTCACCCAGCTGACGCAGATGAATATCCCTTATCGCTTCGCCGAGAATGGCGCAGCGCTGCTGATCCCGGCGGAAAAGGTGCATGAAACCCGTTTGCGCCTCGCGCAGCAGGGGCTGCCGAAAGGCGGCGCCGTCGGCTTCGAACTGCTGGATCAGGAAAAATTCGGCATCAGCCAGTTCAGCGAGCAGATTAACTATCAGCGCGCCCTCGAGGGCGAGCTGTCGCGCACTATCGAGTCGTTGGGGCCGGTGCAAAACGCCCGCGTTCACCTGGCGCTGCCTAAACCTTCGCTGTTCGTGCGCGAACAAAAATCCCCTTCCGCCTCGGTAACGCTGACCCTGCAACCCGGCCGTGCGCTGGACGACGGCCAGATCAACGCCATCGTTTATATGGTGTCGAGCAGCGTCGCCGGTCTGCCGCCGGGCAACGTGACCGTGGTCGATCAGGCCGGCCGCCTGCTGACCCAGTCCGACGGCACCGGGCGCGATCTCAACGCTTCGCAGCTGAAATACGCCAACGAAGTCGAAAACGGCTTCCAGCGCCGCATCGAAGCGATCCTCGCCCCGGTGGTCGGCAGCGCCAACGTGCGTGCGCAGGTCACGGCGCAGATCGACTTCGCCACGCGCGAACAAACCGATGAACAGTACCAACCTAACCAGCAGCCGGATAAAGCCGCCATCCGCTCACAGCAAACCAGCCTGAGCGAGCAGATAGGCGGGCCGCAGGTCGGCGGCGTGCCGGGCGCGCTGTCCAACCAACCGAGCGCTCCGCCTACGGCGCCGATTGAAACCGCCAAGCCGGCGGCGGGTAATAACGCCAACGCCACCGCGCAAAACGCCGCGACCACCCGCAGCGCGGCGGCCAGCGGCGTGCCGCAAAATACCCGTCGCGACGCGACCACCAACTACGAGCTCGATCGCACCATCCGCCATACCCAGCAAAAAGCCGGCACCGTGCAGCGTCTGTCGGTCGCCGTGGTGGTCAACTACCTCGGCGCGGATAAAGACGGCAAACCGCAACCGATGAGCAAAGAACAGCTGGCGCAGATCGAAGCGCTGGTGCGTGAAGCGATGGGCTACTCCAGCAGCCGTGGCGATACCCTGAACGTGGTCAACACGCCGTTTACCGACGCTCAGGTGACCGGTGGCGAACTGCCGTTCTGGCAGAGCCAGTCGTTTATCGATCGCCTGATCGACGCGGGCCGCTATCTGCTGGTGCTGCTGGTTGCCTGGCTGCTGTGGCGCAAACTGGTGCGGCCGCAGCTGCAACAGCGCCAGGCGGCGCAACAGGCCGCCATCGCCGCCGCCAACGCGCCTGCCGCCAAAGCGGTCGACAGCAGCAAACCGAGCAACGAGGAGCTGGCGCAGCGTCGTAAATCGCAGCAGCGCGTCAGCGCAGAAGTCCAGAGCCAGCGGATCCGCGATCTGGCTGACAAAGACCCGCGCGTGGTCGCTCTGGTAATCCGCCAATGGATGAGTAACGAGATATGAGCCTGACCGGAACCGACAAAAGCGCCATCTTGCTGATGACGCTGGGTGAAGATCGCGCGGCGGAGGTGTTCAAGCACCTCTCCTCGCGCGAAGTACAGCTGCTGAGCGGCACCATGGCCGGCATGAGCCAGGTGTCGCACAAACAGCTCGGCGAAATACTGACCGAGTTTGAAGACGACGCCGAGCAATACGCGGCGCTGAGCGTCAACGCCAGCGACTATCTGCGTTCGGTGCTGGTCAAGGCGCTGGGCGAAGAGCGCGCCGCCAGCCTGTTGGAAGACATTCTCGAATCGCGCGAGACCACCACCGGCATGGAAACGCTCAACTTTATGGAGCCGCAGAGCGCCGCCGACCTGATCCGCGACGAACACCCGCAGATCATCGCCACCATTCTGGTGCACCTCAAACGCGGCCAGGCGGCGGATATTCTGGCCCTGTTCGACGAACGCCTGCGCAACGACGTGATGCTGCGTATCGCCACTTTCGGCGGCGTGCAGCCGGCGGCGTTGGCGGAGCTGACCGAGGTGCTGAACAACCTGCTCGACGGTCAGAACCTCAAACGCAGCAAAATGGGCGGGGTGCGCACCGCCGCCGAGATCATCAACCTGATGAAAACCCAGCAGGAAGAAGCGGTCATCGACGCGATGCGCGAATACGACGGCGAGCTGGCGCAGAAGATCATCGACGAGATGTTCCTGTTCGAAAACCTGGTGGAAGTCGACGATCGCAGCATCCAGCGCCTGCTGCAAGAAGTGGAAGGCGAGTCGCTGCTGATCGCGCTGAAAGGCGCCGAACAGCCGCTGCGCGAGAAGTTCCTCAAGAACATGTCGCAACGCGCCGCCGACATCCTGCGCGACGATCTGGCCAACCGTGGCCCGGTGCGCATGTCGCAGGTGGAGAACGAGCAGAAAGCCATCCTGTTGGTGGTGAGACGCCTGGCGGAAACCGGCGAAATGATCATCGGCGGCGGCGAGGACACCTATGTCTGATCGCATTAACACCCTGCCCTGGCAGCCCTGGTCGCTCAACGATTTGGGCGAACAGAAACCGGCGTTCGAACTGCCGCCGCTGCCGGATCTCGAACACAGCGATCCGTCGCCGGACGCGCAGGCCGAATTGCAACAGCAGTTGGCGACGCTGCGGCTGCAGGCCGAGCAACAGGGCCAGCAATTGGGCTATGCCGACGGCCAGCAAAAAGGCTATGAGGCCGGTTTTCAGTCCGGTCTGGAAGAAGGCCGTCAGCAAGGGCTGCTGGAAGCGCAGCAGCAGCAACAGCCGCTGACCGCCCACTGGCAGCAGTTGGTCACCGAATTCCAGCACACGCTGGACGCGCTCGACAGCGTGATCGCTTCCCGGCTGATGCAGCTGGCGTTGACCGCCGCCAAACAGGTGCTGGGCCAGCCGCCGGTGTGCGACGGCACCGCCCTGCTCGCGCAGATCCAACAGCTGATCCAGCAGGAGCCGATGTTCAACGGCAAACCGCAGCTGCGGGTCCACCCGGACGACTACCCCCGCGTCGAGCAGCAACTGGGGGTTACCCTCAGCCTGCACGGCTGGCGCCTGCTGGCGGACGGCGAACTGCACCCGGGCGGCTGCAAGGTCAGCGCCGAAGAAGGCGATCTCGACGCCAGTCTGGCGACGCGCTGGCATGAACTGTGTCGCCTGGCGGCACCGGGAGAAGTCTGATGACCGCGCGTCTCGGCCGCTGGCTGAGCTCTCTGGATACGTTGGAAAAACGTATCGCCCGCGCGCCGACGGTGCGCCGCTACGGCCGCCTGACCCGCGCCACCGGGCTGGTGCTGGAGGCCACCGGGCTGCAGCTGCCGCTCGGGGCGACCTGCCTCATCGAACGGCACGACGCCGGTGAAGTGCAGGAAGTGGAAAGCGAAGTGGTCGGCTTCAACGGCCAGCGGCTGTTCCTGATGCCGCTGGAAGAAGTGGAAGGCATCGTGCCGGGCGCGCGGGTTTACGCCCGCATCGCGCCGGAAGGCCAAAGCGCCGGCAAGCAGTTGCCGCTCGGCCCGGCGCTGCTGGGGCGCGTGCTGGACGGCAGCGCCAAACCGCTCGACGGCCTGCCGTCGCCGGAAACCGGTTACCGCGCGCCGCTGATCACCGCGCCGTTCAACCCGTTGCAGCGCACGCCGATCGAGCAGGTGCTGGACGTGGGAGTGCGCACCATCAACGGTCTGCTGACCGTCGGTCGCGGCCAGCGCATGGGCCTGTTCGCCGGTTCCGGCGTCGGCAAGAGCGTGCTGCTCGGCATGATGGCCCGTTACACCCAGGCGGATGTGATCGTCGTTGGCCTGATCGGCGAGCGTGGCCGCGAGGTCAAAGACTTTATCGAGAACATTCTCGGCGCCGAAGGCCGGGCGCGCTCGGTGGTGATCGCCGCGCCGGCGGACGTATCGCCGCTGCTGCGCATGCAGGGGGCGGCCTACGCCACCCGCATCGCCGAGGATTTCCGCGATCGCGGGCAGCACGTGTTGCTGATCATGGATTCCCTCACCCGCTACGCCATGGCGCAGCGTGAGATAGCCCTGGCTATCGGCGAACCGCCGGCGACCAAAGGTTATCCGCCTTCGGTCTTCGCCAAACTGCCTGCGCTGGTGGAACGCGCGGGCAACGGCATCAGCGGCGGCGGTTCCATCACCGCCTTCTACACCGTGTTGACCGAGGGGGACGATCAGCAAGACCCGATCGCCGACTCGGCGCGCGCCATCCTCGATGGCCACGTGGTGCTGTCCCGACGCCTGGCGGAGGCCGGCCACTACCCGGCTATCGACATCGAAGCGTCAATCAGCCGCGCCATGACGTCGCTGATCGACGAGGAGCATTATCGCCGGGTTCGCACCTTCAAACAGATGCTGGCCAGCTATCAGCGCAACCGCGATCTGATCAGCGTCGGCGCCTACGCGGCCGGCAGCGATCCGTTGCTGGACAAAGCGATGACGCTGTACCCGCAGATGGAGGCGTACCTGCAACAGGGCATCTTTGAACGCAGCGGCTATGATGAAGCCTGTCAACAGCTGCAGCAGTTGATTGTTTAACGTCACAGAGGCGCAGAGCGATGAAATCACAGTCACCCCTGATTACCCTGCGCGATCTGGCGCAGGACGCGGTGGAACAAGCCGCGCAACAGCTGGGCCAGGTTCGGCAGGCGCAGCAGGCGGCGGAGCAACAGCTGTCGATGCTGCTCAACTATCAGGACGAATACCGCCAGAAGCTGAATCATACGCTCTGCGACGGCATGGACAGCTCACGCTGGCAAAACTACCAGCAGTTTATCGGCACGCTGGAACAGGCCATCGACCAGCACCGCCAGCAGCTGCTGCAGTGGGGGCAGAAAGTGGATCATGCGGTGAAGCAATGGCAAGACAAACAACAGCGGTTGAACGCTTTCGAGACCCTGCATACCCGCGCCTTAAATGCGGAGCAGCAGCAGGAGAATAAACGGGATCAAAAACTGATGGATGAGTTCGCTCAACGCAGTGCACAAAGGAATATCAACCCATGAATCTGAACGCCCTGCCCGGCCTGGCCTTACCCGGCGATGCCGGCGGCCTGGCTGAACTGACGTCGGCGCTGGATGAGAGTCAACTGTCGACGGCATTCGCCCAGTTGCTCGGCGCGCGTTTCGCGCCCGCCGCCGATGGCAAACAGCCGCCGGTCACGCTGAGCGCGGACGATGAACGCGCCCCGGCCCTGAGCCGCAACCAGCTCAATCAACTGCTGGCCGCCTTCGGCGAGCGCGGCGGTCTGCTGCAGAACCCGGCAATCTCAGCCGATGCGCTTTCATCTGAACGCCCCGAGGCCGATGCGCCCGTCGCCGGCGATAAACCGGCGCAGCCGCCGATCGCCGCGGCCAAAGAGCTGGATGCCGCGACGCTGCAGGCGCTGTACGCCATGCTGCCGGCCGCGATCGTCGCCCAAACTCAACCGGCCGACGGCCAGCGGCCGCTGCCGGTGGAAAACGCTGACGATGCGACTGCGCTGCAGCCCGGCAACGGCCTGCTGAACATCGCGGCGGCCGGTGATAACACCGCCGCGCGCTCGTCGGCGTCAGCCGCCACGACGGTGACAAACGCTAAAGCCCCGGCCCCGGACGGCGATAGCGCCACGGCGGCGCTCCCGCAGCCGACCAGCGGCGAGCGCGCCAGTGCCGCTCAACCGCTGCCGGCGAGCGATACGCAGCAGCCGACGACGCTCAATCACGCCGTCGCCCTGGCCGCCGCCAGCCCCACGCAAACGGCCGCCCCGGCCGGCGCGCTGGTGACGGCGCCGCCCGCGCCGCAGTTAAACGCGCAGCTGGGCAGCCCGGAATGGCAGCAGGCGTTGAACCAACAGGTGCTGATGTTCCACCGCAACGGCCAGCAAAGCGCCGAGCTGCGCCTGCACCCGCAGGAGCTGGGCGCCTTGCAGATCACGTTGAAACTGGACGATCAGCAGGCGCAATTGCACATTGCCTCCGCCCACGGTCAGGTGCGCGCGGCGGTGGAAGCGGCGATGCCGCAGCTGCGTCACGCGCTGGCCGAGAGCGGCATCAACCTGGGGCAGAGCAGCGTGGGCGGCGAGTCCACCCCGCAATGGCAACAGGCGCAGCAGCAGGCTTCCAATGGCCAGGGGCGTTCCAGCTATGCTGAACACGCTGGCGGCGAGGCTGCGGCCGCCGACGGCGTCAGCGCGCCGGTGGCGTTGCAGCGCATGGCCAGCGCGGTCAACGGCGTCGATATTTTCGCCTGAGCCGCCGCAAACGCCCAAGCTGGCACCCATTTGCGCGTCTATTCAGGCTATTGCACGCCGCGATAGACGCGATAATACCTTTACATGTCATGCGTGCGGCTTTGCCGCGCGCTATGCCCGCCGCCACGCAGGCCGCGGGTGGAACAACAGGAATTAGATTTGGCTATGTCTCAGAACTCCCTTCCGGCAGCACCGAAACGCCCCCTTCTGGTCATCCTGCTGGTATTGATCAGCGTCGTCGCCTGTGGCGCCGCGGGCTACAGCTGGTGGCTGCTGCAACAGCATAAAAACGGCGCCGAACCGGCCGCCGTCAAACAGCAACCGCCGGCCGCGCCGGTGTTCATGCCGCTCGACACCTTTACCGTCAACCTGGTGACGCCGGACAACAACCCGGATCGCGTGCTGTATATCGGCCTCACGCTGCGCCTGCCGGACGAAAGTACCCGCCGTCAGCTGAACGATTTTCTGCCGGAGGTGCGCAGCCGCTTGCTGATGCTGCTTTCCCGTCAGGAAGCGAGTCAGTTGGCCAATGAACAAGGGAAGCAACAGCTGGTGGCGCAGATTAAGGACGTGCTCAGCCCGCCGCTGGTTAAGGGACAACCGAAGCAGGTGGTCAGCGACGTGCTGTTCACCGCCTTCATACTGCGGTAATCACTATGGGCGATAGCATTCTTTCACAGGCAGAGATCGACGCCTTGCTCAACGGCGACAGCGCGGGTGATGAACCCGAAGCGGTGGTCGGCAAAGAGAGCGAGGTCAAGCCTTACGATCCGAACACCCAGCGCCGCGTGGTGCGCGAGCGTCTGCACGCGCTGGAAATCATCAACGAACGTTTTGCCCGGCAGTTCCGCATGGGGTTGTTCAACCTGCTGCGCCGCAGCCCGGACATTACCGTCGGCCCGATCAAAATCCAGCCGTATCACGAGTTCGCCCGCAACCTGCCGGTGCCGACCAACCTGAACCTGGTGCACCTGAATCCGCTGCGCGGCACTGCCCTGTTCGTGTTCGCGCCGAGCCTGGTGTTCATCGCCGTCGATAACCTGTTCGGCGGCGACGGCCGCTTCCCGACCAAGGTCGAAGGCCGCGAGTTCACCCCGACCGAACAGCGGGTGATCAAGCGCATGCTGCGCCTGGCGCTGGACGCCTACGGCGACGCCTGGAGCGCCATCTACAAGATCGACGTGGAGTACGTGCGCGCCGAAATGCAGGTGAAGTTCACCAACATCACCACCTCGCCGAACGACATCGTGGTCACCACGCCGTTCCAGGTGGAGATCGGCGCGCTGACCGGCGAGTTCAACATCTGCATTCCATTCGCGATGATCGAACCGCTGCGCGAACTGTTGACCAACCCGCCGCTGGAAAATTCGCGGCAGGAAGACAGCCACTGGCGCGAAACGCTGGTGAAGCAGGTGCAGCACTCCGAACTGGAGCTGATCGCCAACTTCGTCGATATCCCGATGCGGCTGTCGAAAGTCCTGAAGCTGCAACCGGGCGATGTATTACCGATAGACAAGCCGGAACGCCTGATCGCCCATGTGGACGGCGTACCGGTTCTGACCAGCCAATACGGCACGTTAAACGGGCAATACGCCCTGCGTGTTGAACATTTGATTAACCCTATTTTGAATGCTCTGAGTGAGGAACAGCCCAATGAGTGATCCTAAGCAACCGTCTGGCGAAGGAAAGGAATCCGTAGACGATCTGTGGGCTGATGCGTTTAATGAGCAGCAGTCTTCAGAGAAATCCGGCGCGAGCACCGAAGGGGTGTTCAAGTCGCTGGAAGCTCAGGATGCGCTCGGCAGCCTGCAGGATATCGACCTGATCCTGGATATTCCGGTCAAGCTGACCGTGGAACTGGGGCGCACCAAGATGACCATCAAAGAGCTGCTGCGCCTGTCGCAAGGCTCGGTGGTGGCGCTGGACGGCCTGGCCGGCGAACCGCTGGATATCCTGATCAACGGTTACCTGATCGCGCAGGGTGAAGTGGTGGTGGTGGCCGACAAGTTCGGCGTGCGCATCACCGACATCATCACCCCATCCGAACGCATGCGTCGACTGAGCCGCTGATGACCGCCGCGGCGCCCGTTACCGTCCAAAGCACCCAACCGCCCGCCGCGCCGGCCCTGCCGGCCGGTTCGGTGTTGATGCAGGTCAGCAGCGCGCTCGGCGGCATTCTGCTGCTGATCCTGCTTGCCGGTTGGCTGTTCCGTCGGCTGGGTTTCGCCCCGCAGGCGCGCAACAACAAACTGCTTAACCTGCGCGCCAGTTGCCAGGTCGGGCAGCGCGAGCGCGTGGTGGTGGTGGAAGTCGATGACACCTTGTTGGTATTGGGCGTCACCGCCCAGCAGATCACCCCGCTGCACACCCTGCCCGCTCCGCCGAAAGACGCAGGCGAGGCCGACGCGGCGACACCGGCGGACTTCCGCCAACTGATGCAAAAAGTTCTGAAACGCCCGGAAAAATCGGCATGACCTCGACTCTTCATACCCTCGTCCGCCGCCCGGCGGTTTGGCTCCCTGCCGCCCTGCTGTTCATCAGCCCGGCGGCTTTCGCGCAACTGCCGGGGCTGATCAGCCAGCCGCTGGCCAACGGCGGCCAGAGCTGGTCGCTGCCGGTGCAGACGCTGGTGCTGTTGACCTCGCTGACCTTCCTGCCGGCCATGCTGCTGATGATGACCAGCTTCACCCGCATCATCATCGTGCTCGGCCTGCTGCGCAACGCGCTGGGCACGCCGTCGGCGCCGCCGAACCAGGTGATGCTGGGGCTGGCGCTGTTCCTGACCTTCTTCATCATGTCGCCGGTGTTCGACAAGGTTTATCAGGATGCCTATCTGCCGTTCAGCCAGGACAAAATCGGGCTGGAAGTCGCGCTGGATAAAGGCGCGCAGCCGCTGCGCGAATTCATGCTGCGGCAAACGCGCGAAACCGATCTCGCGCTGTACGCCAGGCTGGCCAATCAGCCGCCGCTGGCCGGCCCGGAAGCGGTGCCGATGCGCATCCTGCTGCCCGCCTACGTCACCAGCGAACTGAAAACCGCCTTCCAGATCGGCTTTACGGTGTTCATTCCGTTCCTGATTATCGACCTGGTGGTCGCCAGCGTGCTGATGGCGCTGGGGATGATGATGGTGCCGCCCGCCACCATCTCGCTGCCGTTCAAGCTGATGCTGTTCGTGCTGGTCGATGGCTGGCAGCTGCTGCTCGGCTCGCTGGCGCAGAGCTTCTATTCGTAACCCCTGACCGGAGAAAGCGAGATGACACCTGAATCGGTTATGGCGCTCGGCACCGAGGCGATGAAAGTCGCGCTGGCGCTGGCCGCCCCGCTGCTGCTGGCGGCGCTGATCAGCGGCCTGGTCGTCAGCCTGCTGCAGGCCGCCACCCAGATCAACGAAATGACGCTGTCGTTCATCCCTAAAATTCTGGCGGTGGTGGCCACCATCATCATCGCCGGTCCCTGGATGTTGAATCTGTTGCTGGACTACATGCGCACCCTGTTCAGCAACCTGCCTACCCTGATCGGCTGACCGTGCTCACCTTCGACAGCGCCCAGCTCACCGTCTGGCTCAGCCACTACTTTTGGCCGCTGCTGCGCATTCTGGCGCTGATAAGCACCGCGCCGATATTCAGCGAAAAGCAAATCAGCAAAAAGGTCAAAATCGGCCTTGGCGGGCTGATCGTCATCCTGATTGCGCCGACGCTGCCCGCCAGCAATATCCCCATCTTCTCCGCCGCCGGCCTGTGGCTGGCGATTCAACAGATTCTGATCGGCGTGGCGCTCGGATTGACCATGCAGTTCGCCTTCGCGGCGGTGCGCCTGGCGGGGGAAGTGATCGGCATGCAGATGGGACTGTCGTTCGCCACTTTCTTCGATCCCAGCGGCGGCCCGAACATGCCGGTGCTGGCGCGCCTGCTCAACCTGCTGGCGATGTTGCTGTTCCTCAGCTTTGACGGCCATCTGTGGCTGATTTCGCTGCTGGCGGACAGCTTCCATACCCTGCCGATCCAAACGCAGCCGCTGAACGGCAACGGCTTCCTGGTGTTGACTCAGGTCGGCTCGCTGATCTTCATCAACGGCATGATGCTGGCGTTGCCGCTGATCTGCCTGCTGTTGACGCTCAACATGGCGCTCGGCCTGCTCAACCGCATGACGCCGCAGCTGTCGGTCTTCGTGATCGGTTTCCCGGTCACCATGACCTTCGGCATCATGACGCTGGGCATGATGATGCCGATGTTGGCGCCGTTCTGTGAGCACCTGTTCGGTGAAATCTTCGATCGACTGGCGGCGGTGATCGGCGGCATGACCTTCTGAGCCCCTGCGGCCCCTTCCTTTCCCCCTCTTCCGCCTGAGACAAAATGGCAATAAAAACGCTTTCTTGGGACAAAAGCCTGAGAAACGTCTTTTATCCGGATTAAGGTTCAAATGTCTCCGGCGGCTTGAATAAATAAAACCCCAACCTAAAATAGACCCGGTAGAAAAAATATCGCCCGCACCCCGTCAGTCGCCCGCGGCGATAATATAAACTTATTGGTTAGAGAAAAATAAAATAACGCAGCCACGCAGAGTTAAATGCGCGGCAGATAACTTACACCCTGAATAAATGCGTCCGGCAGCCTGCCGGCTGCAGGGCGCAGCATCGACCTTTGCTAACTACAGGAGCGAGATCATGATTAAAGCGAAAAGCAACCGCAAAGCACGCCGATTATTCGGCATGGCCCACTGGAAAAGCAACAAATTTAAAGTTGCCATCAGCGAAACGGCCGCCGGTGAAAAATGGAAAGTGGTGAAGAAAAAGAAATAGCACCGATATTTATCGTCAGGGAAATAATATCCATCGTGATTTTTCCACCGCTGATTTCAATAATGTCATCGCGCATTAAACAGGGGTGACAATCGTATTATTTCTTCCCTGATGAAAAAAAGGCGCGTCACTCAGTCAGTAGTGGGAGAACGAGCGACGCGCCAAACGAGTGCGCCCGGTTTCAAGAAGCCTCCCTCCCCGCGGGGCGGAGAAGGCGTTTTCTAAGCGCACTAAAGGGAAACCCGTCGCGGTCAGGCAACGGGGTATTGCTCTTAACGATTCATCTGGAACAACGACATGCCCTGCATATCGCTGAAGGTTTTGTACGACGCCTGCAGCGCCGCCTGCTGCATGAAGTAGGACGAGATAGACTCGGCCAGGTCGGCATCCGTCAGCGCGCTCATCTGGATCTGATTGGTCATGTCGCGCTCTTTACCGATGCTGTCCAACTGATCCATCTCCTGCAGCTGGCTGCCCAGCTCGGCGCGCACGCTCAGCACGTTGTTGTAGGAGTTGTCCAGACCGCGGTTGGCTTTCGCCAGCGCATCGTTCACCTGCTGCTTGGTGGCCTCGTCGGCGCCCTGCAGCGGGGTTTTCAGCGCGTTCAGCGCAATATCGATGCTCTCGAATACGTTGCTGACCGGCGCGCTGCCGTCCGGCTCGGGCTTCGGATTGCTGGTCAACGACATGAACACCGCGTTGCCGGTATGGCCGATGGTCATGGTGCGGTTGGCGTCCACTTTCTGCTCAACCGTCTTGTCGCCGCCCTGGTAACTGACGGTGCCGCCGTTGTCGACGAACGGCGCCTTGTCGTTCACATACCCGCCGAACATATAGCGGCCGTTGCCGTCGGTGCTGTTGGCCTGGTTCAGCAGCTGATCTTTCAACCCCTGCAGCTGGGTGGCCAGCGACTGGCGATCGTTATCGCTTTCGGTGCCGCCGGCGTTGACGATCAACGCCTTCATGTCCGCGATGGTGGAGGTCGCGCCGGCCAATACCGTTTCTTCCATCGACACGTTCTGACGGGCGAAGGTGCGCGCCAGCGTGTATTGACTGTTTTCCGCCTGCGACTGCGACAGCATCACCGCGCGCGACGCCGCCAACGGATCGTCGGACGGGTTGATCACTCGCTTGCCGGAGGAAAGCTGCTCGGCGGCCTTCATGAACAGCGACTGGTTGCCCGTGATGCCGTTCATGTTTTGTTGGTACATCATGCCGGTACTCATGCGCATGCTGTGGGTTCCTTACTCTGAGCGACCGGCGCCGTTATCGGCGCCGATTAACAATGAAATCAACGAATGTTCAGCAGCGCGTCGAACAGCGAGCTGGCGGTCTGAATCACCTGCGCGTTGGCCATGTAGTACTGCTGGAAACGCAGCAGTTCACCGTACTCTTCGTCAAGGTTGACGCCGGACATCGACTGCTGTTGCGCGCCCAGCTGGGTGACGATTTTGGCCTGCGACGTGGCGATGGCCTTGGCGGCGGCGGTCTGGTTGCCGACGCCGCTGACGATGCCGGCGTAAGCGCCGCTCAGGGTCGCTTTGCCGTCCACCAGGTTTTTGGTTTGCAGATCCAGCAGTTTCTTGGCGTTCTCGTTATCGCCGCGGCCGCTGTCGTCTTTACCGGCGGCGGCGATCTTGGACGAATCGGTGATGGCCACTTTCAGGTTGCCCGCCACGTCGCTGACCGGTTTCACGGTGAAACTGTCTTTGGCCTGCGCATTGCCGTCGATGCTCACTTCCAACCCGTCGAAGTTCAGCGTCGGTTTACCGTCGGCGCTGGTGCCCGGCGTCGCGTTGACTTTCACGTTGTCCGGCAGGCGGCTGACCTGCCAGTTGCTGCCGTCGAACTCGACGCGATAATCGTTGGCCTTCACCTTGCCGGTATCGGTGTAAGAGACCGACAGCGACGCGTCGCCGGTGTTGCGGGTGTTATCCACCACCCGGCCGCCGCTGAAGCTGAAGAAGTCGCCGCCCGCGTCACCGTTCAGATCGAAGCCGGCGCGATGCTGTTGGTTAAAGCTGTCCGCCATCGCCAGCGCCAACTGGCCCAGCTGATTGCGCACGCCGTCCAGCGTTTCGCTGCGGAATTTCAGCACGCCGCTCAGCGTGCCGCTGGTGATCTGGCCTTCCGGCACTTCGCTGGCGCCGTTGCCGCGGTTATAGCCGATGGTCAGACGGGAAGGATCGCTGCTGGAAGGCACGGCTTCCACCTGATACGTATTGCTGCCCTGCACCAGGGTCAAACCGTTGGCGAAGGAAACGGTATAGGCGTCGCCGTCCTGTTGCGTGACCTGTACGCCCACCAGCTGGTTCAATTCGGTGACCAGCTGATCGCGCTGATCCAGCAACGCATTCGGTTCGCCGCCGGCGCTGCCGCGCAAACGGGTGATCTCGTCGTTCAGCTTGGCGATCTGTTGGCCGTAGCTGTTGATCTGCTGCGCCGTATCGCTGATCTGCTGATTGACGCCGTTGTCCATGTCGCGCAGGAATTTGTCGGTGTTGTTGAACTGGTTCACCAGGCCGTTGGCCTTGCCCAGCACCGTCTGGCGCGCGGCGTCGTCACCGGCGTTGCTCACCAGGTTCTGCAGGTTGGTAAAGAAATCCTGCATGTTGGTCGACAGCGGGTTGGTCTTGCTCGCCAACAGGTTGTCGATCTGCGAAATCTTCTCGTAATAGGCGTTTTGCGCCCCGAACGCGCTTTGCGCGCCGCGCAGCTGGTTGGTGATGAACTGGTTGTACTCGCGGTTAACGCTGGTGACGGTCACGCCGTTGCCGATAAAGCCGCTCATAGTGGCCATGCCGCCGTTCTGCGCCAGGATCGCGGTCTGACGGTTGTAGCCCGCCACGTTGTAGTTGGAGATGTTGTTGCTGACGGTACTGAGCGCCACCTGAGCCGCATTCAGCCCGCTCATCGCGGTATTGATTAAGCTATTGGACATCGGAATTCCTTATGCTGCGGCGCCGGTGGCCCACAGGGTTCTTAATTGAGCTGCTGAGCCTGTTCGCTCAGCCTGTTTCGGTTATCGGCAAAAATGAGAAGAACTTGAGGAAAAAAAGCGGCAATGCGGTCAGCATCCAGCGAGCCTCCATTGCCGCCTACCCCCTAAATAATTGGCGCCGCAGCGGCGTCAAGAATGACGGGGATTTAGAACAAATCTTTCAGATCGTGGGTGTAAGCTTTCACCGCCTGTTCCCCCGCGCTCTTCATCTGCTGAATCACGCTGACCAACTTGCTGGCGTACTGGGGATCGGTGGCGTACCCGGCGCGCTGGAGCGCATGCGCCGCCTGCTCCGGGCTGCGCGCGGCGGCCACGTCGGCGTAGCGCGGGTTGTTGGTCAGCAGTTTGACGTAATCGGCGATCGCTTCGACGTACGACCCGTAAACGCGGAACTTCGCCTTCACCTTCTTCGCCGCGCCCTGTTCGAACTCGGTGGTGGTGATCTCCGTCACCGGCCCGCTCCAGCTGCCGCCGGCCTTGATGCCGAACAGGTTGTAGCTCGGCGTGCCGTCTGAGGTTGGGATCTCGCGCTGCCCCCAGCCGGATTCCAGCGCCGCCTGCGCGACGATCAGCTGATGCGGAATGCCGCTCTGCTGGCTGGCGACCTTCGCCGGTATCGACAGACGAGCGACGAAGTTGCCGTTGTTGAGCGACAGCGGCGCGGCGGCCGGCGGGGCTTTCGGCATCGCCCGGCGCACCATCTGCTCCAGCGCCTGGTTCGGCAGCGTTTGCAGCACCTCGTTGTCCAGCGCCATCGGCGACATGTCCGCAGTTTCGCTCGGCACCGCGTTGGCGTTGCTCATCTGCTTGACCATCATGTCGGCCAGCCCCAGCCCTTTTTGCGACATCTGCTGGGCGATTTGCTGATCGTACATCGAGGTATAGAGCCGCGTTTGATCGCTGCTCAACACCCCGTCCTGCGGCAAGGCGGAACGCATGCTTTTCAGCATCATCTGCACGAACATGCCTTCCACCTGCTGGGCCACCTGCTTGAGGTTGCCCTGCGGGTCGGCCGCCGCGTCGCGCTTCAGGCCGTTCAGCGCCTGGGCGTCATAGGCCGCGCCCGACATCGCCATCAGATCGCCCGCCATCAGATGATTTCCAGCTTGGCGCGCAGGCAGCCGGCGCTCTGCATCGCCTGCAGGATCGACATCAGATCGATCGGCGTGGCGCCCAGCGCGTTCAGCGCGCGAATGACGTTGTTCAGGTTGGCGCTGGCGTTCACCTTCTGCAGCGACCCGCCCTGCTGTTGCACCGAAATCTGGGTGTTTGGCGTCACCACCGTTTGGCCGCCGCCGAACGGCGTCGTCGGTTGGCTGACGGTGTGCTGCCGATCGACCACCACCGACAGGTTGCCCTGGGCGACGGCGCAGGAATCGAGGATCACATCGCGGTTCATCACCACCGACCCGGTGCGCGAGTTGATGATCACTTTGGCGTCCATTGCGCCGACGTTGACGGTGATGTTTTGAATCTCCGCCAGGAAGCGCACCTGAGAGCTGTTGCCCTGCGGCACCAGCACCTGAATCGTACGGGCGTCGAGCGGCGTCGCGGTGCCGCCGCCGCGTTGGCGGTTGATGGCGTCGCTGATCTGCTGCGCCAGCGTGAAGTCTTCGTCGTTCAGCTGCAGGTTGAGTACGCCGCCGCTGCCGAAGGTGGTCGGCAGTTCGCGCTCGATGGTGGCGCCGTTGCTGATGCGCCCGCCCGCCAGCTGGTTGACCTGCACGCTGCTGCCGCCGGCCGCCGCGCCCGCGCCGCCGACCAGCACGTTGCCCTGCGCCAGCGCATAGACCTGGTTATCCACGCCTTTCAGCGGCGTCATCAGCAAGGTGCCGCCGCGCAGGCTCTTGGCGTTACCCATTGATGAGACCACCACGTCGATGTTCTGCCCGGCGCGCGAGAACGGCGGCAGTTTGGCGGTCACCATCACCGCCGCCACGTTTTTCAGCTGCATGTTGGTGCCCGGCGGCACGGTGATGCCCAGCTGCGACAGCATGTTGCTCAGGCTTTGGGTGGTGAACGGCGTCTGCATGGTCTGGTCGCCGGAGCCGTCCAGCCCCACCACCAGGCCGTAGCCGATCAGGGCGTTGTCTCGCACGCCCTGCACCGTCACCAGATCGCGGATGCGCTCCGCCGCCGCCGGCAAGCACACCAGCCCGACGCACAGCGCGATAAACCATTTTTTCAGCATCAGTCAATCCTTAGAACGGTGAAACATTTAAGAAGAAGCGCTGCAGCCAGCCCATGGTCTGCGCTTCGTTGATATAGCCATTGCCGACGTATTCGATCCGCGCGTCCGCCACCTGCGTCGAGGTGACCGAGTTGTTGCCGCTGATAGTGCGCGGGTTGACGACGCCGGAGAAACGAATGAATTCGGTGCCCTGGTTGATGGCGATCTGCTTTTCCCCCACCACGTGCAGGTTGCCGTTGGCCAGCACCTGGTTGACCGTCACCGTAATGGTGCCGTTGAAGGTGTTGTTGGCGTTGGCGCCGCCCTTGCCGCCGAAGGTGCTGTCGCCGGAAATGTCCATATCGGCGCGCGCATTGCCCAACAGGCCGTCAAGGTAACGCGGCGAGGTGGCGACGCCGAACTTGCTGGCGCCGTTGCGGCTGGCATTGGCGGAGGAGCTCTTGCTGGCGCTGACGTTTTCCTGCAGCACGATGGTCAGGGTGTCGCCGACGTTGCGCGGACGGCGGTCTTCGAACAGCGGCTGATAGCCGTAGTTCATCGGCTGCACCGTCTGGAAGATCGAGCCGTTCGGCATCGGCGCGCTGGCCGGCGCGGGCTGCGCCGTGGTCGCACCGTCCACCAGCGGTTTATGCGGAATATAAGCGCAGCCGCTCAGCGTCAGCATCACCATTCCCGCCAGCCAGCGTTGTCCCTGCCGCGGCAGGATTGCCATCGAATATGTGGTTACCACGGGTATCGCCTTTGTTTCACGAAAGAGAATGACGGGCGCGGCAAGCCGGGCCCGTCAATGACAGATTACAGTTGCGTCAGCTTTTGCAGCATCTGATCGGAAGTCGATACCGCTTTGCTGTTGATCTCGTAAGCGCGCTGAGTCTGGATCATGTTGACCAGCTCTTCCGCCACGTTAACGTTGGAGGTCTCCACGTAGCCCTGATACAGCAGACCGGCGCCGTTGAGCCCCGGCGTGCTCTCGTTCGGCGCGCCCGAGCTTTCGGTTTCCTGATACAGGTTCTCGCCCACGCTCTCCAGACCGCTGTCGTTGACAAAGGTCGTCAGCGTCAATTGGCCCACCTGCTGGGCGGCGGTTTGCCCCTGCTGGGTGACGCTGACGATGCCATCGCGGCCGACGGTGATGGACAGCGCGTTCGCCGGAATGGTGATCGCCGGCTGCACCTGGAAACCGCTGGAAGTGACCAACTGGCCGTTCTGATCGATCTGGAACGAGCCGTCGCGCGTGTAGGCCTGGGTGCCGTCCGGCAACATCACCTGGAAGAACCCCTGCCCCTTGATGGCGACGTCTTTGCTGTTGTTGGTCTGCGACAGGTTGCCCTGGCTGTGCAGCCGCTCGGTCGCCACCGGACGCACGCCGGTGCCGATCTGCAGACCGGAAGGCAGCGTGGTCTGCTCGGAGGACTGCGCCCCCGGCTGACGCATGGTCTGGTACAGCAGATCTTCAAATACCGCACGCTGGCGTTTGAAGCCGTTGGTGCTGACGTTCGCCAGGTTGTTGGCGATCACGTCCATGTTGGTCTGCTGCGCGTCCAGACCGGTTTTGGCAATCCATAAGGATGGAATCATCGGTTATTTCCTTGCTGCTTAGCTCACTGAGAGCAGTGAGTTGGCACGCTGTTCGTTTTCATCCACGCTGTGGATGACCTTCATTTGCATTTCAAAACGGCGGGCGTTGGCGATCATGTCGACCATGGTCTCCATCGGCTTGACGTTGCTGCCTTCCAGCACCCCGGGCATCACCCGCACCTGCGGATCGTTTTGCAACTGATTGCCGCGCAGCTGTTGGGTTTCCGGCGTCAGGCGGAACAGCCCGTCGTCACCGCGCATCACTTCGCGCGCGTCGGCTTTCACCAGCTTCAGGCGGCCGATCTGCGCGATGGTGTTCGGCGGATCGCCGGCGTTCAGCGCCGAAATGGTGCCGTCGGCGGCGATGGTGATCTCCGCCGACGGCGGCACCTCGATCGGCCCCCCGTCGCCCATCACCGGCAGCCCCTGCACCGTCAACTGCCCGGTGGAGGAGATCTGGATGTTGCCGTTGCGGGTATAGGCTTCACCGCCGCCCGGCAGGCTCACCGCCAGGAAACCGTCCTGCTGCAGCGCCACATCCAGCGGGCGCGCCGTATAGTTCAGCGCCCCCTGGCTCATGTCGGCGCCCGGCGTCGACGCGGCCACCAATGTGCGCGTCGCCAGGCTCGGCCCGTCAACCGGCACCGCGCGCAGCGCGGCGAGCTGAGCGCGAAAGCCCGGCGTCGACGCGTTGGCCAGGTTGTTGGCGGTAATGGACTGCTGCTCCAGCGTTTGGCGAGCCGCGCCCATCGCGGTATAAATCGCGTGATCCATAACTCGACCCTATTAGCGCAGGCTAACCAACGTCTGCAGAATGGAGTCCTGCGTCTTGATGGTCTGGGCGTTGGACTGATAGTTACGCTGTGCGACGATCATGTTCACCAGCTCCTGGCTCAGATCGACGTTGGAAGACTCCAGCGCGCCGCTGGTCAGCTTGCCTAAGCCGCCGCCGCCCGCAAGACCGACGCGCGGCTGGCCGGACGCGCCGGTTTCCTGCCAAACGTTATCGCCCTGCGACGCCAGCCCTTCCGGGTTGGAGAAGTTAGCCATGACGATCTGGCCCAACAGCTGGGTTTGCTGGTTGGAGTAGACGCCCACGATGGTGCCGTCGTTGTTGATCTGATAGCCCGTGTATTCACCGGCGGCATAACCGTCCTGCGATACCTTGCTCACCGAGTCGCTGCTCACGTTCTGCTGCATGCTGCCGGCGAAGCTCAGGGTGAAGTTTTGCGCCGGCGCGCCGTCTTTGGCGGTCATCGGGATCACCATGCTGAACTCGCCCGGCGCGCCGTTGGTGCTGGTGGTTTTCACCAGGGTACCGCTGGTGCTGAACTCCATGGTGCCGGCGTTCACTGGCGCTGCGCTGCCGTCCTGGGTGTAGACCTGCCATTTATTGTCTTCGGTCTTCACGAAGTAAGCGTTGATGTTGTGCGCGTTACCCAGCGAGTCGTAGGCGGTGATGGTATTGGTATAGTTGTAGCTGTCCTGTTTGGTCGGATCGAAGGTCTTGTTTTCCGGCACCTTATGGGTCGACATCAGGTTGGCGACCATCTGGCCGGAAGTGGACGCTTTCGCGTTCATCATGCCTTCAGGAATGCTCAGCGGCACCGGGTTGGCGCCCTGCTGAATGGTCGGCGGGGAGCCGGCCGCCGGATAGCCGGTCAGCTGCAGACCCTGCATGTTGGTCAGATTGCGGTTCTCGTCCAGCTTGAACTGGCCGTTGCGGGTATAGAAGATGCCGCCGTCTTTATCCTGCATGCGGAAAAAGCCGTTGCCGTTGATGGCCACATCCAATGAACGGCTGGTGCCGGTGGTGGTGCCGCCCTTGAAGTTCTGGGTGATGCCGGACACTTTGACGCCCAGACCGACCTGCGAACCGGCGAACATGTCGGCAAAGGAGACGCTGCCGGATTTGAAGCCCGCCGTCGCGGAGTTGGCGATGTTGTTACCGATCACGTCCAGGTTGGTTGCTGCCGCGTTCAAGCCGCTGACTGCCTGAGAAAAGGCCATGTTATTCTCCGAATAGTGGTCAGGCTATCGTCCGATTGAGCCTGATGCTTAGGGTTATAAGATCTGTCGCACGTCTTCCAGGGTGGCGTTGCCCGCCAGACCGAGATCCAGCTTGGCGCCGTTGCCGTCGCGGATCACGCCGTTCACCAGGCCGAAGTGCAGGCTGCGCGCCACCAACTGCTCGCCGTTGCCTTTGGCGTTAATCGCCACTTTGTAGGCGCCGTCGGGCGCGGTGGAGCCGTCATCCAGCGAACCGTCCCAGGTGAAGGCATGCACGCCGGCGGTCAGACCGCCGATTTCGATGGTGCGCACCACCTGCCCGCTGGCGTTGGTGATGGTGGCGGTTACCTGATCGGCGGCGCGCTCCAGTTCCACGCCGAACGGCGTGGTGCTGACTTTGCCGTCCTTGCTGCCGACCAGAATGTTGCTGCCCGGCACCATCACGCCGTGGCCGATCAGCGCGGTGGCCTGCAGCGACTGATTGCTGTTGATCTGACCGGAGATCGACCCCAGCGTGGTGTTGAGTTTTTCGATGCCCTGAACGGTGTTGATCTGCGCCAGCTGCGAGGTCAGTTCGTTGTTCTGCATCGGATTGGTCGGGTCCTGGTTTTTCAACTGCGCCACCAGCAGCGTCAGGAAGCTGTTGTGCAGATCCTGGCTGTTGGTATTTTTGCTGTTGTTACCGATGACGGTATTGTCCAACGACTCGTTCGTGGTTGGGGCGATAGCCATGGGAACCTCCGGTTACTGACCCAGCGTCAGGGTTTTCATCATCATCGACTTGGTGGTGTTGAGCACCTCGACGTTGGCCTGATAGCTGCGGGAAGCGGAGATGGTGTTGACCATTTCCCCCACTACGTCGACGTTCGGCATGCGCACATACCCCTTGGCGTCCGCCAGCGGGTTGCCCGGCTGATACACCAGACGCTCGGGCGCCGGATCGTCCACCACCTGGGCAACGCGCACGCCGCCGGTCGGCTGTCCCGGCGCCGCTGCGACCTGGAACACCACCTGCTTGGCGCGGTAAGGTTCGCCGTCCGGGCCGGTCACGCTGTCGGCGTTGGCCATGTTGCTGGCGCTGACGTTCATGCGCTGGGATTGCGCCGATAACGCCGAGCCGGAGATATCAAAAATATTCAGTAAAGACATGCGCCTTATCCTTGTTGCAGTACGGACATCATCCCTTTGATCTGACCGTTGAGCAGCGTCAGGTCGGTCTGATATTTCAGGCTGTTATCGGCAAAGTTGGTGCGTTCGCGATCCATGTCCACCGTGTTGCCGTCCATCGACGGCTGATCCGGCACCCGGAACAGCAGATCGAGCTGCGGCGGCTGCAGGGTCTGCGCCGGGATATGGCGCGCCGCCGTCAGGTTGAGCGCCATGCCGTTGCCGCTGACGCGCCCCTGCTCCATCACTTTGTTCAATTGGCTGGCGAAATCGATATCCCGCGCCTGATAACCCGGTGTGTCTGCGTTGGCGATGTTGGCGGCCAGAATTTCCTGCCGCTGGGCGCGCAAGTTCAGCGCCTCTTGGCCAAAGCGCAGAGCCGCGTCCAGTTTGTCGAGCATGCTCCCTCCGCGAGGTTAGAATTTGGAGTCGACAGCATAAACGCCCCCCGCGCTACCCTATCGCGGGAATAAACGCAAAATGGGGCGCTATTTATCTGCTTAGCCTGCGCGCGCTGCGGGTACACTTACGCGTATCCCGATGAAGCTTGAGAAGATGACGATGAAAGGTAAAATGCTGCTGCTTATCGGCCTGCTGTGCAGTCTGAACGCGCGCGCCGACGATCTGGCGACGCAAATCGAAAGCTTCATCCAAGGCAAGTTCAGCGGCGAACCGGTACAGGTAAAAGTGCGGGTGCGCACGCCGCCGAACCAATGGCCCGCTTGCGAACTGCCGCAGCTGTCGCTGCCGCCCAACGCGCGGATCGGCGGCAACGTCAGCATTTCGGCGCGCTGTGGCCAGGAGCGGCGTTTTATCCAGACGCAGGTGCAGGTGTTCGGCCGCTATCTCGTTTCGGCGCGCGGCATCACCGCCGGCAGCCGGTTGACGGCGGCGGACCTGACGTTGAAAGAAGGTCGGCTCGATACCCTGCCGCCGCGCGCGCTGACCGAAGCGGGCAAAGCGTTAGGCGCCGTCAGCCTGCGCAACATCAGCCCCGGCCAGCCGCTGACCCTCGCCATGCTGCGCCGGGCCTGGATTATCAAGGCCGGGCAACCGGTGCAGGTCAATGCACAGGGCGAAGGATTCAGCATTAGCGGCGCGGGCAAGGCGATGAACAACGCCGCCGCCGAAGACAGCGTGCGCGTGCGCATGGCGTCCGGGCAAATCGTCAGCGGCGTGGTCGGGGACGACGGCGCGATTCGCATTACGTTATAAAAAAGTAAAGGTTCCGCAAACCTTGCCGATAAGACAAATCAAGCAGCATTTTATTGGCCATCAGGGCCGCAACACTTTCATTGCAGCGTCGTCGCCCGAGAGCGGTCACGGCGTAAACGGAGATGGACCATGAGTATCGATCGCACCCAGCGGTTACAGCCGGTTTCCACTGTGCAACCGCGTGAAACCCCGGCCGACAACCCGCTCCAGCCGCGTAAGGCCGCCGTGGCCGAAACCGCCGTCAGCGGTACGCAGGTCAAACTGAGCGAGGCGCAGGCGCGCCTGATGCAGCCGGGCACCCAGGATATCGATATGGGCCGGGTCGAGGCCATCAAGCAGGCGATCCGCAACGGTGAACTGAAGATGGACGCCGGCAAAATCGCCGACGCACTGCTGCAAGACGCGCAGAGCGATGTTCAATGGATCGCCGGACGCGACTGACAACGCGGCGGCGGGTAGCGGTAAAGGATAAGTCATCACTATGGAAAAGCTGGCACAACTGCTGGACAAACTGTTGGAAACGCTGCAGGCGCTCAATGGCGTGCTGGAAGAAGAGCACGATCTGTTATGCTCCGGCCAGCTGCCGGGCGTGGCCTTGCAGCGCGTAACCGATGCCAAAAGCCAACTGCTGGCGACGGTCGCCTACCTCGAGCAACAGCGCCTGGGGCAGGAAAAAACCTGCGGGCAACGCGCGCCCTATGCCAGCCACGCCCCCCTGGCCGACCGTTGGCAGCGCGTTCAATTGCTCAGCCAAACGCTGCGCGAAAAGAACCAGCACAACGGCCTGCTGCTCAATCAGCAGATCGACCATAACGCTCAGGCGCTGGCCATCCTCAGCAAAAACAACAAATCGCTGTATGGCCCGGACGGCCAGTCGCACGCCGGCAGCCTGCTCGGCAGAAAAATCGGCGTCTGACCTGACTCATTTGCCCGGTGAGCCTATCACCGGGCATGCGTTAACCGGCTTCTGCGCATCCCGTCGCATTTTCTCCCTATCACTCTTTGAATTCACTTAAGGCTTTGCGCCAGGCTGCGCATGGCGTGAATTTGGCTGTTTCTTTCCCTTTGGCCGCTTGTCACCCTGTGGTTATTTTTAAACCACTTGAAATATACCCTTGACGGGTATAGATTCGCAGGGAGAGCGAATGGCCGACATTTATCTCACCAAAACCTTTTAGGGTTTTGCCGCACGCGAGCGCATCAGTGATGCCACGATAGTGAAAGCGGCGCGAGAGATGCAACATCAGCTGTACGACGCCAATCTTGGCGGTTGCGTATACAAAAAGCGCATCGCTCGGGCTGGTGCAGGCAAACGTGGCGGCTATCGGGTACTGATCGTTTTTCGCGATGAAGACCGCCTGTTTTTTATGCGCGGCTTTGCCAAAAGCGAGAGAGAAAACATCAGTACGGATGAGTTACAGGGATTGAAACATCTGGCTGCGCTGTATCTGGATTATTCGCCATTCAGACTCTACCAGCTGGTCAACAACAGGGAGTTACGGAGGCTAAGCGATGAGTAAAATTCTTGCCGAGATCCACCAGGAAGTTCAGGGCCTGCACCGCGCCGGTTTCGTCGACGACGTGACCATGCGCACTTTCGACATGCTGTGCCTGCGGCCGGTGAAGCAGTTCGGGCCGGCCGAGATCCGCGCGTTGCGCGAACGGGAAAACGTCAGTCAGCCGGTGTTTGCGCTGTATCTCAACGTCAGCAAAAAGGCGGTGCAGAAATGGGAGCGCGGCGAAGCACAGCCGAACTCCGCCGCGATGAAACTGCTGACGCTGGTGGAACGCAACGGCCTGCAAATTCTGGCCTGATCTTACTGATAATTGACGATCACCTGATTGCCAATCACCCGCAGCGGCGGATTCAGCCCGCCTTGCGACTGCACGTAATAGACAAAACGCAATTCCGCATTGGCCGGCTCGCCCTGCAGACCGATGCTGCTGCCGCTGCCGCCGCCGAGCGGAATGCAGCGGTTTACCGTGCAAAGCTGGGCCTGCAGCCCCACGGGCTCCGGCCCCAGCAAACGGTAGCGCCAGCTGACGCTGGTGATGCGCGCATTGGCATCCGGCAGCGCGTTCGGCGGCCGCAAACCGGCGGATTCATCGCGCATCCCGCCCTGTTCCAGCGTGACCCCCGCCCCTTCAGCCACCCAGGAGCCGGACACCGCGCCGGCGGCTAGCGGCGCCAGCAAACACAACAAGGACAGACAGCGTTTCATCAGGCGGCTCCAATGGTCGAGGTCATGCGAATCTGGCGATCGTCGTTGATCTCCAGGTTGGACAGCACCACGAGCTGCGGCAGGCTGCGACGCAGGAAGCGCGCCAGTAAAGGACGCAGCGCATGGTTAACCAACAGCACCGGCGGCGCGCTGAGCATCTCTTGCCGTTGCAGCGCCTGACGCGCCTGCTCCAGCAGACGGTCAGCCAGCCCCGGCTCCAGACCGCCGCCGCCCTGCAACGCCTGCAACAACAGGCGCTCCAGCTGGGTATCCAAGCCGATAACCTGAATCTCGCCGTTGCCCGGGAACCACTGCTGCGTGATCGCCCGGCCCAGCGCCACCCGCACCACGGTGGTCAATTCGTAAGGATCGCTCTGCGCCGGGGCATGTTCCGCCAGCGTTTCGACGATGGTGCGCATATCGCGGATGGACACGCGCTCGGCGAGCAGATTTTGCAGCACCTTGTGCAGCGTCGTCAGTGACACCACGCCCGGCACGAAGTCTTCGGTCAGCTTCGGCATCTCCTGCGACACGCGATCCAACAGCTGTTGGGTCTCCTGGCGGCCGAACAGCTCGCTGGCGAACTGCCCTATCAGGTGATTGAGGTGCGTCGCCACCACGGTGCTGGCTTCCACCACGGTAAAGCCCTGGATTTGCGCCTGTTCGCGCAAGGCGCTGTCTATCCACACCGCTTCCAGCCCGAAGGCGGGATCGACGGTTTTGTCTCCCGCCAGCTCGCCCACGGCATTGCCGGGGTTGATCGCCAGCCAGCGGCCCGGCTGCGCTTCACCGCTGCCGATCTCGACGCCTTTCATCAGGATGCGATAGCTGGCTGGCGGCAGTTCCAGGTTGTCGCGAATGTGCACCACCGGCGGCAGATAACCCATGTCCTGGGCGAATTTCTTGCGGATCCCGCGGATACGCCCAAGCAGCTCGCCGTTCTGTTGAAAATCGACCATCGGAATCAACCGGTAGCCCACTTCCATCCCCAGCGGATCTTCCAACTGCACGTCGGCCCAGCTGGCCTCGGCGGCCTGCGGATTCTCCGGCATCACCGGATCTTCCACCGTTTTCGGCGCCTGTTGTTCACGGCCGCGCAGCCACCAGGCGAGGCCCAGCAGAGCCGCGGTAAACAGCAGGAACACCAGGTTCGGCATGCCCGGCACCAGGCCCAGCAGGCCCAGCACCCCGGCACTCAGCAGCATCACGCGCGGATTGTTGAACAGCTGGCCCACCATCTGCTCGCCGACATCCTGATCGGTCGCGACGCGAGTGACGATGACACCGGCGGCGGTGGAGATCACCAATGCCGGGATCTGCGCCACCAGGCCGTCACCGATGGTCAGCAGCGTATAGCTTTCCGCCGCCGCCCCCAGTTCCATGCCGTGTTGCACCACGCCAACCAACAGGCCACCGACCACGTTCAGCACCATGATCATCAGGCCGGCGATGGCGTCGCCGCGCACGAATTTACTGGCGCCGTCCATCGAGCCGTAAAAATCGGCCTCCTGGGTCACTTCGGCGCGGCGTTTCTTCGCTTCGTCTTCGCCAATCAATCCGGCGTTCAGGTCGGCGTCGATCGCCATCTGTTTACCCGGCATGCCGTCCAGCACGAAGCGCGCGCCCACTTCGGCGATACGCCCTGCACCTTTGGTAATTACCATAAAGTTGATCAGCACCAGGATGATGAACACCACGATGCCGATGGCGAAGTTGCCCCCCACCAGGAAGTGGCCAAAGGCTTCCACCACGCGCCCGGCGGCGGCGGAACCAGTGTGGCCCTCCAGCAAGATGATGCGCGTCGACGCGACGTTGAGCGACAAACGCAGCAATGTGGAGAACAGCAGGATGGTCGGGAAAGCGGCGAACTCGAGCGTACGCTGGGTGAACATCGCCACCAGCAGCACCATGATCGACAGCGCGATGTTGAAGGTAAACAGCAGGTCGAGGATAAACGCCGGCAGCGGCAACACCATCATCGACAAAATCAGCAGGATCAGCACCGGGCCGGCCAGCACCTGCCACTGCGTATCTTTAAAATTGCCCGGCAAACGAAGCAGGGAGGCCAAATTAGCCATCAGAGTCACTCTCTCTCGCAAAATCCAGTGCTTCCGGCACCGGTAAACGTTCAGGTTTTTTCGGGATCAGGCCGCCCTCGCGCCGCCAGCGGCGCAGTTGGTACACCCAGGCCAGCACTTCGGCGACCGCGGCATACAGGGTGGCCGGAATGTGTTGTCCAATCTCGCTGTGCCGATACAGCGCGCGCGCCAGCGGCGGCGCCTCCAGCATCGGAATGCGGTGCTCCGCGCCGAGCTCGCGAATGCGCAAGGCGATTTCGCCGGCCCCTTTGGCCAGCACTTTCGGCGCACTCATTTTCTTGTCGTTGTACTGCAACGCGACGGCGTAGTGCGTCGGGTTGGTGACGATCACGTCCGCCTTAGGCACGTCGGCCATCATGCGGCGCCGGGCGATCGCCCGCTGCTGCTGGCGAATGCGCCCCTTAACGTGCGGGTCCCCTTCCTGATCCTTGAATTCGTCGCGAATATCCTGCTTGGTCATCTTCAGCTTTTTGAAGTGGCTCCACAGCTGATAGAACACGTCGAACGCCACCATCGGCGTCAGCCCCAGCACCACCAGAAAACCGCAGAACAGGATCATCTGCAGCGCATTGCCCAGCGCATCGAGCGGCTGCTGGGTCATCAGATGCAGCATCGCCGCCCAGTTGTGCCACAGATAAAGACCGGTGACCCAACCGACCAACGTCGCTTTGAGGATCCCTTTCAGCAGCTCGGCCAACACCTGGCTGGAAAAGATGCGTTTCAACCCGGACAGGGGGTTTAGCCGCTTCATATCGAACTTGATCGACTTGCCGCTGAACAAGATGCCCCCCAACAGCATCGGCGCGGCGAGCGCTACCAGCACCAGACCCGCCATGATCGGCAGCAGCGCCAGCACCGCCTGACGCAGCAACATGCCCAGTTGGCGAAGCATCTGCTTGTCGTTACTGACCATGCCGTGGTCAAAGTTCAGCCCTTGCGTGAGCATCGCCGCCAGCTGTTGCGCCATGTTGCTGCCGGACATCAGGATAATCGCCAGGCCCGAGAGCAGCATCAGTACCGAGGTCAGCTCGCGGGAGCGCGGGATCTGGCCGTCTTCACGCGCCTTTTCCAGCCTGTGGGGCGTGGGGGCCTCGCTTTTTTCCAGATCGCTGTCTTCAGCCACGAAACGCCGTTCCTGTGTCGGGAGGGTAAAGAATGGCGGTCAGCATGCCAAAAAATTGGCGATGTCATTGGCGGAACAACGGGGAAAAAGGCGGGTTATTTAGGGGATGAGACGAAAACTGCGTGGCTTGTTGTCGGGGCGCGCCGTCGCGCGCCCCGAAAGGCCTCAGAAACCGAGGCTGTCGAGCAGATCGTCGACCTGCGCCTGGTTGGCGATCACGCCGACTCCGTTCTGGTCGAGCTGCGGGCCGTTCAGCAGGCTGTCGTTCGGCCGTTTTTCCTTCACCGGCTGCTCCGGCATGTTTTCCATCAGCACCATCAGCAGCTGCTTTTCGATCTCCTGCACCACGTCCATCATGCGCTTGATCACCTGACCGGTCAGATCCTGGAAGTCCTGCGCCATCATGATTTCCAGCAGCTGAGCGTTGGTGAAGGCCGTATGGCCCGGCACCTGATCCAGATACTGACGCGTGTCGTTGACCAGAGAACGCGCGTCGTCCAGTTCGATGGGATTGGCGAACCACTCGTCCCAGCGCCCTTTCAACGCGTTGGCGCCGGACTCCAGCTCCGCCTGGCGCGGTTGCGCCGCCTCCACGCAGTTCAACGCCCGTTCCGCCGCCTGCGCCGTCATGGTTACGACATAGTCAAGACGGTCGCGCGCATCCGGGATCGCCTCTGCCGCCTGGGCAATCGCCTGATCGAGCCCCAGTTCGCGCATGCTGTCGCGCAGCATTCGGGTCAGTTGGCCGATGCGGGAGATGATCTCTCCCGCGGTCGCTGCATCGCTGGCAGGCATTGGAATGTCTCTCATCGCCCTCTCCTTACATGCCCAATTTTTCAAAAATCTTGTTGAGCTTTTCTTCCAGCGTCGCCGCCGTAAAAGGTTTCACTACATAACCGCTGGCGCCGGCCTGCGCCGCCGCGATGATATTTTCTTTCTTGGCTTCCGCCGTCACCATCAGCACCGGCATCGCGGCCAGCGCGCTATCGGCGCGGATGGTCTGCAACAGTTCGAGCCCGTCCATGTTCGGCATGTTCCAGTCGGACACCACGAAGTCGAAACCGCCGGCGCGCAGCTTGTTCAGCGCATCTGCGCCATCTTCAGCTTCTTCGACGTTGTTGAAGCCCAGCTCTTTCAGCAAATTTCTGACGATGCGGCGCATGGTGGAGAAGTCGTCCACAACCAGAAATCTGAGGTTCTTGTCTGCCATTGTTACTCCTGAAATAGTTAACCGTTTAATGATGCAAAACCGCAGGCCGCCGCGCGGCGACCGTAGGTCATATCGCCGCCGGGCAAACCCTGCGGACTGAAATCAAATGCGCAATGCCTGGCCGCCGGAAATCTGCGCCAGCATGCGCTGGCTCATCCTGTCCAACTCGACCACTTCGCTGACGCCGCCGCCGGCGATCGCCTCGCGTGGCATGCCGAACACCACACAGCTCGCCTCGTTCTGCGCCAGGGTATAGGCCCCGGCGCGGTGCATCTCCAGCATCCCCGCCGCCCCGTCGTTCCCCATGCCGGTGAGGATCACCCCCACCGCATTGCGGCCGGCATATTGCGCTACCGAGCGGAACAGCACGTCGACCGACGGACGATGGCGGTTGACCGCCGGGCCGTCATGCAGCTTCACCTGATAGTTGGCGCCGCTGCGCGCCAGCTCCAGGTGGCGATCCCCCGGGGCGATGTAAGCATGGCCCGGCAGTACGCGCTCGCCGTCCTCCGCTTCTTTCACCGTGATCTGGCACAGCTTGTTCAGCCGTTCGGCGAACGAACGGGTGAACCCCGGCGGCATGTGCTGGGTGATCAGCAGCGCCGGACTGGTGGCCGGCAGCGGCTGTAGCACCTGGCGGATCGCTTCGGTGCCGCCGGTGGAAGCACCGATGGCGATCAGTTTTTCACTGCTCAGCAGCGGCGCATGGCTGAGGATCGCCGGCGCCGGGCTGCTGGATCGCTGCGGCAGGCGCGCTCTGGCGGCGGTGCGGATCTTCTCGGCGATCAGTTCGCTGTAGGCCAACATGCCCTCGCGAATGCCGAGCTGCGGTTTGGTGACGAAATCCACCGCGCCCAGCTCCAGCGCTCGCAGCGTGATCTCCGAGCCTTTACCGGTCAGCGAAGAAACCATCACTACCGGCATCGGCCGCAGGCGCATCAGCTTCTCGAGGAAATCCAGCCCGTCCATGCGTGGCATCTCGACGTCCAGCGTCAGCACCTGAGGATTAAATTTTTTGATCAGATCGCGCGCCACCAGCGGATCCGGCGCGGTCGCCACCATTTCCATGTCGGGGTGGCCGTTCACGATTTCCGTCATCAGCTGACGCATCAGTGCCGAATCGTCTACGCATAACACTCTGATTTTACTCATTACCTCTCCTTGGTCAGCCCATACACGGTCTGCCCACGCAAGTAGAAATCCCGGCTGATCTGGCTGAAGTTCTCGGAGTGGCCGGCGAACATCAGCCCCCCCGGCTTAAGCAAGGGAACGAAGCGGCGCAGGATGCGCTCCTGCGTCGCCTTATCGAAATAGATCATGACGTTGCGGCAAAAAATGGCGTCAAATTGCCCCGGCAGCGCCCATTCCGGCGCCAGCAGGTTCAACGGCTGGAAGTTCACCCGCGCCGCCAGTTCCGGCCGCACGCGCACCAGCCCCTGATGCGGCCCGGTGCCGCGCAGAAAATAGCGCTGCATTTGGGTCGGCGTCAGGGTGCGCAGATCTTCCTGGCGGTAAACGCCCGCTTCCGCTTTTTCCAACACCTGCGTGTCGATGTCGCTGGCCCAGACCTGGCAACTGCCGGCCCGCTGCCCCAGGGCATCGCTCAGCGTGATGGCGATCGAATACGGCTCTTCGCCGGTCGAGGCCGCAGTGCTCCAGACGCTGTAGCCGTTCGGCCGCGAG
Source organism: Serratia sp. TSA_130.1 (assembly GCF_052691795.1). NCBI lineage: Bacteria > Pseudomonadati > Pseudomonadota > Gammaproteobacteria > Enterobacterales > Yersiniaceae > Serratia > Serratia sp. TSA_130.1. The sequence continues at coordinate 528,637 of NZ_JBQZFS010000001.1, forward strand.
CGCGCATGCTCCGCCAGGATCGGGAAGTGATGCGCCTCGCGGAAAAATGCCGTCAGGTTGGTGGTCAATGCGTTGATGAACGCCTGCCACTCCGCGCTGTTCGGATCGCTTTCCAACAGCGCCAGATAGTCGCCGAAATCGTGCAATCCCAGCAGCCGCAACCGGCGCACCAGGCGGTTGTAAACCATCTCGCGCTTATGCTCCGCCAGCACGATGCCGGCGCGTTGATAAATCAACTGGCTGATACGGCGAAAATGCACGTCCGACAGCGGCAGGCGCTGCACCATTTGCGTCAACATCGACGCAGTATCCCGGTTAGAAGTTGACGGCGCCTGTTTCATGCCGCCTCACCGGAGAAAAACGTGCTGTTTATGCGGTTTAACAATCTTGGGCTTCCTTTACCACGGGTGAAACTGCGTTGTTGCTGTTACCTGGCGCGACGACGTTATCGTCCGCCAGACGGAATACCGCGACCGCGTCGGCCAGGGTAATGGCCTGCTCTTCCAGCGCGGTGGCGGCAGAAGCGGATTCTTCCACCAGCGCGGCGTTCTGCTGGGTAACCTGGTCCATCTGGGTCACCGCCTGCGTCACCTGTTCGATGCCGCGGCTTTGTTCATCCGAAGCCGACGCGATCTCGCCCATGATGTCGGTCACGCGAGTCACCGAACGCACAATGTCCTGCATGGTGGCGCCGGAGTTTTCCACCAGCACCGAGCCGTGTTTGACGCGGCTGACCGATTCGTCGATCAGCACCTTGATCTCTTTCGCCGCCTGCGCGCTGCGGCTCGCCAGGTTGCGCACTTCACCGGCGACCACCGCGAAACCCCGCCCCTGTTCGCCGGCGCGCGCCGCTTCCACCGCCGCATTGAGCGCCAGAATGTTGGTCTGGAAGGCGATGCCGTCGATCACGCTGGTGATGGCGCCGATTTTCTGCGAACTGTTGGCAATATCGTGCATGGTGGTGACCACGTCACCGGCCAGTTCGCCGCCCTTGGCCGCGGTGGCCGAGGCGTCACGCGCCAGCTGAGACGCCTGCCGCGCATTGTCGGCGTTCTGTTTCACCGTCGCGGTCAGCTGTTCCATGCTGGCGGCGGTTTCTTCCAGCGACGCGGCCTGCTGCTCGGTGCGGGAAGAGAGATCGTTGTTGCCTTCGGCGATCTCCTGCAGACCGATCAGAATCGACTCCGCCCCGTCGCGCACCGCGCCGACGGTGCCGATCAGCGACTGCTGCGTGCGTTGCAGGCTGGCGAACAGCATGCTGATTTCATTGCGGCCGTACACCTGAATCGGCGTCGCCAGATCGCCGGCGGCGATGCGTTCAAAGTGGCTGCGGATTTGGTTCAGCGGCTGTATCAGCATGGTGCGCAACCACCACATGGCGCTGCCAGTCACCACGATCAGCATCAATACCGCCCCCGCCAGCATCAGGCCCGCCAGCGTGAAGGAGAACTGATTAGCGTCTCTGGCCTCGCTGATGTCACCGTTCACCAACTGCAGGTACTGCACGAAGTCGGCCTCGAACAGGTCCTGGGTTTTCTGCGTCGGCTGATCCATAAACGCCTGCAGCTCACCCTTTTCCAGGAAGCCGATCAGCTCGCGCAGCGCGCCGCGCAGCCGCTCGTAGCTGGCCTTGGTGGTAGCCGTCTGCTGGTTCTGCTGTTCACTGCTGCGTTCAACCGCCATAAACTGATTGAAATAGAGATCGGCCTTCTGCAGCGAACTGCGGGCGTTGCTCATCAGCTCGTTCACCTGCTCCTGCGGCAGTTTCAGCGCCGCGCGGGTGCCGGCGCGGTTCAGCGTATTGCGCGCCTGCAACAGCGACACCCAGCTCAGGCTGAGCGAATCGCGCTGCTGGCTGCCGAGGGTGATGATGTCGAGGTTGTGGTTATCGGAGCGAAACGCGGAATACGACAGGCCGCTGCTGGCCAACTGCAGAACGCAGAAGGTCATCAACAACAGGAATAAGCTGGTAGAGATACGGATTCGGTTAAACACTTGAACCTCCTTGCAGCCGGCCGGCGACCGGCCTACGTAGGGAAAAGGGCCTCTGCGAGAGAGGCCCGATACCGGTCAGAACGTTTCCCAGTTATCCTGCAGATTGCTGGCGTTCATTTTCTTATGATTGATTACCGGTGTTACCGTCGCCTTGCTGGTGACAGGCGCTTTAAATTCTTCCTGGCCTTCCTGCCTCAGACGGAATACCGCTACCGACTGGGTCAGCATGCTGGCCTGTTCTTCCAGCGCCGCCGCCGCCGAGGCGGATTCTTCCACCAACGAGGCGTTCTGCTGGGTGACGCGGTCCATTTCCGCCACCGCCTGGCCAACCTGATCGATGCCGCGACTCTGCTCGTCCGACGCCGAGGCGATTTCGCCCATGATGTCGGTCACGCGGGTGACGGCGTTGACGATGTCGCCCATGGTTTCCCCGGCGCTCTCGACCAGCACGGAACCCATATCGACGCGGCTGACCGAATCTTCGATCAGGCCTTTGATCTCTTTCGCCGCCTGTGCGCTGCGCTGCGCCAGGTTACGCACTTCACCGGCCACCACCGCGAAGCCACGGCCCTGTTCGCCGGCGCGCGCCGCTTCCACCGCGGCGTTGAGCGCCAGGATGTTGGTCTGGAAGGCGATGCCGTCGATCACGCCGGTGATATCGGCGATCTTCTGCGAGCTGCCGGCGATGTCATGCATGGTCTGCACCACGTTAGCCACGACCTTGCCGCCTTTCTGCGCGGTTTCAGAGGCGCTCAGCGCCAGTTGCGAAGCCTGACGCGCGTTTTCGGCGTTCTGTTTCACCGTCGCGGTCAGCTGTTCCATGCTGGCGGCGGTCTCTTCCAGCGACGCGGCCTGCTGCTCGGTGCGGGAAGAGAGATCGTTGTTGCCCGCGGCGATTTCGGACGCGCCGCTGTAGATGGCGTCTGCGCCCTGGCGCACGCCGCTGACGGTTTCAATCAGTTCGCCTTGCATGTGTTTCAGGCTGGCCGCCAGCACGCCCATTTCGTTGCGGCTGTTGACGACGATCTGCTGAGTCAGGTCGCCGGCGGCGATCTGTTTGATGTGCTCGATCATGCGGTTCAGCGGGCGTACCAGGATGTGATGGATACCGGTCCAGACCAGTACGATCACCGCCAGCACCACCACCAGGATCACGATCAGCGTCCAGATGGCCGAGTTGTAGGAGCTGTTGCTGCCGTCGACCGCGATTTGGTACAGCTTGCCGTTTTGCTCCAGGTAAACGTTGTAGCTCTGCTCAAAGTTGTCCTGGTAACTCTGCGTAGGTTGATCGAAGAACGCGTTGATTTTGCCTTCGCCCAGCAGTTGGATCAGCTCGGAGAGCGCGCCGTACAGCACATCGTACTGATGCTTGAGGCGTTCCGCCGCCTGAGGATCCTGACGCGGGTCCTGAGGGATTTTCTCGTACGCGGCGTAGTGTCTTTCCGCTTCGCCCAGCTCTTCCTTCGCCTTGGCCAGCAGTTCATCAATGGTGGCGCCGCTGCCGATCTTGTTGGTATCCATCATGTAGCGAATACCGGCACGGTTCAGGGAGTTGCGCGCCTGCAGCAGGTCAACGCGGCTTTCGCTCAGCTGCAGCTGCTGCTGACGAATAGTTTGCAGGACGGTAAAGTTTTCCTTATCGCTTTTCAGCGAGGAGAAAAAGAGTCCGCCCGAAATCAACTGCAAGGCGCCAAACAGCACCAACACCAGCAACAGGCTGGTGACCACCTTCATACGATTTAACATGATTTCCCTTGTTGAAGCCCGCGCAGACAGGCTCTGATGACGTTGAATGTGAGAGTTATCGGCGCAGCGCGGCAAAACTTTATGCGGGAAAGTAACTATTTTTAGTGGGGGTTCCGGGCGCGGCGGGCGGCATCGCGACAGGTCAGGGAACGTGAAGGTTGAAGGGGGCAGCGCCCTGCCCCCTTGAGTCTTGGATCAGACGCTTTTCGCCACGCTGTCGACCAGCGACATCTCTTCGCTGCTCAGCAGCTTTTCGATATCCACCAGGATCAACATGCGCTCGCCCAGCGAACCGAGGCCGGTGAGGTATTCGGTCGCCAGGGTCACCGCGAACTCCGGCGCCGGACGGATCTGCTCGGCGGTCAATGACAGCACGTCGGAGACGCCGTCAACCACGATGCCCACCACGCGCTGGCCAAAGTTCAACACGATCACCACGGTGTTCTCATCGTAGGAAACGCTCTGCTGGGAGAATTTCACCCGCAGATCGATGATGGGAACAATCACGCCACGCAGGTTGGTGACGCCCTTGATGAACGCCGGGGTGTTGGCGATGCGGGTCACCTGATCGTAGCCGCGAATTTCCTGCACCTTGAGGATGTCGATGCCGTACTCCTCGTTGCCCAGGGTAAAAATCAGAAACTCTTGCCCTACCGTTTCGCCAGCCAATTTGCTGACGGCTGCCAATCCTGCCATATCATTCACCTTTTAAATCAATAAACTCATTATTATGCGGCGGCGTCCGTCAGACGCTTTTCACGGTTCAAGGTTTGCAACGCCGAGACATCGACGATCAAGGCCACGCTGCCGTCGCCCAAAATGGTCGCGGCGGAAATGCCCGGCACTTTGCGGTAGTTGCTTTCCAGATTCTTCACCACCACCTGATGCTGGCCAATCAGCTGATCCACCAGCAACGCATAGCGGCGGCCGGCGCTTTGCAGGATCACCACAATGCCCTGGGTGGCGTCGGTTTTGGCGCCTTCCACTTCGAATACCCGATACAGTTCCACCAGTGGCAGGTATTCGCCGCGCACCTGCAGCACGCGTTCGCCGCCGGCCAGCGGGTGCAAGTCTTCCGCCTGCGGCTGCAGCGATTCCATCACCGCGTTCAGCGGCAGAATAAAGACTTCGTCGTTCACTTTGACCGACATGCCGTCGAGGATCGCCAGCGTCAACGGCAGCAGAATGCGGATGGTGGTGCCTTTACCGGCCTGCGAACGGATCTCGACGTGGCCGCCCATCTCCTGAATATTTCTTTTCACCACGTCCATGCCGACGCCGCGGCCGGAAACGTCGGTCACCTGCTCGGCGGTGGAGAAGCCCGGCGCGAAGATCAGCATGCCGACCTCTTCGTCGCTCATGCTGTCGCTCACCGCCAGCCCTTGCGAAGCGGCCTTGGCGAGAATTTTTTCGCGGTTCAGACCGGCGCCGTCGTCGATGACCTCAATACAGATGTTGCCACCCTGGTGTTCGGCCGACAGCACCAGATTGCCCACCGCCGACTTGCCGGCGGCGATGCGGGTGGCCGGCTCTTCGATACCGTGATCGAGGCTGTTGCGCACCAGGTGCGTCAACGGGTCGATAATCCGTTCGATCAGGCTCTTATCCAGTTCGGTCGAGCTGCCCTGCAGCGTCAGCTCCACCTGTTTGTTCAGCTTGCCGGCCAGATCGCGCACCAGACGCGGGTAGCGGCTGAAGACGTATTCCATCGGCATCATGCGGATCGACATCACCGACTCCTGGAGATCGCGTGCGTTACGCTCCAGCTGGCTCATGCTGTTCAGCAGATCGCCGTGGTTCACCGGATCCAGCGTGCCGGAACGTTGCGCCAGCATCGACTGGGTGATCACCAGCTCGCCCACCAGGTTGATCAGCTGATCCACCTTTTCCACCGCTACGCGAATGCTGGTGGATTCGCTCGCCTTGGCGCGCGCTTTCGGCGCTTCCGCCGCTGCGGCCGCCGGTTTGGCGGCAGGCAGCGCAGCGCTGGCGATCGGCGCTGGCGCCGGTTCCGGCGCAGCGACCGTCTCCGGCAAGTTCGCCTCCGCGACGGCCGGCGCGCTTTGCGTCGGCGTAGAGAAGCTGATTTGTTCCGGTTCCAGCACGAAGCACAGCACGGCGCTGATGTCGTCTTCGCTGGCGGAGGTGAGCAACGTCACGTCCAGGCTGTGTTCCGTCTGATGCGGGTCTTTAACTTCGCCGAGGTTGCCCAGCTCTTCCAACATCAAGGGGATTTCACTGGCTTTCAGCCCGTTCAGGCTGATGCGCATGCCGCCTTCGATCGCCGCCGGCGCGGCCGATGGCTGAGCGACCGGCTGCTGAACGGCGGGTTGAGCCGCAGGCGCCTCCTGCTGCTGTTGCGCTTCCAACGCCAGCTGACGCAGCGCCTGGCAAATGTATTCAAAGCTTTCAGCGTCAGGCTGTTGCGAGGTTTTATAGGCGTCCAGTTGCTCCTGCATAATGTCTTTGGTTTCCAGAAACAGGTTGATAATCTCGGTGCTCAGGCTCATTTCCTGGCGTCTTGCACCGTCCAGCAGGTTCTCCAGCAGGTGGGTGGTTTCCTGCAGCACCGAAAAACCAAAGGTCGCCGCGCCGCCCTTGATCGAATGCGCCGCGCGGAAGATGGCGTTCAACGGCTCGATATCGGGGGCCAGCGGATCCAGCTCCAGCAGGTGTTGCTCCATGTCGGCCAGCAACTCGTCCGCCTCATCAAAGAAGGTCTGATAAAAATCGCTAATGTCCATGCTCACGGGGTCACCTCTGGCTGTGAGTCGCGGTTAGTCGGTGCGGGTGCGGCCGCCGGTGGTTCCGGCGCCTGGTCGGCCGGGGCTATCGCCGGGGACGCCTGCGGGGGAGCGTTCGGCGTTGGTGCCGCGGGTTCCGGGGCTGTAGTCGAGGATTCCGGCGTTTGGCCGGCCGGCGCGGTCGCCGACGGCGCCAGCTGCTTCAGGCTGTCCGGCTGGGCAATATCCAGCGCGTTGCTTTCGGCATTTTCGTGCTCGATGCCCTCTTGCGTTTGCTTGTTCAACACCAGCACGGTGATGCGGCGGTTAATCGCATCATCGGCGCCATGCTGTTTCAGGCTCATGGTGGCCGCCATGCCTACCACCCGCAGCACTTTGCCTTCCGCCAGGCCGCCGGCGATCAGCTCGCGACGCGACGCGTTGGCGCGATCGGCCGACAGTTCCCAGTTGCTGTAGCCGCGTTCGCCGGTGGCGTAAGGGATGTCATCGGTGTGGCCGGACAGGCTGATTTTGTTCGGCAAGTCGTTAAGGATCGGCGCTATCGCGCGCAGAATATCGCGCATGTAGCTCTCGACCTGCGCGCTGCCGGTTTTGAACATCGGCCGGTTCTGGCTATCGATAATCTGGATGCGCAGCCCTTCGTCCATCATGTTGATCAACAGGTGTGGACGCAGCGCCTTCAGGCGCGGATCGGACTCAATCAACTCATCCAGCTTTTCGCGCAGCTTGTTCAGGCGCAGCTCTTCGGCGCGCGAGTCCGGCGAATCGACCTGTTTTTTCACCAGGCCATGCTGTTGCGTTGGATCGTCGCCGCCGCCAGGAATGGGGCTGCTTTCGGAACTGCTCTTGTCGCCGCTGGTCAGGGCAACCTTGAGCGGCGTGCGGAAGTATTCGGCGATTTGCGTCAGCTCCTGCGGGCTGGCGATCGCCAGCAGCCACATCACCAGGAAGAACGCCATCATCGCCGTCATAAAGTCGGCATAAGCGATCTTCCAGGAGCCGCCGTGATGGGCGGCATGATGCGACTTGCGCTTTCTGACCAAAACGACCGGATGATTCTGTTTCATGCTTCTTCTTCTTCCGTCGCCTGCTGCGCCGGCGCTTTCACGCGGCGCACGTGTTCTTCCAGCTCAACGAAAGAAGGACGTTCGGTGGTATACAGCGTTTTACGGCCGAACTCGACCGCGATCTGCGGCGCGTAACCGTTCAGGCTCGACAACAGCGTGACTTTGATGCACTGCATCATCTTGACGTTTTCGGCGCTCTTCTGACGCAGCAACGTCGCCAGCGGCGAGATGAAGCCGTAGGCCAGCAAAATGCCGAGGAAAGTACCGACCATGGCGTTAGCGATCAGCGCGCCCAGTTCAGCGGCCGGACGGTCAGCCGAAGCCAGGGCGTGCACCACCCCCATCACCGCCGCGACGATGCCGAACGCCGGCAAGGAGTCGCCCACCATCGCCAGACTGCCGGCGGGCACTTCGCTTTCCTGCTCGTAGGTTTCGATCTCTTCGTCCATCAGCGCTTCGATCTCGAACGCATTCATATTGCCGCTCACCATCAGCCGTAAATAGTCGGTAATGAACTCCACCAGGGTGTTATCGGCAAGGATGCGCGGATAATTAGAGAAAATTTCACTTTCTTGCGGATTATCGATATCGAACTCGAGCGACAGCATGCCCTGCTGACGCGATTTGGCCAGCAGACGGAACAGCAACGCCATCAGATCCATATACAGATCTTTGTTGTATTTGGAACGGCGCATCAGGCGCGGCAGGGCGCGCAGCGTCGCTTTGATCGCCTTGCCGTTGTTGCCGACGATGAAAGCGCCGACCCCCGCCCCGCCGATAATCAGAAACTCCGCCGGCTGATATAACGCACCGAGATGACCGCCCACGATCAGGTAGCCGCCAAACACCGCACCCAATACCACGAGATAACCCAAAATAACTAGCACACGCATTCCTTAAATTAACAATGTGGATGGAAGGTGGGGCAAACGCGCCCTGGCGCGACAGACCAGGCTGCATGTCTGGGGGCGGCATGCCGCCCCTGCGTATCACACGTCGGTATTCATTGCCGAGAGCCGGCAACGTGGCGGCTCAAATGGCGCGTTTGACCTGCTCGTCCAGCAGTTGAGGAATAATATCGGCCAGTTGCGGCGAAAGTTTACGTCTTTTTACGGCGCGGGATGGGGGTTGGCATAAACTGCAGATGAAACCGTTCAGCGGCTGGTGCGCGTGGGTGATAAATGCGCCGCCGCAGCAGCTGCAGGCGGAGAGCTGCAACATACCGCTGTCGACGAAGCGCACCAGCGTCCAGGCGCGGGTCAACGCCAGCAACGGCGCCTCGCCAGCCTGCTGCGGGCACTGCTCCAGGTAGAGGCGATAGGCTTTGATCACCGCTTCCACCCCGCTGCACTGTCCGCTTTTCATCAGAAACAGGTAGGCGTTATAAAACATCGAGGAATGAATATTCTGTTCCCAAGTCATAAACCAGTCGGTTGAGAACGGCAACATTCCTTTTGGCGGCGGGCTGCCGCGCAACTCCTTGTAAAGTTTAATCAAGCGCCCGCGGCTGAGCTGGGTTTCACTCTCCAGCATCTGCAAACGGGCCCCCAGCGAAATCAGCTCCATGGCGAGCTGAATGTCCTTGGCTTCTTGAACAATGCTTTTCTCAACCATCATCAGGCTCTTTTCTTCGTCGGGCTAGCGTCTTTACTCGATAGCTCTTGCAGTAAATGGCTTGATAGCAAAATGCCGGTATGGATTTGTTGCAGATCGTCGACGCGCGACTCTTTGGTCAGGCGTTCGATGGTCTGGTGATCGTTAAAGCGGAAGTGGCAAACCAGCTGGTTGGTCTCGGCCAGTTTGACCATTTGCGGCAAAGTCAGCTGCGCCAACGCATCGGCCATGGTCTCATCAATACCAAGGCGGAACATCGCGGACGCTTTTTCATCGTTGATCAAACGCTGTGCTAAAAGTAAATATGACAAATTGATGTCATAAATATGCTTAAGTAATTCAGACGTACCCATATTCCCCATCCCGACAGACTATGTTTAAAAACATACGCTGGGTGATAAATTTTATCGCCCGTGACCTGGGTTGTTTCCCAAAGTTGGCAAATTAATCTCTCAAAAACGACTGCTATAATTTTCGCCAATCGCTAAATTCGACCACTGTTCAGTATTTGCTACGAGCGTAAACCAACGTGTATGGATGTACAGCATTCTGCTTCGATAGTGTTTAGTCACCATGAAACTATTTTTACAAATTTAATAAGATTATTCCTAAAGCAGCGCAACTCTACCCCCGAACCATTAGCACACACAATGTAAGTGAGAGGCAATTTTAAATACAATGTGACATAGATCACAAAAATAAAAAATAATTAAGCCAAATACCCCTAAATTCGCACATTTTATGACCCGCATTTTGCTCATAAAATCGCCTTAGGTAAAAAAACGTCTTAAAAACAATGTTTATCAGCCAAAAAATTATCTTTTTTAGATCAATTCGAACAAAACCATCACCAAACCAAAATAACAGAACAAAAATCTGCATATAGGCAACAATCTTAGTATAAATAACCATTTGAGCCGCTAAAAAATATCCCAGGTGAAAAATAACCAATGTAAACTATAAGGTTATTAGCTATCGGATTTGACTTAAACCCTCCGCAGAGGGTTGTTCTAATTTTCAACATCAGGTGATTATGGCTTATCAATGATTCGCTGGCGTAGTGAACAAGCCAATAGACGTAACGATATGTTTCCGTATTAGCGCGGCGCAAGAATGGTTTTTTAACGTTAAATTACCCCAAAACGACATATCGGCAGCACATCCTAAAGCTTTAGCGTTTTTTTATTTCTTTTTTGCCGGCGCATTAATTACCACGCCGTTCCAGACGTTATTAAAATTCCCGCGCCCCATCGGTTCATTGCAATAAAATAAAACGCAGTTTTGTTTTACTTGCCATAATCGCGCAGGCCAAACAGGCGTAGTTTCAATGCCGACAGCGGCAACATACATCGCCTCGTGCTGCGAGCGCCCTCCGGACAGGCGAAAAAAAACGCCGCCAAAGGAGAGCGAGCGCGGCTTCGCGCGCTTGCATGCAGCGAAACGTCGACGCTTAAGCTTCTCGTTCGTGACGCATCGCCCTGAGACTTTCCCTATTTCTTCATTTATCAGCAGGATGAGATTGCTGATGGCGCACTTGCATATTATGATTTATCCCAGCGCCGCCACGGGCGGCGTCACATTATTACCCAGTGCAATTTATTCACTTGAAATGATTTTTGTCAGGTCGTACATCGCTGCCTCGACGGCGTCGCCGTGAGCCGCTATGTGTTATTCACCCGGCTTTAACTATTAACAGGCTATATTTTAATCATGACCGATACGCTCGAATATCTGCTGACATTCCGTAAATGCTCCTCTTTGGACAGCCTGGAGAAGGTGTACGACAAACTGAACTATTCCATTGAAAACGATACAGAAATGAGCAATATGTACCGCGCTGCCGACCACCGTCGCGCCGAGCTGGTTGCCGGTAAATTGTTCGATCTGGGCAAGGTGCCGAAAACGCTGTGGGCGCAGGTGCTTTAATTCAGTGAAATTACGTGCGGCAACGGTTTTATCTTTTATTGCTATATAACCGGAGCAAACTCAGCTTTTATTGCCGCGCGTGATGCGAAACACATTTATTCCCCCCGCCAGGTTCTACCCTTTATCCGAGCGCAGCATTTCATCCAAGGCCCCGACGCGGCAGCCTGAAACACGACGGATGCAACAAGGAGTGGAATATGGGGTATCAAAACGTTCTGGTTACCGTCGCCGTCGCGCCTGACAGCCATCGCCTGGTGGAAAAGGCCGTCTCTATCGTCCGCCCCTACGGCGGCAACATCACCCTGTTAAGCACCCTCGCCAATCCGGAAATGTACAATAATTTCGCCGGGCCGATGCTGGCCGATTTGCGCACGCTGATGGAAGAGGAAACCCGGCTGTTTATGGAGGAACTGCGCCAACGCGCCGGCTACCCGATCGCCGATACCCTTATCGTGCATGGCGAGCTTGGCGACAGCCTGGAATACGCCAGCCGGCATCAGCCGTTCGACCTGCTGCTCTGCGGCAATCATCGCGACGGCATGATGAATAAGGTCTCCTGTTCCGCCGCCCGCTTTATCAATATAAGCCATATCGACGTGCTGATCGTTCCGCTCTAAGGCTAAGCACATTCGGTAACGTTGCCTTGCCGCCCCTGGACTAGGCTTAACGAATCTTGTTTGTCGCAACGCAAAGGAGCTTTCGATGTCCCCTTCTCAACAGAACCGCCGCTTCCTGCTGGCTTCGCGTCCGCACGGCGAACCGACGGCGGCGAACTTCCGTCTCGACACGGTCGCCGTGCCACAACCCGAGGCCGGCCAGCTGCTGCTGCGCACCGTATATCTGTCGCTGGATCCTTATATGCGCGGGCGCATGAGCGATGCCCCCTCCTACGCGCCGCCGGTGGAGATCGGTCAGGTCATGGTGGGCGGCACGGTATCGCGCGTGGCGGCTTCACAGCATCCCGATTTCAACGTCGGCGATTGGGTGTTGGGTTATGACGGCTGGCAGGATTACGCCCTGTCTGACGGCAGCGGCCTGCGCAACCTCGGCCCGCACCTGCCGCACCCTTCCCGCCTGCTCGGCGTGCTGGGTATGCCGGGATTTACCGCTTACATGGGGCTGCTCGACATCGGCCAACCGCAGGCGGGTGAAACGCTGGTGGTGGCCGCCGCCAGTGGTGCGGTCGGTTCGGTGGTCGGCCAAATCGGGAAGCTAAAAGGCTGCCGCGTCGTCGGCATCGCCGGCGGTGCGGACAAATGCCGCTATGTGGTGGAAGAGTTGGGTTTCGACGCCTGTATCGATCACCGTGCCCCCGACTTTGCCGAACAGCTGGCCGCCGCCTGTCCGCAGGGCATCGACATCTATTATGAGAACGTCGGCGGCGCCGTATTCGACGCCGTGTTGCCGCTGTTGAACGCCAAAGCGCGCATTCCGGTCTGCGGCATCATCGCCCATTACAATGCCACCGGGTTACCCGCCGGGCCGGACCGCTTACCGTTGCTGGAAGGGCTGATCTTACGTAAACGTATCCGCATGCAGGGCTTTATCATCTTCGACGATTACGGTTCACGCTTTGATGAATTCCTGCAACAGATGAGCAGTTGGGTCGAGCAAGGAAAGATCAAGTTCCGCGAGGACATCGTCGATGGACTGGAGCAGGCGCCGCAGGCCTTTATCGGCCTGCTGCAGGGCAAAAACTTCGGCAAACTGGTGATCCGCGTCGCTGACGAATAACGCGCATCAGGGCGTGGCGCGCCACGCCCTGCTTGTCAATGCACGGCACCGTCGCCGAATTGCACATCCTCCTCTACCGTGAGCGTCACCTGCACGAGAGTGCGCACCGCTTCCACCATCGTCGCCAGCGCCATACTCGGCTTGCCCGGATGCGCCGCCGCCAGTTCATGGCTGTACGGAATGTGCACGAATCCGCCCCTGGCCCGCGAATGCCGCGTCTCCAGATAGTGACGCAGACCATAAAAAATATGGTTGCAGTTATAGGTGCCCGCCGTGTAAGAAACACCCGCCGGGATCCCCTGCCGGCGCAGTTGCTGCACCGCGGCCTTGACGGGCAGCGTACTGAAATAGCCCACCGGCCCGCCGGCAACCACCGGCACGTCAATCGGCTGTTTACCGGCATTGTCGGGAATGCGGGCATCGATCAAATTGATGGCTACCCGTTCCAGGGATATTTCGGCTCGGCCGCCGGCCAGCCCCAGACAGATCACCGCCAGCGGCTGCAATGCCTCAATCGCCGCGATCAGCTGCTGGTTGGCCACGCCCAATACGCACGGCAACTCGAGCACCGCGATCTCCGCGCCGGCGATACGCTCTCCGGCCAATGCCTGCGCGACCTGCCAGGAAGGGTTCACCGCGTCACCGTCGAACGGCTCAATGCCGGTGATTAACACTTTGTTCATCATTTCCCCTGATTGAAGGCTAAATACGTGTGCTACCAGCCTAGGGAACGCTGTAAGATTCTGGAAATGGATTATCTGTATATAGAGTATTCATAAAATGAATTTAGCCAACGTCGATCTCAATTTACTGGTGGTGTTTGAAGCGCTGTATCAGACTCGTAACGTCACCGCCGCGGGCCGGCGTCTTAACCGCGCGCAACCTTCCGTCAGCAATGCATTGGCGCGACTGCGCATTCTGCTCAACGATCCGCTGTTTGTCCGCAGCGGCGGCGGCATGGCGCCCACGCCGCGCGCCCACCAGCTTATGCCGCAGATACAGCGGGTGCTTGAGCAAATCCATCTGGCGTTGGCGCCCCCTGCCCGTTTCGATCCGGCCACCGCCGGGCAGCGGCGTTTTACGCTGGCCGCCGGCGACTATGCGGATATCTTGCTGCTGCCCGCCATCATCAGCCGTTTGCGTCAGGCGGCACCCGGCATCGATATTCGCGTTTCGCGTCTGGATCGCCGCAATATTTACCGTCAATTGGATAGCGGGGAGGTGGATGTCGCGCTGGGAGGGCATCTTTCCGGGGCGGAAAGTCACTATGTGCGCACGTTGTTTGAAGAGCATCTGGTCTGTATCGCCAGCCGTTCACACCCGCAATTGGCGGATGGCCGCTGGGATCTGGCCCGCTACCTCAGCCTGCCGCACGGGCTGTACGCGCCGGCTGACGACGGCTCCGCCAGAGGCTTGGTCGACCGCCGCCTGGCGGAAATCGGCGGCCAGCGGCGCGTCGCCGTGACCTTTTCACACATTGTCGCCCTGCCGGCGGTGGTCGCCGACAGCGATCTGATCGCCACCCTGGCCGCCAGCGTGGCCCGGCGTTTTTCCGATCCGCAACGCGTACGCATTCTCCCGCTGCCTGAGGAGTTGGCCATCGCGCCTTTCCCCATTGAGCTGATCGCCGGCCGACAGGCGCAACGCGACCCGGCCTTAATCTGGCTCTGTGACCTGATAAGCCGACTTTCCCTCGATCCCCTTCCGCGCTAACCGCATCAATTGCTGCTTTATCAACCATTCAGACTCACCGTCGGAGGCCCGCACCGCGGGCTTTTCACGCCGAACAAATAGGAATCATCCGAATTAACATTCGGTAAATTTATATATTTGATCATCTTTAACTAACGAATGGTAAGGATAAAAAATACTCAGTGACTTTTTTCACGGAAAAAAAGAGTTGTTTTATAAACACGTTGACTTAAGTGTTACAGATTTATTATTTGGTATTACCATTTTCCCAATAATTTTGGATAAAAAAAAGATCTTCTCGTATCCATATGTTTTAGATAATAAAAAACCAGATCGTGAGCGAGTTAACGAATTGAGCATTGATCCACAAGGCTATTTTGCAAATGCAGAGCTCTATTGTAGACTGCACAAATCGTGCCTTTGTGTAAACTTTGTTAAATCTTTCGTCAGCCCCTGTCTCAATTCGTGACAGATACGCCATCGGGATCGCGCGTCAAATCTCGTGCGGTAGCTATGCCTAAACCGGGGATATAGTATGGATCGCCTTATCATTGCGCACACGCCTTTGCCCGCCCATCAGCTGTTGTTCAGAAGCCTTTCCGGTGAGGAAAGACTGGCCGGGCTGTTCGAGTTCGACGTCGAGCTGCTCAGCCCTGACAATCGCCTCGATCTGAAATCGCTGCTGGGACAAAAAATCACGCTGGAGCTGCGGGGCAACCCGATGGCCCCGCGTTATCTCAACGGCAATATCACGCGTATGACCCTCTCCGGACGAGAAGCCGGCGGCAACCGCTACTATATCTACCGCGCCGTGCTGCGCCCCACGCTGTGGTACCTGACGCAAAACCGCGATTTTCGCATCTATCAGGAAAAGACCGTTCCCGACATCCTGACCCAGGTGCTGGGGCAGTATCAGGTGAAGATCGATAACCGTCTGAGTTACGACTACCGCATCTGGGGGTACTGCGTGCAGTACCAGGAGAGCGATTTCGATTTCATCAGTCGTCTGATGGAACATGAAGGCATCTATTACTATTTCACGCACCAGCAGGACGGCCATACGCTGGTGCTGGCCGACGCGCCGGCGGCGCATCAGGAACTCGCCGGCTATGCCAGCATCCCCTATCAGCTCGCGGAAGGCGGTCTGGTGGAAAACAAGGACAGCATCAACAGCTGGAGCGTCTCGGACGCCATCACGCCCAGCCTGTATAGCCTGGATGACTACGATTTTCGCAAACCGCGCGCGCGGTTGCTCGAGGCCCGGCAGAATCCCGCCTCGTTCGCACAGGATAAAGCCGAGGTGTTCGACTGGCCCGGGCGTTATACCGATCACGCCCACGGCCAGTTTTACGTCAAGGTGCGCCAACAGGAGTTCGAAGCGCAGCATGAGCAGATGAGCGGCGAAGGCAGTTCGCAGGGCATTGCGCCCGGCTACCGTTTTCAGCTGATCCAGGCGCCGCGCATGGAAGACAACCGCGCCTATCTGGTGGTCAGCGCGCGTTACTTCATGCAGGAAAACAGCTACGCCAGCAACGATAACGACGTTGGCGAACAACATACCGAATTTCAGGTGGTGCCGGCGGACATCAACTGGCGCCCGGCGCGCACCACACCCTGGCCGAAAACCCATGGCCCGCAGACCGCCGAAGTGGTTGGCCCGGAAGGCGAAAGCATCTGGACCGATAAATATGGCCGGGTGAAACTCAAGTTCCGTTGGGATCGCCACGGCAGCGGCAATGAAACCAGCTCCTGCTGGGTGCGCGTCTCCAGCGCCTGGGCCGGCTGGAAATACGGCGGGATCCAAATCCCGCGCGTGGGTGAGGAAGTGGTGGTCGACTTTATCAACGGCGATCCGGATCGCCCCATCATCACCGGCCGCGTTTACAACGAAGACAGCATGCCGCCTTGGGATCTTCCCGGCGACGCCACCAAAATGGGCTTTATGAGCCGCAGCAAAGGCGGCGGCGTCGACAATGCCAGCTTCCTGTTCCTGGAAGACTCGCCCGGCAACGAATCTTTCGACATGCACGCCGAACGCAACATGAACATGACGGTGGAAAACGACAAGAACGTCAATATTGACGGCAGTCGCACCACCACCATCGGTCGCCAGCAGAACGATACCGTCACCGGCGACGCCACGTTCCTGTACAAAGCGAAACGCACCACCACCGTCGATGGGCTGGAAACCGCCAACCTGAACGCTCACCAGACGGTGAACATCAAAGGCGGCCGCGCCCTGACGATTATCGACGGCGGCGATAAGATCGACATCACCGGCAATCAGTCCTTCAAGCTTGACGGCGCGCAGACGCAAAACATTACGCAAACCCAGCATGTCACGGTGAAGGGCGACCAGACCCTCGACATTACCGAGGGGCAACAGACCAACACCATCAACAAGGGGCAGACGGTCAACATCACCTCCGGCGGGCAGCACACCACCATCACCGCCGGCGGGCAAACCACTACCGTCACCGCAGGCGGTCAGACGCTGACGGTGGAGGCCGGCGGCCAGACCACCGACATCACGGGGAATGTCAAAGAAACCTACAAAAACGATCAGCAAACGACCATTAGCGGTTCGCTGACCATCACGGCAAAAACCATCAGCATTACCAGTGAGGACGGCGTGTCTATTTCGGCGCCCACCTGGAAAGATAACTGCCACGGCTATAAGTGGACCGCGATAGGCGCCAACCTTGCCTTAACGGGGCTGAGCGTCAAGCACACGATGTTCGATGTTTCCCATAACCCGCTTTCGATCAGCAAAACCAATTTCAAGCTAAGCAACGATCCCATGACGTTCACGCAGCTTGGGGCCTTAATAACCAACGGTTCTTTGCGATTGAGCAGCAAGGCGCTGGCGATCTTTTTATAAGTAGGGATGCCCATGTCCAAAGCCAAAAATATCTTCACCGTAATCGGTTTGATTTTATTGGCCCCTATTCTCAGCCTGGTGGGTTTTTTCAAATTCATCACGGTCGATATCTGGGGCTATTTCAAACACATCGGTTCCTCTCTCAGCGTGATGGAGAACGGAGTTTCCGCCTCCGGGCAAATCGTCAGCATCCGCCAGACCAACCTGTGGGACGGGAATCGGCCGGTCTGCGAAGTGGAAGTCAAATACATCGCCCAAGACGGAAAAAACCATACGGCCGTCGCGAAAGGCCCGATCAGCGTCGTTGATCTGCCGCGTTATCAGCCGGGTCATTTCACCGCGATAAAGTACGATCCCAAGAACCCCAAAAAAGCGGTGATCGAAGAGTTATCCCGACTTTGAGCGAAAAGAACCTTTTCAATCAACGCGATCCGATTTCAACGTTGTGAAAACGACTTGTCGTCCATCAGCTCGCTAAATTACCTTGCATAAGGAAGTGTCACGATGGGCGCGTTTATTGCCTTTTCGACTCAGGACAGCCTCTGGGGACAAATCCTGTTTACCTTCTTAGGCATCCTGGTTGGCGGCGTATTGATCGCCGCCATTTGCAAGACCGTCTTACCCGCGGGCAGAACGGCGGCATTGTCCGTCCGGTTGCTGATCTTTGTCGCACTGATGCTGGCGATCCTGAAGTACAACCAGCAGGTGATGTCTGCGGTGAACGCGCCCGCGGAGCTGATCGGGTTCCTGATTTTGCCCGGTTTTTTGATGGGTTACCTGGGTGCGGCGGCCCCCGGCAGACTGGCGCTGGCGATAGAACTGTGCTGTTTTGCCCCGCTCACCGCGCTGCTGATTCTGGGCACCGCCGGCGTCGGCTTTTTTGCCCCCTATCATCTGGAGAGCACAGGCCAATTTACCGCCAAGGCGATCGCCGCGGCATTGTCCGTCGCCGTCGTACTGCTGGCTCGTAAAATAAGCGGGAAGGACAACGCACTGTCCTCTTGATAATCCCTTTGACGCGAGGAAATGCTCCCCGCATTCGCGATCGGCTCTGGACGCCGCATCGTTTTCTTCATCTGTTGTGACATAGCCTGATATCTATTAAACCGAAAAACGGATTGTTTTTGAGCAAGCAGCCTGGCTGCCGGCTGATATCCACAGGAAGCTTTACACACACAATGAAAGTCGTAAAACCTCTGCGCCTCAGCGCGCTTCATCGCCCCTTCTCTTGGCAAGGGCAAAATCATCTGGGCGTTTCCATTTTGGCCTTGGCCGACATGGGGGCTTCCCCGCGCCTGTGCCCCGAACCGGAGCTGTGGCAGTTGGCCGCCGACGAACTTACGCTGAGCGGCGGCGTGCTCGATTTGGCTATTCCGAAAGCCTGTGCGGAGTTTCTCGCCACCGGCAACGCTTACACCCACCATCAACAAGACAAAACCGCCTGCGCCGTGAAGATCCAGCTTGATTCGCTGGAGAAAACGCTGGTGGTTTTCGGCGATCGTCATTGGATCAACGATCGCCCCTCCTCTCCTCTCCCTTTTGCAGAAATGCGTCTGGACTGGCGCCGGGCTTACGGCGGGGCTCAGTTCGCCGATAATCCGCACGGCATCGGCGCCACTCCAGAAACATTTCCGCAGGGCCGCATTCATCGCCTACCCAATGTTGAACCGCTGCAGGAGCGCCTCGCGTCTCCTCGGCAAAGCGCGCAGCCGGCAAGCTTTGACGCGTTGGAGATCACCTGGCCGCGCCGCTTCTCACGCATCGGTAAAAACTACGACGCCGACTGGTTGAAACACGGTTTTCCCGGCTTCGCCAACGATATCGACTGGCGCCTGTTCAACATGGCAGAAAGCGATCAGCAGTTTCCCCAACGCGACAGCTTGCCGCTTCAGGCTGCCTACCGGATATGGAACATGCACCCTTCAGAGCCGGTTCAGCAAGGCCGTTTGCCGCCGTGGCGCGCACGCTGCTTCATTAACCGGCTGCGCGGCGGCGAAGCGCATTTCGGGGAAGTCGCGATGCGCCACACCACCGTGTGGTTCTTTCCCCATCGCGAACAAATGCTGTTGATCTACCAGGGCAGCCTTCACATCAATGAAGACGATGCCGCAGACGTCATGCAGCTCATGCCGGCGCTGGAAATTGAGGGTAAAAGCCGCACCGTCGCGCATTATCGGCAGGTGCTCGATCGGCGGCTTGATAAAGAGCATGGCGCTCTGCACGCTTTTCGTGAAAAAGATTTGCTGCCGGAGTGCTGTATTGGCCCCTGGCTCGATACGGAAACGCCGACGCAGCAAAGCCCGATGGTGGAAAACATCGCCGCCTACGAGCATCACCAACGCGAACAACACCGCCAACGTCTGCAGCGCGAAGGCCGAGACATCGACGACATGTTTGCCGCGCCGCCAGCTGAACCGATGCCCGCTTTGGATCAGCTGGCCGAGTTTGTCGAGGGCATGGAACAGCGCGCTGAAGCGCATTACCGTGAAATCCGCGATAACGCGCAGGCAAACGGCATTGATATTGACGGCCCTGGCCCCGCCGACCTTTCCGGCGCGGAAAGCTACCAACAGCAGCGCGACCAGCTGTTTCAACAGGCGCGTCAACGCCCCGACGCGTTTAGCGACAAGCAGTTGGGGGAAAGCGAGCGCGCGCTGCACCAAATGTATTTAATGTCGGCACAGGCGCAAAGCCCGGCGCTGCGTTTAAGCGGCGATCTGGCACAGATCATTCGCCAACGCGTCACCGCGGCCATGCAGCGCGATAAAGATCTCAGCGGCCTGGACCTCACCGGCGCCGATCTGTCCGGCATGGACCTCAGCCATGCCACCTTGCGCGGCACGTTGCTGGAAAACGCCAATCTGCGCCAAGCCCGGTTGGTGGGCTGTGACCTTCGCGAGGCAATGCTGGCGCGCGCCGATCTCTGCGGTGCCGTCTTGCAGCAGGCGGATCTGAGCCACGCCTCTTTGGCCCTGGCGAAATGCGAAGCGACGGATTTCGGCGGCGCGCAGCTGCATGAAACCAACATTCAACAAACGTTGTTTCAACGCTGCGACTTCACGATGGCGTCCTTACGCGATTTGCTGGGGTACGAAACCTTGCTCGGACAGTGTGATTTCAGCCGCGCCACGTTGGCCAACATTACGCTGATGGAGCTGCAGCTGGAGCAACTGACATTCAGTCACGCCCGGCTCGACAAAGTCAGCTTCATCAAATGCCGGCTGCTGGCGGTGAAATTCGAGCAGGCACGGCTGGAAAGCTGCGCCTGGGTTGATACCGAAACGCAAAACCTCAGCTTCCGCGCCGCGCGCCTGACGGCCTGCGCCTTTGCGGCAAAGACGCTGTTGCCCCAGGCGGATTTCAGCGACGCGACGCTGAACCAGTGCAACTTGCGTCAGATGCCGTTGCAGCGGGCAAGTTTCAGCCGCGCGCGCCTCAACAATTGCGATCTGTCGGAAACGCGGCTGAACGAGGCCGACTTCAATCAGGCCAACGGCAGCGGCAGCCTGTTCATTCGCAGCGATCTGACGCGCGCCAACCTGCGCGACGCCAACTTTATTGCGGCGATCCTGCAAAAGTGCGTGCTGTCAGGCGCCGACCTGCAGGGCGCCAATCTGTTCCGGGCCGATCTGTCGCAGTCGAAAGTGGACAAGGCGACCCGGCTCGACGATGCCTATACCGCCAGAGTGAAAACATTGCCTCGCCACAACGGGAAAGAAGTATGACCTCAACGCCAGAGCAGATACGCCAGCGTGTGAAACGCGGCGAACCGATTTCCGGTGAGGATTTGCACGGCCTGTCATTCGCGGGTATGGATTTGGCCGGCGCAATGTTCAACGCCCTGAACCTGAACGGCGTGGACTTCTCCGATTGCGATCTGCGCGACAGCGTATTCAGCGATTGCCGGCTCGAGCACGCTCTGTTTACTCGGGCGAACCTCAAGCAAACGGCCTTCAATCAGTGCGCCATGTCCGCCAGCCGCTTCAGTGAGAGTCATATCGAGCTGACGATGTTCAACGAATGCCGGCTTGAACAGGGTGATTTCAGCCGTCTGCCGCTCACCCAAAGCCACTGGATGTCATGCCAATTGGCCGGCGCGAACTTTTCCGCCACTCAGCACGATCGCACCACGTTTTACGAAAGCCCGCTCGACGGCGCTACGTTGGAGCATGCCCGACTTTCGCTTGTCACGTTTTTTCGCTTAACCCTCTGTAACACAGAATTTGCAGGGGCAGATTTCGACCGCGTCACGTTTTTCGAATGCGACCACCGGGGCAAAAGTTACGCCGGGCAGCGCCTGATCGCCTGCCAGTTTACCGATAACCAATTGGACGACGTCGACTTCAGCCAGGCGACGCTGCGCCAAAGCAACTTCAAGGGCGCTTCGCTGCGGCGCGCCAACCTGACGGGCGTGCAGGCGCAGCAGTCGCTGTGGCTGGAGGCCAACCTGACTCAGGCGCAGTGCCGCAGCGGGCAGTTCGATCAGGCGATTTTCAGCGAAGCGACGCTGGACGCCGCCAACTTCAACCAGGCGCGTCTGTATCAGAGCGTGTTCCAGCACAGCCGCGCGGCGCGCTGTGATTTCAGCGACAGCGACCTGACCTACGCCGATTTTTGTTATGCCGACATCGGCGCCGCCGATTTCCGGCGTGCGCGCTTCATGCGCACCCGCATGCACCGCGCCCACCAGCAGCAAACGCGCTGGGGCGACCGCAGCGGCATTCTCGAGCGCGACGAAGAGCTGTACGCCGCCGAAATCTGGAGCGCACAGCGCCAAAGCCGCATTTGAACGTATTGACCACTTCACGAGGGGATCACCATGAGCGTTGTCAACACTACTCGCGCCGTCAACATCGCGCCGCCCCAGCAGGCCGCCGGTCAGGTCGTCAACCTGTTGCCGGACGGCAGCCTGGTGGTGGAATGTGAAGGCCGCGGCTGGCATTGCCGCCGTGCGGCCAGCTGCCTGCTGACACCGGCCCTCGGCGATAGCGTGCTGGTCGCCGGTTGCGGCCACCAGCTGTGGGCGATCGCCGTCCTCGAGCGCGCGGAACCGCAAAACGCGGCGCGGCTGAGCGTCGAAGGCGATCTGCACATTGAAACGCTGCACGGCTCGCTGTCGCTGCACGGCGCGCAGGCGCTGAACCTGAGCGGCGACGTCATGACCCTGCAAGCGAACAGCGGCGACTGCCACGTCGACAAGATGAAATACAGCGGCGAAGAGCTCTCGGCTTTCGTCAGCATCAGCCGCCTGGTCGGCAAACGCTGCGAGTCACTGTGGCATTCGGTCAGCCAGATCAGCCACTCGCTGTTTCGCAAAGTGCGCCAGACCGAGCACGTGCGCGTCGGGCAGCTGGATTATCAGGCGGAAGATTACGCCCGCATTCATGCTCGCAACACGCTGATTACCTCGAAAGACATCACCAAGCTCGATTCGGAACAGATCCACGTCGGATAACCTTGCGGAGACCTTTTATGTTTGCCAACAGCCAAATGATCGGCGTGGACCTGGCGTTTCCCGACGTCTGTCTGACGCCAAGCCCGGCGCCGGTGCCCATTCCCTACCCGGATATCGCCCTGGCGCCGACCGCCATCCCGAACGCGTTCAACATTCTGTTCGTCGGCACCCCGGCGCACAACATGGCGACGGTGACGCCCCTGACCAACGGCGACAACCCCGGCGTGGCCACCGGCGTCGCTTCCGGCACGGTGATGGGGCCGTCCCGCCACCTGACCGGCGCCTTTACCGTGCTGCTCAAAGGCACCCCGGCCACCCGGCTGACCAGCCTCAGCCTGCAGAATTCCACCAACGCGCTCGGCATGCGCATCGTGCCGAGCCAATTAAAAGTGTTGCTGCTTGCGCCCTGATGACGGCGCCTTATTACACAGCCATTCAATCAAGAAAAAGAGGACATTGTGAAAACACGGATTACCCTGACGCTGTTGACCGCCCTGACGCTTGCCGGTTGCTCCACCCCACCGCCACCGCCGCCGGCGCTCAATAACGACGCCATCGTCAGCAGTGAAGTCAACGGCGTCACGTTAAAGCACCGCGCCGCGGTGAGCGCGCCGAAACAGTTCAAACCGATCGGTGAGGAGTACCGCAGCCTGTACGCCGCCAGCATCATGAGCAGCCCGAATTATACCGGCACCGCCGTCGGCAGCCTGGACAACGCCGCCGCGTTCTACGCGCTGGGCGAAGTGGAAAACAACTGGCTGGCGATCTCCGCCATCCGCGGCGGCGATCTGGTGGGGTATATCCAGGCCAACGCCGGCGTGCCGGAAGCGCGCTACAAAGCGACGCTGCGCAAAGATCTGCCGCGCCGCGCGCGCGCCGCCAAGCAGGACTGCGTTAAAGTCGGCGGCGACAGCAAGGCGTGCAAAAACGCCGGCTCAGCCACCTGGATCCTCCAGTAGTCAGCACGCCTGCGGGCGACGAGATTCCCATGACGACGACCCCTATCGCTTCCCGCTGGTGCGGGATGCTGTTTCTGCTGCTGGGCGCGCTGGCGCTCGGCGGCTGCATGTCTTCCGCGAAAAGCGTGCCGGCGCGTTACAGCCTGGTCTTCGACGCTGACCGCCAGGTCAATGCCGCCGCCGGCGCGCAACCGGCGCCGATCAAAATTCGCG
The DNA here is from genome assembly GCF_052691795.1 of Serratia sp. TSA_130.1. Classification (NCBI taxonomy): domain Bacteria; kingdom Pseudomonadati; phylum Pseudomonadota; class Gammaproteobacteria; order Enterobacterales; family Yersiniaceae; genus Serratia; species Serratia sp. TSA_130.1. The sequence continues at coordinate 552,663 of NZ_JBQZFS010000001.1, forward strand.
TGCTGCTGCTGCGCTCGGATGCGGAATTCATGGAAGCCGACTTTTTCAGTCTGCAAAACGACGCCAAAAGCGTGCTCGGCAACAGCCTGCTGGACAGCGATCAGTTCTTCCTGACGCCGGGCCAGACCGGCAAAAAGCTCGGTGGGCAAAGCACATTGGACGCACGTTACATCGGCGTGATCGCCGAATATCAAAATCTGGACGGCAAGACCTGGCGCATTTCACTGCCGCTGCCGGAACCCACCGAAACCAATTTCTACAAGGTATGGCAATTCTCGCCGGATGAGCTGGAAGCGCATATCGTCGCGGGCGTGAGTGGCCTGCGCCCCGTAAAAAAGGTCGACTGACCTACCGCTGCGCTGAAGCGAAGTAACTATAGGTGTGATGATGAAAGATGCTCATAAGGTTGTCTGGACTGAGGGGATGTTTTTGCGCCCTCACCATTTCCAGCAGGCGGAAAACTATCTCGAAGGCTATATGCGCAACTGGGGCCAGGCCCACAGCGGCTGTTTCTGGGGATTTCTCACCCTGGATCTGGACCAAACGCTGCTGCGCCAGGGCAAGATCGCGCTCAACGCCGCCAGCGGCATCATGCCCGACGGCACGCCGTTTCGCTTCTCCGGCGCCCAGCAGGCGCCCGCGCCGCTGGCCATCGCCGACAACAAGACCGGTGAAAACGTGGTGCTGGCTCTGCCGACCTATCGCGCGGGGCGTGAAGACGTGATCTTTCAGGAAAGCCCGGAAGCGCTGGCGCGCTATCTGGCTTACGAGACCGAAGTCGACGATCTCAACGCCGTCTCGGTGGGCAGCGCGGCCTTGCAATTCGGTCGCCTGCGCCTGCGGCTGATGCTGGAGAGCGAGCTGAACGCCGAATGGACGGCGCTCGGCGTCACCCGCGTGCTGGAAAAGCGCGGCGACAACAGCCTGCGTCTCGATACGGCGCAAATCCCGCCGATGCTGAACTGTCAGGGCAACCCGGTACTGAAGACCTTCATCAACGATCTGCAGGGGCTGCTGCAACAGCGCAGCCAGCAGATGAGTCAACGCCTGCTGCAACCGGGCCGCGGCGGCAGTTCCGAAATGGTCGATTTCATGCTGCTGCAGCTGATCAACCGCCATCTCGGTCAGGTGAGCCATGCCTACCACCTCGACCATCTGCACCCGGAGCGCCTGTTCGCCGATTGGCTGCAGTTCGCCACCGAACTCGCCAGCTTCTCGGCGCAGCGCACCCCGGAAGGCCGCCTGCCGGTGTATGACCACGACAATCTGGCGCTGTGCTTCGGCAAGCTGATGCTGTTGCTGCGTCAGGGCCTGTCGGTGGTGCTGGAGGACAACGCCATTCAGCTGACGCTGGTCGAGCGCTCCCACGGTCTGAACGTCGCCACCGTGCAAGACGCCAAAATGATGCGCGACTTCGGCTTCGTGCTGGCGGTGCGCGCCGACGTGGCCGCCGAGGTGTTGCTGACCCACTTCCCGGCGCAGATGAAGATCGCCCCGGTCACGCGCATCCGCGATCTGGTGCAGCTGCAGCTGCCGGGCATCGGTCTACGCACCATGCCCGTCGCGCCGCGCCAGATCCCTTATCACGCCGGCTACACCTATTTCGAGCTGGAAAAAGGCGGCGACCTGTGGAAACAGATGGAAAAATCCAGCGCCTTCGCCCTGCACCTGGCCGGCGAATTCCCGGGGCTGGACATGGAATTTTGGGCGATTCGCAGCCATACGGACCGGTAACCTATGACTCAGGAAAATAGCATGGCGCCGGCGGCCAACCCGCTGGTGGACGCCGCCAACCCGCTGCTGAACGCCATTTCGCAGATCCGCCAATCGGCCACGCACGCCAACCCGGCGCAGCTGCGCCAACAGCTGATCGACGAAATGCGCCGCTTCGAGATCCGCGGCCAACGCGCCAACCTGCCATACGAAGTGATCATCGGCGCGCGTTATTGTCTGTGCACCGCGCTGGATGAAGCGGCGGCGCTGACCCCGTGGGGCAGCAACAGCGTGTGGTCCGGCAGCGGGCTGCTGGTGACCTTCCATAACGAAACCTGGGGCGGCGAGAAGTTCTTCCAGCTGCTGGCCAAGCTGTCGCAGAGCCCGCGCGAGCACATCAATCTGCTGGAGCTGATCAATTATTGCCTGCTGCTGGGCTTTGAAGGCCGCTACCGGGTGATGGAAAACGGCCGCTCGCAGTTGGAAACCATGAAGCAGCGCCTGCTGCAGCTGATTCGGTCGGTGCGCGGCGGCTACGCCCCGCCCCTGTCGCCTCATGCGCTGGATCTGCCGGTACAACAGAAACTGTGGCGTCCGCTGGTGCCGCTGTGGGCCTGCGTGGCGCTGACCGGCTTCCTGGCTTCGCTGCTGTTTATCGCCCTCAACTGGCGGCTGGGCGACAACACCAGCCCGGTGCTGGCGGCGATTTACCAAACCAACCTGCCGCAGGTGGCGATCGGTAATCCGGCGCCGGCCGCGCCGCCGACGCTGAGCCTGAAAAGTTTCCTGCGCAAGGAGATCGCCGAAGGATTGGTGGTGGTGCGCGACGAAGCGCAGCAAAGCGTGGTGATCCTCAAAGGCGACGGGCTGTTCGACTCCGCCGCCACCACGGTGCGCGCCAACTATATTCCGGTCATCGACCGCATCGCCGCCGCCATGAACGGCGTCAGCGGCAAAATCCTGGTCACCGGCTACAGCGACAACGTGCCGATCCGCAGCGCCCGCTTCGCCTCCAACTGGGAGCTGTCGCTGGCGCGCGCCGAAGCGGTCAGCGCCCGCTTGCAAAAACACCTCGCCAACCCGCAGCGGGTCAAGGCCGAGGGCCGCGGCGAGAGCAACCCCGTCGCGCCGAACGATAACAAAGTGAACCGCGCGTTGAACCGCCGGGTAGAAATTACGCTGTTGGTCGCCCCGGAAAACACCCAGGCGGAAATCAACGGCTTGCCGCAAGGAACCGGAAAGTAATGCTCAGTACGTTATTCTCCATCATCACCAGCCGCCTGCTGTGGGGCTTTGTCGGCATCACCGCGCTGGCGTTCATCATCTGGACGATCGGCCCGCTGGTCGCCATCGGTGACTATCGCCCGCTGGAGCCGGAACTCAACCGCCAGATCGCCATCGGCGCTATCTACCTGATTTGGTTCCTGTGCCGCCTGATCCCGCGCCTCTACAGCGCCTGGTTCAACAGCCGTCTGCTGAGCAATCTGCGCGCCGCCGAAGCGGTGCCGGCGGAAGACGGCAAGCCCGAGATCAAACCAGACGATCCGCTGGCCCAGCGTTTCGACGAAGCGGCGCAGCTGTTGAAAAAGGCGCGCTTCGCCCCGGGCCAGGGCGACGGCAAACATCGCTGGATGACCCGCTTCAGCCGCCAATATCTGTATCAGCTGCCGTGGTATGTGATCATCGGCGCGCCCGGCGCCGGTAAAACTACCGCGCTGGTCAACTCCGGCCTGCATTTTCCGCTGGCGGATCGCTTCGGCAAGTCCGCGCTGCGCGGCGTGGGCGGCACCCGCAACTGCGACTGGTGGTTTACCAACGACGCGGTGCTGCTCGACACCGCCGGCCGCTACACCACCCAGGAAAGCCAGCGCGAAGAAGACGCCGGCGAATGGCAAAGCTTCGTCGCGCTGCTGAAAAAATATCGCACCCGCCAGCCGATCAACGGCGTGATGGTCACCATCAGCGTCGCCGATCTGCTGAGCGACAGCGCGGAAGCGCGCGCCGCGCAGGCCAGCGCGCTGCGCAAACGCCTGATAGAACTGCACGAACAGCTGGGCATTCACTTCCCGGTCTATGTGCTGGTGACCAAAACCGACCTGCTCAACGGCTTTATGGCCTATTTCGGCAGCTTCGACAAAGCGCAGCGCGACCAGATCTGGGGATTCACCTTCCCTTACGAGCGCTCGCGGCAGCCGGACTTCAACCTGAACGCCGCCTTCGAACAACAATACGCCCTGCTGCAACAACGGCTGGATGCGGCGCTGCCGGATACGCTGCTGATGGAGCACGATGCGCGCCAACGAGCCGAAAGCTACCTGTTCCCGCAGGAGTTCGCCGCGCTGCGCCCGCTGCTCGGCCAATATCTGGAACAGGTGTTCGCCACCTCCAGTTTTGAAACCCGCTTTACCCCGCGCGGCATCTACTTCACCAGCGGCACTCAGGAAGGTCTGCCGTTTGACCGAGTGATGGGCGAACTGAACCGCTACCTGCAGCTGCCGCCGGCCAACTCAGGGGCGCAGGCCAACGCGGCCTGGGACAGCGTGGGCCAGGAAACGCCGATCCCGGCAGCCAAAGGCCAGAGCTTCTTCCTGAAAGAGACGCTGGAATCGGTGGTCTTCCAGGAGTCCGGGCTGGCGGGCAGCAACCGCTGGTGGGAATACCGCAACCGCGCCCTGCACTGGGCAGGGTACATCGCGCTGGCGGTGATCCTGGCGGTGCTGGCGATGTTGTGGTTCACCAGCTACGGCAACAACAAGGCCTATCTGGCGGAAGTGGCCGCCAAGGTGCCCGGCGTCGAGCGCCAGGGGCAAAGCCTGACCCAGTTGGGCAACGGCGATATGTTCTCGCTGCTGCCGTTCCTCAACAGCCTGCTGCATCTGCCGGACAGCCAGAACTTTTCGCTGGACGATCCGCCGTTCACCTATCGCATGGGATTGTTCCGCGGCGATCAGGTCGGCGACGCCGGCAATGCCCTGTACCAAAAAGCGCTGAAAGAACTGCTGCTGCCGCAGGTGGCGCAACAGATCGCCGCCACGCTGCGCAACGATAACCACGGCGACGCGGACTTCAGCTATGAAGCGCTGAAGGCCTACCAGATGCTGTATCTGCCGAAGCAGTACGACGGCAAATTCCTGCGCGCCTGGGTGATGCTCAACCTGCAGCGCAACCTGCCGCAGGGCAGTACCCAAAAACAGCTGCAGCAGATCGAATGGCACCTGAGCCAACTGCTGGATACGCAGATCCAGGCCTCGCCTTACGCCAAAGACGAGCCGTTGGTGGCGCAGGCGCAGGCCGCGCTCAATCGGGCGCCGCTGTCGCAACGCGTCTACGGCCGCCTTAAGCGTCTGCTGCTGAAACAGACCGACATCAAGCCGGTCAGCCTGGTCGATTTGGCCGGTCCGCAGACCGAACTGGCATTCAGCCGCAAAAGCGGCAAACCGGTGACCGACGGCGTGCCGGGCCTGTTCACCTCACAGGGGTATTGGAAAGCGTTCAACGACAACATCGATCCGGTGACCGATACCCTGCGCAAGGAAGACGTCTGGGTGTTGAACAGCCAGACGCCGGAGCAGAAAAGCGCCGATCTGACCAAGACCATCCGTCAGCTGTACATGCAGGACTTTATCAGCGCCTGGGATGAGCTGCTGGGCGATATCCAACTGGCCAACATCGGCAACCTGACCCAGCGCATCAGCAGCGCGCGCCTGCTGTCCGGCAATCCGTCGCCGATGCGCAATCTGCTGGTTAACGTCAGCAAAAACGTCACCCTGCGCGACGAGAAAAGCGACGCCGATTCCCGCTCGCTGCTGGCCAAAACCGAAGACAAGCTGAATCAAAACGCCAACCGCACGCTGGAGGCGCTGTTCACCAACCGGCCGGCCAACGCCGACGGCGACGTGTCGGCCCAGCCGGAACAGCTGGTGATGGCGCACTTCGCGCCGCTGCTTGAGCTGGCGCAAAGCCAGGGCGAAGGCAATAAGGCGATCCCTTTCGACAGCGTGCTGAAACAGGTCGATGAGCTGTACAGCTACCTGACGGCGGTGCAAGGCGCGGCCAACAGCGGCATGTCGGCGCCGCCGAGCGACATCATCCCGCGCCTGCAGGCCGAATCCGGCCGCTTGCCGGTGCCGTTCAAACAGATGCTGCTGTCGCTGGCGATCGGCGCCAGCAGCGACACCCAGCGCAAAGAGATGGAGAACGTGAAAAAGCGCATCAGCTTCGAGGTCGGCAGCTTCTGCCGCCAGGCGATCGCCGGGCGTTATCCGTTGGTGGCCCGGGCGCGCCAGGAAGTGACGCCGGACGATTTGGCGCGCATGTTCGCGCCGAACAGCGGGCTGATGGACAGCTTCTTCCGCGACAACCTGCAGGGCAAGGTCGATACCACCCGCGCCAACTGGCGTTTCACGCCCGGCGTGGACGGCAAGACGCTGCCCGGCGGCGAAGGCATCCTGCGGTCGTTCCAGCAGGCGCAGCGCATCCGCGACGCCTTTTTCGCCAACGGCACGGCGACGCCCTCTTACCGCGTGACCGTGCGGCCGGTGCGGATGGATAACGACATCCTCAACCTGACGCTGGATATCGACGGGCAGCTGTTCAAATACAGCCACGGCCCGCAGGTGCCGCTGGTGGTCAGCTGGCCGGGCACCCGCAATACCAACCAGGTGCATCTGCAGCTGGCGCTGGCCAACGGCACCACCGCCAGTCTGGTGACCAGCGGGCCGTGGGCGCTGAACCGCCTGGTGGATATGGCGCAGTCTTCGGGCACCGGCGGCCTCGGCCGTCAGGCGACGTTCAATCTCGACGGCCACCGCGTCACGCTGGAGTTCACGCCCAACAGCATTCGCAATCCGTTCCAACTGCCGGCCTTCTCGTGCCCGTAGCCCCGAAAGGACATGACCATGAGCACTGATTCAAGCGCCCCGACGAGCATCGGCTGGTACGGCAAACTTCCTTCCGCCGGTGACTTCCTGCAACGCCGTTTGCCTGACCCGGTGGTCAACAACTGGGCCCACTGGTTCCATAACGGGCTGGTGAATTTGCAGCGCGATGCGCAGGGGCCAAACGATCACCCGTTCAGCAACGCGCCGGTGTGGAACTTCGTGATCCCCGCCACGCTCGGCAGCCAGTACGTGCAGATGGGCTGCCTGTTGCCGGCGCGCGACCGCGTCGGGCGGCGTTACCCCATCTGCGCGCTGCGCCTGTTCAGCCAACAGGATTGGCGCCCGCAACAGCTGAACATGGCGGCGAGCTGGTACCAACAGCTCGGCCATACCCTGCTGAACGGCGTGCGCAACGGCTTCTCCGCCGAACAGATCGACCGCACGCTGCAGGCGATCCCGGCGCTGCCCAGCCCGCCGGCGGAAACGGACTCCGAGATCTTGTCGATTATCGGTTTCCAGCATCCGGACGTACCGGGCCTCGGCTGGCAGCAGGCCGCCGACTGTTTCGATCCGGCGCAGTACACCAGCTTTTGGTGGACCAATCAGGCCGACGGGCACCCGCTCTACACCCACGTGCACAGCGGCAACCTCACCGTGCAGCTGTTTTCATTGCTGTTCGAACCCAACGGCTGGGCGCGCCCAGGCCGCGGCGGCCAGTACCCGCAAATGTTTGATTAACATCGCTCGTTGAAGGAAATCTTATGGCTATCGACACCGATACCCTGCTGGCCCCGGTTGACGCGGACACGCCCTGCGGCGACAACCTGGAATACGACGCCGACTTTCTGGCCATGGCGCGCGCCGCCACCGGCAAAGCCGAACAGCAATTCGGCAGCACCATCATTCCGGAAGAGGCGCCGGATTGGGTGCAGGTCGAGCGTCTCGCAAGCTCGCTGCTGGCGCGCACCAAAGACCTGCGCGTCATGCTGTATCTCACCCGCGCCTGGACCCAGCTGCGCGGATTGCCGGGCTATGCCGACGGGCTGACGCTGATCCACCAGGCGATACTCCGCTACTGGGATGCCCTGCAGCCGCCGCTGGAGTTCGACGGTGAGGCCGACCCGCTGTTTCGCATCAACGCGCTGGCCGACCTTGGTGACAAGGCCGCGCTGGCCGCCAGCGTGCGCGCCGCGCCGCTGCTGAAAAGCGCCGCCGGTGAAATCTCGCTGCGCGATGCCGGCGCCCTGCTCGACGGCAGCAAGCAAGAGTGCCCCAACTTTCCCGGCGGCCGCGCACGGCTGCAGGATGAGCTGGCGCAACAGGATCGCCCCGAAGGCGCGCTGGTGATGCATATCGCCAACTCCCTGGCCGCCATTCGCAGCGAAGTCACCCGCCATCTGGGTGAAAGCGCGCTGCCGGAAATGAGCGCGCTGACCAAGGTCTTTTCGCTGGTGGCGCTTGCCGGCCAGAGCGAGGCCCCGGCCGCCACCGAAGCGGACGCCACACAGGAAACCGCCGCTGAGCAGCCACCGGCCGCCGTGCAGAGCGCCTCTGCCTCACTCAACTGGCGCAGCGCGCAGATCCAGTCGCGCGATGACGCCCAGCTGATGCTGGACAAGGTGAAAAACTATTTTCGTCTTCATGAGCCAAGCCACCCGGCGCCGCTGATGATCGATCGGGTACAGCGACTGATTACGCTGGACTTTATGCAAATCGTCCGCGATTTGGCGCCCGATGGGCTTAACCAACTGGAGACCATTCTCGGTCGCCCCGACAACGAGGAGAACAGCTAGCCGCCGACTTTTGTTCTCTTGACGACACCCGATACCGTCTGCCCCTGCGCAGACCCGAATCAGAACCTGACTCTCCCAGCCGGACGAGGCGCGTTCCCAATCGCCATTAGATGGAGTAAATCATGTCAAACTCGAAATCCCGCAGCGGGCAGAAATTCATCGCCCGCAACCGCGCGCCGCGCGTACAGATTGAATACGATGTCGAAATTTATGGCGCAGAGCGCAAAATCCAGCTGCCGTTCGTGATGGGCGTGATGGCGGATCTGGTGGGGAAAGCGGTCGATCCGCAAGCCAGCGTGGAGGAGCGCAAGTTCATGGAAATCGACGTCGACAACTTCGACGAGCGCATGAAATCGCTGAAGCCGCGCGTCGCTTATCAGGTTGACAATACCCTGACCGGCGAAGGCAAGCTGAACATCGATCTGACCTTCGAAAGCATGGAAGACTTCTCCCCCGCCGCTATCGCCCGCAAGGTCGACGCGCTGGACAATCTGCTGGACGCCCGCACCCAGCTTTCCAACCTGCTGTCCTACATGGACGGTAAAAACGGCGCCGAGGAGCTGATCTCCAAGATCCTGCAAAACCCGGCGCTGCTGAAATCCCTGACCGACGCGCCGAAGCCGGCGGTTAACGATGACAACAACGAGCGTGAGGATTAATCGATGAGCAACTCGCCTCAGCAACAAAATGCGTTGCAAACCACCGAGACTTTTTCCAGCGATGAGTTCAGCGCGCTGTTGAACAAAGAGTTCCGGCCGAAGACCGATCAGGCCAAAGAAGCGGTCGAGAACGCGGTGAAAACTCTGGCGCAGCAGGCGCTGGAAAATACCGTCACCGTTTCTTCCGACGCCTACCGCACCATCCAGGCGCTGATCGCGGAAATCGACGAAAAGCTGTCGCAGCAGATCAACCAGATCATTCACCACGACGATTTCCAGAAGCTGGAAGGCGCGTGGCACGGCCTGCACTACCTGGTCAACAACTCTGAAACCGACGAGATGCTGAAGATCCGTTTCATGAGCATTTCCAAGCAGGAGCTGGGCCGCACGCTGAAGCGTTATAAAGGCGTGGGCTGGGATCAGAGCCCGATCTTCAAGAAAATCTACGAAGAAGAGTATGGCCAGTTCGGCGGCGAGCCCTTCGGCTGCCTGGTGGGCGACTACTACTTCGATCACAGCCCGCAGGACGTGGAGCTGCTGGGTGAAATGGCCAAGATCGGCGCCGCCTCACACTGCCCGTTCATCGCCGGCACCGCGCCAAGCGTGATGCAGATGGAGTCCTGGCAGGAGCTCTCCAACCCGCGCGATCTGACCAAGATTTTCCAGAACACCGAATACGCCGCCTGGCGCAGCCTGCGCGAATCGGAAGACGCGCGCTACCTGGGCCTGGTGATGCCGCGCTTCCTGGCGCGCCTGCCGTATGGCATCCGCACCAATCCGGTGGACGAGTTTGACTTCGAAGAAGATACCGACGGCGCGACCCACGGCAACTACACCTGGACCAACGCCGCCTACGCCATGGCCGCCAACATCAACCGTTCGTTCAAAGAGTTCGGTTGGTGCACCGCCATTCGAGGGGTGGAATCCGGCGGCGCGGTGGAGAACCTGCCGTGCCATACCTTCCCGAGCGACGACGGCGGCGTGGACATGAAGTGCCCGACCGAGATCGCCATCAGCGATCGTCGCGAAGCCGAGCTGGCCAAAAACGGCTTTATGCCGCTGGTGCACCGCAAAAACTCCGACTTCGCCGCCTTTATCGGCGCGCAGTCGCTGCAGAAGCCGGCGGAATACTACGACGCCGACGCCTCCGCCAACGCCCAGCTTTCCGCGCGCCTGCCATACCTGTTCGCCTGCTGCCGCTTCGCGCACTATCTGAAGTGCATCGTGCGCGACAAAATTGGCTCCTTCCGCGAGCGCGACGATATGGAGCGCTGGCTGAATGACTGGATCATGAACTACGTGGACGGCGATCCGGCCAACTCATCGCAGGAAACCAAGTCGCGCAAACCGCTGGCCGCGGCGGAAGTGCAGGTGGAAGAGATCGAAGACAACCCGGGCTACTACAGCGCCAAGTTCTTCCTGCGCCCGCACTACCAGCTGGAAGGCCTGACCGTCTCCCTGCGCCTGGTGTCGAAGCTGCCTTCGCTGAAACAAAACGACGCGTCCTGATGGACTGAAGTCAGGCCGCGATAGTGCGGCCTGATAAATAAAACATGGAGGTAAATCATGGGAACAAGACCCCGTTTTCTGGCTGCCTGGACTGCGGCTAAAAATATTTATGATCCAAACGATCCTCTGGGAAAAGTTAAAAATACGATTGGCGGTGCCGTAAAACGAAACTTTGAGATACCCGCCGAATCAGGTGGCTGGGAAAACAGCTGTGCCGTAAGGATGAGTTACGTGCTCAATTACACAGGCCATCCAGTTCCCAGAATAGGTCAGTTAACCGTCTCAGGCGCAGATAAAAAATGGTACTTTTTCCGCGTGCGGGATTTGATTCCCTACCTGACTAAAACGTGGGGAAAACCTGACATGATTGTTAATTACCCTCAATTACCTGTTACGCAACTGGCCAACAAAAAAGGATTAATACTTTTTGAAGTATCAGGTTGGGGAAATGCGGGCGGGCACGCCACTTTCTGGAACGGAAACAGTTGTTCAGATCATTGCTATTTCAATGAGCCCGGAACCAATTACTCTACTCCGCGAGCCAATTTTTGGGAGTTGCCATGAACAAGTTAATCACAATCGGATTGGCAACTACCTTGTTGGGGCTCTCGCAGTCATCGCTCGCCAAGGACATTCAAGATCCGGTGGCATTTATCAAACAGATGCCTTATCACCAGGTCGTAAAAGAACTGGCATTGTCACGCTGCCTGGCACAGGTCTCCGATTCGGATAAAGCGTTCTCTCTTGATGCAGCCAGAACGGCGAATGCGATGAGAGAATGGATGCCATTCGATATCGAATCAGGTGATGAGAAAATCAATGCTCTCATCGGCAAATATAAATCCAGAGTCAATGAGTTTCACAGTGAAACCAAAGGCAAGAGTCAAGGTGTCACCTTAAACTGCCTGCGGTTGTACCATAGTCCGGAATTGGACAAGCTTTCCCGACAGCTCATTGCAGGCAATCCAGATCGCACGTGGAATCAAGATAACGCGAAATAATCAAGCATTGAGCCATTAGCACTTAATAGTGGCTCGGTAACCCGTACCGATAGTTTTCGGTATTTAAGAAGGTGCATGGCACAAGGATATAAATTGGTAATGCATTACCACACTTGCAATTCCTGCTGCTATTACCTGAGTTTTTCAACGTAACGTTAATACTACTGTTAACCCTTAATAAAGAGTGAAGAAACTATGGCTATTGATATGTTCCTGAAAGTTGAAGGTGCCAGCGGCGAATCCAAAGATTCGAATCACAAAGGCTGGACCGACATTACTTCTTTCTCCTGGGGCGCTTCTCAACCGGGCAATATGGGCGTTGGCGGCGGCGGTGGCGCCGGTAAAGTGTGCTTCAACGATCTGCACGTCAACGCGCTGATCGACAAGTCAACCCCGGCCTTGCTGAAACACTGCTCAAGCGGCAAACACCTGACCAAGATTGAGCTGTCGGTTTGCAAGGCGGGCGGCACCCAGGTTGAATACGCAAAAATCACCCTGGAAGACGTGCTGGTCACCGCCGTGCAGTACACCGGTGCAGGCGGCGAAGACACCGTGGGCGTCACCTACTCCTTCCAGGCGGCGAAAGTGAAACAGCAGTACTGGGAGCAGAGCGACAAAGGCGGCAAAGGCGCCGAAAGCAGCGCAGGTTGGAACATCAAGGAAAACCGCGAAGCTTAATTGTTATACAACCTCCCCATTATGGGGAGGTTTATTAGCAAACTAAGGACAGTATTTTGCAGAGATAAGGACATCACTCAATTGAGTAAACATCAATTTCTCATCAGTAGCGTCTTATTATCGTTCAGTACATACGCAGCAGAAAAAAACGTTAATGCCCCAACATCATCAACTATTGATGGCTTATGGCAAGTGACTCAGGTCAACATAGACAATGAGACTACCCGCACGCTTAGCTATCAATTTAACGATCCTCGATTACTAGGAAGAGTGATCAATATTTCCGCTCAATCAATAGAAAACAATCTGCCGGAAAAAGACGTCTGCACAGCGCCAACCTTAAGTATTGAGAGAAGCACGCTAAATCAATTCATCGGCAAGTCGATGGGCGGAGATAAAAGCATCTCGGCTAAAAACTATGCATTGAAAGAAAACGGCCAAGCAGAAGTCTCTCTTTTCAAGATCGCTTGTCACTCCGGATCATTCGGCCCATCCGATAATGGTGCAGGCTCCAGCTTTGCCGCTCTCAATCCACAAAAAATGCTGGTTAATTGGTACGATGGTTCGCTACTGCAATTAGAACGGTTACCGAAAGATCCTAAACCTGTAGCGTCTTTTGACTGCGCTAAATCTACAAGCGTTGTTGAAAAAACTATCTGCTCAGACTTCAATTTATCCGCCTATGACAAAAGCGTTTCTCAAGCTTGGCTGTTGGCAAAAAAGCAGGCGACCGATGTAGGAGATAAAAAACTGGCAGCCTCTTTAAACAGCACGCAAAAATCTTGGTTACTGCAAAGGGATAAATGCCGAGATGACAAAGATTGCCTGGCCGATACGATGCAAAAACGAATCGATGCACTTACGTCACACGATTAAAACTGCGTTCCTACTCATGTTGGCGGTATTGAATACTGAAGCTTCCGCCAACGAAAAGTACTCCTCTGCCGAGTACCTCAAAAACTACGCGCTTAGCGTCTGTATCGCCGAGGGGTACTCAGCAAAAGAAGTCAAAAACGATGCCGCAGCCGCTGCTCGGGGTTACATGGAGTTCGGCGATTATTCTCTGGAGGCGCATACCGCCGTCAGGGCGCTGGCAAAAGAATTTCTGGCAAAGCCCTATGACAGCATGTCTGGGGAGCCGATGACGATGGCCAAGTGCATCGATCTTGTACATAGCCAAGCGTTGCAAGCCATCATCAAGAAGTACCAAGGGAAAGACGACAACTGATAATAAATACGCATCCTTACATATAATAAATGTTAGTTTAGAAAAATAGGAAAGGAATCCTGATGCAATACAAAACAAAAGCAGATCTGGATAGATCTGTCGATGAACTCAAAAAACTATCAAGAACGTTTTCACGACAGTATCTATACACCAACGAATCAAGAGCTAATTTCTCACTGGAAATAGACCAACTTATTCAGTTTGCACAAAGGGATATCAGTATACACTGCACATCCTACGCTGGGGCAATCAGGGACATTGAAGACGAGACTAATCATCTTAAACGCCAAGCTTTTGCTATCGACGCAGGAAGAAATACGCTCTATATATCAATAGAAAAAAAGAAGAGTAACAACACCACCAACCTTATTTTGAAGCAGATAGGTTTTGTCGGTGGAGGAACACAAATATTCGCCGGAGTCGGTACTTGTGCAGCGACTCTCGGTATGGCGTGTGGCGGTTTTGGCTTACCGCTGATTGCTCAAGGTACTAACAATATTTATGAAAACGGTTACTATTTACTTTTCCGAAAAGATAAATCAGGCAGTGTCAGAAATGCCTATCGATATACTGCAAAAGCACTAGGATATAGTCAGGATGCTGCGGATACAATTTATGGCACTGTAGATCTTAGCCTATCTGGATATGGAATGATCAGGAAAACATTAAAACCAGATGCCTGGAGATTATATAGGAATATCAATAGCGACTTTATTCGTGGTTGGCAAGAGATGGGCCGAACAGGTTTGACGATTGAGGTTATATCAGATTTAACAACCGGCAGCGGGATGTACGAACTCATAAAGGACAACCAAAGAAAATGACTCCAGACGTCACGCTATCAACTTACTCATATGGATTCTTCTTTTCCTACTTTTCATTGTCACTCATAATTTTAGTGGCATTATATTACTTAAAAAAAATATCGGCACGCAAACACAATTATCCATTGTTTGTTTTCAACTGTCTCATTGTTGTTGTTATGGGAGTCCTACAGCTCTCAATTTTTGCATATGGAAATGATTTTCTTAATCTTTTCTACCCAATAGGCAACGATAACTATGACTCTATTCACTACGGCAGTTTGATGTTCACCTTTATCTACTTAACTCAACTACCAAAAAACACCTATTGCAAAGAAGAAAAGAATCGAAGTTAGCCATCTGATTAGATGACTAAATCAACATACGCCCAAAGCAGTCTAAAATCCCCATCAGCAGGAATGCCTTATGCGATTTTCCATTGTAAAAAATAAAAGCGGCCAGGTTCCGCCGCAAAGCAGTTGCGATTTTCTGCCGCCGGGCGGCACCATCGGCCGTAGCGTGGACAACAACCTGGTGCTGCCGGACGAAGAGCGCGCCATTTCCCGTCTGCAGGCGATCGTGCACATTTCCTCTGACGGCGAATGCCGCATCACCAATCGCGGCAACGTCACCCGCGTGCTGCTGAACGATATTCCGCTGGAGCGTGGCCGCCAGGTTGAACTGCAGGATGGCGACGTGCTCGGCATCGACGATTACCAGATTGAAGTCAGCGCGCTGCAACAGCACGCCGCGCCGCAGGCTCAACCGGTGGCCAAGGCCGTTGCCGCTGCTGCGGCCCCTGCTGCCGCCGCCAAAGAAAAATCCGCCGCGCCTATCCCCAACGAAATCTGGGACAGCCTGGTGGAAGAATTTACGCCGAACGCGCCGGCCGCCGTCACACCGCCGCCGATCGCCAATCCGGACAATCATCCGCTGCTGGATACCCCCGCTCGCGAGCTGAACCCGGCCGATCCGCTGGCGCAGCTGGCGGGCGATGTCGATCTGCGCCAATTGCAGCAACAGCAAACCGATCCGGCCGCCCTATTCAACACCGACTCCACTTTTGAGCGTGAGCATATCCTGGCCGACACCACCCCCAGCGCGCTGCTGGCGGAGCAGGCTGCGCCACCGCGCCCGGCTCCCCCCGTCCAGAATGCGCAGCAACCGGAACAAGAGCTGGATCCGCTGGCGCTGTTCGGCGGTTCATCCGCGCCCGCTTCGCCAGAGACGTTAAACAGCAACGACCCGCTGGGGCTGTTGATGGGCGGCGCCGTGCCGCTGGCTCAGCCGGAGGAACTGGTACAGCCGCCCGCGCCGCCGATCGCCGCACAACCGCAAGCGCCGCGCCCACAGCCGACGCCGCCGCCCGTGCAGACGCCCGAGCCGCAACCCCAACCTGCGCCGCAGTTCAGCCAGCAGGAACCGCCTGCGCAACCTCCGCGCCCGCGCCAGGGCAACCGCCTGGGCATCGATCCGGTCGCCTACCAGTCCGCCCAGCGGCAGCACGCCGCCGCGCCGAATGGTGACACCTTGGAGGGGCCGCTGCTGACGGCGCTGTTGCAAGGCATCGGTCTCGACGATCTGCAGCCGCAGCCGCATTTCGACGAACAACAGATCCGCCAGGCCGGCCGCCTGCTGAGCCTGTTCTCGCAAGGCACCGTCGCCCTGCTCTCATCCCGCTCGATCCTCAAGCGCGGCGTGAAGGCTGAGATGACCATGATCCTCGACGAGGCCAACAACCCGTTCAAACTGCTGCCTTCGGGGAAAACGGTGCTGATGCAGATGTTCGGCAGCCAGATGCCGGGCTTTATGCCGCCGGAACAGGCGGTGCGCGATGCGCTGATCGACCTGCAGGCGCACCAGCTGGGGATGATCGCCGGCATTCGCGCCATCATCGCCGCCATGCTGCAGTCGTTCAACCCGGAGCGCCTCGAAGAGGAAGCGCGCAAGGAAGGCGTGGCGCCGCGTCTGTCGCTGCCCGCCAACCGCAAGGCCGCGCTGTGGGACTACTTTGTGAAGAACTATCAGCAAACCTCCGGCGAAATCGAGGACGATTTCCACACTCTGTTCGGCGAAGCCTTCCTGCACGCCTATGACGTTGAAGTGAATCAATACAAAGACTCACAGACCAAACCGGACGCGTAATGAATATCACCATAGCCTCTACCTCCAATCAGGGCGGCCGCGCCTCCAACCAGGATCAGACCGGCGAGGTGCTCGGCAACCGCGCCGCCTGCTTCGTGGTGTGCGACGGCATCGCCGGTTTTCCGGGCGGCGATATCGCCGCCAAACTGGCGCGCGACACCATTTTGCAAAACTTCGACGGCGAAAAGCACCTTAACGCCCAGAGCATTCGTCAGCACATTACGCGCGCCAATGCCGCCATCCACCAGCAGCAGCGGCAGTCGGACGAATACAGCAAGATGGGCACCACGCTGGTCAGTCTGTTTATCGATCGCGATTACCAGCTGGCCTACTGGGCGCACGCCGGCGACAGCCGCCTGTACCTGTTCCGCCGCGGCTACCTGCATGCCGTCACCACCGACCACAGCCTGATCCAACAGATGCAGGACGCCGGTTATCAGACCAACGGCATCAACAGCAACCTGCTGTATTTCGCGCTGGGGCTCAACGAAGAGCGCGACGCCACCTACAGCGACGTGCTGCAGCTGGAAGACGGCGACGTTTTCCTGCTGTGCACCGACGGCTTCTGGCACAGCTTCAGCCAGGCCGAACTGGAACAGTCGCTGCACATGGTCAACTCCCCCAGCGAGTGGATCGCCCTGATGCAGCAGGCATGGAAGAAAAACAATAACAGCGATAACTACAGCGCTATCGCCGTCTGGATTGGCTCACCGCAGGAAACCACCCTGCTGCATTCGCTGGCGGATGCGGAACGGTTTCTCATCCGCGACTGAGTCGGCGCACATTCACAGCAAGGTTCACTATGAAATACTGGATGCCGGGGCTCGTCGCCCTGATGGCGGTACCGACCGCGCAGGCGATGAACTATCGCCTGGTTTACTCCCCCAGCCAGAAGCTGGAAGTGTTTATTGATGACGTCAAGAACAGCAATCCGGAAAGCTGGTGCGGCAAAAGCATCCCGCTGCGCATCGTCTCGGCGCAAGGCAAAGATCCGGCCGTGTTGAACGACTTTCTGCCCCGCGTCGGCAGTCTGCTGGAAAAGCAGTGCCCAAAAGCCGGTCATCTGCCCTGGACGCTGACCGACAAGCGCGGTGAGAAGCTGGCGACCGGCGAAGCCGCCAAAGCGCGCGGCTGGAAACCGGTGGTCAAACAAGAGACCGCCGAGCAGCCGCAAACCCCGCCGCCGCCGACCATTCCTGCGGCAGTGGCCGTCACCTCTGCGCAGGCGGACACCGCGCCGCCACAGCGTTTCAGCCTGCCGCAGGGCTGCCACTTCCGCACCTTCTGGGGTGACGAAGCCACCGGCGGCGCGCTGTTCATTCCCGCCGGCGACGCGCTGCGCTGCGGCGAGGACGGCTGGCTGCAAGGCAGCGGCGCGGTCACGCTGCAACACGGCGGGCAAACCCTCTCGCCGACGCTGTGGTTCCTGCAAGGTTACCCGCTGGCGAAGATTAACGGCGGCGATCGCGCGCTGACCGTCGTCAGCGCCAACGCCCAACGGCTCATTTTGGGCGGCAACCCGCAGGCGCCGGGCAGCTTCCTGCTGCTGACCTTCGAACCGCAGTTGCACGCCTGGGCGTTCAACGGTGAAGCGATCGTTGAAATGCCGCGTGTCGACGCCGCCGACGAGACCAAGATCACACAGCGCGTGCAGCAGGCGCAAACCGCCTGGCAGCCGCTGCTGAGCGCCGCCGCCCCGCTGACCTTCAAGCTGGTGGAACAGTTGGCCGCAGACCGGGTCGATCCCGCCAGCGGCAGCTACCTGTCGGTTAACGGCGCCACTCACTGATTATAAGGAAAGCCTGTGAAATCATTAGCAAGCATGCTGCAAGGCCAGTCGATCGCCGCGGCCATCACCGCCGTCGAGAACGATATCAAGGCAAAACCGGCGGATGCCGACCTGCGCGCCGCGCTGGTGCAACTGCTGTGTCTGAGCGGCAACTGGACGCGCGCCAACGCGCAGTTGAAATCCTGGCAGGCGCTGAAACCGATCGCCCAACCAACCACCTTGCTGCTGATGCAGTCGGTCAACGCCGAGCTGCAACGCCAGGCGGTATTCGCCGGCACGGCCGCGCCGACGCTGCTGCGGCAGGCGCATCCCTGGCTGAAACTGATGGTGCAGGCGCTGCATCAGGATGCGCAAGGGGCGGCCGAGCAGGCCCAGACGCTGCGCGATGAGGCGCTGGAGGCCGCCCCGGCCGGCGCCGGGCGGTTAATGTTGGCCGAAGGCGACCAAGAGCGGCAGCTGAGTTTCGACTGGCTGACCGACGGTGACGGCCGCCTCGGGCCGGTGTGCGAGCTGGCGCTCAACGGCGTTTACTACTGGGTGCCGTTTGCCGACATCGCCGCGATCCAGTTCCAGGCGCCACAGAGCGCCATCGATCTGGTGTGGAGCCATGCGCTGGTGCGCCTGACCGATGGCCGCGAACAGGTATGCCAACTGCCCGCCCGTTACCCGCTGCCCGAAGGCAGCGACGACGCGCTGCTGCTCGGCAAACGCACCGAATGGCAACCGCTGGGCGACGGCGCCCACTATGCGGGGCTGGGCCTGAAGACCTGGCTCAGCGAAAGCGACGAATTCCCGCTGCACAGCCTGCGGCAGTTGAGCTTCGACGCGAGCGCCTGACCATGAACGACAAGCGCCCCCCCCACTATGACGGCGGCGATCTGCGCCGCCAGGGCTATCGCTCTCGTCAGGACAGCGAACGCCTGACTTCACGCGACAAAATGCAGCCGGTGCTGCTCGATATGCTGACCGACGACGAACCGCAGAAAAAGCAGGAGGCGCAGGTGCGCAACCTGGTGTCGCACAGCGAGCTGCGCCGCCGGGTATTGCGCGATTTGCAGTGGCTGTTCAACTGCGTCAACAGCGAATCCAATCTGGATCTCGGCGATTTTCCGCAGGTGCGGCGTTCCACCCTGAATTACGGCATCGCCTCGCTGGCGGGCAAGCGCATGTCGGACATCGAATGGCTGGACATTCAGCGCGCGCTGACCGATTCCATCCTCCATTTCGAGCCGCGCATTCTGCCCGACGGGTTGCAGGTGCGCTGCATTTCGGACACCGGCTCGCTGGATCTGCACAACGTGCTGTCGATCGAAATCAAGGGCCGCCTGTGGTGCGTGCCCTATCCGCTGGAGTTTCTGTTCCGTACCGACGTGGATCTGGAAAACGGCCACTTCGATCTGAAAGACATAGGGTAAGGCGATGGACAGTAAACTGTTAGATTATTACAACCGCGAGCTGGCCTATCTGCGTGAGATGGGCGCCGAGTTCGCCGAACAGTACCCGAAGGTCGCGGGCCGTCTCGGCATGCGCGGCATCGACGTGGCGGACCCTTATATCGAGCGTCTGATGGAGGGCTTCGCCTTCCTCACCTCGCGCGTGCAGCTGAAAATGGACGCCGAGTTCCCGCGCTTTTCTCAGCGCTTGCTGGAGATCATCTACCCCAACTACCTGTCGCCGACGCCGTCGATGGCGATCGCCGAGCTGCAGCCGGACAGCAGTAAAGGCGATATCAGCAACGGCTTCGTGGTGCCGCGCGGCACCATGATGGACAGCCAGACGCTGAAGAAAAGCGGCATCACCTGCAGTTACACCACGGCGCATGACGTCACGCTGCAGCCGGTGCGCATCGCCGGCGTCGAGCTGGGCGGCATTCCGGCCGATATTCCGCTGGCCTCGCTGGGGCTGCAGCACAGCGGCTGCGTCAGCGCGCTGCGCATTCGGCTCGAGTGCTACGAAAGCGTGACGCTCAACAACCTGCAGCTGGACCAATTGATGTTTTACCTGGCCGGGCCGGACATGCAGGCGCAGCAGCTGCTGGAGTTGCTGATGCAGCACAGCGTCGGGCTTGTCTGCCAAACGGTGGAGGCTCAGCCGCAGCGGCGGGCGCTGGCGTTGGATGGGCTGCGACAGGAAGGCTTTGCCGCCGATCAGGCGCTGCTGCCCAACGATCTGCGCAACTTCGAAGGCTACCGGCTGCTGCAAGAATATTTCGCCTTCCCGGCGCGCTTCCAGTTCTTCAGCGTCAACGGCCTGCGCCCGCTGTTGCAAAGCGTGCGCGAAGGGAAAAAGGCGCTGCGCCAGTTCGAAATCGTGGTGCTGCTCGATAGGCACGACGCCGCGCTGGAACGGGTGGTCGACGTTGCCCATTTGGCGCTGCACTGCACGCCGGTGATCAACCTGTTTCCGAAAGTGGCCGAACGCATCGCGATCAACGAAAAGAACCACGAATACCATCTGGTGGTCGACAATATCCGGCCGCTGGATTACGAAGTGTTTTCGGTGCAGCGGCTCGGCGGCAGCGCCAGCGAAAAACGCTACGAGCAAGAGTTTCGGCCGTTTTACAGCACCCTGAGCGCGGACGATGGCAACTATGGCGCCTACTTCTCGCTGCGGCGCGAACAGCGCACGCTGTCGGAGCACGCCCGCCGCTACGGCACCCGCACCGGCTATGCCGGTTCGGAAGTGTTCGTATCGCTGGTGGACGAACGGCAGTCGCCGTGGCACAGCGATCTGAAATACCTCACCGCCGACGTGCTGTGCACCAGCCGCGACCTGCCGTTGATGCTGTTGCAGCAGGATCAGGGCAATTTCGTGATGCCCGATTCAATCCCGATCAAGCAGGTCTCGCTGCGCAAAGGCCCTACGCCGCCGCGTCCGGCGCTGGCCGAAGGGATGATCACCTGGCGGTTGATCAGTCAGCTGCAGCTGAATTACCTCAGCATGATGGACGGCGATCCGGAACAGGGCGCCGCCAGCCTGCGCCAGCTGCTGGGGCTGTACGGCAACCTGAGCGAGCCGGCGATCGCCAAACAGATCCAGGGCGTGCGCCACTGCAACTTGCGGCCGGTCTATCGGCGAGTGCCTGAACCCGGCCCCATCGTGTTCGCGCGCGGCATCGCCATCGATCTGACGGTCGATGAGCAGGCGTTCTCCGGCAACAGTCCTTACCTGCTCGGCAGCGTGCTGGAGCGCCTGTTCTCGCGCCTGGTGGCGATGAACACCTTCACCGAGATGACGCTCTCCAGCCAGCAGCGCGGCGAGATCGCCCACTGGCAGGCGCGCATGGGCAAAAGGACGCTGATATGAACGCGGAGATGATCGCTACCGAACTGGCACCGCCGCAGATCAACGCGCTGTATCGCCTGCCGGACGACTTCTGGCCGCGGCTGCGCAGCGCGCCTTACAAGCACGATCTGTTTCAACTGCTGCGGCGCATCGACGCCCAGGGCGGCCAGCCCTACCTGCTGGGGCGCGCGCCGCTGCCGCGCCACGAGATGCTGCGCCTGGGCCAGGAACCTTCGCTGTCGTTCGCGCCCTCCACGCTGGCGCAGGTGACGCCGCGCGCCAACAGCCCGCTGCACGACGTATCGATCTTCAGCTTCGGCCTGTTCGGCCCCAACGGACCGCTGCCGCTGCACCTGACCGAATACGTGCGCGAACGGGTGTACCACCATCAGGACACCACCCTGCTGGCGTTCACCAATCTGTTCCATCACCGGCTGACGCTGCTGTTTTACCGCGCCTGGGCCGACGCGCAGCCGACGGTGTCGCTGGATCGCCCGGACAACCGGCGCTTCGACGAGTACCTGTCGAGCCTGATCGGCATCGGCCAGCCGGCGCAGCAAGAGCGCGACAGCATCAACGCCCACGCTAAACATTTTATGGCCGGTCATCTGATTCGCCACAGCCGCGATCCGGAAGGCCTGAGCAAAATTTTGCAGCAGTATTTCAAGGTGCCGGTGCGCATCGTCGAAAACGTGCCGCACTGGCTGCGGGTGGAGCCGCGCGAGCAGGCGCGGCTCAAGGCCGGACGCGGCGCGCCGCGGCTCGGCGAGTCGGCCTTTCTCGGCATCGCGGTGCGGGATATCCAGCACAAGTTCCGCATCGAACTGGGGCCGATGCCGCAGCAGGACTATGACCGCTTTCTGCCCGGCGCCGATCTGTGCCGGCAACTGCGCGACTGGGTGCGCCAATACCTGGGCATCGAGTTCGTCTGGGAAGTGCGCCTGATCCTGGCGAAGGAACAGGCGCACGGCATCCAGCTCGGCGGCGTGCAGCGATTGGGCCTGAGCAGTTGGCTGGCCGACCATCGGCGACAGCGCGATCTCGACGATCTGATCTTCAGCCCTGAACCGCTGGAAAACCCGTTCTGACCCTATTTCGGCCGGCGCCCTGCGGCGCTAGGCCACTCTGAGACCTGAGGAAAACCATGTCTGAAATCAGCCGCTCGGTATTATTCGGCAAACTGGATAGCCTGTTATTCACCTCTCTGGAAAGTGCGACGGCGTTTTGCAAGCTGCGCGGTAACCCCTACGTCGAATTGGCGCACTGGCTGCATCAGCTGATGCAATCGCCGGACGGCGATCTGCAGCAGATCGTTCGCCACTTCGCGCTGGACGAGGCGCAGCTGGCGCGCGACATCGTCGAGGCGCTCGATCGCCTGCCGCGCGGCGCCAGCGCCATCTCCGATCTGTCCGAGCACATCGACAGCGCGGTAGAACGCGCCTGGGTCTATGGCTCATTGAAGTTCGGCGCGGCGCGCATCCGCGGCGGCCACCTGCTGCTCGGCATTCTGAAAACCTACAGCCTGCGCCACCTGCTGAAGGCCATTTCCCCGCAGTTCGAGCGCATCAACGCCGATCTGCTGATGGAACAGTTCGCCGCCATTACCGCTCACTCGGCGGAAAACGCCCAGGATGCGGCGGCGCAAAGCGGCGCCGAGCCCCTGCCCGGCGCGGCGCGCAGCGGTGAAAGCGTGCTGGCGCAGTATGCCCAGGATCTGACCGCCAGAGCGCGCAACGGCGAGATCGACCCGGTGGCCGGCCGCGATGAAGAGATCCGGCAAATCGTCGATATTCTGATGCGCCGCCGCCAGAACAACCCGCTGCTGACCGGCGAGGCCGGCGTCGGCAAAACCGCCGTGGTGGAAGGCCTGGCGCTGCGCATCGTGGCCGGCGACGTGCCGCCGCAGCTGCGCGACGTGAAGCTGTGCCTGCTGGACATCGGCATGCTGCAGGCCGGCGCCGGCGTCAAGGGCGAGTTTGAAAAACGGCTGCAGGCGGTGATCGACGAAGTGCAATCCAGCCCGACGCCGATCATCCTGTTTATCGACGAAATTCACACCCTGATCGGCGCCGGCGGCGCCCAGGGCACTGGCGACGCCGCCAACCTGCTGAAACCGGCATTGGCACGCGGCCAACTGCGCACCATCGGCGCCACCACCTGGTCGGAATACAAGAAATACATCGAGAAAGACCCGGCGCTCACCCGACGTTTCCAGGTGGTGCAGGTGCACGAACCGAGCGAAGACAAAGCGCTGCTGATGCTGCGCAGCACCGTCAGCCCGCTGGAGCAACACCACCGCGTGCTGCTGCTGGATGAAGCGGTGGACGCCGCGGTGCGGCTGTCCCATCGCTATATTCCGGCCCGCCAGTTGCCGGACAAGGCGGTGGCGCTGCTGGATACCGCCTGCGCGCGCGTGGCGGTCAGCCAACATGCCGAGCCCGCCCAGGTCGAAGACTGCCGCCACCGCATCGATGCGCTGCAGATAGAGTTGGATATCGCCCGCCGCGAGGCCAAGGTCGGCATCGGCGATCCTCTGCGCCCGCAGGAGATTGAAGCCCAATTGACCGCGCTGCGCCAGGAACTCGAACAGTTGACCGAGCGTTGGCAGCAGGAGCTGGCGCTGATCCAGCAGATCATCACGCTGCGCGCCCAACTGCACGCCCAAGAAGAGGCGAGCACCGACGAAGAGACGCAAACGCGCCCTGATGCCGACGCGCTGCGCGCCCAATTGGGCGAACTGCAGCAGCAGCTGAGCGCGCTGCAGGGCGAAGCGCCGCTGATCTTCGCAGCCGTCGACGCCAACATCGTGGCGGCGGTGGTGGCCGACTGGACCGGCATCCCGCTGGGCCGCATGGTGAAAAACGAGATTGAAGCGGTGCTGCAGCTCTCCGACACCCTGAATCAGCGCGTCATCGGCCAACGCCATGCGCTGGATCTGATCGCCCGCCGGGTGCGCACCTCACGAGCGCGGCTGGACGATCCGAACAAACCGGTCGGGGTATTCCTGCTGGCCGGGCCCTCCGGCGTCGGCAAAACCGAAACCGCGCTGGCGCTGGCGGAAACCCTGTACGGCGGCGAGCAGAACGTCATCACCATCAACATGAGCGAATTCCAGGAGTCGCACACCGTTTCGACGCTGAAAGGCGCGCCGCCCGGCTATGTCGGCTACGGCGAGGGCGGCGTGTTGACCGAGGCGGTTCGCCGCCGTCCTTACAGCGTGGTGCTGTTGGACGAGATCGAAAAGGCGCACCCGGACGTACATGAAATCTTCTTCCAGGTGTTCGACAAGGGCTGGATGGAGGACGGCGAAGGCCGTCATATCGATTTCCGCAACACCATCATCATCCTGACCTCCAACGTCGGCACCGATCTGATCGCCGGGTTGTGCAGCGATCCGGAGCTGCTGCCGGAGCCGGAGGCGCTGAGCGGCGCGCTGCGCCAACCGCTGCTGTCGGTGTTCCCGGCCGCCTTGCTCGGCCGCCTGCTGGTGGTGCCGTATTACCCGCTGACCGACGCCACGCTGGGCAACATCGTGCGCCTGCAATTGGGCCGCATTCAGCGTCGCCTGGCGGAGAATCACGACATCGTCTGCACCTTCGACGACGCGGTCATCGAGCAGATCGTCAGCCGCTGCACCGAGGTGGAGTCCGGCGGCCGCATGGTCGACGCTATCCTGACCAACACCCTGCTGCCGCAGATCAGCCACACCCTGCTGACCGGCAGCGCCAACGACCAGCGCTATCGCCAGCTGCATATCGCGCTGCAGAACAACGAATTCATTTGTCAATTTCAGGCATAACGCCGCGGCCGCCGAGACGGCGGCCCTTTGAACACAGAGAGTCATCACTATGTCGGGAACCGGGATAACCAAACCGAATTCGAACAGCCTGCCGAGCGGCTATCGATTCAATGAATTCGAGATCCAGGAAGCGATCGGCGAAGGCGGCTTCGGCATCGTCTACCGCGCCTACGATCACCAACTGGAACGCACCATCGCCATCAAGGAGTACATGCCAACCTCGCTGGCGAAACGCAACGACGATCTCAGCATCGGGCTGCGCGGCGAACGCTTCGGCAAAACTTTCCAGGCCGGGCTGAACAGCTTTATTCAGGAGGCGCGTCTGCTGGCGCGCTTCTCGCATCCCGGTCTGCTGCACGTGTTGCGCTTCTGGGAAGAGAACGGCACCGCCTATATGGGCACCCAGTTTTACAGCGGCACCACGCTGAAAAACCTGCAGGCGCAGCAGCCGGAGAAGATCGACGAGGCGTGGATCCGTCGGCTGCTGCCGCCGCTGTTCAGCGCCATCAACACCATCCATCAGGAAGGCTATCTGCACCGCGACATTTCGCTGGATAACATCCAGATCCAGGAGAGCCAGCTGCCGGTGCTGCTGGACTTCGGGTCGGCGCGCAAAGAGATCGGCAACCTGTCGGACGAAACGGAGATCATGCTCAAACCGGGCTTCGCGCCGATCGAGCAGTACACCGAGAACAGCGACGGCGAACAAGGGCCGTGGACCGATATCTACGCGCTCGGCGCCGTGCTGCACACGCTGATCGTCGGTTCGCCGCCGCCGGTCAGCGTGGTGCGCAGCATCGAAGACAGCTACCAGCCGCTGACCGAGCGCCGCCCCGCCGGCTACTCGCCGGAGCTGCTGCGCACCGTCGATCGCGCGCTGGCGCTGAAGCCGGAAGACCGCCCGCAGACCATCGACGAAATGGCCGAGCTGTTGCATCTGCCGATCGCCGATGAAAACGAAATCATCAGCACCCCGGCCGCCGCGCCGGAGAACTTGCTGGTCGCCGCCAACCCGGCCGCCGCTGCGGCCGCAGCCGGCACCGTTACCGCGCGCGGCACCCAATTCTCGCGCCCGATGATGGCCGGCGCCGGCGTCGCCGCGCTGCTGGTGATCGGCGCGATCGCCTGGCTGAGCGGCGGCAAGGACGATGCCCAGGCCGTCGCTCAAAACAGCGAGGCGTCACCGGCGCAGAAAACCCTGACGCAGCAGCCGAGCGCGCCGCAAACCGCGCAGCCTGCGGCGGCGGAACCTGAAAAAGCGGCGCCGCCGGCGCAACCGGTGGCGTTGGTGTACTTCAAACTGCAACCGGGTGAGCAGGTCAGCCTCGACGGCAAGCCGCAGCAGGTGACGCCGGGCGAAAACGGCTTCGCCAGCCTGAACCTGGCGCCGGGCCGCTATCAGCTGGAGATCCGTCACAACGATCGGCTCCGCCGCCAGCAGCTCAGCATCGACACCGCCGGCACCTGGCTGGTCAACCCGGCCACTGCCGGCTAATCCCGTTCTGAAACTCCGCCTCGGCGGGGTTTCCCCTATTTCATGAGACTGACGAGCAACTGCCCCCTCATTGGCCGCGCGGCAAGGCCGCTGCAACGCCGGAGTATGCAGGGCATGACGTCAATCACAGAGGACGTTCTCATGTTGGATCGCATTATTGCGCACACGCCGCTGGGCCAGGAGCAGCTGCTGTTCCGCTCACTGGACGGCATCGAAGCGCTTTCCACCCCTTTCGACTTCTCTATTGAACTGCTGAGCACCGACGCGCGGCTCGATCGCAAAGCGCTGCTCGGCCAACCGCTGACGCTGGAGATCCCGACTCAGGGCTTTCTCAGCGCCCCGCGCTACCTGAACGGCAAGATCACCGCCATCGCCGTCAGCAGCGAAGAGATCGGCGGCACCCGCTACGCGGTGTATAGCCTGCACGTGCAGCCGGATCTGTGGCCGATGACCAAGGATCGCAACTTCCGCATCTTCCAGGAACAGACGGTGCCGCAGATCGTCAAGACCCTGTTGGCGGAGCACAACGTGCAGCTGGAAGATCAGCTGACCGGCGACTATCGCCTGTGGGGCTACTGCGTGCAGTACAACGAAAGCAGCTTCAACTTCATCAGCCGCCTGATGGAGTTGGAGGGCATCTATTACTATTTCAAACATGAGATGGGCAAACACACGCTGGTGCTCGGGGATGCGCCCCACCACCACCAGCCCTATCCCGGCTACGAGATGATCCCCTATCACCTGACGCCGTCCGGCGGCAGCACCAGCGAGGAAGGCATCAGCCAGTGGACGTTGTCCGATCGCGTCACGCCGGGCATCTACAGCCTGGACGACTACGATTTCCGCAAGCCGAACGCCTGGCTGTTCCAGGCGCGGCAAAACCCGGTCTCGCCGACGCCGGGGCAGATTGACGTCTACGACTGGCCGGGCCGCTACACCGAGCATCAGCAGGGGGAGTTCTACGCCCGCGTGCGCCAGGAAGCCTGGCAGGCCGAACATCAGCAGATCCGAGGCACCGCCACCGCCATGGGCATCGCCCCCGGCAGTACCTTCACGCTGTATAACGCCCCGCATGCCGACGACAATCGCGAATATCTGACGCTGCAGGCCAGCTACCATCTGAAAGAGAATCGCTACGCCAGCGGCGACGATCAGAGCAGCGAACACCGCATCGACTTCATCGTCCTGCCGGCGGACGTGCCCTGGCACCCGCCGCAGCAGGCTATCTGGCCGAAAACCCACGGACCGCAGACCGCCCGGGTGGTCGGCCCGGCCGGCGAATCGATTTGGACCGACAAATACGGCCGTATCAAGGTGAAGTTCCACTGGGATCGCTTCGGGCCGAAAGACGACGGCAGCTCCTGCTGGGTGCGCGTCTCCAGCGCCTGGGCCGGCCAAGGCTACGGCGGCGTGCAGATCCCGCGCGTGAACGACGAAGTGGTGGTGGACTTTATCAACGGCGATCCGGATCGGCCGATCGTCACCGGGCGCGTCTATAACGAAGCCAGCATGCCGCCGTGGGCGCTGCCGGCCGCCGCCACCCAGATGGGCTTTATGAGCCGCACCAAGGACGGCACCGCCGACAACGCCAACGCCCTGCGTTTCGAAGACAAGGCCGGCGCCGAACAGGTGTGGATCCAGGCGGAGCGCAACATGGACACCCAGGTGAAAAACGATGAAAGCCACACCATCGCTAACGATCACACGCATCTGGTGGGCGGTAACCAGATCAAACGGGTGGTGCTCAATCAGGCGACCGGCGTCAAAGGTGAATCCTCCGCGCTGACCGGCAAAACACGCAGCGACGCCGTGGTCAATGCCTTTACCCTCGGCTCCGGCGAATCGCTGCGGCTCGAATGCGGCGAAAGCGTGATCGAACTGCTGGCGGACGGCCAAATCAACATCACCGGCACCAGTTTCAATATCACGGTAAAAGAGGATGGCGCGATCAACACCGGCGGCCAGCTGGATCTCAACCAGCCTGGCGGCGCCGCGCGCACCGCCGCACCGGGCGGTGGCCATCAGGCGGCAATCCAGAGCGCCGTCGATCAGCTGTTCCCGAACGAGGAGGCGAGTGGTACGCCGGGAAAGCCGGTTAACGCCGCCCCTCGGGCGGCGGCAGCGGCGCCGGCATCTATCACGCAAAATGCTCAATCGACAACAAAACCCGGCAGAATTGATAATCGGGTTGTTGAATCGGTCATGGCCTCTGAAGGGAGTGCTGGAGAACAAGGTGGGCGCCGTGAGTTATACGGATTCAGAAAAGGAAATGGCAATGCTTATGACAAAATCCTTGCTGCTCGTAACCAATACGGCCAAGGCAGCGCTGAAGAGTTTGAGGAAGTATCCAAAGCAATGAGCGCATCAGCGAAGTCTGCAGGTGCACTGAACTTTTCTGATCCAGGAAAACAAGGGGCAATAACTTCATTGGCACATATGCGTGGCTCATCTGGCGCACAAGCGATCCTGAACTCCATGGAGTCCGGACGAATAGTTAAGGCTGATACCTTAACGTCGGAGGCAATAGCCAAAATTGAAAGTATGTCGGCGGAAAGCTTTCAGGATAATTTACTTAAAGCTCGGGTAGAATACGATAGAGCAATATATGGAGATACCATCACGACGCAGGGTGGTAAACAGTACAACTGGTGGGCACGTTATGGTAATGGCCTTCAAAAGCGGTATGCCCGGGAAGCAGAAGAATTTTTAAAATTATCAAACGAGTGATTTATGTTCAAAAAAATCTTATTACCTACATTGTTTGCTGCTTCTTTGCTTTGCTCCATTGAATCCACATCAGCGATAGACCTGTTACAATATAACAAAACCAACACAGTAAGCGGGCTGGTCAACGATAAAGCGGTCACTGACAATCTTAAAAGCATACTGGGTCAAGACTATGAAAAGTACATCAACAACTTTGATGTGTTCGGTGAACCTCATTCAACCCCAGGTGGTGGGTTATTTGTTGAAGGGTGGCTAAAAGATCTTTATCTGGAAAATGCCTCTGCTCTGGTCATCAATCCCGATGGGAAAATTTATGCCGCCTGGGTTGTACCTGATTCTGATATCATAAATTACAAATCATCTGATAAAGATTCCCCTATTAATAATGATATTCTGCATTGGGCTGCACGCTTCAAAGACATGCATTTTTCCTCAGACAGCAAAAGAAATAAGGTGAGGACTGAGGAAGAATACTTTGACACACAGTCATTCTCTATCAAGCTCATGACTGTTTGCATCAGTAAAGGAAACTGTAATGATGCTACTTATTATGGAGAGCGTAAAAAAGATGGTGCTGCTGTAACTTTGCAGGGAAAAGTGACACGTGCTGATTGCAATACAGCCCCATGCCCAATAATCAGTTATGAGTTTAAAAATGCATCGACGACCTACATGCTCAGTAAAATTGATAACACACTGACAGTTATAAAGAACGGTAAGATATTAATGAATCAAAAAGGAACTTGGGGGAAATAGCCACCACAACCGCCACCGAGTGATTCCAAGGCACTTGATTCCAAGGCGCTAAAGTGAGACTTGGCCTATCTACCTACACTGTATAGATATCAAACGGCCTATACGTCAGTGCGAGTGACACTCCCTCCTCTTGTCACCGCTCCTAAACCGAACAGGAATGACAATCACAGGCTGAATCGATATCCCCTATCGATTCAGCCTTCTTTATCATTTCCCCTTCACCACTTCTTCACCGTCTGGTAAATCTCGAGGTCAAAATAGCCGTCGGCCTCGCAGTCGTTGAGATAGTGTTCATAGCTCACTCCCTCAACCGGCTGATAGCCGCTGGCCGGCAGCAGCTTCTGGTAAAACTCGCCCCATACCCGTTCGAAATCGCCATCGCTGATGCGTACGCGGTAAACCGCGTACTGCCCAGCGGGCAGCGTCTGCACGGTCATACCCGCGCTGCCCGTCGGCAGCGCGAAATCGTCCGCCACGCTCATCACCACGTCGGCGCGCAGCTTTTCCGACGCCACTTCCGCCGGATCGTCCCAATACAACACCAGCCATTTGCCGAACGGCACGTCGTGACGCTGCCGCCATGCCAGCAGTTGCTGCGAACTCTGCGGGATGGTCTGCGGATACGGCCCCACCACTCTTACCCCCACCACCTTCTCCGCCGCCTTATCGATAATCCTCACGCTCATCGCCCTTATCCTCTCTCTTTATCTCAGGCGCCGATTTCGGTACGCACGTCCAGCAGTTCGGGGAAAAAGGTCAGGTCCAACGCCTTTTTCAGGAAGCTGACGCCGCTGGAACCGCCGGTGCCCGACTTAAAGCCGATGATCCGCTCCACCGTTTTCATATGGCGGAAGCGCCACAGATGGAAACTCTCTTCGATATCCACCAGCTTCTCCGCCATTTCATACGCTTCCCAATAGGTCTGCGGGTTGTCGTAGATCACTTTGAACGCCGGCAGCAGATCCGGGTTGCGCTGATAGGGCTGCGTCCAGTCGCGCTTGAGGCACTCCTGCGGGATCGGCAAACCGTGGCGCGCCAGGTACAGCAAGTATTCGTCGTACAGGCTCGGCGCTTCGAGGATCGCCTTCAGCGCCGCGTGTTTTTCCGCATCGCTGCTGAACACCGCCAGCATGGCGGCGTTCTTGTTGCCGAGCAGAAACTCGATCGACCGGTATTGATGCGACTGGAAGCCCGACGAACTGCCCAACACATCGCGAAACTCGACGTATTCCGACGGCGTCAGCGTTTCCAGCACCGCCCACTGTTCGAACAGCAGCCGCTGGATCTGTTTGACGCGCGCGAGAATTTTGAAACAGTGGCTGAGTTTGTCCTGCTGCACCAGCCGCAGCGCCGCCTGTAGCTCGTGCAGCATCAGTTTCATCCACAGTTCGGAGGTTTGGTGCTGTATCACGAACAGCATTTCGTCATGATGCGCCGGGTTGGAGAGCGGGTGCTGGCAGTCCAGCAGTTGGTCCAGGCACAGGTAGTCGCCATAGCTCATGCGTTTGGAAAAATCGGTGACAATCGCGCTTTCTAATTCCCGTTTGTTCATCTGTGATCTCCGTTGCGCCCAGCGCCCCATCGGCCTGGAACGTGCCGCAAAGAGAAAACAATAGTACAGAACCCGCCGCCCCGAAGGGCGATAAACGAGAGATGCTTCGCAGATCTCACTCATCCGCGTCACCCCATGGCCGCCGCCCTTTGCTGTTTAGTAAACAACCAGCCCTGCGCCTGACGACTCTCACAAATGCGCGATCCCGTGCGGGTTTCGCCCCGGTTGCGGCTT
The DNA here is from genome assembly GCF_052691795.1 of Serratia sp. TSA_130.1. NCBI lineage: Bacteria > Pseudomonadati > Pseudomonadota > Gammaproteobacteria > Enterobacterales > Yersiniaceae > Serratia > Serratia sp. TSA_130.1. Next base: position 584,709 of record NZ_JBQZFS010000001.1, read on the forward strand.
GCCTGCGCCCGCCTTCCCTTATAGATTGCAGGCTAACGGCAGGCAGCAAGGGATCGGCAAATGGCAAATATTCGTGATGTCGCGCGGTTGGCCGGCGTGTCCATCAGCAGCGTGTCGAACCTGCTGAATAATCGCAGCCACCAGATGAGTGCACAGACCCGTCAGCGCATCGAACAGGCGATGGACACCCTGGACTATCGTCCGGCGCGCACCGCAGTGAACCTCGCGCCACAGGCGAAGATCATCGGCCTGCTGCTGCCGTCGATCGTTAACCCGAGTTTTTCGGCGCTGGCGCACGCCGTCGACAGCGCGGCGCGCGCTCACCGCTACCGCGTCTTGCTCGGCAACGCCTACAGGCAGGAACAGGAGGAAGCCGCGTTTATCGACGATATGTTTCTGCATGGCGTGCGCGGCATCATCGTGGCGGCGAGCGACATCCGCCAGACCCATTTTGTCCGGGCGGCCGAGCGGGGCATGAAGATCGTCAGCTATGACAGCCCGTTCGCCGAGCCGATGGCCGCCGACAGCCGGTTGTTCGACAGCGTGTCGATGGACAATCTCGCCGCCGGGCGTCTGGCCGCGCAGCACCTGCTCGAACGCGGCTGCCGACATATCGTGTTCGCCACCGAAGCGGCGCTGACCGTGGGGCGCAGCCACAAGATCGACGGTTTTCTGAGTGCGCTGGGGCACAACTTGAGCGAACGCCAACGGGTGATCGAAGGCAAAGCCACCAGCGCCTACGGCGACACGGAGATGTTCGAATTGGGGCTGACGCTGGCATCCCGCATCCTCGCGCTGACGCCGCGCCCGGACGGCATCGTGGCGATTAACGATGCGCTGGGCATCGGGCTGATGGTGGGGCTGCGCGCCGCCGGCGTCCAGGTGCCAGCAGAGATTTCGGTGGTCGGCATCGACAATATCGCGCTTGCCGGCCTGGCCGAACCGGGGTTGACGTCGATCGGCCCGCCGCTGGCCGAGATGGCGCAGCTGATGGTCGAACGCCTGATCGGCCGCATCAACAATGATTCACAACCGCCCGGCGAGTTTCTCTTCCCGCCGACGGTCATCAGCCGGCGTTCCGTCAAAACCGCCGGTTAATACGGTAAAAACGGCTTACCCAGGCGATGCGCAGATAGCATCGTCCGGCTCGCCGCAGCCAAAATCAGAAAAAACAGCGTCGTCGCAATAAATAAACGGCGCGACGCTTTATGCACGCAACGTCGTTATTCAGCACGCCGCTCATGACTTTGGGCCGGGCCGCTATTATTCCGATTAACCACATGGGAAAAACCATGATGAAAAAAACAATGCCAAAGGATATTGAACGCAGTGCCATCAGGAAATTGACGCTGCATATTGTCCCCCTCATGATCTTGTTGTATTTCCTGGCCTTTCTCGACCGCAACAATATGGCCTACGCCGCCAAAGCGTTGGAAGATAATCTGGGATTGACCGCCTCGGCTTTCGGCTTCGCTTCCGGAATTTTCTTTATCGGCTATTTCCTGTTTGAAATACCCAGCAACGCCGGCACCATTAAATTCGGCCCGCGCATCTGGTTCGCCAGAATATTAATTTCCTGGGGCATCTTCGCAACCCTGCTCGGTTTTGTGCGCACGCCGCTGGAGCTGTATATTTGCCGTTTTATGCTGGGCGTGTGCGAAGCCGGTTTCTTTCCCTCGGTGGTGTATTATTTCACGGTCTTCTTCCCGGAAAAATACCGCACCAAAATTCTCGGCATGTTCATCATCGTCCAGCCGCTGTCCAACGCGGTCGGCTCGCCGATTTCCGGCTTTATTCTCAATATTCAGCATGACTGGTTCGGCTTCGCCCCCTGGCAGCTGCTGTTCATCCTCGAAGGGCTGCCGCCGATCGTCATCGGCCTGCTGATCCCCTTCCTGATCAAGAACTCGCCCAAGGACGTCGGTTATCTGAACGTGGAGGAAAAAGCCTGGCTGATGAGCAACGCCGGCCGCTCCAAATCCGGCTCAAAAATCACGCTGGGCGACTTCCTCAAGGGCATTAAAAACAGAAAGTACCTGCTCTACGCGCTGCTCAACTTCGGCATGGTATGCGGCATTTACGGCTTCGGCACCTGGCTGCCGTCGATCATCAGCGCCATTTCCGGCAGCGATATCTTTCGCGTCAGCCTGCTGGCGCTCATTCCCTACGGCCTGGCCGCGCTGCTGGTGTATCCGTGGAGCCTGTGGGCCAGCAAAACCAAAAAGCTCGGCGTGTTCGCCGGCCTCAGCATGGTGATCGCCGCCATCGGCCTGATGGGCGCGGTGACATTTTTTAAATACGACCCGCTCGTCGCGCTGTCATTCCTGTGCATTGCCGCCATCGGCATCTACACCGCCGTGCCGCCGTTCTTATCCATGCCCGCCAATATCTCCACCGGCGCGGCCGCGGCCGCCGGGCTGGCGGTGGTGAGCTGCATCGGCAATATCGGCGGTTTTGTCGCCCCCTATGCGGTGGGCGTGCTGAACGATCTGACCGGCAGCAGCGCGCCGGGGCTGTTTTTCCTGGCCTCGTGCCTGCTGGCGACCGGTTTGATCTGCATTTTCTACTGCGCCAAACAGCGTGAAGGCGTCATCAATTCTTAACGAACCAATAAGGAGTCAATCATGGGCAATCTTGCGGGCAAAAAGGTCTTTATCACCGGGGCGGAACAGGGCATCGGCCGCGCCACCGCAGAGCGGCTGATCAAGGCCGGGTGCGACATCTATTTTCACTACCACAGCGACGAAAGCGGCCCCAAGGCGCTGGTGGCACTGGCCCATTCACTCGGACAAAAGGCCGCCTACGGCTACGCCGATCTCATCGACACCGACGAAACGCTGCGCTGCGTCTCGGCCGGCGCCGAGTTTCTCGGCGGCATCGATATTCTGATCAATAACGTCGGCGGCATCGTCGGGCGCAAATGGCTGGGCGAGATCGATCGCGCCTTCTGGCAAACCGTGATCGACGTAAACATGACCACCATGCTGAACGTGACCCAGAGCGCGCTGCCGCACCTGAAGGCGGCGCCGAACGGCGCCAGCATCATCAACCTGGCCTCGCTGGCCGGCCGCGCCGGCGGGCACGCCGGCTCGCTGGTCTATTCCGCCACCAAGGGCGCGGTGCTCACCTGGACGCGCTCGCTGGCGGCGGAGCTGGGCGAGCACGGCATCCGGGTGAACGCGGTGGCGCCCGGCCTGATCCTCGGCACCCGCTTTCATAATCGCCATACCACCCAGGCATCGGCGGAGGAAACCGTTCGCAGCATCCCGCTGGGCCGCGCAGGCACGCCGGACGACGTGGCCCGCGCCATCGCCTTCCTGGCGGCGGAATACGACGGCTTCATCTCCGGCGCCACTCTCGACATCAACGGCGGCATCTTCCGCATGTAGTTCAGCTGCGGGCGGCACAGCCGCCCCCTATTCAGGAATCGCTTTATGATCAAATCCGCCATCACTCACCCGCCGCTGCTCGCCGCGCTGGCGCAATGCGGGCATAAAACCCAGGTGCTGATCGCCGACGGCAATTACGCCTGCGTGACGCACGCGCCGAAAGACGCCACCGTGGTCTATCTGAACCTGGCGCCCGGCACGCTCGCCGCCCCGCCAATCCTGGAAAAACTGCTGGCCTGCATCAACGTGGAAAGCGCGGCGCTGATGGCCTGCCCGCCGGACTTCACCAACACTATCGAAGCCGAATACCGGCAACTGCTGCCAGAACATTGCCCGATCGAGCACCTGCCGCGCGAGGCGTTTTACGCCGCGGTCAAATCGGATCGGACGCTGCTGGTGATCGCCTCCGGCGAACGGCGCCGCTTCGCCAATCTGCTGCTGACGGTGGCGCCGGTGGTGTGAAAGAGGTAGAGGGTGTGAGGGATAAAATGAGGGGGCCAGCCCCCTCATGCCGTTACAGGTCAGCGACCCACTTCTCCAGCTCCCCCGCACGTTCCGCATCGATATAACTGGTGGCCCAGCCAAACAGGTAAGCGAAGGCGAAAATGCCCACCGTCGACGACACCAGCGTCGGCGCGAAAAACGCGGCGATAGCGGAAAGCGTATATCCTGCGCCGATCGACAACCCGAGCGCTTCGAGCTGGTTGCGGAACGCTTTCCAGTTGCCGGTTGAGAAACCTTCAATCGCGGCGTTTACCAGATCCGCGCCCTTGCTCGCCCAGTCCACCCCGGTGAAGACCTTGCCCAATACCCGCGCATTGCGGGCATACTGTTCCGCATCGATCATTTTCAGCCAGGCGACAATCGCCGCTTTGTCCTGCGCCTTGAGCTTTTTGTTCAGGCCCTTCGTCAATTGCTCGTAGGTTTTCTCCGCATCTTGCACGTTGCGGATATATTTTCCTTGAATTCCCGCCTCCAAATCCTTGGCGAGTTTGGCGTATTTCGCGCCGATCTTTTCCGCGATATCTTTATTGATACCTGCGGCCAGGCTGACGCCATCCTTGATGGCTTTTAATTCCGCATTTTGATATTCGACGAATTCCTTAACGATCGTTTTTACCGAGCCGGGTGATTTTACCGGCTTGCCGTTGGCATATTTCACCTCCATGGCATTCAGGTTATCCCCTCTCACCACGGCGATAAACGCGGGCCGGTTCTTATTGGCCTTATAGTAGAGGTTGTAGGTCGCCACTCCGTCTTGCTTTTCCACCTTCAAATGATGAAAACCGTAGTAACTCCCGGTCGTGCGGGTCGTCGAGAATTCGCCGGTTTTGCCGTTGCCATGCCAGCCGCTGACGGGCCGATCGCGATGCGAGTCTGTCACGAAACTGCCTAACGAAGAGGCGCCGATCTGCCCGGCATTCAGGCCATTGTTGCCGCCTTTGCCAGGGGGTGAGGGCTTGCGCGCATGGCCGGTTTCGATATCCCCGATCGCCACTGTCACCCCCTTGGCGTTGACCCCCATCACCAGCCCCCCCAGGCCAATGTGCTTCGCCTGATCGGCCGTCAAACCGGTGGCGGAAAGGCTCAGCGTGCCGGATGGGCTGACGCTTTCAATATGCAATTTCGCATCCGGGTTAATTCTGCGCGCCGCCTTAATCACCGCCTCCAGCTTCATGCGCAGCGCCGGATCGTTTTGGATCGCCGCTATCTGTTGCTGTTCCGGGCTGTTGCCAACGCCGGCGCCGCCGCGATCGCGATCGCCGGAATGGCCTTTATCGCCGCCCCCCGGCTCAGGGCCCGTACCGCGTTCAGAACTCCAGTTAGTCCCATCTCCTTTACCACCATAATTAAATCCAGGCATATGCTTTCATCCTTATTTCGTTTTATTTTTAAGATGCCGATATTCTCGTTTAACGCGGATTGACACGCGCATTATCCCTATCGGCAAACCGTTTTTAGCTGCCCGTCATTTATAAAAAACCGCAGAAATAAGGACAACGGATGGCGGCTGTCTGGTCGGTGAAACAAATAGGATCGCGTCTGCATAACCTGAATATATCGCCGCGGGTCACGCCTGGATGGCTGCGACCTGTTCAGAAGTCATTGGCACACGCCATGAATTGCAATTACAATCATCGCACTTGCAACTTAAAGGGAATGCTCCGCATGTCGCCTCAACGTATAACAATGCCTGCCGCCTCCGCCAGGACCAGAACCCTGGCCGAAGCCTGTATCCGCAAGATGGCCTCCGTCAGCCAGAACGCCGGCGCGGCGCTTCCCTCTTCCACCGCCTGGACGGCGGAAGCCTTGAGCGAACTAAACGCCAGTGGCAACATCTGGCTCATCGACGGCAGAAGGCGCGCCGAACCGCCGAGCTCCCGCTACGCCACCGCCTGGCCGCTCTGGTTTGGCCATCAATCAGAACGTTATGAGAAACCGTTGTTTTACGTCGTCAACACCCCTTCGGTGGACATGCTCCGCGGGCTTGAGCCGGAAACCAATCGCAAGGGGATTTTCATCAGCGATGCGGATACCGGCAGTACCGACTTGCCGAAAGGCGTGCAGGCCTGGTTCCCGCTCCAGCTCACCGCCATGCCGGACTGGCTGCCTTTCGATCCGGCCAATGCCCGGGAAACCGGCGCGATACTCCATCACGCCCTGCACGCGCTCTATCTGGAGGGAACGAGAAAGATGGTGTATCTCGCGACCAACGCAGACAATGATGCCCCCGCTTCCGGTGAGCCGTTTGTCGCAGAGCAGGCGTTCAAGGGGATGTATCGTGTCGCGGCGGCGGCGGACTCGCCGTTGCAGGTTCGCCTGTGCGGCGCAGGCAGAACGCTCGCCCGCGTTCAGCAGGCGGCTGAGGTGTTGAAAAATTGGGGCATCGCGGCCGAAATCTGGAGCTGCCCCAGCTACACGCGGTTGGCGCAGGATGCTGAACTCGCCGACATGCAGCGCCAGGACAGCGGCGGCGAATGCCATCTGAAAACGTGTCTGGGCGCCGGGAATGCCCCCGTCGTCGCCGTTACCGACTACTCGCACCTGATTGCCAACCAGCTCAAGCGGTTCATTCCCGCACGCTTTGCCGCGGTGGGTTCGGATTCTCGCACCCGGGGCGAAATTCACTATCCGCAGGCGGAATGGATTGCGCTATGCGCCCTCAAACTGCTGGCCGACGAGCAGAAAATTCCCTCGACGCTGATCGCCGATGCGCTGCGCGTTCTGCACATCACGCCCGATGCCTGATCACGCTCTGGCCAGCTGCATCGCGTTGTCCAACGCGTCGGAGAAGCGTGCGATCTCTTCTTCGCTGAACTGATTGAGAAAGTGGGTTTTGACCACCGCGCGGTAGATCTCCCACATTTTTTTCCGCAGGGCCTTACCTTCCTCGGTGATGGTGGCGAAGGAGGCCCGACGGTCGTCATCCGAACGGAAACGCGTGACCAGCCGCTCTTTTTCCAGGCGATCCATCAGGCGGGTCAGGTTATAACGCTCAATCACCAACACGTCCGCCAGTTCATGCATGCGGCGCGTGCCGTTTTCCCCGCTTTCCAATCCCCATAACACGTCATACCAGGCGTACGCCGGCAGCCCCGCCTCCGACAATTGCGTTTCTATCTTTTTGATGATTGCCCGGTGCGCGCGCACGAAGGAGAACCACAGGTCGGGTTGTTTATCTGTCATGTCAGTTTTCTCGTCAAAAGCGGTGAGTTGCAATTGCAATTGTAAAGGGATAGAGTGGCTTTCGCCATTATTGCATTTGCAACTCTTGCATATGCAATTCAATAAATTCCTGTATCGCTCAGCGCCTTATCAGGTAAGTACATTTGGAGCTTTTATGAACCAACCCGCGGTAAAAGCAGATCTTGACCCACAAGAGACGGCTGAATGGCTTGAGGCATTTGAAGGGGTCGCCGACATCGACGGCCGTGAACGCGCGCATTTTTTGTTGGAAAGAATGGCCGAAGCCGATCAGCGAAAACACGGCGATTTCTTCAGCATGGTCACCACGCCGTACGTGAATACGATCCCGGTCTATAAGCAGCCGACGTATCCCGGCGATCTGGCCGCGGAAGCGCGCATCAATGCGTTTATTCGCTGGAACGCCATGGCGATGGTGCTGCGCGCCGGCAAACATTCCAACGTCGGCGGACACATCGCCACCTACCAGTCGGCCGCGGTGCTTTACGACGTGGGATTCACGCACTTTTTCCGCGGACGCACCGATGAGTTTGCCGGTGACATGGTGTATATCCAGGGTCACTCCGCCCCCGGCATTTACGGCCGCGCCTATCTCGAAGGCCGCATCGACGAGGAGCAGCTCGACAACTTTCGCCGCGAATCCGTGCGCCGCGGCCTTTCTTCCTATCCGCACCCCAGGCTGATGCCGGATTTCTGGCAATATCCCACCGTTTCGATGGGGCTGGGGCCGCTGACCGCCGCCTATCAGGCACGCTATATGCGCTATCTGGAATACCGCGGGTTGAAACCGCATCAGGGGAGAAAGGTGTGGGCGTTTCTCGGCGACGGCGAGATGGATCAACCGGAATCGCTGGCGGCAATTGCGCTGGGCGGGCGAGAAAAGCTCGATAACCTGATCTTCGTCGTGAACTGCAATCTGCAGCGGCTGGATGGTCCCGTGCGCGGCAACGGCAAGATCATTCAGGAACTGGAAGGCACCTTCAAAGCCGCCGGCTGGCAGGTGATCAAGGTGATCTGGGGCAGTGGCTGGGACAAACTCCTGCAAAAAGATCGCTCCGGACTGCTGATGCAGCGCATGATGGAGTGCGTCGACGGCGATTACCAGACCTTCAAGTCGCAAAGCGGCGCCTATGTGCGGGAGCATTTCTTCGGCAAGTACCCGGAGTTGCTCGCGCTGGTCGCCGATCTGAGCAACGATGAGATCTGGGCGCTGCACCGCGGCGGCCACGATCCGCAAAAGGTGTACGCCGCCTACCATCAGGCGATGCATACCCCGGGCAGGCCGACGGTGGTATTGGCCAAAACGGTCAAAGGGTTCGGCATGGGAGAAGCCGGTGAAGGGCAGAACATCAACCATCAGCTGAAAAAAATGAGCCAGGATGCGGTGAAAGCCTTCCGCGATCGTTTGGGGCTGACGCTCCCCGATGCGCAGCTGGAAGCGATCCCTTATCTGAAGCCCGAGCCCGACAGCGCGGCGGCGAAGTACATCACCGCAACGCGCACCGCGCTGGGCGGCTACATCCCCGCCCGCTTCGGCCAATCTGCCCCGCTGGCGATACCGGCGTTATCGCGCTTCGACAGTCTCCTTAAGGGCAGCGGCGAGCGCAACATGTCAACCACCATGGCCTTCGTCAATATCCTCGGCGCGCTGCTCAAAGACCCCAACATCGGCAAACTGATCGTGCCCATCGTGCCGGACGAGTCGCGCACGTTCGGCATGGAAGGCCTGTTCCGCCAGATTGGCATCCATTCCTGGCTCGGCCAGCTGTATACCCCGCAGGATGCCGGGCAGCTCAGCTACTATAAAGAGGCCAAAGACGGCCAGATTTTGCAGGAAGGCATCAACGAATCCGGCGCGATATCGACCTGGATCGCCGCCGGCACCGCCTACAGCAACCACGATGTCGCGACGATCCCGTTCTATATCTTCTACTCCATGTTCGGGCTGCAGCGGGTGGGCGATCTCGCCTGGGCGGCGGCCGACGCGCGCACCAAGGGTTTCCTGCTCGGCGCCACCTCCGGCAGAACCACCCTGATGGGCGAAGGCTTGCAGCATGACGACGGCCACAGCCACGTGCTGTCTTCCGTGATCCCCAGCTGCGTCTCCTACGATCCGACCTATGCCTATGAACTCGCAGTGATCGTTCAGAGCGGCATGCGCAGGATGTTCGTTGAGCAAGAGGATATTTACTACTACATCACCTTGCTCAATGAGGGATACCCGCAGCCGCCGATGCCGGCGGGCGTAGAGGACGGGATTATCCAGGGGGCGTATTTGCTCAAACAGAGCGCAGCGACAACCCAAGAGAGCCCGCGTGCTCAGCTGGTCGCCAGCGGCGCCATCATGCGCGAGGCGCTGGCGGCGGCGGAGCTGTTGGCCGTGGACTTTGGCGTCGCCAGCGATATCTGGAGCGCCACCAGCCTGAGCGAGCTGCGCCGCAACGGCATGGCGGCCGAACGCTGGAACCTGCTGCATCCGGAAGATCCGCCGAAAGTCCCTTATATACAAAGCCTGCTGGCGGCGCATCCCGGCCCGGTAGTGGTAGCGACGGACTATATGAAGATCGTCGGCGATCAGATCAAACCGTTCTTGCCCGACCGCACCTTTATCGCCTTGGGCACCGACGGTTTTGGCCGCTCGGACACCCGCGAGGCGCTGCGTGAGTTCTTCGAGGTCAACCGCCATTTCATCGCGCTCGCCGCCCTGAAGCTGCTGGCTGACGAAGGCCGTATCGCCCGCAGCGAGGTCAACCGCGCCATGGCGCTGTACGGCATCGCCCCCGATAAGCCGGATCCGGCTGCGGTGAAGTAACACTCAGCCTACCCACGCCGCCGGTTGTCACCCGCGGCGTTTTTCTTCCTTCGATTCGGCAGCGCGCGGCGCCCGCTCCCCCAGCCGCACCAGCGGGATATCCGCCAGCCGGGTGGTGTAAGCCGGCGACAGCATGTCGCGCTTCATTTGCCACGGTTTGACGATCCCCTGCCCGGCGAACCATACGCGCCCGCGCCCTTCCTGATTCAGGCGATCGAGGGTCGCCATCAGGCGCTCGCTGTTGCGGCGCGGCGGGCAGTCGTCGAACAGGTCGATCTGCGCCATGGCGGCGGCGCTGAAATCCCCCAGCATCACGCCGCCCTTCAGATAACGCCGCCCCTCCTGCCAAATGCTCTCCAGCGCGCGCACCGCCATGGCGATGATGTCGCGGCTGTCGTTGCTCGGCGTTTGCAGCCGGGCGGTGCCCATATTGCTGTAATAGCCTTCGCCCGCCGAATGCGGGCTGGTTTTGATAAACACCGACACGTTGCGGCAATAGCGCTTTTCCTGTCGCAGCTTTTCGGCGGCGCGTTCGGCATAGCTGCAGATCGCCTCGCGCATGTGCGGGTAGTGCGTCAACCGCTGGCCGAACGAGCGGGAACAGATGATCTGCTCTTTCGCCGCCGCCTCATCTTCCCATTGCAGGCATGACTCGCCGCGCAGCTCACGTATCGTGCGCTCCAGCACCACGCTGAAGGTTTTACGCGCCAGCCGGGTATCGCAGTCCGCCAGCTGCAGCGCGGTGTGAATGCCCATCGCCTGCAGCTGGCGCGTCAGGCGGCGGCCCACGCCCCACACTTCTTCCACCGGAAGCAACGCCAGCAGTTTGCGCTGGCGCGCCGGATCGGATAAATCCACCACGCCGCCGGTGCCGCGCCATTTCTTGGCCGCGAAGTTGGCCAGCTTGGCCAGCGTTTTGCTCGGCGCAATGCCAACCCCGACCGTCAAATGCAGCTCGCGCCGGATGCGATCGCGCACCCGCTGGCCGAACGGTTCCAGCGCTTCGCAGCGCGCCACGCCGTCCAGCCGCAGAAAGGCTTCGTCCAGTGAATAGATCTCCACCGCCGGCGCCATCTCCTCCAGCGTGTCCATCACCCGGCGGGACATATCGGCGTACAGCGCGTAGTTGGAGGAGAACACCGCGACGTTGCGACGGCGCATCTCCTCTTTGATCTTGAAATAAGGCGCGCCCATCGGCACGCCCAGCGCCTTCGCCTCGGCGCTGCGGGCGATCACGCAGCCGTCGTTGTTGGACAACACAATCACCGGCCGCCCCCGCAGGTCGGGCCGAAAGATGGTCTCGCAGGAAGCGTAGAAGCAGTTGACGTCTACCAGGGCGAACATGGTTACAGCGCCGCGTAGACGATAAAGGTCACCACGCCGAAAATCTCCAGCTGCGCTTCGTCGTCGAACACGATGGGCGCGTAGGCGGGATTCATCGGCAACAGCCGCACGTCGGGGTGGCGCTGCAGCTTTTTGACGGTGAATTCACCGTCCACCGCAGCGATCACGATATTGCCGTGCTCCGGCGTCAGGGCGCTGTCGACAATCAACAGATCGCCATCCTGAATATTGCCGTCGATCATCGACTCGCCGCTGGCGCGCACGAAGTAGGTGGCGTTGGGGTGCCGTACCAGCAGTTTGCCGATATCCAGCCGGCTCTCGACATAGTCCTGCGCCGGGGAAGGAAAGCCGCAGGCCACGCGATCGGCAAACAGCGGTAACGTTAGGGGTTCACCTGGTGAAAAAGCATACAACCTTGAATTGCTCAGCATAATCATAACCAAACTGTATATTTATACAGTTAAGCATAAACAAAACGCGAACGCGTGCAACCCCCAATCCCCCTGCGGATCGCACTTTGCCGCGTAATATAATAATTTTCTGAGCGATTTTTCCTGCAGCTTTTGGCGTTCTTCACGTGTGTTTGCACACATGATATCCACCAAAACTGTGGATAATGCGGCACTCAGACCGTTGGCGTATCGATGGGCAGGATGAGTGAGGGATTGTCATTGCGAACGGCGCCGACGGCGGGCGATACCGGTTGCCAGACGAAATCCTCTGCCTGCAGGCTGTACACGTCAGCCTGCATTTGACCAGAGGGCGGGACTAAGCGGGTGTCGAGCCAGTCGCGCGCGGCCGTCGGTCTCTGCTGCGTACAGCGCCGCAAAGAACAGCGGCAGGCCTTGCCTCAGCAAGAGCCCACGGGAGGAACGGCGGACGGCCTTACAAAATGACGCCAATAAAATTGCGACTGGCAATGGCATCAATGGGACGGCCAGAGACGAAAGTCAGTACGTTATGCCAGGAGCTTGGGATAACCCGACAAACGCTGTACCGCCACATTTCCCCTGATGGTCCACTGCGAGCTGACGGTATAAAGCTGCTCAACCGGGGATAATTTTAGCGGACGGAAAAATCTGGGGTTCCGGCGTAGAACCCCGAATAAGGAATAATCCTTAATTCATTTCAGGATTATTAATTCCATCTAAAACCTCTCGGCAATATTCTTTTTTATAGGCTTCATCATTACTTAATGACTTAACCAAAAAATCAGCATTTTTCCAACCATTATCCCAATGCGTATCGAATTCTGACTGTTCATCCTTTAATGCTCTAGTTAATGAGTCTTTTATTTGTTTTTTATATTTATCAATTTTCTCATTGGTTGCCCCACAAACATCATGTGCAACACGAGCATTTGAGCCAGAAAAACCTATTGCTGAAATTGCCATCGCTTCATTTGATTTGTCGAAATCATTCGCATATGCCACAGCATTAGATAAAGCGAATATGACAAGAGCAGGTATGATTTTTTTGTATGAAATCATCTTTCACCTCTAACTCATTGATTGTTCATGGGGTCAGTTTGGATATCGAAAATTATTGTACATTAAGGCTGCTTTTTAATCAGTCTCAACTTCTTTATAGAAGGCCTAAATGCGACAAACTTGGGAAGTACTGTAGCCTGTCGCGTCTGCTGTTTCTCGGATGCTCAGTTTCTTAATCTGTCGGTAGTACAGGACTTTCTGATGTCGTTCCTGATCTGCCTGCTTTCCCCGGTATCTACCCAACGTATGCGCCCGTTCAATTCCCGGCTTTTGCCGTTGGCGGCGACTTGATCGTTCCGTCCGCGCGCCACAGCAGCAGGCAGGGGGCGCGCAGGTTCGGCCAGCACAATCAGCATCCGTCGCTACAGCGGCGACGGCCGGCGGACGTTAACCGTTGCCACGATGTCACTCCTCTCTCTTATAGATGAGGACATGCAGGCGCAGCCGGTCGGCATCAACACGTTCATCCATTATTGTGCCCGGATAGCCCTGCAGCGCCAGACCGTACCAGAAACTCAGAATGGCAGAAGGCTTACCCAACTCTAGGGTGTAACCCATCCCGCCCTGGTTCAGATTGCATTTTTTAATCGCATCTTCTGCTTCCCGGATCAGCTGCGCATAGCTGAGTGAAAAATTCAGTGCCTGATCCATCCTGCTCGCTCCATCTCACCGCTGGCGCGCACGAAGTAGGTGGCGTTGGGGTGCCGCACCAGCAGTTTGCCGATATCCAGCCGGCTCTCGACATAGTCCTGCGCCGGGGAGGGAAAACCGCAGGCCACGCGATCGGCAAACAGCGGTAACGTTAGGGGCTCACCTGGTGAAAAAGCATACAACCTTGAATTGCTCAGCATAATCATAACCAAACTGTATATTTATACAGTAAAACATAAACAAAACGCGAACGCGTGCAACCCCCTATCCCCCTGCAGATCGCGCTTTGCCGCGTAATATAATAATTTTCTGAGCGATTTTTTTTTACGCCTGCTAAGTGTTTCACTGCCCCTTGCACACACGTTATCCACCAAAACTGTGGATAATCTGCAGGGCGTGATTCCCTACGCGAGCGGGATCAGAATCCTGTATAATCCCCACACCTGCTAATAAGAATTCATCCTCGTCGGCGCCTCGTCACCGACGGTCACGAGAACGTTATGAACAAGCACCTGCTCTTCGCAGAAACCGACGATATCAAACAGGAATGCCTGTCGCGCCACGCGGTCTGGCAGCGCAACGATCTGGCACAGGCGCAGCAGGATTGGCTGGCGGAAGAAGTGCCGGTCGCCCTGGTGTACAACGGCATTTCCCACGTGGTGATGATGGCGACGCCAAAAGATCTGGCGGCCTTCGCCATCGGTTTTTCGCTGTCCGAAGGCATCATCACCTCCCCCGACGATATCTACGACATCCGTCAACAACCGGCCTGCAACGGCATTGAAGTGCATGTAGAGCTCTCGAGCCGCCGCTTTATGCAGCTGAAAGAGAAGCGCCGCAGCCTGGCCGGCCGCACCGGCTGCGGCGTCTGCGGGGTCGAGCAGCTGCAGGAGGTTGCTCAGCCCATCGCACCGCTGCCCTTCACCCAACGTTTCGATTTGGCCCAACTCGACCGGGCGTTGGCTCAACTGCAGGAAGTGCAAACGGTGGGAAAACTGACCGGCTGCACCCATGCGGCGGCCTGGATCCAGCCGGACGGCGCACTCAGCGGCGGATGTGAAGACGTCGGCCGCCATGTGGCGCTCGACAAACTGCTGGGTTACCGCAGCCAACAGGCCTGGTCGCAAGGGGCGGCGCTGGTCTCGAGCCGCGCAAGCTATGAAATGGTGCAAAAGTCCGCCATGTGCGGCGTCGAGATCCTGTTCGCCGTCTCCGCCGCCACCCGTCTGGCGGTGGAAGTGGCCGAGCGCAGCAACCTGACGCTGGTGGGCTTCAGCAAACCGGGGCGCGCCACCGTCTATACGCACCCGCAACGGCTCTGGCAATCGACAACGGCGGCATAGCGCCGCCGGATAAGAATCGACTATTCTCAATAGCAGGACACCAGGAAGCACCCACGTTATGATAATTCGCCCGCACCAGAACTGGTTTTTTCGCCTGTTCGCCTGGCACGGTTCCGTGCTGTCAAAAATTACCTTTCGCCTGTCGCTGAACGTGCTGATGTCGATAGTGGCGGTGATCAGCTACCAATGGTACGAACAGCTCGGCGTGCATTTGACCATTGCGCCGTTCAGCCTGTTGGGCATCGCCATCGCCATTTTTCTCGGCTTTCGCAATAACGCCGGCTACAGCCGCTTTGTCGAAGCGCGCAACCTGTGGGGCTCGCTGCTGATTACCGAACGCACCCTGCTGCGCCAGATCAAAAGCCTGCTGCCGGACGAACCGGCGGTGCAGCAAAAGGTCGCCAAGCTGCTGATCGCCTTTAGCTGGAGCCTGAAGCATCAGCTGCGCGGCACCGACCCCACCGCCGATCTGTACCACAATCTCACCGGCAACGAGCTGGCCGAGGTGATCGCCAGCCCGATGCCGACCAACCGCATCCTGCTGATGCTGGGCCAGGAAATCGGCAAATTGCGCCGTCAGGGCCTGCTGAGCGACATCACCTTCGGGCTGATCGACGATAAGCTGAGCGAACTGTCTCACACCCTCGGCGGCTGCGAACGGCTCGCCAGCACCCCGGTGCCGTTCGCCTATACCCTGATCCTGCAGCGCACCGTTTACCTGTTCTGCAGCCTGTTGCCTTTTGCCCTGGTGACCGATCTGCATTACATGACACCGTTTGTTTCGGTGTTCATTTCCTATACCTTCTTATCCTGGGACTCACTGGCCGAAGAGCTGGAGGATCCGTTCGGCGTGTCGGCCAACCATCTGCCGTTAAACGCCATTTGCAACACCATCGAGCGCAACCTGCTGGAAATGAACGACCAAAGCCCGCTGCCACCGCCGATGAAACCCGACGAGCACTTTAATTTGATCTGATCTATTTCACCCGAACACACTGGAGCCGAATGCAATGAATGCAAATAACACCCCGCCGCAAGCCGTATTCACGCCGGTCACGCGCCATGCCATTTTCATCGTCGCCACCCTGTCGCCCGTTCCCGCCCATCTGGCGGCGGTGCGCGCCTGGTGCGGCGATATCGCCGCCGTGGTACGTTCGGTCGGCAAACGCGCGCCGGCGGGCAATCTCACCTGCGTCTGCGGCTTCGGCTCCGAGGCCTGGGATACGCTGTTCGGCGCGCCGCGCCCTCGCCAGCTGCATCCGTTCAGCCCGATCGGCAGCGGAGAACGCGTTGCGGTCGCCACGCCTGGCGACATCCTGCTGCACATCCGCGCCGATGAAATGGATCTGTGTTTTGAACTGGCCTCTCAGTTGACCGCCAAGCTCGGCGACGCCGTGACGGTGATCGAGGAGGTGCACGGCTTCCGTTATTTCGATCAGCGCGCCATGATCGGCTTCGTCGACGGTACGGAGAACCCGGAGGGGCACGAAGCCTTCGACTACACGGTGATCGGCGACGAAGACGCGGCGTTCAGCGGCGGCAGCTATGTGCTGGTGCAGAAATACCTGCACGACATGCAGGGCTGGAATTCGCTCAGCGTGGAAACGCAGGAGAAGATCATCGGCCGCCATAAACAGTCCAACATCGAGCTGGATGAAGCGGTCAAACCGTCGTCGTCGCACAGTTCGTTGACCACCATCACCGACGAGCAAGGCAACGAGGTGAAAATTCTGCGCGACAACATGCCGTTCGGCCGCCCCGGCCTGCGCGAGTTCGGCACCTACTTTATCGGCTATGCGCGCTCCCCGCAGCCGATCGAGCAGATGCTGGAAAACATGTTTATCGGCCGCCCGGCTGGCAACTACGATCGGCTGCTCGATTTTAGCCACGCGGTGACCGGCACCCTGTTCTTCGTGCCTTCCGCCCCGCTGCTGGAAGCGCTGGCCGATCGCAGCGGCGCCGAACTGCACTAACGCCTCTTCGGCGGCAATGCCTCCCCCCGCGACTTATACTGAATTAACGTTGCGTTATTGAGGGGGAGGCGCCATGCCGCTCACATTCAAACCGTCGGAAAGACTCTCCATCGGCACCGAAATAGAGCTGCAGCTGGTCGATGACGAGCACTACGATCTTACGGATCGGGCTGACCGGGTGGTCAGCGCGGTCGGCGACCGCCGACGCGTCAAACATGAGCTCACCAAGTCGATGGTGGAACTGAACAGCTCGGTGCACCGCGATCTCGATGCGCTGCACGCCGAGCTGCGCGCCCTGACCGATACCGTCCGGCGTAGCGCACGGCGCCTGGGCTGTGACGTCTGCGGCGGCGGCCGCCACCTGAGCAACGACTGGCGCAAGCAGGTCATCAGCGACAACGCGCGCTACAGGCAGCTGGCCAGCCGTTTTGGCTATCTCTCCAAGCTGGCCTGCGTATTCGGCCAACACATCCACCTCGGCGTCAACGACGGAGACGAGGCGATGTACCTGTGCCATGCGCTGACGCCCTATTTTCCGCAGCTGATCGCGCTCAGCGCTTCGTCACCGCTGTACCAGGGCGTCGATACGCGCTTTGCCAGCTCCCGTTTCAGCGCACAGAATTCTTTCCCCAATTACGGCTGCCTGGAACACATCTACAGCTGGCGCGAATTCAACGCCTACTATGACCGGCTGCATGCCGCCGGCGTCATCGACAGCGTCAAGGATATTTACTGGGATGCGCGGCCGAAACCGGAGCTGGGCACGGTAGAGATCCGCATCTGCGATACGCCGCTGCGCCTCGCGCACGCCACGCTGCTGGTCGGCTACTGCCGTCTGCTGGCCGATTTTCTGTTGCAACACCGCACGCCGATCGCGCCGGAGTACGATGCCTTCACCAACTACAACAAGCTCAACGCCTATCGCAGCGGTTTCGCCGCCGAATACGTCGATCCCGCCACGCTGCGCCGCTGCAGCCTGACTGCACATATCCTGCACACCCTCGACACGCTGAGCGGCTTCGCCGAGCGGCAGGAGGATCGGGCCGTGCTGCAGGCGGTCGAGCGCCATGTGCGCCGGGGCGTCAGCGATTCGGAGCATATCCGCCAGATGTTGCACAACGGCCTGCCGCAAACCCAGGTCATCAAACGCCTGTGCGATGAGCTGTTGCAACCGGCAAGTTAAGTTTCGGCTATCGATTCCATACGCCAAAGCGGCTGTTCATTATGTGCTCTTTCGCTACAATCGTGAGCACTGACATTCACCGTATCGAGGACACTATGTACAATTTCTCCCGCTATCAGGCAAAAGAACTGGCGCTGGCTTACATGAGCGGCAAAAAGCACGATCTGTCGCCGCAGGAGTTTTTGCAGCAGTTGAAAAGCAGCGAAAGATCGTTTGAGCACCTGCTGAAACACGGCAGTGAAATGCCGCGTGACGTGCTGGTCAAAAGCTTCTGAACGGCCGGTCGCCGGCCTCTTTCCATCTACGCCGCCGGTGGCGGGCCTGACAGGTCCGCGCATTCCCGGCCGTCTCTCTCCCTTTCTCTTCGCCCCCGACGTTTCGCCTCCACCGACCAAAACCCGGAAAATTCGCCTTTAGAGACGAATTATTGACATATTCGTATTCAGGTGCGAATTTATAGTCATCCTCCATCCACAACGGATCACGCCATGCCGACGCCAATCAGCGTAATCAGCGGCGATCTGGTCGATTCTCGCCGGTCAGACACCGTCAACTACCTCAACGGGCTGCACAGCCTGCTCGATCGGCTGCAGCGCGACGGACGGCTGCGCCAGGTGGAAATCTTTCGCGGCGATGCCTTCCAGGCGCAGGCCGCGCCGGAGGACGGGCTGTTGCTGGCGGTGTATATTCGCACTGCGCTGCGGGCGATGGGCGCCGCGCACTGGGATGCGCGCATCGCCGTCGGGCTGGGTAGCCAACGGCCCGACGCCGCCGGTTACGGTAGCGCCTTTATCAACTCCGGCAGCGCGCTGGACGCCATGACGAAAAATTGCCGCCTGGCTCTGAAAACCGACAACGATCGGACAAACGCCATTGTCAGCGATCTGCTGCCGATGTTAGATCATGTCATTGGCCGCTTGTCGCAGACCGAAGCGCGCATCGTCCAGGCGAGAATGTTCGCCGACAGCGGCGCGGCCGTAGCCGAGCAGCTGCAAAAAGCCGCTTCCACGGTCTCCGCCACGCTCAAACGCGCGGCCTATGAGGAGATCATGCGGTTTATTCACGCCATTAACAGGATCGTCTGACTATGGATCTGACCTATGCGCCTTTACTGGCCTGGCTGTTGATCGTCCATCTGCTGGCGGATTTTCCACTGCAGCCGCTGAGTTGGGTGGAAGATAAAATCCAACATCGCGCGCGTTCGCGTTTTCTGCTGTTGCACGCGTTGCTGCATGGGGTGCTGGCCGCCTGGGTGGTGGCCGGTTTCGGCCTGCTGCACGGCGGACTGTCTTCACTGCAGGTGCTGGTCAGCCTGCTGGTTATCGCCGTCAGCCACTACCTGATCGATTTGCTGAAAGTCACCGCCATGATCCGCCTGAGCCCGGCCCGCAGCTTTCTGCTCGATCAGGGATTGCATCTGGCGGTGATCGCCTTGCTGTGGCTGGGGCTGACGCCGAATGCCGGTGAACTGCTCGCGGCGTTGGGACGGCAACTGGGGAGTTGGCAAACCGGCCTGGTGCTGGTGGCCTACAGCCTGATTTATCTGCCGATGAGCCTGCTGATTGGGCAACTGCTGGCGCGCTGGACGCCGCAAATGCCGCCTTCGGCCAAGGCCGACAACGATTCGCTGCTGCGCGCGGGCAAACAGATTGGCTATCTGGAAAGAACGCTGATCCTGACCTTTGTGCTGCTGGGGCAAATTCCGGCGATCGGCTTTTTGCTGGCGGCCAAATCTATCTTCCGTTTCGGCGATCTGCGCCAAAGTGACGATAAGATGCGTACCGAGTATGTGCTGCTCGGCACGCTGTTTTCCTTCACGCTGACCATCATGCTCGGCCTGCTGGTCAACAAACTGCTGTAGCGGTGCGGGGGCGAAGAATTTCGCCCCCGAAGTGAACGCCGAGGCGGCTTAGAGCCACTCGCCGAAGCGGCGGATATAGAAACGCTTCATCAACTGTGCGACCACGCAGTAGCTGACCAGCGTAGCGGCCAACCACGGGAAGTATTCCCACGGCAGCGGCTGCAAGCCAACCAGGGCGCCGAGCGGCGAGAACGGAATGTAGATGCCGAGCGCCATCACCAACCCGGTGGTCAGCAAGACCGGCAACGCCGCCGTGCTCTGAATGAACGGGATCTTCTGGGTGCGCAACATATGCACCACCAGCGTTTGCGACAGCAGCCCCTCAATGAACCAGCCGGACTGGAACAGCGCCTGGTGTTCCACGCTGTTGGCGGCGAACACGTACCACATCAGCGCATACGTCGTGATATCGAAGATTGACGAGGTCGGCCCAATCCACAGCATAAAGCGCCCGATGTTTTTGGAGTCCCACTTGCGCGGTTTGCGCAGAAACTCTTTGTCCATCTTGTCCCACGGCAGCGACAGCTGAGAAATGTCGTACATCAGGTTCTGAATCAACAGGTGGATCGCCAGCATCGGCAGGAACGGGATGAAGGCGCTGGCCACCAGCACCGAGAACACGTTGCCGAAGTTGGAGCTGGCGGTCATGTTCAGGTACTTGATGATATTGCCGAAGGTCTCGCGCCCTTTGATTACCCCCTCTTCCAGCACCATCAGGTTCTTTTCCAACAGGATGATGTCCGCCGACTCCTTGGCGATATCGGTACCGGTGTCGACCGAGATGCCGACGTCGGCGTCGCGCAGCGCCGGCGCATCGTTGATGCCGTCGCCGAGGAAGCCGACGGTATGGCCGTTGGCCTGCAGCATTTTCAGCACCCGCGATTTTTGCAACGGCGTCAGCTTGGTGAAGACCGTGCGCTGTTCCACTTCGCGCGCCAGTTCTTCGTCATCCATCTGTTCAATCCGCAGCCCGGAGAGCGGCTCGCCCGGCTCCAGCCCGACGTCGCGGCAAATCTTGCAGGTGATCACCGGGTTGTCGCCGGTCAGCACCTTCACCGTCACGCCATTTTCCTGCAGCGCGGCGATCGCCTGCTGAGCGCTCTCCTTCGGCGGATCGAGGAAGGTCAGCAGCCCTTGCACCACCATATCGCGCTCGTCGGCCACGCTCAGCGGTTCGGCCGGGCGTTGCGCGTCCAGCTCGCGCGTCGCCAGCACCAGCACGCGGAAACCGTCTTCGTTATATTCGCGGGCCAGCGCCTGCAACGCCGCACGGCGCGCGTCGTCCAGCACCAGCGTCTGATCGCCTTCGCGCACGTGGGTGGCGATCTCCAGCATCTCCTCCACCGCGCCCTTACAGATCAGCTGCTGGCAGCCATTCTCATCCGCCACCACGATCGACAAACGGCGGCGCACGAAATCGAACGGCAGCTCATCCACCTTGCTGAAACGCCCCAGGGCTTCAATCCCCGGTTTGCCGCGGCCAAAGCGGATCACCGCCTGATCCATCAGGTTCTTCATGCCGCTCTGATGGAAGCTGTTCAACCAGGCCAGGTGCAACACCTCGTTATCTCTGGCGCCGTTGACGTCGATGTGGTGCTCGAGAATGATGCGGTCCTGGGTCAGCGTGCCGGTCTTGTCGGTGCAAAGCACGTCCATGGCGCCAAAGTTCTGAATGGCGTTCAGACGCTTCACCACCACCTTACGACGCGACATGGCGATCGCCCCTTTCGCCAGGTTGGAGCTGACGATCATCGGCAGCATTTCCGGCGTCAGGCCGACCGCCACCGCCAGCGCGAACAGCGCCGCTTCGCTCCAGTCGCCTTTGGTGAAGCCGTTGATCAGCAACACCACCGGCACCATCACCAGCATGAAGCGAATCAACAGCCAGCTGACGCTGTTCACCCCGCGATCAAACGCAGTCTGCGCCCGTGTCCCGACGATCGACTTGGCCAACGAGCCGAAGTAGGTGCGCCCGCCGGTCGCCACCACCACCGCCGTAGCGGTACCGCTGGCGACGTTGGTGCCCATCAGACAGATGTTGGAGAGCTCAAGCAGCGCGTTCTCGCTGGACACTTCCCCTTCGCTCGACTTCTGCGCCACGTTGCCCATCGCATCGTATTTCTCGATAGGGATCGCCTCGCCGGTCAAAATCGCCTGGCTGATGAACAGATCGCGCGAGGCGATAAGACGCACGTCTGCCGGCACCATGTCACCGGCGGAGAGCTGGATGATATCCCCCGGCACCAGTTCGCGGATCGGCACTTCCAGCGTCAGCGGATGCGCGCTGTAGCTGCTGCGGCGCAGCACCGTGGCGGTAGTGCGCACCATCGATTTCAGCGCTTCCGCCGCTTTGTTGGTGCGGTATTCCTGCCAGAAACGCAGCAGCCCGCTCAGCGTGACCATGGTCAGGATGATAATGACGCCGGTGAGTTCAGTTTCTTCACCGCTCTGGAGCGGCAGCCAATAATCGGTAAAGAAACTGATCGCAGCCAGCACCATCAGCACGAAGATAAACGGGTTGTTGAAGGCCTTGATCAGCTGGATCAGGGCATGCGGCGCCTTGTCATGGGCGACCTGGTTGGCGCCGAACTGCTCCAGCCGATCATCGGCGTCGTCCTGGGTCAAGCCGTTGCGGTTGCACTTCAGGTTCGCCAGCGTTTGAGCGATGCTGTTGGTGGCCTCTTGCGCAATGGCGTAGGTCACCGCGTCTTTATCACGGCGACGCGTTCTTTCATTAATCTGAGTCATAACGCTATTCTCTTATTTTAGTTCTGCGCACAGCGAAGCCCCGCCCGATAAACAGGTGACTATGCGCAGCTTGGAATTTTTTATTAGCGTGACTAAATGGCGGAATTACCCTGTCGCCACGCTGGAATCATTTTCCTTCCGGGGTCATCGTCCATAACACCTCCTTAATGTTCAGCGTTATTCAAGGCGTGCATGAATAAACCTGAACATATAATCAAGTTAATCAATATTTATATCATTAATCAGACCGGTAATTCGGACGCGACGCGCCAGCGAACGGCGCTCACGCTTTTTTCCAGACTGACGCGGCAGACAATGCCTTCGATTTCTTTTTGCGCGGCCGGCGTAGCGGTAATTTCCGCGCACACTTCCAATTGCCCCGGGCTCGAAATATCGGCGCTGCGCAAGGATTGCAGCCGCAAGGCGACGCCGTTCAGCGCCTGCAGGATCAGGGTGCGCACCAGAATTTCGTCCTGCTCGCCGCAGGTCACCTGAATGCGATAGCACAGTTCCAGATCGGTCGCCTGCTGATGCGGCTGCAGATTGATGCGCTGCGCGGCTTCGCGCAGCAGGATATTGGCGCACAGGATCACCAGCGTAGCGACCACCGCATCCCAATGCTGGCCCAGGCCGCACAGTACGCCGATCCCCGCCGAACACCACAGCGTGGCGGCGGTATTGAGGCCGCGAATATTAAGCCCTTCACGCATGATCACGCCGGCACCGAGGAAGCCGATACCGGATACGATCTGCGCCGCCACGCGGCCGGCGCTGGCCGGATCGGTGGACATGGAGCTGAGAATAAAGACCGCCGCGCCGGTCGCCACCAGCGCATTGGTGCGCAGGCCGGCCATGCGTTGGCGCCACTGGCGTTCGGCGCCAATGACCGCGCCCAGGCACATCGCCAGCAATAAATTCAAAACGAAAGGAGTCATAGCCATGACTGTCCCCTTAATTAACCGCAGGAGATAAAATCATGTGCTGTTTAGCACACGCGAAATCGCGCTGAAAATAAATCAGCGAATCAGCGTGCTGTGCCTGGAGGGAAAAGGCTGTGGCTGCAGAATACCATAATAACGTCCAACTCAATTCACCTGAAACCGTCAGGCATCAGGAAACGTTTCTTATTCGGGTATGCACAGCTCAGAAATAACTGGAGAGGGGTGCTGCCCGCCGATAACGGCAAGCAACAAATCAGAAGAGAATTGGTCAGCTTGCCTTATTTGTTTTATTACAACTACAACTGTCCAATTGGGTTTCTCCACTGAAATTTTGGCTGAGTATAGTGACGTCGGGTAATGAAGTAAAGGCTAATTTATTAAACGAAAAATAAACTGGAATACGGCGTTTATATTTCGATGTCACAAATAGAAGATGGCGACATTGGGCGACAGTGCGCTTATCGGTAAACTGCCCTCTTTCATCTTCCAAGGACGCCCCTGATGAAACAACGGTTTTCCCCGCTCGCGCTGGCGCTGCTCATCAGTTTTCCCGCCGATGCCTTACTGCTGCAGCAAGGCGACGTGCAATTTGAACTCGACCCTGCCACGCTGCATATCGCCGCAGGCCCGGTGCCGATCAATCTGGCGAAGCCTGCGCAGCAGGTAACGGATCTTACCGCAACGCCACGACGCGCCAGCTGGCGATGGCCGCAACGCGCAATCAACGTCAGCGCCCGTCTGGAAGGCGGCGATCTGCGCCTGAGCTTCAGCAGCGATCGGCCGCAAACCCTGAACTGGTATCATATGCCGCAGGGGGAAACGCTGCTGTTGCCGATCGGCGAAGGCAGCCGCATCCCGCTGGACAACGCGGTCTGGCGTCATTACCTGACGACGGAAATGACGCCGCTGGATACCAACTGGGATCTGAAACTGCCGCTGTGGAGCCTGCAACACCAGGGTAAGGTCTACAGCTGGCTGATGTTGACGCCGTTCAGTAACCAGATAGCCTTCGCCACCGCGCAGGAAAAGCTGGCGATGCGCGCCAGCCACCAATTCAATCGCTTCAATCAACAACAGGCATTCGAGGTGCTGCTGCACGTCGGCAACGCCCCGCTGTCCGGCGCCCGCCGTTACCGCGACTATCTGCAACAAAACGGCCGGTTCAGCAGCCTGCGCGAGAAGATCAAGCAGGCGCCCGAAGGCGAAAAGCTGATCGGCGCTACCCATATCTATCTGTGGGGCGACCAATTGCTGGCGGCGGAAGATGTCAAGGATTGGCCGGGATTACTGCACTACTTCGCCTCTCCCGCCGCCGAAGCGCTGCGGCAGAAGATGGACGCCGAGAGCAGAAGCTTGCTGCTGCGGCTGGCGGGAAAAACGCCGGAGGGCTGGCAACAACAGCCCCTGATCGACGGCATCAACCGGGCGTTGACGGCGCAGTTCGCGCTTGGCGCGACGCCGGATGACGCCAACTTTCTGCAGGCGCAACAGCGCCAGGCCGCCGCAGTGCGGGCGCTGGCGCAACGGGAGCTGGGACGCTGGTTAACCCCAGCGGACGGTTGGGGGCAAGGGTTGGCCAAACCGTTGATCGACGCGCTGCGCCAGGCCGGTTTGCCGCGCCTGTGGTTGGGCACCGATAACTGGACCGCCGCCTTCCTGCACCCGCAAGCGGTAGCCGCCGCCAAAGCGGCCGGTTATCTGATCGCCAGCTACGACTCCTACGATACCGCCATCGCGCGCGGCGTCAACGACAGCTGGCTCACCGCGCAGTTGCCGACGACGCTGCGGGAATCCTGCGCCATCGTGCGTGCAGACGGCAGCAGGAAACCCGGCTTCGGTAAACAGGGTTATTACCTCAATCCAGGCTGTGTCCTGCCCTATTCTCAACAGCGCATGCGCGAACTGGTGCAATTGGCCGGGTTGAACAGCCTGTTTCTCGATGTGGACGGCACCGGCATGGTGTCCGACGACTATCAGCCCGACCACCCAACCGGCGCGGCGCAGATGGCCGAAGCCCGCAACGCCCGGCTCGCCTGGTTCAGCGCCACCCTTAAGTTGCCGCTGGGCTCAGAGGATGGCAACGCAGTGACCGCGCGCAGCCTGATGTTCGCCCACGGCATGGAAACCTGGGGATTCGGCTGGGGAGATAAACAGATGAATCAGGATAAATCCTCGCCCTATTATCTCGGCGCTTGGTGGCCCAACGCCCAACCGGCGTTTTTCTTCCGCCCCGCCAAAGTGAAACAGCCCTACCGTACCGTCGAATTCGATCCGCGTTACCGCCTGCCGCTGTATCAGGCCGTTTTCCACGATGCTATCGTCAGCAGCCACCACTGGAATTACGACAATCTGAAGTTCAGCGACGTTCAGACCACCCGCAGCCTGCTCAGCCAGCTGTACAACACCGCGCCGATGTTCCACCTGAGCCGCACCACTCTGGCGGCGCGCTTACCGGCGATAAAACGCGCCGATGCCGCCTTCCGGCCGCTGCATCAAGCCTTGTGGGATAAAGCGTTAACCGACTTCCGCTGGCTCGATCGGGACGGCTGGGTGCAACAGACGACGTTCAGCGACGGATCGACCCTGACCGCCAATTTCAGCGCGCAACCTTTCGGCGGCGTGGCGCCCCACAGCGTACGCGCCAAACTGGCCGACGGCCGCACTCTCGACGTCGCACCTTAGCAAGGCCGCCGACAGTGGGCTACGCTAGGCTATATTTCCGTTTACCCACAAGGAGCGGCCGATGACTCCCCTGATCCACACTCTGCTCGACGAGATTTGGCAAAGCCTCGGGCAATGCCCTGCCCCCGCCGATCGCCTCACCGTAAGCGGCACCGGCGCATTGCCTTCGGCTTTTCCCGTGACCGAATTGGCCACCGCCGCCTGGAGCGCCGCAGGTTTAGCCTGCGCCGAGCTGCTGCGGCGCGAGGGCGCCGCCGCGCAGCAGGTTTGGGTCGATCAACGCCTGGCCTCGCTTTGGTTCGGCTGGACGCTACGCCCGCTGGGTTGGACGCTGCCCGCCGCCTGGGACGCGCTGGCCGGCGACTACGCCACGGCGGACGGCTGGATACGCCTGCATACCAATGCGCCACACCATCGGCGAGCGGTGGAACAGGTGCTGGGCCCGGCATCGAAGAAAGGCGCGCTGGCGGAACGTGTGCTGGCCTGGAAAAAAAGCGAGCTGGAGGAAGCGGTGATCGCGGCCGGCGGCTGCGCAGCCCAAATGCGTTCGGCGGCCGCGTGGCGACAACATATTCAGGGTAAAAGCGTGGCGCTCGAACCGCTGATCCACACCGCATTGCAGCCGGAAGCGCCATCGCCCGGCTGGACGCTACCCGTCGCCCGGCCGCTGCACGGCGTGCGGGTACTGGACCTGACGCGCATTCTTGCCGGGCCGATCGCCACGCGTTTTCTCGCCGGCTTGGGCGCCGACGTGCTGCGTATCGACCCTTACGGGTGGGATGAGCCCGGGGTCGAACACGAAGTGATGTTGGGCAAGCGCAGCGCGCGCCTCAATCTGACCAATGCGCGCGATCGCCATACGTTTGAGCACCTGCTGAGAAACGCCGACGTGATCGTGCACGGCTACCGCGCCGGCGCGCTGGAGAAACTGGGCTATGGCGCGGAGGAAAGGCACGCGCTGGCGCCGGGCCTGATCGACGTCTGCCTGAATGCCTACGGCTGGAGCGGGCCGTGGCGCACCCGGCGCGGTTTCGACAGTCTGGTGCAGATGAGCTGCGGGCTGGCGGAGGCGGGCATGGTTTGGCGCAGCGCCAGTTTGCCGGTGCCGCTGCCGGTACAGGCGCTGGATCACGCCACCGGCTATTTGATGGCGGCGGCGGTGCTGACCGGTATGACGCAGCGCCTGTACCGCGGCACCGGCTATCGCGCGCGCTTGTCGCTGGCGCGGACGGCGCAGCTGCTGCTGGCGCATCCCTACCCGACGCATTATCGGCCGGAACCGCTGACACCGGCCGAAAGCACCGACGAGAACCCTGAAACGGAACTGACTTACTGGGGGGCGGCGCAACGCCTGCGCACGCCGTTGAGTCTGCAGGGCACGGCGCTGCAATGGGCGCTGCCGGCGACCCCGCTCGGCACCTCGCAACCGGAATGGCTACGCCGCTAAATCGCCGCCAACTGCTGCTGAAGCCACTGCAGCAAGCGGGTGACCGCCGGCGTCAACCCGGCGGTCTGCGGCCATGCCAGATAAACGTCGTCATCGCTCAGGCGACAGGGCGCGGCCAAGGCCACCAGCCTCCCCGCGTCGAGGGCATCCTGCACCAGCAGCTTTTTCGCCAACGCAATGCCAAACCCTTGCTCTGCCGCGCGAATCAATAATCCGGCATCGTTGAACAACGCCTGTTGCCGCCCGCATAACGGGCGCCCCTGCGCGTTGAACCAGTCGCGCCAGGGACTGACGTCGTGCTCGAGCAACGGAATATCGCCACCGTTCTCGAAAGCCGCCCCCCATTCTCGCGCCATATCCGGCGAAGCGACAGGCAACACGTCCCCCGAGGCGATGCGCTGCGCCTGCAGCCCCGCCCATTGACCGCTGCCGATGCGGATCGCTGCATCGAACCCCCGCTGCGACAGATCCTGCAGCGCCAGCGACGCATCGATATCCAGCGCAATATCGGCACAGGCCTCATGAAAAGCCGACAGACGCGGCAGCAGCCAGTAATGGGCAAAAGACGGCAACACGCTGATGCGGAGCGTCTGGCTTGCCGCCGCTCGCCGGGCGCGGGCGACGCCCTGCTGCAGCGCCTGCAGCGCCGGCTCTACCGCCGCCAGCAACTCTCGCCCGGCGGCATTCAGGCGCACACCGCGCCCGCGCCGTTCAAACAGCGGAGAGCCGACCGCCTGCTCCAACAGCTGAATTTGCTGGCTGACCGCGCCGTGCGTCAAATGCACCTGTTGCGCCGCAGCGCGCAAATTTTCCAACCTGGCGGCGATCGCAAAGGTCGGCAAGACATGCAAGGGAATGCGTTCACTCATCATTGGTTAACCAGGCTATCCAAAAAGGTTATTTTTCATCGATTTTGACCGGCAGGCAAATGTTCTATGTTTACCCCATCATCCCTGACGCTTTCGGAGCCGCCATGCACCCACGTTTACAACAGGACCTCGCACAGTTTCCGCAGATCCTCGATCACACCCGCCAACTGGCGGAAGATTTCCTGGCTGGGCTGCAGCAACGCTCGGTCTGCCCACCGCTCGAGCATCAGCAGCTGCAACCGGGCGACGATCGGCTCGACGAAAACGGCGAAGGCGCCCTGGCGGCGCTGGAGCGCTTTTGGCAACGTTATCAGGCCGGCATTTCCGCCAGCGCCGGCCCGCGTTATTTCGGCTTCGTCACCGGCGGCGGCACCCCGGCGGCGGTCGCAGCGGACTGGCTGGTTAGCGTGACAGACCAAAATAGCCTGCTCAGCCATGATACCATCGCAGCCACGATCGAGCTGGCGGCCGTGACGCAATTGAAATCCCTGCTGGGCCTGCCGGAAACGTTCAGCGGCAGCCTGGTCAGCGGCGCGACCATGGCCAATTTCACCGGGCTGGCCATTGGTCGGCAGTGGCTGGGGCAACAGCGCGGCGTGGATATCGCCCAACAAGGCCTGGCGGCGTTGGGCCCGATCCGGGTTCTTGGAGCCAATCCGCATTCCAGCAGCGTGAAGGCGCTCAGCATGCTCGGTATCGGCCGCGAGGCATTGACGATCGTCGCCAGCCTGCCGGAGTCTGAAGCCATGGATATGGCGGCGCTGGAGCGGCAGCTGGCCGCTAGCGCAGGCCAGCCAACGTTGGTACTGGCCAGTGCCGGCACGGTCAATACCGTCGCTTTCGACGATCTGCCGCAACTGCTGGCGCTGCGAGAGCGTTATCCATTTTGGCTGCATGTCGATGCGGCATTCGGCGGCGTGGCGGCCTGCTCGCCGCTCTACGCCCCAAGGCTCGAGGGCTGGCAGCATGCCGATTCCATCACCGTCGATGCGCACAAATGGCTGAACGTGCCTTATGACAGCGCGATCCAATTTACCCGCCATCTGGATCTGCAGATGCAGGTATTTCAGAACCATTCGGCCTACCTGGAA
The DNA here is from genome assembly GCF_052691795.1 of Serratia sp. TSA_130.1. Classification (NCBI taxonomy): domain Bacteria; kingdom Pseudomonadati; phylum Pseudomonadota; class Gammaproteobacteria; order Enterobacterales; family Yersiniaceae; genus Serratia; species Serratia sp. TSA_130.1. The sequence goes on from NZ_JBQZFS010000001.1 coordinate 614,238, forward strand.
GCACCGACGCTGCGGCCAGACAACTATCTGCATCTGACGCCGGAAAATTCGCGCCGCTTCCGCGCCCTGCCGCTTTGGCTGACGCTGAAAGCCTATGGCCGCAGCGGCATACGAGATATCGTCGAGCGCAATGTCGAACTGGCGCAGGCGCTGGGAGCGGCGTTAGCGGCCGAGGACGGTTTCCATCTGTTGGCGCCCGTGAATATGAACGTGGTGTGCTTTGCCCTCAGTCATCCACAGGGCGACAGCGAAGCGGCGCGCGATCGCTTTCTCGAACGCCTTAGCCGGCATGGGGTGGCGCGTTGCACCCCTACGCGTTATAACGGCCAGCCGGGGATCCGCGCCGCGCTGGTCAACTGGATGACGGAGGAACAGGACATTCGCCTGACGCTGGACTCGCTGCGCCATTGCCTGGCGGAGACGGCCTAAACGCCTGGCGCGTCACCCGGGCTGGAAGGCCTGCAAACGCCGTTCTTGCCGCCCGTCGTCGCCGATGTTATCCGGCGACAGCCAGGCGGCAAACGCCGAGCGCAGCGCCGGCCATTCTCCATCGATGATCGACAGCCAGTCGGTGTCGCGCGTGCGTCCTTTGACGACGACCGCCTGACGGAACGTGCCCTCATAGCGAAAGCCAAAACGCTCGGCGGCCTGACGCGAAGGCAGATTGAGGCTATCGCATTTCCATTCGCAGCGCCGGTAACCCAGATCGTCAAACAAATGGCGCAGCATCAGGAAAATGGCCTCGCTGCCGAGCGCACTGCGCTTCATCAGCGGGGACCAGTTGATGGTGCCCAGTTCAGCCGCACCGTTGGCGGGATCGATGCGCAAAAAAGCGCAGGTTCCTACCGCGCGCCCGTTCGCCTGATCGATCACCACCATCGTGCGCCTGTCGGCGCTGGACGCCAGGGCCTGCAGGTAATGCTGAAAATCCTCGCGCGTCTGCGGCCGCGCCCAAAACAGATAGGTCCAGTCGCGGTCGTCCTCGGCGGTTTGATAAGCCCGATAAAGCTCGTCGCCCCAGCGTTCGAGGTTCAGTGGTTCCAGGCGGCAAAACCGCCCTGACAGTAACGCTTGCCCGGGCATGCCTGCCGGCTGCCAATGAGGGAGGGCATCGCCTATCGGCTGCCCATATTGATTTTGTCTCACCGCGACATCCTGTTTTTGAAAGGTGCAAGAGCAAATTAAAACCGGCGCGTGTCAGAAACAACTCCGACCTGCCGCCGCCCCTGCCGACCGGCTGGCAAGACGATAGTTTAGAAAAATCACTCAATCACCGATAATCATTCACACAAATGATTTCATATGAAATAAATATCCACATAACCTATTGTAAAATGGTGATTTATGGCAACAATTAAGCTACACATTCCGGCAATAATGTTAACTTTTGTTTGTTGTTATGATAAAAACAGAAGCGCTTATCATTAGCGAAAGGTGCCAAGACAATCACAAGTCAATGATTTTTATGATTAAAAATAGAATAACCCAGGAGTGAGTGCTTTTTGAGCACTTAAAAAGCACGCTAAAAGACTTCAAAAAAAAGACACATGAATTTTTTTTAAGACTTTTCCTAGCAAACTAAAATTTTGTTTCGTGACATGATGAACAGATTATCAGCAGACAATGCCGGCAGGCGCAGGCGCCAAGTGCGAATCAGCCCCATCATGCCGACGCCGGGCGAGTAGCGGATCGCTCTGACTTAAGCCAAACTTATAGATTCATGCGATTAATAAGTTTAGTATGAAAATATCATTGAGTGCCGTCGTGTTTATTGATAGAACACTCGCTACACTGAATTATTGTTCCATTTTGCCTTTCGGCTTTTTAGGCTTTTTCTCATATTACCGCAGTAAAACGGATTTAAGTGGGGGTGCGATATGCCAACGATTATCATGGATTCATGTAGCTATACCAGATTGGGGTTAACCGACTATCTGACTTCGCATGGCGTGAAGAAACGCCATATTAATGCCATCGAGGACATTGACAGCCTGCATGAAAAATGCAGTAAGTTGAATCCTAGCCTGGTGTTTATTAACGAGGACTGCTTCATCCATGAAGCAAACGCCACGGAGCGAATAAAACGGGTGATTTCACTGCACCCGGATACGTTATTCTTCATCTTCATGGCTATTACCAATGTACATTTCGACGATTATTTATATGTTCGCAAGAACGTCATCATATCGTCAAAATCCATCAAACCAGAGACTATGAATCAGCTACTTAGTCATTATCTCGAGAAAAAATCCCTACGGGTGGAGAAATCCTCTCTGGATCAAACGCCGGTGACGCTGAGCCAAACTGAATCGAACATGTTACGCATGTGGATGTCAGGGCAAGGCACCATCCAGATATCAGACCAGATGCAAATAAAGGCCAAAACGGTCTCTTCCCACAAGGGAAACATCAAGCGGAAAATAAAAACGCACAACAAGCAGATCATTTACCACGTTGTCCGTTTGACCGACACATTGACTAGTGGAATATTCGTCAATAGCCGCTGAACCGTAGAGAACGCCCCCACTTTGTTTACCCATCGTTAAATATCCGGTGATAACGTAATCCGGTTCTCAAACGCTGGGATAACCAAAAGAATACCTGCTGCGTTATCCCCCGCTAGCGCAACGGGTATTTTTATGTCGTCGATAAAAAAATTCTTACCGCATTGAAATAATCTCAAAATAGACAGTTTCGTTAGAAAATTAATGAGATTATTCGAAGTTACTGCCCGGGCGCGCCGCAAGGCTCCACAAAAGTGCCGTCACGGCTGTCGATTTCATTAAAAAACCACACGCCCGCCGGGTAGTCCTCAAGAGACACCAGATACATGGTACCTTCGTTGAAGACCTCTACGGCCAGAATGACGCCTTCGCGCCGTGGGCCGCCATCTGTTTTTACCGTCACTCGATCGTTAACCTGCATACCCTTCCCCATTCTTTGCGATTGGCATCAGTGTATTACAAAACCCCGGGTGAAGGACACCGCCCCAGCCCTGCCGGTCTCTGCTATCAGCGTAGCAGCCGCCTGGATTTTCACTTTCTTAACGGTTTGACCGCAGAATCTTAAGCCGTCCTCGCGTAACCTGTCTTCAGGCGTTTCCCCCCAGAGAAGCGCTTGCAAATGAAGAAGTAACAAGGAACTTTTGCCCGCAGACTTGCGGGCTTTTTTTTATGCGCCGTCAAATTGCAGGCATAAAAAAACCCGCCTCGGCGGGTTTTATTCAATCAGCGGTAGACGCCAATTAGATAGCGGTAACGTTAGCCGCAGATGGACCTTTCGCACCGTTCTCGATAGAGAACTGTACGTTCTGGCCTTCAGCCAGGGTCTTGAAGCCTTGATCCTGGATAGCAGAGAAGTGTACGAATACGTCTTTGCTGCCGTCTGCTGGGGTGATGAAACCAAAACCTTTAGCTTCGTTGAACCACTTCACTTGACCTTTGATCATGTTGGACATGTCTAATTTCCTTCAATAATAATGTTAGCCGCCATGGGCGAGATAGCCGGTCATCAGTTACTTATGGAGGCACTGGAAAGGAAATTCGTCAGAGAAGGGCTATCCGGGATAACGCTTTAAATTTGAACTACTTTACTCAAAATGTCGTGCATAAATAGGTCTGTACCACAGGCCGACATCATTAACTCACGAGCGAGCGGCAATAGCAACCTTTTTCGCCGTGCAGGGGCGTTAATCTCGGCTAAACGCACAGGATTTGACCCCGTCTGCCTACGGGATCGCCAGCTGAATCCCCATTACGCCGCAGGCAAATGATAGTAATTCTCGTTTTACTGTTTTATAGTTGCCCGGCGTAATCATCCAGGGAGACCCACCATGCCGAGATGGCTCACATTACCGGCCGCCAGCGCCGCCGCCCTGCTGGCCTTTGCCGCTTACAGCGCTCCGCTTGGCGCGCTGGAGCTGAATTATCAAGCCCCCGATCCCAGCGTCGCCCCTGCGCCCAAGCCGCCGACGTCGCCTGGGCCCGCGCCCAAGGCCGAGAAACCGCCGATCACTTGGGCAGAGGCGCGAGATAAAAACGGTTTTCGCGTCGACATCGAGTGCGATCATCCGGGCTGCAGCAAGCCGCGCACCAAACCTTATCCCGCGTATGACGGCCCGGTGAAGAAAACCGATCGCCGCCGCCAATCCGATCCTTATTCCACCAACCAGGATCCCGATTACAACATTCAGTTAGGCTATGAGTGGTAATGACGCTTTCGGAGAATGCCTATACCTCACGCAATCACGGCCGCTTAGAATGGCGTCAGTTCACCACTCCTCCTGGTGTTGAACATGACAAGCTGTGTTGCAAATCTTTATGCGCCTCCCTATAGGCGCTTTTTTTTGCCCTTCTCGCATCTCGCCTTTCCGATTACAGATTGGTCTCATTGCCCTGCAAAGTGATGAATGTCACAAATACGCCTCCTTGCCATTCTTATTCGGAGGTGATGTTCATGGCCACAGGATCTCTTACCCTCCTGGCCGTCTTGGCCGGCATTGCGGGCTATGCGCTCTATAAACACTTCAAATCTCAGAAGAAAAGTGCATTCGTCCGCCCGCACGATCGGTAACCGACAACGCATTTTCACCGCGAAGGCGCGGCACGCCGCACGCCGCGCCTGCGGTTACCGTCATCCTTTCATCACAAAACTGTCACAATATGGCCATATGATGATTAGCGATTATCCGTTCTGGCTTAACACCAAGGATTTCGCCCATGACCATAATTAAAGCTGCAAACCACCAGGAAGCAGAAAAGCTCATCCGCGCCGGCACAGCCAAGAAAATCGAACTGGCTTACGACATCGGCAGCGACGATTTCTTCCAGCTTGCCAGCCTGTGGTGCGATAAAGGCGCCAAGATCTCCAAAGGAAAAGAACACTTTATCGTTTCATTGAAAGGGTTCCGCATCCCCCCTAACGATTGATGCCCAGCCGCCCATCGCGGCGGCGTCTCCTTCTCTTCCTCGCAAAACCGCTCTATTCGACCACGCGCACCTCATTCGATTTCGCTAAGCTAACAGCAGACTTTATTGTGGACGCGCCACCTGATAACCGCGTCCGCCACGATGAGGAGAGTAACCATGTCAACGAATGCACCGCTGCCCGACACGATGAAAGCGATTGAGATCAGCCAACCCGGCGCCCCCGAGGTTCTGGTCGTCGCCGAACGTCCGGTGCCGGTTCCGCAAGCGGGCCAACTTCTGGTGAAAATCGCCGCCGCTGGCGTTAACCGCCCCGACGTGCTGCAACGTCAGGGGAACTATGCGCCACCGCCCGGCGCCTCGGATATTCCCGGCCTCGAAATTGCCGGCGAAGTGGTGGCCATCGGTGAAGGCGTGACCCGCTTCGCGATCGGCGATCGGGTTTGCGCCCTCATCGCCGGCGGTGGCTATGCGCAATACTGCGCCGTGCATGAAAGCAATGCGCTGCCGGTTCCGGCGGGCCTGAGCCTGACCGAGGCCGCCGCGCTGCCGGAAACCTTCTTTACCGTCTGGGTCAACGTGTTCCAGCGCGGTCACCTCAAAGCCGGCGAGACCGTGTTGATCCACGGCGGCACCTCGGGTATCGGCACGGTCGCCACCATGCTGGCGAAAGCCTTCTGCGCCCAGGTGATCACCACCGTCGGTTCAGAAGAGAAGCGTCAGGCGAGCCTGGCGCTGGGCGCCGACGTGGCGATTAATTACCGCAACGAAGACTTTGTCGCCCGCACCAAAGACGCCACTAACGGCAAAGGCGCCGACGTGATCGTCGATCTGATCGCCGGCGACTATGTGGCCAAGAACTATCAGGCCGCAGCGATGGAAGGCCGTATCGTGCAAATCGGCACGCAAAACGGCGTGGTAAAAGAGCTCAACCTGATGCCGCTGCTCTTGAAACGCTTGACCCATACCGGTTCGACGCTGCGTTCGCGCAGCGTCGCGGACAAAGCGCAGATTGCCGCCGAGCTGCACGAGAAAGTTTGGCCGCTGCTGGAGCGCGGCGTGCTGAAACCGCAAATCTTTAAAACCTTCCCGCTTGAGCAGGCGGCCGCCGCGCATGCGCTGATGGAATCCAGCGAGCACATCGGCAAAATCATGCTGACGTTCTGAGACCTTTCCCCGCAGCGGGGCTGTGGGGAAATTTATGCCGCATTCAGGGAATGATGCGGCGACGGCGGAATGCATCGAACAGCGAGAAAAACATGGCCTCGGTTTCGACAAACTGATGGAAACCGAAACGCCGCGCCTTGCTGCCGTCCGCGAACATGTCGTAGTCCCAGGAAAAGACGAAATCGGCGAAACGCCAGCCGGCCACCGCCCGGTAATCGGGCTCGGTCAAGGAGTGCCGTTGCGCCAGCTCGCGCCACAGCGGCGCTTTGTCCGCCATCATGTTTTCCAGCGTCATCGGCAACGGCGGCGCACATTCCAGCCCGAAGTACGCGGCGATTTTCGGCCACATTTCGCTCCAGCGAAACAGATCGCCGTTGTTGATGTTAAACGCCTGATTGGCTGCCGCAGGTTCGGTCGCCGCCCAGAGCGTGGCGCGTGCCAGCAGTCCGGCGTCGGTCATTTCCAACAGGCTGTGGTAAGCGCCCGGCTTCCCGGGAAAGCGCAGCGGCAGCCCGAGCGCTTTACTGATCGAGGCGTAAACCGCGATGCTTAACGCCAGATTCATCGGGTTGCCGAGCGAGAAGCCCCCCACGACGCTCGGGCGAATGGCGCTCCAACGCCAGCGCTTGCCTGTTTGGCGCTGCTCCAGATACTGCTGCTGCGCCGCGTTAAACTCCGGCGGCATATGCCCGGCATCGCTTTCACGCGCCGGCGTTTTAAACGGCCCCAAATGCGCGCCATAAACTTTATAGCCCTGCATCAGGCTGATATGTTCCAACGCCGGCGCAATCGGCTCCAGCCCTTCGACAACGTGTTGCAACATTTGCAGGTTCGGCGCCACCAGCCCCGCCCAATCCGGAGCATCTTGATAGGCGGCATAGAAAACGTGGCTAATCGCGCTCAGCGGACGCAGCGCGTCCCGCGTCGCCGCCGCATCCAGCAGGTCAACCTGCAGGTGGCGCACTCCAGGCGCCGGTTCGCCGCCCCGGCGCGAGACGCCCACCACTTGCCAACCTTGGTCAATCAGCTCCTCAATCAATCGGCGCCCAATCACGCCATTGGCGCCGATCACCAGCGCCTGTCGCTTTGCGTTCATTTTGTCACCCCTCGGATTATCGATACCCTGAGTGTTATTGATTAGCGATACTTGCGGTAGATGAGGGTTTCCACTAACACTAATAAGAAATATCTATAGGCAAAATCGACATGGATAAGCTGAACGCAATGAAAACCTTTATGCGGGTGGCGGAGCTGGGCAGCCTGTCGGCCACCGCGCGCGATCTGCGTTTGACGCAGCCGGCGGTCAGTCAGCAAATCGCCGGTCTGGAACAGCAGTTGGGGGCGCAGCTGCTGTTTCGCAGCACGCGTGCGGTCACCCTGACGGAGGCCGGCAATGATTACTATCAGCGCCTCAAACCGATTATGGCGGCGGTCGACGAAGCGGAAGAGGCATTGCACGGCCAGCACCACCAGCTGCAGGGCAATTTGCGCCTGCATGCGCCGACCGGATTCGGACAACGGCATATCACCCCTTTGGCCATCGCGTTCCAAAAACGTCATCCGGATCTCACCATCGAGCTGCTGCTGGACGATCGCCGCGCCGACGTCATCGGCGAAGGCATCGACGTGGCGCTGCGCTTCGGCGAATTGCATGCGCCCGGCATGGTGGCGAAACGGTTGGGTGAGCTGCAACGCCTGCTGGTCGCGTCGCCGGCCTATCTGGCCAGGCATGGCGCCCCTCGTTCGCCGGCGGATCTGGTGAAACATGCGCACATTCGCTACAGCGGCCTAAACGACGGCGATACGCTCACCCTGCTCGGCCCCCACGGCGCCGAGATGGTCGCGCTGCGGCCCACGTTTCGCGCCAACAATACCTTATCGCTGCTGGCGGCCATCGAGGCCGGGGCCGGCATCGGTGGCGCTCAGCGGCCGCTGATCGGCGAACAGCTGGCGACGGGGGCGCTGGTTCCCGTCTTGCCGGAATACCGCTACCCGCCCATGGCGCTGCATGCGGTCTATCCCGCTTTACGTTTTATTCCGCAGAAAGTGCGCGCCTGGGTGGCGCATTTGCAACAGGCGTTGACGGCGATCGAGGGAATTAGCGGAGTGAATGCCCCCGGCCAGACGCCGGGAGCATAATCATTATTTGAACAGTTTGCCGACCATGTCGCCCAGTTCATTGCTGTCTTGCTGCACTTCACCGTTTGGCGAAGCGGCATCCGCTACCGTCGGCAAGAACTGTGCAATGGTGCTGGACGCCTGGGCCGGATCGACGCCCAGCTTTTCAGCCAATTGATTGATCGCATCGCTGCCCAACGCCTGCTGCACATGATCGCCGGTAATCGGCTGGTTTTCGCCGTTACCGAGCCAGGAACCGACGATATCGCCGAACTGCCCCTGGCGGAACTTGTCCAAAATGGCCTGCAGGCCGCCTTGTTGCTCGACCCACTGCATAATGGCGATGTAGTCGATGCCTTTGCCGTTGGCGCCGCCGCCCAGAATGTTACCCAATACGCTATCGAACAGACCCATGATATTCCCCTTTCAGCCGCTGCGGCCCGTGCCGCACAGCCGGATTGATTTCACGAAAAAGGGCCGCCGCGGCGACCCTGTTGAGCAACGGCTGCTTAGCCTTTGATCTTCCTGTAGACAAAAAGCACCACCAGGGCACCGATGACCGCCACCACGAAGCTGCCCAGGTTAAAACCGTCAACGCGCCCCATACCGAAGAAGGTGCTGATATAGCCGCCGACGACGGCGCCCACGATCCCCAGTATAACGGTAACAATAAAGCCGCCGCCGTCTTTGCCCGGCATAATCCATTTAGCCAGGATACCGGCGATTAAACCAAAAATGATCCAGGAAATGATGCCCATTTTTACTCTCCCTATTGCCTTTTGCCTAACAGAAATCCTATTACCAGGCCCACGACGGCGCCGGCGCCTACCCCTGCCCAAGGGTTATCCTTGATGCAGGCACATGATTGCTCGAGCGCTGCCTTTACGCCGCTGCGCACTTCGCAGGCGGTGGTTTTAACGTAGTCGCTCGGTTGCTCAACACCGCTTAGATCGTCATTTTCATATGACATGTCAAATCCTTACAGACCCGCCCTCTGAGAACTTCGTCACCTGTTTCACGTCCGGCGCTGCCCGTTCCGCGATCTTGCTCTGGACACTCTGCCCACAGCCGTTCAAGACGGGGCGTACGGCGACAAACGCACAACATCACACTATGACTATAGTAAAAAATCAGCGGTTTACCCATTTCCGTCCGTCTGAATTTCACCGCGTCAAAAGCGATCGCATTTCATCCCATTGTCATCTGGGCAGGCTAAACTTTAAACACAGCCTCCTGGAGGAAACGCCGATGTTCAATGCCCCTTTTGTCCTGATTCTCGCGCTGCTGTATGCGCTGGCGGCCGTTTGGGACGGTTCCGCCGCGCTGCTGTTTCTCTAAGGTTACATAGTGGTTGTCACTTTTGCGATGCGCTGAATTGTGTCCTTATTTTTCAATGTCGCCAGCCGGTTGAAATAGCGGTGAATATCCGCCCTTCCCTCGGTAAAAATCTCATTTCGTTCCGTTTTCCGTCTGCGCTTAAATAAAGCGTAAAAAAAAAGCATGAATGGAAAACCCGGTCTCACAAAAAATGCTCTATCATTTCGCCCATAACAATTTGGGTTAAGGTCCCATTGCGAAATTAAAGGAAGAACAGAAAAAATGATTTTAAACCAACGCTTTGAGCGCGAATTCTTGCGCCCTCGTTATTGGTTGCTGTGGATAGGGCTGGGAATACTCTATCTATTGGTGTTATTGCCCTATCCGCTCATTTATCGGCTTGGACACGGCCTTGGCAGAATCGCCATGCCCCTGATGAAACGCCGGGTAAAAATAGCGCGCCGTAATTTAGAACTCTGTTTCCCTGAGATGCCCGCCGCCGAACGAGAGGCGCTGATTGTCAAAAATTTTGAGTCCGTCGGCATGGGCCTGTTCGAAGTCGGCATGGCCTGGTTCTGGCCTGACTGGCGCATCGCCCGTTGGTTTAAGGTGAGCGGCATGGAAAACATGCAGCTGGCGCGTCAGAACGGGAAAGGCGTGCTGCTGATCGGCCTGCATTTCCTCACTCTGGAGCTGGGCGCGCGCATCTTCGGCATGCAAAACCCCGGCATCGGCGTACACCGCCCGCACAATAACAAGCTGATGGAATGGGTGCAGACCTGGGGCCGGCTGCGCTCGAATAAATTCATGATCGATCGTAAAGATATCAAAGGCATGATCCGCAACCTGAAGCAGGGTGAAATCCTGTGGTACGCGCCGGACCACGACTACGGCCCGCAAAGCAGCGTGTTCGCACCGTTCTTCGCCGTGGAAAACGCCGCCACGACGACCGGCACCTATATCCTGGCGCGTATGGGGCGGCCGTCGATCGTGCCATTCGTGCCGCGCCGCCTGCCGAATGCCCGCGGCTACGAGCTGATCGTGCAGCCGCCGCTGACGGACTTCCCGCTGGACGATGAAACGCGCGCAGCGGCCATGATGAACCGCGTGGTGGAAGAACAGGTGCTGCTGGCGCCCGATCAATACATGTGGTTGCACCGCCGCTTTAAAACCCGCCCCCCCGGCGAACCTTCGCTGTATTAACCGCCTTCGTGCCTTCGCCCGCCCTGCCGGCGGCGAAGGCGCTCACCTCGCACGAGCATTCTACGTCAGGGGGACTACACTAATAAGTCACCGACGGCAATTATTGCCGCCAGCAATCATTTCTTCCCGCCCGAGGGCCGGTCGTTGCCTGTCGGGCCACAACCGAGGTCAATGTCATGCTGGTACAACCCTATTTGTTCTTCAGCGGTAACTGTGAGCAAGCGATTAACTTCTATGTACAGCAGTTGAATGCCAAAATTGAAATGGTCATGCGCTTTAAAGACATGCCCGAAGAAGCCCGCCAAGGCGGGCCGCAGGACGTCAATCCTGAAGCGATCATGCATGCGCGTCTGCTGATTGGCGACGGCGTGCTGATGGCCTCCGACGGCTGTCCGCAGGATGACAGCGGCGGCGCTTCCCATAAAGGCTTCTCACTGTCGCTGAACCCCAGCGACGCGGAACAAGGACGCAAACTGTTCGATAATCTGGCGCAGGGCGGCCAGGTGACGATGCCTTATCAAGCCACCTTCTGGGCCAAAGGCTTCGGCATGCTGACCGACAAATTCGGCGTCAACTGGATGATCAACGTCGAATAACCCCGCATGGCGCCGCTAGCTGTAGCGGTGCCAGTCATACGCCGCTTTGGCGAAAAGCGCGAACAACACCGTCAACAGCGCCAGCCCCAACCGCCAGTAAGGCGACCGTCGCCGCCGCCAGGCGAAGAACATCATCACCGCCAGCGCCCCCAGCGTGAGGGGGTAATACACCGCCAGCGTCAGTAAAGCGATAATGATGTAATCCGACATGGCTCTTTTACTCCTTCGCGTTCACACCGCCGCAAATGCGGGGTGCGAGGCGCCTTTCTCCCTATCGCCACGTTAAGGGCTAGAGGTCTGGCGCATTTATGCATAAAATATAAGATTGCTCTTAACTCAAATTGAATAGTAATCAAACAACAAGGGTGACATGACTCAGCAGCAACCCATACAGGATGCCGCGGCGCCGCGCAGCGTTAAAAGCTCCCCATTATTATTTCAGGCCGGCGTGTTTGTCATCATCGTTGCCGCCACGCTGATCCTCTTTAACAGCTGGCAAATCTGGAACGCGCACCAGCGGGATCTGCGCAGCGCCGAGCATGAATCCGCCAACCTAGCCCGCTCGCTGGCGCAGCATGCCGACGATACCTTCATGCAGGTAGACGGCAATCTGCTCGATCTGACCGAACGTCTCCAGAACGACGGACTGGGGCCCTCGCAATTGACCCGGCTGCAACGGGTGATGCAAACCCAGGTCGGCAACCTGCCGCAGCTGCACGGGATGTTTATCTACGATGCGAGCGGCCGCTGGCTGGCGACCTCCTCGGGCAAATTCATCAAGAACGCCAACAACGCCGATCGCGATTACTTCAAATATCACCAAAACCGCGATGGCGGCGGTCTGTACATCGGCGAGGTGATCCGCAGCCGCACCACCGGCGATCTGATCATCCCCGTTTCGCGGCGCTTCAACAACCCGGACGGCAGCTTTGGCGGCGTGGTGCTGGCGACGCTGTACGTCGATTATTTTCGCCAGTTTTACGACAGTTTCGCCCTCAACACCGACGCCTCGCTAAATCTGCTGCTGGCGGACGGCACCATCCTCTACCGCCGCCCTTACTCGGCGGCCTCGATCGGTAAAAATATCGCCAAGGGCGTGTTGTTCAGCGAAATATTGCCGCATTCGGAATTCGGCAACGCCACCATCACCTCCCTGTACGACAAAGTGGAGCGCATCTACGGCTATTCGCGGGTCAACCGCTTTCCGCTGGTGATCGCCGCCGGGCTGTCGAAACGCGACGCGCTGGCGGACTGGCGCACCGACGCCGGCCTGTTCGCCGCCGGCGGCCTCTCTCTGCTGATGATCCTGCTGGCGATGGGCGCGGTGCTGCTGCGGCAAATCAAGCACAGCATGCAAACCGAAGCCGAGCTGATGCGTACCCGCGATCAGCTGACCAGCATCAACCAGATGCTGGAAGAACTGGCGCTGCTGGACAGCCTGACCGGCCTGGCCAACCGCCGCCAGTTTGACATCGCGCTGAAGAACGAGCTGGCGCGCGCCTCGCGCAACTACCGCAGCGTGGCGCTGCTGATGCTGGATATCGACTACTTCAAGCAGTACAACGACAGCTACGGCCACGTCGCCGGCGACCAGTGCCTGCAGCAGATCGGCCAGACGCTGAAAGGGTTGGCGTGCCGCAGCAACGATATTCTGGCGCGCTACGGCGGTGAAGAGATGGGGATTATCCTGCCGGATACCGACGTGCAGGGCGCGCTGATTTTCGCCGAACGCGTCATCCAGGCGGTGCGCGATCTGAAGATCCCGCATCAGGGCAACCCGCACGGCATCGTCACCATCAGCATCGGCATCTGCGCCAAAGTGCCGCATATGTATAACGATACGCCGATCAGCTTTATCAATGAGGCGGACAGCGCGCTGTATCAGGCCAAGAAAAAAGGCAAAAACTGCATTTACGGCGCTTAATCACTCATCGGGCCACCAAAATTGGGCGGCCCGATTTATTCCCACGACAAAAATGAAATAATTTCTCGCCGAAACATTATTTCCCCAATTTGCCCCGCTCTCGGAATGAAATAACGCCAATAAATAAGCAGCATATTTATTTCCATTACAATTCAATAAGATAAAAAATGCGCTATTCCGCGGACAATTCGTGCCATTTTTGATTATTCGTGCCTACACCGAACCTCGTTTAGCCTCCGTTTACTTTTCATTGGCATTGCCGGTGATACGCTTAGCAGGACTATTCTATATATCAGGAAGCCATCGCACGCTTCGGCGCACTGCGCCCTGCTGATACATCCATAATAGAACCCATAAATTTCACGTTGCATTTGGGCGACCGACGCAAAGACTTTTGGCGTCGCTCCAGCCAGCCACGGCGCAAGCCAGTGCAGCCAACCACGCGGCAACCTGAAAGGCGGGAATAAAGCGATATAGATTTGCGAGGAGATCTCATGCCTACTGGCGATATTATGCGTGAACAGGCCGTCCTGACGCTGCCGTTGCGACAATGGGCGGCAGCGGAAGCATCCAGCGCGGTCAGCGAACTGGAACAGGGCAAGGTGCTGTTTCTGCCCGAACTGGCCTTCACCCTGTCTGAGCAGGAAATGCCGCTGCTGGATCCGGCGCTGGTCGATCCGAAGCGCAAAAACATCAGCTATCAACCGCTGTCCGGCAAGCTGACCGGCGTCGCCGTCGCAGAGCGCCGGCAGCAGGTTCAGCAACTGCTGGAACGTTATTACCAATCTTGCCGCCAGCTGATCGCCGGGCTGTTGCCCGAGTATCAGGAGGCGCTGCACCATCCGACCGGCAGCCTGCGTTTGCATCCGGTTTCGGCCTGGCGCGCAAGCAGCTCCTGGCGCAAAGATGACAGCCGGCTACACGTCGATGCTTTCCCGTCGCGCCCGAACTACGGCGAACGCATTCTGCGCATTTTCACCAACATCAATCCGCACGGTGAACATCGCCAATGGCGCGTCGGCGAACCGTTCCCTGAGCTGGCGCAACGCTTCATGCCGCGTCTGGCGCGCTACTCCGCCTTCAGCAGTTGGCTGCAGCACCGGGTACGCATCACCAAAACCCGCCGCAGCCATTATGACCACCTGATGCTGCAGTTGCATGACGCCATGAAGGCCGACGGCGATTATCAACAACAGGGGCCGCAGCTGGCGCTGGCGTTTCCGCCGGGCAGCAGCTGGATTTGCTTCTCGGATCAAACGCCGCACGCCGCGATGGGCGGCCAGTTTATGCTGGAACAGACCTTCTTGCTGCCGGTGAACAAGATGCAGGATCCGCAGCGCTCGCCGCTGAAAGTGCTGGAACAGCTGCGCGGTCAGCCGCTGATCTGAATAGATTGCCGCCGCCGGCAGCTCCGGCGGCGGCAAGCGCGCATCACGCCTCGAAGTCCCCCTGTTGGCGCGCCACCAACGTCAGGATGCTGTACAGCGCCACCGGCTGCTGTTCCTGATTCAATACTTGCACATCCCACACCACCACGCCGTGCGGCCGATCTTCGGCGGTTTTCTGCGGCTTGCGGATCTTCTTCTTGCAGGTCAACCGCACCTGAATGGTGTCGCCGATCTTCACCGGTTCGATAAAGCGCAGATTCTCCATGCCGTAGTTGGCGATCACCGGCCCGACGGCGGCATCGACAAACAGCCCGGCCGCGGCGGACACCACAAAGTAACCGTGCGCCACCCGCTCGCCGAACAGCGAATCGGCGGCGCCGATCTTGTCCATGTGCGCGTAGAAATGATCGCCGCTCAGGCAGGCGAAGTTGACGATATCCGCTTCGGTCACGGTACGGCGCGCGGTCAACAGGCTGTCGCCCAACTGCAGCTGCTCGAAGTATTTCCGGAACGGATGTACCGGGTGCTCGGCGACCGGCGCGCCGCGCACCCATTCACCGCCGATGGCCGCCAGCATCGCCGGGCTGCCCTGGATCGCCGTGCGCTGCATATAGTGCTTCACCGCGCGCAGTCCACCCAGCTCTTCACCGCCGCCCGCGCGCCCCGGGCCGCCGTGCACCAACATCGGCAGCGGCGACCCGTGGCCGGTGGACTCCGCCGCCGCCTGTTCATCCAGAATCAACATGCGGCCGTGGGCGCAGGCCGCCGCGCGAATGAAGCGCTTGGCCAGCGCCGGGTCGGCGGTCACCAGCGAGCCCGCCAGGCTGCCCTGCCCCAGCAACGCCAACGCGATCGCCTGCTCGGTATCCGCATACGGCATCAGCGTCGCCACCGGGCCGAAGGCCTCGGTGCCGTGCACTGCCTGATGGGTGAACGGATCGGCGCAATACAGCAAGGTCGGCGGATAAAACGCCCCGCCGCGCGCGCCGTCGCCCAGGATTTCCAGCTTATCCAGCGACGCGCCGCACAGCGGTTCGCAGCCGTTGCGCAGCAGGAACTCCACCTTGCTTTGCACATCATCACGCTGCTCGTGGCTGACCAACGCCCCCATGCGCACCTGCTCCAGCTGCGGGTCGCCCACCGTCACCCCAGCCAGGCGCTGCAACAAGGCCTGACGCACCGCAACCACCTGCGCCGCCGGCACGATGATGCGGCGGATCGCCGTGCATTTCTGCCCCGCCTTGGCGGTCATTTCACGGCACACCTCTTTGATAAACAGCGCAAACTCCGGCATCTCCGGCGTTACGTCTTCCGCCAGCACGCAGCAGTTGAGCGAATCCGCCTCCATGGTGAAGGCGATCGATTTCTCCAACAGCCGCGGGTGCGCGCGCAGCCGCTGCCCGGTCTGCGCCGAACCGGTGAACGTCACCGCATCCTGATAATCCAGGTGCGCAAACATGTCGCCGACGCCACCGCATACCAACTGCAGCGCCCCTTCCGGCACCAGCCCGCTGTCGACGATCAGCCTGACCATCGCCTGCGTCAGCTGCGCGGTGGCGGTGGCCGGCTTGATGATGGCCGGCATGCCCGCCAGCCAGGTCGGCGCCAGTTTTTCCAGCATGCCCCAGCAAGGGAAGTTGAAGGCGTTGATATGCAGCGCCACGCCCGGGCGCGAGGTCAATACGTGGCGAGCGGCGAACTGCGCCTGTTTCGACAACGGGATCAGCTCATCCTCCGGCCACAGGGTATCATCCGGCAGATCGCGGCCGGCCATGCCGGCATAGGCGAACAGCGTGGCGATGCCGCCTTCGATATCGACCCAGCCGTCGCTGCGCGTCGCCCCGGTTTGATAGGAAATCTGATACAGCGCCTCTTTGTGCGCCAGCAGGTGTTTCGCCACCGCTTTGAGCATCTGGGCGCGCTGCTGGAACGTCATTTGCGCCAGCGCCGGCCCCCCGTGGCGGCGGGCATAGCTCAGGCTCGCCGCTAACGGCAGGCCGTCGGAGCAGACCTGGTACAGCGCCTCGCCGGTCACGGCGTGGCGGATCTCGCGGCTCTCTCCCTGCCCATACACCCAGGCGCCAGAAAGATAACTGTGTAACTGCTGCATGTGCCCTCCAAAATTCATAAATTTTCACCCTACAGCTTAATTACGTATCACATAAATGCCAGTTTACGCCAAGCTCAATTTTAACAAAAAGAGAACAAGAAGCGCGTTCAAGCCGCTTTCCCTGTCGTTAACACAGAGTCATTGATTTTATTTATCAAATTAAATCAATAATATAAACAATTCACTTGTGAGTGCGCTCGCAAAACCACATGAATCTCGTTTGATCTTTTTGTTATCAGTTTGTAGCATTATGGTTAGTTAAAGTGATTCACATTTTTATGTTTAATGTGAAAAATACGAATCACCAAGAGGCGAGCATGACAACTGAAGCACAGTATCAGCAGCATTTCGACGCCAAGATCGCGGCGGATATCGCTATCGAAGCCAAAGACTGGATGCCGGACGCTTACCGTCAGAACCTGATTCGGCAGATCGGCCAACACGCCCATTCGGAAGTCATCGGCATGCTGCCGGAAGCCAACTGGTTGACGCGCGCCCCCACGCTGCGCCGCAAAGCGGTGCTGCTGGCCAAAGTGCAGGATGAGGCCGGCCACGGCCTGTACCTCTACAGCGCCGCCGAAACCCTCGGCTGTTCGCGCCAGGACATCTACCAAAAGATGCTCGACGGCAAAATGAAGTACTCCTCGATCTTCAATTACCCCACGCTCAACTGGGCGGATATCGGCGTGATCGGCTGGCTGGTCGACGGCGCCGCCATCGTCAACCAGGTGGCGCTGTGCCGCGCGTCCTTCGGCCCCTACGCGCGGGCGATGGTGAAAATCTGCAAAGAGGAAAGCTTCCACCAGCGCCAGGGCTACGAGGCGGTGATGGCGATGGCCCACGGCAGCGATGCGCAGCGCGCGATGTTGCAGGACGCCATCGATCGCTTCTGGTGGCCGGTGCTGATGATGTTCGGCCCGAGCGACGCCGACTCCCCTCACAGCGCCCAGAGCATGGCCTGGAAAATCAAACGCCACAGCAACGATGAACTGCGGCAAAAGTTCGTCGACAACACCGTGCCGCAACTTGAGGCGCTGGGCATGACGGCGCCGGACCCGAGTCTTACCTGGGACGAGGCCGCCGGCCACTATCGCTTCGGCGAGATCGACTGGAGCGAACTGCATGAAGTGATCAAAGGACGCGGCCAATGCAACCACGAACGCCTGCAGGCCAAACGCCGCGCCTGGGAAGACGGCGCCTGGGTACGCGACGGCGCCATGGCCCACGCCGCGAAAAACGCCGCTTCCGCCGCATAGCCAACATAAGGAACCGAGATCATGAGCCACGTTGAATGGCCGCTGTATGAAGTGTTTATCCGCAGCAAACAAGGGTTGGCGCATCGCCACGTCGGCAGCCTGCACGCCGCAGACGACCAAATGGCGCTGGAAAACGCCCGCGACGCCTACACGCGCCGCAACGAAGGCTGCTCGATTTGGGTGGTGCAATCCCGCCATCTGATCGCCTCGCAGCCGGAAGATCGCGGCGCGTTCTTCGATCCGTCCGAAGACAAGATCTACCGTCATCCGACGTTTTACACCATTCCCGACGGCATCAAGAACATGTAGAGGCGACCATGACGGTTAACGATCCGCGCATCAGCTATTTGCTCCGCCAGGGCGACACGCCTTTGATCCTCGCCCAGCGTCTGTGCGCCTGGTGCGGCCACGCGCCCGAGCTGGAAATCGATCTGGCGTTGGCCAACATCGGGCTCGATCTGCTCGGCCAGGCGCGCAACTTCCTGAGCTACGCCGCCGAACTGGCCGGGCCGCCCTGCAGCGAAGACAGCCTGGCCTTCGGCCGCGACGAACGCCAGTTTCATAACCTGTTGCTGGCGGAACAGCCGAACGACGGTTTCAACGACACGTTGGTGCGCCAGTTCCTGCTCGACGTCTACCACGTGCAGCTGCATCAGGCGTTGAGCCGCAGCCGCGATGCGCAGATCGCCGCCATCGCCGCCAAGTCATTGAAGGAGGCCGATTACCACCTGCGCTTCAGCCGCGGCTGGATGATCCGCCTCGGCGACGGCAACGACATCAGCCACCGCAAGATCCAGCAGTCGCTGGATAACCTGTGGCGCTTCACCGCTGAGCTGTTCCACGCCGACGCGCTGGAGCTTGAGCTGGCGGAACAGGGCATCGCCGTCGATCCGCGCCAGCTGCAGGCTCCCTGGCAAGCGCAGGTGGAGGAGACGCTGCGCCAGGCGACGTTGACGCTGCCCGCCGAGCAGGCGTTCCGGCACGGCGGCAAACAAGGCCGACACAGTGAACACCTCGGCCCGCTGCTGGCGGAGATGCAGTTCCTGCAGCGCGCCTATCCAAACAGTCAGTGGTAGGAGGCCGCGATGAACGTCACTCGTTTGCAACCCGCCGAAATCCCGCAGATTTGGCACTGCCTGCAGCAGATCAGCGATCCCGAACTGCCGGTGCTGTCGATCACCGATTTGGGCATGGTGCGCGACGTGGTGCGCGACGGCAGCGGCTGGCGCGTGACCTTCACCCCAACCTATTCCGGCTGCCCGGCCACCGAATTTTTACTCAACGCCATCGAGCAGCGGCTGACGGCCGCCGGCTTCAGCCCGGTGCGGGTGGACATTCGCCTCAGCCCGGCCTGGACCACCGACTGGATGAACGCCGACGCCCGCGAGCGGCTGCGGCAATACGGCGTAGCGCCCCCGCAGGGCCACACCTGCGATCGGCCGCACGCCCACGGCCCGGTCGCCTGCCCGCGCTGCGGCAGCACCCACAGCGAGAAGATCAGCGAGTTCGGCTCCACCGCCTGTAAAGCGCTGTACCGCTGCTGCGACTGCCGGGAACCGTTCGACTACTTCAAATGCATATAGGAGCGCTGACACCATGACGGTCTTTCATCGCCTGAACGTCGCCGCCATCGAGCGCGAAACGCCGGACGCCGTAGCCATCACCCTGCGGGTGCCCGAAGAGCTGCAAAACCAATACCGCTACACCCCCGGCCAGCACCTGACGCTCAAGGCGCGGGTCAACGGCGAAGAGCTGCGGCGTTGCTATTCCATCTGCAGTTCACCGCAGGAAGGCCTGCTGCAGATCGGCGTAAAAGCGATTGATCAGGGCCGTTTCTCCGGCTTCGTCAACCGTATGCTGAAAGTCGGCGATGCGCTGGAAGTGATGGTGCCGCAGGGGCGCTTCGGCTATCAGCCGCAGGCGGAGCGCCGCGGCAATTACCTGGCGATCGCCGCCGGCTCCGGCATCACGCCGATGCTGTCGATCATCAAAGCGACGCTGCAGCTCGAACCGGGCAGCAGTTTTACCCTGATCTACGGCAACCGCAACAGCCGTTCGATGATGTTCAAAGAAGCGCTGTCGGATCTGAAAAACCGCTACCCGCAGCGTTTTCAGCCGCTGTACCTGTTCAGCCAGGAGAGCCTCGACAGCCCGCTGCTCAGCGGCCGCATCGATCGTGAACGCCTGACGGCGATCGGCGGCGCGCTGCTGGATTTCCGCGACTATGACCACGCCTTCATCTGCGGGCCGGAATCGATGATGGACGACGCGCAGACCGTGCTGGAACAGGCCGGCGTCCCGGCCAACCACATCCACAGCGAACGTTTCAACACCAGCGGCCTGGTCGCCCGCCCGCGCCACAGCGGCGATCGCAACGCCGCCAGGGTGACAATCCTGCTCGACGGCCGCCGGTTGGATATCGAGCTCGGCGAACAGGACGATAGCATTCTCGACGCCGCGCTGCGCCAGGGCGCCGACCTGCCCTACGCCTGCAAAGGCGGCGTATGCGCCACCTGCAAATGCCGTCTGAAGGCTGGCCAGGTCGAGATGGGTGTCAACTACAGCCTGGAGCCGGATCAGTTGGCGGCGGGCTATGTATTGAGCTGCCAGTCGTGGCCGAAAGGCGACGGCGTGGTATTGGACTTCGACGTCTAGGAGCCGCGATGGATACCCCCTTTATTTTGCGTCAGCAGCAGCACCGCGTGGTCACGCTGACGCTGCACCGCCCGGAGGCGCGCAACGCCCTGAGCACCCCTTGCCTGGAGCAGCTGGTGTTTCTGCTGGATCAGGCCGATGCCGACAGCGGCGTGGGCGCCGTGGTGATCGCCGGCGCGGCGCGTTTCTTCGCCGCCGGGGCCGATCTGCACGAGCTGCAACGGCAGGATCTGCCGGCCGCGCTGGCGGATCGCCGTCCGCAGCTGTGGCAGCGGCTGGCGCAGTTCAGCAAGCCGCTGCTGGCGGCGGTGAACGGCTATGCCCTGGGCGCCGGCTGCGAGTTGGCGCTGGCCTGCGACATCGTTATCGGCGGCGAAAGCGCCCGCTTCGGCCTGCCGGAGATCACCCTCGGCCTGATGCCGGGGGCCGGAGGCACCCAGCGCCTGATCCGCTGCGTCGGTAAGTCGCGCGCCAGCCAGATGGTGCTGACCGGCGAAGCCATCGACGCCCGCACCGCGCTGCAGGCTGGCCTTATCAGCGAAGTGTGCGTCGATGCCCTGACGCTGGAGCGCACGCAGCAGATTGCCGATCGCATCAGCCGTCAGGCGCCGCTGGCGCTGCGCGCCGCCAAGCAGGCGCTGAAACAGGCCGAGGAAACCGGCCTTAGCCAGGGGCTGGCGATGGAGCGTCAGCAGTTCGTCACCCTGGCCGCCACCGACGATCGCCGCGAAGGCATCGCCGCCTTTTTCGAAAAACGTACGCCAAACTATCAGGGGCGCTGATTTATGGATAACGCATTGATTCTCAGCCATCTCGACGCCGGCGTGTTGACGCTGACCCTCAACCGGCCGGATCGGCTCAACAGCTTTAACGACGAGATGCATCGCCAACTGAGCGAAGCGCTGACGCAAGCCGAACGCGACGACAACGTGCGCTGCCTGCTGATCGCCGGCGCCGGCCGCGGTTTCTGCGCCGGGCAGGATCTCAACGATCGCAACGTCAGCGCCGATCAACAGGCGCCGGACCTCGGCCTGTCGGTCGAACGTTTCTACAACCCCCTGATCCGTCGCCTGACCGCCCTGCCCAAACCGGTGGTGTGCGCGGTCAACGGCGTGGCGGCCGGCGCCGGCGCCGCGCTGGCTCTGGCGTGCGACATCGTCATCGCCGCCGACAACGCCGGCTTTATTCAGTCGTTCTGCCGCCTGGGGCTGGTGCCGGATTCCGGCGGCAGCTGGTTCCTGCCGCGGCTGGCCGGCCACGCCCGCGCGATGGGCATGGCCATGCTGGGCGACAAAATCAGCGCCCAACAGGCGCTGGAGTGGGGCATGATCTGGCAGGTGGTGCCGGCGGATGAATTGGCCGACCGCACGCAAACGCTGGCGCGCCATCTGGCCACCCAGCCGACTTACGGTCTGGGGCTAATCAAGAAAGCCATCTACAGTTCGGCCACCAACAGCCTCGATCAACAACTCGATCTGGAGCGCGATCTGCAGCGATTGGGCGGCCGCAGCGACGACTACCGCGAAGGCGTCAGCGCGTTCTTCGCCAAACGCACGCCAAACTTCAGCGGGAAATAGCCATGAACGCGCCCCTTCTTAACGGCCAGGTGGCGGTGATCGGCGCCGGCACCATGGGCATCGGCATTGCGCAGGTGGCCGCCGCCGCCGGTCACCCGGTGCGGCTGTTCGATATCGCCCCCGCCGCCGCCCAGCGCGCGATCGACGAACTCGCTCGCCGCCTGCGGCAGCGGGTCGACGGCGGCAAGGCCGACGCAAACACCACCGAGGCGCTGCTGGCGCGTCTCGAACGCGCCGATTCGCTCGAGCAACTGGCCGACAGCGCGCTGGTGATTGAAGCGGTGGCGGAAAATCTGGCGATCAAGCAGAGCCTGTTCCGCGATCTGGAAGCGGTCTGCTCGCCCACGGCGCTGTTCGCCAGCAATACTTCCTCGCTGTCGATCACCGCCATCGCCGGCGCCTTGCAACACCCGCAGCGCATGGCCGGGCTGCACTTCTTCAACCCGGCACCGCTGATGAAGCTGGTGGAGATCGTCAGCGGTCTGGAGACCGGGGCCGAGACCCTCGCCGCGCTGCAAGCCCTGGCGCAGCGCTGGGGTAAGCAGAGCGTCGTGTGCCGCTCGACGCCGGGATTCATCGTCAACCGCGTGGCGCGGCCGTTCTACGCCGAAAGCTTGCGCGCGCTGGAAGAACGGGTGGCCGACGCCGCCACCCTGGATGCGGTAATGCGCGACGCCGGCGGTTTCGCCATGGGCCCGCTGCAGTTGACCGATCTGATCGGCCAGGACGTCAATTACGCCGTGACCGACTCGGTGTATCAGGCCTTCTACCAGGATCCGCGCTTCACCCCCTCGCTGGTGCAGCAGGAGCTGGTGGCCGCCGGGCGCCTCGGCCGCAAATCCGGCCGCGGCTTCTACCGCTACGACGCGCAACGCCCCACCGCAGAGATGATCGCCTTTGCGCCACCGGCGCAGGCCGCGCTGCCGCAGCGCGTTACGCTGCACGGCGACTGGTCTTCGCTGGCCGATTTGGCGCAGCTGTTAAGCGAAAATGCGGGGGCGATCAAACAACCTGGCCAGACCAGCCCGCACGTCACGATCGACGACGTTACACTGATGTTAACCAATGGTAAAACCGCCGGCCAACTGGCCGACGAACGTGGAATGCCCGTGGTGCTGTTCGATCTCTGTGCCGACTATGCGCATGCCTCCGCCATCGCCATCAGCTGCGCGGCGCAAAACGGCGCGCAACACAATGCCAAAGCGATCCGTCTGCTGCAGTCCCTCGGCAAACGCGTCATCCCGTTGCCGGATTACCCCGGCCTGCTAACGATGCGCACCCTGGCCATGCTGGCCAACGAAGCGCTCGACGTGGTGAACAAAGGCGTCGCCAGCGCCGAGGATACCGATCTGGCGATGCTGCGCGGGGTCAACTATCCGCGCGGCCCGCTCGCCTGGGGCGCCGCGCTCGGCTGGCGCCACATCCTGACGACGCTGGAAAACCTGCAACGCTATTACGGCGAGGCCCGCTATCGCCCGATGCCGCTGCTGCGCCGCTACGCTTCCCCCGCCTCTTTCTCAGGAGCCGAACAATGAACGCCAATACGCCGCGCGCGCTGGCTCAGCGCTGCGCCGAACAGATGTTCCAGCAAGATACCTGCGCTCAGGCGATGGGGATGCACATCGATGCCGTCGACGTAGGGTACGCGCAGGTCAGCATGACCGTCGGCCCGCAGATGCTCAATGGCCACCAGACTTGCCATGGCGGCCAGCTGTTCAGCCTGGCGGATACCGCCTTCGCCTACGCCTGTAACAGCCAGGGGCTGGCGGCGGTGGCTTCCGGCTGCAGCATCGACTTCGTCCGCCCGGCGCTGGCCGGCGATCGCCTCACCGCCAGCGCGCAGATGCGCCATCAGGGCAAAGCCACCGGGCTGTATGACGTCGAAATCGTCAATCAACAGGGCAAAACCGTCGCCTGGTTTCGCGGCCGCGCGCACCGCCTCGGTCACAGCATTTTAGGAGATCAGGCATGAATCAGGCATTTATCTGCGACGGCGTGCGCACCCCGATCGGCCGCTATGGCGGCGCGCTGGCCCAGGTGCGCGCCGACGACCTCGCCGCCCTGCCGCTGCGCGTGCTGCTGGAGCGCTATCCACAGGTGGATTGGGCGCAGCTGGACGATGTGATCCTCGGCTGCGCCAACCAGGCCGGGGAAGACAACCGCAATCTGGCGCGCATGGCGCTGCTGCTGGCCGGGCTGCCGGTCGGCGTTTCCGGCACCACGGTGAACCGCCTGTGCGGTTCGGGTCTGGACGCGCTGGCGATAGCGGCGCGCAGCATCAAAGCCGGCGACGCTGGGCTGATGCTGGCCGGCGGCGCGGAATCGATGACCCGAGCGCCGCTGGTGATGGGCAAGGCCGACAGCGCCTTCAGCCGCCAGGCGCAGTTGTACGACACCACCCTCGGCTGGCGCTTCGTCAACCCGCGCATGCAGGCCGAGTTCGGCACCGATTCGATGCCGGAGACCGCCGAAAACGTCGCGGCGCAGTTCAACATCAGCCGCGCCGATCAGGACGCCTTTGCGCTGCGCAGCCAGCAGCGCGCCGCCCGGGCGCAGGCGCTGGGATACCTGGCGCAGGAGATAGCGCCGGTCAGCCTCACCGGTAAAAAAGGCGCAGTCACCCTGTTCAGCCAGGATGAACACCCGCGCGCCGACACCACCTTCGATCAGCTGCAGGCGCTGAAAACCCCGTTCCGTCAGCCCGGCAGCGTCACCGCCGGCAACGCCTCGGGGCTGAACGACGGCGCGGCCGCGCTGATCGTCGCCTCCGAAGCGATGGCGGCGCGCCAGGGCCTGACGCCGCGCGCGCGCATCCTTGCCACCGCCACCTGCGGCGTGGAGCCGCGGCTGATGGGCATCGGCCCGCTGCCGGCCACCCGCAAGGTGCTGGAGATCGCCGGGCTGAGCCTGGCGCAGATGGACGTCATCGAACTGAACGAAGCGTTCGCCGCCCAGGCGTTGGCGGTGATGCGCCAGCTTGGCCTGCCGGACGATGCCCCGCAGGTCAACCCCAACGGCGGCGCGATCGCTCTGGGGCACCCGCTGGGCATGAGCGGCGCGCGCCTGGCGCTGGCCGCCCTGTTTGAACTGGAACGGCGAGCCGGCCGCTACGCTCTGTGCACCATGTGCATCGGCGTGGGCCAAGGCATCGCCATGATCATTGAGCGTGTCTGACCCCTGAGGCTAACCATGACAATAAATCCACAGCCCCTCGAAACGATCGAATTCGCCTCGCGCGATGAGATTGAAGCGTTGCAGTTGGCGCGTTTGAAGTGGACGCTGCACCACACCTACGACAATGTGCCGATGTACAAGCGCAAGTTCGATCAGGCGGGCGTACACCCCGACGATCTTAAGCAGCTGAGCGATCTGGCGCGCTTCCCCTACACCACCAAGCAGGATCTGCGCGACAACTACCCGTTCGACACCTTCGCGGTGCCGATGGAACAGGTAGTGCGCATCCACGCCTCCTCGGGCACCACCGGCCGCCCGACGGTGGTGGGCTACACCCAGCGCGACATCGATAACTGGGCCGATATCGTCGCCCGCTGCCTGCGCGCCGGCGGCGCCACCGCCAAAGACAAGGTGCACGTCGCCTACGGTTACGGCCTGTTTACCGGCGGCCTGGGGGCGCACTACGGCGCGGAGCGGCTCGGCGCCACGGTGATCCCGATGTCCGGCGGCCAGACGGAACGCCAGGCGCAGCTGATCCTCGATTTCAAACCCGACATCATCATGGTGACGCCGTCCTACTGCCTGACGCTGATCGATGAACTGGAGCGCAAAATGGGCGGCGACGCGCGCGGCTGCTCGCTGCGGCTCGGCGTGTTCGGCGCCGAACCCTGGACCGAAGCCCTGCGCCACGAAATCGAAACCCGCATGGGCATCAAGGCGCTGGATATTTACGGCCTATCGGAGGTGATGGGGCCGGGCGTGGCGATGGAATGTCTGGAAAGCGGCGGCGGCCCCACCATTTGGGAAGACCACTTCCTGCCGGAGATCATCTGCCCGGAGACCGGTATCGCCCTGCCGGACGGCGAGCACGGCGAACTGGTGTTCACCACCCTGACCAAAGAGGCGCTGCCGGTGATCCGCTACCGCACCCGCGATCTCACCCGGCTGCTGCCGGGCGACGCGCGCCAGATGCGCCGCATGGGCAAAATCACCGGCCGCTCCGACGACATGCTGATCATCCGCGGCGTCAACGTCTTCCCGTCGCAGGTGGAAGAACAGATCATGCAGTTCGAGCAGCTGTCGCCGCACTATCAACTGCAGGTCAGCCGCAGCGGGCATCTGGACACGCTGGCGGTGCGCGTCGAGCTGAAAGAATCGGCGCTCAGCCTCAGCCATCAGCAGCGTTGCGATATCTGCCACCAGCTGCGCCACCACATCAAATCGATCGTGGGCGTCAGCACCGACGTCAGCATCGCCAACTGCGGCGATATTCCGCGCTCGGAAGGCAAGGCGCAGCGCGTGGTCGATCTGCGGCCGCGCTGAGGCGCACGGCGTCACGGATGACGCCGCCCCAAATCAAATTATGGTAATGTTGTGGCTCATCGAAGGCTAACCCATGGAAAAATATGGAACATAAACTGGATGAGTTCATTCGCCATGCCGTCGACGCCCAGCCGATCAGCGGCACGTCGCTGATCATTTCGCTGTACGGCGACGCGCTCAGCCACCGCGGCGGCGAAGTGTGGCTCGGCAGCCTGAGCGCGCTGCTGGAGGCCTTCGGTTTCGGCGATCGCTTCGTGCGCACCTCGGTGTTCCGCCTGCAGAAAGAGGGGTGGCTGGCGGTGGAGAAAATCGGCCGCCGCAGCTTCTACCGCGTGACCGAGCAGGGCATGCGCCAGTTCCGCCACGCCGAATCGAAGATCTATCTGCGCGAGCAGCCCGCCTGGGACGGCAAATGGGAGCTGTTGCTGCTGGAATGCGCCGAAAAAAACGCGCGCGCGCGGCTGAAAAAAGAGCTGGGCTGGCTCGGGTTCGGGCAGATCGCCAACAACCTGATGGCCGCCCCCACCCATGCGCAAACCGACGTGACGGCGCTGCTCGGCGAATTGAACGCCAGCGAGCAGGTGATCTACTTCCGCGCCGATTACCCCTACAATCGCTCCGAGCAAACGCTGCAGAAACTGGTGGCCGACTGCTGGTCATTGAGCGAGGTAGCGGCCGGTTATCATGAGTTTATCGTCTCTTTCCGGCCGCTGATGGCGCTGCTGCGCGAAGTCGACCCGGCGGCGCTGACGCCGCTGCGCTGTTTCCAGATTAAGCTATTATTGATTCACTTCTTCCGTCGCGTGGTGTTGAAAGATCCGCTGCTGCCGGACGCGCTGCTGCCCGCCCAGTGGGAGGGCCAGATCGCCCGCAATCTGTGCATCAATCTCTATCAGCAGGTCGATCGCGCCGCGACGGACTACGTCAGCGCGCTGGCGGAGACCACCATCGGCGCCCTGCCCGCGCCGGCCGCCGGCTACTATCGGCGCTTCGGCGGCCTGCCGCGCGACCCTACATGTTAAGGAACTCACGCTATGCCTGTGTATCAGATTGACGGCCTGACGCCGGTCGTTGACCCCAGCAGTTACGTGCACCCGACGGCGGTGCTGATTGGCGACGTGATCGTCGGCAAACACGTGTATATCGGCCCGAACGCCAGCCTGCGCGGCGATTTTGGCCGCCTGGTGATCTGCGACGGCGCCAACATTCAGGACAACTGCGTGATGCACGGCTTCCCGCAGCAGGACACGGTGGTGGAAGAAGACGGCCATATCGGCCACGGCGCCATCCTGCACGGCTGCCGCATTCGCCGCAACGCGATGGTGGGCATGAACGCGGTGGTGATGGACGGTGCGGAGATCGGCGAGAACACCATCGTCGGCGCGATGGCGTTCGTCAAAGCCGCGGCGGTGATCGAAGCCAACAAGCTGGTGGTCGGCAGCCCGGCGCGCGTGCTGCGCGATCTGACCGAACAGGAGCTGGCCTGGAAGATCGCCGGCACCCGCGAGTATCAGGATTTGGTGCAGCGCTGCAAATCCTCGCTGCACGAAGTGGCGCCGCTGACCGAAATCGAACCGGGCCGCCGGCGCCTGAGCTTCGGCGACCACCTGATCCCGAAAAGCCAGCTTTAATCCCCGGGGCTGAGATGCGCCTCAGCCCCTCCCCTTATTACTCCACCTCCGGCGCCTTGAACGGCGACGGCGTAGCCGCGCGGCGGCTCTGGAAGTGATAAGCCGCCACCAGCAGCAAAGTGAACGGAATACCGAACCACAGCGTCATGCGGAAGAATTCGGTAAACGCCGTCGAGATCATCAACGCCGTCATCAGCCCGGCGCCGAGCAAGGTGGTATAGGGAAAGCCCCACATGCGAAATTTCAGGTGGGTCTGCCGATGCCGGCGGCGGAAGAACAGGTGGGTAACGAAAATCATCAGCCAGGTAAAGCAGGCGCCATACACCGAGATAGACATCATGGCGGCGAACGAGGTTTCCGGCGCCACCAGGCTCAGCACGATAGACACCACGATACCGATGCACGACATCGCCAGCGCATTGACCGGAATACCGCGCCGGCTGACGCGCCCCAACGCCGCCGGCGCCTGCCCGGCGCGCGACAGCGAGAACATCATGCGAGTGGTGATATACAGCTGGCTGTTCATTGCCGACAGCGCCGCCACCAGCACGATAAAGTTGAAAATACCGGCGGCGGCGGGCAGATGGATCACGTTCATCGCCATCAGGAACGGGCTTTCGCCGGTGCCGGACTGGCGCCAGGGCACGATGGCCAGCATCAGGGCGATCGACAGCATGTAGAAGATGAACAGCCGCACGATGGTGCCCTTGAACGCCGCCTTCACCGCAATTACCGGATTCTTCGCCTCGCCGGCGGCCACCGCGATCATTTCAATGCTCAGGTAGCTGAAGATGGACACGATCACCGCGAACCACATGCCCTTGACGCCAAACGGCATAAAGCCGCCGGCGGTCAGGTTGCGCAGACCATAGGCCGGGTTGCCCGAGAACGCCAGAATGCCGATGCCGATCAGAATAAACGCCACGATCGCCGTCACTTTGACGGTGGACAGCGCGTATTCCACCTGGCCGAACGATTTCACGCCGATCACGTTAACGACGATCACCGCCGCCGAGAACAGCAGCACCCACGGCCAGGTCGGCGTCGCCGGGAACCAGAACTGCATGTACATGCCGATGGCGGTGACTTCGGTGCCCACCGCCAGCACCACGCAGGACCAGTAAGAGTAACGCACCAGAAAACCGAACAGCGGGCCGAGGTAGAATTCGGCGTAGTCGCCGAACGAGCCGGGCGTCGGGTGTTCGGAGGTCATTTCCGCCAGGCTGCCCATCAGCAGCAGCGCAATGACGCCACCGATCAGGTAGCTCAGCAATACCGACGGCCCCGCCATCTGAATGGCGTAGGCGCTGCCGAGAAACAGCCCGGTGCCGATGGCGCCGCCGATCGCCAGCATCGACATCTGCCCGGCGGTAAGATGCTTGTTCAACCCGCCCTGGCGGCGGGCGATATGCTCAAAATCATTCATCTGTGGCATGGCTGGGTTCCCGAGCGGAGTTAGGCGGTGCGGGTGACGTCGAGGATCGCGGCGGTCACATAGTCGATGTTGCCGGGGTTAAGCCCCGGCAGACACATGCGGCCGGGCGAGACCAGATAGATGGCGTAGCGCTGCCGCAGGGTCTGCAGCTGCGCTTCGTTCAGGCCGGTATAGCTGAACATGCCGCGCTGCTCGCGAATGCGCCGGTGATCCAGCGAAGAGCCGCCCTGCGCCAGCCCGGCGGCCAGCTGTTCACGCATTTGCTTGATGCGCGAGCGCATTTCCGCCAGCTCATCGCGCCAAAGCTCGCCGAGTTCGGCATCGCCAAGCAGGGTTTCCACGATCTGGCTGCCGTGCGTCGGCGGGCAGGAATAGCTGCGGCGGATCAGCGTTTTTAACGCCCCTTTGACGTTGGCGGCATTTTCCGCGTCGGCGCAGCGCACCGACAGCGCGCCCAGACGCTGGCCGTACAGCGCGACGTTTTTGGAAAACGAATTGCAGACCAAAAACGGCAGATCGGTTTTCAGCGCTTCGCGCAATGCAAAGCAGTCCTCCTCCAGCCCGTCGCCGAAGCCCTGATAGGCGATGTCGAACAGCGGCAGCAGGCTGCGTCGCTGCAGCACGGCGAGCGTGGCGCGCCACTGCTCCGCCGTCAGATCGGTGCCGGTCGGGTTATGGCAACAAGGGTGCAGCAAGACCACGCTGCCGGGCGGCAGGCTGTCCAACGCGTCGAGCATGGCGGCGAAACGCAGGCCGCCCGCCGCTTCATCAAAGTAGGGATAGGTATTCACCCGCAGCCCGGCGCCTTCGAAAATCGCCCAGTGATTGGCCCAGGTAGGATCGGACACCCAGATTTCACCGCGCGCCAGAAAGTGGCGCAAAAAATCCGCCGCCAGCTTCAACGCGCCGGAGCCGCCGACGGTCTGCACCGTGGCGATCTCGGCCGCCTGTTGCTCACCGAACAGCAGCGCCTGCACCTGGCGGGCGAACTGCGGCGAACCTTCGATCGGCGGATAACCGTGCGGGCGGCGCAGCGCCAGCAACCGCTGCTCGGCCGCCTCAACCGCCTGCATCAGCGGAATATTCCCCTGCCGATCGTAATACAGCCCAATGCCTAAATTCACTTTTTTCGGATTGGGATCCTGCAAATAGGCTTCCATCAGCGACATAATAGGATCGGCGGCGGAAGGTGCAATCTGTTTAAACATGACGCATCCTTAACTCGTTATTGAATTAATATGAAGACAGGCTTAAGGAGAAATTAAATCAGGCGATGGCGCTGACGGTAATTTCTATTTTCATTCCGGGCACCACCAATTTCTCGACGATAACCGTGGAGCGATTGGGATAAGGATAATTAAAGTATTTCCGGTAAATATCATCGAGCCATTTAACGTCGTTAACGTCGGTAAGATACACGATCACCTGCAGCACCTTATCGCTGTGGCTGCCCGCCACCTTCAGCGTCTGCGCCAGGTTATCGAAGGTCAGCGCAATCTGTCGCTCCGGCGCGCCGGTGTCGATGCTGCCGTCCGCCCGCACCGGGCCATGGGCGGTAAACAGCATGCCGCCGCCCCGGGTGGCCCAGGAAAAAGGCTGGCCGATATCCGGCAGCCCGGTCTCTACAATCTCGCGCATGTCAGTGGTTCCCGTGGTGGTCAAGTTGGCGAAGCAGCGCGCCGTCGGCGGCGAACAACGCATCCAGGATGGTGAAATGGTTGGCGCCTGGCACCGCGACCAGTTCAGCCGGCAGCCCGCGTTGGCGCAGCGCCGCATGATAGTGTTGCGACTGACCTCTCAGTTCCGGCAGCTCCAATGCGCCGTAATACAGCGTAAGCGGCTTGCCGCGCGTCGGCAGGCGGCGCGCCGGGCTGAGCGTTTCAATTTGCCGCGTGGTCAACTGCAGCGCCCGATTGACATAACTTTGTTGCAGCGGCGCCAGCTCGAACAGGCCGCTGATGGGAAAGACGGCATCCACCAACGCATGCTGCTGCCAGAGCGCCGCCAGCTGCCCGCCGGCGGAATGGCCGCACAGATAAACCGGATGGGCGTAGTGCGGCGGCAGGCGGCGCTGAATGGCATCCAGCGCCATTCCGATCTGTCGGCATATTTCGTCGAGATCCACCGCCGGTGCGAGCGCATATTCCACCAACACCACGTCCAAACCCAACGCCAGCGGCCCGGCGGCGATAAAGGCGAAATCCGCCTTATCGCAAAATTGCCAATAGCCGCCGTGAATAAAAATTAACGTCCCCTGATGCTGCTTTGCAGAATAGAGCCAATCAAATGTTTCGCGTTCGCCGTTGCCATAAGCAATATTATTTTCATGGCGCGTCTGTTTATAAACAGCCGCGCTGCGGGTTTGAAATGAAGTCAAAATAGCCGCTTCATTATCCACCGTGGCGCCGTTGTCATAACTCCCCGCAAGTGGTTTCATATATTAAACTTCGTTTATTATTTAAGATGTGAATTAACTATTAGCACCGACAAAATTATTGTCAAGACGGGCGCATCAGCAATGCGCGCCCGGTAAAATAAAACCTGATGAATAATGAAAAAGTTTAACCCATGAAACTTTTTGCGTTTATTTCCCCCGCCCGTCCAGCTGAATTTGCGGCAAGGCGCTGAGCCGTTCAAATGCATAATCCCAAAAGGCACGCACCTTCAGCGGCATGTGCTGCGCCTGCTGCGCCACCAGCTGTACCGGCATCGGCAACGGCTCATGATCCGTCAACAGCCGCACCAGCGTACCGGCGGCCAAATCGTCCGCCACCTGATACGAGAGCAACCGGGCGACGCCCTTGCCGGCGCGCACCGCCAGCAGTTGCGCTTCCACGTCGTTGAGCAACAGCCGGGGCGTCAATCGCACGCGCTCGCCGTTTTCCTGCGGGCCGAAGCGCCATTCGCGCAGCGACGGCCGCTGGGTGCCGACGATGGTGGCGTGCTCCGCCAGCTGCGCCGGCGATCGCGGTTCACCGCAGCGCGCCAGGTAATCCGGGCTGGCGACCGTCACCCGGCTGACCTGCCCCAGGCGCCGCGCCACGCGGGAAGAGTCCTGCAGATGACCGATGCGCACCGCGATATCCAACCCTTCGTCAATCAGATCGAGATTGCGATCGTTCAATACCATTTCGATCTGCATCTGCGGGTAATCATCGAGAAATGCCATCACCACCGGCGCCACGTACCGGCGGCCGAACTGCACCGGCGAGGTAACGCGCAGCAAGCCGCTCAGCTGCGCTTCGGCGGTATCCTGCACCACCGCCTGATAATCCTGCAGCAGCCGTTGCGCGCGCTCCAACAGCCGCGCACCCGCCTCGGTGGGCGCCAGCCGCCGGGTCGTGCGCTCCACCAATCGGGTGCCGAAACGCTGTTCCAGCGCGGCGATGGCCCGGGTGATCGCCGGCGCCGAACGCCGCAGTTTGCGCCCGGCCGCCGCCAGGCTGCCTTGCTGCACCACCGCCACGAAAATCGCCAACTCGTCTAACCGATCCATAGATTCTTCCGAAAAGTGAAATTATCAATTTCCACATTGCCGGATTTCGCTCGTTCAACGCAAGAGTATGCTGACAAAAAGCACTGAGGAGAAACGCCATGTCCACCATCACACTCTACGGCACCCCGCTTTCCGGCCACGTTCATCGCGTGGCGTTGCTGCTGCGCATGCTGGCGCTGCCCTATGCATGGGTCGAAGCCTCGGCGGACGTACGGCAGAGCGCAGCCTTCCGCCGGCTCAACCCGTTCGGCCAGATCCCGGTCTTGCAGGATGGCGATCTGACGCTGGCCGACAGCAACGCCATTCTGGTCTATCTGGTGAAGCGCTATGCGCCGGACAGCCACTGGCTGCCGGAACAGCCGGCCGCGGCGGCGCGAGTGCAGGCCTGGCTTTCCAAAGCCGCCGGTGAAGTCCGCTACGGCCCGGCGGCCTGCCGACTGATCGCCCAATTCGCCGTGCCGGAGGACTATCAGGCGGCGCGGGCGGTCAGCGATCGTTTCCTGCCGCAGATGGAACAGCATCTGAGCGAGCGGGACTACCTGGCCACCGAACACCCCACCATCGCCGATCTGGCCTGCCACAGCTACGTGGCGGTCGCGGCTGAAGGCGGCATTTCACTGTCGCCTTACCCTGCGATACGTCGCTGGGCGGCGCGCATCGCTGCACTGCCCGGCTTCTTTGCCATGCCGGCCCTGCCGGAACCGGCGGGGAGCTGACGCCATGATCCCTCAACTGTTCCATCCCGATGAGCTGCGCGCGCAGACGCTGGCCGGGTTTGGCAGCGTAGGCGGCGGCATCTACCCCGCGATGCCGGATCAGCATCGCGCGTTTTTCGCCGCGCTGCCCTACCTGTTTGTCGCCACGCTGGATGAACAAGGCTGGCCCATCGCCACCCTGTTCACCGGCCCGCCCGGATTTTTACGCACGCCGGACGACACGCATTTACGCATCAGCGCGCCGCGCCGCGGCGACGATCCCGCCCAGGCGCTGTTGCTGCCCGGCAAGCCGGTCGGCGCGCTGGGGCTGGATTTCAGCAACCGGCGGCGCAACCGCGCCAACGGCGCCATCGGCCGCACCGACAAAAACCGGGTGGAAATCCTCGTTCAGCAAAGCTTCGGCAACTGCCCGCAGTACATTCAGCGCCGCGAACTCTACCCGGTGGACAGCCGGCCGCAGCCGATTGAGCATTTGGCCGTGCTGGATGCGGCGGCGCAGGCGCTGATCCGCGCCGCGGACACCTGCTTCGTCGCCAGCTGCGCGCACCTGGCACTGGCGCAGGGCGGCGTGGATATTTCCCATCGCGGCGGCCGCCCCGGCTTTATCCACCTGGAAGGTGACACGCTGTGGATGCCGGACTTTCGCGGCAACCGCTACATGAACACGCTGGGCAATCTGCTGGCCGAACCGCGGGCGGCGCTGCTGTTCATCGATTTCGATCGCGGCGACGTGCTGCATCTGCAGGGGGAAACGCAAATCCTCTGGCAGGCGGAAGGGGATCCCGGCGTCGAAGGGGCGGAACGCTATTGGCGATTTGACGTGCGCCGCGCCTGGCGTTTTGCGGCGGCGTTGCCGTGGCGGGGGCGTAATCTGGAGTATTCGCCGGCGACGCTGGCGACCGGGGTGTGGCGCCGCTGAGCTGAAATGAAAAGCCCCGCGGCGGCGGGGCTGGATCGGAAATTACAGGCTGTGTTCGGCCGCCGATGCGGCCTGATAAAGCTGACGAAAATAATTTAACCGCGCAAAGAACAGGCGGCTTTGCTGCTCCGACATATTGCCGGCCACCTGCCCGGCGTCAATCTGCCGCCCTTGCCATTCCATCAGGGCAATGCTCGACGCCAAAAAATCCATTTCGCTGCCGTAGGCCGCGAGATGCCTGTCCACTGATTTCATCATTCGCACACTCCTTTTAATCACATCGAAAAGGGTCATATGCCTGCTCTTTCAGTATCGGCTCGCCGGCGGATGTTTTTTGTACAGAAGGTGCGCATGAAGAAAACGCTCATCTTGTCGCCACCTTGACAAACGGC
The DNA here is from genome assembly GCF_052691795.1 of Serratia sp. TSA_130.1. NCBI lineage: Bacteria > Pseudomonadati > Pseudomonadota > Gammaproteobacteria > Enterobacterales > Yersiniaceae > Serratia > Serratia sp. TSA_130.1. The sequence goes on from NZ_JBQZFS010000001.1 coordinate 649,560, forward strand.
GGCGGCAAAATTTGCTAGGGTAAAGGGTAGCCGTATGGGATAGACCATTCTGTTGAACTCAGCAAAGGAAGAGACCAATGAGCACCAGCATCAGCGCTACCCTCAAGGATCCCACGCTGTTCCGCGAGGCCAATTACATCGACGGGCAATGGTTGCCGGCCAAAGCAGGCCACACGATCGCCATTCATAACCCCGCCAACGGCGAGCTGGTCGGCCATGTGCCGGCCTTCGGCGCCGAAGAAACCGCGCGCGCCATCGCCGCCGCCAAAAAGGCGCTGCCCGCCTGGCGTGCGCTGACCGCCAAAGCGCGCGCCGGCAAGCTGCGGCGGCTGTTTGAATTGATGATGGAAAATCAGGAGGATCTGGCGCGCATCATGACGGCGGAACAGGGCAAACCGCTGGCCGAAAGCCGCGGTGAAATCGCCTATGCCGCCTCCTTTATCGAATGGTTCGCCGAGGAAGGCAAGCGGGTGTATGGCGACACGATTCCGCAGCCGCAGGCCGGTCGCCGCATCATCGTGCAAAAAGAGCCGATCGGCGTGTTCGCCGCCATCACTCCGTGGAACTTCCCGGCGGCGATGATCACCCGCAAAGCCGGCCCCGGCTGGGCGACGGGCTGCACCGGGGTGATCCGCCCCGCCAGCCAGACCCCGTTCTCGGCGCTGGCGATCGCCGTACTTGCGGAGCGCGCCGGGCTGCCCGCCGGGGTGTGCAACGTGATAACAGGCCCCAGCAAAGGCATCGGCGGCGAACTCACCGCCAACCCGGACGTGCGTAAACTCTCCTTCACCGGCAGCACCGAAGTGGGGGCGCAGCTGCTGGCCCAGTGTGCGCCCACCATCAAGAAAACCAGCATGGAGCTGGGCGGCAACGCGCCGTTTATCGTGTTTGACGACGCCGATCTGGACGCCGCCGTGGCCGGCGCGGTCGCCTCGAAATACCGCAACGCCGGCCAGACCTGCGTCTGCACCAACCGTTTTCTGGTGCAAGACGGCGTATACGATGCCTTCGCCGCCAAACTGAAAGCCGCCGTCGCCAAGCTGAAAGTCGGCAACGGCCTGGATGACGGCGTCACCATCGGCCCGTTGATTAACCCGGACGCGGTGGAGAAAGTGCGCGAGCACATCGCCGACGCCGTCGAGCACGGCGCCTCGGTGCTGCTGGGCGGCAAGCCTGACGCGCTGGGCGGCAATTTCTTCAGCCCGACCATCCTGACCGACGTGCCGCGCACGGCGAAAATCTTCCGCGAGGAGACGTTCGGCCCGGTGGCGCCCCTGATCCGCTTCAGCCAGGAAGCCGACGCCGTCGAACTGGCCAACGACACGCCGTTCGGCCTGGCCGCTTACTTCTACAGCCGCGACATCGGCCGGGTGATGCGCGTGGCCGAAGCGCTGGAGTACGGCATTGTCGGCATCAACGAAGGGCTGATCTCCACCGAAGTGGCGCCGTTCGGCGGCATGAAACACTCCGGTTTGGGCCGTGAAGGCTCAAAATACGGCATCGAAGACTATCTCGAGATCAAATACCTGTGCCTCGGCGGCCTGGGCGCCTGATGCGAGGGTCCCCGCGTCTGCGGGGGCCCTGTCTGGCGGTTTTGGGGAGCCTTTGCTACCTTTAGGCATCTTTTCAGCGGTTAAAAGGAATTGCCTCTATGCAGCCTCTCTCGGTACACCTGCCCGGTTTTTACGTCGTCGGCCTGACAATCAGAACCACCAATCAGGACGAAACCCAGCCCGAGACGGCTAAAATCCCGGCGCTGTGGTCAGACTTTTTCGCCACGTCGCCCGCCATGCCGGTTTACGGGGTCTACTCCAATTACGCCTCCGACGCCAGCGGGCCGTTTGACGTCACCGCCGGCAGCGCGGCAGAGAGCGGTTTGCACATCCAACCCGGCCGCTATCTGGTGTTCCAGGCCCGTGGCGCCATGCCGGCGGCGGTTATCGCAGGCTGGCAAGCCATCTGGGCCTACTTCGAGCAACACCCGGAAATCGAACGTCGCTTCCTGACCGACTTCGAAGCCTATACCGGCCCCGACGCAGCCGATATCCATATCGGCTGCCGCTAACGCGACAGTGAGGTCAACAATGATGACGCTCTCCCCCGCCATTCCGATCCTGCGTATCTTTTCAGTCGACAAGGCCAAAGAGTTTTATCTGGATTTTCTCGGTTTCACGCTGGCGTGGGAGCACCGTTTCAGCAAAGATCTGCCGCTGTACATGCAGATCGCCCGCTCAGAGCTGACGCTGCACCTGAGCGAACACTATGGCGACAGCACGCCCGGCGCCGCCATTTTCATCCCGGTGCACGATATCGACGCGCTGCACCAGGAGCTCACGGCCAAAAACTATCGCTATGCCAGGCCGGGGCTGGAGGTTGTCGACTGGGGCAAAGAGCTCAACCTCACCGATCCGTTCGGCAACCGCCTGCGGTTTTGCGAACAGAGCCCCCCGGCCTGATCGGCGTTATGGTCGGTAGTCCGCCTCGCTGACCGGCTCCAGCCAGGTCACCGGGCTACCGTCCACCGCTTCGGCGATGGCGATATGGGTCATGGCGGTGTCCGGTGTCGCACCGTGCCAGTGTTTGACGTCGGCCGGTATCCAAACGATATCGCCGGGGTGCATCTCCTGCGTCTTCTCGCCCCACATCTGGATCCACCCGCGCCCCTGAGTGACGATCAGCGTCTGGCCGAGCGGATGCGTATGCCATGCCGTGCGGGCGCCGGGTTCGAAGGTGACGGTCGCGCCGCCCACCCTGGCCGGCGCATCACCGGCGAACGGCGCGTCGATGCGTACCTGCCCGGTAAAGTAATCCGCCGAACCGCGCTGTGATGGGATAGAACCGCTGCGTTGTATTTTCATCTGTCGTGTCCTCCGCGCCGGATCTCACAGCCGGCGCTGATAATCATGAGTGAGTGATGTCAAGATAGCGCCATGCTTTTCCGGCGACTAGCGGGTAGAATGCGCAAGGAGCTATGAGCTCAATTCATAAATCTACGCGCGACAGTGCGCTCACCCTCCTCTTCGGTGCCGATATGTTGAAAGAAAACTTTAACGATCTGATCGCTTTCCTGATGGTGGCCAGGGAGCGCAGCTTCACCAAAGCGGCGGCACAGCTTGGGGTTTCCCAATCGGCGCTCAGCCACGCTATTCGCGGCCTAGAAGAACGCCTGGCGCTGCGTTTGCTCACGCGCACCACTCGCAGCGTCGCCCCCACCGAGGCCGGTGAGCGGTTGCTCAACAGCATTGGTCCACGCTTTGCGGAGATAGAAAACGAGCTGAACGCGCTGGGTGAAATGCGCGATCGGCCCGCCGGCAACATCCGCATCACCGCCGGCGAACACGCGGTGGATGCGGTGCTATGGCCGGTGCTGCGCACTTTTCTCGTCGATTACCCGGATATCAACGTGGAAATCACCATCGACAACAGCCTGACCGACATCGTCGCCGGGCGATTCGACGCCGGCATTCGGCTGGGGGAACAGGTAGCGAAGGACATGGTCGCGGTGCGCATCGGGCCGGATATGCGCATGGTGCCCGTCGCCTCCCCTGACTATTTCGCCCGTTACGGCCTCCCCGCTACGCCGCAAGCGCTGCAAAACCATCGCTGCATCAACATGCGCCTGCCCACCCTCGGCGGGCTGTACGCCTGGGAATTTGCCCGCGATGGCCGGGAGATCAAAGTGCGGGTGGAGGGGCAACTGACCTTCAACAGCCTGCGCCAGCGAATCGACGCCGCGCAGCTCGGCCTCGGCATCGCCTTTGTGCCGGAAGATACCGTCGCCGAGCCGCTGGCCGACGGGCGGTTGCAGATGGCGCTGGACGACTGGTGTCCGCCGTTTCCCGGTTATTACCTCTATTATCCAAGCCGCAGGCAACACACCACCGCCTTTGCGCTGCTGATTGAGGCGCTGCGGCGCGGGGCTTAACGCCCGACGTTTTTCTGCAGATGCGCCGGGTAGCGATCGCCAATCACGTCGATAGCGGAGAGCGCACGCTCAATCTCACCCAGTTCGTCCGCCGCCAACACCACCGACGCCGCCGCAAGATTTTCTTCCAGCCGGTGACGCTTGGTGGTTCCCGGGATCGGCACGATCCACGGCTGCTGCGCCAGCAGCCAGGCCAGGGCGATCTGCGCCGGCGTCACGCCCTTGCGCTGCGCTATCTGCCCCAGCACGCTCACCAGCGCCTGATTGGCCCGGCGCGCTTCGGCGCTGAAGCGCGGCACCACGTTGCGAAAATCGCCGCTGTCAAAGGTGGTGTCCTCGGTGATGGCGCCGGTGAGAAAGCCCTTGCCGAGCGGGCTGAATGGCACCAGACCGATGCCCAGCGCTGCCAGCGTCGGCAAGATTTCACGCTCCGGCTCGCGCCACCACAGCGAATATTCGCTTTGCAGCGCCGTGACCGGTTGCACCGCGTGAGCTCGCCGAATGGTTTGCGCACCGGCTTCCGACAGGCCGAAATACTTCACTTTCCCTTCGCGAATCAGTTGCTGCACCGTACCGGCCACCTCCTCGATAGGCACCTCGGGATCGACACGGTGCTGATACAGCAAATCGATCGTCTCCACCCGCAGGCGCTTCAACGAACCTTCCACCGCCTGGCGAATATGCTCCGGACGGCTGTTCAACACCTGCTGCCCCGCCGGCTGCGGCAAGTCGAAACCGAACTTGGTGGCGATGACGACCCGATCGCGCACCGGCGCCAGCGCTTCGCCCAACAATTCCTCGTTCGTGAACGGACCGTAAATCTCCGCGGTATCGAAGAACGTCACGCCTTCGTCGACCGCGGCGCGGATCAGATCGATCGCCTGCCGTTTATCGGTGGCCGGGCCGTAGCCAAAGCTCAGTCCCATACAGCCCAACCCCAACGCCGAGACTTCCAGCCCTTCGCGCCCCAATTTGCGTGTTTGCATCTTCACTCCCCCACTGATTGATACCGGCCCCGCCTGACGCGGCGCCGTTCCGGTGTGGTGACTGTAAAACGCGACTGCCGCCATGACTATGGGGCGAAATACGCTTGAGCTTATGAACCAGGCTCATGAATCAAACGTCATCGTTGAGCACTTGTCCGATCGCCTCCTCACACTGCAAAATATTATGATGATGACAGGCCAGCGGGATAATCTTGAGCTGCGCGCAAACCGCGCCCAGTCCATTATCTTCCAGCGCCAGCAGCGGCGCCGTTATCGCCTCCGGCAACTGCGGGTTACCCTCCGTCGCCTTAAACAGCGTCACTTTCGTGGTCTGCAATCGGCGGCTCAGCCTTCCCTCTGACAGCCGCCGCTCCGCCTGCCCGGCGGCCATGGCGCGTGTCGCCGCCTCGCCCTCGATGCCCAGCGCAGGCAGCAGTTGCTCCAGCGGCAGCTCCGCCGTGGTCTGCCGATAGAAGCTGTCCAGCAGATACAGCTGCACGTTACGGCAGCCGCGCGCCTCCAGGCGAGCGGCGATCTCCAGCGCGATGATGCCCCCCAGCGACCACCCGAGAATGCGCACCGGTCCGGCGTCTTGCAGCAGGCCGGCGGCAATCATGTCGTTCAAATACCGTTCGGCCAGCTCGCCGAGCGAGTCGATGGTCGGTTGATGGTAAAGATTATGGTTATCGACGCCATAGCAATTGAGTCGCCCTTGCAACGGCTGAGCGAAAGCATGAAACGCCTCCGCGCCCACCAGTGCCGGGTGGATCATCCACACCGCGGGCACGCCGTCTGTCCGACGGTTAAGCGGCATGACCAAACGGCGCTCGTTGGCGGCCAGCAGATTTTTCAGGGTGCGGCTTTGCAACAGCTGCACCACCGGCACCGGCGCGGCCATCAGTGCCCCCATGCCGACGCACAGGGAGATCGCCTTGATCGAGGTGCCGCCCAGCAGGAAGAAATCGTCCGTCATGCCGACCTGCTCGCACTGCAGCGCCTCCTGCCACAATGCGCACAACTGCTGCTCCAGCGCGTTCGCGGGAGCGACATAGGCCTGCGGCTCATTCGCCGTCGGCGCCGGCAACGCCTTGCGATCCAGCTTACCGCTGGAGTTGTACGGCAACGCTTCCAGCCGCACCAGGGCCGCAGGCAGCATGTATAGCGGCAATTGCCCGCTCATAAAGGCCAGCAGCGCCGACTCCTCCAGCGGCGCCTCACTGACGTAATACAGCGCCAGACGCTGCCGATGCGCCTCTGACAGCACCACGGCGCAGCAGGATTTGATCGCGCCGAACGCCAGCGCACATTGCTCGACCTCCCCCAGCTCGACGCGGTAGCCATTGATTTTCACCTGAAAATCCATACGGCCGAGGAACTCCAGATTGCCGTCCGGCAAATAGCGCCCGGCATCGCCGGTGCGATAAAGCCGCTCCCCCAGTTCCGGATGGTAGATGAATTTTTCCTCGGTCAGCGACGGATTGCGGTAATAGCCGCGCGCCACGCCGGCCCCACCGATGTACTGCTCCCCCGGTAAGCAGGGCGGCAACACGCGCAGATGGCGATCCAGCACATAGAAACGCTGATGGGCCATCGCCCGGCCATAAGGCACGCTGGGCGCCAGGATCGGCGTTTCCGGAATGTCGTACAAAATCGACCAAATGGAGCTTTCGGTCGCGCCCCCGGCGCTGACTACCCGGCACCCTGGCCGCCATTGGCGAATGCGCGCCGGCAGTGAACGCGAGATCACCTCACCCACCAGCACCACGTTGCGCAGATGCGGCCACTGCGCCTGCGACGCGGCGGACTCCAGCTGCTCCACCAGCAGCGTCATCACCGAAGGCGCGGAATTCCAGAAGGTCACCCCCTGAGTCATCAACAACCGATGCCACGCCTCCGGCTGATAGCGTTCGGTTTCGGACGGCATCACGATGGCGCCGCCCACCGACAGCAGGCCGAAAATATCGAACACCGAAATGTCGAAGCTCAGCGCGCTGAGCGCCAACCCGCGATCGTCCGCGCCGAGTTCCAGCTGGTGCAAGGTATCGATGATGCTGTTCACCGCGCCGCGATGTTCTATCGCCACCCCTTTCGGCGTGCCGGTAGAACCGGAGGTGAAAATCACATAGGCCAGCGCGGAAGGCGCCGGCAAGACCGGCTCACCCGGCGGCGCCGGCGGTAACGCGTTGACCGCACCTTGCGGATCGATCGTCAACAGTCTGGCGTTACCGTGGGCCGCCCACGCCCGGCTGCTGAGGATAATCCGGGTCTGCGACTGCGCGACGATATCCAGGCGGCGGCGTTCCGGCCAGGCGCCGTCCAGCGGCAAATAGGCCTTGCCGGCCATCAGGATCGCCAGCACCGCAATGATTTGCGCCCGCCCTTTGTCCACCATCACCGCGATGGTGTCGGCGCGCATATCCGCATGCTCGCGCAGCTGCAACGACAACGCCAACGCACGCCGATACAGCTCACCGTAGTTCAGCTCACCCCATTCATCGACGATCGCCACCCGCTGCGGATCGCGCTCGGCCTGACGGATAAAATCATGATGGATGGCGCGTTCGAAATCGTAGGCCGGCGGACAGGATTGACGGAAGGCGCGCTGCCGCGCCGTTTCACTCGCCGATACCAGCGCCAACTGACTGACGCGCTGCTCCCCGTGATTGACGATCTGCGTGAGGATCGTCAGATAATACTCACCCAACAGCGCCAGCGTGGCCGGTGCAAACAGGGCGGTGGCATAGTTGAAGATCGCCCTGCCGCCTTGCGGCGCCGACTGTATGCTCAGCGTCAAATCGAATTTGGCCGCCTGATAGTGTGTCAACAGATCCTGCGGCGCCAGCCAGGCCGGCGCTTCACCCGCCTCTTCCAGCGCGAACAGCGTCTGAAACAGCGGATGGCGCGACAGATCGCGCGGCACCTGCAGCAGCTCAATCAACTGATCCAACGGTAAATTCTGATGCCGCTGCGCCTGCAGCACGCCATCAAAAACCCGATGCACATAATCGTTCAGCGACGCTGCATCGTCTATTTGCGAGCGCAACGGCAGCGTATTGACGAAGAATCCGATCGCCGAGCGGGTCTCCGCCACCGGCCGGTTAGCGACCGGCGTGCCGACCAGAATGTCTTGCTGGCCGCTGAAGTAACCGAGCAGCAGATTAAAGGCCGCAAGATACAGCGCAAACGGCGTGACGCCTTGCCGCCGGGCGAACTGCGTCGCCTGCATCGTCAGGGCCTCCGGCAGCGCGATGACGTGATTGGCGCCGCGATGATCGAAGCGCGCCGGCCGCACGAAATCGAGCGGCATCTCCAGCGCCTGCCACCCATCCAGCGCTTGTCGCCAATACGCTTTCGCCTCATCCGCCAACGCGGAGTCCAGCCAGCGCCGCTGCCAGACGGCATAGTCGCCATATTGCAACGGCAACGCCGCCAGCTCAGCCTCCCGCCCTTGCCGCTGCGCCTGATACAGCGCATCCAACTCCTGCAGCAGCACCGGCTGCGACCAGCCGTCAAACGCCAGGTGGTGCACCAGGATCAGGCTGTAAGTCACCCGCCCGCCATCAGGCTGCGCCACCTGGTAAACGCTCGCTCTGATCGGCAACTCCGCCTCCAGGGCAAACGGCCGATCGATATCCTGCCGCAGTCTGTCCGGCCAGCGCGCCGCCTCCAGCGCCACGCGCTCCAGCGAAAGCGTTTGTTCACAGGCCCGGGCGACGGCAATTTGGGACGGCTTCTGGGCAATCAGGCTGTGCAACACCTGATGCCGGGCGACGACCGCCTGCAGACTGCGCTCGTAAGCCGTCAGACAGACCTCCTCGCCGAGACGGAACAGCATCGGCACATGATAAAGATTGCCGCCGCCGTTCAGGTTCTCGATAAACCACAGCTGCAGCTGTGAAGCGGAGAGCGGATACTCGCGTTGCCGCAGCGGCGGGATCGACATCGGCGCGGCGCCCTCCCCCTGCCGCAGCAACGCACGGCACAATGAACGGATCGTCGGGAACCGGCCCAGCTCGCTCAACGTCACCTCGATCCCCAACCGTTGACCGAGCTGGTAACAGACCTGGATCGCCAGAAGGGAATTGCCGCCCAGCGAGAAGAAATTGTCCTCCACGCCGATATCCTGCCGCTGCAACAGATCGCGCCACACCGCCAGGCAAGCGTTCTCCCGCTCGTTCTGCGCCGCGACGAACTCGCGCGCCGTCCTTTTCGGCGGCGGCAACGCCTGTCGGGCTATCTTGCCGTTTTCGGTCAGCGGCAGCTGTGCCAGCTGCATCAGCGCCTGCGGCACCATGTAAGGAGGCAGTTGGCTGCTCAAATGCTGCGCCAAATCCTGCGGGGCGATCGCCTCATCGGCAACGAAGTAAGCGGCCAGACAGGGCTGAGGGTCGGTGACGAGCACGCAACAACAGGCGATCACCCCCGGATAGGCAAGCGCGGCATGCTCTATTTCACCCAGCTCGATACGGTAGCCGTTCAGCTTGACCTGCTGATCGAGACGCCCCAGGAACTCCACATTGCCGTCCTCGAGCCATCGGCCCGCGTCGCCGGTGCGATACACCCGCTCCTGCAGCTCCTCATGCCAGAAGAAACTCTCGGCGGTGCGTTGCGGATCGCCGTAATACCCGCGCGCCAACCCTTCACCGGCCAGATAGATCTCCCCGCGCACGCCCGGCGCCGCGGGCCGTCGTCCGGCATCCAGAATGTAGCAACGCTGGTGCGGCAACGGTTTACCGTAAGGGATGCTGACCGAGCGAATTTTCTCGCCTCGCGGCACCTCATACAGCATGGTGAAGATCGCCGCCTCCGTAGCGCCGCCGGCGCTGCAGAAGCGGACGTGCGGCGCCCAGGCCAGGCAGCGTTCCGGCAGCGAGGTGGCGATCCAGTCGCCCCCCACCATCACCGCCCGCAGCGCCGGCGCAGGCCCGACCGCCAGCCCCGCGCCGTTTACATAGTCCAGCAACAGCTCCATCAGGGCCGGTGCGCTCAACCATTGCGTCACTCGATGTGTCATCATCAGCTGATACCAGGCTTGCGGATTGACCCGATCTCGCTCGGCCGGCATCACAACCGCGCCGCCCGCGCTCAACGGGCTGAAAATATCGAAGATCGCCAGATCGAAGCTCAACGCGCTGAGCGCCAGGCTGCGATCCCGCTCGTTGAACCCAAAATACCGCCGAACGCCTTCCAGCATGTTCACCGCGCTGCGATGTTCGATCGCCACGCCCTTGGGCGTGCCGGTCGAGCCCGAAGTGAAAATGATATAGGCCAGGCTGTCAGGACCGGCCTCCACCGCCGGCAGGCGCCTCTCCGGCAGCGGCAACTGCGCCGCCAGCCCGTCGGCATTCAGTTCGACCAGGTTGATTTCGTCGCAGGCCCAGGGCGCATCGCTGAGCAACGTATTGATGCCGGCCTGCGCCATCACCTTCAGCCGCCGCTGCGGCGGCCATGTCGCCTCCATCGGCAAAAACGCCTTGCCGCACATCAGCGCCGCCAACAGGGCGATCGGCTGCCGGCGCCCCTTGTCGGCAACGACGGCGATGGCGTCGCCGGTCATCTTGCCCTGCACACGCAGTTGAGTGGCCAGCGTTAACGCCGCCTCGTGCAGTTCGCCGTACGTCATTTCCCCCTGCGCGTCGATCACCGCGACGGCCTGCGGATTGCGCTGCGCATGCCGCACGAAATCCTGTTGCAGGCAGCGTTCAAACGCATAGCTAAAGGCCGGCGCCGCAGGCAGCGCCGGGCTCTGCGGCTGCAGACGAATATTTTCCAGCGGCCAGTCATCGTGGCGCGCCATCTGTTGCAATAGGGCGAGATAGTAGCCGGCCAACCGATCCATCGACGCTTTGCTGAACAGCGCCGACGCGAAGTTGAAGCGCGCGCGCATCTGCTCCCCCTGCGGCGTCAGCGTGAGCGTCAGATCGAACTTGGCAGTGCGCTCATCCGCGCTCAGATCGACCACCGACAGCCAGTCCGGACGCGCCGGTGCGCCGCTCTCGCCCTCCAGCGCGAACATGACCTGGAACAGCGGATGCCGCGAAAAGTCGCGCGGCAGCGCCAGAGCGTCCACCAGCGCCTCCAGCGACAGCGTCTGATGCTGCTGCGCCCGCAGCGTCGTGGCCGCAACCTCTCGCACAAACTCGGCAACGCCCTGACGGGGGTCGATCTGCCGGCGTAAAGGCAGCGTATTGACAAAGAACCCGATCAGACTCCCCAGCTCAGGGCGATTGCGGTTCGCCAGCGGCGTACCCACCATGACATCGTTCTGACCGCTGTAGCGGGCAAGCAACAGCATGAACCCCGCCAGCATCACGGCATGCAGCGTCACGCCCTCTCGGCGCGCCAACGCCTCCAGCGCCTTCACCAGCGCCGCCGGCAGCGGCACTTCGCTGTTGTCGCCGCGTACGTCGAAGACCGCCGGCCGCAAAAAATCCACCGGCAGCGAGAGCGGCTGCCAGCCCGCCAGCTCTCGTTGCCAAAAGGCCAATTCGTCGGCCCGGCGCTGCACATTTTCCGGCGCGTGTTGCCAGCACGCATAGTCGAGGTATTGCAGCGCCGGCTCTGTCGCCTTACGCCACGTTCCCCGATAGCGCGCGTCCAGTTCCTGCAGCAGCACCTCAAGCGACCAACCGTCAAAGACGATGTGATGGAATACCAACAGACAAACGGCCGTTTCCCCGCCCGCCGCATCGCGGTAACGATAGCGCGTGGCGCGCAGCGGCAGCTCGCGCGTCAAATCCATCGGCCGGCTGCAGGCCTGCGCCAGCGCCATGTCAAACTCAGCGCCGCTCACCGTCAGCAAAGGCACCGGCAGCACGGCGTCGCTGACCCACTGGCTGGCTTCGCCCCGCTCATTCTGGCGAATCAGGCTACGCAGGATCTGGTGGCGCTCGACGATCGCCTGCAGACAGTCCGCAAAACGTTGGTCATCGATGTCCGGCGCCAGCCGCAGCAGCACCGGCGACAGATAGTGCGTGGCGTCCGCCGACAGTTGCTGAACAAACCACAATCGCGACTGCTGAAGCGACAACGGCCCCTCCCGCAGCCCGCCGGCGAGGATGGGCGGCTCATCCGACGGCGCCTGCCGTTGAGCGGCGATATGCTCGCTCAGCGCGGCCACCGTCGGATGCTGATTCAACGTCAGCACCGAGATCTTCGCCCCCGGCAATTTATTCACTTCGTGACACAGCCTGATGGCCATAATGGAGTTGCCGCCGAGGCGGAAGAAGTTGTCGTCCATGCCGACATGGCCGCCCAGCAGCCGATTGAACAGTGTAGAAAGCTGAGTCTCCAGCGGCGTGCCCGGTTGGCGAAACGCCGTTTGCCGCTCGACCGGCAGTGGTTCCGGCAATGCCCGGTAATCGACCTTGCGGCTCACCGTCAGCGGCAGCGCCGACAGCGCCGACAGCGCCGACGGCAACATATAATGCGGCAGCTGCGCCGCCAGGCGTTGCAAGAGGTCGCCGGCCTGCGGCGTCGCGCCGGGCTTCGGCACATACCAGGCCGCCAGTTGGTCCGTCGTGCCGGGGCGCAGGGTCACCACCGCCTCGGCCACCTCGGGCAGCGCGCGCAGCTGCATTTCGATCTCGCCCAACTCGATGCGATAGCCGTTGATCTTGATCTGCTGGTCGTGTCGCCCAAGATAGTCCAGGCTGCCGTCGGCCAAGCGCCGTACCCGGTCGCCGGTGCGATACAGGCGCCGGTAAGGCTCACGCAGTTCAAAAGGATTGGCGACGAATGCGGCTTCCGTCAGCGCCGGCAGGTTCAGGTATCCGCGCGCCAGGCCGACGCCGGCCAGACACAGCTCGCCCTCCGCCCCCAGCGGCATTAGATTGTCATGCTCGTCAACCACATAACAACGCATATTGGCGATGGCGTGGCCGATATTGCGCGCGCCGTTGCGGCGATAGATATTCAGACTGGCGCTGACCGAAGCCTCGGTCGGGCCGTACAGATTGGCAACCTGCATGCCGCAGGCCAGGTAATGGTCGAGCGCCTCCTGCGCGGTCGCCTCGCCGCCGGTCGCGAGATAGCGCACCGAAGCCGGCAGGTCTGGCAAGGTGCCAAGCAGCGCCGGCGGCAGGAAACAGGCTTCGATGCCCCAGGCCGCCATTTGGCCGCACAACAGCGCCGGATCGCGCCGCTGCGCCTCGCCCGCGATGAACAGCCGGTGGCCGTTGCTCAGGGCCATGAACACTTCAAACACGTGCGCGTCAAAGGCCAGCGACGCGAACTGCAGGCAGTTGAGCGCGCCCGATTCATTGCGCAGCAAACGCTGCGTATGACCCCACACCATGTTGGCCGCGCCCCGGTGTTCACACAGCGTGCCTTTCGGCCGCCCGCTGGTGCCGGAGGTGTAAATCACGTAGGCCAATTGCCGGGCTTCGACATTCGGCAGGCTCGCGGCATCCGCATCGGCAAGCGGTTCATCCGCCGCCAGGCAAACGCCGTCCGGCGCCAGTCGCTGCGCCGCCCCTTGCAATGCGCTTTCCGTCAGGACGATGGGGCTGTTCACCTCTTGCAGAATATATTCCAGGCGCTGCGCCGGTGCCGCGGGATCCAGCGGCACATAGGCGCCGCCCGCCTTCATGATGGCCAGCATCGCCACCACCGCTTCCGCGCTGCGCTGCAGATACAGCGGGATCAGCGTCTCTGGCGGCATGGCGGCGCCGCGCAACCGGCGATATTCTTCCCGCAGCCGTAACGCCAGGCGATCGCTGCGCTGCGCCAGTTGGCGGTAGCTGAGCGAACCGTTGGCATCGGTTACGGCGATGCGTTCCGGATGACGGCGCGCCTGGCGGGCCACGCCGTCGAGCAGTGTCGCCCCTGGGTCGGCCGTGTCCGGCTCGCTCTCCCAGGCGTCGCGGCAGCGTAAAACCTGCTGCGCCGTGAGCTGCGGCCACGCGGCTATCGGCGCGTCCGGTTCGGCTAGCGCACGCTGCAATAGCCCGAGATACTGCTCCGCCATCTCCGCCATTTGCGTGGCGTCGAACAGATCGGGCCGATAACGCAGGCGAAACTCAAAGGCCTGCTCGGTCGGCTGATACTCCAGCAGCAGTTCCGAACCGGCCAGATCGACGTTGTAACGGTGATTGACGCCGATGCGGCAACCGTCAAGCGCCAGCGGCGCATCTTTCAGGTAAGCCTGAGTGAAATTGACGTTCAGCTCGCGCACCGGGCTGAGGTTCAGCATGTCATAAACCGGCAATTGGCTGTGCCGCAGCTTGCCCGTCACCTTGAGCGCTTTGCTGTAGGCCAGCGTCGCGCGGTACAGCTGGTTGAATGTGGCTTGCGGGGCGAGCGTTAAGGGAAACACCGCGGTGTTGACCTGGGCGCCGAAGAACAGCGGCTCGCCGCCGTCCGGCGCGACGGGATAACCGATATGCACCGTGTCCTGCGCGGATTGCCGGGCGATCAGCAACGCCCACAGCGTTTTGAATATCAGGAATGGGTTGGCATACCTGACGCCGGACTTCAGCGCCTGCCACTCGGCGAACGGCAACGTAAAGCGCACTTCGCCGGCGCCGGGTGCTTCGGGGGCTTCACCGGGGAGATAAGGCAACGCTACGCGCGGGGCGCATTCGGCCAACCGGTCGCCCCAGAATGACGCGGAAGCGAAGTCCTGCTTCAACGCCGCGATATCCGCCTCATAGCGCCGGTACAATCGACAAATGTCCGTTTCATTCGCCTGCGGCGGCGCCACGGCCGCCCCGCGATTGTAATAGGCGGAAACGGCGTTGTAGAACTCCTGGCCGGACAGGCCGTCGATCAGGATATGATGAACGACAATGATCAAATTATAGCGCTGCGGCGCCAACTCAATCAGGTAGAAGCGGCACAGCGGCCCCTCCCGGAGATCGAACGGCGTATTGATTAATTTACCGGCATCGCAATCGGCATCAAGCGTTTCCAACGCAATTTTCTTCTCCGTCTTTACCCAGCGTAATTGCGGCGAGCTGTCGTCGAGGACATGGTGAAACAGAATATAGTCCCGGCACACGCCCTCGACCGCCGCGCGCAGTCGATCGACGTCCAGCGCCCCCTCAATGGTCTGATCCAGCACCAGGTTGTACTCGCAGGAGTGTGGATTGAGGACGTATTCATTCCAAAACGTGTGGGTATAGGGTGAAGCGATGATCGCGCCCATGAATCAATTCCCTTTTAATATATTCCAATAATATATGAATAGATATTTATGCATGGCATAAATACCGTGATGGTTATGCGATTGAGCTGTTAGGCGAAAACTTAAAAAACATAAGAGCGAATATTATTTTATTTTTATAAAAAATAAAGCCACAAAAACACAAATAAACTAAAACCAACAAAAACAATGAAATAAAAAATAATTTGTCATTTCAAAATGATTCACGGATTTTCATTCATAAATAAAATAACTATTGTAAATAAATTAAAAACAAAGATAGGAATATATTTAATATAAATAAATTTAATTTAAAGGCATCGCAGGAAAAGCGATAAAAAAGAGAATCTTCTTAAATGAAAACCCGCATCTTTCAGTTGCGCTATTCCAAAGCGTACGGTGTCGGAATATCCTATACTCGTTGCAGGATGCAGTTTCCCTCCCATTGAATGCCAGTACAGGGAGTCACAAATGGCTATTTTCGCCCACTTGCGGGCAATTTTTTCAGCATTATTGGCAGAATTATCTGATGAATAAAAAACGTCCCGTCTTGACCCCGGCAACCCTGTTATTGCTGCAGCCGGTCTGCATCGGTTCGGCCCTGGCGGCGGATCAGAAAGACAGCGATACGCTGGTGGTAATGGCGCAACCCATCGGATTGACCGAGCTGGGATCGCCGGTGTCCGTTAGCGTGATCGACGGCCAGGACCTGCGCAACGCCGCACCGCAGATTAACCTGTCGGAAAACCTTGGCAGCGTGCCGGGCCTGCAGCTTCAAAACCGACAAAACTATGCGCAGGATCTGCAGCTGTCGATACGCGGATTCGGCAGCCGATCGATGTTCGGCGTGCGCGGGGTGCGCATGTACGTCGACGGCATCCCCGCCACCATGCCCGACGGCCAGGGACAAACCTCCAACATCGACATCAACTCCGTCGAGCGCATCGAGGTGCTGCGCGGCCCCTATTCCGCGCTGTACGGCAACGCTTCGGGCGGGGTGATCAACGTTGACACCCAGACCGGCGCCCAGCCGCCAACGCTGGAGGCCGGCAGCTATTTCGGCAGCGACAACACCTGGCGCTACGGGGTGAAAGCGACCGGCGCCACCGGCGACGGCACCCAGGCCGGCGACGTCAACTACGCTATCTCCGGCACCCGCTTCACCACTCAGGGCTATCGCGATCACAGCGCCGCGCGGAAAAACCTCGGCAACGGCAAGCTCGGCGTGCGGTTGGACGACGTCAGTACCCTGACGCTGATGTTCAACAGCGTCTCCATTGACGCCGGCGATCCGGGCGGACTGACCGAAGCGGAATGGAAGGAAAACCCGCGCCAGGCGCCGCGCGCGGATCAATACAACACCCGCAAGTCGCTCGATCAGACCCAGGCCGGCCTGCGCTATCAGCGCCAGATGAGCGAGCGCGACGAACTGACGCTGACCGCCTACCACGGCGAGCGCCACACCACGCAGTACCAATCCATTCCACGCGGGCCGCAGCTTAACCCTACCCACGCCGGCGGGGTGATCGTGCTGGAAAGAAAATATCAGGGCATTGACACTCGCTGGAAGCATGAGGATACTCTCGCCTCGTTACCGGTAACACTGATCGGCGGTCTGGATTATGAAACCATGACCGAACGCCGGCAGGGGTTTGAAAACTTTATTCTGCGAGACGGCACAGTGGACTACGGCGAGAAAGGCGACCAGCGGCGCAACGAGAAAAACCGCATCTGGAACCTGGATCCTTACCTGCAAACCTCCTGGCAACTGACGCCGCACTGGACGCTGGACGCCGGCCTGCGCTACAGCACGGTTAGCTTCGACTCGACCGACTACTACATCACGCCGCGCAACGGCGACGACAGCGGCAGCAAACGCTACCACCAGTGGCTGCCGATGGGCTCGCTCAACTATAAAATCAATCCGGCGTGGAACGTTTATCTCTCAGCCGGCCGCGGCTTTGAAACCCCGACCATCAACGAACTCTCCTATCGCCCCAACGGCCAGGCCGGCCTGAACATCGGTCTGCAGCCGTCCACCAGCGACACCGTCGAACTGGGCAGCAAACTGCGCCTCGGCAACGGCCTGGTGAGCGCCGCCCTGTTCCAGACCGATACCGACAACGAGCTGGTGGTGGCGGAAAGCAGCGGTGGGCGCACCAGCTACGCCAACGCCGGCAAAACCCGGCGGCGCGGCCTGGAACTGGCGCTGGATCAAGAGTTCGCGCTGGACTGGCGCCTGCATATGGCCTGGACGCTGCTGGACGCCACCTACCGCAGCGAGATGTGCGGCAAAGCCGTTTGTACCCCGGCCCAAACCATTCCCGCCGGCAATCGCCTGCCGGGCATCGCCCGCAACATGGGCTACGCCTCGCTGGCCTATGCCCCGCCGGAAGGCTGGCACGCCGGCGCGGAACTGCGCTACATGAGCGACATTCAGGCCAATGACGCCAACAGCGCGCAGGCTCCCTCTTACACCGTGGCCGGCGTAAACGCCGGTTATCGCTTTACCTGGAACCGCTGGGCGCTGGACGTGTTCAGCCGGGTGGACAATGTTTTCGATCGCCGATACGTCGGTTCGGTGATCGTCAACGAAGGCAACGGCCGCTACTTCGAGCCGGCGCCGGGGCGCAACTGGGGTGGCGGCGCCACCTTGTCTTATCGCTTTGAATAAGGCAAAGCACCTTAAGGTTAAAAAACGGGATGGGTTTTACGTCACCCTAGCGGCTTCTCGCTGAAATAATAGGGAGAAACCGCGTGTTTTTTCCGATTTGGCTTAATCTCTAAATCGGGGACTTTCATTTTTGGTAAGGGTATTGCTATGCAAAATAAAGCGTCACTATCGCCGCTTATCGTCATAACGGCGCTGTTTGCCGCGCTGAGCGGGCTTTATCTGCTCGGCGGCGGCATCTGGCTGGCCAAGTTGGGCGGTTCGCTGTATTACATCATCGCCGGGCTGGTGCTGCTGGCGACTTCCTGGCTGCTGTTCCGCCGCCGCGCCACCGCGCTGCTGCTGTACGCGGTATTCCTGCTGGGCACCACGATTTGGGCCCTGTGGGAAGTGGGCCCGGACTTCTGGGCGCTGACGCCGCGCCTGGACGTCACCTTCTTCTTCGGCCTGTGGCTGGTGTTGCCGTTTATCTACCGCAAGCTGGTGGCCAACGGCAAATTCGCCTACGGCGCGCTGAGCGCGGCGCTGGCGATCACCGTCATCGCGCTGGCCTATGCCGTGTTCAACGATCCGCAAGAGATTAACGGCACCCTCGACGCCGCCCAGGTACAACCGAAAGACGCCACCGGCGCCGACTGGCCGGCCTATGGCCGCACCCAGGAAGGCACCCGTTACTCGCCGCTGAGCCAGATCAACGACAAAAACGTTGGCCAGCTGCAAGAGGTTTGGCGTTTCCAGACCGGCGATCTGAAGACCGCCAACGATCCGGGTGAGATCACCAACGAAGTCACGCCGATCAAGATCCGCGATACCCTTTACATGTGTACGCCGCACCAGAAGCTGTTCGCGCTGGATGCCGCCACCGGTAAAGAAAAATGGAAGTTTGATCCGCAGCTGAAATACAACCCAACCTTCCAGCACATCACCTGTCGCGGCGTGTCTTACCACGAAACCGCCGCAGCCGCAGGCGCCGCCGGCGACGCCGCTCCGGCGATGTGCGCACGCCGCATCATTCTGCCGGTCAACGACGGCCGTCTGTTCGCACTGGACGCCGAAACCGGCAAACCCTGCCCGGACTTCGCCAACAACGGTGAGCTGAACCTGCAGAGCAATATGCCGTATGCGACGCCGGGCCACTACGAGCCGACCTCGCCGCCGGTGATCACCGATAAAGTGATCGTCGTCGCCGGTGCCGTGACCGACAACTACTCCAACCGCGAGCCTTCCGGCGTGATCCGCGGCTTCGACGTCAACAGCGGCAAGCTGCTGTGGGCCTTCGATCCGGGCGCGAAAGATCCGAACGCCATCCCGGCGGACGAGCACCACTTCGTGCCGAACTCGCCGAACTCCTGGGCGCCTGCCGCCTATGACGCCAAGCTGGATATCGTTTACCTGCCGATGGGCGTTTCCACTCCGGACATCTGGGGCGGCGATCGCACCCCGGAAATGGAACGCTACGCCAGCGGCCTGCTGGCGCTGAACGCCTCCACCGGCAAACTGGCCTGGTTCTATCAGACGGTCCACCATGACCTGTGGGATATGGACGTGCCGGCGCAGCCGACCCTGGCGGACATTACCGACAAGAGCGGTAAAAAAGTGCCGGTCATCTATGTGCCGACCAAAACCGGCAACATCTTCGTGCTGAACCGTACCAACGGCGAACTGGTGGTGCCGGCACCGGAGAAACCGGTACCGCAAGGCCCGGCCAAGGGCGATCGCCTGTCACCGACCCAGCCGTTCTCCGAGTTGACCTTCCGTCCTGAGAAGAAACTGACCGGCGCCGACATGTGGGGCGCGACCATCTATGATCAGCTGGTCTGCCGCGTGATGTTCCACAGCCTGCGTTATGAAGGCACCTTCACCCCGCCTTCCGAGCAGGGCACGCTGGTGTTCCCGGGTAACCTGGGCATGTTCGAATGGGGCGGCCTGGCCGTCGATACCGATCGCGAAATCGCCATCGCCAACCCGATCGCGCTGCCGTTCGTCTCCAAACTGATCCCGCGCGGCCCAGGCAACCCGATTGAGCCGCCGGAAGGCGATAAAGGCGGCAGCGGCACCGAGTCCGGCGTACAGCCGCAGTATGGCGTGCCGTTCGGCGTCACCCTGAACCCGTTCCTGTCGCCGTTCGGCCTGCCGTGCAAACAGCCGGCCTGGGGTTACATTTCCGCCGTGGATCTGAAAACCAACGACATCGTGTGGAAAAAACGCATCGGCACCGTGCGCGACAGCTCACCGTTGCCGCTACCGTTCAAAATGGGCATGCCGATGCTGGGCGGCCCGGTGACCACCGCCGGTAACGTGTTCTTCATCGGCGCCACCGCGGACAACTACCTGCGCGCCTTCAGCGTGACCAACGGTGAAAAACTGTGGGAAGCGCGCTTGCCGGCCGGCGGCCAGGCGACGCCGATGACCTATGAGGTCAACGGCAAGCAGTACGTGCTGATCTACGCCGGCGGCCACGGTTCCTTCGGCACCAAGCTGGGCGACTACGTGGTCGCTTACGCCCTGCCCGATCAGAAGTAACCACCGCCGTTATTACCCCGCAAAGCACGCCGCAAGGCGTGCTTTTTCTTTTCCCGCCCCGCCGGCTGCCCCCTCGCAATACCCTTAATTTTTTCACCTCCATTATTGATAATGGTTATCATTCGCAATATTATACCTCTGCGGCCCCGGCAGCGGCTGCGATCCTCTCCAGCTTAATGGGCAATACAACGATCGGCCGCCTTCAGGCGGCCCTATTCGGAGGCGCATGGTCGACCATACTCGGAAGCATCGAAAGAAGATTCTGCAAGCGGCGGTGAAAACGCGACGCGCCGGCCTGACGTTCGCGCCGGCATCGCCAGCCACGTCGCCCTTTATCGGCCAGCACCGCCAGACGCAAGCCGTACTGATACACCTGATCGGCCATGATGACGCCCAGGAGGAACATGAATGAACCTGCAGCCCTTTACCGCCATGCTGATGTTCGCCTATGTGCTGCTGATGGTGCCGCTGCTCTACGTCATCGACAGCCGCCTGAGCGCCAGCAAACTGGTGCGCAAAGCCACGCAAAACCTCATCATCATCGCCTTGACGCTGTTGTTCTTCAGCGCGATGACGCTGCTGTATTGACCTTGCCGCGGCTGTCGGCGGCGGATCGTCACCCGGCGTCCGTGCGCCTGGCCCGCGGATATTTCCACAGCCAGCGCCCGCTGACCATGCGCCAGTAGAATAAGGCGCCGCGCACCGCCCAATCGAGGAACATCCCCAACCAGACGCCCACCACGCCCATGCCCAGTTCGATGCCCAACGCGTAGCCGGCCACCACGCGGCCCCCCCACATGCCGAGCATCGTCACCCACATGGCGAAGCGGGCGTCGCGCGCACCTTTCAACCCGGCGGGCAAGACCCAGGAAGCGGCCCAGATCGGCATAAAGGCGGCGTTGAGCCAGATCAGGGTTTTCACCACCGTTTTCACATCATCCTGCGAGGTATAAAACGCGGCGAACACCCCGGCCAGCGGCGCGGTGCCCCAGGCGATGGCGGTCAGCCCAAGGGTCGACAGCCAGAAAATATGGCGCAGCTGCCGCTCCGCCTGGCCGATCTCGCCTTTGCCGAGCCGCCGGCCGACGATAATGGTCGAGGCCGATCCCAACGCGTTGCCCGGCAGGTTGATCAACGAAGCGATGGAGAAAGCGATAAAGTTGCCGGCGATCACGTTGGTGCCCATGCCGGCGACAAACATCTGCGTCAACAGCTTGCCGCCGTTAAACAGTACCGACTCGACGCTGGCGGGAATGCCGATCCCCAACACTTCCCACAGGATGCTCATCTTGAGCGGCGTGAAATAGCTTTTCAACGTGATGTGCAGCGCCGGATTAAAGCCGATCGCCAGCACGTAGAGTATGGCGATGGCGCCGATATAGCGGGAAATCGTCAGCCCCAGCCCGGCGCCGACGAACCCCAGGCCATGCCAGCCCAGCATGCCGTAAATCAGGATGCTGCTGATGATGATATTGAGGATATTCATGCCGCCATTGATAAGCAGCGGGATCTTGGTGTTGCCCGCGCCGCGCAGGGCGCCGCTGCCGATCAACGCAATCGCCGCCGCCGGGTAGCTCCACACCGTGGTTTGCAGGTAAGAGAGCGCCAGCGCTTTCACCTCCGGCGAGGCCGCGCCGGCGATCACATCAATGATAGGCTCGCCCGCCAGGTGAATGCCCGCCGCCAACAGCAGCGCCACGCCGGTCATCAGCACCAGCGACTGACGCGCCGCCGCTCGCGCCCGCCGGCGATCGCGCTTGCCGAGGCTGAAGGCCACCACCACGGTGGTGCCGAGATCCACCGCGGCGAAAAAGGCGATGATCACCATGTTGAAACTGTCCGCCAGCCCCACCCCAGCCATCGCCTCTTTGCCGAGCCAGCTCACCAGAAAGGTGCTCAGCACCCCCATCAGCAGGACACAGGCGTTCTCCAGAAAGATGGGCACCGCCAGTGGCGTGATCTCGCGCCAGAACAGCACGCGGTAGCTTTTCCGTTTGGCGTACCAGCACGTATTTTCCACGCGCTGACGCAGTGCGGCATACAGGTTCAAGATGGGCTCGATGGGTAAAAGTGAAACATCATTTCAAATGATGATCGATAAATCGTTATCCTGCAAAGAATTTTGGGGCGCCCATGAAGCGCGCCCGAAAGGCATGCCGGCGCGCTACTCCATGTAATCTTCCTGATCGGCCTGCGCCGCCGCGATAAAGCGGGCAGTACTGCGGCTGAGCGCAGCGCATTTTTCCGTCAGCAGCTGATTGTCCTGTTGCAGGGTCAGGTAACGCGCCTGGGTAAGCGCCGGCAACTGCCGATACCCTGCCGCCTGCGTGTCCCAGCCGCGGCGCTGCGCCGCGCGCATTGCGGTGCGCTGCAGCTTCACGTCGTCCGGTATCTCGCTGCGCCCGCAGTCCACGCGCAGGAAGTGTCCGCCGGCCAGCATCGAAGCGATGTGATCCAGCTGCGCCTGCAGCGGCGGCGCCGGTTTATGCGCCGTCTGCTGACAACCGGCGAGCAGCAGCAATGCCAGCGCGCCGCAAAGAGACGTGCGAAACAGAGTCAACATGGGGGCTCCGGGAAAACCTGTGGGTGATGAGATGATCTTAGGTGAGCGGACGTCGGGCGGCAAGGCGAGCAGCACGCGCGGCCCGCTTAACGTCGGCCGCTGCTGACCTTGGTGGCGCGGGCGGGGTTGCCGGCGACGAATTCCAGCGTGGGGGAATAGTAAAACGGCAGCCAGGCGTTATAGCCGCTCTCCCACTCCCATTTGACCGGGCAAGGCCACAGCATGTCTTCATGCAGGATGTAATAGATCCACCGCCCGGGCGGGCGGCGCGGTTTGCGCGTTTTCATAGCGGGTTCGACGGCCTGATGGAATGCGATAGGGTCAACTGCTGCATTTTACCGCGATTTTCGCCGTGGGGACAGCCTGCATTGCCGGCTTCGCCCCGGCGCCGGCAAGCGCCCTTTATTCACCGCCGCCTGCCGGCGCGCCGCTCTCGGCCCCCAGCACCACTACCCTGTCGGCCGAGTCGATGGTCGACTTTCTGTGGGCGACGATCACGCGCGTAATATTCAGCGAAGATATCGCCCGGTTGATCGCCGACTCATTCTCAACGTCCAGATGGCTGGTCGCTTCATCCATAAACAGCACACTCGGGCGGCGATAGAGGGCGCGCGCGATAAACAGACGTTGCTTTTGCCCGCCGGAGATGCCGTTGCCCAACTCGCCGATCAGGGTTTCGTAGCCCATCGGCATCTGCATGATTTCATCGTGGATATTGCTGTGTATCGCGCAGGCCATGATCAGCTCTTTATTGGCATTGACCTCAAACCCGCTGATGTTTTCCGCAATGGACCCGGAGAACAGCCGGTCGTCCTGCAGCACGCAGGCGATCGCGTTACGGTAGTTATTCACCCCGACTTTATGGATATCCATCGCGTCGGCCAAAACCTGGCCGGAAGTGGGGCTGAGCAAACCGCACATCACCTTCAGCAAAGTGGTCTTGCCCGCGCCGGAGGCGCCCACGACGGCCACGCTTTCGCCGGCCGCAATGCGCATGTTCAGGTCTTTGAAGATTGGCCGCGACAGCGCGTCATATTGATACGTAAGATTTTTTACCTCAATGGCAATCCCCGTGCCCGAGGGGAAAACCTGTCGCGGCGCGGACTCCGTCTCCGCATCGGTAAAGACGATGTCGGATATCCTCTCATTGTGCAGCGACAGCATGCGCAAGCCGATCGCCAGGTCGATCAGGCTCGAGGCCCGCTGAGAGAACTGGCCGCGATAGGCATTGAACGCCATGAACATGCCGAGCGTCATGGAATTGTCGATGACCATCATGGCGCCAAGCCACAGGATCGCCACCTGATCGAGCGTCGTGATAAAGGTATTGATCCCGCCGAACATCATATTGAATCGAGTGATTTTGATATTGGTATTGGCGGCATCGACGTTCAGATTGAGCCAATAGCTGGAGCGCGTTTCCTTGATGCCCAGCGCCTTGACGGTCGAGATGCCGTACAGCGTCTCCATGAAATGCGAGTTGGCCTTGGCCGCCTTGACGATCTGCTCCTCCGAGAATTGACGGTAGGTTCTGTAAGTCATCATCCTGATGAGGATGTAGATCAGAGTGAAGCCCGCCACGACCCAGACCAGCCAGCCGCCGTAGACCATCATCATCGCGAACAGCCCGACCGTCATGATGCCGTCGATGATCCCGCTGACGATATTATTGGTAAAGGTGGTTCTGATCGCATCCAGCGAGGAAAAGCGCGATTGAATGTCCCCCAGGTGCCGTTTCTCGAAAAAATCCAGCGGCAGCTTCATCAGGTGTTCAAACAGCGTCGTCTTCCACTGAATATCGGTCAGCGTCCCGAGCACGATGGAGATCCAGGCCCTGGCGATACTGACCACCGCGCGGAACAAGGTGAAGAAGATCAGCCCCAAACAGATGACCGTCAGCAGGCTGTAGTCATGCGCCTGAATGACATGGTCGGTCACCAGTTGCGTTCCCACCGGCAGCAGCAGGTTGACCGATTCGATGACTATCGATAACGCAAAGATCTTGAGCAGCGTCCCCGGCAGGCCCTCGATGTTTTTCATCAAATCCAGCAGGCGCAAACGGGTCTTGAGGGTCTCTTTTTGAAAGGCCCTGTCGGGCCACAGCTCCAACGCGATGCCGGTAAAGTGATTCGACATCTCCTGCAGCCCGATCACTCTGCGCCCGAAGGCCGGATCGTGAATGACAAAACCGGCGCGCTGCACCTTAACCAACACCACGAAGTGATTCATATTCCAGTGCAGTATGCAGGGCGTTTTCAGCTGATTGATTTCGTCGATGTCCAAGGACAAGGCGCGCGTCTTCAGCTGGATTTGCGACGCGATTTGAGAGATCGTCCCCAGGGTCGCACCCTGGGTGGAAATGCCGAATCGCTGCCGCAGGCTCAGCATATCCACATTAAACCCGTAATAGGAGGCGATCATGGCGAGGCACGCCAGGCCGCATTCCGATGACTCCGACTGCAAGATGCTCGGCACCCGCTTGCGCAGTGAGAATGTTAATTTCTCGTTGATCCGTTCAAAAAGATTATTGTCCTTCATCGACTCGCCCCACGACGCTGTTTTTTATGTCATACAAAGGCGCGATCGCCCACTGATAAAGCGGTTTCTTATCCAGGAAGACGATGACCCTGGCCTGCAGCCCGCTGCTGATTTCGAGATATTTGCCTTTATCGCTGAATTGCGTGTCGCTGATGGACGCCAGCACTTTGTAGTAGGCGTTCCTTTCCCTTTTATTTCCGCTGCTGTATTCCGACATTTCCTGCGGGGAGGCGGGGACCGACGAGATGGATTCTATTTTTCCCGGAAACTGACCGAATTTATCCGACGGGAAGGCTTCATAGCGAATGTTGATGCCATCGCCGATTTTCACGTAGGGCAAACTGTTATTCGGCAGCCATAAAACCAGATAATATTTGATGTTATCAATCGGTTTGATTTGCGCCAGACTGCTGCCGCTCTCGACCACCTGCCCGGCGGTCACGCTCAGCGACTCGATTTTCCCCTTGAGCGGCGCTTTGATAATGACCTGGCCGCCGGCATTGGACTCCGCCAGCTGGCGTTGTAAATCACTGCGTTGCGATTCGCTTTGCGATATCTGATTGTCGTAATCGGCGGCGCGAATCAGCAAATCGCTGCGCAACTGCGACAGTTGAATATTTTGCTGGATCTTTTGGCTGTAGAGCGCCTGATACGAGCTTTGCTGTTGTTGAAAGAGCGAGCGCTGATAATTTAACTGATCTTTGGTGATCAGGCCTTTCGTCAAATAGTGTTCGTAATTTTTCAGGCTATCGCGCATTTTATCCATCCCCTCTTTGGCGCTGAGGTTCAGTTTCTCGGTTTCTTTATAGGCGTTTTCATAGCTATTGATCTGTTTGCGCAAATTATCCAGCATGGCGGTTTTATTTTTATTCAGCTTGCTGATTATCGAATCCAGATTGCTAATCTGTTTGCTTATTTCGCTGGCCGCGATATGGCTGACATTGCCGGACGTGGTGCTTCTCGAGACATCAATCACATACAGCGGTTCGTCCTTTTCCACGACGTCACCGGCTTTATGGAATGCCTGGCTCACGTAACCGTATTGGGAGGAAAACACATTGGTGGAATGCGGGATGCTGATCACCTCGCCTTCAACATCGACCCGGCGCGTGTACTCGCAAAAATAGAGTGCGCCCGCCAGGATCAGAATAAAAGTGAAACAGGTGGCGGCAATCACATGGCTCGACGCGCCGGAAATTAACAGCGCCCTGCCGGTCCATCTTTGACGTTGATAATTGACCGCCTCCTGGCGGAAAATATTCCTGCTCTTATTATCACTCATAGGAAGAACCTGCGCTTGCCTGACCGGGAGACAGCCGCAGCGAGAACGCTGCGGCTTTGGACCGCGTATGGATTTAGCTGATGGTGCCGTTAATCAGCCCATCGAGGCCTTTTTTGGAGTATTCCAGCGTGGTGTCCCAGCCAATAACGGCTGCGGCCACGCCGCTGGCTACGCCGCCCAGGATGCCGCCGGCGACCATACCGACGCCCTGGCCAATCGAGCCGACGCCCAGCAGGCCGCCGCCGTCGCCACCGTGCTTACCGCCGATGACGGCGCCCGCCATACTGCCCACGGAGGCGCCCAGAGCGATGGATGAAACGGCTTCCGCGGCATTGGAGACGGCGCTGCCAATCAGCCCCGACAGTCCATTGCTCATATCCCAGGAATAAGCGCCTGACACTTCATTCATTTCGATAACAGACAGTTCTTTCATTGGTTAATCTCCATATTTAAACGGACAAACACTGCCATACATGCGTGTTGTCATTGCATTGGCATCGGCCTGCAGCGCCTGATGCCACCAATAATGTCGCGCGAACAGACGACATTATATTTTTAATAGGGGTCTCTTTAATTCTGCGTAATGGTGAATGTCATCACCGCGTCGGCCTGTCCGGGGCTAATGGCTCCCGTTTGCTTATAGCGCGCCATCAAGGGGATCCTGATCTCTTTTTCAGCCGCGGTGTGGTAATTGATCGGTCTGGAAAACGTTAATGGATTACGGTTCTCATCCAACACTTCCACGGCGACGCCCTTCGCCGCATCGGCGCCGTCGGCGATATCAATCATTCCCACGCCTGGCGAATTTCCGGCCGCCTCGAACGTGACCTGAACCGGAATATTGTCCTCCTGACATTGCAGAACCACGGAAAAATTGCGTTCGGAAGACGCCGCCGTGCTGCCGACGCCGTTAAACTCGCTGCGTTTAGGGCTGCCCAGATTTACCGTTTGATTTTTATAGTTCAAATCAACCAGGCAACTTTTCTGAATGACCTTCATGCCGGAAATACTGATATCCAAAATGGAGGTCGAATCCAGATAATATCTGGCGATAATTTTCCCGCCCATATCGCCGCCGGTTTTGATCGGGCCGGTTTTAATAAACGTCAGCCGAACATCGTTTCGATTGATCCACGGCGTCAGCAAGTTGGGCGAAATCGCCGTGTTGACGGGCACGTTCTTATTGCTCTGCCATAAGTCTGAAATCGTCACCCCCACGCCCTCGATGCCCGTTTCAAATACGCCGGGCAGCGCGCTCGGCGTCAGCGGCGACATGGAGCGATAGGCGACCGAACCGGAACAAAGAAAAGAAAACGTCGTGCCGTTAATGCTGTTCTCGGTTCGAACAGCCAACTGCTCGCCGACTTCAATGCGCGGATCCACGGCCAGCGTCAGCAACCCCATACGGGCGGTTTTCGCGTTGGTGGTACAGGTGCCGGCATAAACCGCCGTCGTGAGCGTCGCCAGCCACACCAGGGCGCCGTAACCGAATATCCTGAGAAAAACGTTCATTTTCACTCTCACTTAAAAGTCATGATGGAAATAGAGCGAGATCTATTGGCAAACGCCGTTTAGGGTTTGGAGACCCGCTGACGGCGGCTCCGCCGGCAACTGGTAACGGATGCGGCATTGGTTCTCGCCATTCCGGCCCCACTGCGCGATGAGCAGACCCTTTTCCGCCATGCCGGTCAGATAAACCACGCCGTCGCCGCCGACCAGGAACGGCTGAGTCGCCCCCTCGGCAAGACGCAGGCTGGCGCCCAGCGGCAGAGGTGCCCCCTGCGAGTCCGTCACCTTCATCAAAATCCGTCTGCCGACGTTGGCTTTGAAATTCGCCCGGCTCACCGCGCCGCGAGTCGGCGTGACCGACTGGTTCGTCAACTCGAGATCGACATCATCCGGCAAGCTGTCGACATCGAGGCGAATCGAATTGTTGCGATAAGGCGTGGCGTAAGGAACGATCGCGTAGCCGCGCCAGTCGGTTTTCACCCCGACCTGATTGCCGACCGCCACATCGCTCGCGCCGGCCGCCTGTACCAGGGCGACGGTTTCGCCGAACGGTTGACCGAAGGTCACACCGTCTTCATGGGCGATCACCCCGCCCTTCACCCCGTAGTTGACGCGCTGTTGACTGCGATCGTAGGCATAGCCCGCCGTGAGTTCGCCGTACGTCGCGCGCCAGTCGGCGTTGGCGTTGCCGCTGTTGCCCTGGCCCTGGCTGCCATACCCTTCCTGTACGCTCCAGCTGAGGTTGCCGCCGGCCAGCGCCGTGCCGTTGAGGCCCGCCGTATGGCTGGTATTGCCTTTTTTGCTGGTGTTGAGGTTGTAGGTGGCGTAGGTGTTGCTCAGCCATTTCTCTAATGGCACGCTGATGTTGAAAGCGAAGATCTGATCGCGATCGTAAATGCGCCCGCGGTTCGAATCGCCGTAAATAGCCTGTGAATTCCGGCTGTAGCTGTAGTTAAAACCGTAGCTGATGCCATTCCAGCTATTGTTGTAACCCGCGCTCAGCGACTGCATATTGCGCTCGGAGCCCCAATAGTCTTCGGAGACCGCGCTGAGTGAAAGCGACCCCGCCCCTTCCCATAAATTCTGGTTCAGCGTGATTTCGCCGCGATTTTTGCGGCGGTCTATCGGGGCGTAACGGTTGCCGCTGCGATAGGTGTCCAGCACTTCCTGCAGCCCATAGTAGCCGCTGGTCGAATAGCGGTAGCCGGCGATGGCGAAGTTCGTCCCCGTCTCGACGATATTTTTGCTGTACCGCACGCGCCATGACTGACCATCGCTTTTCGGTTGATGCTCCTGCTTTGCCCACGCCTGGGTGACGTCGGCCGACAGAGCGCCGAACTCGCCCAGGTTCTTGCCCAGACCCAATGCCAGCGATTGATACGGCCCGGCGAATTGGCCGCCGCCATACAGGGTGAAACCGGCGGGCAAGCCATAAATCAGGCTGGCCTGCGAGAAGATCTTTTTATCCACGCTGTGATCGTAAGTGCGGTATTGCCCCGAGGTCAGCGCATATTTCAGCCGCCCTTCGCGTTGCAGCACCGGCAGGCTGGCGAAGGGAACGGTCAGGTGCTGTTCGCTGCCGTCCGCCTCCTTGATAGTCACCTCCAAATCGCCGCTGCCGCCGGTCGGGTACATGTCCGAAATTTCAAACGCGCCCGGCGCAACGTAACTCTGGTAGATGACATAGCCGTTTTGGCGAATGACCACTTGCGCATTGCTGCGCGCGATGCCGCGCACCACCGGCGCATAACCGCGCAGGCTTTCCGGCAACATGTCGTCATCGGAAGCCAGCTGCGCGCCGCGAAACGATACGCTGTCAAACACATCGGACGGGCTGCTGCTTTCGCCGAGCGTCAGCAAGCTTTTCAGGCGGATGATATTGCGCTGGGCGTAGGTATAGACGGAGTCCCAACGATCCTCCGACGCTCGCCCGCCGCCGGCGCTGTTGTAGCTCCAGGTGGTGTAGTTCCGCACTCGCCAGGCGCCCAGGTTGAAGCCCGGCCGCAGGTTAAGGTAATAACTGCTTGCGCTCTGGGTGAATCGATCGCGCCCCTTGCTGTTGCTGCCGGTGAAGCCATAGTTCAGCAGCATCGCCGGCAGGCCTTCATCCCATTGTTCCGGCGGAACGTATCCGCGCACCTTATTTTCCAACGCCGCCTGGGGGATACTCAGCATCAGGCGTTGGCGGTTAAATTGAAATTGCGCCGAGGCCTGCGGGATCGCGGCCAAATTCGCGCAGCGATCGGCACCGGCCAAACCGGGAAACAGCTCAACTTTCACCCCAAGCCGTTTCAGATCTTCCCGCGTCAGACAAGGCTGCAGATCGGCCTTCTCGTCGCTGCCGGCCCGCAGAGCGAACGACACCTCGCGCGTTTCCAGCAGCATGTCGTTCACCCAAATATCGACCCGATACGTGCCGGGAACCTGCTGGCCATTTTCAAAAATCGACAGATCGACGTGCTGCTGACCTGAGCGCCCGGTTTCCAGCAACGCCGGATTAAAATAGTCACGAGAGAAGGCGGGATTAGCCATGTTGCCGCATACCGCCGTTGTTGCCGTGAATAAGGCTATGCGTTTCAGCCAAGCATCCCGCTTCGCTAATATACGCTTTTGAGTTATCATTCATTAGCTCCATTATTGAAATGTTTTATCCCTCTGTCTGCCTTCCCTTACAGATTAAATACCTGACTGATGTTCTTTCCCTGTGCCGCCATAATCATTAATTAATTTCCAGCTTACCGACGTTGCGCCCGCCACGGGCAATGCAAACATTTCGCTGCTCATCGGCGCGATATACGCCACCTCTTTCATTTCCCGCCCCCCGATGCGAACATAATGAAAGTTCATATAATAAGGCGTTGGGTTGGTGAGTTTTAATTCTGAACCGACACGCTGCCATTTCAGCTGCTGCGTCACTTCTTCGGGCACCTGGCGGAGCAGCGGCGCCGGCCGATAAATCAATTTAATGCGGGTCTTGACCGCTATTTGCAGCGTATTCGATTTACCCGCCTGGGTTGTTGAAGGAATGGATTTAATATTCATCCAATACAAGCTTTCTTTATCTTTCGGTAAGCCATCGCCCACTTTCACGATGCGCAGCATATTTTCCTGGTTGCCGTCCAGCCGAAATAAAGGCGGCGTAACGATAAACGCGATTTTATCCACCCCGCTTTGTTGATTCTCCAGCCAGGACTGAATCAAATACGGTTCTTTATCCGGATTCTCCACGCTGATTGACGCTTCTTTTTTTTCGCCGTTGAATATCACCCGCGTCCCGCCAATCACCACGCCGGCGTGAACCGTAGACGCAAACAATAAAATAATGAAAGCCGCTAAGGCGCCGTAGCGATTAAAACGCATAATATTATCTCCGAGGCAATACAGCCCGCTGTGAACCAGCGGGCAAGAAAATATTATCAGTTATAATTCAGCGTAAAGGTGGCGACGCTATTAGCTTTACCGGCGGTAACATCTGCCTGCGTGGAAATATAGCGGGCGGTAAAATCGAGGTTATTTTTCACGCCGCTGCCGGAAGCCAACGGATAAGCCGTCGACGCCGTGTAAAGCGGCAGAACACTGTTAGAAATATCAGACAGTTGGATACCGACGCCGGTAGCGACATCCGTTTCCTGGGTCAGCTGCAATACGTTGCTGTCGCCGTTATCGGCCGCGCCGTCGAACTTAACGGTGGCGCTTTTTACCGTATCCGGACAATCGGTGACTTCCAGCGTGAATTTTGTCGCGCTGGACGTTGATCCCTTGCCACCCGCAAATGCCGTTCGGGCCACATCACCCAAAACAACATTTAATGGATTACTCAAGTCATTCGTGACCTTGCACGCAGCATCGACAATATTCCCGGTAAAATTAACCTGACCATCTGCTGCCAGAGCAGGTAAAGCGCTTGAACACGCTGCCGCGACAAATGCCAACATAATCACTTTTTTTTCCATCATGGGTACTTCTCCTTTTGATTAGACAGACTTCAAAATATCCCCGCCACGGAGAACCCGGACAGGGAGAATAGGAGCTCCGCTCCTTTCACAGTTAATTATGCTTAGCTTTCCCCCTTTAGCAATACATAAAATCAATGTAAAGATGAGAAAAGATAATTACCCCAAATAGAATTAGCATCATTCTTAATTTTATTTTGAAAAAACCGCCAAATCGGCGTTTCTTGATTCAATCATCTGGCCGCCAGGGAATTTATTCTCGCGCTATTCGAAGGCGCTTTCGCCAGATCCTCCTCATTTCCCCCTCAGCCGGAAAATCGGGCGACATCGCCGTAAAATGAAAGCCGGGCGATAAAACTCGCCCTGAAATAAATGACAGTTATATTACGAAAGGCATCACGACGCGGCGGCAGCGAGAGGAGCAGAGGAATAGGAAAAGCATGGCGATAACGGTTTATCGAACAGGAGGGAGAATAAAACATTCGCCGTTCGTGAAACCGGCGCGGTCATGTGACAACGAGAAAATGGCGTTACGCAGAAATATTCTGTCTGACGCCGTTCACTATTTCGAAAACAAGGCAACAATGCGCTCTGTCGCGCAGAATAACGCATTGCCGCCTTATTGTTTTTCGGCGCCGCTAATTAATCGTCATGGCGATAATCTTCCCCCAGCCCTCTGCCGGGTAGGGTTTCACACGCCAGGCCATCGCCCGCGGGAACGGCGGACGGATAGTTATCGTCAGGCGTGATAAAGACCGGCGTGGTCGCGATAAACCCATCGTTGAACACCGCCTCGATAAAGGTGGCCTCCCAGCCTTGCGCCGGGGCGGCCAGACGAAACTCGCCGCGATCGGCCTCCGCTGCGGCCAACGGCTCCGGGGTAAAGCGTACGCCGCACGAATAACGAAAATCTCGGGCCGTGCGGTTGTGCGCGCTCCAACGCCGCACGGTGGCCGGCGGTTCGGAAAAACGCAGCGTGCGCACCGCAGCATCCGCGGCGCTGCCTTGCACCTCGATCGTCGGCAACGCGATATCGCGCTGGCGGCGCTTGATCATCGCCAGTATGGCGCGTTCGGCGGCCGGCCGGCTTGCCGCGCGATCCCCGTCGGCAATCACGCGCAGCGAAGCCTCTCCCGGTGAGGCGCTGAAATAGAATCGCGTGCTGTCCGGCGGATAACGTTCGTCGCCGCTGGCGATGATGACATATTTCGCCGCCGCTGGCCGCTCTCCCGCCGTCGGCGGCGGATAAGCGGTGGGATCCGCTATTTGCATCAGTTTGTCGAACGCCGGCGTCTCTATGCGCCGATCGATGCCGAGTTGGTAATAAGGATGAAACGCCAACGGCCAACGGCCGCCATACGTACGATAGGTATGCTTCAAGACCTGCCGCGCCGCGACCCCATCCGGGAACATGGCGACG
The DNA here is from genome assembly GCF_052691795.1 of Serratia sp. TSA_130.1. NCBI lineage: Bacteria > Pseudomonadati > Pseudomonadota > Gammaproteobacteria > Enterobacterales > Yersiniaceae > Serratia > Serratia sp. TSA_130.1. The sequence goes on from NZ_JBQZFS010000001.1 coordinate 683,074, forward strand.
ACGGCATCGATGCGCTCATCCGACAATGACGCCAGCCACGCCGCGGTTGCGCCGCTCGCCGCGCCCGCCACGATGAATTGATCTATCCCCCATCGGCTCAATTCGCGCTGCGCCAGCGTCATGGTTTGCGACAAGGCCGCCGTCATGGGGATCGCCAGCGGCATCATCAAGTATTCATCCGCATCGTCCAGGAACAATCGCCAGCCTCGGGCCTGGCTGTCCTCCCCCGCACGACGCCGCCCCTCATTTTGATATTCCAGGTACGGATAAGGCAGCCGGTTGACGACAATCACGATGGTGTGACTTTCCGCCGCCAAGGCCGCCGGCGTAGCGACGGAAAATGCCGCATTTTGCTTGCCTGGCCCGCTCGCCCCGGCGGCGGCGCAAGCGCAGTCATCGCTCATCAGCACCAACGCTTTACGGGCAAGCGCCCCGTTGGGGATATAAATATCCACATCGTGCCACCATTGCGTCGGCCGGATGGCGTCTTGCGGCGACCAGGATTGCGACATCAACCGATAATGGCGTATCGACACGTCATGGCCGTTATCCACGCCCTTTAACGAATATGACAGAGGCAATATGGCCAACTGATTGTTATAACAAGGAATAACGGTGTGCAAGGCGGGATGTTCGTCCGCAAAGCAGCGATCTTCCTCTGCCGCCATGGCCTGCCGCCCGCCGATTAAGGCCAGGCAAATCAGCGCGATGTATCCGATGCGTTTCAGCATTTTTTCCTCCCCCCTTTGTCCGTGGCAAATCCCTTTTACGCCGCCTGGCGGCAGGAAACCTTCCGCGCGCCTAGAGCACCTGATGACAGCGTATCGGATAGCCAAAGCTGTCCTTTTCGAACGCCACGTCTCTGTCGTTCTCGCCCAGCAATAGGCTGTAAACGCCGTTTTCCTCATAACGGCTCATGGCGATATACAGCACGACCTCCCGATGGTCAGCGATCGTAAACTGTCTGCGCCTGGCGTTGATTTCCAAGGTAAACGCCACCACAGGATTGTTGTTCAGAAATACCGAGGTCTGCTGCATGGAGACGATCCTGCCCTGCGCTTTCTCGGTCACCTGAAAGGGCGTGGCGTCATTGGGGGCGCGTATATCCACCTTCTTTTGGATATAAATAAAGTTAAACACCGCCAACGCCACCGCCACGAACAGATTGATGACCATGATCAAGATGATTTTATTCGCCATGAACTCTCCCTTTGCCGTTCTTCCGGCTCCCGACATGAGCGAGGTAAAAGTGCCCTTGCGGGCACTTTTCATTAAGGGCCGGGCTTATGACGATTTACGGCCAAACAGCTGCGAGAAGGCGCTAATCCCGGCATCGATGACGGCGCCAATACCCTCACCGAGTTTGGCGCCGGCGCCCGCCGCATCCGCGTGGATCCCGAATAGACCGGTACCGGCATCTACGATGGCGCCAATGCCATTGCCCAGGATTTTGCCGGCATCGGAAGCGATGCCTGCGCCGGAAACCGCCATGACTTCTGCTTCAGTCAGTTCTTTCATACTGTCTCCTTTGTATTTATCGACATGTTTAGTAATGAAAAAATGAAACCCTCACTGTTTGTTCACCTCCTTGTTAACTGCCCACGAAAGACCCTGTTGCCAATGCGTTCACCCGCGCGGCGGTGACAATGTCAGAACAGGCCGAACTCACGGCAGAGATAATCGGCGACGCCATTGCGGCTGTTGGGCAGCGCAATCGGGTTAAACGGCAGCGCGCGCTTCAATTCGCCCATGGCATTGCCCATCACCACCCCCGTTCCGGCCCAGCGCAGCATGTCCAAATCGTTCATCGCATCGCCGAAAGAGAGGCAATCGCGCATCGCTATCTGTTTGGCGCTCAGATAGTCGGCCACGCTTCTGGCCTTGGAAATATGCTTATCCATGATGTCTATCGTTTCCGCAGAGGACTTACAGATGGACAGCGTTTTTCCGAAAGCCTGACTGACCTCGTCGTAAAACCGCTCGATCAGCGCCGCTTCACCCTGCAGCAGCACTTTCAGGATCGGTTGCCGTTTCATCGCCTCCGGCTCGACATAGCGGCAAGCGACGCCCGAGGTTTTGATATAGTCGGCAAAATGCGGATTCTCTTCGGCCATCATCCATCCTTCCTGGGTGAACAACGTCACGTGGAGCGGACAGGCGAAGAGGTAATCCATCAACATCATTTGGCTGTCGCGAGGCAGGAAATAGCGTTTATCCGCCACCGGCCGCCCCTCGATATTGACCATCGCGCCATTGCAGGAGACGATCGCCGGCGAGAACCCCAAGCCATCCACAATCCCGCGCGCATCCGCATCGCAACGGCCTGTCGCGATGACGATTTCCAGCCCGCGGGCATGCAGGATATTGAGCGTTTCCACCGTCAGATCAGACAGATTCCCGGCAGGATCCAGCAAGGTTCCGTCAAGATCGCTCACGATCGCCCGGTATTTTATTTTGCCGTCGATAGCAAGCCACATATCACGCCTCCTCCGCCAGGATAATCCCGTCTTCGGCGCGGATTTCGCTGTCGGGCGGAAGGTGGGCGATCGCGAGCGCAATGGCCTGAAAACGGCGTCCTACCGCAACGATGCTCTCCTGAGCTATCTCGTGAGAATCATAAAACAGTGAAATGGCGAGCCGTTCCGCTTCGGGGAACAAGCACAGCACCGTCTGGTGGTTGCTGCCGCTGACGATATCCGTCACCCGGAACGTAAACGGCAAGCGCGGATCCTTCTGCGGTTGCGGCATGTTTTCAAACACAAACAGGCTGCCGAACGGCGAAGTGGGCACCCATTGTTCGTCGTAGCGGTTCAGTTCGGAAAAGGCGTACTTCTGCCTCAGCGTCTGGGAATCCGCGATATCGGCCAGCAACGCATAAATGGGCCGGCGGCGAATCGCCTGCAGGCGCAGCACCGGGCTGGCGACACACAGGCCAAACAGCGTCTGCACCTGCTCAATATCCGCCGGGCGCTCGCTCATGGTCGTACCGATCGCGATATCGTCACAGGCCAGCGCTTCGGCCAGCGCCAGCATCCAGGCCAGCTGCGTCAGTTGATTGACCGTGATCCCCTGGCGCCGGCAAAACGCGGTGAGGCTTGCCACCTGTTCCGCGGTGAATTCCGCGCCATATTGCCGCATGCGTCGCCCCTGCGGCGCGGCATCCGGCGCAGCGCTCAACGGCAAACGTTGGTTGACCGGCGCTCCGCGCAAATAGTCCGTCCAGAACGCCTGCGCTTCGGGATCGTCGCCGTGCGCGCGCACATAAGCGGCGAACGGCTCAAATCGGTTAATTTCCAGCGCCGGCGCGCCCCCTTCCAGCAAGGTGAGGTAGTCGTTGAACCAGTGTTCGAACAGAACGCCGAGGGACCAACCGTCGAACAAGATATGGTTAAAGGTCTGCACCAAATAGTGCTCATCGGCGTTCAACTTGATCAGGCGCCAGCGGATCAACGGCGGCGCATCCAGCTCAAACGAGGTTTCTCGTTCCCGGGCCAACAGCGCCTCCATCCTTTCTTCCAGCGAGGACGGCGGCGCATCGGTCCAATCCTCGATCGCGATCGGCGCCTGCAGCGTCTCGCAGATGAAGACGTTGGGCCGCCCACGGCGGGTTTGATCGCCAAACCCGGCGCGCAGCATTTCAAAGCGCTGCAGCGCCAGCGACCAGGCCTGGTTCAACACCTCCGGCTGCAGCGGGCCGGCCACCTCATAAACGGCCTGATCGATCTGATACTCGTGGTTAAGCCGGTTGAAATACATCAGTTCCCGCTGCGTGACCGTAGCCTCGAAAACGGCGGCGATGCGATGACGTTGCTGCCAGTGGTCCAACTCGGCGAGGCTGACGTCGGCATGGGGGAAGTCCCCCGGGCTGGCGAGGCGAACGCCCTGGCTCGCCTCGTGGCAACAGTGTTCGACCAGCGCCGACACGCTCGCCCTATAGTGCGAACCGAGCCGGGCCAGCGTCGCCTGCGGCAATAAGCCCGACATCACGATGCTCAGCCGGTCGCCGTGCACGTAGAGCACCAGATCCAGCACATTGTCGCTCGCCGGCAGCGCGCCGTTTTCCAGATCCGCCGTTTGGTCGATCAAGGCCCACAGGGCGTCGTCAGTCTGTTCGTTAAAGACGCCGAGATAGTTGAATGAAATGGCCGGCAAGCGGTGGCGCCGCAGACAGGCTATCGCTTCGTCGTCCGACGCTGAACCGTATTTCAGCGCCGAATAGCCGATGCCGTGATCCGGCATCTTTCTTAATGTGTCCTTGATGGCGCGCAGCGTGTGTTTTGGGCTCTGATGCGCGGTGAGGCGCAAAGGCAGTAAGGCGGTGAACCAGCCGACAGTGTCGTCGAGCTGGATCTTATCGTCATTGATATCGCGGCCATGGTGTTCGAGCGTCAGGTAACTGTCCGCACGGCCATGCCAGGCCTGCAGCACCGGCGCCAGCGCCGCCAGCAACACCTCGCGGGTCGAGGTACGGTAGGCCTGATGACAGGTGTCCATCAACAGCGTCGTCAACGCCGCGTCGCACTCTAAGCGGCAAAACGCCGGACTCTGCGCCCCCTCGCTGAGCGTGGCGTAATCGGGTTGCCCGGCGATCATCGCCAACCAGTAAGCGCATTGGTCATGCCGGCTCGCCGCGTAGTGCCTTAACGTCTCGCCCCACTGCCGGTAGCTGGTGCCTTTCGCCGACAGCGATTCGCCCTGATGCAACCGTCGCATGTCTCTGACGATGATGCGCCAGGACACCACGTCGATGATCAGATGATGGAATGCGCAGAACATCAACGCGTAGCCGGGCGCGCTGCTGTCGAAAATGTAGACGAAGCGGCACAGCGGCCCTTCTACCGGATCAAACCCCGATTGCCATTGATGCAGAAGTTCGGCGCGGCTTTGGCGACAAAGCGCCAGGTCATAGTATCCCCATGAAGGGCCGCCGTCGGCCACCGACAGATAGCGCTGCGCGACCAGCGCGCCGGCATCGTCGGCGCTAAACCGCGCGCGCAGCATGTCATGGCGCGACGCCAGCCCGTTCACCAGATCGGCCACGCGCTCGGCGGACATCGGCGGCACCCGCACCAAAAAAGTCTGGTTGAAGAAGGCGCGATGTTGCGGCGGCTGCTCGTTGTACCAGCGCTGAATCGGCAACAATTCGAATTCGCCCTGCAGCTCGCCCTGTTCATTGAGCGGCGCAATCGCGTCCCGTTGCTGCAAGATGCGCTTGGCCAGTGCCCGCGCATTCCGGGTTTCGAACACCGCACGCGAGTTGCTGTGATAGCCCGACTTGCTCAATTCGCTGGTGAACACGATGCTTTGGATCGAATCGCCGCCCAGACGAAAGAAGTCGTCATCCACCCCAACCCGTTCAACGCCGAGGATCTCCGCCCACAGGGCGCAAATCAACGCCTCCAGCGCATTCTGCGGCGCGGCATATCGCTCGCTTTGCGCGAATTGCGGAGCGGGCAGCGCCGTGCGATCCAGCTTGCCGTTCACCGTCAGCGGTATCTCGTCGAGCGCAACATAGCTGGACGGCACCATGTAATCCGGCAGGATCCGCTCCAGCCGGGCGCGCAAATCGGCAGGATCCAGCGGCTCGCCCCGCGCCATCAGCACATACGCGGCAAGGCGCTTGCTATCGCGATGGACGACATCCACCACGACGCATTTCTCGACGCCCTCCAGCGCATTGATCGTATTTTCTATTTCGCTGAGTTCAATTCTGAAACCGCGGATTTTTACCTGGCAATCGTTTCTGCCGAGATACTCCAGATTGCCGTCGCGCAACTCTCGCACCCGATCGCCGCTTTTATACAAGCGTCGCCCGTTCAGCGTAATGAAACGCTCTTGCGTCTGCTGCGGCTGGTTGAGATAGCCGCGCGCCAGCGCGTCTCCGCCGATATACAGCTCGCCGGCCAGCCCTGGCGGCAACGGCTGCAGCCAGCGATCCAGCACATGAAGTTCGCGCCCCGGTATGGCTCGCCCAATCGGGATGCTGCTGCGGGTTTCGTCCGCCGCGATGGCGTACATCGTGGTGAACGTGGTGCATTCCGTCGGGCCATAGCCATTGATGACCTGCTGCGGGCGGTTGGCTTGCCGCACCAGGCGCTGCATAAGCGTGGCGGTCAGCGCCTCCCCGCCCACCAGCAGACAGCGCAGCCCGGCGAACAGGTCGGGGTGACTGAGGTAAAGATGATCGAACAGGCTGCGCGTCGCCCACAGAATCGATACCTGCTGCCGACGCAGCAAGGCCTCCAGCTGCGGCACATCGCCGGCGATATCCTCCGTGTCGCGCACGACGACCAATTTGGCGCCGTTGAGCAATGCGCCCCACACCTCGAACGTCGCCGCATCGAACGCCGGGCTCGAGAGGAAGAGCAACACGTCATCGGGCGTGACAGCGATGCCGGATGCGGTCGCCAACCCGCACATCGCGTGTTGCTCGAGCATCACGCCTTTCGGGATCCCCGTCGATCCCGAGGTATAGATCACCGCGCCGAGCCGGTCGGCGCCGGTGATGGCCGGCAGATTCTGCCGCTCGTGCGGCAGGCGGTTCAGATCGCCCAGCGTGAGGACGGACACGGCGTGCGGCATCATCGCCGCCAGCGCCTCGGCGGCCGACTGCAGGCTTTCCCCGGCGATGAGCACCGGCGCGCGCGTTTCTTCGAGAATATGCCGAATGCGCGCCTGAGGATAATTGCAGGAGAGCGGCACATAGGCCGCACCGGTTTTGAGCACCGCCAGCAGCGCCACCACCATTTCCAGGCTTTTCTCGCTGTACAGCGCAATCAGCGTGTCCGCCTGAGGGGCGACCCCGGTCAGCGCTTGGTAGCGGAACGTAATTTCGCGCGCCAGGCTATTCGCCATGCCGTTCAGCTCACGGTAGCTGACATGCAGCCCCTCAAACTCCAGCGCAATCTTATCCGGATAACGCAGCGCGATCGCCTCAAACCGGGCGCTGAGGGTTTCTCTCGGCAACGCAGGGACCGCGTCGTCATCTGGCGGCATGTCGGCGGCGGGATAAAAGGCGAGGTGGCGTAAAGGCGCGTCAGGCGCGCGCATCGCCGCTTGCATCAAACGCATGAAATGTTCCGCGCAGTCGCGCATGTCATCTTCGTCAAACATGTCCTGACGAAAACGCAGCCGGAACTGCAAGGCATCGCTGTCGGCCCGATCCTCATATTCCAGGGAAAGCGACGCGCTGGCCATATCGTGGTTGGCTTCAAACAACGGCGAAGTGGCGCAATCGGCCAGCGCCAATGCCGCATCGCGCAGGTTGGTTTGGGCAAAGGAAATCGGCATCGCGCGGATACCCAGCGCCTGCACCACCTGTTGCGTGGGCAGTTGGTTAAACCGTTGGCGCGAGTGCGGCGCCGCGGCGGTAATAAACGCCAGCGCGCGTTGATAAACGGCGGCGAAGCCTTCGCCGTCACGCAGCGCGAGGGGCATCACGCTGGTGTTGACATGCCCGCCAAGCGCAAATCTTTGCCCCTTTTTTATCGACACCGGATAGCTGATATAGACCGTTTCCTGATTGCCGCTGCGCGCCATCAAGATGCCCCACAGCACCAGCAACGCCAGAAAGTCATTCATTCGCCGTATTCCCGCGCTCTGCTTCAGCGCTTTCCATTGCGCTTTGGGCACCTGGAAACGCAGCTCGGCCGCCTCATCGTTTCGCACGGCGCCGCTTTTCTCAAAGGGCACGTCTATCGCGCCCAAATTTGCCGCTTCGGCCCGCCAGTGGGCCAGCGCTCCATCGGCGGCCAGTTGTTCCACCTCGCGCTGCAGCTGCCGGTTGATGGCGGCAATCTCGGCCGCCTCGAGGCGGGTCGATAGCCGCTGTTGACCATAGTACTGGCTCACCAATGAGAAAAACTCGTCGGAAGACGCGCCGTCGATCACCAGATGATGGCCCACCAGCGCCAGGGTATAGCGCCCCGGCCCCTCGGCGAAAAGCGCCCAACGATAAAGCGGCCCGCGGTAAATGTCGAAGGGCTGGCGAATCACTTGGGTCAGCAGCGTGCGGTCCGTGTAATGCTGCAAAGGATGGATTGCGTCATTGCGACGCCAATACAGTTCGCCATTCCGTTCATGAATATGGCTGTTCAGCAGGACATGATCTTGCACCAGCGCATTCAGCGCAGCTTGTAATCTGATGGGATCCAGCGCGCCCTCAATACGCTGCAGCACCAATACGTTGTAATTACAGCCCTCTGGATGGCGGTCATATTCATCGATAAAAACTTTTGAATAGGGTGATACAGGAATCTCTTCCATGACAAACACTCCATTTAGAATACACGTGCCCTGCTTAACGGCGATCCATGCGGCATACCCAAACCTCTTTCGGCATCAGCTCGCTTATCTTTTCTGAGTAATAACCGATCAGCATGTTGATGCGCTTTTCTGCAATGACCTCCGCCGCCTGAGCGCAAATCGACTTGTAAAAACCAATAGGGATCATCACTTTGCAACGGCTATGCAGGTGCCGACAAACGCCGATGGCCCAGGAAAAACACTCCCTGGAAGGATTGGAAATATCCAAAAGTTCGGCACACTCACTGGAACAGCCAATCACAGCGTAGAGATTGCCTTTATTAATATAATGAATTTTATGATACAGAGGATGTTTTTCAATATATTCAAATGCGCGATGATCTTTTTCTCGCCCCAGATTATTGATAAAGCTGGCCTGCCGCGCTTGGTCGCCCTCGGTAAAACGAAAGGCCATAAACTTATCAGGCTTTAAGGTTAATTCGACGAAGGGATAAATTTGCGTATTGGTCGTTAAATACTTTCTAAAAATCTTTTCATAAACCCTGATCTTCCTGTCATCGGAAAAGCAGATATCCGCCGCCACATCCGAACGCCTGGCCTGCAGGAAAAAATCTTTCAAGACGGTGGAAGATTTGACCTGACGGTGGATCCCAAGATCGCCAAGCATATTGACATCAAAAGACAACTCATTGATTTTAAAGGGATAAAAGCTGGACACAAACATCCCGAGATAACGTTCTTGATCCTTGTAAAATATGCCCGTTTTTTCCATCGGCGCCCCACAATGCGGATCGAGCAAATGCTTCCAGTGCAGGAAACGCTCCCCGCCCAAATCTCTGCCATAAAGCTCCTGCAATAATTTGAAATGATTATGAGAAACCGCTTCTCTCACAAAGACAGCCATGTTTTATCTCCCTATAAAACCGATTCCATGCCGGGCGGAAATCAATAAAAGATGACCGCTCAGCGCCGCTGATAATACGGCGCCGGACCGTTCGCTTCCTTTCCCTGATTAACAAGAGTCGCTGTGCATTTTTAACCAGCGCAAGAATTCAATATTATTATCGATGTTCAGTTTTCTCATGGCCGAACGTTTATGAATACTCACCGTTTTCGGGCTGATGCCGAGCAACATCGCCGTTTGGTTTTGTGAATAGCCCAGATGGATTAAACGGCACACTTTCCCCTCGCTAAAGGTCAACTGGGTACGACAACGCGGGCAATAGCTTGAAACCAAACTATTTTTCTTGCGATAGCAGAACATGACCTTGTCCACGATCGCCGCCACGCTGTCTTTGCGCGTAATACTTCCGGCTTCCAAATTGCAATGAATTTTAGGGAATGTCTTTTTATGCTCCAATATTGAAAAATAGAGCGGAATAGAAGAAAAGTTGCCCTGCAAAAGCTGGGTATGACAAAAATTTATGGACACCCGCTTGTCCGGCGCCCTGAATATGATGTTGGCACGTTCTTCTCCCGTGATCTTGGCCTTAATGCCATTCGTGAGAAAACCTTCTTGCAAGGCAAGACTCAACCCCAGCTTGAAGAATTGATTTTTATCCACAATAGCGATATTGACGCGCTCCATTAACAAACCTCCCTTTTGACTACGCTTGCTCACTCTCCTTACTGCAATATCATTGCTGTGATTATTTTTTGTTTTAACGTGCTTTTTAATAAAAAAGCGTTATAGGCGAAGCAAAAAAGACCTTGCCTCGCAAAAGTGCATTTTATATATAGGGTTATATAAATCATCTGCCCTGGAGAGCATACAAAAGCAAGACGCGGTAAGCGGCCGCGCTTCGCAAGGGAAATTGTTATCGTAAGATATATTTATAAGGCATCATTGCCATCAGCATCACGGTGCTAAGATTTTTCTCTGATACGTTAATTTTACTCCAAGAGCGCAATATATCCAGATAAATATCGAAAAAACACATAATATAGAACATAACATTGCGCGACATTGATTGTTAAGAGAATCCGTTTATGCATTAGGAATTTACTTATGATAAAGGCAGGATAATGCTTTTTTCGCACGAGGCGGCGGGGTCATCGCAGACCCTATTAAACAGAGTATAACCATATTCATTTTATTGTAAAAAAATTGCATAAAAAAAAGCTACACTTTATGGCAGTAAGTGATTCCCGCCCTTTCATATCGACGGCAACAAAAAAGAAGAAGGCGAACCCATCGGCCGCCCGCGCAAGAAATGCCTGGTAGGAGTAAAGATTTTTCAGGAGTGATGCGCAGCGCAGAAAGATAACGCGGCATCGTTGACGAGCGGGATGATTTATATTTTTTTTATCCTCATCAATTTTTTAGCCTCTAGGCAGGAAACCAACCCGAGGTGATCTTTTTTTAGCTGCTTGTCGCTCCCAAGAGGAAGAATGACTTTGAACGTTTGCAACTTACCGTGATTATTATAGATATCAAAGACTATCACCGGCGGGCCATAACCCAGGATCATGCAGTCTAAAAACCGCAGAACGGCGCAGCCCAAGCGGCTCCTGGCCTCCCGGATGATTTTATCCGCAAGCTCATCATACCGGAAAGGTCTTTCCGGCGTCGTCAATACCTTCATAAGGTCTCCCTTCTGGTATATATCATTCCGATTTAAAATAATAACCTCATAAAACCGCCGCCGTTCAAGGCGAGTAAGATATAAAAACCCAGGCTTCGGCAATATATAATCTAACGATGCAAAATCAATCTAACAAAAAACACAATAGTATAAAAAAACAGCACGAGTTTTATTGAAAAAATGACCTGATTTGCAATAATGAAATTGCCTGAAGTAAAGGGCTAACTGAAAAAGGAGTTTCAATCATGAAAGAACTATCCGCAGTAGAAATTGAACAAGTTAACGGTGCTGGTTTTTTTGGTGACGTAGGCACACTGATTGGCAGTGCGGTAGGTACAGGTATTGATACCATTTCCGCGATTGCCGGTGTTAACCCGGATGCCAAAACCGTTGTCGGCACCATCGGTAAAGGTATTGGTCTGGCCGTCGATGCGCTGATTTCCAGCGGATTGCAGATCATCTCTAAACTGTAATAACAACTCATAATCATCCCTTCCTATTTTTTAATTCGCTTCATTTTAAGCACCTTCGCGGGTGCTTTTTTTTACATCAAAGAATCAAAAAATAGATAAGGTCAGAAAAACCAATATCCAAAAAAACAGGCTGGGTATCACCATGATAAAAAAACCCATGCGTTTATTGGCGTTTTTGAGCATCCAGTCATAGATCATCGCAACACTCCTTGTGAATACCAGGAGGCATTTCCGCCTCCCGGTATTTTATCCATCGAGTTTTTGATTACAGTTTCGGCACTTTGGAAAAGAAGTCCGCCATTTCGTGCGGGAACCCTTTCGCAATCGCCGGACGAAGATCGTCCATGGAAACATTAAAATCTTTCGGCTGCTCGCTCGTTTGCATTTTTTGGTGTGCGTTCACATTCGATTGCAGACCATTAAAAATGCCCTTCATATTGCCGAACATATCATCGCAAGATTTTGTCACATTACTCATGACCGACTTGGCCGCATCCGGCCCCGACATTTGAATATTGCTGACGCCTTGCATAAACGGTTGACTCAGCGACGATTGGGAATTGGTGCCCAAATTGCCGCCGGCCTTCATGGTTTCTAAAATTTTGGCTGGATCTAACATGTTTATCACCTCTTTACGGTTGTGTTTACATCGCTTTCGGGCACGAGAATCCTCGCAACGCCCGTGACCAAAGTGGGAAATCTTTCATCGTCGAGCGCAATTCCAGTTTGAGCACGCCCACCACCGACGACATCGACATCGTCAGCTCTCGCCTGTCGCTGGCGAGCGGCACGGGATTGCTGGCGTCGAACATCCGGAACAAGGCCCAGGGCCCGTCGAAACTGGCGACCTGGATCTGGCCGGTGCCAGTGCGGAAGGTGAGTCGAACATAGCTGCCGCCTTTCGGGCCCGGCCAATCGATACGGGTAGGCTGGCTGAAGCCATGGCTGTAGTTAATCACCTGCCCATCGATATCCAGGGTCGCCTCCGTAATGGTCGGCGTCAGGGACAACGGCCTGATGAACATGGAGAAGGACAGCTTGTCGCCGGCGGTGAAGAAGGTATCGCGGATCAGGCGGGCATTTTCAAACGCGCCCAGCGTGCTGGCATTGACGATCCCCTCTGAACCCGGTTTGGCATTCCATTTCTGCGCGTTGACGTCCACATAAGGGGCCAGGTTCTCATCGAAGAACTGCTGCATCGCGCCGCTTTGGCCAAACATGCGCGAGAAGTCCTCGATGCCGACCTCCGCTCTGGCGTTGCGCGAGAACGGATAACGCCCGCTGATGCTGCTCTTGCACAAGCCGGAGGCCAGCGACGAAGCGCCTTTGCTCAGGTTCTTTTGGCTCTGCTGAATAGTCTGGCTGTCCCCGACCTGCAACAGATCCATCATCACGCTGCGCACCGGTTCCGGCTGGCGCGCCGCATCCAACTGCAGACGCTTCAGCGTGCCTCCGGCGGGCACCACCTGGCCGCCGCGCAGCGAGGTGGACAAGGTGGTCAACTGGCTGTACAGCGCTTCGAAACTGCGGCTCAGCGGATCGTTGCTGGCGTTGGTGGTCTGTAACAGCTGATAGCCCAGACGGCGCAGCAGCTCGAAGCGATCTTCCACCGCGCGTTCCGGCGTGAGACGAAAACGCGCGCGCTCGCCGGAAATCTCGCCGAGGATGTCGCGCCGCTGCTGCTCGATGCGATTGCGCTGGCGATCGAACCAGCTTGCCGCATCGCCCTGGTTGGTGCCGGTCATGCTGGTTTCGCGCGCGGCGAAGCGCACCAGATTAGCCAGCGGGGAAGAAGGGTCGGACAGTTGACGCGCCAGGATCGCCGCATCCTCAAGCCCGTTGACCGGCCGGGCGCGCACGTCGCGCATGAAAGCATCCCATTTGTCGGCATACTCGATGAGGTAAAGCTTCCTCGCCTCGTCGGCCAGCTTCTGCGCCGAGGCCAGCGAGTTCACCGCGTTTTTCCCTTCCGCGCTGTCGCGCAGCACCCAGGACTCTTCTTCGATCATGTCCTTGGCGGCGTCATCGAGCTGCGCCAGGAAAACGTCGCGATAGCTGGCGCGGGTATAGAACCCCGGCACGGCGGTATCGGTGACCGTCGCCTGGCTCTTGCGGCGCAGCATCAAGGAGACGTTCGGCCCGGCGGCGTCGGCTAACGAAATATCGTTGATCGCCGCCGGCAACGGTTTCTCTTCGATGCGGCGCACCACCCGCACCTGCATCGGAATGTTCATCGCTTTCACCCGCGCCAGGCGCAGCAGATCGCCGTTCATCTTCATGACCGGCGCGTCCGGCAAAGAGAACATCTCCCGCAGATGGTAAGCAAAGATGCCTTTGTTCATGTCGGTGTAACCCTGCGGCATAAAGGTTTCCCAGCGCGCCATGAACCAGTCGACCAAGGCTTCGGCGGAGCGGTGCGAAGGTTCGCCCATCATCAGGTACACTTTCAGGGTGCCGTAGACGTCCTTGTTGGACGCCGAGACGTCATTCTTGAGTTCGTCCGCGATATAGTTTTCCACCGCCGGCCAGAAGATCTGCAGCAAATGGCGTTGGTAGGTTTTTTGCGCCGCGCTGTTGATCAGCTTGTGCTCGAAATAGGGATTCGGCACCGGCGACACTTCGCCGCCCAATTGCGCGTTCATGTACCCCAGCTGCTCATAGGCGGAAATGACATCGTCGCTGACGCGGTTAGTCACCGGAATTTCGCGCACGATGCGCTTTGTCTCATCGAAGCGCGCCGCAATGTAGGAGATGTAATCGCTCTCCCACAGGTAACGCATCGCCAGCAGGTTAAACGAGACCGCCAACAGAATGAGCACCAACACATAGCGGCCCAGGGAGCTCATGCGGCTGCCGAGCGGCCTGGCGTGCGAAGACTGCTGCATCACCCCGCGTTCTTGCCGGGCATAATCCAGCTCCGGGTGATAAATGCGCCCGGTCGGGCGAGCTTCATAGATATCCGCCGCTTCCGCGTTGTAGATCGCCCCCTGCGGCGGCAAGGCGATGGTGCTGCCCAGCCACACCTGCTGCAGATGGCAGGCGTAGCCCACCGGCGTTTGCGGGAAGATCTGCTCTAACAGGGAATACAGCGGGTTGCCCAGCGACCCCAGCGATTCAGTGAAGAACAGCAGCTGTTGGCGGTTTTGGCCGTCCGGCGCATCGTGCAACAGTTCGAGCACGTGATGGCTGACGCGCGCCACCATCTCCCGGTAGAGGGTTTCATACTGCTCGAAGGGGGTTTCTCCCTGTTCGGCGCGGTTCAGGCTGAAACCCATGCCTTTTTGCAACAGATCGTCGCCCAGCATGGACAGGAAGGTCTCGCCGCCGACCAGTTGATCGAGGTGGCTGATGGTGAGATAGACCGGCAGCTCGCTGCGGAACCACGAGGCCATCTCCAGCAGGCGCACGCGCAGCGCGTCGGCGACCGACTTTCTCTCCGTCAGCGAGGCGTGCAGCAACCAACGCGCATCCAGACACAGCATGATGCCGTCGATGCCCGGATGGCGGCGATGGCGGCGGATCAGTTTGAACAGAGTGTCGCGCGCCCTGGCGCCCTCTTCCCCCAGGCCGTTCAACTGCAGCCATTCGCCGGAGGTGTCGACATACACCGAATTCTCCGCCAGCCACCAGTTGCAATCCTGGGTCGGCCCGACGTCCACCGTCTGCTGCAGGCCATAGTGCTCGGCCAGCAAGAAGCGTTCGCCGCTTTCGCCGATCAGCGAGGTTTTGCCGCTGCCCGGCGGCCCGACGACCAGAAACCACGGCTTTTCGCTGACATAACGGCGCGTCAGGCGGTATTTGAAGCGCTGCCAAGGGGTGCGCTGCTTCGCCGTGCCGACGTACTGCAAGGTGCGCAAGGCGTCGTAAAAGCGCGAGGTCACGCGGTCTCGCTGGGCGGTCTTGCGTTTGGCCGGGGCCGGCGCTCGCGCGTGGCGGAACACCCAGGATAAGAACGTCGCCACGAACGGCCACAGCGCCCAGCACAGGATCAGCGCGATGATGATGCCCCTGACCCAGACCGACAGCAGCGGCCGATAGGTGCCGATGGCGATCAACGGCCCAATCCACCACACCACCGCACACAGCAGCAAGGCAATCACCAATATGAATGATCTACGTATCATATAATTTCCTTATTATCTCTACGCCGGCGGATGTCTTAGTTATCCTCGGGGACCTCGGCGGCTACCCCTGCCTGATTTAACGTTGCAGACGGTGAAGCCATCTCCCTCTCGCCGATTTTCCAAAGGATGTCCACGCGGCGGTTGCGGCGGCGCCCTTCTTCCGTCGCGTTGTCGTCCAGCGGCTCCTGATCGCCCTTGCCGACCGATGTCACGGTGCGGTTGTATTTACTGTTGGCCAAGGATTCGCGCAGCTTGTCGGCGACCGTCTGCGCGCGAGCCTCGGACAGTTTCAGGTTGGAGTTGTTGGAGGTGTTGCGATACGGTTTGTTGTCGGTATGCCCGATGACCTCCAGATCGCCCGGCCACGGCGCCAGCGCTTCCCCCAAACGCTCAATGTTGCGTTTCTTTTTAAACTCTTCCGACAGCTTCGACTGCCCGGTGGCGAACGCGCCGTCGGAGGTGAAGATCAACAGCCAGCCGCGCGGATCGGCGCGCACCTCCAGCCACCCTTCGCTGAGGATTTGCGGCAGCGGCTGCGGCAGCGTCTCCATGATGTTGATTTTGCGCGGCTGCGGCGGCGTCCAGGCCAAAATGGCGTTGCGCAGCGCGCGGGACTGATCGTGCAGATACCAGGCGGCCGAGGCGTACGCCAGCAGCGCGATGGCCAGGCCGTAGCACAGCAGCTTCAGCGGCGTGATGCGGGTCGCCTTGCGCACCACGTTGCTCGGCTCGGCATCGGCCAGCGTCTGCGTCGGGTTCTGGCTGTACAGATAGCCGTCAAGACGGTTGCGCACGTCGGCCAACAGCACCGCGCCGCGTTCCATTACGTGGTATTGCCCTTCGAAGCCCAGCGACAGGATCAGATCGTAAAACGCCAGGATCTCCTTGTTGCGCGGCGAGGCGGCCAGATAGGCCTGCAGGTGCTCGAAGCACTTTTCCCCGCCCCAGGCGTCGCGATAAAACTCCACCAGCAGGCTGAGATTCAGTTCGCCGGATTCGAGCGTGCTCATGCAGCACTCATCCACGTAGGAGCACAGCAGATAGGCCAGCTTGTCCACATCGCTCGGCGCGATGTGATCCGCCAGCAGCGTCTGCTGAAACTGTTGGATCTCACGCACGATCTGCGCGCGCACCGCGCCCGGATTCAGCTGTTTCTGATCGCGCACCCGCTCCACCTGCAGCAGGACCGGGATAGCGGCGGCGATCAGCGGGTTGTCCCAATGGCCCATCATCACGCCGGGCTTGCTCAGCGCGGCGCGGCCGAACAGCCCGCTCGAGGTCGGCGCCGCCTCGGCCGGGCGCTCGCCCGGCGCGGGCTCGCTGCTTTCCGGCGCAACGCTTTCCGCTTCATAAGGCTTGGGTTCGGGGGGCGTCGCCACCCCGGCGCTTCCCGGCCGCAGCTTGGCGGCCAGCGCCCGCGCGCCGAAGGACAGCGCGGCGATCTCCGCCGTCGTTTTGCCCACCGAGCCGGACGCGGGAAGGCGCGGTGTCGCGTTGTTGCGCGTTACCGCCATCGCCTCGCGTATTTTTCTCTCGAATTCGTTCATCCCACCCTCCCTTGCCTTAATCCCCAGACGTCAAAACGCAGGTCGGGGAAATCACCCACGATGCTGAGCGCCATCGCCGAGCCGGCCATCATTTCCTTATAAATCGGGTCGGCATGATCAACCTCGAAATAGATGCTGTTCGGGTAATACGGTATGTGCCGCGGCGGCGAAGCCATCGGCAGCAAGCGAGCGCCCGGTAATTGCAGATCGATCAGCTGAATGATTTTCTCGACCGGCCCCAGTTTGACCTGCGCGGGGAAATACGAGCGCAGATGCTCGATGGACAAACCGCAGCTGACGGCGAACACCAGTTTTTCCAGGCGCAGCTGCGAGTCGTTCGGGCACAGATAAATGCTGTCGCCGCGATCGATAAACGGCAACGCCACCGCCGGCGCTTCGATCACCAGCGACAGCGCGCGGCGAATCGAGGCGAACAGCTGGAAGTAGCAGTTGTGCGGTTCATCGTGCAGATACACCAAATCGGCCCGATCCCAGAGGCGTTCGCCGCCGGGAATGATGCTGAGCCGCCCCAGCAGGCTCAGCAACGTGTCGAACAGGGTTTCAGGATGTACCTGCGGGCTGGCCAGCAGTTGGCTGATGCGCAAATTGAACTCGCTCAAGGTTTGCAGCAGCAGCAGTTCCAGCAGCTCGGAAAGCCCGCCGATCGTCATATGCACGTCCGGGCGGAAAACCGACTCCAGACGCTGGCTGATCAGCCCAAGCAATTCGGTGGTGAAAGCGGGCAGCCAGCCGATGGCGCGGAAATCCAGCATCGGCGGCAAGGCGCGCTCATCCAGCAGCACCCGACGATCGCTGGTCAGCTCGCGCACGAAACCGACCGGCAGCACGCTTTCCGCGCTGCTGACCGCGTCCTCCAGGCTTAGCCGCGTCACCAGGCTGCCCAGTTGCATCGTGCACACGCGCGGGGTCCCTTCCAGGCTGACGCCGTGGTTGCGATCCGGCACCTCGGCGTCCATGGTGCGAAAACGGCTGCTTTTTCGCGCATCCTGGATAAGATCGATCTGGGCGTTGCCGGCGATATCCATCAGCACGGACAGGCACACCACTTTCCCCTGGCAGCCTTCTCCCAGCACCAGCGGCGGCGGCAGCGGAATATCCTCAGGCATGCTGAACGCCGTGCCGTCGGGGAAAACGCCCTTGGCTTTCTTCAGCGCAAACTTGCCCTGTTCCAATAGCCCGTTGTCGATCTCCAGCGTCAGGAACCCCCAGGTGAAGGTTTCGACGCTGCGCAAGCGCGCTTCAATCAAGTGCTCGAAAAAACGTTCCTGCTGCTGGAAATGCTGCGGTTCCATCAACATGCCTTCTACCCAGGCGACGCGTTGTTTAGGTAACATGTCATTCATCCATTTTGTCGTTAGTCACTATGCTGAGTGACGTCATCCCCACCATCACCTTCATTTGCGAATCAGCCTGCGCAGGGGACTTTTGCTCGGCGAGCGGCAACACGCCGCTGATTTGCTGAAACTCCGCCCCGACGACGACCCATCGCTCTTGCCCCGCCGGCACCTCGAAGCGATAACGCAACGTCTCCCTCGGTTGCAAAATGCTCTGGTGCCGGCTCAGCGCCCCTTCCGACGGCGCCGTCTCGCGGCAAGGGGCGCCGTCGCCAATTCCCTCAGGCATCCACCCCGAGCGATTGGTTTCTATCACGCACACCTTGACCGGCTGCGCCTCCCCGGCGGCATTCGGGTTCACGTTGTCGTTGGCGGTCACCTCGACGTCGATAAACCGCAACCGACGCCCCGCATCCGCAGCCTCATCGTGAGAAAACCAGCTGCATCCGCCGAGCATCCCCACCGCCAACAGTCCCCCTGTCGCAATCCCCCGGAGCGTTTTCACCATGCTGAACTCCTATGCATTAACGAAACATTTGGTCTGGCTCGGCGCGACCTGAGTGCAGACCATGTTGTTGTTGTTCGTCGTGCTGGAATCACCTAGCCGCGTGACCGGCATGCCGCCGGAGAAATACTTACCCGATCCCTGCACCGGCTGCGCCTGGGCCGAATGCGTCCCCGAGGCAGCGCCGATCACTCCGCCCGAATCGGCGGTGGCCACACGAGTGGTGCCGAGGTTTTGTTCATTGCCGCCGGAAATGAAAATGTTAGGCACGTTCGGTATGCCGGTGTTGTTGGGCGAGGTGTTCGGGCCCGGCGCCGGTATCATCGGGTCGCAGCCGGCAAAGCCGATCCCGCCCATGTTGGTATTGGCTGCAGTCATGGTGGTTTACCCCATATGTATCTGGCCACCGTCGATCTTCAGCACCGCCGAAGACTTCAGGGAACCAATTTCACTGTTGATGACGAGGGATTGCCGCGCATCCTGAATGATGTGCTTGGCCAGCACCTCGTCGGTTTCCTCCACCCGCCGGCTCGCGTGCTTGCTGCGCACAAACAGGCGTTGAGAGATTTGGTGCAGCGTTTCGGCAACCCAACGGCTGCTGCGCGTCAGCAGCGTGAAGTGCGGGCTGCGCAGCGTCAGCCGCTTGCCGCCCTGCAGCTCGATCTCCGGCGCCACGATGCGCAAGTTGGCGCAGCGGCTGTCCAGCGTCATAACGGCGTTCGCCTGTTGCCGCGACAGGATCTCGGTGATGACCAACTTGTCGCCGTCGGCGATGACGCAAACGCGATCGCCCGCCAGCGGCTGAACCAGGCAGCTGGTGGCGACCGCCAGACAATGCGCGCGCATGCCGTCGACATACAGACCGCCGTTGGCGTCGGCCGCCAGCGTCACCACCTTGCGCCCCCCTTGTTCGGGAAGCGGAGCGCTGCGCACCAACTGCAAAGGCGTCACCCTGGCGTTGGCATAGACCTTCTGATGCTCTCTTCTGGATTTATACATATCTGCTTACTCCTGTTGGCCGTTGATACGACGGTTGCCGCGGCCCCGGTTGTTGATGCGCATACCAGGCGTCGATCGCGCTCAAGAACGGATCGGCGGTAAGCGGCACGTTTTCGGCGCGATGACGCTGCGCGCCATGCAGGCGAGCGCTCTGTTGCTGAGCGGCGGTCAACGGCTGTTCGATCAGGTTCGCTTCCCGCAGTTCGGCCTGCTCAAGATTGGCTAACGCCAGATCGCACGCCCTGAATTCCGCTTGCGGCAAGATGGCGCGCCCCCAGTTGGCGCCGCCCATCGCACATTCGCTGAACCGGGCCTTCTGCCCCTGCGCCAGGATCAGCGTCGCGCGCTCGAAATCGCAGCGCAGCGCCTGCGCTTCAGCGAAGATCGCCGAGGTCAGATCGCTGTCGGCGAACGAACACCCCTCCAGCTCGCTGCGGTGAAAACTGGCGCCCTGCAGCTGTAGCTGAGCCAAAGTGCAGCCCGACAGGCGGCAGGTGAACCAGATGCGCGCCTGCCCCGCGATCGTCTGCCAGCTGCACGTCTCCAGCCGGCAGCTCCCCATGATGTGGCGCTCGAGGGTCGACGCCTGCCACAGGCACTGCGTGAGCTGGCAGGCGTACCAGTTGGCGTCCTGTATCACGTCCTGGTGAAACATCAGGTTGGTCAGGGTGCTGGACTGCACGGCCAGATGCCCCAGGCTGCTGCGTTCAATTTCCGCGCCGTTGACCTCGCACCGGATCAAACCGCAGTCATCCAGCAGACAATCGCCGACGTAACACCCCTGCAGCGTGGTGTCGTTGCACGCCAAATTGCACAGCAGCCCCTGTTGCAGCGTCAGGTTCTCAAACCGGCATTCGTTGAACGACAGGCGCATCAGGCTGCCGCCGACCACGTTGACCTGCTGCAGGGTGCAGCCCTCAAAGCGCACCGCCCGCAAATCACAGCCTTCAAACGTGACGCGTTCGAAATGACAGTCGATGAAAAAGCAGTCGCTCAGCGTCAACCCTTTCAGCTCGCGATCGTGGAACCGGCGTTTCTTGAAGATCCGCGGCATGGGCGGCGTCTGCGCCACCGCCTGGGCGACCTCCAGTTCGATCGCCTCTCGGTCAGGCAGCGCCTGTTGAATCACGCGGCTTTCAGTTTTCATGCGCATAGTCCCCATGAATGATTCTGCGCGGCACCCAACACGCGCGCTCCAGCAGACAACCGCTGAACCGCGTGCCGGCGTCCTGCCAGGTCATCGCCAGATGCGCCGCCGCCAGATTGCACTGGTCAAATTCCGCATCGCGCAGATCGGCGTTATAAAACAGGCCTTGCTGAGCGCTGCTGTTTTGCCAACGTGAGTGCGTCAACAGGCTGTCTTTAAACCGCACGCCGGCCAGATCGCAGCCGGCGATCGCGCAGGCCGTCAGATCGGCCTCGTCAAAGTTGCATTCAGTGAAAACGCTGTACAGCAGTTGGCACCTCTCCATGCGCGCCGCTTTCAATCCCACTTTGGTGAAACAGCTATCGCTGAACACGGCGTGGGAAAAGTTCGCCTGCATGCCCGCCGTCAGGCTCTCGACGCGGCAGCGTTCGAAGCGCACGCCGCGCCAGTTGCCGCCAAGGAACGAGTTTTTGGTGAGCGTCATCTCCAGCGCAACCGCCTCTTCGGCGAGGCAGCGGTTAAACACGCACGCGTCCAGCTCGCCTTGCAGAAACTGCGCGCGGATCAGCGTCGCGCCATTAAACATGCCGTTGCCGATCGCCGCGTGTTCAAAGCGGCTCGCGGTGAAATCGCCCCGTTCGAAAACGCAGTTATCCAGCTTCACGTGGTCGGCGCGCAGCCCTTGCCCCTGAGGCTCCGCCAGCGTCACCCGTTCGAAGACCGCCTCTTGCCACACGCTTTCCGCCAGCAACGGCTTTTGCAGCGTGCACGAGATCATGCGGATCTGGCGCAGCGCCGCCTGCGTCAAATTGACCGCATCAAAAACGCAGTTTTCGAAGGTGCAGCCGTCGAGGGAAGCCTGCGAGAAATCGCAGCGCTCAAAGCGGCACTGCAGAAAATGCCGGCCCGACAGCGCCTCGCAGCGCAAACCGGTGAAAGTCTTCCCTTCCACGGTCGCGCTATCGGGGAAAAACGCGTCATTGCCGTCTTCAGCGGGAAGATCCGGCAAATCGGGCAACGTCACGGAAGCGGGCTCCGCCGCCGCTTGTTGCTGGTGCAAGGCGATCGCCTCGCGGATGCGTTGATAGAACACGGCGGAATCGCCCAGAGAGGTGGGCGACGGATCGTAACGCAAATCGCTGGGGTGATCCGACACCGCCTGGATGACGTTCAATCCCATCTCCGCCGGCATCAGATCCGGATCGAACAGAAACTCAAAGGGCGAGGCGTCATCGTCGCTGCGCTTGCGGAATACCTGTTGGAAATAGTCGAACGAGCGCGGCGCATCGCAGCGATCCAACGCCAGCATGACGGACTCGATGGACTCGTCCAGCAGATGCGTCAACGGCGCATTGCCGGTGAAGATGAGCAAAGCGATGTCGCTGTCGGGCAGGAACCACAGCGTTTTGCGCTGCAGCTCGATTTCCTCGAGGCTGTCGCTATCGTGACGGCGGATGAACGCCCGTCCGCGCACCGCCGGCAGCTCGCCGCAAATCGCCTCGCTTTGCGCGCCGACGCCCTGCAGCTCGAAGGGCACCCGATCCGGCCACGCCGCTTCCGGCAACCACTGCGCCGGCGGCGCCATCTGGAAATAACGCCGATCGATATTGGCCGGCAGCCCGGGGAATGCCGTCTCGAGATAGGCTTTGCCGGCGATCTGGCCCGCCACCTTATCGATGTGCGCCTTGCGCAGCGCAAACTCGTGCGGCACCGGCGCCGGCGCCGCCAGCGGAGAGCGCTCCTGCGCGGTCCCCTCGGCGGACAGCGTCATCAGCAGCGGCCGCAGCCCGTCATTGCAGCCGCGGCCAAACGGGTTCTCCTTGTTGTCTTTGCCGCCCCAGGCGGAGGTGTGATCCAGCGGCACGCTGAGGAAGGGTTCCACCTCCATCGCGCCGCGCCGTCCCTCGCCCTCGACCCGCCAACGGCGCTTCAGCCCGCCGATGTCGGCGCTGACATTCAGCGTTTTCACCGGCTGACCGATGCCGGCATGGCCGGCGATCAGGTATTCGGCGAACGGCTTCGGCTCGGCAACATCCAATATCGGCAGGCTGAGCGGCACGCGCTTCCACGCCTCCCAGATTTCGGCTTCGTTCACGAAGTGCTCAGGCCGGGACAGGTAGCATCCGGCCACGACGCTGATGCCGAGCCGGCTGTCTGTCCCGATCTGGTAACTTCCTTTAATCGCCACCAATTGCTGTGGCCGTATGATTCTCATTGCCGCGCCTCGTTAGTTTTTGCTTTGCATCCCGACTTTTTTCAAATCGACGCCGGTCTCGGACAGTGACGCGCCGGTATAGCTGATCGACACCCCTGTCGTGCTGGTGCTGCTGCCGGTATTGCTGACGCTGCTGCCGGTATTGCTGACGCTGCTGCCGGTGCTGCTGACGCTGCTGCCGGTGGTGCCGACGCTGCTGCCGGTGGTGCTCACGCTGCTGCCGGTGGTGCTGATGCTGCAGCCAGTGGTGCTGGTCGACGATCCGGTGGTGCTGATGCTGCAGCCGGTGGTGCTGGTCGACGATCCGGTGGTGCTGACGCTGACGCCGGTAAAGCTGATGCTGCTGCCGGTCTGGCTGGTGCTGACCGTGGTGTAGCTGTTGCTTTCGCCGGTCATGCTGTTGCTGATGCTGGTGAAGGAGTTGCTTTCGCCGGTCATCGAGTTTGATACGCCGGTGCAGCTGGTGCTCTGCCCGGTGAACGAGGTGCTCAGCCCGGTGAACGAAGTGCTCACGCCGGTAAATGACGTGCTCACGCCGGTGAACGAGGTGCTGACGCCGGTAAACGAGGTGCTCACGCCGGTGGCGGTGAGGCTGACGCCGGTCATCGACGCGCTGACGCCTTTAATCGAGGCGTCAAACCCGGTAATGCTGAAGACGTAATCCTTGTAAGAGACGTGGTTGGTGAACCAGTCGGTAAAGGTGCGGCGGATGATGTCGAACTTGTCCATTCCCACCTCGGTGGCCTGGTTGCGCTCCACCGTGGTTTGCAGATCGCGTTCGGCATGCAGCATGACGCGTTCGTTGTTGCGGTTGTCATCGAAGGTCAACTGGCTGGCATGCTGCGGCTTGCCGAAGCGCAGCGAACGCGACACCATGCCCGAGTAGTTGATGTATTCAGGCAACTGATAAGGCGGCGGGTTGTCGCCGTTATACACAATCCCGGTCACCATCGGACGATCGAGATCGCCGTCGACATAGGTCACCAGCACTTCCTGACCGACGCGCGGCATGGCGATCACGCCCCAGCCTTTCCCGGCCCAGGCCTGCACCACGCGGATCCAACAAGAGCTGTCTTCCTCGGTGGTTTTGTAGCGATCCCAGTGGAAATGCACGCGGATGCGCGCAAATTTGTCGGTATGCACTTCGGAGTTGGGCGCGCCGACCACGGTGGCGCTCTGGATGCCCGGCATCTGCGGCTTTGGCGTTTCGCGCAGCGGGCGGAACGGCACGTCGTCGTTCAACGCATTGAAACGGCAGGTGACGTTGCGGCCGTCGCTGCTGCTGTCCGGGCCGTCTTGCACGAACACATAGTCGCAGCGAGTCAGCTTGAAGCGGCGGTTGCGGTTGGCGTCCGGGTGCAAAATCAAGGAGAAATCCTTGCCGGCCATCAGCCCGACGGCGTTGCTCTCGCCAAACAGCAGATGGCCGTCGCTTTGCATTTCTTCAAGGCGCAGCCGCGCCAGGTTTTCACCGCGTTCGGTATCCACATAACCCGCCGCGTAGTCGTACCACTCCAACGGGGTGTTCTGCAGGCCGAGGCGGCTCTCTTCCACCTTGGTTTGCAGGTTTTTACGCGGGTTCTGGAAGTCGAAGTCGCGCAGCACGATTTCATTCGGGCGCACTTTGCGGGAGCGCTGAATGCGCTGGATCCCTTCGCGGATGGCGCGGTTTTCTTCGCTGTCCGGCATGAACGGCAACACGGCGTAACCGAAATCCAGATCGTCGAAATTCTGCCGGTCGGTGATCACCAGCGTGTGTTTATCCTCGGCGTGATCGAAGTAATACCAGATGCCTTCGTCTTCAAGCAGGCGGCTGATAAACGCGAAATCCGTTTCGGAAAACTGCACGCAATATTCACGCGTCGGATAAGTGCCTTGAATATCCAGACGGTAGTCGGCAAAACCGTAGCGCGAGAAGATTTGCTCGATGATGTCGAGCACGTTCAAATCCTGGAAAATGCGGCTGTTGCGGTTCTGCATCAAAAACCACAGCCAGGTGCTCAGCTCCAGCTTATAGACGAACTTATCCTGATGCTGCCCCGAATCGGAGGCGCCGATCACGTAAGCGTAAAACGGCCGCGCGCCGAAATCCGGCCTTTCTATTTGAATGCTGATCCCTTGACCCAGCAGAGATTCATAATCAACGTCCGCCTGTTCACATTCGAATTCGAGCGTATATTGCGAGTTGCTCGACAACCCTTCTTTGGTGGTGAAGCTGAGTGGAAACGCATTTAATTCGGCTAACACCGGGTTATCAATTTCGATTAAAGGCATAACAACCTCTCTGATCCGATATCGAACCCCGCCCCGCGTTTGCGGGCCGGCGGCAAATTAAAAATCAGTCGAAATAAACACTTAAACTATCGTTCTCGACCATGAGTTGGATATTCTGCAGTTCCTGTCCCGTCCGTTTGCGCTGCAGCACTTCATTGCTGATGGGCGGCAAAATCGCCTGCTGCAGCAGCGACTCGACCGCTCTGCCGCGCGAAGGATGGGCGCTGATGCGTTTGGCTATCCAGCCTGGAATGTCGCCTTCCAGCACCAGCGACACGCCCACTTCTTTGTGCAAACGCTGTTGTAAACGCGAAATCTGTTTGGTGGCGATATGGGTTATCGCTTCGGTAGAAAGCGGCACGTAGGGAATGACGTTCATGCGCGCCAACAGCGCCGCCGGGAAGAAGCGCGCCAGCACGTCGTGCAGCATCGGCCGCAGCGCTTCGGTTTTCAGATCCGGCGTTTCCGCCAGCGTCGCTTCTATTTCGCCGGCGCCGATATTGCTCGTCATTAAAATGAAACACTGGCGGAAGCTGATCATGCGGCCCTCACCGTCTTCCATCACGCCCTTGTCGAAGACTTGATAAAACGCCTCGTGGATATCGGGATGCGCCTTGTCAAATTCGTCGAGCAAGACGATGGAATAAGGTTTGCGGCGCACCGCCTCCGTCAACTTGCCGCCCTTGCCGTAGCCGACATAGCCCGGCGGCGCCCCTTTCAGGGTGGAAACGGTATGCGATTCCTGAAACTCGCTCATATTGAAGACGATCAGGTTATGCGCGCCGCCGTACATCGCCTCCGCCAGCGCAAACGCGGTCTCCGTTTTGCCGACGCCGCTCGGGCCGGACAGCATGAAAACGCCCAATGGCCGATCGTGCGCCTGAATGCCGGCGCGGGAGATGCGCACTGCCTGCGCGATTTCATCGATCGCCGTCTGCTGGCCGAATATCTGGCGGCTCAGCAGTTGGTTGAGATTGAGCGCATTGTCCAGATCGCTTTGCAGCATGCGGCCGGTGGGGATGCCGGTCCAATCCGACAACACCTCCGCCACGACGCGGTCGTCCACCCACGGATACACCAACGGCAGGCCGCCGTCTTGCAAGGCTCCCAGCTCGGAGGCCAGCTGCGGCAAGCGCTCCGGCGACTGCCGCTCCGCGTCGAGCAAGGTGGTGACCGCCTGTTGCTCCTGCGCCTGCCGCTGACGCAGCGCATCCAGTTCGCCTTCCATGTCGCTGAGGGTCTGCTGCAATTCAGTGATGCGGGTGAGCGCCAGATCGTCGAATTTGCTTTCCTCCTGCAGGCCGTTCATTTCGGTGCGCTTCACCGCCAACCCGGCCTCGAGCGACTCGATTTTTTCAGGCAGCGCATGCTGGCTCAGCGCCACCCGCGCGCAGGCGGTGTCCAGCAAGCTGATGGCTTTATCCGGCAGTTGCCGCGACGGCAGATGGCGCAGCGACAAATGCACCGCCGCCTGCAGCGCCGACTCACGGATCTTGACGCTGTGGTGCTGCGCAAAATGCGGGGCGATGGCGCGCATCATGTTCACCGCATTCTCTTCGTCGGGTTCAGAAACCAACACGTACTGGAAACGGCGCGTCAGCGCGGCGTCCGGCTCGATGAACTGTTTGTATTCCGACCAGGTCGTCGCCGCCACCATGCGCAGCGCCCCCCTGGCCAACATCGGTTTCAACAGGTTGACGGCGTCGCCGGTGCCGGCCTGCCCGCCGGCGCCCACCAGCGTATGCGCCTCGTCGCAAAACAGGATCACCGGCACCGCCGAATGCGCGATGGCGTCGATCAGCGCTTTCAGGCGCGATTCGAATTCGCCCCTCATGCTCGCCCCGGCCTGCATGCGCCCCAGATCCAAAGACAGCAACCGGGCGCCCTGCAGCAGCGGCGGCACCTGCCCCTGGGCTATCTTGCAGGCCAGCGCTTCCGCCACCGCCGTTTTGCCGACCCCGGCTTCGCCCACCAAAATCGGGTTGTTCTGCCGGCGACGCAGCAAGATGTCGATCACCTGGCGCAGCTCCGCTTCGCGGCCAATCACCGGGTCGATTTCACCGTCGCGCGCCTGGCGGGTCAGATCGGCGCACCATTTATCGAGAATATCGACCGTCTCGGACGCCTCCGGCGCATCGCCGTGGGCGCTGTAGACCTCTTCTTCCTCTTCCTCATGCTCGACGGACTCCGCCAGAATCGCCGGATAATCGTCGAACAGCTGCGGGATCGGCAGTTTTTTGAACTCGTCGCTCAGCCGGTACAGGCTGCGCTGCAACGTGGGATCCTGCAGAATGCCGACCAGGATATGAATGGTGCGCACCCCGCCGGACGGCGTTTCGGCGAGCTGGCTCATCAGCAGCCCTCTTTCCACCACCGTTTCCAGTTGCGTCGACAGATCCACCACCGCATTCGTCCGGTTAGGCAAGGTATGAAGAATGCGATCCAACGCATCGCTGATGCGCTGACTGTTGATGGCGTAGTGCGCCAGGATCATCGGCAAGTCGCCGCGCTCCTTGTCCACCAGGACTTTCAGCCAGTGTTCCAGCTCCACGTATTCGTGCCTGAAGGTTCGGCACAGCTTGGTCGCCTCGACGAACGACTGATAGGCAAAGTGGCCCAATCGCGAAAAAAGACGTTCTCGTTGATACACCTTAAATTTCCTTATATTAAGTTGTTGATTGATAAACCAGCTGCCTAAACGTCCCTGTCTTAGGTTTCAGCCAGCTGTCTTTACTCAGCGACTTGCCGCCCAGCTGCGCCGCCATGCCCGGCTCCGTGGCAATCAGCAGGCTGACATCCAGCATCAGCTGATGGCTCGTAAAGTCATGACAGATGCTCACCAGCGCCTGCAGCCGCCGGCTGCCGCGCTGATACTGCTGATACTGCGGGGCCCCCAGCGGGCCGATCTGAATATGCGCGCCGTACTGGGCATCGAAAAAGCGGCTGCCGATGCGCGTGCTGCCCAACTTGCCCAGCTTTTGGCTGCCGCTTTGCTTGCCGTCGTCGATCCACTTGGCGTAGCGCGGCGTAATCGTGATGGGAACGGCGAAATAGGCCGCCAACATCTTGTTGAGCTGCCGCAGCGAGCGGCGACCGGGCAGATAAGTGCCGGGGTACGCCTCGCGCAGGCGCTGGATATGCGGGTTCACCGTCAGCGCCGTATCGACGCCCACCGTCTGGCGCAAATGGCGCAAGAACGGGTTTTTGTCATCGTCATGCTCATGGCCGATCATCGCCTTCAGCTGCGCCCAGGCCCGGTAGTGCAATACGGCGAAGCGCTGGCTGACGATGCCGACGAACTGTTGGAACGCCTGGTTGCGTCTGGCGATGACTTCGGTGCGCGCGTGCTCGGTCACATGGATCGGCAGCGGGCCGTAGGGGGCGAACATGCCGAAATGCCGCGCCTGAATCAGCACTTGCTTAGGGCGCTGCACGATAGAGGCGATTTCACGCGAAGCGAACGCCATATCCGCCGGCTGGGTAATGCAGAGCCTTTCGCGGCTGCGATCGTTGGAGACGCCGAGCCGCGGCGCATCCGGCTGCGCGCGTTCGATACGCCGCAGCAGCTCGAAAAAATCCTGTCGATTGGACAGCCCGCGGATTTCGGCCTGGCCCGCGCTTTCGCTTTGCGCCCCCGGCGTCGGCGCCGGCTCCAACGAGAGCGCCGTTTCACGCATCAACGACATATCAGCCATAGTAGAGCGCCCCCCAGTCGGCGTGGGTTTCCCCATCCAGCAACAGCTTCATGCTTAACGTTTGGTTCAGGTCGCCGTATTGGCTCAACGCGTGGTGCAATATTTTGCCGAACAGATAGGCGCCGTGGTCGGCATGATGGTTGGCGCTTAAGTTGACGGCGATCTCGGCTCCGCGGATCCAGGCCAGCGGCCCCGGCCCCTGATTGCGTTCGAAGTGGTGCTCCACCCAGGCGTTTTTGATGCTGGCGATGCGCTTGCGCTGGCTGGAGTCATCCTGATGGCAGAACAACGACAGCCAGTCGCGCAACAGCGCCGAACAATCCTGAACGTCGGGGCGCGCATGGCGCAAAGGATTGGAGGCCAGCATCTGGATCGCCTGCCACGCCTGGCTGATGTTCGGCACCGCGACCGGGTTGCTCGGGTAGCGGACGATCTCCACCTGGTGGATCGGCATCGCCGTTTCCAGCTGGAAATGCGGCTGCTGAAGGTGCGCCGGCACCAGATGCCGTTCGCATACCAGCGCCTCGACGCTGAGCGACGTGATGTCGTCGATGTCGATGCCGCTTTTGCCCGGCGAGATGGCGATGAAAGTATCTTCGTTGGGCAGGTGCGGATTGTTGTACTTGGAGGGCGACGGCTCCCGGCGACGGTGCAGCGTATAACCGGCCGGCTCCCGCTCGCAGTCGTACTGCACGTCGGCCTGCAGCGAAGAGAAAATCACCGGGTTGCCGTCGGGCAGCATGCCTTTCACTTGTTTTACGCTGTGTATCTCATACAGCGAGGTGTTCAAACGATCGACCACCAGTTGGTGCTCCGTGCGCTCATCCGTCAGCAACACCGGCGAGCAATGGCGGCGATACAGGTTGATGACCGGGGTCGCGAAAAGATGAAAATCCCTGGCGTTGACGCGACCGATCAGAGTGAGTGGGCGTTGCTCCAGCGCGAACAAGATCTCGAACTCGTGAACGCGTTCACATTGGCGCAGAAAATCCTGCACGCCATGCAGCTCCAGGCTGAAGAAGCGGCTTGGCGCGGCGAAGTATTCGCGCATCAGCCGGTTGCCGGGCAACTCTCCCACCACGGTGGGCAACAAGGCTTCTTCATCGCTGACGCCGCCCAGGCGCAAGCTGTCCGGCTGCAAGACTTTGACGATTGGCCGGTCGTCGCTTTTCGCCCATAACACGATGCGCAAGGTGCGATTAAGCAACGCGGCCAGCAGTTGATTGGCCCGCACCGTATCTTCCGCCAGCGTCAGGTGCAGCGGCTCGAGATCCAGCTCCGAGACGGGAAGCACGCCGTGCGTCGTCAGGCATATCCTGACGTAGGCCGAGCAATCCTGCATGTGTCTGGCGGCGCCGTCAGGCAAATGGTGCGGCGGCAAAATCTCGCATTCCGCCAGTGAAATCTCAACGGGCTGCACTTTAATATGCCGCGCCGTGGTGAACGTGGCGGGTTTGTTGTTCAGCGAGATATCGTTGAGGGTCATGCGGCTCCCGCGCGGCAGGTCAACCTGGCTGTGCCACTGGGGAAAAGAGAGATCGGGCTTAATCGCGACGGTGGCGATCGCGGGAACCGGCGTATACCACAGCGGCGCTAGGCGTGAGAGCATTTGCAGGGCAAATTCCGGCTGCTCATTGTTCAGCTTTTCCTGGATGCGGGTGCAAAGGAACGCGGAGCCCTCCAACAGACGCTCAACGAAAGGATCCAGCACGCCGTCGATATGCATGCCTAAATGCTGGGCGACCTGGGGATGAGAAGAGGCGAACTGACGACCGGCCTCGCGAAAATAACGCAGCTCATCATTATATAATTGGAGAAAGCGCTCACTGAACATAGTCACCCCTATTAATCAAATACGTGTACGGCGCCACAGGAATAATCAAGAGCGATGCGCAAATTAACCAGCATTTCGTCACCCGGTAATGAGCAGGTGCCATAAATATCGAATAAAATCGCCAGCACATACGATTGGCGTTCATTCACTACAGGCACCACACGAATCGTTTTCGGATCCAGACGCGGCTCAAACGAAGTAATGATTCTTTGTATATGTCTCGCCAGCGTTAACGGATCGGTATTAATCGGTATGCGTTGGCTCAGCGACGGCAGGCCATAATTCAATACCGAACTTTCGCTGTGCGCATAATCATGAAGTTTCAAATCAGCGCTGCGCGATGCGTCATTCAGTAAAAATTCGATATCACGCACCAAAACACGCCGCCAATTATCGGCGCTGGCGCTTTGATGTCTCACGCTGAGCTTATCGAATAGCATGGGCAATGACGCTTTCATTTAACACCTCGCGATAAGGCTTATGTCTGCCCGCAATCGCTGCGGGCAGACAGCCTGCAATTAGTGTTGTGACATCAATGATCAGATACGGGCATTAAGCTTGAGGTCATACCCCGTCTTAATTACCGCACCCATGGAGCCATCATTGTTTTGCTCTTTGTACTCAACTTCGATACGTGCGAAATTCAGCTTGATAACGTCGGTTGGCAGCACGGTATCGATTTCAGTACCGATGGTGGAATTCAGCGGCATATTACCCACGGTCTTGAATGAAGAAACCAGGCAGTTGCTGAAGGTCACGGCAATGAAGTCTTGCTGACCCTGGCCTGATTTACGGCAAACAAGTTTTGCCTGAGGAATATGCTCGCCGGTGGCGCACATCAGGAACAGTTTCGGCGAAGCCTTATTGCTCACCATGCGAAACTCAAAGTCTTTCATCTCGACTTTGCCTGAACCGCCGCCGCTCCCGAACCCCCAACGGCCGGCGTTTTCTTCCGCCCATTGCCAGGCTTGCAGCTGAATCCAGCCAGGGTAGGTTTGGTCGGGTGATTCACCATCAACACCCTCAATTTTCAAAAAATAGTCTACTAAAGCTTTCGTGCTCATTTTTTGTCTCCTTGACTGATAGGTCTACTTCGTTAATTGAAAAGTCTATTCAGATAAGTCGTTATATTGCCTACGCGATCATTGAAATAGCGACAATGAGAACCCATTAGCCATTAATAAATAGCAATAGCGTAAAAAACAGCGCCACTAAATTTCAATGAAATATCAATTCCCACCAACGCCATTTAATAATTAACGTCGGCAATATCCAAACCAATGACCAGCCGTAACTTATCTGCTCCCATCTTTTTTGGCTGACGGAAGTTTTGATACAAGTCGCAAGGACACGGTCATGCCTTCCAACTGGTAATGCGGGCGCAAATAGAAATGCGCGCGGTAATAACCCGGATCGTCTTCCACATCCTCAACGCGCACCTCGGCGGCGGCTAATGGACGACGCGCCTTGGTCGCCTCGGTCGATACGGAAGGATCGCCATCGACGTAGTTCATCAGCCAGTCATTCAGCCACAGCTGCATATCGTCCCTGGACCGAAAAGAACCGATTTTGTCGCGCACGATGCATTTCAAATAGTGCGCGAATCGGCACGTGGCGAAAATATAAGGCAAGCGCGAAGACAGCTTGGCGTTGGCCGTCGCGTCGGGATCCTCGTATTTCGCCGGCGCGTGCATGGTGCAAGAACCGATAAAAGCGGCGAAATCGGAATGCTTGCGATAGACCAGGGGCAAGAACCCGGCGTCGGAAAGCTCTTGCTCGCGCCGATCGGAAATGGCCACTTCCGTCGGGCACGTCAGTTCATATCCGCCCTCATCGGATGGAAACGCGTAGGCGGGCAGTTCTTCCACCGAGCCGCCGGATTCGATGCCGCGAATCTTCGAACACCAGCCGTACTCATGGAACGCGCGGTTGATGTTGACGCCCATCGCATACGCCGAGTTGGCCCAGGAAAAATCATCATCCACATCCGGCCTGACGGACTCCTCGAAAGCGAACTCTTCGATCGGGTTGGTTTTCGCCCCATAAGGCAAACGCGACAGGAAACGCGGCATCGTCAACACCAGGTAACGCGAGTCGTTGCTTTCGCGCAGGCGGCGCCAGGACGCATATTCCGGCGTGGTGAAAATCTTGCCGATATCCCGCGGGTTGCCCAGTTCGTTCCACTTGCTCATCTGCAGCAGCGACGGCGACGCGGCGGAAATGAACGGACAGTGCGACGCCGCGGAAATTTTCGCCAACTCGGTCAGCAGCGTAACGCTCATCGGGCTGTGATCGAATTCAAAATCGCCGATGATGCAACCGAACGGCTCGCCGCCGAACTGACCATATTCCTGTTCGTAAATCTGTTTGAACACCGGGCTTTGATCCCAGGCGGAGCCCCGATAGCGGCGCAAATTGCGCGTCAGCTCATCCTGACTGATGTTCAACACCCGGATCTTGAGCGTTTCGCTGACGTTGGTGTTATCGACCAGATAACTCAGACCTTGCCAGGCGGACTCCAGCTTCTGGAACTCCTTGTGGTGCAAGATATTGTTCATCTGTTGCGAAAGCTGTTCGTCGATCTGGGCAATCAACGATTCAATGGTCAATACGACATCCTGACTGACCTTGACCTTGCCTTTATTGGCATATTCGGACAGCGTGCCGATAGCCCGACGAACCGCTTCCGAAGCCTCGTTCGTTCTGGGCCGGAATGAACGCTTGAGCAAACCGTCAAGCTCATTTTCCGTTTCCTGCGTTTCAACTTCAGCGACTGCCGTAGCCTGCTGCTTAGCCGAATAGCGTCGTTGCCTCGCTCTCATTCCTCATCTCCTTTATTGCCGGAATCCTGCACATCCTGTTCCGCATCCGCGACCGTTTTACGCGCATCCGTCACCAAACGATGCAGAAAATCGGGTTTCTCCAGCAGATTCTTCACCACTTCTTCCGCGCTGGATTTACCATCCATATAGGTGATCAGCTCCGTGAGATGTTCCCGGGCTTCAAGCAGGCGTTGCATCTGCGGAACCCGTTTGGCGATGGCGCCAGGCGTGAAGTCATCCATCGATTCAAACTCCAATTCCACGTCCAGCAACGCATCGTCTTCGCTCAGGGTGTTCTCTACGTAAAATTGCAGACGAGGCTTGATGGCGCGCATACGATCGTTGAAGTTGTCCTGATCAAAGGTCAGGAATTTCCGCTCTTCGATCGGCAGCAAAGGCTTTTTCCGATGCCCAGAGAGATCGGACATGACCCCCGTAACAAAGGGCAACTCCACTTTCTTTTGTGAACCGTAAAGCTCTACGTCATATTCAATTTGCACGCGCGGCGCGTTATTTTTACCGATAAATTTCTGAGAGCTTGAGTCCTTAGCCATTGGAAAACTCCTTTGTGATAAAAATTACTTCCCGGACAATTGATTTAACGAGGCCAGAGATTCCGGCAAAAGCTCCTCAACAATCGTCGCGAAGTCCATACCGATCATTTTTTGTGAACGTCGAATAAGAATGGGGGCCGGATGGCTGGGCTCATAGTTTTGGAAATAGTCCAAAACCTGATCCAACAGCAAGATGACATCCTGCCGGGAACGGATATATTTGCCGGGCATGGCGACAGGCGCGTCAGCATCCGGCGAGTCAATCTCCGCGTCATCCCGTTCAGCCGGCAATTCCTGCTGTTCCAGTGAAGCCAGCTGGCGGTTGAACTGTTTCAAATAGTCGCGCACCTGCCGGCAGTCCAAACGATAATCTTCGGCCTGCAGATTGGCGTAATTCTCGACGCGCTCCAGCGCATCGATTTCCAGCGCCAATTGCTCTTTCAGCGAAGGCAGATTTCTGCCGGCAAAATAACTGTCGGCTTGCCCCAGCACCTTTACCACCTCCGAAAAATGCAGGCTTTTGCCTTCCTGCTCGTCAAGCCGCATATTCAGCAGCTCGTCGGTGGTTAACGGCGTGTCGGGAAAAATCTTGCTGTTCTTGATTTCGTGCAGACAGGACGATGTGGCGAGCCACCCTAATGCGGCCGCATGAAAGCTGTCCGATGAGGGTTCCATATCCGCCTGAGGGAAAATGGTGGCGCCCTCCTCGGCATATTTGGCGTCAATATCCTTAATGCCCTGGTAGAAGGCCGAAAAACCGTCGATATGAAGATTGGCACGCATAAACCACAGCACGACATGTAAATCGAAGCACTGTTCCAGCAACGCGGCAGACTGCTCGCGAATGGCGTGCCAATTGATATCACGCGCATTGTCTACGGCATTAAGCGGATCGGTTTGGCTGTCATATTCCGAAAGCGTGAATTCAATTTCACTGTATCGTGGATCAAATTCGACGCCATTCACTTCCGTTGAGATGACTTCATTCATGGCCTGATATCCTTTTCAATCAGCACTAGAAACATAAAGCCTAATAAAGCGGGCTTTTACGTTCGCCAGTCTTTCCCAGAGTCCTTTTAGCGTAAGTTAGTCGTCACCAAGCTCGCAAATTGTTTAGATGTATTAATATTAACAACAATAATAATAGATTGAACCTATCAATAGAATCGCAGTGATCGGTTTAAACTATTTTACATTTACATATTTATTTTTTCCTTTTAAAATCAATAAATTGCAAACGATAATTATGCAAGCTAAGAATAGGAAAAAAATCAAAAACTGCCCTAAAAACAACGTTTCATCCTTGGTAGGATAATTCCAGTAATACCACTGGATACAAATAATTTAATTAGCAAATGATAACTACAGTAAATAGTGAAATTTTTTCATAAAACCATGACAGCCAGTCGTTTCTTGCAAGCGGGTAGCACGCAATGATCAATAGAAGACGATGGCAGTGTGACTTTCATTTCCAGCACTCAGTACTTACACATGCGAAACCTGGTGTGAAAATAAACAATTTGGCGAGAGTTTTGATTATTAATTTTAAAGCTAAAGCACAGATTAACATTCCGCCGTGGTGCACCGAATACCTATTGGTACACAAACAGCCTGGTGGATAAAGTATCGTTCTTTTATAGTTAACTCAGGGTAATGATCAGAATAATTTAAGATTCAATTCCCCTTCATGTGTGTTCTCATACGGCTTACCGCGGCAAAAGCACCACTGCAGTAAAGGGTCTCGCAGACTAAAGTGGCATTAGAGATATCATTTACTATAACCGCGAAATAACCACGTAAGCGCTGCAACGACAGTAACCGTGTTAAGACCAGCGATCTGTTCCATATACAAGAAATGTTTCCCTAACTGATAAGACCACTAATTTGATACTAGCAAAGGCAAACCCAATATCAAGAAAAAATATTATTTTTTTAATAAAAAAATAACAAATCAATATACATAAAACAAACAATTCAATAACTTAAAACAGCGCTGAATCGATTACTTTTACGCCAGGAAAAATAGTTCATGGAAATTTACACCCACTCATAACCCCCTCAGTCAATCTCACTCATTCTCTTCGGCATTGAATTGTCATCAAAAAATAAGAAAATCTATAAAAATAAAACCCGCCACTGGCCGTGCGTCCCACAGGATCAACTTTCGCAAGGCAAAATAAGCAAGATAATTCCCAATAAAAAGGCCGAAAAAAAGCGTTAATGATTTAGCGGTTCAAAATAAAAATAAAGGTAACTCTATTGGGTTATTAAAGCGAAAACGCGCACCTTTTCATTGCTGCAAAAAAACCTTATGAATCTTTACGTTGCCTGTCCTTTGACAATCATTGATGAAAACGCAAATCAGGTAGCCAACACATACAGAAAAGAGATGGGCTACGCGGCGGGCCAACCCTGCCGATGACTTTTCTCATCCCCGGTTCGGCCCGTGCGCACAGGTTATTCCGCCTAAAAATCAGGCAGCATCGCTGGCCTCGTCCGGCGATTTAGCGCCAAGCCCGCCGTTTTCCTGATCCAGAACAGCTTTCGCATTCATCCGACTGATATATTGATTGAAAATCATTCCTATTCAGGAGAAAAAGCCATGGTTAAGTCACTCAATGCGGCATTCACTCGCTTTTTTGACCACCCGGACGCAGGCAAATTGGCGCTCAGGCTAACCTTCGGCGGGCTGATGCTGTTTCACGGCGTCGCGAAAGTTCAGCATGGCGTCGGCTGGATCGCCGATGCGTTACAACAACAAGGGCTGCCCGCCTTCATCGCCTATGGCGTATATGTTGGGGAGATCCTGGCGCCGATACTGATCGTTTTGGGGCTGTTCACCCGCCCCGCCGCAGGGGTTTACGCCCTCACGCTGGTGGTGGCGTTTTTGATGGTGGGCACCGGCAAGGTCTTCACCGTCACCGACGTCGGCGCCTGGGGCATTGAAAACGAACTGGTGTTCTTTATGGGTGGGGTCGCCATACTGCTGCTGGGCAGCGGGAAGTATGCCATCGCGCGCAATGAAGCCTATCGATAAACCACGCTATCAACTATCAATAAGGAGGTTCCTGGTCTGAGCCTCCTCTTTATCTATAACGGCCATTAACGGTCGGCCAGCCGGTAAACCGGTACCTTGCGCGTCGTGCCGGTCAGGGTGTCGAAAATCTCCGTTTCCGCCGTCACGATCGTCATGCCGGTTTTTCTTAGCCTGCGCACTTCGGCGGCGATGCGCTGTATGCCGAACCAGAACAGTCCGTCCAGCGCCGTGACGCGCAGCCCCTGCTCCAGCGCCAGCTTAAGCCGCTCACGCGGCGCCTTGAGCGCCTTGGCGATTTCCCGGTAAGGCAGCGCGTCCACGCCCGACGCCGATGTTCGGTGAATGCGGGTCGACAGACCGTATTGGAAGGCCTCGGGCACGTCGCTTAAATCGCTCTTCAGGCTGTAAACGCAGCCAAAGCGCTTGCCGTTGAACACCACATTTTTTTGACTGATCGACAGCTCATCACGCAGGCCGGCAATCAGCTGCGGCGCCCGCACCAGCAATAAGCGAAACGGCAATTCGAAACTGGTCACATAGTCCACGTTGAGCAACGCAATGCGCAGGCGCTCTTCCGCGCCCGCCTGCGTCTGGCGACACTCGTTCAACACCTCGCTCCACTGGCGCGCAAGCCGCGGGGCTTCATCCAGCGGCGCGAAATGGTATTTCTCGATGTGGTAGTCGATTCTTTCGTTCATGTCCGTTGGCCCCCGCGTCAGTCATCATGCCCTCAGCAAATTACCTTACCCGCGGCCCACAATACAACACCGCATCGCGCCGCAAGATGCGGAAAAATCGGGCGCATACGCCCCCTGCGCGCTCGCTCAAGGTGAGTCGTGCAACAACAGCGATATCTCTTCGGCGGCCGAGCGCAACAAAGGCAGGTGGTGCTGGTGCAAACGCTCTGCGGAAACCTGACCGGCATGCACGCCGACGTTCAACGCCGCGGCGATGCGGCCGTCCGGCGTGGTGAGCGGCACCGCCAGTGAACGCAGACCAATCTCCAGTTCCTGATCGTTGATGGCATATCCCTGCTGACGCACGCGCGCCAGCTCTTCCCGCAATGCGCTGACGCTCACCAGGGTATGGCTGGTGTAACGCAGTTGAGTCAATCGCGCCAAATAGTCATTCAACGTCTCACTGGCGAGCCCGCTGAGCAGCACCCGCCCCATCGACGTCGTGCTGGCGGGTAAGCGACTGCCGACGTGCAAATCGATGGTCATGATCCGCGAAGTTGATGCGCGGGCGATATAAAGAATGTCATCGCCGTCCAATATGGCCATGGAACAGGACTCATTGAGCGTCTGGCTGAGTTGCCTCAACACCGGCTGCGCGGCGTTGGCCAACGGCGAAGCCCCCAGCCAGTTGTGACCCAGCGACAAGACGCGCGGGCGCAACTCATAATTCTTGCCGTCTTCCGCGTACACAAAGCCCAGCTTACTCAGGGTGTAAAGGCAGCGGCGCACCGCCGCGCGCGGAATGCCGGTACGCTGGCTAATCTGCGACACCGACATCAGCCGCCGCTGCGGCGTAAAAGCCTGCAGGACCTCCAATCCTCGCGCCAAAGAGGCCATAAAGTCGGGATCCCCCTTCCAGGGATCGGTGCTGCTGCGCGTAATTTCCTGTTCTTTTTCCATTCTCGTTACCCCGCTGTCTGCCTGAAATATCGGTGTGCCGACGATCACAACCTGCGAATGCCTCTCAAAGAATAGCCGATAATCGCACACTTTTTCGATAATCGGTATTGTTTGCCTGAAAGGGACGATCTACTTTTCCCATTGACGATAAACACTCCCCCGGCGGGCGCCGAATGAAAGGAACAACAGATGATCGATAAAAGTGTGGCCACCCTGGAAGACGCCGTGTCCATCATTCCGGACGGCGCGAGCATCATGATTGGCGGCTTTGGCCCCGCGGGACAGCCGCTGGAACTGATCGATGCGCTGATTGAACACGGTGCCCGCGAGCTGACGGTAATCAGCAATAACGCCGGCAACGGCGACAGCGGCCTCGCGGCGCTGCTCAAGACCGGCTGTGTGCGAAAGATGATTTGTTCCTTCCCGCGCCAGGCCGATTCGTGGGTCTTTGACGACCTTTATCGCCGCGGCGCGATCGAACTGGAACTGGTGCCTCAGGGCAACCTTGCCGCCCGCATGCAGGCCGCCGGCAGCGGGTTGGGCGGCATTTTCACCCCAACCGCCTTTGGCACGCCGCTGGCGCAAGGCAAAGAAACGCGTGAAATCGACGGACGGCATTACGTATTTGAAACGCCCTTAAAGGCGGATTTCGCCTTGATAAAGGCCCATCGGGGTGACCGCTGGGGCAATCTGGTTTACCGCAAAGCGGCGCGTAATTTTGGCCCGGTGATGGCGATGGCCGCCGCCACGACGATAGCGCAGGTCGCTGAATTGGTGCCGCTTGGCGCACTGGATCCGGAAAACGTGATAACGCCGGGCATCTTCGTCCAGCGCCTGGTGGCGGTGGCGCACCCCGCAACCTTTTCCCTCTCTGCCTGAGGAGTCATAACATGCAAAAATTAACCCGCGACCAATTAGCCCAACGGGTAGCGCGCGATATTCCGGAAGGCGCCTACGTCAACCTCGGGATTGGGCTGCCGACCCGCATCGCTAACTACCTGCCCGCCGACAAAGAGGTGATTCTGCACAGCGAAAACGGCCTGCTCGGCATGGGGCCGTCACCCGCGCCGGGCGAAGAAGATCCGGAACTCATCAACGCCGGTAAAGAACGGGTGACCTTGCTGCCCGGCGGCAGTTATTTCCATCACGCCGACTCTTTTACCATGATGCGCGGCGGCCACCTCGATATCTGCGTGATGGGGGCGTATCAGGTCTCGGCTGCCGGCGATCTGGCCAACTGGAGCACCGGCGCCGAAGACGCGATCCCGGCGGTGGGCGGCGCCATGGATCTGGCCATCGGCGCGCGCAAAGTCTATGTGATGATGGACTATCTGACCAAGACCGGCGAATGCAAGCTGGTGGAACAGTGCAGCTACCCGCTGACCGGATTGGCCTGCGTCAGCCGCATTTATTCGGATATGGCAATCATTGATATCACCCCGGACGGCCCGCAGGTGCTGGAGCTGTGTCCGGGGCTCACCTTTGACGCGCTGCAAGCGTTAACCCCGATACGTTTACTGCAATCTGACTTGATCCCCGCTTGAGGAAATCGCCATGCAACAGGCTTTTATCTGCGATGCCGTTCGTACGCCATTCGGCCGTTACGGCGGCGCATTATCCGCGCTGCGCGCCGACGATTTGGCCGCTCTGCCCCTGAAGGCGCTGCTTGCCCGACTGCCGCAGTTGGATCCCCACGCCATTGATGACGTTATTCTGGGGTGCGCCAACCAGGCCGGTGAAGACAACCGCAACGTGGCGCGAATGGCGCTGCTGTTGGCCGGATTGCCCCACACCGTGCCGGGCACCACCCTCAATCGCCTGTGCGGTTCGGGATTGGACGCGGTAGGCATGGCGGCGCGCGCCATTAAATGCGGCGAAGCGGAGGTCATCATCGCGGGCGGCGTGGAAAGCATGTCGCGCGCGCCCTTTGTCACCGGCAAAGCGGACAGCGCCTTCAGCCGATCGCTGAAAATGGAAGATACGACGATGGGATGGCGCTTTATCAACCCGCAAATGCGCGCGCAGTTCGGTGTCGAAACCATGCCTGAAACCGCCGAAAATGTGGCTCGCGATTTCGCCGTCAGCCGCGCCGA
Organism: Serratia sp. TSA_130.1; assembly: GCF_052691795.1. Taxonomy (NCBI): domain Bacteria; kingdom Pseudomonadati; phylum Pseudomonadota; class Gammaproteobacteria; order Enterobacterales; family Yersiniaceae; genus Serratia; species Serratia sp. TSA_130.1. Next base: position 724,235 of record NZ_JBQZFS010000001.1, read on the forward strand.
TCAAGACGCCTTTGCATTGCGCAGCCAACAGCGCACCGCCCGCGCTCAGGAGCTGGGCCTGTTTGATGAGGAACTGATCGCCGTCAGCATTCCGCAACGCAAAGGCGAGCCGCTCAGCCTGGTTCGCGACGAACATCCCCGCAGCACCTCTTTGGCCGCGCTGTCCGCCCTGAGAGGCGTCGTGCGCCCTGAGGGGAGCGTCACCGCCGGCAACGCCTCGGGCATCAACGACGGGGCCAGCGCCCTGCTCATTGCCAGCGAACGCGCGGCGGTGCAGTATGGACTCGCCCCGCTGGCGCGTGTGGTCGGCATGTCCGCCTGCGGCGTAGAGCCGCGCATCATGGGTTACGGGCCGGTTCCCGCAGTCCGCAAAGTGCTGGCGCAAACCGGTTTGAGCCTGGCGCAAATGGACGTCATCGAGTTGAATGAAGCCTTTGCCGCCCAGGCGCTGGCCGTGACGCGCGCCCTGGGACTGCCGGATGACGCGGAACAGGTCAACCCTAACGGCGGCGCTATCGCGCTGGGGCATCCCCTGGGGGCATCCGGCGGCAGGTTGGCCATGACCGCCGCTTATCAACTGCGGCGCACCGGCGGGCGTTTTGCCCTGTGCACCATGTGCGTCGGTGTCGGGCAAGGTGTCGCCTTGATTCTGGAACGGATATAACGAATGTCTCTCTATAGCGCAATGTTTATGGCTTCGCCATTAACGCCCTGCTTCAGCGACACGGCGCTGCTGCAGGGCATGCTTGATTTCGAAGCCGGTCTGGCGCAGGCCCTGGCGTCTGCAGGGATTATCGATGACGCGTCCGCGCGGATCATACGCAGCCACTGCCAGGCGGAAAAGCTCGACGCCGCCGCGCTGACGCAGTCCGCCGGATTGGCGGGCAATTTAGCCATTCCCCTCGTAAAACAATTGACGGCGTTGGTGGCGCAAACCTCACCGGAAGCGGCGCGTTTCGTTCACTGGGGGGCGACCAGTCAGGATGCGATTGACAGCGGGCTGATGCTGCAACTGCGCAGCGCGCTCGATAAAACCGACGCGCTGCTCAATCAGCTGATTGCGGCGCTGACGGCGCAATGCCGACGCCATAGCGCAACGTTAATGGTGGGCCGCACCTGGCTGCAACACGCTTTGCCAACGACGCTAGGGCTGAAGCTGGCCGGCACGCTGGACGCCTTGCTGCGCTATCGGGCTCGTCTGGCTGAAATGCGGCCACGCGTGCTCGCGTTGCAATTCGGCGGCGCGGCCGGCACGCTCGCCTCGCTCGGCGAACAGGGTGAGCGCGTTGAGCGGGCGCTGGCGCAAGCGCTGGCCCTGCCGCGCAGCGCCACGCCGTGGCATACCCAACGCGATCGGTTGTTGGAGCTGGCGAGTTGGTATGCCGGCCTGACGGGCTCGCTCGGCAAGCTGGCGCGCGACATGTCTTTGTTGATGCAGACCGAAGTCGCTGAAATCAGCGAGCCGTCGGCCCCCGGACGCGGCGGCTCTTCCACGATGCCGCATAAGCGCAATCCGGTACTCTGCGCCGCCATCCTCAGCGCGGCCAACCGTCTGCCTGCATTGATGTCGGGATTGTATGCTGGCCTGGTGCAGGAGCACGAACGCGCGCTGGGCGGCTGGCAGGCCGAGTGGCAAAGCCTGCCGCAGCTCCTGGTGCTGAGCGGGGCGGCATTGGCGCAAAGCCTGGATCTCATTAACGGTCTGGAGGTGCATGAAGCGGCGATGAGGCGCAATCTGGCGCTGACGCAGGGGCTGATCATGGCTGAATCGGTTACCCTGGCCTTAGCCCCCACCCTCGGCCGTCAACAGGCTCACCATCATATAGAACGGTGCTGCCGGCAAGCCCTGGCCACCCAGCAACCCCTGTTAACCCTTCTGTGCGCCGATGCGGAAGTCTCTTCCCGACTCAGCCGGGAAACCCTGGAAACCTTGCTCGATCCGGCCAATGCCACCGGCAGCACGCAGCGTTTCATTCAACAAGTCCTGGCGATGGCCGAGAGGGAGCAATCATGTTGAATTATGTCCTTGAAGGGCCTGAAAACGCCCCGGTTATTCTGTTTGGCAACTCGCTGGGCACCTCATTGGCAATGTGGCAGCCGCAGCGCGACGCGTTCATCGCCCACTATCGCATTCTGCGCTACGACGTTGCCGGCCACGGCGACTCTGCGCCCGATGAACGGCCCGGCTCGCTGGCGCGACTGGGTGAACAGGTGCTGTCCCTGCTGGACACTCTGGCGATTGATCGGGTTCATTTCTGCGGCATCTCCATGGGGGGGCTGACGGGGTTATGGCTGGCGCGCTTTCATGCCGATCGCTTGCTGACGCTGACGATCGCCAATAGCGCCGCGAAAATCGGGGTGACGGAGCATTGGCGAGAACGCGCCGCGCGGGTGCGCCAGTGCGGCATGTCCGCCGTCAGCGATGGCGCGGCAGCGCGCTGGTTCACCCCGGCATTTTGCCAATCCGCCCCCGTCAAGGTGCAAACCGTCGTGCAACAGCTCACCGCCTGCGATCCCGAGGGCTATGCCGCTTGCTGCGACGCGCTGGCGACCGCCGATTTACGCGCCGAGCTGGCAGGCATCCGCGTTCCGACGCTGGTTATCGCCGGACATGAGGATGCGGTAACGACCGTCGACGATGCAAAAGCCTTGGCGGCAGGCATTCCCGACGCGCAATGCGTCATCCTGCCCGCCGCCCACCTGTCCAGCATCGAAGCCTGGCGGGCATTTAACCGCGCGTTCCGGGCCTTTTTGGATGAGCAGCTCACGCAGCGGCAACGTTATCAGCAAGGCCTGACGGTGCGCAGAGCGGTGTTGGGCGATGAGCATGTCGATAATACCCTCGCGGCGCTGTCGCCGCTCAACGAGGAGTTTCAGCATTTCATCACTCGCTACGCCTGGGGAGAAATATGGACGCGTCCGGGCTTGTCGCGCCATACCCGCAGCCTGATCACCATCGCGATGCTGATCGCCTTGAATCGCGAAGCTGAGCTGAAAATGCATATCCGGGCCGCCTTCAATAACGGCGTCACGCGTGAAGAGATCAAAGAAGTTCTGATGCATGCGGCGCTTTACTGCGGCTTACCCGCCTCGAACGCCGCTTTTCATCTGGCGCAGTCCGTCTTTGCCGAATACGACGCCGGGCGGCGATCGGACGACTAGAAGACGCGGTTATACCGGCACATCCAGCACCCTTTGGCGCAGCGCAGCAATCAGGCGCTGCTGCTCAGGGGACGAGAGCGCCTCTTGCCGGGTAATGATGCCCAGCGGCTCGGCCATGCCCTGGGTAGGCAACGGCAGCGCACGCAGGTGATTGCTGAACAAGTCATCACGCACCGCGCCGTAAGGCACCAGCCACACATAGCCATACTGTAGCGTCAGGCAGCGCGCCAGCGTAACCGACAACGTCTCGACGCACCCTTCCGGCACCGCCAGCCCGTGGCTGACAATGAGCGCCTCCGCATTCTGACGCGGCACCGTACCCCGCGGGGAGAGCACCAATGGCCAGCTCAACGCCTCCGCCAGCGAGACATCCGAATGCAACAGCGGATGATGAGGCGCAACCACCAGCCGCAGCGTTTCATGATACAGCAGCTCGAAGTTGAGCCCTTCCATGCGGGAAGGGTCTGACATGCGCCCGATGCCTAACGTTAATTGCCCCGATCTCACCGCCATCATCAGCGCATCGTTGGCCAGCGTCGTAACCTGCATGCGCCAGCCGGGGGATTGCTGCTGCAACCCCACCACGACCGGCGCGACCAGGCTCACCAGCGTGGTGGGCAGCGCGCCGATATGCAGCGGCGCCGGCAGCGCCTCGCTGTCCGAGGCAAGCGTGCGCCCCAACACATTCAGCGCATCCAAAACGCGGCTGGCATCCTGCAGGAAACGCGCCCCGGCGGCGGTCAGTTCCGCCCCCTGCCGATTGCGCGAAAAAAGGCGCTCGCCGGCCAGGCTTTCCAGTTCGTTGAGCGTTTTAGAGAGCGCGGGCTGCGTGATGCCCAATTGCTGTGCGGCGCGCACCAACGTCCCCTGTTGCGCGGTAGCGACAAAGGCGTGCAGATGACGAAGGCGGATGCGTTGGCTAAAGCGAGAAGTCATGTTCATGATTTATAGTATTAACTTGCCGCCGGCGCGGCAAGCTCATTGTCAGGGCGAACAGAGGATCAAATATCAAAAAAAACGGTTTCGTTCTCGCCCTGTAACCAGATGTCGAAATGGTACACCGTCTGATCCCCGCGCTGCCGCCTTTGCGCCAATAACGTGCTGCGCCGTTTTTCCCACTCGATGAGATTCAACACCGGATCTTCGGCATTGGCCGCCTGTTCGTCGGCAAAGTAGAGACGCGTGTTCAACCCGATGTTGATGCCGCGGGCCACTATCCACAGATTGAGATGGGGCGCCATCAACCGGCCGTCGCGCCCCGTCACGCGCCCCGGTTTAATCGTCTCGAATTGCCACAGGCCGCTGGTGAAATCCGAACAGGTTCGCCCCCAGCCGCGAAACGCCGGATCGTCGGGTTTATCCAACTGGCCGTCGGCGGGGTGCTGATATCGCCCGGCGGCATTGGCCTGCCAGACTTCGACCAGCGCGTCTCGAACCGGCGTGCCGGAGCCGTCATAGACATGCCCTTCCACCACGATGCGCTCCCCGCGCGTCTCCGGTTGCGTCAACACATGGGTGAAATTACGCTCGAAAATATCAAAGCCGGCGGCATGCGGCGCCAAACCGATGTGCACATAAGGCCCGGCGGTTTGCGAGGCCGTTTCAGACAAATACTTTTTCATCACGCGGCTCCCTGTGTACGGTTCTCAAACCACGTGGCTCGATGGCCCCGCAGCACCAGATCGAAGCGGTAAGCAAGGCTGTCCAGCGGCACGGCGGCGTGCATATCCAGCTCGGCAATCAGCGTGCGCATCGCATCGTCACTGCCTACCGACTGCAAGATGGGGCAGCGAACGAGCAACGGATCGCCTTCGAAATACATCTGCGTGATCAAGCGCTGCGCGAACGCCTCGCCGGAGAGCGAGAAGTGAATATGCGCCGGACGCCAGTCGCTGACCTGATTGCGCCAGGGATACGGGCCCGGCTTGATCGTACGAAAACAGTAATACCCGTTGTCGTCGGTCAGCATCCTGCCGCAGCCGCCAAAGTTGGGATCGATAGGCGCCAGATACTGATCTTTCTTGTGGCGATAGCGCCCTCCCGCATTGGCCTGCCATACCTCGACCAGGGCGTTGCGCACCGGCGCCCCGAAGGCATCCCGCACAAATCCATGCACGATGATCCGCTCGCCGAGCGGTAAGCCGTCTTTGGCGTAATTCAGAATCAGATCGTGATCCAGCGGGCCGATATCCGTTGGCGTGAAGACGGGGGCGGTCAGTTCAGACAGCGAGTTTTGCAATGAAATTAATGCATTGCGCGGCGACCGCAGCACGCTGGTTTTATACAGCGGCGCCAGCGCCGGCGGGTGATGACTGTAATCGCGATGCACCAGTTCTCGCGCCATCCAATCACTTTTCATCCCGGTATCCTTATTATTTGAGGGTACATGTCGACAGAGTGTAGGAAGCGCAATATGTAAAAGTAAAGTGAGAAAACCGATCGCTTTATATAACCAAAAGTAATGGAATGTTCTGAATTGACGAAACATTTCATTTGGTCCATAACATGATTCAATTCCCGTCGGTGGTCCGCCTCGCTGCTGAATGGTCGCTTTCAGGTCATCCATGACCGCTTAACTGGAGGCAATGATGAAACGTTCTATCGCGACGGTCTCGGTATCGGGTTCGCTGCCGGAAAAACTGCGGGCTATCGCCGCCGCAGGCTTTGATGGCGTCGAAATTTTCGATAACGATCTGGTCTACTACCCCGGCTCACCGGCGGAAATCCGTGAATTGTGCGCCGAACTGGGCCTGGAAATTTTACTGTTCCAACCGTTTCGGGACTTCGAAGGAGGCCCGCGCGAAACGCTGGCGCAGAACCTTTCACGCGCGGCGCGCAAGTTCGAAGTCATGCAGCAACTGGGCTGTTCTCGCATGCTGCTCTGCAGCAATGTCTCGCCCGACAGCAGCGAAGACATGGCCACGCAAGTGAGCGATTTGCGCGCGTTGGCGAAGTTGGCCGCCGAGTATGATATTACTGTCGGTTATGAAGCGCTGGCCTGGGGACGTCACGTGAATATGTGGCGCGACGCCTGGGCGCGCGTGAAGGCCGTAGATCATCCGGCGTTGGGGATCATTCTCGATAGTTTTCATATCCTGTCGCGCGGCGATAACCTCGATGGCCTCGAGGACGTGCCGCCCGAAAAAATCGTGTTTGTCCAACTGGCGGACGCCCCGCTGTTGAAGATGGATGTGCTCGCCTGGAGTCGCCATTTCCGCTGCTTCCCCGGCCAGGGGGAGCTGAATCTGACCCAGTTCATGACCCAACTTTCCGCGCATGGCTATCGCGGCACCTGGTCGCTGGAGATATTTAACGATGGTTTCCGCGCCTCGCCGGTACTCCCCACGGCCCAGGACGGTTTCCGATCGTTGTTGTGGCTGGAGGAGCAAACCTATGACTGGTTGGCCAAACAGCCTCTGCTGCCCAACGCCATGGCCTCGCTCATGGAACGTTCCTTATTTCATTCGCAGCCGCATCCGCCCTTGCTGGCGCTGGAGTTTATCGAATTTGCCGTCTCGCACAACGACGGGCTGGCGATGGGCCAATGGCTGACGCAACTGGGATTGGTTCACGCCGGCGAGCACCGCTCCAAAAGCGTCGCCCTCTATCGCAACGGCAAAGTGAATGTCATTCTGAATGCCCAGCCGGAAAGCCAAGCCAGCGGCTATTATCACCTGCACGGCATTTCCCTGTGCGCCGTGGCGTGGCGGGTGCGCGGCGTAGCGCGTTTACTGCAACGGGCGCAAGACTACGGGTACGCCATCTGGCAAGGAGAAACCGGCCCCAACGAGCGGCAAATCCCCGCGCTGTGCGCACCGGACGGCAGCCTGATTTATCTGGTGGAAGCGGACGAAGATCCCAAGAACGATATTTATCACGCCGATTTTCATCTGACGCATCGCAGCGCGCCGCCGCCCGCGCTGCAGAGCATCGATCACCTGGCGATTGCGCTGGCGGATGAATCGAGCGGCAACTGGATCATGTTCCTGCGCAGCGTGCCGGGTTTTGTGCAGGACAACGAGTGGGAATTGCCCGATCCGCTGGGTTTGGTTCGCAGCCGCGTCCTGCGCAGCCCCAACGACGCCATCCGGCTGCCGCTGAATATGTCGGTGAGCCGGGAAACGCAAATTGCCCAGGCGCTAACCGCCTATCAGGGCGCAGGCTTGCAGCACGTCGCCTTTGGCTGCGAGGATCTGTTCAGCATGGTGAAAGCGGCGCAGGCGCGCGGATTAAAAACGCTGCGTATTCCCGATAACTACTATCACGATCTCAGAGCGCGTTTCGATCTGGACCCCGCTTTCCTCTCACAGCTGCAAGCGGGCAATGTGCTCTACGATCGAGACGATCAGGGCGGAGAATTGCTGCATGTCTACACCGTGCCCTATGAAAAAGGCCGCTTCTTCTTCGAACTTCTGGAGCGCCGAGGCGGCTACCGCGGCTTTGGGGCCGCCAACGCCCCGGTTCGGCTCACCGCCATGCGTTAATCGCGCGGGCCATCAAGGCCCGCCTGTTCTTCCATCTTACTGAAAAGGTTAATGATCGCGCTCACACTCTCAGTGGCCTCCGGCGCCGCCATTCTCACGGCAATCCCTTTTCATAACATAAAGTTAACACTGCCTCGTCATTCACCGCCGGCTCAATTGTCCGATAAACGCACATTTTTTCGATTATCGCCGTTTAACGTCCGCCCAGGGGCTGCTTATAGTGATGACACTCAACTACTGCACCGGGGGCACCTCCATGTCGGGAAACAACGCAATCAATGTTCGGGCGCTGATCGACGACCGCCCGTTAGGCAAATGGCAAAAGATGATCGTGCTGCTCGGCTTTTGCATCATTGCTCTGGATGGATTCGATATCGTTATCATGGGATTTATTGCGCCAGAGCTTAAGGCGGATTGGCAAATCACTAACCGCGAACTGGGGCTGGTGATCAGCGCGGCGCTGATTGGCCTGTCGCTGGGCGCGATGCTATCCGGGCCATTGTCAGACAGATTCGGCCGCAAAGTCGTCATCATCAACAGCGTGTTCTTTTTTGGCGTTTGGACGCTGGTGACGGCGTTTTCTCAAAATATGGAGCAGATGATGTTATTTCGCCTGCTCACCGGATTGGGGCTCGGCGCCGCCATGCCGAATGTCGGCACCCTGGTGGCGGAGTTCGCGCCCGCCCGACGCCGCGCTTTCTTGATTACCGTGGTTTTCTGCGGCTTCACCTTTGGCGCCGCCTTGGGCGGATTCGCCGCGTCCTGGCTGATGCCGCGCTTCGGCTGGCATGCCGTGCTGCTGCTCGGCGGGATCTTGCCCCTGCTGTTCGCGCCCGTGCTGATGGCGGCGTTACCCGAATCGGTGTGTTTCCTGGTGGCGAAACGGGCAGATCAGGGCGGCATTCAGCGCATTCTGGCGAAACTGGCGCCCGATCGCGATTTTCGACATTCTACCGTCGTTCTGCCCCCGCCGGGCCAGGTCTGCACTCATCCGGTTAAACTGGTGGTGAGCGCACGGTACCGCTTCGGCAGTTTAATGCTGTGGGGCGCGTATTTTAGCGCGCTGTTTCTGTACTACACCTTAGGCAGTTGGCTGCCGCTGCTGATTAAAGACAGCGGTTTCAACATCGCGCAAGCGGCGGTCATCACCGCGCTGTTTCAGGCGGGCGGGACATTAGGGTCGCTATTTTCCGGGTGGTTGATGGACAGATCCGAACCGCATCGCGCGTTGGCGTCGATTTATGGGTTGGGGGCGCTGTTCACTCTGCTGATGGGGATGGCGATGGGTTACCCCCTCCTGATGGGCGGCTGCGCGATGGCCATCGGGTTCTGCATCGGGGGCGCCAACACCGGCATGAACGCGTTGTCGGCCAGCTTTTACCCCACCGAAGCGCGAGCCACCGGCTCCAGCTGGATGCACGGCATCGGCCGTTTGGGCGCTATCTTAAGCGCGCTGGCCGGGGCTGAAATGCTAGCGCTCGGTTGGAGCTTCAGCACCATTTTCGCCGTCCTGGCGCTGCCCGCCCTGCTGACGGTGGCGATGATCGTCGCCAAGCGGCGTCATCAGGCGCGTCAAGCGACAGAGCATCAATATGCCGCCTATCTGGATGCGCGTTCGAATGATGTTTGATTGCGTCGGGAAATAATCGAGAACAAAGGGGAAGGCGTGTCGGCCTGCAGGGCCGGGGCGCTTTAACTGTGATGGGGATCGTTGAAAGATTTTTTCGTAAGTGATTGAATAATGGCGGAGAGAGGGGGATTTGAACCCCCGGTAGAGTTGCCCCTACTCCAGTTTTCGAGACTGGTCCGTTCAGCCGCTCCGGCATCTCTCCTGACAACGCTTGCTATCATGCCCGCTTTTACGGCATTTTTACAGCATTAGCATACCGCTGAACGTTCAAGTGACGACTTTACGAGCAACCTGATGATTAAATGGCCGTGGAAAGCGACTCAACCTTCTCACCCCGAGGCGGATACCCAGGCACAGTGGCGGGACGCGCTGGCGATCCCGCTGCTCTCGCCGCTGAATGAGCAGGAGCAGCAGCGGCTGGTGGCCGTTGCCGGGCAGATTTTGCAGCAAAAGCGCATCGTGCCGCTGCAGGGGCTGCAGCTCACCTCGCAGATGCAGGCGCGCATCGCCCTGCTGTTCGCCTTGCCGGTGCTGGAGCTGGGCGCGGAGTGCCTCGACGGCTTCAACGAAATTCTGCTCTACCCCACCCCATTCGTGGTGGAAGACGAATGGCAGGACGAGATCGGCCTGGTGCACTCGGGGCCGGTGGTGCAGTCCGGCCAAAGCTGGGAACAGGGGCCGATCGTGCTCAACTGGCAAGACGTGCAGGACTCTTTCGACCTTTCCGGTTTTAATCTGGTGATCCACGAAGCGGTACACAAACTGGATATGCGCAACGGCGGCGTCGCCACCGGCGTGCCGCCGATCCCGCTGCGCGAGGTGGCCGCCTGGGAACATGATCTGCACGCCGCGATGGAAAGCCTGCAGGACGAGATCGACATGGTCGGCGAAGAGGCCGCCAGCATGGATGCCTACGCCGCCACCGATGCGGCCGAGTGCTTCGCCGTGCTGTCGGAGTATTTCTTCAGCGCTCCCGAACTGCTGGCCGAACGCTTCCCGGCGCTGTATCAGCACTTTTGCCGCTTCTACCGCCAGGATCCGCTGGCGCGCCTGCTGCGAGACCAGGCGGAAAACGACGCGCAATGGGCTGATTGACGAGCTTATTGCTCAGATACCGAGCAGTCGCACCGCCTGGGGCAATTTAGCGTTGACACACCCGGAGCCGCTGGATATGATGCGCCCCGTTCACACGATTCCTCTGTAGTTCAGTCGGTAGAACGGCGGACTGTTAATCCGTATGTCACTGGTTCGAGTCCAGTCAGAGGAGCCATATTTAGAGAAGTCCGCTTAAGGAAACTTAAGCGGGCTTTTTGCTGTTGGGCGTTTACAGCCCGCGTTGTTCCATCAGCAGCGCCAGATCGACCAAGCGGTTGGAGAAGCCCCATTCGTTGTCATACCAGGCGAGCACTTTCACCAGGTTGCCGCCGATCACCAGCGTGGACAGGCCGTCGATGATCGACGAACGCGCATCGCCGCGATAGTCGCTCGACACCAGCGGTTCATCGCTGTACCCCAGGATCCCTTTCAGCGGGCCGGACGCCGCCGCCGCGCGGAAAGCGGCGTTGATCTCCTCCACCGTCGCCGGGCGTTTCAGCGTCACCGTCAGATCGACAATGGAAACCACCGGCACCGGCACCCGCAGTGAATAACCGGTCAGGCGGCCGTCCAGTTCGGGGATCACCTTGCCGAGCGCCTTGGCCGCACCGCTGGAGTAAGGCACGATAGACTCCGCCGCCGCCCGCGCGCCACGCAGATCTTTTTCCGGCTGATCGTGCAGCGCCTGGCTGTTGGTATAGGCGTGAGTGGTGTTCATCAGCCCGTATTCGATGCCGAACGCCTGATGCAGCACCTGCGCGGCGGGCGCCAGCCCGTTGGTGGTGCAGCTGCCGTTGCTGACCACCTTATGCAGCGCCGGATCGTAGAGCTGGTCGTTAACCCCCATGACGATGGTGATGTCGTCGTTCTTGGCCGGCGCCGAGATAATCACCCGCTTGGCGCCGCCGTGCGTGATGTGCACTTCCGCCTTGGCTTTATCGGTAAAGAAGCCCGTCGCTTCGATCACCACGTCAACGCCCACGCTGCTCCAGGGGATCTCGGCGGGATCGCGCTGCGAAAACACCTGAATCGGCCGGCCGTCCAGCAGCAGCTGGTTGTCGCCGGCTTCCACCCTGGCCGCCAGCGTGCCGGAAAGCGTGTCGTATTTCAGCAGGTGCGCCAGCGTTTTGCTGTCCGTCAGATCGTTGATCGCCACCACTTCAAAATCGCTGCGCCCCAGCGCCGCGCGCAGCACGTTGCGTCCGATCCTGCCAAATCCATTAATGCCTACTCTCACCATGATGCACTCCTCGTTTTGGGCTTTGCCTCAACTCTAGCTCTGCCTCGAAGCGGCGTAAATGACGTTTACCGATCAATTTACGCCAAATTGCGCGCATGAAAGCGTTCGCGGTATTCGCTCGGGGTCAGCTGCAGTTTTCGCTCAAACACCCGCCGCAGGTTAAGGCCGTTGCCAAAGCCGGTGGCCAGGGCGATCTGTTCGATGCCTTGCGCACTCTGCTCCAGGCGCTGTCTGGCGGTATGCAACCGCCCTTCTTCGACGAATTTGGCGGGAGAAATGCCCGTCTCGCGGGTGAACACGCGGGTAAAGTTGCGCGGGCTCATCGCCACGCGTTCGGCCAACCGTTCAACGCTGAGATCGTCGGCGAGATTCTCCAGGATCCAGGACTGCAGGTCGCGGATCGGGCCCGGCGATTTGGCCTGGTTGAGCGGGTAGCGGCTGAACTGCGCCTGCCCGCCGGGGCGGCGCAGAAACATCACCAGATCCTGCGCCACTTCACGCGCCTGCACGAAGCCGTAGTCGTCCTCCACCAGCGCCAGCGTCAGGTCGAAGCCGGAGCTGACGCCGCCGGAGGTCCAAATCGGCCCGTCCTGCACGTAGATCGGGCCGTTTTCGACCTGCACCTGCGGGAAACGCGCCTGCAGCGTTTCCGCCAGTCGCCAGTGGGTGGTCGCCCGCCGTCCGTCCAGCAACCCGGCTTCGGCCAGCAACAGTGCGCCGCCGCAAACGGAGGCGATACGGCGCGTCTGCGGCGCCGCGCGGCGCAGCCAAGCCGCCACCAGGGCGCCCTCTTCTTCGCTCGCCCCTTTGCCGGCGACGATCACGGTATCGCGCGGCAGGCGCGGATCGAGATCCGCCAGGCGATGGTCGGCCAACAGGCTCAGCCCGGACAGGCCGTGCACCACCCGATGAGACTGCGTGGTGGCGACCGCGATCTGATACAGCGGCGTCTCGGCGGCACTCAGGCGATTAGCCTGCATCAGGATATCGGCGATGCCCGCCGCTTCGAACAGCATGCCCCCTTCAGGGACGATAATCAGGAATGTGTGCATGGCGATAATAGAGAGAACGGTCAAAACAGGTCAGGAAGCCACTGTATAAGAAAAGCGCCGTCGGTTCACCCTGCAGGCATAAAAAAGCCCGCCGGCAACCCGACGGGCCTAGAAGGAATAGCCATTTAAACCTGCGGCAAGCTCACCCCGCCGGCGCGCGCCAATTGCGCCAGCAGCGCCGTTTGAAACGCCTCGTCGTGTACCGCCGCGTGAGGCTCGAAGCGCTGCTGATGATGCCAATAGCCGCCGGAGGCCAGGGCCTGCGGTTCATCGCTGCTCACCAGCCATGCCTGCGTCACATGCCCCAGCGCCAGATCGTCGGGCGCGTCCGCGCCGCCCATTTTGGTCGGCACCCAGCCGGGATCGACCGCGCTGCTGATGACGTCGGGCCACAGGCGCGCCACGGCGGCGGCCAGCGTGGTGACGAACAGCTTGCTGTCCGAATAAGAACCTGCGGCGCCGCCAAGCCAGTCTACGCCGTTCAGCTCCGCCACGCCGTCAAAGTGCATACTGCTGCTCAGGTAGACGATTCGCTTGGGACGTTCGATCAGGGCCGTCAGCAGGTAGGGCGCTATGACGTTCACCGGCATCACCTGCGGCCCGGTGAACATGCCGGCATTGTGGATCACCGCGTCCGGACGGCCGAGGCGATTGACCTGCTCGGCAAGCTGCCGAGTCTGCTGCACATCGGACAAATCGCCGATCGCCGCCTGTGCACCGCGATCCAGCAGATCGCGCACCGCGTCCAGACGGCCGGGTGCGCGCGCATGCAGAATCACCTGATGCCCTTCGTCCAACAGCGTTTGCGCGGCGGCGCGGCCCAGCCCATCGACCGAACCGGTAATGAAAATGCGTGACATGCCACTCCTCCGTTTAGCGCCAGCCGAGCGCCGGCGCGACATGGGTTAAAATCGATTCGATGACGTGCGCATTGTAATCCACGCCCAGCTGATTAGGCACGGTCAGCAGCAACGTATCCGCTTCGGCGATGGCCTCGTCCTGCGCCAGCTGTTCGATCAGCGCGTCAGGTTCTGCGGCGTAACTGCGGCCAAAGATCGCCCGGGTTTGCGCATCGATATACCCCAGTTGGTCGCCTTCCTTACCGCTGCCGCCGAAGTAGTTGCGATCCCGCTGATCCACCAGCGCGAAGATGCTGCGGCTGACGGAAACCCGCGGCTCGCGCGCATGGCCCGCCTCTTGCCAGGCCGCGCGATAGGCGCGGATCTGCTTGGCCTGCTGGATATGAAAGGGTTCGCCGGTTTCGTCGTTCTTGAGCGTCGAGCTTTGCAGGTTCATGCCCAGCTTCGCCGCCCAGACGGCGGTGGCGTTCGAGCCGGCGCCCCACCAGATGCGGTCGCGCAGCCCGGCGGAAAACGGCTCCGGCCGCAGCAGCCCAGGCGGATTCGGGAACATCGGCTGTGGATTGGGCTCGGCGAACCCTTCGCCGCGCAGCGCTTCCAGGAACACTTCGGTATGGCGGCGGGCCATGTCCGCATCGGTCTCGCCATCGGCCGGGGCATAGCCGAAATAGCGCCAGCCGTCGATCACCTGCTCCGGCGAGCCGCGGCTGATGCCGAGCTGCAGCCGCCCGCCGGCGATCAGATCCGCCGCGCCGGCGTCTTCCACCATGTACAGCGGATTTTCATAACGCATGTCGATCACGCCGGTGCCGATCTCGATGCGTTGGGTTTTGGCGCCGATGGCGGCCAGCAGCGGGAACGGCGACCCCAGCTGGCGTGCAAAGTGGTGTACGCGAAAATAGGCGCCGTCCGCCCCCAGATCTTCGGCGGCGACCGCCAGATCGATGGACTGCAGCAGCGCATCCGCCGCGGAACGGGTGCCGGACTGGGCGGAAGGCGACCAGTGGCCAAACGAGAGAAAACCAATTTTTTTCATCGGGCATCATCCTCAGAGGCAAAACATGGGCCTACAGTGACAAAAACCGCGCGCTTTGCGCCAGCAAAATCGCCCCCGATCGCACTAAACGAACCGATTGCCGCCGCGCCGCCCGGCGATTGTAATCAAAAAACAAATGTCGTATAACAGGCAGCTCCGAGGGGTGTCCTGTTACGGGCTGAGATGGCGCAAGCCGAACCCTTTGAACCTGATCTGGGTCATGCCAGCGAAGGGACGGTTAGGCAACCGCGCGATCACCCGTTGTCTGTTCATACCTCAGCGTGCCCGGATCTCCACTGACTCAAGGAGGTCCCATGTCCATCACCACCCTGTTCGAAAGCGGTCTTTACGGCCGGCTGCGCCAACAGGCCGGCAGCCACTGGCAAAATTACGTCGAACACCCGTTTCTGCAGCAGTTGGCCGCCGGCACCTTGCCTGAACGCGCTTTTCGCCGTTACCTGACCCAAGACTACCTGTTCCTGCTGCACTTCGCCCGCGCCTACGCGCTGCTGGTCAGCAAGCTGCGCACCTTGCCGGAAATGCGCGCCGCCACCGCCTCGCTCAACGGCATCGTCGCCGAGCTGCCGCTGCACGTGGCCTACTGCGCCGAATGGGGGCTGAGCGAAGCGCAGATCGCCGCCCAACCGGAGGCGGCGGAAACCATGAACTACACCCGCTACGTGCTGGACATCGGCCATGCCGGCGACGCCCTCGATCTGCTGGCCGGCCTGCTGCCCTGCGTGGCCGGTTATGCCGAAATCGGCCTGCGGCTGCTGCACGATCCCGCCACCCAAATGGAGGGCAATCCTTACGCCTCCTGGATCCGCAACTACGGCGACGAGGGCTATCTGGCCGGCGTGCGCGCCGCCATCGAACTGCTGGAAACCGTCGGCCACCAGCGCGGCGCACAAAGCCGCTTTACCGAGCTGACGCAGATTTTCACCACCGCCACTCAGCTGGAAGCGGCATTTTGGCAAATGGGGCTGAACGCCTCATGATCTCCCCGCGCCTCCCGCCCGGCATCCAGGTGCGGGATCTCACTCTGCGCTTCGGTCAACAGACGATCTTTGAGCGGCTGAGCTTCGACATCGCCGGCGGCAGCTTCGTCTCCCTGCTCGGCGCCAGCGGCGCCGGCAAAACCAGCCTGCTGAAGATCATCGCCGGGCTGGCGCAGGCCAGCTCGGGTACGGTGAGCGGCAGCGACGGCCTGCCGATCGCCGGGCGCATCGCCTACATGGGGCAAAAAGACCTGCTCTACCCGTGGCTGAGCGTCGAAGACAATGTCGCCCTCGGCTCGCGGCTGCGCGGCGAAGCGCCGGATCGGGCATGGACAGCGCATCTGCTCGAGCGCGTAGGCCTGGCCGCGCATAGCCGCAGCCTGCCCGCCGCGCTGTCCGGCGGCATGCGCCAGCGCGCCGCCATCGCCCGCACGCTCTACGAACGCCAGCCAATCGTGCTGATGGACGAACCCTTTTCCGCGCTGGACGCCATTACCCGCGCCGAGATCCAGAGCCTGGCCGCCGAGCTGCTGGCGCAAAATACCGTGCTGCTGATCACTCACGACCCGATGGAGGCTTGCCGCCTGAGCCACCGGCTGCTGGTGCTGTCGCCCTGGCCGCTGGGCCTCGACGATACCCACCGCATCCGCGGGCAACCGCCGCGCGCGCCGGATGACGCCGACCTGCTGAAAAGCCAGGCCGAGCTGCTGCTGCAAATGGTGAGGGCAGCGCAATGAATATCGCCAAAGAGCGCGGCTTCACCCGTCTGCGGCGTGGGTTGACGGTCTTCATCGGCCTGCTGCTGCTGTGGTGGCTGGCGGCGCAAAGCGGCATTCCGGCCTTTCTGCTGCCCACGCCGGGCGCGGTGGCGCAGGCGCTGTGGGACGGACGCGGCTATCTCGCCTGGCACACGCTGGTCACGGCTTCGGAGATCGTCAGCGGTCTCGCGCTCGGCGTGCTGCTCGGCGCGGCGCTGGCGCTGTGCATGATCTTCTCGCCGCGCCTGCAGCGCTGGCTGATGCCACTGGTGGTCACCAGCCAGGCGATACCGGTGTTCGCCCTGGCCCCATTGCTGGTGCTGTGGTTCGGCTTCGGCATGAGCGCCAAAGTGGCGATGGCGGTGCTGGTGATCTTCTTCCCGGTGGTGTCGGCCTTTTTCGACGGGCTGCGCCGGGTCAACAACGACTATCTCGATCTGGCGCGCACGATGCGCGCTTCGCGCTGGGCGCAGCTGCGGCACGTGCGGGTGATGGCGGCGCTGCCGGCCTTCGGCTCCGGCCTGCGCATGGCCGCCGCCGTCGCGCCGATCGGCGCCATCATCGGCGAATGGGTCGGCTCGGCCGAGGGGCTGGGCTACGTGATGCTGAACGCCAACGCGCGCATGCAGACCGACGTCTGCTTCACCGCGCTGTTTATTTTGGTGCTGATGACCGTGCTGCTGTGGGCCGCGGTGGATGCGCTGCTGCGGCGCCTGATCGCCTGGGCGCCGGAAAACGACTGATGATTGCAACCATAACCAGGGATAAAGGAACGACCATGATCAAACAAACCGTTTGCGGGCTGCTGCTCGGCGCCGCCCTCACCGGCCAGGCCGGCGCGGCCGACAAGCTGACGCTGGTGCTCGACTGGTACATCAACCCCGATCACGCGCCGATTATGGTGGCCGAGCAGATCGGCGCCTTCAAGGCCGCAGGGCTGGACGTCAAGATCGTGCCGCCGTCCGATCCGGCGCTGCCGCCGCGGCTGGTGGCCGCCAAACAGGCCGACCTCGCCATCACCTATCAGCCGCAGCTGCATTTCTTCGCCGATCAGGGCCTGCCGCTGATGCGCGTCGGCACGCTGATCAACACGCCGTTGAATACGGTGATCGCGCTGGATAAAAGCATCACGTCGCCGGCGGATCTCAAGGGCAAAACGGTGGGCTACTCGGTCAGCGGCATCGAACAGGCGACGCTGGCCACCATGGTCGAGCACGAGCACCTCAAGCCGCAGGACATCAAGCTCATCAACGTCAACTTCCAGCTGACCAGCGCCCTGCTGGCGGGCCAGGTCGATGCGGTGATCGGCGGCTACCGCAATATCGAAGCGCTGGAGCTGAAGCTGCAGGGCAAAAAGCCGGTGGTGTTCAACGTCGAAGACTACGGCGTGCCGGCCTACGACGAGCTGATCATCGTCGCCAACCGCGATGCGGTGAACGAGCCGAAAATCCGCAAGTTCCTCGCCGCGCTGAAGCAAGGCAGCGACTACCTGCATGCGCACCCGCAGGACACCTGGCTGGCGTTCGCCAAGGCGCACCCGGAGCTGAATACCGAGCTGAACAAACAGGCGTGGCAAGCCAGCCTGCCGCTGTTCGCGCGCGATCCAGCCAAGTTGGATCGGGCCCGCTATGAGGCTTACGAACAGTTCCTGTTCGACAACAAGCTGATCAAGAAAATCACCCCGGTAGACCAGTATGCGGTGGAGCTCGACTGATCACGCCGAGGCGGCCGGCGGCGCCACCGTCACCTCGCCCTGGCCGCTGCGCTGCAAGGCCGCCTTCACCAGCCCGTTGGCCTTGCAGCGTTCGATAAACGCGTTCACGTAGGCGGCGCCCTGCGCTTTTTGCCTCGGCACCGCCATCGCCTGGCGAATGGCGGTGAAATGCCCATCCAGCACCCGGTAGCCGGGATGGGCGGCCGCGGCGGCCAGCAGCGGTTGACGCACGCCGGCCGCCGCCTCCAGCCCGCGTTCGAAAAACAGCGCGATCGCCTCGGCGGAAGTAGCCGCTCGCACCAGCTGCGCCTGCTGCAGCGTGCGCGACAAAAACAGATCGTACGCGGCGCCCTGGCCGACCGCGATGCGCACCTCCGGCCTGTCGAGCTGCGCCACCTCAAAGTAAGGCGCGTCGTTCGCCACCAGGTAAGTCCCCTCAATGATCACGTAGGGTTCGCTGAAGGCGATTTGCGCCGCGCGCACCGGCTCGATGGCCATAAACGCCAGATTCCAGGCGCCGCTGTCCAGGTCGGCGAACACCTTGCCGGCCGCGTCATAGGTCACCAGCTCCAGCGCCACGTCCAGTTCGCGAGCCAGCGCGGCGGCCAGCTCCACCGAAGCGCCTTGCGGTTTACCGCCGGGCCCGGCCTGCGCCAGCACCGGATTGCCGAGATTGATCGCCGCGCGCAACACGCCTTGCGGGGCCAGATCGTCGAGTACCGCTGCGGAAATCGTCTGCATACTTCCTCCTGAATGGCTGATGGACGCGCCGTCGTGGCGCTCATTAAGCGTAGAGCGAAACCTCCGACCAGCAAGATTTCGCCGCCGCGGCCGCCGCCGACGTGATTAACGTCACACTATTGTCATAAAAATGTACAATAGCCGCCGACCGTCGGCCGGAGCGGGACATCGCGCGTTGTTCCGCCGCCGACAATAGGCTATACCCTTCACTTTTCGCGCCGCGGCACGGTCGGCGGCGCAGACCAGGGCAGCAACGTTTTTTTCCAATCAGACAAGGTTTGGCGGATGGTTCTCGCAGTCGTTTCGTTTGTTCTTTTTTTGGCGTCGATCTTGATTTATCGCACCCGGGCCGCCGCCAACCGCTGGTGGTTCGCCATTCTGCTGACGCTGCTCGGCAGCTATCTGGTGCTGAACGTCATTCTGATCGCCAGCAACTACTTCACCGGCGACGGCATCACCGATGCGGTGATCTACACCGTCACCAGCAGCCTCAAAGGCGCGGGCATCAGCAAATACGTGCTGCCGTTCATCGGCCTGCTGGCGGCGCTGGGGCTTATCTTCGCGGTGCTGGCCCGCAGCCTGCTGCGCCGCAAGGCCAAAGGCAGCAGCGTGGCCTACAGCCTCGTCGCCGTGCTGCTGGCGCTGTTCTCGGTCGGCACCACCCCGGCGTTTCAGGACATCTCGCTGCTGGTCAAGAGCCAGATCGTCGGCGATACCGCCGATTTCACCACCTACTACAAGGCGCCGAAAAAGACCGTGCAGGGCAAGCGGCCGAACCTGGTGTACATCTATGCCGAGAGCCTGGAGCGCACCTACTTCGATACCGAGCTGTTTCCCGGCCTGGCCGACGAGCTGAACGCCCTGCGCGCAGACAGCATCGATTTCAGCAACACCCAGCAGCTGCCGGGCACCGGTTACACCATCGCCGGCATGGTCGCCTCACAGTGCGGCATTCCGCTGTTCGCGCCCTTCGACGGCAACGCCTCCAGCGCGGTCTCCACCTTCTACCCGGAGAACGTCTGCCTGGGCGACGTGCTGAAGGCCGCCGGCTACAGCAACTCTTTCTATCAGGGCGCCGAGCTGGCGTTCGCCGGCAAAGACACCTTCCTGAAATCCCACGGCTTCGACCACGTTTACGGTTTCAAAGAGCTGCGCGAACAGGTCGCCGATCCGAGCTACAAAAACGACTGGGGCTGGTACGACGACAGCGTGCTGGACGTGGTGTACGGCAAGTTCGTCGAGCTGTCCAAACAGCGCCAGCCGTTCTCGCTGTTTACCCTGACCGTCGATACCCATCACCCGGACGGTTTTATCTCCGCCGGCTGCAGCAAGAAAAGCTACGCCTGGCAGAACAAGGAAAACCGCTCGCTGAGCGCGGTGGCCTGCAGCCAGCAACACATCGCCGCGCTGATCGACAAAATCAAACGCTCGCCCTATTTCAGCAACACCGTGATCGTGGTGTCCTCCGATCATCTGGCGATGAACAACACCGCCTACGACATCCTGACCAAACAGAAGCGCCGCAACCTGTTCTTTATCATCGACGGCACCCGGCCGCAGGCGGAGCAGCGCAACGAGAAACGCAGCACGCTGGATAACGGCGCCACGGTGCTGGACGTGATGGGCGGTGACAACTATATCGGCCTCGGCCGCAGCAGCCTGTCGGCGCCGTCGCTGTCTACGGTGTTCCTGAATATCGAAGAGAAAATCAACGGCTGGAAACCGGCGGTGATCAATCAGTGGGGCCTGCCGAACCGCATCAGCGACTACAGCGTGGACACGCGCCAGCGCAGCTTCAGCTTCTCCGGCGTCACCTACAAGGTGCCGTTCATCCTGCGGGTGGGCGACAACCGCATCGAACCGATGTTCAACGTCTACCTCTCCACCCCGCTGCGCAAGCAGCTGGCCGGGCTGGGGGCGGGGGAGAAATTCGTCTGGGTCGATAAATGCTACGAGATCGGCCGGGTCTGGGCGCCGCAGCTGGCGCTGAGCACCGACATCTGCGTGGCCTCCGGCACCCTGGCCTCGCCGCCGCAGATCGTGCAGGCCAGCGGCGAGCGCTTCCGCGGCAAGGTGAACTTTACCGGCCCGGCGGCGGACAGCGTCGCCGATTACCAAAACGCCGTCGCCCGCCTGCAGGTGGACGACGCGGCGATGAAGTACCGGGCGGACGCCATCGAGTTCATGCTGCCCGGCATGCCGGAACAGGTGAAAGCCATTACCGGCGTCTCCGCCGTCGAGGAGTGGGGCCGCTGGTCCGACGCCAACCTGGCGCCGGCGGTCGACATCGATTATGTCGATCCGCTGCCGAAAACCTTCGATCTGGTGCTGCGCGCCCGCGCCTACGGCAACAACGTCGGCGAACCGATTTCGGTGCGCGTCGGCGACGAAGAGCGCTTCGTGTCGCTCGGCGAGCAGGACAGCACCGTCACCCTGCGTTTCGACAACCCGCGCGGCGCGCAGAAGATCAGCATTACCCCGCCGGCACCGACCGAGCCGAAAGAGAGCGCCAGCGGCGGCTTCACGCCGAAGAAGCTGGGCATCGGCCTGGTATCGCTGAAGGTCGAAGCGGCCGCTCCCGCCTCCTGATCCCCCCGCCTTCACGGGCGCGGTAATTTCTTTGCCGCGCCCGTCATTTCGACCAAGCTTTTACGCCCTGCTTCGGCTAACCTGTGACGGTGAAACGCCGCCAATCCCGCCCCAGAGCCGGGACATCGAAGGAGAAAGTATGAGCTATGCCCCACCTCGCAGCGGCCTCAGCGCCGATCAGGCACTCGATCAACTGGAAGCCTTGTATGACGCCGCGGTAGACGCGCTGCGTCAGGCGGTCAGTGACTTTATCAGCCACGGCACCCTGCCGGACCCGCAGGCGCGCGCCGCCGGGCTGTTCGTGTATCCCGAGCTGCGCGTCAGCTGGGACGGGCAGCAGTCCGGCCCGAACAAAACCCGCGCCTTCGGCCGCTTTACCCATCCCGGCAGCTACAGCACCACCGTGACCCGGCCGCAGCTGTTCCGCCACTATCTGGCCGAACAGCTGGCGATGCTGGAACACGACTACGCCGCCCATATCGAAGTGGCGCCGTCGCAGCAGGAGATCCCGTTCCCTTATGTGATCGACGGCTCCAGCCTGGCGCTCGATCGCTCAATGAGCGCCGGTATCGCGCAGCATTTCCCCACCACCGAGCTGGCGCAGATCGGTGACGAGACCGCCGACGGCCTGTACCACACCACCGACAACCATTTCCCGCTGTCGCATTTCGATGCGCTGCGCGCGGATTTCTCGCTGGCGCGTCTGCGGCACTACACCGGCACCCCGGTGGAGCATTTCCAGCCGTTCGTGCTGTTCACCAACTACACCCGCTATGTGGACGAGTTCGTGCGCTGGGCCTGCGCGCAGATCGCCGATCCGGCCAGCCCGTACATCGCGCTCTCCAGCGCCGGCGGTACCTACATCACGCCGGAAACCAGCGCGCCCGAACAGGCGGTGTCCGATCTGGCGTGGAAAAACCACCAGATGCCGGCCTATCACCTGATCTCGCGCACCGGCCAGGGCATCACGCTGATCAACATCGGCGTCGGCCCGTCCAACGCCAAAACCATCTGCGATCACCTGGCGGTGCTGCGCCCGAGCGCCTGGCTGATGATCGGCCACTGCGGCGGCCTGCGCGAAAGCCAGAAGATCGGCGATTACGTGCTGGCCCACGCCTATCTGCGCGACGATCACGTGCTGGATGCGGTGCTGCCGCCGGATATCCCGATCCCGAGCATCGCCGAGGTGCAGCGCGCCCTGTACGACGCCACCAAGATGGTCAGCGGCATGCCCGGTGAAGAAGTCAAACAGCGTTTGCGCACCGGCACCGTGGTCACCACCGACGATCGCAACTGGGAGCTGCGTTACTCCGCTTCGGCGCGGCGCTTCAACCTCAGCCGCGCGGTGGCGGTCGATATGGAGAGCGCCACCATCGCCGCCCAGGGTTACCGCTTCCGGGTGCCGTACGGCACGCTGCTGTGCGTCTCCGACAAACCACTGCACGGCGAAATAAAACTGCCGGGCCAGGCCAACCGCTTCTACGAAGGGGCGATCTCCGAGCACCTGCAGATTGGCATCTGCGCCATCGATCTGCTGCGCGCCGAGGGCGATCGCCTGCACTCGCGCAAGCTGCGCACCTTCAACGAACCGCCGTTCCGGTAACGGTTCTCAGGCCCGCGGCAACGGGCCGTTTTTTCCTCAACGCACCAGCGCCAGCGCGCGCTTCTCCTGGCTGCGGCCGCCGGCGATCGACAGCAGCAGGTCTTTGACCAGCAGCGCCGGGGCGGACAGCGCCTGTTGGCCCGACATGCACAGCGCCAGCGGCACCGACATCGTCGGCGCATTGATGCGCGCCATCCAGGCCTTGGCCGGGCCGATCATCGCGCGCGCCACCGACTCCGGCAATACGGTCGCCCCCAACCCGCCGGCGATCGCAGCGCTCAGCGCGCCCGAGGATTCGATCTCCCCCACCACGTTGACAGCCAGCTTGCGCAGCGCCATCGCCTCCTCCAGTTGGTTGCGCACCGCATCCCCCTCGCGCGGCAGGAACAGGTTCAGCCGCGCCACGTCCAGCAGCTCGACGCTGTTGCCGGGATGCGGCACCGCGCGCGTCGCCACCAGATAGAGATCCTCTCGCATCAGCGCGACGGTGTGCAGACCGGCGGGCATTTTGGCGCCGTAGACCATCGCCATGTCCAGCGTCTGGTTGGCCACCTGTCCGGCCAGCGCCGCGCCGCTGTTTTCATGCAGGCTGAGCAAAATGCCTGGCTGCTGATCGCGCAGGGTTTGCAGCAGCGGCAGCGCCAGCTGCGCTGCGGTGCTCCCCGACGCCAACCCGAGAGACACCTGGCCGCTCATCGCCTGCCCGGCGCTGTTGACCGCGCTCTGCGCCTGCTCGCACTGGCGCAAAATGGTTTGCGCGTGGGCATACAGAATGTTGCCGGCCTCGGTCGGCTGCACCCCGCGCTTGGTGCGGATCAGCAGCTGTTGCTTCAGCTCCCCCTCCAGCGTCGCCAACTGCTGGCTGAGCGCCGGCTGGGCGATATGCAACACCTCCGCCGCCTGGGTCAGGCTGCCGACATCGACGATTTTCACGAAGTACTTCAGACGTCTGAGATTCATAGTGCCTCCAGCGAGCCGCTAAATTGAGAATGCCGAAATCCGGTCATGCAACCGCAGCAAGATCCAGGCCAGAGTCGTCAAAAGGCCAAAAACGGCGGCAAATGGCCGTTTATCGGGCGAGGCGCGCCACAACGCAGGGCACGCGTTGCACCACCGGCAGGCAACGGCGCCGCCTCAGCGGGCAATCCGGCGGCGCTGCGCGTGAGGTAAGCGATAAAAGCGAGAAAAAGCAGCAGGTTGGGTAATCTTGCAGCAAACGCGCGCGCCGGGCGTTTTCGCGCTTTACAAGCCGCAACCGCCCCGCTATTATTCGCCCCGTTCCAACGATTCCTCTGTAGTTCAGTCGGTAGAACGGCGGACTGTTAATCCGTATGTCACTGGTTCGAGTCCAGTCAGAGGAGCCAAATTTAGAGAAGCCCGCTCAGGGAAACCCGAGCGGGCTTTTTGCCTTTCAGCCGCCGTCAAAAGCTGCGTTTCGCCACCAGATAGGCGCCCGCCACCAGCAACAAGGCGCCGAACAGCGCCGGCAGATTCTCACGCAGCGCCGCCGGGCCGGCGCGGTAGACGTCCACCAGCAGCCCCATGCACAGCTGGCTGGCGACCAGGATCGAGATGGTGGCCGCCGCGCCCAGTTTTTGGTAGCCCAGGATACCGGCAAACACGAACAGCGATCCCAGCAGCCCCGGCAGCAGCATCCACCACCTGGCGGCACCGGTCACTTCCGCCACCGCGCCGAGGCCATTTTTGGCCAGCAGCAACCCCACCAGCAGCAGCAAACCGACGCTGGAGTTGATCACCAGCGTAATGAGGATGGTCGAGACGCTTTCGGTGATGCGCACCATCAGCAAATTCTGCACCACTAGCCCCATCCCGGCCGCGATCAGCAGTAACAGCATATTCATCGCCCTGTCTCCCGGGATCAGCGCGCGGGCGGCATCGCCCGTTCGTCGAGCCTCAGTTGCAGGAACGTCAGATCCAACCATTGGCCGAATTTGGCGCCCACCTGTTCCATGCGCCCCACGTCGCGGAATCCCAGCGCCAGATGCAGCTTAATCGAGGCCTGATTGCTGGATTCGATGCCGGCCACCATCACATGTTTGCCGATTTCCCGCGCCCGTGCGATCAGCGCCAGCAGCAGCGCCTTGCCAATCCCGGCGCCGCGATGCGCCTGATGGACATACACCGAATGTTCCACGGTGTGGCGATAACCGTCCCAGGCGCGCCAGTCGCCGAACGACGCGTAGCCGATCGCCTCGTCCTCGGCGTTCACCGCCACCAGCACCGGGTAACCCGCCGCCTGCCGTTCGCCGATCCACGCCGCGCGGTTGGCCGCATCCACGGTTTGTTCATTCCAGATGGCGGTGCTGTTCAACACCGCGTCGTTATAGATAGCGGCAATCGCCGCGCTATCGTTGAACGTCGCATTTCGTATAATCATGGTTTACCCCGGCCAATTGTCCACTATAATACTACGATATGAATATTAAATTAGACAATCTAAATCAGCTGATCGGCGCACGCATTCGCATTGAACGCGAAGCGCGCCACTGGTCGCTGTCCGATTTGGCCGAACGGGCGGGCGTCTCACGGGCGATGGTTCATAAGATCGAGCGCGGCGAGAGCAGCCCGACGGCGATGCTGTTGGGCAGACTGGCGGGCGCGTTCGGCCTCAGCATGTCCAAGCTGATCGCCCGAGCGGAAACGCAGGAAGGCCGGCTGCTGCGCCGGGAAGATCAACCGGTCTGGGTCGATCCCGAGAGCGGTTACGTGCGGCGCCACGTGTCGCCCCGCACCGATTTGCCGCTCGATCTGGTGCGCATCGAACTGCCGGCCGGCGCGGCGATCCCGATGCCGGCTTCGGTGTACGCCTTCAAACGTCAGCTGATCTGGGTCTTATCCGGCGCACTGGTCTTTATCGAGGGTGACGCGCGCCATGAGATGGCCGAGGGAGACTGCCTTGAGCTCGGCCCGCCGGCGGACTGCCGATTTGAAAATCAGAGCGACCAACCGTGCGTGTATATGGTGGCGGTGCTGAGCGCCGCCTGACGGCCGTCTGTCCTAACCCTGCGCCGGGCGGTTATAGCCGGCGCGGAAAAACTTCTCCGCCAACCGGCTGTCGCCGCCGGAGAAGAACTCGCTCATCGGCTCGCTGCCAAGCCCATAGGCGCGGCTGAGCTGCCCGGCCTCGAACGCCGCCCGGTTCTCGTCGCCGCAGCGCTGCGCCAAATGGTGCGCATAGCCGAGCACGAAACCGCGCTTGTAGTCGGAGCAAAAGCGCGACAGCTCCGCCTCCGGTTTCAGGTTGTCCGCTTTTAATCCCGCCAACAGCCCTTTGCCAAAATGATCCCCCATCGGTTCCTCCTTATCACGCAATCGCTATATAACAAAATATACAGCGAATGGGCGAACGCGAACATACTCCCAAAGTTTTACTCGCCGCATAAAAAAGGCCCGCCAAGCGGGCCTCGGCGAGAAGGCGCGATCACAGCGTGAAATTCAGCCCTTCGCTGACGGTGTTGCCCAGCGGCAGGCGGCCCGACGGCGCTTCTTTCTCCTGCAGGAAATCCGGCAGGCGGGATTTGTCGCCCGGTTTGCCGATCGCCACCATGGCGTGCACCGCATAGTCGTCCGGCAGCTGCAGCGCCGCCTTAATCTTGTCGTGGTGAATGCCGCTCATGCAGTGGGTCAGCCAGCCTTTCAGGTGCGCCTGATGCGCCAGGTTGGCCCAGGCGGCGCCGGTGTCGAACGCGTGGGTCGGGTTGTCCACCAGCCGCTCGCCGTTCAGGCTGGTGGTTTTGGAGACGATCACCACCAGCGCCGAAGCGTGTTGCGCCCAGCCGCGGTTGAAATCGATCAGGAACTCCAGGTAGTTCTCCCAGCTGTCGGAGCCGTGCTTGCTGTAGGCAAAGCGCCACGGCTGAATGTTGTAGGCCGAAGGCGACCAGCGCGCCGCTTCAAAGAAGCTCAGCAGCGTTTGATCGTCGATGGCGTCGTTGGTCATCGCGCGCGGCGACCAGCGCTCGATAAATTGCGCATCAAT
The DNA here is from genome assembly GCF_052691795.1 of Serratia sp. TSA_130.1. Lineage (NCBI taxonomy): Bacteria > Pseudomonadati > Pseudomonadota > Gammaproteobacteria > Enterobacterales > Yersiniaceae > Serratia > Serratia sp. TSA_130.1. Next base: position 751,197 of record NZ_JBQZFS010000001.1, read on the forward strand.
CGGGTAATCGGAGATTCTTGGCTGGCTCATGATAGGTTCTCGCAGTGAAGTAAAAACAAAAGTTCGCTGATATTCCCACAGCTTAGGACGGTAAAACTTTTATTTCGTGCCATTGTCCTGCGGCAATTCCTGCTGCAGCCAGGCCAGAAACGCCCTGACCGGCGGATGCCGCTCGCGCCCCGGCGCGCACAGTACGCTGTATGCGGCGCCCGGTACGCGCACCTCCGGCCGGTACGCCGCCAGCAGGCCGTTGTCCACCATCTCGGACACCATCACCGAGCTGGCGAGCACCCACCCTTGCCCGGCCACCGCCGCCTGCAGGGCGTAATGCTCCTCGTGATAGCTGCGCATCGCCGCATGGCGTCGCCACCAATCGACCCCGGCGGCCCGGCACCAGTCATGCCAGCCGCTGTCGTATAGCGCCGAATCCCCCCACTTGACGGTGATCAGCACCGGATTTTCCGGCTCGGCGGCGGCCAGCCCCGGCGCGGCGTAGACGCCAAAGCTTTCCTCCAGCCGCGCCGCCTGATGCAGCGCGGGATAGTGCGCGCGGCTGTAGCGCACCGCCACGTCCACGCTGGCGTCTTGCTGCAGATCGATCACCTCGGCGCAGGCCTCCAGGCGCACCAGATAGTGCGGATACGCCTGATAGAAGCGCCCCAGGCGCGGCACCAGCCACAGCGCCGCGAACGAGTGCGTCACCGAAACGCACAGCGATCCTGCGCTGGGCTGCGGCCGCAGGCCTTCGAGCGTGGCGGCGACGTCCAGCAGCGCGCCGTGCACCCCGGCAAACAGCGTTTCCCCCTTCGGTGTCAGCCGCACGCCGCGCGGCACCCGCTCGAACAGCGCAAACCCCAACTGCTGCTCCAGCGCTTTGATCTGGTGTGATATCGCCGTCGGCGTCACCGCCAGTTCGGCCGCCGCCAGCTTGAAGCTGCGCAGGCGAGCGGCGGATTCGAAGGTGCGTAATGCGTTGACGGGCAGCGTGGCGAACATGGCGAAGCCTCTCCAGGTGAGTTGAATTCATCCTGGCAGAAAAGCCGTCATTTGTCGCCCGCCGGGGTTTGTTTCTAGAGTAAGGCTGAATTCATTTCACACAGAGGAATATGACATGAATGCAACTCATCAACCCAAGCGTTTGGCGGTGCTGGTCGGCAGCCCGCGCCGCGACGGCAACAGCGCCACGCTGGCACAGGCGATCATGGCGGGCGCCGCCGAAGCCGGCACCGTCGCCAGCCTGCATTTTCTCGACGATTACCTGAGCGGTTTTCTGAGCGATGAACGCCATACGCCGCCGCCGGCCGATCGCTACGCCGAGCTGTTCCTGGAGCACTTTCTGCCGGCCAACGGCGCGGTATTTTGCACGCCGATTTACTGGTACGGCATGTCGGCGCAAACCAAGGCCTTTTTCGATCGCTCGTTCAGCTTCTATTCCAATGCCTACCCTCAGGCGGCGGACGTGCACCAACGCATGAGCGGCAAGCGCATCGGGCTGGCGGTGGCGTCGGAAGAGACCTACCCCGGCGCGGCGCTGGGCATCGTGCATCAGATCCAGGAGTTCAGCCGCTACACCCATTCCGCCTTCGTTGGGCTGGTGCACGGCGCCGGCAACCAACGCGGCGAGATCGCCCGCGATCCGCGCAACCCGCTGCGGGCCGCCCGCGAGTTGGGGCGCGAGTTCTTCACCCGCCCCTATTCGGATTATCAGATGGACAGCCCGCGCAGCACGCAGGTGTGGGCGGACTGACGCTTGAGCCTGCCGGCAAACCGCGCTGTCACCCTCCGGCGGCGATCGCCGCCAGCAGATGACGCGCGACGCTTTCGGCGTGTTCCGCCACCTGCGGCAGCCCCATCAGTTCGCCGAAGCGGCCGCGCGCCGCCGGGCCGGCCACCAGCAGGCGCGGGTTGGCCAGGCCGTCGCCGCCGATCGCCTGGCTGTCGGCATTGACCCACAGCCCCAGCCCCAGCGGATCGGCGCGCAGCGCCCCCTGCTCCGCCAGTGAACGGAGCAAGGGGCTGGCGGCGATCAGGCCGGCATGGGCCGGGCCCGTGGTGATCAGCAGCCGCTGCGCCTGCAGCGCCCGCTCTGCGCCTTGGCGCGGCAGAATCGTCAACCTTACGCCCTGCGGCGTTCGCTCCGCCCGCCGCAAACGAGCGGCCAATACCTGCAGCGTGCCCGCCGTCTGTTGCTCCGCCAGCAGCGTGCTCACCTGCGGCGCAAGGCGATAGCGATGCACGTCCCAATAGGCGCGCAAATGCCGCAGAAAGCGCTGCTGTTCGGTCGGCGTCAACGCTTGCCACAGGCGCTGCCCCTGGGCGCGCACCGCGTCCAACACCGCCTGCCACGGCACCCGTTGCCGAGCGGCGCGCGCCACCTCAAGGCGCACCTGCCGCACCCCATCGCGCAGTCCGGCGGGCGGGGCAAACGACCATGTCGGGTACTCCCCTTCGGCATTGGGGCGCGGCAGCAGGCCGTGACGAGAGAAGGCGGTAATCGGCCCGCGATGCCCGCGGCGGTGCAACGCCGCCACCGTATCGGCCATCGTTAACCCAGTGCCGACGATCGCCAACGCCTCACCGGGTTCAACTTCGTCCAGCGCCTCCGCCGCCCAGGGATTGGCGATCAGACGCGCATCGCGCGCCAGCTCCGGGGCGATCTGCCGCGGCAGCGCGGGCGGCGGATGGCTGGTCGCCAACACCACATAGTCGCCCCACAGCCGTTCGCCGCCCGCGGTGATGACGGTCGCGCCCTGCGCCTGCGGCTGCAGGTGCAGCGCCCGATCGCGCAGGTGCCGCAAGCGGGCCCGGCCCGACTGCGCCGCCTGATGGAAACGTTCCTCGACATAGCGGCCGAAGGCGCCGCGCTGCGGATAGGCTTTACCGTCGCGCCACAACGCCTGCGGATCGGCCACCAATCCGCCGCCCAGGCGATACCAGCGGTCAAAATCCCCCGCCGGCTCATCCGCCAGCTGCATCCGATCGGCCGGGACGTTGATGCGGTGGGTCGGTTCAGTGGTCGAGTAGGCCACGCCATAGCCCGGCGCCGCGCGCGGTTCGATCACCGTGACATCCACCGCTCCGCGCGCCAGCTGGATCGCCAGCGCCGCGCCAGTGAAACCGCCGCCGATAACGATAATATGGGCACGCTTCGCCATCAGCCCTCCCGCTGTACCGGGCCGGGGCGACGATCGCCGCCGATGGTTTCGCCGAACGGGCCGGTATTGATCGTGCGGGCCGTCTGATGGGCCGGCTGCGCCAGCGGCAACAGCGGCATCACCAGTTCGGCAAAGCGGTGGGCCTCTTCCAGATGCGGATAGCCGGAAAGGATGAAATTGTCGATGCCCAGCGCCTGATACTCGCGTATGCGCGCCGCCACCTGCTGCGGATTGCCCACCAACGCGGTGCCGGCGCCGCCGCGCACCAGGCCGACGCCGGCCCACAGGTTGGGGCCGATGCGCAGACTCTCGCGCGAGCCGCCATGCAGCTCGCTCATGCGGCGCTGGCCGGTGGAGTCCATGCGCGCAAAAATCTGCTGCGCCGCCGCGATGGTGTCGTCATCCAGATGCGCGATCAGGCGCTCAGCCGCCGCCCAGGCTTCGTCTTCGGTTTCGCGCACGATAACGTGCAGGCGAATGCCGTAGCTGAGTTTACGCCCCTGCCGCTCGGCGCGCTGGCGCACCGCCGCCAGCTTTTCCGCCACCTGAGCCAGCGGCTCGCCCCAGGTCAGGTAGGTGTCGATCTGCCCGGCGGCGATGTCGATCGCTTCCGGCGAGGAGCCGCCGAAATAGAGCGGCGGGCCGTTTTCCTGCACCGGCGGGAACAGCAACTCGGCGCCTTCGACGCGAATATGCTTACCGCTGAAATCCACCTTCTCCCCTTGCAGCAGCCGTTGATACACCGTGAGAAATTCCTGTGTCACCTCGTAGCGTTCGGCATGGCTGAGGAAGATGCCATCCCCTTTGTTTTCCACCGGATCGCCGCCGGTCACCACGTTGATCAGCAGGCGCCCGTCCGACAACCGGTCCAGCGTCGCGGCCATGCGCGCCGCCAGGCTCGGCGGCTGCAGGCCGGGGCGCACCGCCACCAGATAGCGCAACCGACGGGTGATCGGTGCCAGCGCCGCCGCCACCAGCCAGGAATCCTCGCAGCTTTTACCGGTTGGGATCAGCACGCCGTAATAGCCAAGGTTATCGGCGGCCAGCGCCACCTGCTGCAAGTAAGGCAGGTCTACCGGGCGCCCGCCCTGCGCCGTGCCCAGATAGCGGCCATCGCCGTGGGTCGGCAGAAACCAGAAAACGTTGATGCGTTCTTTCGCTGACTCAGTCATTTATGCTTTTCCTATATAACTATTCTCAATATTTATCGATAGAAAAATCTTGCTTGGTTATAAAACGAAAAGCAGGATGCATGCCACAGTGGCGGATTTTAAAAAGCAATACATATCAATGCGTTGAAAAGACATTACCGCCCGAGCGCTGCTGCATTGGCAGCAGGCGGCGGCAAAAAGCTGTTGCCAATGCAGCACCATGCGCCTTTTACCCTCTCGCGGCCGCTCATGGGCTGGGATAAGATTTTTTCCCCCTTCGCCGCCAGCCAGGAGACGCCCATGTACGATCCCCAACCGTTCGCCGCCGACAAACCGGTGCTGATCGATCCGGCGTCGCTCGCTCTGCAAAGCGTGCTCGATCGGCTGGCCCCCACCGATGCCACCGTACTGATCGTCGGCGAAACCGGCACAGGCAAAGAGGTGGTGGCGCGCTATCTGCACCACCACAGCGCGCGCCGCCATCGCCCTTTTTTGGCGGTCAACTGCGGCGCGCTGACGGAAAGCCTGGCGGAAGCCGAATTGTTCGGCCATGAGAAAGGCGCCTTCACCGGCGCCGTCGGCACCCATCAAGGCTGGTTCGAAGCAGCGGAAGGCGGCACCCTGCTGCTGGACGAGATCGGCGAACTCAACCTGTCGCTGCAGGTCAAGCTGCTGCGCGTGTTGCAGGAACGAGAAATCACCCGCGTCGGTTCGCGCAAACCGCTGAAGATCGATGTGCGGGTCATCGCCGCCACCCACGTCGATCTGGCCGGCGCAATCCGCCAACGACGCTTCCGCGAAGATCTCTATTACCGGCTGAACGTCGCGGCGGTGACCTTACCCCCGTTGCGCCAGCGGCCGGAGGACATTCCGGCGCTGACCAGACACTTTCTTGCGCTGTACGCCCGCCGGCTGGGACGGCCGCCGCTGCAGTTGACGGTGGAGGCGCAGCAGGCGCTGCTGGACTACCCCTGGCCCGGCAACGTGCGCGAGCTGGAGAACACGCTGCATAATGCGGTCTTGCTGAGCCAGGAGGGGCCGATCGCCCCGCAGCAACTGCGGCTCACGCAACGCCTGACGGATCACGGCGGCGGCGGTGACGACGCCATCGATCGCTTCGTGCAGCAGCAGTTGCAAGGCGACGGTACCCAGCTCTACCAACGGGTGCTGGATGCGCTGGTGCGCAACGCCTTCGAACGCAGCGGCGGCAACCAGCTGCAGGCGGCGGCCTTGCTCGGCGTCAGCCGCAATACCCTGCGCACCCATTTGGCGCATCTTGGCCTGATCAAACCGCGCCGCCGCAGCGCCCGCGCGCCCGCGCATTCGTCGGCCATCAGCGCAGCGCCGCTGCCCGAACGCGAACTGCGCATCGGCTATCAAAAATTTGGCAACCTCGGCGTGCTCAAGGCGCGGCAAAGCCTGGAACAGCACTTCGCCGCACAGCGCATCAGCGTACTGTGGAGCGAGTTTCCCGCCGGGCCGCAGCTGCTGCACGCGCTCGACGGCGATGAAATAGACTTCGGCACCACCGGCGAAGTGCCGCCAATCTTCGCGCAGGCGCAGGGCAATGCGCTGGTGTATGTCGGGTTTGAGCCGCCAGCCCCGCAAAGCGTGGCGATGGTGGTGCCGCAAGACAGCCCGATACGCAGCGCCGCCGATCTGCGCGGCAAACGCATCGCGCTCAACAAAGGCTCCAACGTGCACTATTTATTGCTGCAGATGTTGGACGAACAGGGAATGACGTTGAACGATGTGCGCATCGTCTATGCGCCGCCGAAGTATCCGCTGTCGGCGACCGACCTGCAGGCGGTGGACGCCTGGATGATGTGGGATCCGCTGCTCAGCGACGCGCAGCGCAGCAGGGAACTGCGCGTGATCGCCGACGGCACCCAACGGGTGCTCAATCAGCAATTCTATCTGGCGCGCCGCGAGTTCGCCGAACGCTCGGGCGATCTGTTGCAGCCGCTGATGCAAGCATTGCAGCACACCGGCCGCTACATTGCCGCGCAGCCGAGAGAAGCCGCTCGTCACCTTTCCGACGAACTGGGGCTGGCGAGCGCCTCGCTGGAACTCGCGCTGTCGCGCCGCAGCCACGAGATCCGCGCCATGGATTTGCAGGTGATCCGCCAGCAGCAAAGCATCGCCGACCGCTTCTACGCCCTGGGGCTGTTGCCCAAAGCGATCGCCGTGCGCGAGGCGGTTTGGCCGCTGGGATCTTAGCCTGGCTTCGGAGGGCGCAGCATCGGCCGCCCTTTCTCCTCTGCGCACAAACTCATATCGCCGTCGGAGCCGGGCGGTAATGCCAATGCCGCAAAGACATTTTTAGGTAAAATATACCGCCGATGTCAGTGCTAGGATTAATTCGCTATCATTTTATGTGCACTTTCAATTAACGTTACCCTGTTATTTTCGCATTCGCCGGTCGTCACGACCGGCTTTTTTATTCCCCCACCTCCCCTGCCAAAAAATATCGCTTTTTGGTAAAAAAAAACGCGCCAGGTAGGATTACATAGCAACTGCATGGCCTTATTTCCCGTGTAGGGCCGTGCATCTCAGAGAGATTGTCGATGTTTCATTGGCCGGCGTTAATCGCCGGCTTTTTTTATCTTCATTTCATGACGCCTGCGCGTCGCAGGCCCCACGTCTTATTGCCAAAGAGGATGCGCGCATGCCGAGTCTATTGTTCCGTGGGATAACACTTTTCGGTAAAGACAAAACCTCAACGCGCGCTATTATTTAATTGTAGTGTTGTCATACCTATTGAATACCCCATGCTTACCGACCCTCGCGGTCGGTTTTTTTTCTCCCTCACCAACCGTTCCGTTGGCGGAAACAGGCTTATGGGGCGTTGACGGGAGGGCGCCATCAAAATATCGATGGCATAACCCAAGCTTTCCGTTGTGATCAGGCAACCTGCTGCCGCGCGCGATAAACAAAGCTCATTTTATCGGGATGAAATACCACATGCTGACGTTTTCCTTTTCACCTGGGCAGTGATCGTGAATTTTAAAGATTACGCTTTGCGTGATGAAGATATCCAGGGAAGCCAACACCCCCTCATAGAGCGATAGGATGAACTCATTTTCGCTCATCTTTTTTTCATTGCGTCTGATCGCAATGTACTTTGCCGATGCGTTGTACAGGCTACAGGTTATTGGATTCTTTACGTTTACCTTCATCTGCCCCCGGCTGATTACCGGCGAAAGCAGTTGCACGATCCTTTTATTCTCGTAATACTCATGCAAATTCAAGTACACGATGCTGCTGGGGAAAGGCTCTTTATCGAAGCCAATAATCGGTTGATAATTGAGAAAAGGCCAATCGCGCAGGGTTCTGAATGTTCTCGGCGGGCAACCGAATTGATTTGAAAACGCACGGCTAAATGATTGCTGAGAACTAAACCCGGAGAGCAACGCGATTTCATAGATCTTCATATCGGTACATTTCAGCAATAACGTCGCGCGGCTTAGTCTGCGCTTTCTGATATAGGTCCCTATCTTCATCCCTTCATACAAATAGAACATCCGCTGTAAATGCCCGATGGAATACCCTGACTTAATGGATAGCGCCCTTATTGATACATGGCTTTGTGTATCAATGGCTTTTTCAATGATAGCGATTATCTCATCTAAAATATTGCGTCTGAACTTGTTAGAACAATCCATAGTAAAGCCTGTCATCTTGCTATTTTTATTATTGAATGCATCTCTCTTCTTGCGGAACCAAAAGCTGTCCGGCTTGCTTTCTTTCGAAGAATGGCATTCCCATATCCGTTCAAATATATTCACGCATCACGTTGCACAAAAATCATTTCCAGGGCGAAAGATGCCGATTCACCTCTCGCACAAGATGAGATTCACAAAGAAGTCGTGTGGAAAAACGCTGATAAACCACGGACGCCAAGACAGAACAACGCTCAGCGTTTATTCTGCCTCAAAAAACGCAGGCCACAGCCAGAAGATAAATAGCAAACGCTATTTCTCGTGAAAATACCCCCCTCATACTCCTCCCTGAATGTCATTATCCTTGATACCCCCTTGGATTAACCATTATTTAATTGCGCAATCCCCTGCCTGGCCTATTTGCCGCTTAGCCACCCACTCTTAAACATAGAATAGTTAATTATTTCGATTCGAAAAGATGTTACTGTCAATAAATTGACAGCCATATAGAGTTTTTATCTATCAATGAGCAAAAAATGTGCTCCAACCGCCTTGATTCATTCATACAAACTCATAAAAATCAATAAATTAATACACTTAAAATGTATCCCTGCACTTTCTCCTTCTTCGCCATACGCTGCTATTTGGTAAATGACACTTTTAAGTACATTTTTTTTAATTTACCGCGTTAATATTGCAAGCGTTCTATACTCAGGATATTTCCTAAAAGAACGGATAAATTGGGGGCTTATCGCTGAATACCGATAACGCGTTATTTTACCCAACGCAACCATTAGGCAGATAACTAAAAGGGAGCTCCTGCATGTTTATAACCAAAGTCATTGAGGAGCTGCTCGCCTGGGTGGAAGAAAGTGGGTTCAATGAGAAGCTCACCGTTGAGATGCTGTCAGAAAAAAGCGGATATTCACGCGGGCATATCCAAAAAGCGTTTAAAGATGAAACAGGGATGACTTTCGGGAGCTATGTGAGGGGCAGAAAACTCATTCGCGCCGCATTTATGTTGAAAGCGACGAACCTCTCTATTTCCGATATCGTTAAAGCGCTGAACTTTCAGTCATATCAATCCTTTGAACGGGCGTTTCGCAAGCAATTCAGAACCTCGCCGATGCAGTATCGCAAAAGTAAATCGTGGGACGTGTCCTCCGCCATCCCATTGCTGTTTCTCGACGGCATTCCCGAGCATCGCTATGTGCACCTGCCAAAATTTTTCGACGATTCAGGGGATGGCGTTGATGCAGAGATAGATCACTTCCATCCTGCGGTTTCCGCGCTGCGATTGGCGGCAATTGATAACATGAAAAAAACGGATAGCGGCGTGATTAACTTTTTCAATTTTGGCGCGAGCATCAAGAAAGAGAATTACGTCAGCATCTATTTGAAGACCCTCTATATTTCTGAAGAAGACTGTCTTGGCAGCGTGCTTGCCTCTCTGGCCGACGCCCAGGGAAAAAAAGACATGCAACTTTATGCAGAGTTCAGTTATGACGGCGCAAGCGATGAGGCGCAAAAATTCACGCAAAGTATCTACACCAAATCATTCCCGATAAATAAAGTTGGCATGATCGATCGCTTTCTCATTGAAATTATCACCCCCAAAGGCGGCGATAGAATAGAGATGAAGACCTATATCCCCATTGTCTTCCCTATCAAGCACAGAGAGAAAGAGGTAGCGCCAGGGCCAGCGCGGTAACCCTGTCACTATCGGCGTTGCCATTTATTAAAAAGAGTAATGATTTATATTAAACAATAAAGAGTTATGATGAATTTAGGCTCAAAACCACTCATTACCCACTCGCTGCAAAGCGCCAACTTTAAGACTTATCTAATTGGAAAACACGTCAATATCGCCATGAAGATCGCGCCAAGATGAGTTCTTCTCGCCCCCACAAGGAATCACCGCTTATCCGTTAAGCGTTGACTTCGATATGACTTACGTACCAAAACCTTAAATATCAATGTGTTACCCACATTTACTTTTTGTGCGGCCGATTGGATAACTTATTGTTTTTATTCTATTTGCACTAAATACCCCGCCTGAGCGCAACCGGCATTTTTCGCTTTATCCCGCCCGCACGCTTGTAGACATCCCCAGGTAGTGACGATATTTTATTTCTACGAGACTTATTTTTACGGGTGCTATCAATATGCCTTAAACAAGAATAAAGCGCGTCAGGAAAATAGAATTATGAGTATTCAAGTATGGTCTAAAAACCTAAAAAAACACTATCCTAATGTTAATGTTGAAAAAGTCACCGTCGGCGAACGCGGGAAAGGTTATATTGTCTATGTCGATGGGGAAAGAATGGCATTAAATCATTTTTTTCGCCGTTTCTATCGACACCGGCTTGATAAAGAATGATGTTTCACCCTGAACTCAACGCAGGGTAAACCTCTACGCAACCTCGTGATTAAAAGCAATTTCGCATTCATCATCACTCTAAATAATTAGTCCAGAGAGGCTCTTTCATTCAATGCGCTTATCACTGCAATAAAATATCGGATTGCCCAGCGCACCCAAAACCGTATCTCTGCGAGACGGTTACAACCCGGTATTAAATAAAAATGTTGATGGTTATTTTTATCGCGCGCGTTCTGTCATCGCCCAATAAAAACCCCTTATCTTGGTCTGGCGACTGATCCAAGCCGCAATGGCCACTGTTGAAATGGATATCAAAACGACAACTCAATGCCCCTAAAGCGTTAAAGAATAAAAAGTCTCAAGGCGGGACATGCCTTGCCTTTCGCGCCGGCATTTTCAGGCGTTGGCAGCGATGGGATGGTGATCCAATGTGGATTTAAAAGTCAAAGGAAAACATATGATTAGAACATCGTTTGGTAAGAGAGCCGCAATAATCACGTTCTTTTGCTTGCTGGTTTTTTCTGGCGTCGCGTTAACCGTGGGGGGAATTTGGCTGATCGCCCTCGGCGGATCGTTCTACTATGCCATTACCGGGATAGGCTACATCGCCGCCGCAGTGCTGGTCCTCAAGCGCAGCAAATCGGCTTGTTACTTAACCGGCCTGCTGTTTTTGATGACGGTGCTGTGGGCGCTTTGGGAGTCGGGGCTTAACTACTGGGCATTGTTCCCTCGTCTGCTGGTGCCCGCCGGCCTCTCTATTATCGCCGCGTTTTTACTTCCCTCGTACCTGCACGGCGCCAAGAGTCGAAAGCAGGCTTACATCGCCGGTTCGGCATTATCCGTGGCCTTTGTCGCTTTCTTTATCGGCGCCTTCTTTCCCCATGGCGAAATTACCCCTGCTGGCGACGTGACGTTTATCGAGAGCAAAAGCGACAATGCGCCTGCCGATTGGAGCGCCTATGGCCGCACGACGGAAGGAACGCGCTACGCGCCGTTCAATCAGGTGAACCGTTCAACCGTCAAAGATCTGAAACTCGCCTGGGTGTATCGCACCGGCGATTTCCGGCCGGGCGTGGACCAAAATACCCCGCTCGCGATTGATGATGTGGTGTATAGCTGCACGCCCAACGGTCTTATCACCGCTATCGATGCCGATACGGGTAAAGCGCGCTGGAAATTTGACTCGCATTCCACCTCCCCCGTTTGGCAACGCTGCCGCGGGCTTGGCTACTACAAAAATGAGGATGTTGCGCCAGGCGCTCTGTGCGAGAAAACGATCGTTCACACCACGATCGATGCCCGCCTAATTGCGCTGGATGCCAAAACGGGCCAGAAATGCCCCGCCTTCGGTCAAAACGGTGAGGTGAATCTCGGCCAGCATATGGGGGAAGTCAAACCGGGTTATTACTTCCAAACCTCGGCGCCGACCATCGCCAGAGGGAAGATTATCGTCGGCGGCTGGGTTATCGATAACGTAATGAAAGGCGAGCCTTCCGGCGTCATCAGGGCGTTCGACGCCAAAACCGGCGAGTTGGACTGGGCGTGGGACTTAGGCAATCCGGGCATCACCAAGGCGCCGCCGGCCGGAAGCACCTATACGCGCGGCACGCCGAATATGTGGACCACCGCCGCCTATGACGACAAATTAGGCTTGTTGTATGCGCCGCTTGGCAATGCAACGCCCGACTATTACGGCATGAATCGCCCGGAAAATTCGGATGAGTACAACTCTGCCCTGGTCGCCATTGATATTGAAACAGGCCGTGAGCGCTGGAAATTCCAAACCACGCATCACGACATTTGGGATTATGACCTCGCGTCCCAACCCGCGCTGGTAGACGGTTTTGATGAGCAACATCGCCCGGTGCCCGCCCTTTTGCTCGGCACCAAACGCGGGCAGATTTTCTACCTGAACCGGGAGACCGGCAAACCGCTGGCGCAGGTTGAAGAGAAAGCCGTGCCGACCCAAGGCGCCGCAGAGGAAGAGCGCCTCTCGCCAACCCAGCCGTTCTCCGTCGGCATGCCGACCATTGGCGCCGAGCGCCTGACCGAAGAAAAAATGTGGGGCACCACCCTGTTTGACCAGATGGCCTGCCGCATCCTGTTCAAACAGATGAATTACCAGGGCGACATGACCCCGATCGGCACCCGCCCAACGCTCGAGCAGCCCGGCAATTTAGGCGGACTCAACTGGGGGAGCATGTCGATTGATCCTGTAAACCATATGGCTTACATGAACGATGTGCGCATCCCGAATGTGTTTTGGTTAGTGGCGCGCGACAGCTATGAACGCGTCGCGAAGCAGTACCCGCAAAAAGTGATCGATGGCCACGGGCCTTCTCCCATGATCGGCACGCCATACGGCATGATCACGTTGATGTGGATGTCGCCGCTCGAAGTGCCTTGCAACCAACCCCCTTACGGCACGATCACCGCCGTCGATTACAAAAACAAAAAGATCGCCTGGCAGATACCGGCCGGCACCGCCGAAAAAATGGGGCCGCTGGGCATCAGATCGCACCTGCCGATGCCGGTTGGCATGCCCACCTACGCGGGCACCATGACGACCGCCGGCGGCCTGGTCTTCTTCGCCGGCTTCCAGGACTATTATCTGCGCGCCTATAACAGCAGCACCGGCAAAGAAGTCTGGAAATATGCGCTGCCGGTCGGCGCGAGCGCGACGCCGATGAGCTACGTTTCGCCTAAAACCGGCAAGCAATACATTGTTATTGTGGTCGGCGGCGCCGCGCATTCGTCAGAAACCGGCGATTACGTGATGGCGTTTGCGCTGCCTTAACCCTTTGCCCCGTTTGCCTGCGCCATCACACAGGCCAGCGGGGCGAAGACCGGCCTTGCTCAACTGCGCTTTCTTTATCGACAGCGGCCGCCGTGGCCGCTGCTCAGCCTTGGCCGACGAGCCCGCCAGAGGGGCGGCATGCAGAAAAACCGTTTGATAACGGCGAGAAAAATTAAATCCACAAAAGGTTCACGATGGAAACATTCTTCACCATATTGATCTTATTGCTCACCGTCTCGTTGTCCGGCGTCGTGACGCGCATATTGCCCTTCCAAATCCCGCTTCCGCTGATGCAAATCATCGTTGGCGCCGTGTTGGCCTGGCCGCAGTTTGGGTTGCATATCGACTTCAATCCCGAGCTTTTCTTGATGCTGTTTATTCCCCCGCTGCTGTTCGCCGACGGTTGGAAAACGCCGGCGCAAGAGTTCATCCATTACGGCAGAGAAATCCTTTGTCTGGCCCTGGTGCTGGTGATCATCACGGTCGTCGGGGTGGGTTATCTGATCCACTTCCTGCTCCCGTCAATCCCCCTCGCCGCCGCATTTGCCCTGGCCGCCGTTCTGTCGCCAACGGACGCCGTGGCGCTGTCCGGCATCGTCGGTAAAGGACGCATGCCCAAACCCGTGATGAGCGTAATTGAAGGGGAGGCGCTGATGAACGACGCCTCCGGGTTGGTTTCCCTCAACTTCTCCATCGCTGTCGCGCTCGGCGCGATGGCGTTTACCCTGGAGAGCGCCTTTCTGACCTTTCTTCAGGTATCGATTGGCGGGGTGCTGTGCGGCATCATTATTGTCTTTCTCTATAATCAAATGGTTAAGTTCATCCATAAATGGATGTATAACGATTCCGCCACCCAGATTATTTTCTCGCTGTTACTGCCCTTTTCCTGCTATCTGATTGCGGAAAGAATCGGCGTATCCGGCATCCTGGCCGCCGTCAGCGCCGGCATGATGATTGGCCAATCCAAAGTGAATCGCAGCATGCCGCTGGTGCGTTTACGCACCAATAATATTTGGGAAATGCTCGAGTTCGTGTTTAACGGCATGGTGTTTATTCTGCTTGGGCTGCAGCTGCCGGGCATCTTGAACTTCACCGTGGCGCAAACCGGTATCGATCATTCCATCAGCCTGGAGACACTGCTGGCTTACGTGGTGATCATCTATTTTAGTTTGATCGCCGTGCGTTTGATTTGGCTGTGGCTGATGAAGGTCGGCAGCGCGACCCTGATGCGCAAAGATCCGCTGTTATTTTCGAAATTCAGCACGCGCGATCTGTTCGTCGCCGCCTTTGCCGGGGTGCGAGGGGCGGTGACCCTGGCGGGCGTGCTGTCAATTCCGCTGTTTCTATTGGATGGCTCGCCATTCCCGGGGCGGTATCAGCTGGTGTTTATCGCCTCGGGAGTCATCTTGCTGTCGATCGTCGTCGGCATCGTCACGCTGCCCTTCCTGTTGCGCGGCAATCTGCCGCCGGAAGAAGATCAGGAAGAGGCTTTCTCCGTTTCAGAAGCCTTGGCGAGCGCGGCGACCAAGGCCGTCAACGAAACCAAGGAAAAGCTGCTCGTCGCCCCGCCGGACGACGCCACGCCGGAACTGATTGAAGAAACGACGCGGCGGATGCTGGACGTGCTGCAACGTAAAATTCTGACTAAAGAAGACGTTAAGAATATCGTGGCGCTGAAGCGGCTGGAAAAGCAGCTGTACTTAGCCTCGTTGCACGCGGAAAGAGAAGAGCTGTATCGGCTGCGCCGCATGAAGAAAATCAGCCATGAGAAACAGAGAAAGCTGCTGCATCGCATTGATATTACTGAGGTGCTGATCGCTGAAGACAGCGTTTAAACGAGGAGATGAAGGCGGTTCGCCCCCCGCCTTCGGCGCGCGATTGCCGGCCCAACGCCGTAATCGCGCGCCGCAATCGAACGGGAGCTCACGCCACGCCCGCCGTTCGGCTATCTGTGGTACCACGCCTTGAAATACTTCAAAAAGCTGTAGGACACCGCGTAAACGCCGGTCACAGCCCCGACCCGGCCCGCTTTCCAGGCGCCGCTGAAAATGTACCACTTGAAAAATGCGCCGATGGCGCTAATCACCCCACGGAGAATCGATGGCCTTATCGCCTTGTATTTCACCACGCGCGCCGTATAGCTGTTCAGCTTGACAAACACTTCCTCGATTGAGAAAAAAGTGTCGTGTTTAACGTGCCCGGCCAGTATCAAGGTGGATGTGCCCCCTTCCGCCGCATCATCTACCGGCGCATCATTGAACTTCACCACCTGGCGATGAAAAAAGCGAATGGGGAAATCCGGTGACGAGACGGGATAAAGCGTTCTGACCGCCTGTCCCAACACAAACCAATCGCGACGAATGCGATAGGCGTTATTTTTGTCGGGGCCTGGGGTGCGCTTGAAAAGCCGCATCGCGTCGACCGCTTCATCATCCATGATCTCATCGCTGTCCAGGCACAAAACCCAGTCATATCGCGCGCGGGATATGGCGTAATTCATTTGCCGGCCATGGGTTTCAAACGGGTGATAAAGAGGCTTGATATTGAAGTCGTCGCAAATGGCCAAGGTGCCGTCAGTACTGCCCGAATCCACCACGATGATTTCATCGGCGAACGCCGCCACAGGTTGCAACACGTCACGCAGCAGGCGCGATGAATTAAACGTCAATAAACACACGGAAATCCGGTTACAAAAATCCATTTTACAATCCACGACACTGAGAAAATGCAGTCCATGCCAAAAACGGCGGGCGCACCGTGCAAAAGCGCGCGCCCAAAGCGCTTCTCCTGCCCCGAGCGCCTCTTCAATTAAGTATTTAGAATATTGGCTGCCCTGTCATGCCCTGGATGATGGCATCTGACTATTTCATCAATTTCAATAAAATCAACGATTAATCCGAATTTAGCTCAGGCGTTCACCGCACCGGCTCACGCGCCGGCGGGCGCCGAGCGCGAGAGCGGCGCTTGGCGGCGCTTTGGTTTTGTTATAACGTATCAAAAAAAGTAAAGGGAAGACGACGATGAAAATCCAGCTGTCGCTGCTGTTTCTCAGCCTGTTGGCCGGCAAGGCTGCGGCGTTTCAGTCAAAAGTGCCCGAGCCACGCACCGAACAGGCGCGTGCGGCGGAACAGAACATCGAAAATCTGTTTTACGGCTTTCACGCTATGGATGCCCAGCCGGTGAATATCGGCCGCTGTGAGGCGGTGCCGGTGGCGGGATGCCAGTGCGCCTTCTGCACCCAGCTGCGGCAGGCCGGGCGCTGACGCTTTTATTCCAGCGCATACTGCACGATCAGCTGCCCTTTCTTCATCTTTACGCCGGTAATCGCGATCGCGCCCACCTCGCCCAACGTGGCGACATGCGTGCCGCCGCAGCCGTAGGCGGGCAGATCGCCGAAACCGATCTGGCGCATCCCGTCCACCGCCTGTTGGCGACGCGGCAAATCGGCGGCGATCAGGCGCGCCAGCTCCGCGTGTAAAAACGCCGCCTCCAGCGTCTGTACGTCCGGCCCCGGCGTGAACGTGATGCGCCCTTCTCCCGGCCAATGATGCGCTTTCATCGGCCGCCAACCGCGGGTTTCCCCCAGCCAGCCGATCAGATGGCCGCCGGAGTGCCAGCGGGCGTGCAGCCGGCGTTGCGCTTCGTCGACCTGCATATTGACCGGCCCGATCGGCAGCGGCGCCGCGGTATAGTGCAACACCCTATCCCCCTGCTGCTGCACCCGCAACACGGCGACGCCGTTCAACGCTCCCACGTCGGCCGGCTGCCCGCCGCCCTGCGGGTGAAACAGCGTGGCGTCCAGTTCCACGGCGTAAGCGCCCGCCTCGGCCGGCTCACAGCTCAATACCTGCGCCTGGCCCTGTAAATCGTCGCTGTAGTAATAACGTCGCTCGGTCATCATTTTTCTCCTCGGTTCGAAGAGCCATTATATTCATGTCATAATCGGAGCATAATCCGTCGCCATCACAATGGACCTTTGCGTCATGAGCACAAATCTTTCTTACGCGCTGTTGGCCGAAATGGCCGTTTTCGTCCAGGTCGTGGAGAGCGGCAGCTTTTCCGCCGCCGCCCGCAAACTGGGCGCTTCACCTTCCGCCGTCAGCCGCAGCGTGGCGAAGCTCGAACAGGCGCTGGCGCTGCAGCTGCTGCATCGCACCACCCGTAAACTGCGGCTGAGCGAAAGCGGCGAAGAGGCGTTTGCGCACTGCCGCACCCTGCTGGCGGCGGCCGACGCGGTGATGGCGATCGGCGGGCGCGGCGCCGCAGAGCCCGAAGGGCTGGTCAGCGTCAGCGTGCCCAAGGCGGTAGGCCGTTTCGTGCTGCATCCGCACATGCCGGCGTTCCTGCGACGTTACCCGAAGGTGGACGTGAGGCTGCGGCTGGAAGATCGTTATATGGATCTGATCGACGACCGCGTCGATCTGGCGCTACGCATTACCGATCGCCCGTCGCCGGGCTTGATCGGCCGTCAGCTGATGCGAATAGACCACCTGCTGTGCGCCACGCCGCACTATCTGGCGCAGCACGGCGCGCCGCAGCACCCGCACGATTTGGCGGCGCACAGCTGCATCTATCTGGGAGAAACGCCGAGCGACGCGCAATGGAAGTTCCGCCGCAGCGGCAAAACGGTGACGGTCAAGGTGCGCGGCCGCTACGCCGCCAACCACACCGGCGTGCGGCTGGACGCGGTGAAACGGCATATCGGCATCGGCAGCCTGCCGTACTTTACCGCCCGCCAGGCGCTCGACGAGGGCGAGATCGTGCAGGTACTGCCGGAATGGGATTTCCTCAGCAGCTATCACGGCGGCCTGTGGTTGCTTTACGCGCCCAACCAGTATCTGCCGCCCAAACTGCGGGTGTTTATCGACTATCTCGTCGCCTGCCTGGCGCAGGAGCCGCAGCTAAAGCGCCTTGCGTAGCGTGATGTTGATGCGGTGCGGCCCCACCAGCGAGTGGTAGCCTTCCTTGACCGGCAGGATGCCGTGGAAACAGAGCCGCGACGGGCCGCCCCACACCACCACGTCGCCGTGCGCCAATGGGATGCGCCGCGCCCGGTCGCTGCGTTGCAGCCCGCCGAACTGAAACACTGCCGGCAACCCGAGCGACACCGAGACGATCGGCGCGCCGAAGTCGTGCTCGTCTTTATCCTGATGCAGCGACAGCTTGCTGCCCGGATCGTAACGGTTCATCAAACAGGAATCCGGCACGAAGGGGCCAAAGCCCGCCTGCTGCGCGGCTTCGTCCGCCAACGCCATCAGAATAGGCGGGATCGGCGGCCAGCGTTTGCCGCTGCGCGCGTCGCGTTCCGAGTAACGGTAGCCGCGGCTGTCGCTGGTCCAGCCGTTGCCGCACCAGCTCATCGCCACCGACATCACGTGCCCGCCGGGGGTGGTCAAATGCTGCCACGGCACCTGCGCCACCACGCCCTGCACCGCCGCCAGCAGTGCCGGCCCGTGATCGCGCACAAAGCCGTGCATCACCACCGCGCCGGGGGCGATCTCTTCACGCCACGGCGGCGGCAGCGCGTCTTCAAAAAGATCGATTGTCATCGCCAAAGCCTGTATGAATACACAGTATCCATTGTAACCCGCCGCCGCCGATTGTCCAGCGCCCGGCTGCGCCATTGTCGTTGGCGGCAAATTTCTCTACAGTAGCCGCCATAAAATCAATCACTCACCAGGAATGCGTGTGATTAAGGGCATCACTCTTTCGGTCGTCGCCTCCATCTTGTTCGGCGCGATGTATTACTTCACCTCTACCCTCACCCCGCTGAACGGCGAACAGGTCTACGGCTGGCGCACGCTGCTGACGCTGCCGTTCCTGACGCTGTTCATGGCGCTGTCCGGCGATTGGCGCAAGGTGAGCGACACGCTGGTCGGGATAGGCCAACGGCCGCCGCGTCTGCTGGGCCTGCTGCTCACCTCGGCGCTGCTGGGAGTGCAGCTGTGGCTGTTCCTGTGGGCGCCGCTGCACGGCAAGGCGCTCGACGTGTCGCTCGGCTATTTTCTGCTGCCGCTGACCATGGTGCTGGCGGGCCGTTTGATCTACCGCGATCGGCTGTCGCTGCTGCAAAAACTGGCGGTGGCGTGCGCCGTGGCGGGGGTGGGCAATGAACTGTATCAGGCGGGCGGCGTATCGTGGCCGACGCTGGTGGTAGCGCTGGGGTATCCGCTCTACTTTATTTTGCGGCGGCGTTTCGGCACCGACAATCTCGGCGGCCTGTGGTGCGAGCTGACGCTGATGCTGCCGGCGGCGGCCTGGTTCGCCTTCGGCGACGGCGGCGCGGCGGCGCTGCAGATCAATGCCGAGCTGTATTGGCGCATTCCGCTGCTCGGCGTCATCAGCGCCGTGGCGCTGGTGTGTTACATCCTCGCCAGCCGCATGCTGCCGTTCAGCCTGTTCGGCCTGCTGAGCTATGTGGAACCGGTGCTGCTGGTGCTCGTCGCGCTGCTGCTCGGCGAGAGCATCAGCCAAAGCGAATGGCCAACCTATCTGGCGATCTGGCTGGCGGTGCTGCTGCTGGCGGCGGAGGGCGCGCGGCACCTGCTGCGCCGCCAGCGGGTCTGACTCAGGCGGCCAGCGTGGCGCCGCCGTCGATCACGATGTCCTGCATGGTGATGTGGCTGGCCAAATCCGAGGCCAGGAACAGCACCGCGTTGGCGATCTCATCCGGGCGGGCGATTTTGCCCAGCGGGATCCCCAACTTGAACATCTCGGGGAAGCCGGCGATGGTGCGTTGCTGCGCATCGTCGGTCTGCCACATGCCGCGCTGCATCGGCGTGTCGGTCGAGCCCGGCGACACCAGATTGCACCGCACGCCGAACGGCGCCATCTCCAACCCCACGCAGTGGTTCAGGCTGGTCAGCGCCGCCTTGGAGGCGCAGTAGGCCGCCATCTGCGCGCGCGGCACGTGCGCGGCGTTGGAGCCGATGCTGACGATCGCCCCGCTGCGCTGCGCCTTGAAGTGCGGCAGCACGGCGCGGAACAGGTAAAACGCCCCCGAGGCGTTGACGTTGATGCACTGGTGCCAGTCATCCACGCTCAGATCTTCGGTATTGCCCATGCGCAGAATGCCGGCGGCGTTGACCAACACGTCCAGTCGCGGGTTCTCCGCCAGCTGTTGGCGGCACACCGCCTCCACCTGCTCCGGCCGGCTGATGTCCAACGTCACGCAGGGGTAAGGCAGATCCGGATTGGCGAATTCTCGGTCAAACCCCACCACCTCGGCGCCCTGGGTTAAAAAGTGGCGGGCGATCTGCTCGCCGATGCCGCGCGCCGCGCCGGTCACCCACACGCGTTTGCCGGTGAAATCCATCTGAATGCTCATGCGCGCACCGCCATCCGGGCGCACCGCCGGGTCATGTTGTTGTTCATCGTTGTCTCCTGCGAAAGGCTATGACGCGGCGCGGACTGCGCCGCAAAGAGGCCTACAGCGCGCCGCTGTTCAGGCCGAAAGCGTTGAGCATGGTGCCCAGTTTGGCGGTGGTTTCCATCCACTCGGACTGCGGCGTCGAGGCGGCGACGATGCCCGCGCCGGCGAACAGCCGCACCCGGTTGCCGCGCAGCAGCCCGCTGCGGATGACGATCGCCCACTCGCCGTCGCCGTTGGCGTCGCACCAGCCGACGATGCCGCTGAACAAGCCGCGATCGTGCGGTTCCAGAGCGGCGATCAGCTGGCGGGCGCTTTCGGTCGGGAAGCCGCACAGCGCCGGCGTCGGATGCAGCAGGCAGGCCAGCTGCATCACGTTGAGATCCGGATTCAGCAACTCGCCGCGAATGCGGGTGGACAGGTGCCACATGGTGCCGGTGCTGAGCAGCGACGGGCCGCTGGGTACGCTCAGGGTGGCGCACAGCGGCGTCAGATGCCGACGAATATCGTCGATCACCAGCTTGTGTTCGTATTTGTCTTTGGTCGAGCGCATCAGGCGCTCGCTGCCGAGGCGATCCTGCTGCGGATCGTCCTGCCGGCGCGCCGAGCCCGCCAGCGGATTGGTGTGGATCTCGCCGCCCTGCTTGCGGATCAGCAGTTCAGGGCTGGCGCCGATCAACACGCTGCCATCGGCCAGCGGCAGGGAGAAGTGGTAACCGGTCGGGTTCTGCACCATCAGGTTATTGAGGATCCGGTGGCCGGCCACCGGCTGCTCCAGCTCGATATCGAGGATGCGCGACAGCACCGCCTTGTCCAGCTTGCCTTGTTTAAAGCGGCTGACCGCTTCCGCGACCGCGTGTTTGAATCGCGGTTCGTCTGGAATACTGGTGCAGGCGACCAGGCGATGCGGCTGTTGCAGCATCGGGCGCGCGGCGCGGATAAAGCTGTCGTTGGCGACGAATCGGCTTTCTTCAGGTATATACAGGCAGGAAGGCCGGCGCGTGTCGAACGGAATGGCGCCCACCACCACCGGAGCCGCCTGGCCGGCGGCTTTGGCGCGCGCCAGCGCCTGGCGAATATGCTGCGCCAGCGCGCTGCCTTCCTGCTCGCCGCCGAACGCCGGCGTCTCGATACGCTCAAACACGCCGTGGGCGGAGAGGGAACGGAATTCTGACCGGTACAAAAAGGTCGATTGTTCGGCGTACTCAAACCCGGAGAAGGTTTGGTTTTCTGTCGTCAGTGTCGCCACAAGACCACTCCTTTGTTGCGCCTCACCAATGATAATGTTTATGCGAATAATTATCATTAGCTGTAAAGGGTGGGTAAATTACACCGGATCCCCACCGTCGGTCAATCTCCGATGAATGAATCTTTCCGCACGCCGCGGCAAATTCGCGTTACGCCACAACAAGAAATAACACACTGTTATTATTGTGTTTTAGCAAAAAATAAAAGTCGTGACATCGTCACCTTCACGCCAAAACCGCCCGGCGAAACGCCGTCCGGCGCAGCAATGCGGCGTCAACGTGGTGAGCAGCGCCAATTCGAACGTCTGCCGCTGCGCATCCACCGCCACCATCCGCGCATCAAGAAAATCGAAATATCGGCGCACCTGCGGGTACAGCGCTTTGAACAGGCTCTCTTTGGCGGAAAACGTCAGCGTCAGCAGCTCGTTGAACGGCAGCGTTTCGCCCAGCAACGTCTCGCGCTCCACCGGTGAAACGATCGCGCTCCACAGCTCCTCCGCTCGCGCCACGGACAGCAGCGTCTCCACATCCAGCCCAACGCCGCCCAGCCCGCTCTCTCGGTGTACGGCGCACAACGCGGTATGCGAATTATGGCTCAGCGCCCCGGCGATGCCCGGCGGCCACTGCGGCGCGCGATCTTCGCCGCGCGCCAGGGTGAAGTCGGCGAAACCGAGCGGCGCCAGCAGCTGCCGTGCCAGCACACGCCCGGCCAGATACTCCGCACGGCGTTTCGGCACCGCGCGCGCCAGATGGTCCGGCAGCGCAAATCCCGCCTCGGGAAAACTGTCGTCGCGATACTCCGCCAGCGCAAACTGGCAGCACGCCACCTGGCCCGGATAGCCGTCCGGCGTGAAAAATTCGATATTGCGGATAAAAGTGGGCAACGGCGGTATCCATGATAAGCAGGCAGGCTGATGATGTTAGCCCCCGAAACGGCCTGCAACAATGACCCTGGGCAAAATAAATGGCGTTAAGTCCCGCGCGGCGGCGCGTTGGACGAAGTGGGAAAAGGCCTCTCCCCCGCATTCGGGAGAGAGGCCGGGCATTACAAGATGCCTTTCATGGTCTTCTCGAAATCGCTCCAGGCGCAGAAGCCGTCTTTATCGATCGGGCAGCCTTTCAGCGCCAGCGTCACGCGCTGCGGCGGGGTTTGCAGCGTCAGCGGCGTCGCCTTGCGCAACTGCTCGGTGGACTGATAGACGTACTCGATCTTCAGCAATTCACGGTCGTTCTGCGCGTCGCGCCAACGCTGGAATACCAGTTTGCCGCCGATCGGCGTTTTCTCGTACTGCTGCGGCAGCTGATACGGCTGGAACTGCATGGCCGACAGCAGCGAGGCGATATTGGAGTCGTGGCCCACCAGCACCGTCAGCTTCGGCGCGTCCGGTTTGCGCTCGCCCAGCAGCGCGTTGTTGATGTAGGTCAGCAGCGGCTTGGCGACGTTCTGCGCCACCACCGGCGAGGTGAACAGCGAATCCTGATAGCCGTCTTTCAACTGCGCCAGCTGCTGCCACTGGTGCGGCGTGGCGATTTTGCCCCAGGCCACCTCTTTCATCGGGAAACCTTCGTAGTACTGCAGCATAAAGGCGTCCACCAGCGAGTTGCCCACCCGCAGCGGGCCGGAGACGCCCGGCTCTTTGCCCGGCACCGCGCTCATCACGCTGGCTTCTTTGTTCAGGTCGCAGTGTTTGTCGGTCTTGCAGGCGGCGGAATCCTTGTAGTCGATGATCTTCGCCAACTGCTGATAAGAGGCGTCCAGCTTCAGCGATCCCAGCGCGGCGTTCATCGCCGCCAGCGCCTGCTGGTTGAAGGCTTCGCTGGTGTCGGTGATGATCGGGTTGAAGGTCGGATCCATCTCGCCCATCTTGTCCTGATGGTGCACGCTGACGTCGCAGCCGGGGAACGCGCCATTGCTGAAGAACTGCGCGGTGGCCACCGTGCGCTGCAGGCTGTTGGCGTAGACGTACACGCTGCCGGCGGTCGGGCAGCCCTCTTGCGGCAACAGGCCGGTCTGCTTCAGCCAGGCGTTGAAATAGTGCCCCATATACACTTCCAGCACCCCGCCCTTGGTGGTCAGCTGGCCGCCCGGCGTTTCCCAGGCCGGCCAGGCCTTCGGCGTGGACTGCGCCAGCACGCTGCCGTTGTTGGCCAGCGGCGCGCGCAGGTTATGGCGGCTCATCACCAGCACCTGTTCCAGTTGATAACCACCGGCGTCCGCCAGCGCGTTCCCGGTGAATAACAAAGGCAGGCACAGCAATAACGTTTTTTTTCTCATCCGCAGAGGCTCCCGGAAAATGATTATTTTTAAGGTGTTAGCGTTTGCCTGCGTATGATGGCGGGGTTAGTGTGACAAGTGTGTGACAGGGTTCACGGGAAAAGATCGTACCAGCGGCCACCGGGCGGCGGCCGCTGTGCGTCAACTCAGTACCACAGGCTCATGATTGGCCAGCCGATCAGCAGCAGCGCGGCGATGTACACCACGCCGAGAATGCCCCCCAGGCGCCAGTAGTCTTTCGACTTCACATAGCCGCAGCCGTAGATGATCACCCCTGGCCCGGTGGCGTACGGCGTCAGCACGCCCATGATGCCGATCGACAGCACCAGCAGCATCGACAGCTGCTCCATCGGCACGCCCGGCAACCCTTTGCCGACCGCCAGGATCACCGGCAGCATGGTGGCGGTGTGCGCCGACAGGCTGGCAAACAGGTAGTGGGCGAAGTAGAACACCAGCACCAGCGCCACTACCGTCATGTTCGGCGAGAAGCCGTCCAGGTGGGTGCTCATGGTCTGGGCGAACCAGTCGATAAAGCCGGAGCGCGTCAGGCCGTTGGCCATCACCACCAGCGTCGCCAGGTTAACCAGCGTATTCCAGGCGCTGGAGTATTTGGTAATGTCTTTCCACGACACCACGTGCAGCGCCAGCATCAGCGACACCGCCAACAGGCACACCGCGGTGGCGTCCAGCACCTTGCCGCCGAACACCCACAGGCACAGGCTGAGCAGCACCAGGCCGATCAGGGTGTACTCCTTGCGCGTCAGCTTACCCATTTCCCCCAGCGCGGTATTCGCCCAGGCGGCCACTTCGCTGCTGTGGGTCACGCCCGGTTTGTAGAGGTAGTAGGAGATCAACGGCGCGATGATCAGCAGCAGCAGGCCGACCGGCAGGAACGCCAGGAACCACTGCATCCAGCTGATGTGCACCCCGGCTATCTTGCCGACGAACTCGATGCCCAGCACGTTCGGCGCGGCGCCGGTGACGAACATCGAGGAGCTGATGCTGGTGCCGACCACCATCATCCACATCAGGTAGCCGCCGATGCGGCGCGAAGAGGGATCGTTAGGGAAGGAATCGAACAGCGGCGGCAGGTTTTTCACCACCGGGAACACCGTGCCGCCGGTGCGCGCGGTGTTGGACGGCGTGAACGGCGCCAGCAGGATATCGATGATCACCACCGCATAGCCCAGCGTCAGCGTGCGCTTGCCCATGAATTTCACCAGGAACAGCGCGATGCGCCGCCCCAGCCCGGTGGCCTCGTAGCCCAGCGCGAAGATAAAGGCGCCGAACACCAGCCAGACGGTGGTGCTGGAGAAGCCTGCCAGCCCCCATTTCAGCGCCTCTTTACCGGCCTTGAAGCCCGGCTCCGCCAGTTCCTGCGCGCCGAACAGCACCCAGTTGGCGCTCAGCACGCTGACGGTCACCGCGATAAAGCTGATGGCGGTGGCCGGGATCGGCTCCAGAATCATGCCGACGATCATCGCCACAAAGATGGCGAAATAGTGCCACGCCTGCGGCGGCATGCCGTCGGGCACCGGTATCAATAACAGGATCGCGAGCACCGCCAGCGGCGCTATCGCTTTCCAGATCTTTTCCTGGGTTTGGGACATAGGGACTCTCCTGAAGGCTTGGTTATTATTCTTGGGCACCCAGCTGCGCCAGCAGCCAGGTCACTATCAACAAGTCGGCGCTGCCGCCGGGGCTGAGGTTGCGGGCAATGCAATCGGCATCGAAGCGCCGCAGGCGCGCCAGGCCCGCCTCCCCCGCCGAGCCGCCCTGCGCCAGCAGCAAGGCCGCCCGGCGCCGCAGCCAGCGCAGCCCGCGCAGGCCGCCGCGCGAGGCGACGTTGGTGTCATCGTTGTGGGCCATCAGCCACAGCAGGCTGTCCAGCAGCGCCCGCTGTTCGTCGCCGCCGGCGGCCAGCCGTTGCCGATACAGCGGCAGCGCGCCGTCAAGCACCAACCGAAAACCGGATTCCGCCTCGCCGCGCGCGCCGCTGAGGCCATACGCAGCGAACAAGCGCTGGCCGGCGGTCTGCCCGGCGTTGTTGCATCGCAGTTCGCTGTCCACCAGCCCTCGGCACATCGCCGCCACTTCGGCGCATAACGATGCGGCGCTGATGGTCCGGCCCTGCTGCTGCAGGCGGCCGAAGGCGGCGCACAGCAACCCGAGTGAGAACACGCTGCCCTTGTGGGTGTTAATGCCGCCGGTGGCGCGAAACATCTGGTTTTCGCAGGCCAGGCCGAGCGGCCGCAGCCGCGCCAGCTGCCGCTCGGCCGGCAAAGCCGCGTCTTCCCGTCCGCGCTGGATAAAACGCGGCAGCCACACGCCGATGGCGCGGGCGCTGCGGTAGAAATGCCCAAGATCCATGTCGCGATGGGCGCCGGTGTTATGGCGATCCACCAGCCCCGGTTTGGGCGTGAGGTTGACCTCCACCAACAGCGCGCGAAAGGCGGCGCGGGCGAAGTCGCAGGCCGGCTCGGCTCGGCGGGCGGGTGGATTAATCGGCAGAGATCGCATCGTTGAACATCCTTTCCATTTCTTGCAGCAGCTGCTCGCTGCCATGCCGCCGCTGGCGGGCGCAGATCTTGGCCGGTTGGCCGCACAGCAGGCAGCGCCGCGCCGGCAGGCCGATATCGCGGCGCGACAGGATTCGCCCCTGCGCATCCAGCACGTCGATATCCCACAGCCGGCCGATCGGGCGGCTCACCTCCAGCTGCATGGCGCAATCTTTCACCCGTTGGGCGTCGGCGCGCAGCGCCACAAACCCTTCGCAGCCGGTGGCGAGCGCCAGCGCCTCGGTCTGCGGGCTCGGCCAGCCCTGTTCGGCGCACAGCCGCAGCAGCGCCGCCCACCCGAGGTTGAAAATGCCGCGCGTCAACGCGCTGTCCTTCACCGGGCCGGGCACCACCAGCGTCAGCACCAGCAGCGTGCACTCGTGCTGCGCCAGCCACGCCTGCTGGCGCGCCTGACGGCATTCGCGGCTGGTGAGCAGCTCCGGCAGGCTGACCGCACGTTCGGCGGCCAGTTGAGGATCGACGGCGGCCATCGTTTACTCCGCCACCTGATGCACCACGTCGATCACCGAGCCGTCGCGGTAGCGCACCACCGCCACCACCTTGTCGGTAAACGCGATCGGCTGCGGTTCGCCGGTCAGCTGCAGCGCACGGGCGCGCAGCCAGTCGATGCTCACCACCTCGAGCCCGGCCTCCCGCAGGCGCTGCGCCAGCTCCGGCCGCGCCGGGTTGACGGCGATGCCGTGGTCGGTCACCAGAATGTCGATGCTGGAGCCCGGCGTGACGCAGGTGGTCACCTGCTCCACCAGCGTCGGGATGCGCCCGCGCACCAGCGGCGCGACGATGATCGCCAGCCGCGCAGCGGCGGCGGTGTCGCAGTGGCCGCCGGACGCGCCGCGCAGCACGCCGTCGGAGCCGGTCAGCACGTTAACGTTGAAGCCGGTGTCGATTTCCAGCGCGCTCAGCACCACCACGTCGAGCCGATCGACCGACGCGCCCTTGGAGCTGAAGTTGGCGTACTGGTTGGCGCTGATTTCGATATGGCGCGGGTTGCGCGCCAGCGAGGTCGCCGCCGCCCGATCGAAGCTCTGCACGTCCAGCAGCTTGCCGATCAACCCTTTCTCGTGCAGATCCACCATGGTCGAGGTGATGCCGCCGAGGGCGAACGCGGCGCGAATGCCGCGGGCGCGCATCTTGTCCTCCAGGAAACGGGTCACCGCCAGCGAGGCGCCGCCGGTGCCGGTTTGCAGTGAAAACCCTTCGGTGAAGTAGCCTGAACCGGCGATCACCTCGGCGGCGCGGCGGGCGATCAGCAGCTCGCGCGGGTTCGAGGTCATGCGCGTGGCGTCAGCGCCGATCTTGTCGGCGTCGCCCACCCGCTCCAGCTGCACGATCAGATCCACCCGATCCTGCGCCAGGCTGGCGGGATGATGCGGATACGGCACCAGCTGCTCGGTCAGCAGCACCACGGTGCCCGCCGCCTCGGCGTCCACCCGCGCATAGCCGAGCGAGCCGCAGCAGGCTTCACCGCTGTAGCCGTTGGCGTTGCCGAACTCATCGCAGGCCGGCACGCCGAGGAAGGCCACGTCTATCTTCAGCTCGCCGGATTCGATCAGATTGACCCGGCCGCCGTGCGAGTGAATTTGCACCGGCTCCGCCAGCAGGCCGCGCGATACGGCGTCCGCCAGCGGGCCGCGCAGCCCGGAGGTGTAAATGCGGCTCACCACGCCGTGGCGGATATGCTCAACCAACGGCGCATGGCAGTCGGTCAGCGAGCTGGAGGCCAGCGTCAGGTTGCGGAACCCCATCGCCGCCAGCGTCTCCATCACCTGATTGAGCGCCAGATCGCCGCCGCGAAACGCATGGTGGAAGGAGATGGTCATGCCGTCCTGCAGCCCGCTGCGGCGCACCGCTTCCTGCAAGGAGTCGCACAGCTTGAGATCGCGCGGTTTACGCGCCTGCAGGTTGGCTTTGGACACGTCCTGATAACCCGGCAGATCCGCCGGGTTGGCGAAGGTCATCAATCGTTGTTGGCGGTTCATCATGCTTCCTCCCCGTGCTGCGCCGGTTCTTCCCGTAAGCCGGACAGCGCGGCGCGCTCCAGCACCAGCCGGGCGCGTTCAATCACCGGGCTGTCGACCATTTTTCCGTTGAGCGACACCACGCCGCGCCCTTCCCGCTCCGCCGCTTCGGCGGCGTCCACCACCCGCTGCGCGTGCGCCACCTCTTTGGCGGTCGGCGCATACAGGTTGTGCAGCAGCTCAATCTGGCGCGGGTTGATCAGCGATTTGCCGTCGAAGCCGAGCTGTTTGATCAGCGCCGCTTCCTGCAGGAAGCCGGCCTCGTTGTTGGCGTCGGAGTAGACGGTGTCGAACGCCTGAATGCCGGCGGCGCGCGCCGCCTGCAGCAGCGAGCAGCGGGCGAACAGCAGCTCAATGCCCTCCGGCGAGCGTTCGGTGCGCAGGTTGCGCACATAGTCTTCCGCCCCCAGCGCGATGCCGATAAGCCGCGGCGAAGCGTGCGCGATCGCCACCGCGTTGGTGATGCCCTGTGCCGATTCGATCGCCGCCAGCAGCCCGGTGCTGCCTACCGGCCGGCCGCAGGCCGCCTCGATGGCGGCGATCTCGCGCTCCATGTCAACAACGTCCTGCGCGCTGTCGGTCTTCGGCAGGCGCACGATGTCCGCGCCGCCGCGTACCACCGCCTGCAAGTCCGCCAGGCCGTAGGCGGAGTCGAGCGCATTGACGCGCACGATGGTTTCCACCTCCTGGTACAGCGGATGCTGCAGCGCGTGGTACACCAGCCGGCGCGCCGCGTCTTTTTCACGCAGGATCACCGAGTCTTCCAGATCGAACATCAGCGCATCGGCCTGATAGATAAAGGCGTTGCTGACCATCGCCGCGTTGGCGCCGGGAACGAACAGCATGCTGCGGCGCAGCCGGGTTTTATTCAGCGTTTTCATCTTTCGCCTCCCACGGCAGTTGGCCGCTCTCGCAGGCGCGCATCAGCGCGGTTTCCAGCCGGGCGCGCAGCACGCAGTCCAGCGCCCCTTTGTCGTCGACGATCACCTGCACCGGCTCCACCTCATAACGCTGCAGCACCTCCAGCAGGGTGCGGCGGATCGCCGCGCCGAACTGTTTTTCCACGCTGCTGGCGATCAACAGATCGTGCTGCGGCCCCTCGGCGGGCGCGATGCGCACCATGACATCGCTGGATTCCAGCGTGCCGGCCATTGCTTCTCGGATAATTTTCATCATTCACCTGATTGTGCGGACTCAAAAGGATGCGGGGCCGTCTTGGCCCGGCGCTGCGTTTGCAGATCCTGCAGGTAGTACAGGGTGTCCGGCGGCACCAGCGGCGCGGCGGCGTGGAAGTCCCCCGCCGCCAGCAGCTTGCGCACCCAGGAGGCGGAGATCGCCGTGCCCTGATATTGCAAACGCTCGATTTCCACCAGCGCGATCGGCGGGCTGGGCAGCGCCGGCGTTTCCAGCCAGTAGCGCATGTCGCGGTTGTATTTCGCGGTCACCGCGCAGAACGGCTCGTTGCCGACGAAGCGGTGGGTGATGCCCAGCGCGGGCGCCAGATACTGGCGGAAGATCTTCAGATCGATTTCGGTGTAACAGTCGTCGGCCACGCCCTGGTCCTTGATGAAGTAACAGGGGAAGGTGGCGCGCGAGATCACGTACTGCGAGCCTTCGTGTACCGTGAGGTTGGGGATGTCGGCGGTGCCGGCCAGCACCAGCCGGCGTCGATCTTCATAGCTGAAGCGCGAGGTGTTTTCCTTCACCAGAAACAGGTGCAGCCAGTCGCAGCGCTTGGCCGCCTGACGCACCAGATACTGATGCCCGCGGGTGAAGGGGTTGGCGTTCATCACGATGCTGCCGATGGTGTCGCCCGGCCGGCGCTGGCTCGCCAGCTGGGCGGCGTAGCGCTTCAGGCGGCACGGGCTGTTTTCCATCAGCACCACGATGCCCGGCACGGTGGCGATCGGGTAGAAACCGCACTGGCGGAACAGCGGCTCGTTCTGCACCTTGGTGTAGATAAACAGCTGGGTGTGGTGGCGCTCGTAGGCCAGGTTCACCAGCTCGGTCGCCAGCGCCAGCGCCAACCCTTCGCCGCGCATCAGCGGGCTGATGGCGACGCATTTGATAATATTGTCGGCGATGCCGCCGCAGGCGACCAATTTGTCGTACTGGGTAACGGTAATAAATATTTCAACCGTGGTATCGATATTCAGATCGTTACTGCGCAAGAAGGCGCTTATTTCCGAAATCGCTTTATGATCCGATCGCTTTACCCGATTAAATACGGCATCGCCTAACATAACACGCTCTCTGGGTTAACTGGCAAACAACAAATGAAATACAAAAAGGCATTTTAATTAACATCAGGAATGACAATTAAAACCTTAAAAACCATGAAGATAAAATCGCCCTCTCGTTCGATAAACCCATGGTAAGCAGAAAAAAAACGCGGATTATTGACCTATTTCACAAACCGATCCCGGTTAATAAGTTATTTAATGTTCTTTATTTGCTTAATTAATCTTATGGTGTTTATTATTGAGATAATCTTTATTTGGCGCCGCAATTCACTTACATTCACTTAGCATTTTTATTGCAATTACGGGTCGCACTATGGAATGGCTGAACATCCTGATCGTTGAAGACGAAACGCCGCTGGCGGAGATGCACGCGGAGTTTATCCGCCAGAACGGCGGCTGCCGCCAGATTTGGCTGGCCGGCACGCTGGCGCAGGCGCGCGCCATGACCGAACGCTTCAAGCCGGATCTGATCCTGCTGGACAACTTTCTGCCGGACGGCCAGGGCATCACCCTGCTGCGCGAACTGACGCTGAGCGGTTATCGCGGCGGCATCGTGTTCATCACCGCCGCCAGCGACATGGCCACCGTGGCCGAGGCGTTGCGCTACGGCGTGTTCGACTACCTGATCAAACCGCTGGCCTATGACCGGCTGAGCCAGACGCTGCTGCGCTTCAGCCAGCGCCGCGAAGCGTTGAAGGACAAAGCGCGCCTCAACCAGCGCCGCATCGACGAGATGTTCAATACCTACGCCCGCGGCGAGCAGCAGGCGGCGCTGCCCGCCGGCATCGACGAGCTGACGCTGGGCAAGGTCCGCGCGCTGTTCGCCGAACCCGCCGCGCGGCACACCGCTGAAAGCGTTGCGCAAAAAATGGGGCTCAGCCGCACCACCGCGCGCCGTTATCTGGAGTTTTGCACCGCCGCGCAGCAGCTGCGCGCCGAGATCATTTACGGCAAGGTAGGCCGCCCACAGCGGATCTATCGCGCCGGCGAACCGCATTAACGGTTATTTGATCGCCCTTGCAAGGTTGCGTGTAACCGCTTTACTTTTTATGCGCCGGTCAGCATCTTGGTGAGCATCACCTAGCCGACTGGACGATCGCCGATGCCTGCTGCGCCCCTAGCTTCCCTGACCGAGATCCTTGCCCGCCGTGACTGGCAAAACCCCGCCTGCACCCACTACCGCCGGCTGGACGCCCACCCGCCTTTCGCCAGCTGGCGCACGGTGGAAGACGCGCGCGACGACGCCCCCAGCGCCAGCCGCCGATCGCTGAACGGCGAGTGGCGCTTCAGCTATTTCCCGCGCCCAGAGGCCGCGCCGGAGAGCTGGTTGCAGCAGGATCTGCCGGACGCCGCCCCGCTGGCGGTGCCGGGCAACTGGCAGCTCGCCGGCTACGACGCGCCGATCTACACCAACGTGCGCTACCCGTTCCCGGTCGATCCGCCGCGCGTACCGGAAGACAACCCGACCGGCTGCTACTCGCGCGCCTTCAGCGTCGATCCGGCCTGGCTGGCCGCCGGTCAGACGCGCGTCATCTTCGACGGCGTCAACTCGGCGTTCTATTTATGGTGCAACGGCCACTGGGTCGGCTATTCTCAGGACAGCCGCCTGCCGGCGGAGTTCGATCTCAGCCCGTGGCTGCGGCCGGGTGAAAACCGGCTGGCGGTGATGGTGCTGCGCTGGTGCGACGGCAGCTATCTGGAAGATCAGGACATGTGGCGCATGAGCGGCATCTTCCGCGACGTCAGCCTGCTGCACAAACCCGCCGCGCACCTGAGCGATGTGCGCATCACCACGCCGCTGCATGACAGCTTTACCCGCGGCGAACTGGTGGTGACGGCGCGCGCCAGCCGGCCCGGCCCGCTGCAGGTGCAGATTCAGCTGTGGCGCGACGGCGCGCGAGTGGCCGAACGCACCCAACCGCTCGGCAGCGAGATCGTGGACGAGCGCGGCGCCTATGACGATCGCGTCACCCTGCGGCTGCCGGTGGAGCGCCCGGCGCTGTGGAGCGCCGAAACGCCCGCGCTGTATCGCGCCACCGTCGCCCTGCTCTCGCCCGAAGGGGAGATTATCGAGGTGGAGGCCTATGACGTCGGCTTCCGTCAGGTAGAGATCAGCGGCGGGCTGTTGAAGCTCAACGGGCAGCCGCTGCTGATCCGCGGCGTTAACCGCCACGAGCATCATCCGCGCCACGGCCAGGTGATGGACGAGGCGACGATGCGCCACGATATCCTGCTGATGAAGCAGCACAACTTCAACGCGGTGCGCTGCTCGCATTACCCCAACCACCCGCTGTGGTACCGGTTGTGCGACCGCTACGGGCTGTACGTGATGGACGAAGCCAATATCGAAACCCACGGCATGCAGCCGATGAACCGCCTGGCTGACGATCCGCTGTGGCTGCCGGCGATGAGCGAGCGCGTCACGCGCATGGTGCAACGCGATCGCAACCATCCTTGCATCATTATCTGGTCGCTGGGCAACGAGTCCGGCCACGGCGCGAACCACGACGCGCTGTACCGCTGGGTGAAAAGCCAGGATCCGACCCGCCCGGTGCAATATGAAGGCGGCGGCGCCGACACCGCCGCCACCGACATCATCTGCCCGATGTATGCGCGAGTGGATCAGGATCAGCCGTTCCCGGCGGTGCCCAAATGGGCGATCGGCAAGTGGATCGGCCTGCCGGAGGAGCCGCGCCCGCTGATCCTGTGCGAATACGCCCACGCGATGGGCAACAGTTTCGGCGGTTTCGAGCGCTACTGGCGCGCGTTCCACGCACATCCGCGCCTGCAGGGCGGCTTTGTCTGGGACTGGGTCGATCAGGCGCTGATCAAACGCGACGATCGCGGCGAAGAGTTCTGGGCCTACGGCGGCGACTTCGGCGA
This sequence comes from Serratia sp. TSA_130.1, assembly GCF_052691795.1. NCBI lineage: Bacteria > Pseudomonadati > Pseudomonadota > Gammaproteobacteria > Enterobacterales > Yersiniaceae > Serratia > Serratia sp. TSA_130.1. Next base: position 784,956 of record NZ_JBQZFS010000001.1, read on the forward strand.
CACCCCCAACGATCGCCAGTTCTGCCTGAACGGGCTGGTGTTCGCGGATCGCATCCCGCACCCGGCGCTGTTCGAAGCGCAGCGGGCGCAGCAGCTGTTCCGCTTCGCCTTCGACGCTGCCTCGCTGACGCTGACCGTCACCAGCGATTACCTGTTCCGCCACACCGACAACGAGCAGCTCAACTGGCGGCTGGAGCTGGACGGCGTGGAGCGCGCCAGCGGCAGCTTCGATCTGGCGCTGCCGCCGCGGGGCAGCACTCGCTTCACGCTGCTCGATCGCCTGCCGATGCTGCACCAGCCCGGCGAGCTGTGGCTGAACGTGGAGGTGGTGCAGCCGCAGGCCACCGACTGGTCCGAAGCGCACCACCGCTGCGCCTGGGATCAGTGGCGGGTGCCGCGCGCGCTGCATCCCGCCCCGCCGCCGGCGCAGGGCGTGCCGCCCACGCTGATTGAAGACGATCAGGGGCTGACCCTCACCCACGGCGACCAGCGCTGGCGCTTCGAGCGCAGCAGCGGCCACCTGACGCAGTGGTGGCAGAATGAGCAACCGCAGCTGCTGACGCCGCTGCGCGACGGTTTTGCGCGCGCGCCGATCGATAACGACATCGGCGTCAGCGAAGCGGACCATATCGATCCCAACGCCTGGGTCGAACGCTGGAAGCTGGCGGGCCTGTACCGGCTGGAGGAGCGCTGCACGCGGCTGCAGGCCGATGCGCTGCAAAACGGCGTGCGGGTGGTGAGCGAACACCAGTTCGGCGTGGACGGACAGATTTTGCTGATTAGCCGCAAGCAGTGGCTGTTCGACGCGCTGGGCGCGGTGAGCGTGAGCGTGGAGGTCGAGGTGGCCGATACTCTGCCGCCGCCGGCGCGCATCGGCCTGCACTGCCAACTGGCAACGGTGCAACCGCAGGCGGAATGGCTGGGCCTGGGCCCGCACGAGAACTACCCGGATCGCCGCCTGGCCGCGCAATACGGGCGCTGGCGCCTGCCGCTGGCAGATCTGCACACGCCGTATATTTTCCCCGGCGAGAACGGCCTGCGCTGCGACACCCGCAGCCTGCGCTACGGCGGCTGGCGCATCGACGGCCGCTTCCACTTCTCGCTCAGCCGCTACGGCCTGCAACAGCTGATGGCCTGCAGCCACCAGCACCTGCTGCAGCCGGAAGCAGGCACCTGGCTGCATCTGGACGGCTTCCACATGGGGGTGGGCGGCGACGATTCCTGGAGCCCGAGCGTGCACCGGGATTACCTGCTCACCGCCGGCGTTTACCGCTATCAGCTGCGCCTGCAGCGAGCGCCAGAGGGCTAAATCTGCCAAAAAACTCAACGGGTTGCGCATTCTGTAAGCAAACAGTCACAGAATGTGTAATCCGCCTTTGACATGCCGACGGCGCCTCGCTATTATTCGCCCCGTTCACACGATTCCTCTGTAGTTCAGTCGGTAGAACGGCGGACTGTTAATCCGTATGTCACTGGTTCGAGTCCAGTCAGAGGAGCCATATTTAGAGAAGCCCGCTCAGGGAAACCTGAGCGGGCTTTTTGCTGTTGGGCGGATCATAATCGGCGATCCCCTACGCTCTCGCTACCCGACACCGTTCAGCCATCCGTTGAACGGGTGAGTTTCTCCCATTGTTCAATTTCCTGACCTAACGCCTCGAGCTTTTGCCGCACCAAACTTAATGCGTCACTGCCTAACAACAGATGCGTAGGCGGGTTCCCGCTCTCGATCAATGCCAGCATGGCGTGAGCCGCCTTAACCGGATCGCCGAGTTGCTTGCCGCTTTTTTCCTGGCGCGCCTGACGAACAGGTTCAAATAACGCGTCATAGTCCGGAAGACGACGAGGGCTGCGCACCATTGAACGCCCGGCCCAGTCCGTCCGAAACGAGCCAGGCGCCACGGCGGTCACGTGTAGGTTGAACGGGGCAAGCTCTTTACTTAAGGTTTCTGATATTCCTTCCAGTGCAAATTTGCTGCCGCAGTAATAGCTGATACCGGGCAAGGTAATGAAACTGCCCATTGAGGTGATATTGATAATGTGGCCCCGACGGCGCTGGCGCATGCCCGGTAGCACGGCTTTGATCATTGCCACCGCACCAAACACATTGACGTCAAACTGGCGGCGCAGCTCTGCAAGCGGGGATTCTTCCAGAATGCCTTCATGGCCGTAACCGGCATTGTTCACCAGCACATCTATCGGACCGACGGCGGACTCTATCTCTCCAACCACCTCATCAATACGTTCATCGTCCGTGACATCAAGCAGATAGCCAAAAGCCCGCTGCGTATCGAGCGCGGCGAAAGCCTGCAGTGCTTCGCTGTTGCGCACCGTCCCTACAACCCGATGCCCTACGGCGAGGGCTTCCCGCGCCAGCGCCTGACCAAAGCCACTGCTGACGCCGGTAATTAAAATCGTTTTTGCAGATGCCATAAAAAGAACTCCCATGAACCATGAAGGTTGCATGGTATTCTCTTCCCTGCCGTATTTTTAGGCCGTATTTTCTCTTTTTCTTGCCTGATTTTATGAGGTGGTGGGATGTCCGACATGATTGCCCTGATGAATAGACTTGCGGTGCAAGAGGGATACAACCTCACTGCCCTACCTGATGTGCGAATTTTGCGTTCCGATCGCCCGCTTGCCAGAACGCCGGTGCTTTACGATCCGGGGATCGTGATCGTCTGCCAGGGCAGCAAACGCGGCTATTTCGGTCAACAGACCTATTTATATGATGAGCAGCACTACCTGGCGGTTTCGGTGCCGGTGCCGTTTGTGATGGAAACCAACGCGTCGGCAGCACATCCGCTGCTGGCGATTTATATGCATCTGGATTTTCAGCTTGCCGCGGAACTGATGTTGCAGATTGAACAGCATGGCGCCCCGCATCCTCCCGTCGCGCCGCAAAGCATGATGTCGAGCCCCATGGACAGCGCGGTAAAAATGGCCGTACTTCGCTTACTTGAAGTCCTGGCTAACCCACTTGAGGCGGCGATCCTCGGCCCGGCGCGGGTGCGTGAGCTTTATTTTCGCGTGCTGACAGGCGCACAGGGCAACGCAATGCGTGCCGCGCTGGCCTTGCAGGGCCAATTTGGCAAAATCGGTAAAGCGTTGCAGCACATCCATGCCGCTTACGCGGAGCCGTTAACGCTGACGCAGCTGGCGATGATGGCCGGCATGAGCGTGCCGACCTTTCATAGCCATTTCAAAGCGATAACGCAGATGCCGCCAATGCAGTATGTAAAATCGGTACGCCTGCACCAGGCACGGATGCTGATGGTACGCCAACAAATCACCGCCGCCGCCGCGAGTTACGCCGTTGGCTATGAAAGTCCATCGCAATTTAACCGCGAATTCAAGCGTCTGTTTGGCCTGCCACCGGCAGAGGAGATAAAGCGTATGCAGCATCACTTCGCCATTCCACCCGCGCAGCCTGCCTCGGTATTTGTTTCATCGCACTGAGGCTTATTTGGTATGGCACACTCTACCTTGAGGTATGGAGTGCCCGCTTCTGGCGCATAAGAACGCGAACGATTCCAGTCACCGCCGGAATGAAAGATGCCGACAAGTTAAGGCCCTCTGTGCCTCTTACCCTCGTCACCGAGCGGACGAGGGGATATGCCCGACAGTGGCTGTTTCGGCAAGGAAGGATTCGATAGCCCTGACAAGCGCGAGCGGTGTCTCGTTCATCGGATAGTGGCCGGCGTTTTCCAGAATCTCAACCGTTGCATGGGGATAGCGTTGAAGATAGGTTTTGGCCATTAACCCGGCATTGAATGTTGGATCGTGCTCACCCACAAGCACCTTTATCGGATGCGAACCGACAATCTCATCGCTGAAATCGGTATCGGCCCATGCATGAAAATACGCAGAAAATGCTTCCTGAGAGGAATGCGATACCGAATACGCTGCTTTCCATTCGACCCAGGATAAGGGCAACCGTCCGCCAGTACTGCGGTCTATGATGGCTTTTCGATTGTCCAGTTGCTCAGCAGCATCTTCAAGCAGACGGCGCGTCGTAGCATCGTACGAAATGCCGCCGCAAGGAACGGGTGCAACGGCAACGAGTGCCCGCACTCGATCGGGCGCGCGCGTTGCAATCCGCTCAATCACCATCCCCCCCATCGAATGACCTATCAGGCTGAAGTCGTGAAAGCCAAGAGCGTCAATAAGCGCCAGCGCATCGGAGGCAATCTCATCGATCGTGTATGCGCCGCGCGTTTCCTGCATGCCCCCGTAGCCACGATAATCCATGAACACATAGTTGAACGCGTGGACATTCAACCAGGGTTCAATCTCTTCGAACGAGTGCGCGTCACCGAACCAACCGTGAAGCACGAGAACGGGGTGGGGTCCGTTGCCCACGCGATGATATGTGTTAGTCATATTGTTGACTCCAATGTGAGAAAAATGTGGTTTTCAGCCTGCGTGACGTGAACTTTCCGTAGACGCCATTGCGCCATCACACGACGATTTAACCGATAAGGCTTAGGAATGGCGGGTAAGTCATCCGAACGGCTATGCCAGATGACGACGTCCGTTTTATAGCTCGATCAGGACCACGCCTTTGAGGCGACCGGCACAGGCTTCCTGCAATGCAGATATCGAGCTTTCAATTCCCTTGAAGGTCGTGGACGTAAGATGAATGCGTCCGTCACGCTTCCATGTCTTCAGATCGCGTAACCAGAATCCAAACGCATCGGGCGAATGATCCGCGCTGAAGCCGCGTAATGTCATACCTTTGAAGATGATTTGAAAGCTGTCCAATGTAACCGGAGCCTGCAAAGACGCCTTTTCTGCGTTCAGCTCAGCGGTGAGCGCACCGAGCAGAACGCCACGGGCACCATCCCTTGCCAACTTAATCGCCGCCGCGAGCTGTTCACCCCCCACCATGTCTACGATGACATCAATGCCTTCAGGTGCGGCTTTCGCCAGTTGCTCGTTCATGGGGCCGCCGTCTCGGGTGACGACGGCATCATAGCCCAGTTCCTCTTGCATCCAGCGGGCCTTGCTGGATCTGCTCGTGCTACCGATCACGCGTGTCGCGCCGAGGAGCCGTGCGATCTGTCCAGCCATCGAGCCAATGGCCCCCGCGCCGCTGGAAACGAACACGGTGTCACCTTTCCTCACCTGAACGCCTCGGGTCAACGCGGCATAGGCCGTCCAGCCATGGCCAAGATAAGCCGCTGGGTCAGGTTCGAGGCAATCGATGAGCTTGCAGTCGTGTTCGCGGATCACAGCATATTCCCGCCACCCGAACGGATGCATGACAAGGCTACCTAAAGGAAGGCTGCAGCCCGATCCGGTCTGGACCACTTCTCCGATCGCGCCGTCCGCCAGAGTGTCTCCGGGGTTGAGAGGCGGGAACGGAATGCCTTCGGCGGCCTTTGCATCCTCCTGCGCCATCAACCGTGTCGAGATGGATACACGGAACCAACGGTTACGGACTACGGCTTCATAGGGTCCGGGCGCAGGAATGGTCGTTTCCATGATGGCGAAATTTTCGGGGTGAATTTCTCCCTGCACATGGCGGATAAGTTTAACTTCGCGGTTGTTTGATAAACCTGCAGACATAATGGTCGCTCCATAAGACTCATTTCGCTCTTTCTGGTAAAATCCAAAACATGAGCACTTGCTCATATTAATAATCGAGGTTGTTTATGGCTACTCGCATTCCTACAGAACACCGCGCGATGCGGAAACGCCCTAAACAGCAGCGTTCCCAGAACACGGTGGAGAGTATCGTCGAGGCAGGTGCTCGCGTTTTGGCGCAGAGAGGTTGGGCAAACTTCACGACTAACGAGGTGGCGCATACTGCCGGCGTCAGCATTGGATCGCTGTATCAGTATTTCCCAAATAATCTGGCGATTGCCGAGGCTATTCGGAAACGGCATCTCGATGACATCCTGAAAGTGCTTCCTGATATCAAGACGCAAGGTGAAAGGGTTCCGCTCGAGGAACATATTGGCCGATTGATTGATGCCGTTGTCACGCTTCATGCGGCTAACCAAGATCTGCATCGTGTTCTGATCGATGAGGTTCCGCTCGCGCCGAGGGAATTCTATGACGCTTTTGAGCGTGAGTATCATCGTCGCTATGAAGACCTCATCCGTGCGGCGGCCCCGTCAGACGATACTGAAACGGACCACTTAGTCGCGGCCCGCATTCTCGCAGATGCGTTGGAGGGCATCGTTCATTCCGCCTCTCGCCGGAATGAACTCATGTCGCCAGTGATAAAGAGAGAAGCGACGAGGATGATAATGTCTTATCTTCTGGCACGAGAGAGAACCTGAGAAGTCGGTTATGCGAAGGGAGGCGCGCTGTGTGAGCAGCCAGAGGCGGCATAGAATCAGTATGATCTGCTCCCCGTAGATAACCCCTTAAAGTCAGCAGTTGCCATTGAGTAACTGACTTTTATATTTAGCTTAACCGCTATGATAAATGCCAACGTCCGCTTCTGGCACGGAGTGGGCAGGCTAACTGAGCTGAAGGTCTGCTTTGAGCGAGGAGCGGACTTTAGTAGAAAAATAGAAGGCAGTATGTAGACTATCTTCTTTTAGTGTTTATTTGTTATGGCCTTATTTATGTCTTCTGAAATGATTTTCCCACTCAAAGAAACTGAGCGGCGCGCGGTAAGAGTTGTCCTGATTGATAAGACCTGCTCGATCCTGCTTCTCAGCACACGTGATGTCAGTAATCCTAACTTCATAAATTCGTGGGAATTACCTGGCGGTGGCATTTTGGAGTGGGAATCTCACGCGGACGCAGCCATACGTGAAGTGTTTGAAGAAACGGGTTTGATAGTTCCTTTCCAAAGCGTCCGTGTACCTCAGTGGTTCAGAGATGTTCATTACTCGTATCGCGGTGAAAGGCGCCTGCAACACGAAGCTATATCCCTTGCCTATATAAATGATTTCAAACCTGATATCCATTATGCAGAACGGGAACCTTTTGAACTGGAAGATCATCTCGAGTATCACTGGTGGTCCCTGGAGGAACTAAAATCGTCGTCTGCGACTTTTTATCCAAGGAACTTACCTAAACACATTGAGCAACTGCTCCAGGGGGAAAGTATTAATGATCCCATTGAGATTTGGGATTAACTGGCTGATCTGTAATCATAATTGAAGTACTTTCTGCCAACATTCCCGATGTAAGCAAAAGAGTTTTCAGGTTTGTCGGCTAACCTGTTCAAGATTGTTAACGTCCGCTACTGGCACGAAGCCGACCGCCAGAGTCCCCACGCCAGCATCTCCCCACCCTATTCCACGCCCCAGCAGCGTTGGAGCGAAACCACCCCCGACGTTGCCGTCGGTGTAAATCCGCAAAGCGGCAGCCACAATCACCGCCATAACGCCAACGCTTGGCCCCACCAGCGAAACCCACTCTTTTACCTAAGAAGATTCCTAACCCAGATGACGGATATCCCTTCCTGGCGCCAATACGCGGATTAACCCGCAGATTTACAGCAATAATCCTTTAAAAACAATCGATAAGAGAATTTTTCGCACTCGGTAAGTTGCGTCTATCCTTTCGCTATGGGCGCCTGCCGCCCATCGTTCGCTGCGGCTCGCGGCATGCGCGTTTCTGGCTGTACGGGTTTCGGTTTATTCCATCGCGCGCCTCCATTCATCATGTTGAATTTCACAGCAATCTCTCAGCAACAAGGAGTGTTTATATGGCTTACGTCATTACCGACCGAGAAAAACTGCAAGCGATTTGGGAGGCCGCCAAAGCCGGCGACTGGCCGGCGGTATATGCCGCCTCCGTCGATGCGCTCACCGATCCCAACCATGCCAACCAACCCATTGAGGGCGTGGATATCGCGGTGTATACCTGGATCAAAGGCGCCTATGGCGTGAACTCGAATCAGGGGGCGTTTGCCCATTACATTCGCGACCAAACCAAGCTGCAGTATGAGCTGCGCACCGGGCATGTGCCCGATGACTGGGAGGCGCGCATTCAGAATGCCTCCGACAACATCGCCAAAAACTTCGCCAAAACGCTGTTTGGCGTCGATCTGAGCAGCAATCCCAACGCGCCGCTGCCGGATGCCCCGCCCAGCAGCGCCAAAGTGCCGGACATTCACGAGGTCGGCCTGATCGACGCCGGCGCGGCGGCGTCCGAAGTGTTCACCGACGCCTCCTCGACCGGCGCCCCCAACTATTCCCCCTGGGCCGGCACCACGCTGTTCTCTTATTTAGGCGATACCTCGTTCTTTACCGAATGGGTGGCCACCAACGACACCTCGCCTTTTAAGGTCGAAAGCGGCACCTACGATTTGATTGCCGCGGCGCAGGTCTCCATGCAGATGAAAAACCTCAGTTACGTGGTTGAAACGCTGCTGGCGGGCGAAGTGCCCACCTATTTGACCACCCTGGGCATTGGCCACGAGACCATCCGCCTCGCCGCCGAAGCGGCGCGTGATTTCTACACCGAATCCTACGGCAGCAGCGTGACCGGCGGCGGCAGCCTCATTCCCGGCAAGCTGGATATCGGCTCGGCGATTTTCAACGACATTGCCGACGTGCTGTCCACGCCGAATCTGTACCGCGTCGGTACGCTGCATGACGACGATTTCACGCTGGCGTTCGGCAATATCGCCGTTAACACCGGCAGCGGCGACGACACCATCAGCGTGCCGCGCGGCTGGCAAAACAACGCCGGCAACTACGGCTGGACGGTGATCGACGGCGGCAGCGGCCACGATACGGTCGATTATTCCAGCCTGTCGCACGGGGTAAACCTGAAGTTTGACGCCCAGGGCAGCTACGGCGGACGCGGGGTGATCGAGAAAAACGGCATCGGGCTGTATGGCTTTAAGGACGGGCTGTACAACATCGAAGCGGTGAAACTGACCGACTTTAAGGACAACGTCACCTTTAACGATCGGGTGCTGACGCCGGCCAACGGCCTGGAGGTCAGCCTGGGCAAAGGCTCCAGCGAGATTCGTTTCGAGCACGGTTATACCACTGCGCCGGGAGGGAGCGCGCCGCAGGATTATCTCGGCGTGAACCTGAGCATGTTGTCCAACGATGTGCCTTTCCCCAACAGCCTGCTGAATATTCCCGTGAAGCAGACCCACAATATCTACATCGACGACAGCTTCGAGCTGGGTTTTTTACAGGCCTCCTCCCTGTCTATCGACAACCACCTGCTGGCCTTCGGCGCCGAAGGATCAAACAGCAGCTTCTCACTGAACTACAACGCGCAAACCCATACGCAGGATCTGTCGATATTCATGCAGGGCGAAAGCGCACTCAATCAGCACGTCGTCAATATCTACAATTGGGATCAAGGATACTTTGGCATCAATCTGGAGCAGCCGGCCATTCAGCTTGTCGGTTTGCAAACCGTTACGCCGCAAGAACTGGCGGCCGCCTAAGCGAAGCCCGCCGGTTTACCGGCGGGTTGTTTACCTGCAGCACGACGGCTCAGGCCCCATCCCGTTCCGCCACCCGCGCCAGCAACGCCCCCAGCAACGCCAGATCGACCAGCAACGCCAGCGCGAAACAGCTTCCCCTCACGCCCGGCGCGGCGTAGGTTTGCACCAGCGAAGCGGCAATCACTACGGCCACGATAGTCACCACCGTCGTCAGCCTGCACGCCACAGCGAACGCCGCTTTCTCCTCCACCGCCGTGCGGTAGGCAACGCCCTGCCCCAGGCCGCCGAGGGCGAGACCCGCCAGCAGAGCCGGCCAGTCATGGCCGCCGAACAGCATCAGCAATGTGAATAGCCACCCCGCCGCCGCCAGCAAAAAACCGTAGCGGAGAATCGCCAGCGCAGGCCGGTTCCGCAGCGGCTGCCAGCGGGCCAGTGCGGCGCCGCCGAGAAACGCCAGCGCCAATGCCGTCAGCAGCATCAGGGGCGCGCCGATGCCCTGCAGGCTCTCCGCCTCCAGCAGCAAAGCGCCCGCCGCGACCGGCACGCTGAGCGCCAGGGCGCTCGCTGCCGTTCCCGTGTGTGTCATGGCGCCCAGGGCGCCGTTGTTGATAGAAAGGCTCATCGCTCACTCCCGATAGGGTGGAAATGATGAAATAAATTCATTTCCCTGTTCACATGTCAGTAGCCTATCTCTTGTATAATCGGTCAGACAAACTCATAGTTTTCAGCCTTAGATGAGAATAACTCAGCCATGAGAAAACCCCGTTTGCCGCCGCTGGGCGCGCTGCGCGCTTTCCACGCCGTGGCCGGCTGCCGCAGCTTCAAACTGGCCGCCGAGGCGCTGGGCGTGAGCGCGACGGCGGTCAGCCACCAGATCAAGCTGCTGGAATCGGTGCTGGAATGCCGGGTGTGCGAGCGCAGCGCGCAGGGCGTCAGCCTGACCGAGACCGGCGAGATCCTGTATGCCGGCACCCAGCGCGCCTTTGCCGCGCTGGAACAGTCCGTCGCCCAAATCACCCGCGCCCGGCAGCCGCCGGCGCTGACCGTCACCACCACCTCCAATTTTCTCACCCACTGGCTGGTGCCGCGCCTGGCGGATTTCAAGGCGGAGTTTCCCGCCATCGATCTGCGCCTGCACACCAGCGTCGAGCGGGTCGATCTCAGCCAACGCACCGTGGACGTCGCCATCCGCTACCGTGAAACGCCGGAAAGCGATCTGCACTGCACCCTGCTGCATGAGGATCGCTTTATCGTGGTCGCCAGCCCGGCGCTGGCGCTGGCGCACATCGAGGATTTACAGCGGGTGACGCTGTTTCACGTGGCGCATCGGCAGGTGCCCGCCGACTCGCCGACCTGGGAGAACTGGCGGCGGCGCTACGGGCCGGAAGGGTTGAACGTGGAAGCCGGGCTGACCTTCAGCGACGAAACCCATGCGCTGCAGGCGGCGGTGGCCGGCCAGGGGGTGGTGATCGCCAGCCGGCTGCTGGCGCGCGATTTGTTGCAACGCGGCGTGCTGGCCGCGCCGTTCGAGATGGCGTTACCCGGCGCCAACTACTATCTGGTGGCCACCGAAGAGACCGCGCAGCGCCCCGATATCATTGCGCTGCGCGAGTGGCTGCTGCGGCAAATGGCGGCAGGCTAACGGCTCTCGGGGGCAATTTCGCCCAGGCGGATCGCCACGCTGATCGCCTGCGCGGTGGTGGCGGCGCCAAGGCGCCGGCGAATGCGGCGCAGGTGGTTTTCCACCGTGCGTTCAGACAGGCCGAGCATCGCGGCGATATCCGCCTGCCGCCGGCCGATGGCGGTCCAGCTCAGCACCTCACGCTCGCGCGCCGACAGCCGGCCTTCTTCTTTGCCGGCCGCCGGTTCAAACAGCCGCCGCGCCGCCAAAAAGGCCGCCGTGCCCACCAGCGACAGCGCCAACCGCACCGGCGGCGAGGCGTCGATGCGCTCGCCTCCCAGGCTGACGGCACCCTCCAGGCCGGCGGGGCCGAACACCGGGATTTGCACGCCGTGCAGGCCCGCGCCGCGCGGCGTGCGCACAATCCGGTAGCGCTCTCCCTGCTGCGCCCGGGTCTTGGTCCAGAAAAACGGCTCGCTGACCCGCAGCATGTGCCGGGTCACCGGGCAGTGCCGCACGTAGGTCAACGCATCGACGGCCTCGCCGTCGCCGAACCAGTCGCCCTCGACCCAATAGATATGCTCGATCCCCGCCTCCGCCGTGGCGGAAGCGGAAAACAGCACAAAGCGATCGAAGCCGAACGGCGCGGCGAAGGCGCGAACCCGCCCCTGAATGGCGGACAGGGTTCGCTCGTGGTCCATCGCCAGCGCCGTCTGGAAAGCGCGCTGCGCGATCTCGTCGCTCATCGCGCGGCGACGTCGGCCAGCAGCGTCTCTGCCGCCAGTTTGCCGAGATTGTTGGAAGCCAGCGGGCTGTCGCCGGTCAGCAGGCGCCGATCTTTATGCACCTTGCCGGTGATGTCGGCATTGACGATCTTCACGCCCAGCTCACGCAGGCGTTCGCCCACCAGCCAGGGCATCGGGCCGGGGATATAGCCGATGTCGATGTTGGCGCCGGTATCGAGAGCATCCGGGAACACGCACATCTCATAGCCGCGATAGAGGAAATCGTCTTTGCTCTCGCCAATGCCCGCCGCCAGCAAACCGGCGGGCCCGTGGCACAGCGAGATCACGTAGCGATCGTTGTCATGGGCCCAGTGCAGCGTCTTTTTCACCTCTTCACTGAACGGGATATCGTTGAGCACGCCGTGGCCGCCGGGAATGAAAACGCCGAGGTAGTTGCCGCCATCCAGATCCTTCACGACTTCCGTCAGCTTTTTCGGCTGCTTGAGTTGGCTGCGGTACTTCTCATAGGTGGCCTTGACCGCTGGGTCTTCATGCGGGAACGCCCACATCTCCAGCTTCACCGGATCGCCGGACGGCGTGGCGATGTCGATCTCGAAACCGGCCAGATCCAGGTGATACATCGGCAGCAGCATCTCGACCGGATGGTTGCCGGTGGAGAAGAACTTGCCGTTTTGCATCAGCAGGTAGCGCTCCTGCGAGGCGATCATCAGCACCTTCCACTTGCCGCCGCGATAGGCGTTCGGGTAGCTGGCGCCCGTGAAGTCGGTTTTGGACGAGGTGTACTGGCTGAGGGAGTAAGGTGATGGGAAGAACGCGTTGTCTTCCGCCACATCCGGGGTGGGATTACGATCGTTGGATACTGAATCAGTCATGATTATCTCCATATTCACCGTTGCATTTCTCTTTCAGCTTAAATAACCGCCGGCGGGGCCGCAATGAGGGATATCCCTCAATCGCCCTCGCACTGGCGGCGCTCAAGCGGGGTGCCGTAGCGCGACAATGAACGTTTCTTCGCTGACGCCGGCATATTCGTACCGGCACTTTCTCACCGGCACCTGGAAGTAGCGCTCCAGGATATCCTCTTGCAGCAAGGCGTTTTTATCGCCAAACATGCACTGTCGCTTATTCATCAGCAGGCACTTGTCGGAGATGCGATCGGCGTAATGCAGAAAATGCGTATTCAGCACGATCGTCATCTGCGCTCTTTGGCGAGGCGCCAGAGCATCTCGATCATTTTAGCCTGATTGTAAAAATCCAGGTTCGACTCCGGTTCGTCGAGGATCATGACGTCGGGGTCCGCCGCCAGCGCCTTGGCGAAATAACACATCTGCAGTTCCCCGCCGCTGATCTGATTGATGTTTTTCTGCGCCAGCGGCGCGATCTCCAGCGCGTGCAACACCGCCTGCGCCTTGGCGAAATCTTGCCGCCGCGGCCCGGCGAACCACCCCGCCTGGCGAGCGCAGCCGAAAGTGACAAAATCGAGCACGCCATAAGCGAAATGCGGCGTTTTCGCCTGCGGCACATAGGCCAGTCGGGCGGGCCGATTATCGATATGGCCGATCTGGCAAACGCCTGACAGGGGCCGGCACAGGCCCGCGACATGTCTCAGCAGCGTGGTTTTACCGGCGCCGTTCGGCCCGAGCACGCTGAGGATCTCGCCCCGCGCCAGATGAAAACTGACGTTGTCAAGAAGGGGTTCTCGCCCCTTGAAACCCAGGGTCAGCTGGTTAACTGTGATCATGTTTGCTGCTCATAATAAAAAGGAGAGCGAAAAGCGGCGCGCCGATCAGTGCGGTCAGGATGCCGATCGGGATTTCAGCATAGGTGGCACCTCTGGCGATATTGTCGATCGCCAGCAAAAACAGCGCCCCGCTCAGCGCCGAAGCCGGGATCAGGCGGCCGTGGTTATATCCCAGCACGCTTCTCACCAAATGCGGGATCACCAAGCCGACCCACCCCACCACGCCGGCCAAGCTCACCGAGGCGGAAACCAGCAGGGAGGCGGCGATCAGCAGCAGGATCTTCAGCCGGGGTGGATTCAGGCCGGCGATGCGCGCCTCGTCGTCCCCCAGCGAGAGAATGTTCATGTTCCACCTGAGCCGGTAGATAGTCAGGTAACACGCCGCAAACAGCGGGATCAGCCAATAAACCTGCGCTTTCGCCACCGAAGCGAAGCTGCCCATTAGCCAGAAGACGATCGCCGGCAAGGTATCCTGCGGATCGGCGACATATTTTATGACCGAGACAAACGCGATAAACAGCGACGCGATAATCATGCCGGACAAAATCGTGGTGAGCGCATCCTGCCGGCGTTTGAGGCGGCAGATGCCGAGCACCAGCAACAGGCTCACCACGCCGAAAAGAAACGACAGCAGCGAACTCAGGGCAAAAGGCAAACTCAATAGAATGCCCAGCGCAGCGCCAAAGGCGGAGGCGGAAGACGTACCCAGCACGTCCGGGCTGGCCAATGCGTTTTTCAGCACCGCCTGAAAGGTCGCGCCGGCGACCGCCAACCCGCCGCCCACCAGCATCACCGCCACTACCCGCGGCGCGCGCAGGTTAAAAATCACCGAATAGCGGGCCTGGTTTTCCCCCGGCATGTTCCCCTGCCATAAAATCTGCGCCACATCATGGGCCGACAAGGCGTAGCGGCCGGCAAACAGCGATGCGAAGGCGACTGCACACAGCGAAATGAACAATCCCGCCATGATCGCCGCATATTTTCCTCTGCCCGGCATCCCCAAGCTCCTCCAATGGATTAACGCTATTCAACCGTGGCGCTAGCGTTGCGCCAGCACCTCATCCAGCAACCGGTCCGGGATCGCATAAGAGAACATCGTCTGATAATAGCGGCGCGTCTCCTCCCGCAGCGTTTTGTCGCTAATGTCTTCAGGGGCATACCGGTTGATCATAAACAGCGGCAGCAGTGATGTTTCCGCCGACAGGCCCCCCCAGTTATGAATGCCCACCGGCGTCGAGAAAACCTTGCCGTTTTTTACCGCCCTGAGCGTCTCCCACGCCTGGCCGGGGATCCCCCCGTGCAGCAGCGCTTTGGCGCTGCCGAACACCACGAAAATCACATCCGGATCCCAGGCCATGATCTGCTCCATCGACACGTTGATGTACCTGCCGGCATCCCCCTTCACCGGCAAATCCCCGGCGACGTTGTCCATGCCGGCCATTTTCAGGTAGGTGTCGCCGTAGGTATGCGGGCCGCTCACCTTCAGCTGCCTGCCGTCGCTTTCTTCGAGATACAACGCCCTGACGTGCTGCGCGCGGATGGCTGCGGCATAGGGGCGGATCTGCTTCAGGGTCCTTTCCCAGGCGTCTTTGAATTTATGCGTGCGCGGCAGGCCGAGGGTGTCGGCGAAGGTATTTTCCCAATACACCTGGGTGACCATCGGCTGGTATTTGGTCTTCCCGCCGGCGTCCAGATCGACCGTCATCACGCCCGCCCTTTCCAGCCGATCGTCCTGGCTTTTGCCGTAGTAATAAATGATGTCGGGCCGCAGATTCATTAACGACTCCATGTTGACCCGATAGTCCTTATTGATGAAATCGGACGTGATCCTGCCGATGTCAGGCTTCATGTCTTTCAACACATGCCTATCGGCATGCATGAACGCCCAGGGGCCGACGCCGACGACGTGCCGATAGGCCGCCTCGTTGGCCAGGATCACGCCGAAGGGGCAGTTGCCGGTGATGACGATCCGCGGGTAGCTGCCGGGCAGCGTTTGCGCCGCCGCGCTCTGCGGCAGCGCGGCCGCTTCCGGCTGGCTGGCGCCGGCGCAAGGCAGCATCGGCAAAGCGGCTATCGCCAGCAAGGCGGTGGCGATGAATGTCAGTTTTACGGCCATGAGGCCTCCTGCGCGCACGCGCAATGGCGCGCGTCGATGAATAGTGTCAGGCCGAGGCGGCGATGCCGGCGGCCATGATGGTGATCCCGGCAACGAAAACGATCGCCGCGGTGGCGACCGCGCCGCCGCCGACCAACGCGGCGGTTTTTCCTTCGGAAATGTCTTTTCGCTGCAGGAAAGAGAGTTGCGACAGGGGAATGATTTTTCCGCTGTCGGCAACGATGTCTTTCGGTTCAACCTTCGCAACCGTCAGCTCACCGCCGCTGCCGTCCTTCAGGCCGTATTTCAGCCGATCGCCGACATAGACCGGCGGCTGCAACAGATAATACGGGCTATTGAGCCCCGCCTCTTTTTGTTGCAGCGCCACGTCGTGGTAGGTCGAGCAGCCGCTGAGGGAAAACGCCGCCATCCCGATAATGAGCGGCACCAGGTGGATGAATCGCATGGGAAACCTCGAACGTGCTTATTTGCTGGTTTTTAACGTAACGGCGGACTTGAAGCGCATATAGCTCACGGCCAGAGAGAGAAACGAGAACGCCGCCCCCGCCATTAAGCTGATAGTCGTCGCTTGCGCGCCGCGCATATTGAAGAAAATCGCCACTAACGCCGAACCGACGATTTGCCCGATCAACCGGGAACTGCCCAACAGACCGCTGGCGATGCTGCTGTTTTCATGAGAGACCGAGGTCATGATCAGCAGGTTGTTCGGTGATTGAAACAGGCCGAAACCGATGCCGCACAGCGCCACACGCCATACGATCGCCCCATTCGACGGATCGGCCGGCAGGTTGGCCATCAGCAGCATGCCGGCCAACAAGCAGGCGAGGCCTGACAGGGCGACGAGATTGGGATCGTATTTCTTGGTCAAATCGCCGGAAATCAACGACGAAACCATGGTGGCCAGCGGCCAGGCGGTCAGCAGCAGACCGATTTCCACCACGTTTCTTTGCAGGACATTGTGGAAATAAAAAGGCAGCGATACAAAAGCCAAAAGCTGGGTGCTGTAAGACAGCATCGACATCAGCAAAGACAATGACAGCGTCGGGTTATGCAGCATCGCGACCGGGATCAGCGCGGCGTTGGCCTTTCTTTTCTGATTGATGTACAGCCACCCGGCCAGTCCGGCGAATACCGCAAAGCTCAGCGCCGCCGCCGGCAGATGGCGGGTGGTCATGCTCATCGTGCTGAGCGAGAAAGCGATAAACAGCACAAACACCAACAGGGCGCCCCCGCTGTCGAAGCCAACGTTGCGCCGCTCGCGGGAGCCCAGAAATATCACGCTCAGCAGCAGCGACAGACAGGCGATGGGAACATTGATGGTGAACAGCCAGTTCCAGCTCGTTTGAGAAAGTATCGCCGAGGCGATGGACGGCCCGGCGGCGGCGGAAACCGACACCACCATCACGTTAATCCCCAGGCCGCGCCCCAGCAGCCTTGCCGGGTAGATCTCCTTAATCAGCGCCGCATTGACGCTGAGCACCGCCGCCGCGCCGAAGCCCTGTATCACTCGGAACGCCGTCAGCATCGCCAGCGTGTCGGAAAGCGCGCAGCCCAACGAGGAGAAAGCAAACAGCACCACCCCGGCCATAAAGATTTTTTTATTGCCCACCGCTCTGCCCAGCGCCGCAAAGGGCATCAACGACGCGACGACGGCAAACTGGTAGGCATTGATAATCATGATGGAGGCCGATTCGGAAACGGCGAAATCTTTCGCGATCACCGGCAGCGCTACGTTGGCGATGGTGCTGTCGAGCATGGCGATGACCGTGCTTAACGAGACGGCGAGAACCGCGAATAGATTTAGCGTCTCTTTTTCCTGGTTTTTAAAAGTCATGTTAACGCTCCAAAAACGTGGGTGTCTTTATGCCGGCATGCCGGCGGCAAAGACGCCGTTTTTATCAATTTTTGTAATTACGTTATAACATATCATTATTGGATGGTAATAAATCTCATTTGAAATATTGGATTGCATATTGTTTCAAAATAAGAATTAACAAATACAATACAAATAAATCACAATATAAACACCCAATCAAATAACTATATTCAGTATAAAAAACCGGTTGATTTATAGAATGACATTAAAAGTAACAGGCGCTAACAGACGACGATGATGCCGGCATGAATTGTTATGTTATAACAAAACAACCTTCCCTTTATGCGGGTTAACCTTATGGCTAAGAAGGACCTTTTGAACACGCGCTTGTCCCGCCGCAGAATGATGCTGGCCGGGCTGGCGGCTCTGGCGCTCAATAGCGCCGTTTCTCCGCTGGCTAGCGCCCACGGCTTGCCACGCCCCAAAAAACAGGCGGGCCCTCAGGGTGCGCGGAAACGATTCCTGGTCATGTTGGATCCCGGCCATGGCGGCATCGACTCCGGCGCCATTGGCCACACCGGTTCGCTGGAAAAACATGTCGTTCTGGCGATCGCCAGAAACGTGCGGGCGCAGCTCGATCGACACGGCATCGATGCCCGCCTGACGCGCGACAGCGACGTTTTTATTCCGCTGTACGATCGGGTGGAGATCGCGCACCGGCATGGCGCGGATCTTTTCATGTCGATTCACGCCGACGGCTTTACCTGCCCCAGCGCCTGCGGCGCTTCGGTCTTTGCGCTTTCCACTAAGGGCGCCAGCAGCGCGATGGCGAAATACTTATCGAACAGTGAAAACGCGGCGGACGATCTCGCCGGCCCCCACGTCATCAAGAAAGATCGCTATTTGCAGAAGATACTGTTTGATTTGGAACAAACGGAAACCATCAAAGAAAGCCTGACGCTGGGCTCGCACCTGATCCAACATATTGCGCCCATCCATCATTTGCATGCCAAAAATACCGAACAGGCGGCCTTCGTGGTGTTGAAATCCCCGTACATTCCTTCGGTATTGGTGGAAACCTCGTTCATCACCAACCCCGAGGAAGAAAGGCTGCTGGGCACCCCTGCATTCCGAAATAAAATCGCCACCGCCATCACGCAGGGGATCGTCAGCTACTTTAAACACGTCACGCACGCTTAAGCTTCACCAGGACGGCAAGCCGGCCGGCTTGCCGCGCACAGGGACGGCGTCATCATGATAAAATGCAATCCTCGCGCTTTTTCGGCGAGCCTGTGGCTCCCGCTGCTGGCCCTGTTGCCGCGCAGCGCCTTCGCCGTGCCGCTGACGGTATCGCAACACAGCAGCCTGAATTTCTACGGCACGATTATCGCCAGACGCTACAGCGGCCAAAGCGAACGCGACGACGGCGACCGCAGCTATCTCTATTTCGGCCTGATCGGCAAAAAAAAGATCGCGCCGCGCTGGCGGGCCTACGCCCATTGGGAATATACCGTCAGCTTCGCCGACGCCACCCGAAACAGCATCCGGCTCGCCTACCTCGGCGTGCAGAACGCCGCCCTGGGCAGCCTCGATATCGGCCGCAACTGGGGCGTGCTCTATGATGTGACCGCCCTGACCGATCGCTCCCCGCTGTTCAGAGAAATGGCCTACAACTACATCGACAACTTTATGCGCGGCCGGGCGCACAACCTGCTCACTTACCGCAAACCTTTCAGCCTGTTTCAGCGGCACGCCGCCCTCGCGCTGCAATATCAGTTCAAAGACGGCGACGATCGACAGGCGCTGGGCAAACAAAACGGCAACGGGTTCGGCGCCTCCTTCCGCTATGCGCTGACGCCGACGCTCAGCCTCATCGCCGCCGCTTCGGCGTCTCAAACCACGCAGCGGCAGCAACGCGCCGCCGGCTATCGTCGGCGCATCGATACGCTGGCCGAGGGGGTTCTCTATGCGTCGAAAAAAATCTATCTCGCGGCCGTGTTCACCCAAAGCGACAACGCCATCAGCCCGCAACAAACCGCTAACCGCGGCTCGGCGTCCAGTTATGAAGCGCTCGCCAAATACCGGCTGACGGACCATATTCAGCCCAACATCGGCTATACCCGTTTGATACAGGCCCGGGCAGGCCGCAACACCGACTTATTGAACTACGAGGAGTTAGGCGTGACCTGGTTGCTCAATAGCAACATGCAGGTGTTTATTAACTATGAATTCAATAACCTTTCTCGCCACGCCCCCGGCGTCGATGCGTCAGACAAACTCGATATGGGCATCAGCTATCACTGGTGACGCGCTGCCGCAGCCAATAAAAAGCCCCGCCCGGTGAAGGGCGAGGCTCGCTCGCGCCGATCGAGACGGTGCGAGAGGATCATGAGGGCAGAGTGATGACAGGGTGCCGAATGCGCCTGCTCATGGCGCGACGGACGCCTCAGCGCGGCGCTTGCGCGTTTTTCCACTCCCGCCAAATCGTTTCCAGCCCGGCGCGATACGTCGTGACGGCGAAGTCGGGAAAACGCTGTTTGAACTTGGTCGAGTCGAACAGGTTATCGTGCTCGTAGCGCGGCAGCAGCTCGCGCATCTCTCGCGCCCCGGACGAAACCAACCCCGCGGCGATCAACGCCCATTTGCCGATAACGGAATATGAAATGTCCTTCCCAAACACCTCGCAGGCCAACGCGGCGAACTGCGCATAGGTGAGCCGCTCGTCGCAGCACGGGAGATGCCACGTCTGGCCGAACGCGTCGGGCGTATTACCGAGCCGGGCTAACCCACGGCTGGCGTCGGGCGTCCAGATCAGCGTGCGCAGCCTGTCGTCGCGAACCGGCACGCGCGGTTTTTCCCCCGCTTTCAGCCTGTCGACGATCAGCGCATTGGTGAAGCTCTGCGTTTTTCCCGGCCCATAAAACTCGGGCGCACGGCCGATCAGCACGGGGATCTGCTTGCGCTCCATCTCGTCGAGCACCTTCTCGGTCATCAGAGCGCGCACCCGTCCCTTGCGCCCCCGAGGCGCGAACGGCGTCGATTCCGTCTGCGGCTCGCCGTTCTGCGGATACATATAGGTATTGTCGAAATAAACAAAGGGCACGCCCGCGGTACGGCTGGCGTCCAACGCATTCTGCAGCATGGTCGGAAATTGCCGCTCCCACAGCGCCGAATCCGGCGGCAGGCCGGCGGCGAAATACACCACGTCGCTGCCCTTCACCGCCGCCAGGGTCTGCTGTGCATCGAGCAGGTCGGCCGCGACCAGCGTATCGCTGTCGTTGACCTTCCTCGGGTTGCGGCTGACCAATCTTAAATCATCGGTGTACGCGCGCTTCAGTTCACGCGCCAGCTCTTGGGCGATCTGGCCACTGGCGCCCAGGATCGTTTGCATTGGCGTTCCTCATCGCAATGAAAAAAACTCCGCCCACTCAGGGCGGAGCAAAAGTGCTTGTTCGCGCTTAACTGTTCACGAACGCCAGCAGATCGGCGTTGACCTGATCGGCATGGGTAGTCGGTATGCCGTGCGGCGCGCCCTTATAGGTATGGAGCGTGCCGTTTTGCACCAGCTTGGCCGACAGCGCGCCGGAATCCTGATAAGGCACCACCTGGTCGTCGTCGCCGTGGATCACCAGCACCGGAATGGCAATCTTCTTGAGATCTTCGGTGAAATCGGTCTGCGAGAAGGCGACGATGCCGTCATAGTGCGCCTTGGCGCCGCCCATCATGCCCTGCCGCCACCAGTTCCAGATAATGGCCTCCGACGGTTTGGCGCCCGGACGGTTATAGCCGTAGAACGGGCCGGCGGGCACGTCGTAATAGAATTGCGCCCGGTTGGCGGCCAGCTGCGCCTGGAAATCATCGAATACCGATTTTGGGGTGCCCTGCGGGTTACTGTCCGTTTTCACCATCAGCGGCGGCACCGCGCTGATCAGCACCGCTTTGGACACCTTGTCCTCGCCGTGGCGCACGATGTAGCGCACCACCTCGCCGCCGCCGGTCGAGTGGCCCACGTGCATGGCGCCCTGTACGCCGAGGTGTTTTACCACCGCGGCGACATCATCGGCGTAGTGATCCATGTCGTGCCCTTCCCACACCTGGCTGGAGCGGCCGTGGCCGCGGCGATCGTGCGCAACCACGCGGAACCCTTTGTTCACGAAGAACAGCATCTGGGCATCCCAGTCATCGCTGGACAGCGGCCAGCCGTGGTGGAAGTAGATAACCTTGCCGTTTTTTGGGCCCCAATCCTTGTAGAAAATCTCGACGCCATCGCTGGTCGTTACATAACCCATGTCGTTTCTCCCATTTACACTCTGGTTAAAAAAGAAGGTTTATACTGCGCACGGCGCCGGGAGCTCTGGCTCCCTCATCCCGGTTGGCCGACGATCTTGCGTTGATCGTTTAACGAGTATAGGTTTAAAGTTCACTTTAAGGTCAAACACAATTCGGCAAACCGCATTCCCGCTTTCACTCGGCATCAGGAGAATTCAAGTGCAGGGAGATGACATCCTCATGACGATGGAGCCGCGGCTTGCCGCCCAGCGCCACGCCTTCCTGCGCGACGGCGCGCCGACGATGCAACAGCGCAAGGCCGCCCTGCGCCGCTTGCGGAGCGCCATTCTGGCCCAGCGCGCCGCGCTGGCGGCGGCCGTCAGCGCGGACTTCGGCCACCGTTCGCCTTACGAAACCGATATTCTGGAGATTCTGGTCACCGTTCAGGCGATCGATTACCTGCTGCGCAACCTGAAACGCTTCATGAAGCCGGAGCGCCGCCACGTCGCCCTGCCGTATCAGGCCGCACGCGCCTATGTGCAATATCAGCCCAAGGGCGTGATTGGCATCATGGCGCCGTGGAACTATCCCTTCTCGTTGACCTTCATCCCGCTGGCCACCGCCCTGGCCGCCGGCAACCGCGTGATGCTGAAACCTTCGGAGCTCACGCCGCATACCAGCCGCCTCATCGAAACGATGCTGGCGGCGCTGTTTCCCGCCGATGAGGTCGCCGTCGTGACCGGCGGGCCGGACGTCGGGGCCAGATTCAGCGAGCTGGCGTTCGACCATCTGGTGTTCACCGGCAGCACGGCAATCGGCCGTCAGGTCATGCAGGCAGCCGGCAAACATCTGGTGCCGTTAACGCTCGAACTGGGCGGTAAAAGCCCTGCCGTCATGGCGCGCGGCGCGGTTAACGCCAGAAACGTCAAGAGCGTGGCGTTCGGCAAGCTGTCGAACGCGGGCCAAACCTGTATCGCGCCCGATTACCTGCTGGTTCATCAGGACGATCTGGCAAGCTTCATGGCGCTCTATGACGCGGCGGTTAAAAGCTTTTATCCCGACGGGCCAACCGGCGACGACTACGGCGCCATCATCAACGACAGGCACTATCGCCGCTTGCAAGCGCTGCTTGCCGACGCACAGGCGCGCGGCGCGCAACTCCATCCGGTCGGCCACCGCCCGGACTCGGCGTCTGAACGGCCGAACACGCTGGCCCCTACGCTTATCGTCGGCGCCCCCGATGACAGCGCGATCATGCAAGAAGAGATCTTCGGGCCGCTGCTGCCGGTGCGCACCTACGCCGC
Source organism: Serratia sp. TSA_130.1 (assembly GCF_052691795.1). Lineage (NCBI taxonomy): Bacteria > Pseudomonadati > Pseudomonadota > Gammaproteobacteria > Enterobacterales > Yersiniaceae > Serratia > Serratia sp. TSA_130.1. Next base: position 807,948 of record NZ_JBQZFS010000001.1, read on the forward strand.
CTTTGATGAAACGATCGACGTTATCAACGCCGCGCCCCGCCCGCTCGCGCTCTACTACTTCGGCCCGCCGGGCGAGGATCGGGACCGGCTGCTGGCGCGCACTACCTCCGGCAACGTCAGCATCAACGCCACCCTGCTGCACTTCGCCCAGGACGACCTGCCGTTCGGCGGCATCGGCCCCAGCGGCATGGGAGCCTGTCACGGCATCGAAGGATTTCGGGCGCTGAGCCACGCCAAAGGCGTTTTCATCCAGAGCCGCTGGCGCTTTACCGACCTGCTGCGCGCGCCGTTCGGCAAGCTGGCGGACGCGGTGCTCGCGGTCATGTTGCGGCGCCGATAACGCGGCGTGTTGACTATCAATAGCACACCCATAAATCGCCGCAAGCTATCACAATATTCACTCATTCCTATTTTATCTCTCCGCCGCCGCTGACTAAGCTTAGCCCTATGTCCCCCTTTGCCCGTTGGCGGCGAGGGTGACGTCAATCGATTGAGTTCAGTTATTTAGCGCAACACCCGACGCAGCCTTACCCGCATGCCTTGTTAACCGCTCCACGCCCGGCGGCTGGAGCATCTTTACGGAAGCAGAGAGCGCATTATGACAACTGAAAGCAAATGCCCGTTTTCGGGCGGCAAGCAGCCCGCACCGCAGAACGGCCCCACCAATCAGGATTGGTGGCCTAATCAGCTCAGCCTGAAACCGCTGCACCAGCACTCCCCCCTGTCCGATCCGATGGATAAAGACTTCAACTACGCCGATGCCTTCAACAGCCTCGATCTGGCGGCGGTCAAACAGGATCTGCACGCCCTGATGACCGACTCGCAGGAATGGTGGCCGGCGGACTTCGGCCACTACGGCGGCCTGTTCATCCGCATGGCCTGGCACAGCGCCGGCACCTACCGCATCGGCGACGGCCGCGGCGGCGCAGGCGAAGGCCAGCAGCGCTTCGCCCCGCTCAACAGCTGGCCGGACAACGTCAGCCTCGACAAGGCGCGCCGTTTGCTGTGGCCTATCAAGCAGAAATACGGCCGCAACATCTCCTGGGCCGACCTGATTATCCTGACCGGCAACGTGGCGCTGGAATCGATGGGCTTCAAAACCTTCGGCTACGCCGGCGGCCGCGCCGACACCTGGGAGCCGGACGACGTCTACTGGGGCTCTGAGAAGATCTGGCTGGAACTGAGCGGCGGGCCGAACAGCCGCTACTCGGGCGACCGCGATCTGGAAAACCCGCTGGCGGCGGTGCAGATGGGCCTGATTTACGTCAACCCGGAAGGCCCGGACGGCAATCCCGATCCGGTGGCCGCCGCGCGCGACATCCGTGAAACCTTCGCCCGCATGGCGATGAACGACGAAGAAACCGTGGCGCTGATCGCCGGCGGCCACACCTTCGGCAAGACCCACGGCGCCGGCCCGGCGTCTCACGTCGGCGCCGATCCGGAAGCCGCCGGACTGGAAGCGCAGGGCCTCGGCTGGCACAGCACCTTCGGCACCGGCGTCGGCAAAGACGCCATCACCAGCGGCCTGGAAGTCACCTGGACCACCACCCCGACCCAGTGGAACCACGACTTCTTCCGCCACCTGTTCGAATACGAATGGGAGCTGAGCCAAAGCCCGGCCGGCGCGCACCAGTGGGTGGCGAAAGACATCGGTGAAACCATTCCCGACGCCTTCGATCCCAACAAAAAACGCCGCCCAACCATGCTGACCACCGACCTGTCGCTGCGCTTCGATCCGGCCTACGAGAAGATTTCGCGCCGCTTCTATGAGCACCCGGAGGAGCTGGCCGACGCCTTCGCCCGCGCCTGGTTCAAGCTGACCCACCGCGACATGGGGCCGCGCGCGCGCTACCTCGGCCCGGAAGTACCGCAGGAAACGTTGATTTGGCAGGATCCGATCCCGGCGGTCGATCATCCGCTGATCGATGAGCAGGACATCGCCGCGCTGAAAAACGCCGTGCTGGCTTCCGGCCTGTCGGTGTCGGCGCTGGTCTCCACCGCCTGGGCTTCCGCTTCCAGCTTCCGCGGCTCAGACAAGCGCGGCGGCGCCAACGGCGCGCGCATTCGCCTGGCACCGCAAAAGGACTGGGCGGTCAACCAACCTGCGCAGCTCGCCGCGACGCTGGCCAAGCTGGAGAGCATCCAACGCGCCTTCAACGATGCACAGACCGGCGGCAAGCGCGTCTCGCTGGCGGACCTGATCGTGCTGGCCGGCGCGGCGGGCGTGGAACAGGCGGCGAAGAACGCCGGTTTCACCCTGACGGTGCCGTTCGCCCCGGGCCGCATGGACGCCTCGCAGGAACAGACCGACGTGGACTCCTTCGAGGCGATGGAGCCGCTCGCCGACGGTTTCCGCAACTTCCTGAAGGGCAAATATCGCGTGCCGGCCGAAACGCTGCTGGTCGACAAGGCGCAGCTGTTGACCCTGACCGCGCCGGAAATGACGGTGCTGGTCGGCGGGCTGCGCGTGCTCGGCGCCAACGTCGGCGGCACGCAGCACGGCGTGTTCACCCATCGCCCGCAGGCGCTGACCAACGACTTCTTCGTCAACCTGCTCGACATGGGCACCACCTGGCACCCGGTCGGTGAAGACGGCCTGTTCGAAGGCCGCGATCGCCGCAGCGGCGCGGTTAAATGGACCGGCACCCGCGTCGATCTGGTGTTCGGTTCGCACGCGCAGCTGCGCGCGCTGGCCGAAGTCTACGGCAGCGCCGACGGGCAAGAGAAGTTCGCCCACGACTTCGTCGCCGCCTGGAACAAAGTGATGAACCTCGATCGTTTCGATCTGGCGTAACGCCCTCCAACGGCCTGCTTCGGCAGGCCGTTTTCTCTCCCGAGATAAACACCGCCTCCCCCTCTCCGTCAGCCCTGTCAGGCGCCGCGATATTCTCTTTTCCCGCTTATTCGTATTTACTCAACAAGTCATATAAAAATTTGATGGGCGGCAATTCTTTTAATGCTGTATTTATATTTAGAGGGCAATGAAGAGCGTAAACTCACATCGTTAATGCGATATATCCCATCAAGGAGATGACCGTTATGGATTATCCTCGATACACCTCAACACGCGGCGAGGCGGGTCTCATCATCGCCGTCCCTTAGCGGCAGCGGGTTTGGCCGGCAAAGGCGCCCCATCGTTTTACGCCATAAAAATAGATGTTCTGCACCTGCGCGATATTCGCCTGGGCGCCTGACGTTCGCCCTTCGTTAATGTTTCACGGCGCGCATTGCGCTTTTGGTTTTTATTTTTCAGCCGACGGGAAAGCTCATGGAAAATTACGCTTCACTCAGGAAAATAACCGCTACCTGGAGGTCAACATGCAACATATTATCGGCATTTCTTCTCGTCGGCTGAGGATATCGGCCCTTGCGCTGCTGCTCCCGGCGATGTCTTGGGCGGCCGATACGGCGTCTGTCGCCGTGGGGCCGCAGTATGACACCACCCATGTCTACGTCGAACGCGGCAAGATGGATGCCTTTGTCGACAGCATCCTGAAAACCTTCGGCGGCACCAGCACCGAACGCGTGCTGGTCAACGTCACGCCCACGCCCAGCGAAACCTACTCCCAGCTGATACTGACGCCGGCCGGCAGCTTCTCGGTGTTCGATTTCAAAACGCCGATCCCGCATCCGTTTGGCGCTGAGCGCAACGGTTTTCTGGTCAGGGATATGGACGCCGCCATTCAGCAAGCCAAGGCCGCCGGCGCCGATGTGCAGGTCGAACCCTTCGACGATCCGATTGGCCGCGACGCGGTGATCCAGTGGCCCGGCGGCGTCAACATGCAGCTTTATTGGCACACCAAAGCGCCCAACTACAAGCCGCTGCTGAGCGTGCCGGAAAACCGCCTGTACCTCTCCGCCTATCGCGTCGACGACTTCCTTAACAGCTATCGGGCATTCTCGCACGCCAAGGTGGCGAGCGACGCGCAAGTCAGCGATGCGGCGATCGGCCGTAACGGCAACGGCAAGATCCGCCAGATCGAACTGGACTCCCGCTTCGGCAAAACGCGCATTTTCGTCACCGACGGGCATCTGCCTTATCCGTTCGGCCATGAGCGCACCGGCTATGGCGTCGACGATCTGTCGGCCACGCTGGCCAAAGCGACGGCCAGCGGCGCGCAGGTGCTGTGGCATTCGACGGCGGCGGAACGCCGCGCCTCGGCGCTGGTGAGCTTCCCCGGCGGCTATATCGCCGAAATTCACCAGACGGCTAAATAAACCCAAGGCGCGCTGCGGCGCGCTTTTTTCTTCGGATATCCATGATGAAACGCACGCTACCCGCACTGTTGCTGTTCTCCACGCTCCCCGCGCTGGCGGCGGAGCCCGCCGCTTCCCCCTGGAAAAACATCCCGTTGGGCGATGCGGCCACGTTGTCTTTCGACGGTTCACTGCGCGAGCGCTATGAATGGACGGATCAGCGGGATCTGAACGGCGGACGCGACGACACCTTCATGCAGCGCTTGCTGGTTGGCGCGCGCCTCGACTACGGCGACTATGTCGGCGCCTATGTGCAGGTGGGATCGTCGCTGGCCACGCCGCGCGACCGCGGGCGCAAGCCGACCGACGAAGATCATGCCTACTTCGGCCAGGGCTATGTGGATATGAAACTGCCCACCGCCTACGGCCTCGGCACCCTGCGGATCGGCCGCCAGGAGATTGCGCTGGGCTCGCTGCACCTGCTGGGCACCCGCGACGGCCCCAACGTGCGCCGCTCCTTCGACGCTATCCGCGCCAGTTGGGTCAAGGACAAAAACCGCCTCGACGCCTTTATCGGCCACCCCATTACGCTCAAAACCGGCAGTTTCGACGACGATACCGACAACAGCCAAAAGGTATGGGGGCTGTACGGCACCACACCGCTGACGCCGCTGGCTTCCTCGCTCGATCTTTATACCTTCGGCTTTGAAGATAACGACGCCCACTACGCGCAGCTCAGCGGGCAAGAGCGGCGCTACACCGTCGGCGCGCGCATTTTCGGCGCGGCGCAGGGCTTCGACTGGGACAATGAGGCCGCCTGGCAGTTCGGCAGCGCGGAACAGCGCGACATCCGCGCCTGGTCGGCGTCGGCGCACGCCGGCTATACGGCGAACGACTGGCGCTGGCGGCCGCGCTTTGGCGGCAAAATCGGTATCGCCAGCGGCGACAAAAACGGTCACGACGGGCAGCTCAATACCTTTAACGCCATGTACCCCAAGCTGCCCTACCTGACCGAGAACGGGCTGGTGGCGCCGGCGAACCTGATCGCCATCCATCCTTCGGTCACGATCACGCCGTGGCAAACTCTGTCCATCGACTTCAGCTGGGACGCGTTATGGCGGCAACGCCGCGAGGATGCCTTCTACCTCGGCCCGATGCGCCCGGTGAAAGGCAGCGCGCAGGGCTCGCGCTTTATCGGCAACCAGTACCAGGTCGAAACCACCTGGACGCCGAGAAGCGATCTTCAGTTCAAGGTGGCCTATGTCTACTTCGACGTCAGCAACAGCCTGCAGCACCATGCCGGGCTGAAAAACATGAACTTCGTCCTGGCGCAGGGCACCTACAGTTTTTAAGTATCAGGCAAGTTAATCGGTGTACGCGGGCGCCCTCAATAATCCCGTATCCGATTAATGACGACAGCCGGCGTGCGGCCGCCTCTATGCGTTACGGCAATGGCGGCTACTCACCGCATTTCACAGATAAAAAGCTGGAAAAGCAGAAAGATAAATCAGCGACGCAAACGCCGCGCGCCGATTACAGAGAAATATTAAATAAAGATTTAATTCCAACGAGTTATTTAAACACGTCTTTTACTCATATCTTATGTAAAAGATTCATATAAGAATAACTAATTAATAAAATAATTGTGTTTATACTGCTTTAACTCAATCACAGTGCACAATTAATTCCTCACCGTGATTAATGATAAGGATATATTCCGCTTGAACGCAATATTCAAGCCGGACCAAGGAGGCAAGCCAATGATATCACTTTAATTACCCCCTGATTTTCAAACCTGTGTACGAGCATATAGAGCGTTAGGTGCAATATTGTCAACGTCCAAAGGAGTTTGATATGTCATTAGCGACCGATAAAATTTCCGATTATTTAACCCGTTATGAAAGAGGCGATCACGCGGGGAGCAGTAAACCGTCATATACCACGCAAGAGGTTTCAGATCTGCTGCTGAGGAGCCATTATTCCGCCAATGGCAAAGGCGTGACCGACCATGCGGCTACCTTGACCTACTCTTTCCCCCTCTATACGGGCAGCGACAAGACGGGCGCCGCGCAGCTTACCGCCGCCCAGCAAGCCCAAACCAAGCTTTCATTACAATCCTGGTCGGATGTGGCCAACATCACGTTCACCGAGGTTAAAGGCAACGACGCGAAAAATGCAGATATAAAGTTTGGTTTTTATAAGGCGGCCAGCGGGGGCAATTACACCTCGTATGAAAGTACGCAGAGCAATCTAAAAAGCACCATTTGGATCAGCGGCAATAACGGCTACGACGCCTCCAATCCGCAAACCAATAATTACGCCAGGGATACACTCACCCATGAAATAGGGCATGCGTTGGGGCTTTCTCATCCCGGCAATTATGATGCGTCAAATGCCACCTACCCCACCTACGCCAACTCGGCGAAGTATTATGAAGACGACCATCAATATTCTTTGATGAGCTATTTTAACGAACAATACACCAGCGCTGACTATAAAGGCGTTTGGCCATCGGGGCCGCAGCTGGATGATATTACCGCCATACAGAAGCTTTACGGCGCGAATACCACCACGCGCACCGGCGATACCACCTATGGTTTCAACTCGAATACGGACCGAGACTTTTTGAGCGTTAAGGCGTCCACGGACAAAATCGTGGCGGCTATCTGGGATGCCGGCGGCAATGACACGCTGGATTTTTCAGGCTACAGCCAGGATCAGCGCATCAACATTAACGAAGGCGCATTCTCTGATGTCGGCGGCTTGAAGGCGAATATCGCCATCGCCTACGGCGCGCAGATTGAAAATATCATCGGCGGCAGCGGCGCCGACATTCTTGTGGGCAACGCGCTGAACAATACGTTAAAAGGCGGTGCAGGCAACGACATCATTTACGGTGCCGGCGGCGCCGATCAGCTCTGGGGCAATGCAGGCGCGGACACCTTCGTCTTCCGCGAAGCCGGCGACAGCCAAGCCGCCGCGCCGGATTGGATCCGCGATTTCCAGACCGCGGAGGATAAAATCGACCTGTCGTGGCTCAACCAGACGGCTAAGGCCGAGGGGGGCGAGTTGCACTTCGTGGATAATTTAAGCGGCTCGTTATATGAAGCGGCGCTGAATTATGACGCGCAGCAGAATGTCACCGATCTGGCCATCAATCTCTCCGGCAATCAATTGCCTGATTTTCTGGTTAAAATCGTTGGGCATGTCGACGCTTCCGCCGATATTCTCGTCTAGCCAAGAAACCAACAGTCCGGCGCGAACGCCGGACTGTTCATCTCTTATCAGACCTCACCCGGCGTCTTTTTACATTGCCACAGCAATAAATCGCGCAGACGAGGTCACACCGCTTCCAGCTCCGCCGCCAGGGTGGCGACCAGCTCCGCCGCCGGCATCGGCCGCGCCAGGCCGACACCCTGCCCGGCCCACAGCGACATAAACTCCGCGCGCCCGGCCTTGGCCGCCGCCTGGCGGATATCGCCGGTGAGCGCGTTCTGCACCGGATAAGGCAGGATCTGCTCCTCTTCCGCGCGCATCTGCCGCATGAAATCATTGACGATGCCGCGCGCCGGGCGGCCGCTGAAGGCGCGCGTCAGGCGCGTGCTGTCATCGCCAGCGTTGCGCAGCGCCGCCCGCCAGGCTTCGGCGATGCCCGACTCCGGGCTGCACAGGAATGCGGTGCCCAGCTGCGCCGCCTGCGCGCCCAGCAATTGTGCCGCCGCGATGCCGCGCCCGTTCATGATGCCGCCTGCGGCAATCGCCGGGATCTTCACCGCCGCCACCACCTGCGGCAGCAGGGCCATCAGGCCGACGCAGGACTGTTCGATATCGCCAAGGAAGGTCGGGCGGTGGCCGCCCGCCTCCGCGCTCGAGACGCAGACGAAGTCGGCGCCCGCCTCTTCCCAGGCGCGGGCTTCCGCCACCGTGGTGGCGGTGCCGATCACCCGCGAACCGGCCTTCTTGAACTGCGTGACCGTCGCGCGCGGCAGCACGCCGAAGGTGAAGCTGACCACCGGCGGTGCAGCCTCCAGCAGGGCCGCGATCTGGTCGCGGTTGTTTTCGGCGAATTGGGTCGGCATGGGCGGTTCACTCAGCCCCAGCGCTTCGCGGAACGGCCGCAGCAGGTGCTGGGCGCGCTTGAGCTCGGCGAGATCCGGGTGCTGCTCATCGAGCAGAAACAGATTGATGTTGAACGGCGCGGCGGTCTGCGCGCGGATCTGCTGCACGCGCTCGAGGATCACCGCCGGGGAAAACAGCGCCGCCGCGCACGATCCCAGCGCCCCGGCGTTGCTCACCGCCACCGCCAGCGCCGGCGGCGACGCGCCGTTCATCGGCCCCTGAACGATCGGATAGCGCAGCCCAAGCTCGCGGGCAAAAGCAGAAGGTGCCGTCATCAATATGTCTCCCTGTGCTGACTACATTCGTCTTACGGCGGCCGCGCCGCCGAACCGACCAAAAGCATAGCACCTTCTCACCGCCTGGCCGTGCAGTTAATGCTTCACCTGACGCCGGTCGAGCGACAGGAAGTGATGCACCACCGGTTTCTCAGGGCCGATATGGAAGCGCAGCGCCTCCTGCTGCAGATCGGCATCGGCGTGCGATACCCGCTGGTGCTGCCGCAGATGCTCCGCCCAGGATTCCACCAGGAACCACTCCATGATGCATTCCGGATCGCCGGTGTGCTCGGTGATGCCCCAGGCGTAAGCGCCATCGCGGCGACGCGCCCGCTCCAGCATCAGCAGCGTGCGCAAGAACTGCGGCCGATCCTGCTCGCGAATGCGGTACTCCACCTGAATCATCACCGGGCCGCGATCGTTCTCGACCGGCGTGTTAACCAACGGCTCCGGCCAATGGTTCGACGGCTGCAGATCGGCCTCGCCGGTCGGCAGACGCAGGCGGTGGAACAGCAGCCCCGCCGCCAACAGGCCGACGCCGCCGACCAGCAGCGTGGCGGCCACGCCCAGCTCCTGCGCCACCAGCCCCCACAACAGGCTGCCCGCCGCCATCGCGCCGTTGAACACCATCAGATAGATGGCCAGGCCGCGGCCGCGCACCCAGTTAGGCAGCACGCCCTGCGCCGCGCCGTTGAGCGTGGTCAGCGCAATGATCCAGCCGGCGCCCAGCACCAACAGCAGCACCACCGCCAGCCACTGCGGCGGCGCCAGCGACAGGGCCGCCATTACCGCCGCCGTCAGCACCGCCGCCAGCAACACCAGCCCGTCGGCGTTCAGCCGCTGGCGCAGGCGCGGCAGCACGATCGCCCCGAGGATCGCCCCGGCGCCCACCGCCCCCAGCAGGACGCCGTAAAAACCGGCGCTGCCGCCCAGCATGCGGCGCGCCACCAGCGGCAGCAGCGCCCAAACCGAGCTGGAGAAGGCGAAGAACACCGCCGCCCGCAGCAGCACCACGTGCAGCTCGCGGCTGGAACGGGCATAGCGCAGCCCGGCGCGGAAGGCGCCGAAGAAGTGTTCCGACAGGCCGCTGTCCTCAACCTTCGGCCGCTTCCACCACAGCAGCGCCGCGATCACCAGCACATAGCTCATCACGTCCGCGCCGTAGGCCGCGCCGGCGCCGAAGCTGGCCAGCAGCAAACCGCCGGCCGCCGGGCCGATGGAGCGGGCGATGTTGATGCCCAGCGAGTTCAGCGCCACGGCGTTTTTCAGCTCGCCGCGCGGCACCAGCTCCGGCACGATCGCCTGCCAGGTCGGCCCCATCAGCGCCGCGCCGATGCCGCCGACGAAGGTCAGCGCCAGCAGGTATTCCACCGTCAGCGCGCCGGTCTGCGACAGCAGCAACAGGCTGCCGCTGACGCAGGCCAGCAGAATTTGCACGAAGATCAGAAAGCGTCGCCGATCGAGAATGTCCGACAGCACCCCGGCCGGGATGGCCAGCAGGAACACCGGCAGCGTGGCGGCGGTTTGCATCAACGCCACCGCCGAAGGGTTGCTCGACAGGTCGGTGATCAGCCACGAGCTGGCGACGTCGCGCATAAAACTGCCGACGTTGCCGAGCACCGTGGCGCCCCACAGCACCGCAAATAATGGAATTTTCAGCGGCGCGAAGCCGCCCGCCGCCGCCTTGTTTTCCGTCTGTTCAGCCATCCGTTCGCTCCTTCAAATCGTTAAATGCCACCAGCAACAGCGCGCCGGCCAGCCCGAGGTGTTCAAAAAATCCGTTCATCATCTGGCCGCGCTCCGCCCCGTCGAACTGCCAGAACGGATTGGCCATCAGCGTCGCCATCAGGGTAAAACCGGCCAGCACCAACGCGCCGAGCCAGCGATAAAAACCGCTCAGGATCAGCGCCGCCGGCTGCAGGCCGAAGTGGGTCATCTCGGCGATGGCGCCCTCAACGTTCAGCGCCTTGACCAACCCGCCCTGAATATAGGCGGCGCAGATCGCGAGCAGCAGCACCCAGCGCACCGCAGGCGCGTGCAGCCGCTGCGCGCAGCGGGCGGCGATAACAGTCAGGTTCATCGCGCCTCCTTAAAACGGCGAATTCTGGATGAAGGCCAGCAGATCGGCGTTGAAGCGATCGGGATCGGCCTGCGCCAAACCGTGAGAGCCGCCGGCGTAAACATTCAGCTCCGCCTGTTGCATAAGCTTAGCGGCTTTCAGCGCCGAGGCGCCGATCGGCACGATCTGATCGGCGTCGCCGTGCACCAGCAGCGTCGGCTTGTCGATCGCCAGCAGATCGGCGGTGTAATCCACTTCGGAGAACGCGCGTACGCAGTCGTACTGCCCTTTCACGCCGCCCTGCATGCCCATCAGCCAGAAGCTGTCGATCAGCCCCGCGTTGCTCTCCACCTCGTCGCACTGGAAGCCATAGAACGGCACCGCCAGCTCTTTGAAGAACTGCGAGCGGTTGCCCGCCACGCCGCTGCGAATGCCGTCGAACGCCGCCATCGGCGTGCCCTCTGGGTTGACCGGCGTCTGCAGCATCAGCGGCGGTACGGCGCCGACCAGCACCACCTTCGCCACCCGATCGCTGCCGTGACGGCCGATGTAGCGCGCCACTTCGCCGCCGCCGGTGGAATGGCCGACCAGGATCAGATCGCGCAGATCCAGCGTTTCGATCAGCAGGGCCAGATCGTCGGCGTATTGGTTGATGTCGTTGCCGTGCCAGGTTTGATCAGAACGGCCGTGGCCGCGGCGATCGTGGGCGATCACGCGGAACCCGCTCTGGCCGAAAAACAGCATCTGGTTGTCCCAGGCATCGGCGGACAGCGGCCAACCGTGCGAGAACAGGATCGGCTGGCCGCGGCCCCAATCCTTATAGAAAATGCGTGCGCCATCGGGCGCGGTAAGAGTGCTCATGACGTGTTCCCCGCTCGGTATCGAATTGGATTTTGGACGGGTTAACAGTACGGCAGGCGCAAAGGCAGTGATAACGGAATAATTTTCGCATGATCGCGAGTTTTTTTGCTGAAGAGGCCGGCGTCGCCGCCGGCGCAAAACGTCAGATGTTTTCCAGATCGATGCCGCGCGTTTTCGGGCCGAACAGCCCGATCACCAGCATCACGATCAGCATGCTGGCGACGATAAACGCGATCACCCCCAGCGAACCGCCGTACTGCAAGATAATGCCGATAATGATGCTGCTGAACACCGTCGACAGCCGGCTGAAGGAGTAACAGAAACCGACGGCGCGGGCGCGGATGTGGGTCGGGAAGATCTCGGATTGATAGGAGTGGTAGCTGTAGGTCAGCCAGGCGTTGGACCAGGTGATGAAGAAGCCGCACAGGATCAGCCACAGCGGGTTGTTCTGCAGCGCGAACAGCGAGCCGAAGATCACCGTCACCAGGCAAGACAACACGATCTGCCACTTATTCTCCATCTTGTCGGCGTAGAAGCTGCACAGCAGCGAGCCCAGCGGGTAGGCCAGCGTGATGAAGAAAGCGTACAGCAGGCTGTGGGTGACCGAAGCGCCCTTGCCCGACAGCAGCGCTGGCAGCCAGTTGCCGAAGCCGAAGAAGCCGATGGCCTGAAAGAAATTCATCACCACCAGCATCAGCGTGCGATCGCGATACTGCGGCGCCCAGATATCGCGAAAGCGGCCGCGCAGCGGCGCGCCCTCGGCATCGTCAACCGGGCGCGACGGGAAGTCCGTGGCTGCCACGCCGCAGCGCCGCTCCATATCCCGCATCACCTGCCGGGCCTGCGCATAGCGCCGCTGCTGCACCAGCCAGCGCGGCGACTCCGGCAGCCCCTTGCGCACCAGCCAAATCACCAGCGAAGCCAGCGCGCCGGCGATCACCACGTAGCGCCAGCCGCTCAGGCCCCAAATCGTCTGCGGCACCAGCCACCAGGACATCAGCGCCACCGCCGGCACCGACAGGAACTGCACGAAGAACGCGAAGGCGAAAGCCCGGGTGCGCAGATGCGCGGGCACCCACTCCGTCAGGTAGGTATCGATGGTCACCAGCTCAATGCCGAGCCCGACGCCCACCAGAAAGCGCAGAAAGATCACCCACTCCGCCTGCTGTTGAAACGCCAGCAGCAGCGAGAAGGCGCCATACCAGATCAGGGCGAACATGAAGGTGGCGCGCCGGCCGAAGCGATCGGCGTACGGGCTCAGCAGGCTGGCGCCGACGAACAGGCCGAGAAAGGTGGCGGAGGCGAAGGCCGCCTGATCCGACACGCCGAAGACGCCCTGCGCGCCGGTGTGGAAAATGCCGTCGGCGATAAGGCCGGTGCTGATATAGCCGGTCTGGAACAGATCGTAGAGTTCGAAAAAGCCGCCCAGCGACAGCAGAATGATAAAGCGCCACAGGCCGGCCGACGCGGGCAAGGCGTCGATTCTGGCCGCCAAATCCCGCGCATGGATCGGCGACGCCGCTACAGAGTCACTCACCGTTAACCTCGCATTAACATTTTTGATGACTTTCTATGCTAGCGAAGCGGCGTCGGAGTTAAATTTTTAATTAGCAGACTATGAAAAAAAGTTAAGCATAAAACGCTGCAGCAGCCTGTTTTATAGCAGGAAAATGTAGCGCGGGATGCCGCAGCGGCATCCCGAATCGGCAGGTTAACGGCTGTGGTGGTGCTGCAGCCGTTCGCTGCGGTAGGCGCTCAGCAAGCACCAGCCGAGGGCGATCAGCGCCAGCGGCGCGGCGACGAAGCCGATGTTGCCCATGCCCAGATGCAGGCTCACCTGATTGCCCAGCAGCGCGCCGCTGCCGATGCCGAAGTTGTACAGGCCGGAGAAGATCGCCATCGCCACGTCGGTGGCGTCCGGCGCCAGGCTCAAAACCCTGGCCTGCATCGACAGGCCGATCGCCATGATCGCCATGCCCCAAAAGATGCACAGCACCGTCAGATGGCTTTCGCTGCCGGCGGCCGGCAACAGCAGCAGCAGGCTCAAGGCCAGCAGCGTAATGGCGCCGATAAAGAAGCCGGAAGGAAAACGCTCGCTGTAGCGGCTGAACAGCAGGCTGCCGACGATGCCGGCGGCGCCGAACAGCAACAGCATCAGCGTGGTGAAGTTCTCCGACAGCCCGGCCACGGTCTGGATAAACGGCTCGATGTAGCTGTAGGCGGTGAAGTGCGCCGTCACCACAATGATGGTCAGCATGTAAAGCGCCATCAGCGCCGGGCGCTTGAACAGCAGCGGCACGCTGGCCAGCGAACCGGAGTGCTCGCTTTTCAGCACCGGCAACAGGCGCCACAGCAGCACCAGCGCCAGGGTGGCGCACACCGCGATGCCGATAAAGGTCATGCGCCAGCCGAGCAACTGCCCCACCACCCGCCCGAGCGGCAACCCGAGCACCATCGCCAGCGCGGTGCCGCCCGCCAGCAGGCTCAGCGCCTGGGCTTTCTTGCCCGGCGGCGCCACGCGGATCGCCAGCGAGGCGGTGATCGACCAGAACACCGAGTGCGCCAGCGCCACGCCGGCGCGCGAGATAACCAGCGTGGTAAAGTTCCAGGCCACGGCGGTCAGTATGTGGCTGGCGATAAACAGCATGAACACGCCGATCAACAGTTTGCGGCGCTCGATCTTGCTGGTCAGCAGCATGCACGCCAGCGAGGCGGCGGCGACGATCCAGGCGTAAATGGTAATGATCAAGCCGACCTGTTCGGTTTGCATCGAAAAGCTGGCGGCGATATCGCTCAGCAGACCGACCGGAATAAACTCGGTGGTGTTGAATATAAAGGCCGAGACGGCGAGGATGACCACGCGCAACCAGGCGGTTGAGCGGGAAACGGGAGCGTGTTCCATGGTAAAAAAAATCCGGACAGGTGCGGGCAAGTCGCGATATTTTAACCAACCGGCCCGCTAAATGCGATACGCGTCACATTTTAATTGTGTGGTTTTTTTCACCGCCCATCGACACGCTCACCGACGCACGGTTGCCAAAATGCTGTGCTAATCTATTGAAGCGTACCAATTTTTCCTGCCGCTCTTCCCCGGCCGTCCACGCGCCGCGCCGAAGACCCGCGCAGTGTCCCTTTGGCGTTTCCTGAGGCGAGGTCATTATGATGTCCGCGATTTATGATTGGTCCGTACTTGCCCTGCGCAATGTTTACGATCGCCGCATCCAGGGCCAGCCGGTGCTCGACAGCGCGGCCCTCTTCCCCGACGCCGAACGCTTTACCGCCCAATGGCGGCAGATCCGCGAAGAGGCGCTGACGGTCGCCCACGATCTGCACAATATCCCGCGCTTCCACGAGATCATGAGCCAGCAGGCGTCCATCTCCGCCAACGACGCGCGCGACTGGCGCATGTTCATCATGAAGGCCTATGGCCAGCCCATCCCCCGCAACCTGGCACGCTGCCCGACGCTGGCGGCGCTGATCGCCTCCTCGCCGGACGTGCTGTCCGCGTCGCTCTCCTTCCTGGCGCCCGGCAAACAGGTGCCGCCCCATCGCGGCCCGTTCCGCGGCATTCTGCGCGGCTATCTGGTGCTGGACATGCCCAAACGCGCCGACGGCGCGCCGGCGGCGGTGCTGAAGGTGGATGGCCGCGAATACCGGCTGCGCGAAGGGGAGTTCATGCTGTGGGACGATACCTTCGAGCACGAGGTATGGAACGACAGCCCGCAGGTGCGCACCGTGCTGCTGCTGGACATTCGCCGCCGCGACATGCCCGGCGGGCTGCGGCTGCTCTCCAGAGCCATCATCGCGCTGGTGCGGCTGAACGTGCGCTGGATGCAGCGCCAGTTCTGACTGCGGCGCACAGGCGATTAACCACCCTGAGAAGCCAGCCACTGGCCGGCGGTGGTGGCGGCCATGCCCTGGCGCGCATTGAAGGTGTTCGCCTTATCCCAGGCCACGCCGTCGGGTCGGGCGAAAGCCAACCGGTATTTCGCGCCGACGTCATGCGGATGATTCCGCACCTCCGCCTGCAGCCGCTCTTTGTCCAACAGGACTCTGTTGACCTCCACGCCCCAGTGCGCCTGCATAAGATCGGCAAGCTCACGGTAGGTCAGCGTATCCCCGGCGATATAGACCACCTGGTTGCGAAACGCGGGCCGATGGAAAAAAATCGCGGCCGTCAGCCGGCCAATGTCCTCGGGAGTGGTCAGCGTCACCGCATACTGCCAGTCACCCAGCGCGCGCACGGTTTTGCGTTCCGCATCCACCACGCCAAAAACCGAGTCAAACAGGTAGCTGGTGAAAATGCCCGTGGAAACAATCACCCACTCCGTTGCGCTCTGCGCGCGCAGCAGGTGACGCACCTCAAGCTGTTCATCCCACACCGGCTGCCCGCTGCCTTTACCGACGACATCGTAGTCCACGCCGAACTGCCACGGGAAGTAGCGCGCCACGCCGGCCTGCAAAACGGCCTGGGTGATCTTTATCTGCGTGCCCGCCCCGCCGACGAAGCCGCTGCAGTTGATTACCGCATCAAAGCCGCGCAGCAGCACGCTCAGCGCCTCCACACCGCTTTGCTGCAGATCGCCTTCCACCACGGCGATCCCGAGCCGCGCCAGTTCATCCCGCCGCGCCCGGAGCGGGCCGCTGACGGCGCGGGCGGCCTCCGGCCGGAGCAGTACGCTGATTTTTAAAGATGGAGATAACCGAGCCTGCCGGCTCATCGCTCGCAGTACCGGCAGCCCCAGTTCGCCGGCGCCGAGTATGAGCACGGTATTGATGGATGGATTTGTGGATTTCATGCTTGCCTCCTGTCTTGACACTGCGTCATCCTGACAGCTGACAAAAACGGGTTCAATTAGGTACACGCGTGATACCGGGGAGGAATATGACGAGCGATCGGGAAGCGCTGCTGCAATTTTCGCAAGCGTTCTGTGAAGCATTGAGCAACGACGATGAAGGGTTGAAGCGCGAGATCCTCGCGCATGCGGGCAACCGTTGGTCGCTGGGCGTATTGCATCTCCTGGGCACCCACGGGCCGCTGCGCCACGGCGAACTAGGCCGCCAATTAGCGGGCGTGACGCAGAGAATGCTGACGCGGACGCTGCGCCATCTCGAGCGGGATGGGTTGATATCGCGCTGCGATTATCAGGAAAAACTGCCCCGCGTGGTTTACACCATCACCGAGGCCGGGGAAGAAATGCTGCTCAACATGCTGCCGCTCTGGTCGTGGATTATCTCCTCCGCCGACGCCTTCAGGGCAGCCCGCTCGCACTACGATGGCCAAGAGCGCGACGCCGAAAAATGAACGCGGGCTTCCCTGCCCGCAGGCGGCTGTCAGCCGCCGCCCAGATACGCCTTTCTCACCTGCGGATCGTTCAACAGTTCTTCCCCGCTGCCGGTGAGGCGGATCTGGCCGTTGACCATCACATAGCCGCGATCGGACAGTTTCAGCGCATGGTTGGCGTTCTGCTCCACCAGAAACAGCGTCATGCCGCTGCGGGTCAGTTCGCGCAGCACCCCGAAGATCTGCCGCACCACGATCGGCGCCAGCCCCAGGCTCGGCTCGTCCAGCAGCAACAGCTTCGGCCGGCTCATCAGCGCGCGGGCGATCGCCAGCATCTGCTGTTCGCCGCCGGACATGGTCATCGCCCGCTGGTTGCGCCGCTCTTTCAGGCGCGGAAACAGCTCGAACATGCGCGGCAAATCCTCTTCCAGGTAGCGATTGCCGACGGTGATGGTGCCCATCAGCAGGTTCTCCTCCACGCTCATGTCCGGAAAGATGCGCCGCCCCTCCGGCGCCTGCGCGATGCCGCTGCTGGCAACAAAGTGCGTGGAGCGGCGGCTGATGTCCTCGCCGCGAAACAGGATCTGCCCGCCGGCGATACGCGGCTGACCGAAGATCGACATCAACAGCGTGGACTTGCCCGCGCCGTTGGCGCCGATCAGCGCCACCGTCTCCCCGGCGTTCACCTGCAGCGACACCTGGCGCAGCGCCTGGATCGGCCCGTAAAACACATCGACCTCGCGAAATTCCAACATCGCTTCGCTCATCCCGCCAGCTCCTCTTCGTCCGCGCCCAGGTAAGCGGCGATCACCGCCTCGTTGTGCTGAATCTCTTGCGGCGTGCCGCGGGCGATCACATCGCCGTGATCGAGCACGATCACCCGATCGGAGATCTCCATTACCATGCCCATGTCATGCTCGATCAGCAGCACCGTGATGCCGTGATCCCGGCGCAGGAAGCGGATGATGCGGCTCAGCGCGGCCGTCTCCACCGGGTTCAGCCCGGCGGCCGGTTCGTCGAGGCAGATCATCTCCGGCGCGGTGCACATGGCGCGCGCGATCTCCAGCCGCCGCTGCTGGCCGTAGGACATCTCCCCCGCCAGCCGGTTGGCGCAGTCCGCCAGATCCACCACCTCCAGCCAGTAGAAGGCGTGATCGAGCGCGGCGCTTTCCGCCCGGCGGTAGCCCGGCGTATTCAGCACCCCGGCGATCAGATTGCGGTTGCTCTGCATGTGCTGCGCCACCAGCAGGTTCTCCACCACCGACATTTCGCGGAACAGGCGGATATTCTGGAAGGTGCGCGCCAGCCCGGCGCGGTTGACCAGGTGGGTGCCGCCGAACATCTTGTAATAGAGGCGCGAACCGAGCCGCTTCGGGCGTATCCAGTCGCCGGCGCGGAACTTCTGCCCCAGCACCTGGATCACATCGGTCGGCCGCTTGTGGGTATTGAGCAGGATCGCGCCGCCGGTGGCGCGATAGAAACCGGTCAGGCAGTTGAACACCGTTGTCTTGCCAGCGCCGTTGGGGCCGATCAGGGCGGTGATGGAACCGCGCTCCACCTCCAGATTGACGTCGTTCAGCGCCTTGATGCCGCCAAAGCGCATCATCAGGTGTTCCACCCGCAAAATGGCGTCGCTCATGGCGCCACCCCCTTGCGTTCCGCAAAGCTGGCGCGGCTGATGCGCACCAGCCCGCGCGGCCGCCAGATCATCATCGCCACCATCAGCACGCCAAACAGCAGCACCCGGTATTCAGCGAAGCTGCGCAGCAGCTCCGGCGCCACCGTCAGCACAAAGGCCGCCAGCACCACGCCGAGGGTGGAGCCCATGCCGCCCAGCACCACGATCGCCAGGATCAGAGCCGACTCGAAGAAGGTGAACGAAGTCGGGTTGACGAACCCCTGGTAAGTGGCGAAAAACACCCCCGCCAGCCCGGCGGTGGAGGCGCCCAGCATAAACGCCGACAGCTTCACCTGCACGTGGTTCAGCCCGAGGGAGCGGCAGGCGATCTCGTCCTCGCGCAGCGCCTCCCAGGCGCGGCCGATCGGCATGCGCGTCAGCCGGTGCTTGATGTACAGCACCAGCAGCACCACCAAAAACAGCATCGCGTAGATGAAGATGAACTTGAGATTAGGATTGTAATCGATGCCGAGAAACTCGTGGATCGGCACCCCGCCGTCTTTAGCGCGCCGGCCGAACTCCAGGCCGAACACTGTCGGCGCCGGCACCGAAATGCCGTTCGGCCCGCCGGTGAGCGACATCCAGTTGTTCAGCACCAGCCGGATGATCTCGCCGAACCCGAGCGTGACGATGGCGAGATAGTCGCCGTGCATGCGCAGCACCGGAAAGCCCAGCAGCGCGCCTGCCAACGCCGCCATCAGCGCCCCGAGCGGCAGCATCGCCCAAAAACCGAGCCCGAGATACTGGTAGCCCAACGCCAGCCCGTAGGCGCCGATGGCGTAAAACGCCACGTACCCCAGATCGAGCAGCCCCGCCAACCCGACCACAATGTTCAGCCCCAGTCCGAGCAGCACGTAGATCAGGCCGAGGATCGCCACCGTCAGCAGGTATTTGGTGGCGACGAACGGGAACAGCAGCGCGATCGCCGCCATCAGCGGCAGGAACCAGCGCAGATTGGATTTATAGCCCAGCGGACGTACGTACACGCCGTCGTTGCCGCCGTCGAAGCGCGCCAGCACCTTGCGGCCCGGCGCGGTTTGCAGGAACAGGCTCAGCAGCAGCCGCCCGGCCATCACCGCGACGATGATCCACACCAGCCGGTGCGGCTCGAAGTTAAAGCTGTAGCCGTTCAGCACGATGCCGACGATCGGCCCGAACACGATCAGGGCGATCAGCCCGGCCAAAACGGCATCCAGCAGGCTGCGTTTGACGTTCAGCCCGCCGTTGATTACGGATTGCGACATGGCGTTCTCCTTAAACCTTGGCGACCAGCGGCCGGCCGAGCAGGCCCTGCGGGCGGAAGATCAGGATCGCCACCAGCAACCCGAAGGAGAACACGTCCTTGTAATCCGAATTCACCATGCCGGCGAACTGCGCCTCCGCCACGCCGAGCAGCAGCCCGCCCAGCATCGCGCCCGGCAGCGAGCCGATGCCGCCCAACACCGCGGCGGTGAAGGCCTTGATGCCGATGATAAAGCCGACGTAAAAATCGAAGGTGCCGTAGTTCATGGTGATCAGCACTCCGGCCAGCCCGGCCATGGCGGCGCCGATCACGAACACCAGCGAGATCACCCGATCGGTATTGATGCCGAGAATCGAAGCCATTTTGCGATCCTGCTGGGTGGCGCGGCAGATGCGCCCCAGCCGGGTGCGCTGAATGATGTAGGTGAGGATCGCCATGCCGAGCAGCGACGCCACCAGAATGAACACCTTGGTGTAGGTGATCTGCACCACGCCGCCGTCGAATTCCAGGCGGAACACGCCGCTCAGCAGCGTCGGGATGCCCTGCTGGCGCGGCCCTTGGCTTATCTGCGCATAGTTTTGCAGGATTAACGACATGCCGATGGCGGAGATCAGCGGCGCCAGGCGGGTGGAGTTGCGCAGCGGCCTGTAGGCGATGCGCTCGATCACCCAGCCGTACACCCCGGTGATGACGATGGTGAATACCAGCGTGCCGAGGATCAGCAGCGGGAACGATTGCAGCCCGAAGAACGACAGCAGCGCCAGACCGATGGCGCACAGGTAGGCGGAGATCATGTACACCTCGCCGTGGGCGAAGTTGATCATGCCGATGATGCCGTAAACCATGGTGTAGCCGATGGCGATCAGGCCATACACCGCGCCGAGGGTCAGGCCGTTGATCAGCTGTTGCAGAAAGAATACATCCATAATGAGCAGTCTCGCCTGGTAAGGCCGCCAACGCAGTCCGACGCGGCCCAAAGGTAGTCGCGGAACGGGCGCGCCAAGGCGGCGGCCCGTCGGTCATAGGGTCACACCCTCAATGTTCGGCCGTTTACAGTTGGTGATATTTGCCCTTGTCATCCCATTGATAGACCACGTAATCCGAGACCTTCAGATCGCCCTTCTGATCCCAGGCTTTTTTACCCATCACGGTGTCAACATCGTGCGACTTCAGCCATTCGGCGGCCTTGGCGCTGTCTTTGCCGCCGGTGGCGTTGAAGGCGGCGGCGATCGCCTGGATCGAAGCGTAGGAGTAAAGGGTGTACCCTTCCGGCTCAAAGCCGCTGGCGCGGAACTTGGCGATCACCGCCTTGCCTTCCGCGATCTGGCGCGGATCGTTGCCGAAGGTCATCAGCACGCCGTTGGTGTACTGCGGCCCGCCGGCGGCGGTCACCAGCTCTTCGGTCACCACGCAGTCGCCGGAGAAGAACTTGGCGGTCACGCCCTGCTCGCGCATCTGGCGCACCAGCGGCCCGGCTTCGGGATGGCAACCGCCGAAGTAGACCACGTCCGGCTTGACCGAGGCGATCTTGGTCACCAGGGCGTTGAAGTCTTTCTCGCCGCGCGACAGCCCCTCATACAGCACCTCTTTAACCCCGCGCTTGTTCATTGCCGCCTTGGCGGCGTCCGCCAGCCCCTGGCCGTAGGTGTCTTTATCGTGGATCACCGCGATGCGTTTGGCCTTCAGGGTATCCAGCATGTAGTTGGTGGCGATCACCCCCTGCTGATCGTCGCGCCCGCACATGCGGAACATGGTCTTCATGCCGCGCTCGGTGATCTGCGGGTTGGTGGAGCCGGGGGTAATGGCGATGATGCCGGCCTCGTCATACACCTCGGAGGCGGGCATGGTGGATGAGGAACAGAAGTGGCCGACCACCGCCGACACCTTGTCCTGATCCACCAGCCGGTTAGCAACCGCGACCGCCTGTTTCGGTTCACAGGCGTCATCCCCCTGCACCAGTTTGATTTTTTCCCCTTTGATCCCGCCGGCGGCGTTGATGTCCGCCGCCGCCTGCGAAGCCCCGCGCCAATACTGATCGCCATAGGTGGCGTTCGGCCCGGAGAACGGCCCGGCGACGCCGATGACGATATCGGCCTGCGCGGAAAACGCCGTACCTAAACAACCGATGAGCAAAGCAGCGAGCGGACTTTTTATCAATTTCGATGACATTGTTATCTTCCTCAGCACTGTTGTAGCGAAACGCCCTGGGGCGCGGATCAGTCACTTTATGTGTAGACGGGGAAAATAATTTTCTTGAGAGCGCAGTCGCATTCCCCAAAAATGGGTAAGCAAAAATCCAGCCATTGTGACGACGAATACATATTGTTTGCTTATTCATCCTACATATCAGTTGCGGCGCGGCGTGTGGCGCCGTTAACCAGGGTCTGGCCAATACGGTTAGCGCGAGTGGAAGTATGGGTGGGAGAACGGCCCTGCACCATCGCCGTGCAAAGGCGTGTGCAAGCGGCGTCAAAACGATTGGGGATGCAAAAATCAACGCATCGCGATGGAAAATGCCGAAAAACAGCGCAAGGTGCTCATTCCCTCAGCAAACGCGCTTTTTTTGCAGTTTAGCGCTTTGACAAACCCCGGATGCCCCGCTATTATTCGCCCCGTTCACACGATTCCTCTGTAGTTCAGTCGGTAGAACGGCGGACTGTTAATCCGTATGTCACTGGTTCGAGTCCAGTCAGAGGAGCCATATTTAGAGAAGCCCGCTCAGGGAAACCCGAGCGGGCTTTTTGCTTTTTGCTTTTTGCTTTTTGCTTTTTGCTTTTTGCGTTGCATGGCTGTGCGCAAAAATCGATACAACGCATCCTATCGTTATTTATCTATTAATTTTCGCCCTTATTTTATTTCAGTAGCGAAGCGCTCCTCATCAACACCGCGCCATATTGGACAGAAATCCTTATTCAAGCTAGATGTATATTATACCGTCACGAACTGGTCGGCGACGCTCTGAACACCCAGTGTCTCAGCAAAATATTAAATAAAAAAAATCAGTTATCTAAATAACTACGTGCTGAAATACGCTGGGTAGACTCCCGCCTCCCTCTCTCGTTTTGGTCGTCAATGCTGTCGACAACGCTACTGTCGGGGGTACGTTCATGAAAGGCTATGCGGAACTTGAGATCGTGTTTCAGCGGAATTCACTCGATGAATTTCAAGCCAGTTTTCGCCAGCGCTTTGACGAAAGCGAAAATATTACCCCTTTCATCCCGTTGGCATTAAACATCCACGATCCGACATTTTACTCCCGCAACCCGCAAAGAATGGGCCGGTTATTATCGGAATCACTGTTTATGCAGCCCGCACTGCGTGATGCATTCACGTCCGCACGGGCATTTTCCGACCATCAGCAAAGCCCGCTAAAAATACGCCTGCTTATCGATTCAAATGCATCCATATTACACAGCCTCCCTTGGGAAACGCTGGTTGATCCCACCGATACGGCCACACATCTCTTACGCAGCAATCAGTGCGTTTTTTCGCGCTATCTGGCGGCCCGAACTTACCGCCTCCCAATGTTGCGCCCTAAACAAGGCATTAAGGCACTATTAGCCATCGCCAATCCTCAGGACCTGTCGGAAACCTTCCCGCCCATCAACGTTCCTCATGAGCAGGAGCTCGCTGAAAATGCGCTGCGTCATGTTCCGTTAACCACGCTCACGCGGCGCGGAAGCGCGACGCTCCAGGCGATTATCGAAGGCATAGAAGAGGGAGCCGACATTCTCTATCTCATGTGTCACGGCATTGTCGGGCAGCAAGGCGCCGTGTTGTGGTTGGAGGATGAGACCGGGAATGCCGCCAGCGTCACCGGCGAAGATTTCGCCGCGCGTTTGGGCGCGCTGGAGAGAATTCCCAGCTTGGTCGTCCTATGCTCCTGCCAAAGCGCCGGTGCCGGCAATCCCGCACGCGACGCGCTGGTCGCTCTGGGCCCCCTGTTAGCCAAAGAGGGCGTGCCGGCGGTATTGGCGATGCAGGGCAAGCTTTCGATGTCTGCGGCAACGCAATTTATCCCGGAGTTTTTCAGACAGCTGGCGGAGCATGGCGAAGTCGATCGCGCTACCGCCAGTGCGCGGGCAAAAATCATGGACTCACCGGACTGGTGGATCCCGGTCGTTTTTACCCGGTTGAATAATGCACGTATTTGGTATCCACCCGGATTCGGTGTTTCCGACGAAAATAAGGATCCCTGGGCTCTGATCGTCGACAATATTACCAGCCAAGACAGCACTCCTATCCTCGGCCCGAGCATGAACGAAGCGCTGTTCGGCTCGCGGCGTGAACTGGCACGTGAATGGGGGGAAATCTACCACTATCCGTTAGGTGGGCACGACGTGGCGGGTCTGCCGCAGATTGCACAATATCTTGCCGTGATGCGGCAAGACAAATACCCCCGTCAGGAATTTTACAAGTACGTCTATGAGCGAATTCTTGAGAAATATCCTGACGATGTGCCGGACCGGCTAAAAGGTTTAGATCAAATGGAGATCTACACATCACTAGGAGAACTGGTTTCAGTGGTGGGGCAAAAAATCCGCGCCCGTACCCCTCTTGATCCGCTGCGGATCTTGGCCGGCTATAAACTCCCGGTTTACATCACCACCGATCCCAGCGATCTACTGGTCGATGCCCTCAAAGAACAGGGCGCGACGCCGACAGTCCGCCTGCTGAGGTGGAATATACACGCTGAAATTTGCGATGCCAATTATGTCAGCCGAGCCCCCGCCAGCCCGGCGGACGAAGGCACTGCGACCCATCCGATCGTGTTCAAGCTCTTCGGGGATTTATCCACGCCAAAATCGCTGGTGTTAACCGAAGATCATTTTTTTGACTACCTGACCAAAGTCTCTTCCGCCCAAGACGCCATTCCCCTTTACGTCCGTGCCAGGCTGAACAGCAGCGCGCTGCTGTTTGTCGGCCTGCAGGCTGAATCCTGGGAGTTTCGGGTACTGTTTCGCAGCCTTTTACTGTTGGAAGGCCATGACCTGCGCAAAAATATCGAACATTTCTCTGTACAAATTGATCCAAACAGCATTCTTGATCCCGGCAGCGCACGCCGCTATATCGAAAAATACCTGCAGACGAAGGCCCAATGGCGTCTGTACTGGGGAGACGTTACCACCTTTATGGCGGAATTAAATGCCCGTACGCAGGAGGACTCATGAAGGCTCCTTACGTAGGCCCCAGCCCTTTTAGCGCCGAACAAACACTCTTCGGTCGCGACGCGGACATTAAGCAACTGCAATGGCGCTTAATCTCGGATCGGATAATCGTGCTGTACTCCCCTTCCGGAGCGGGTAAAACCTCGCTTTTGATGGCCAAGAACGGCCTTTTATCCACACTGACAACGCTGTTCCATGTTTTACCCGTGCAGCGCATCGCGCAGGCCGATGATACCGATCCGGTCATCTCCCTCTTGCAGCGCCTGGACCAAGATAGTTTTGGCTCGATTCGTCCCAATGATACGCTTCTTACCTACTTCAACCGTATCACTCTGCCTGAATCTGATCCGCCGAAGCGTCTTCTGTTGGTGCTCGATCAATTTGAGGAAGTGTTAACCGGTAATGTCCCCTACGAGCAACAAAAAGTCTTTTTCCAGCAGTTGAAAGAACTGCTGTCAAACGACGAAAAAACTATCTGGCTCCTCATCAGCATGCGAGAAGAATACTTCTCCTGGCTTGATGATTTCCGCGATGATATTCCCACCCGCCTTAACAACACCTACCGTTTAAACCTGTTGTCGGTCGAGCAAGCCGTCGCCGCCATCAAGGGGCCGGCAGAAGCCATGGGCGTCGCTTTTCCAGTGCAAGACGGAACAGATGCGGCGCAGTTGCTGGTCAGCGAATTGATTAAAGCGCCGGAAGGCGCACGCCCGAGTAAGACCGTGGAACCGGTACAGCTGCAGGTTATCTGTACGGATCTGTGGAACACCTTAAGCCAAACCGAGCGGCAGGTCTGTGAGGTTCGCGTCGCCGACGTGGCGGGATATAACCCGGACAATGCCTTACTGGATTACTGCACCAAGACGCTCAATCTGGCGGCGCAAGATCCCCATCGATTCAGAACGTTGGGAGATTGGATAGACCGGTATCTGCTGACGTTAAGTGGGCGCCGCTCAGCCGTGATTTTCAGCCCGCAAAGCACGGACGGGCCATCACTTAAAGAAATTCAAAAGCTCGAGGAGCACCATCTCATCCGTCGTCAAAGCCGTGAAGACGACATGTGGTATGAATTGGCGCACGATCGTTTAGCCGGCCCCGTACGCCGCAGCATAGAAGAGTGGCGTAGCAATAATCTGAAAGAATGGCAAAAACAGGCGCGGATATGGCATATGGACGGCGAAAAACCAGATTACTTTCGCGCCCTGCCATACCGTACCCAACGAAAAATGAGGCCGGCGGAAAGCGATGCTCCCGATTCAAAAGTCGAGGCGCGATTCCTCGCGGCGTATGCGTCGTATCGCCGCAGGAAACAGCAGCTTTTTTGCGCTTCGGGTTTAGTCATCGCCGTTTTGGCGATAATTATTGGTTTCTTTGTTGACAAAAGCGCCGATGAACAACAGAAAACCAAGCTCGCGTTGAATTATCTCGCCATTCAAACCGGTATTCTTTCCATTCTCAACGATCACCCCAACCCAGGTTTGGAAGCCTTAGCCACCGCGGCCGGCGCGCAGTTACGGTTACCAGCCAACTCAAACAATCTGTTGACGTTCAATTTTCAAATGTTGCTCGGCGACTATCTCGGCCGCTATAGACAACTTGAGCGCATTGATACTCTCGGCGATGGCAAAACCACAGTAGTACGAATCCGCGAGAACGAATGCATTAGCGCCAAGATCGGCCGTGACCGTTTCTCGATAAAAACCTGCGGTGCGAACAGCGAATTCATCCCCCCCGAAGAGGTGCAACAGGCGCATCCCTCGGGAATTAACACCTTAACATTAGTCACACCTAAACTATTGGCGACTGGAGATGGCGATGGGACGATCCGCATCTGGGGTCTGGCGACAAGAAAAACCGTGGGAGGCCCGCTACATCTGCCCGATAGTGACAACACTAAGCATGTAAGCAACAAGGTGCGTGCCATCACGGCAGCTGGCGACAGGCTTTATGCCGGATATCAAGACGGTACGCTGGCCGTGTGGAAAATATCCGGAGCCGAATTTGAATTATTGTCACAACAATTCGATAAGAAAACCAACTCCGTGATGGCCACCGCCGTCGCCCCCCAAAATGCTCTGGATAACGTCGCCATCGCCACAAGCAGGGCAGTCAAATGGCAGACGTTTAGCCAAGGTAAACCGCAACAGTCCATCCCATTGGCGGCCATCGCGTCAGAGACCGAGTACAGCAAAACTTTTTACAGTATCGACATCAGCCCCGATGGACGATTTATCGCAGCCGGCAGCAGGGATGGCTACATTTATATCTGGGACACTTCACGCCTTTCTCCGACCAAGAATAACGTCGAAAAGGATGTTTCGCCGCGAGCCGACGCCCCCTTGCCAAAATCGTCGTTCTTTTACTGGCCAACGATTATCAACGCTCATCAGCAAACCGTCGCGCAACTCAAGTATCTGCAAAATGGCGACCTCTTGTCATTAAGCTGGGATGGGAGCCTCAAGCTGTGGCTGTTTTCGGCCAATAATGCCGCCGCTCCCACCAACCGCACCCTTTTGCAATTTCCGCGGCAGTTGGTCAGCGTCGCGACCGAGCCTGATGAGCAAACCGCCTATGTCACCAGTGAAGCCGGCGACATACTCAAAGTCAATTTGCGCGTTGACAGACATCCTTTAGGGCAATTTTTGCTTAGTCCTCAAGCTCCTGCGCTGTTTGTCGACAGTAAAGCAAACCGTCAGCTATTCACCGTACAGGCGACAGGGCTGACGCAATATCGGTTGGATACCAATACCGGCCAACCATCGGTCATTCGGCAGTTGCCGGTATCGAACGTCGTCGCTCTCGCGTGGTCCCCCTCAGCCACGACGCTCTTTGCTGCGCAACAGCAAGGCGTTGAGGTGTTTCGCAATGTGCTGATTTCACCTTCCCAAGGCGAGCCGCTGGCGTGCCTGCTGCAACCGCCAGGCCGCCGCATCGCCGCCATTCGCGTCAATGATGCCGGCACCCTGCTGGCGGTTACCCTCGTCGGCAAGAACGGGCGAGAGCTCGCCAATAAACTGTATCGCCTCACCGCGTCAGCCCCCCATGGATTCACCTGCAAAGAAATTAAAACTCAGCGCAACGTCTACTTTCCATTGCCCTGGTTCAAACCCAACAGCGACGAAATCATGACCATAAATGACAAGAATGAAATCGTCTCATGGCGATTCAACGCTCAGTCACGTGAAGAACTTGAGATAGTCAAAACCCGCGTCATTCAGGTTGCGAGCGAACGTTCTGAATCCAGCAATATGCGTGCGCCGATCGAAACACTGGCGTTCGATTCTTCAGGCCAAACGATGCTGCTGGGCGACTTCTCGGGCAAGATATATTCCGCAACGATAAACGGGGAGGACTGGTCGTTCACACAGAAGAAAAATGATTCTTTTTTTATCCCCCATCTATTGGCCGTCGCGGGTGATGGCAACACCGTCGCCATGGGGGACAACAAAGGGCAGTTGTCCGTGTTCGTCGCAGGTTCAGCCATGCACATCGCACAAGACTTCCACACGACGCCAATCACCGCCCTCGCCCTTTCTCAGGATGGAGAATGGCTGGTTTCTTCATCAAGCGCCGGCACAGCCATTTGGGATCTGCGCATGAAAAGCTGGATAAAACAGGCTTGTAAATGGGCGAACCGCCCGACATTCCAGCCTGGAGACATCGACAAATACTTCCACTATGCGTCCATTAATGACCCGTGTCCCGACAATCCATCGAAATGACTTTTTAGGAGGTTGTATGCCATACCGCACGATCCCGACAACGGATACAAACTATTTCATGATTGTCACCGATAAAAACGGCGCGGAACTAGATAACGATCCCGATGCACCTAACGGCAAACTGAGCGAGTTGATGCTGTCATCCCTGGTGGACAATGGCATTACCGACGTGTTCATTCGCTGCCACGGCTGGCATCAGGATAAGGCCAAAGCCTTCGCTCAATTTGACAGTTGGATCGGCGCTTTTGCCTCGCTGGATGAAGATCGCCTGCATATGCTGCAACAAATCCCCTCGTTTAAAGAAATGCACATTGGCTTTCACTGGCCCAGCCTGGCATGGGGGGACGAAAAAGGAGCCTCAGACACCAGTTTCTCCCCCGCTAACGGGCAGACATTGAGAGAGAGGGTCGACGGCCATACCGAGGAACTCGGCGGCGCACCGGAAGTTCGGGCGGCGCTGTATAAAATCTTTGATGAAGTACGCACAGACTCCGCGTCAATGACGTTATCCGACACCTTGCGTGCGGCCTATTTAGAGCTCAATGCCGCACTGGATTTGGGTGCCAACGGCGCACCGGGTGAAGGCTCCGCCGATCGTCTGCCTTTCGATCCCGATCAAACCGTGGCTGAAGCCGTCAATAATGTGGCCTTCGGTAATGATGTCGGCGACAACCCGTTACTGGCGCCTCTGCGGCAATTAACTTTTTGGACGATGAAGAAAAGAGCCAAAGACGTCGGCGAAAGAGGGCTGCATCCTCTGCTGCGCGCTATGCAGCAAGCCTCACCCGCCGTACGCATCCATCTGATGGGACACAGTTTCGGTTGCATAGTCGCCAGCGCGGCCATTGCGGGCCCTGCTGGCGCTACGCCGTTGCCATTCCCGATAAACTCTTGCGTATTGGTCCAAGGCGCCATGTCTATCTGGTCCTTTACCTCATCACTCCCTACATCACATGAAACGGCAGGATTCTTCAATAACATCCTGATGGAAAAGAAAATCAGCGGGCCTTTAGTGGCTACGCGCTCGGACAGCGACATGGCCGTCGGCAAACTTTATCCCTGGGCAGCAGGGGTGGCTGGCCAGGTCGCCTACATGTTTCCTCCGCTCTATGCCGCAATTGGCGCGTTGGGCATTTGTGGCATACCCACCGCTCACAATATTACCCTATTGCCAGCCGCTGGCATCTATGCCTTCGTTCCGGCTCACATTTATAACGTGAACAGCAGCAATTTTATTTGCCATGGCAACGGCATCTCCGGCTCGCACAGCGATATTGCCGGCCCCGAAGTGGCCCATCTGCTCTGGCAAGCGGCGCTCAAAACGGCGGACGCATCATGATTGACGAAGAACAGATGCCGCTACTGGCTTTCGGCATTCACGCTGACACGGGGTTGCCATTGGAAACCGGGGGCATGGATCAGCACGAGCAGCATCAGTCTGCCGCTGAATCACTGCTCGGACAAACCGTCGGCGCGGCATTTCCCGACAGAGCGCATTTGGGTTTGCAATTCGGTTTCGATGCCGACCAACTGTCCGAAAGTGGTTGGGGGCTCCTCTTCGCCGCGAATATGGACTCGGCACCTCATTTGGCCGCACTGGCCCCTCTGGTTGAATTGCGACGGCAGCAGGCCGCCGGCACATTCCGCATCTTCGCCGGTCCAGACGGTTACCGACAGGGCGAAAGCGCCAGCGGCTGGCTTAATCGTCATGGTTCCTCATTAGATATGATTAATCCCGATCTCGGCATGCCTTATTATCTTGTCCTGATCGGTTCGCCAGAGGCCATTCCGTTTGAATTTCAATATGCGCTGGATCTCGTCGCCGGGGTTGGGCGATTGGATTTCCCCACACTTGAAGAATTTACCGCCTATGCAGACAGCATCGTGGCCCATGAAACAGATGCCTCTCGCAAAACAGCTCGGCGTATTGAACTGTTCGCTACCCGCCATGATTTCGATCGCGCCACCCAGCTGTTCATCAAGCATGTCGCCACCCCCTTTGGCGCTGGCACAGGTTCACTCGGGCCGTTGGGTGAAAAGTATCGCTTTGCGTTAAACAGTTCATTAAGCGAGCAAGCGACCAAAGCCTGCCTGAGTCACCTGCTCAGTGCCCCACATAACCCGCCTTCGCTGCTGATCACGGGCACGCACGGCATGGCCTTTCAGGCCGATGACCCTCGACTGGCGGATCATCAAGGGGCATTGGTGTGTCAGGATTGGCCCGCTTATGGCGATATTACCCATGAACACTGGTTTGCCGCACAAGATATTCCAGAGCATGCCAACGTTCATGGCATGATCCATTTGTTTTTTGCCTGCTATGGCGCCGGTACGCCGGCGTTCGATAACTTTCACTCTGAAGCGGATCGCGTTCGCATTGCGCCACATGCGATGACGGCCCGCCTGCCGCAAAAGCTCATGACGCTTCCCCAGGGAGGCATTCTGGCTTCTCTGGGACATATTGATCGGGTGTGGGCATCCAGCTTCGTTTCTGAAATCGGTATGGCGCAGCCCCAACGATTTCGTGACGTCATCCATCGCTTGCTTGCCGGCCAACGCGTCGGTATGGCCACCGACTCTTTCAACGGACAATGGGGCGTACTGAGCACCAGGCTGCTGGAAAAACTGAATAACAAACTGAATGGACAAACCGTCCCCGCCGCTGAGTTGCTGGCATTGCAAATCGCGCGCGATGATATTCGTAATTATGTCGTATTGGGCGATCCCGCGGTTAGGTTGAAGCCAGAACAGGATCATGTGTGCGGGTAAATATCGCCGTACCCAGCCGGCACCGCCCTCTGGCCCAGAAGCCGTTACTGCCTGGTCACTGCCTTCTTTCCCCGCCGCCCCTTTATGAACCCTGTCACAAAACGCGCATGCCATTTTCGACGCCCGCCGCCGCAAGCGATAACCCTCACACTTGTTAACGCCACGTTACATCGGGTTAGGCAACATTGTTAACGCCGATTGATGCGTCAAACGCATCGCGCCATGAGTTTATTGCGCTTATTTACTTTATTTTCCTGAGCGAGTCTTCAGCAACAGGCGCGGCGTCAAGCGCCAATAACAAACTGGAGATAAAGATGCATTCCTCTACCTCACCCATGACCACCCGGGCCAGAACCGGCGCGATACTGCGCGTCACCTCCGGCAACTTTTTAGAGCAGTTCGATTTTTTCCTGTTCGGCTTTTACGCTACCTACATCGCACACACCTTTTTCCCGGCCAGCAGCGAGTTCGCCTCGCTGATGATGACCTTCGCGGTATTCGGCGCAGGTTTTCTGATGCGCCCGATCGGCGCCATCGTGCTGGGCGCTTACATCGATAAAGTCGGCCGCCGCAAAGGGTTGATCGTGACCCTGTCGATCATGGCCGCGGGCACCTTCCTGATCGTGCTGATCCCCTCTTACCAAAGCATCGGGCTTTGGGCGCCGCTGCTGGTGCTGTGCGGGCGTCTGTTGCAAGGCTTCTCGGCGGGCGCGGAGCTGGGCGGCGTGTCCGTCTACCTGGCTGAAATCGCCACGCCGGGCCGTAAAGGCTTCTACACCAGCTGGCAGTCCGGCAGCCAGCAGGTGGCTATCATGGTGGCGGCGGCCATGGGCTTCGCGCTCAATGCGGCGCTGGAAGAAAGCGCCATTCGCGAATGGGGCTGGCGCCTGCCTTTCCTGTTCGGCTGCCTGATCGTTCCCTTCATCTTCTTCCTGCGCCGCAAGCTGGAAGAGACGCAGGAATTTACCGCTCGCCGTCACCACCTGGCGATGCGCGACGTGTTTAAAACCCTGCTGAAGAACTGGCCGGTGGTGATCGCCGGCATGCTGATGGTCGCCATGACCACCACCGCGTTTTACCTGATCACCGTCTATGCGCCGACCTTCGGCAAAAAGGTGCTGCTGCTCAGCGCTTCCGACAGCTTGCTGGTCACCCTGCTGGTGGCGATCTCCAACTTCATCTGGCTGCCCATCGGCGGCGCGCTGTCGGACCGTTTCGGCCGCAAACCGGTGCTGGTCGCCATGACGTTGCTGACATTGGCCACTGCCTACCCGGCGCTGAGCCTGCTCGCCGCCGCGCCCAGCTTCAGCATGATGCTGGCCGTGCTGCTGTGGCTGTCCTTCATTTACGGCCTCTACAACGGCGCCATGATCCCGGCCTTGACGGAGATCATGCCAACGGAAGTGCGGGTGGCCGGGTTCTCGCTGGCCTACAGCCTGGCGACGGCGGTGTTCGGCGGCTTTACGCCGGTAGTCTCCACCGCGTTGATCGAATACACCGGCGACAAGGCTTCACCGGGCTACTGGATGAGCTTCGCCGCGCTGTGCGCCCTGCTGGCGACGCTGTATATGTATCGCCGCATCGCCATGCCGCTGCAAACCGCGCGCTAAGCCGCCATCTCAAAAGGAATGATGCCATGCAAAAACTCACTCGTTCGATCCTCGCCGCGCTGGTGTGCGCCTCCTGCAGTACGGCGGCGCTGGCCAAAGACGTGACCGTCATGATCTCCGGTGGCTTCAAAGCCGCGCTGGAGAAGCTGGCCCCGGAGTATGAAGCCCAAAGCGGCGACAAAATCATTCTGGTGTCCGGCCCCTCGATGGGCAAAACGCCGCAGGCGATCCCCGCGCGGCTGGCGCGCGGAGAGCAAGCCGATGTGCTGATCATGGTGGGCGACGCGCTCACCCAACTGGAAAAAGAGCACTGGACCCAGCCGGGTTCGCGCGTGGAGCTGGCCGATTCGCCGATCGGCATGGTGGTCAAACAGGGCGCGCCCAAGCCGGTGATAAAAACGGATGCCGACCTGCGCAATGTCTTGCTGCAGGCGGACTCTTTCGCCTATTCCGACAGCGCCAGCGGCCGCTATGTCAGCGGCCAACTGTTCAAAAAGCTGGGCATCGAGGAACAGGTGAAAGGGAAAGCGCATAAGGTTGAGCGCATTCCGGTGGCCTCTGAAGTGGCGCAGGGGAAATACGCGCTGGGCTTCCAGCAGGTCAGCGAATTGCTGCCCGTGGCGGGCGTGACCTTTATCGGCGAGCTGCCTGAAAACGTGCAGTACATCACCCGCTTCGCGGGCGCGGTAACCGCCAAGGCGGAACACCGCCGCGAAGGCAAAGCGCTGCTGGACTTCCTCGCCTCCTCTCAGGCGCAGCCGACCATTCGCGCGACCGGCATGCGAACCGTGCCGGCGCCGCAGCCGGTCAGGCAGAGTGATACTGTTCAGTAATCAGCTTTTCCAGCTCGGCGGCGACGAAAGACTGCATGCGGCCGCCGCGTCTGATGAGGCCTACGGTGCGTTTCACCACCGGATCGACCAGCGGCACCGACGTCAACACCGAGTGCTCTGAAGCGGGCATCGACATGGCGGGCACGGCGGCAATGCCGATGCCCGCCTCAACCATACCCAGCATGGTCGTCACATGGCGAGTTTCACACACGCTGGGGCGTTCCTGCACGATGTGTTCCAGGCGCTGATCGAGCAGATTGCGATTGCCGGAGGTTTTATCCAGCGACACGTAATCCTGCTGATAAAACTCCCGCCAGCTGAGGCTCTTTTTACCGGCGAGCGGATGGTCGCGCCGGCAGGCGGCCACGTAGACGTCCCCCACCAACGGCACAAACTCAAGATTAGGCTGCAGCCGCCCGGCGAAGCAGATGCCGAAATCGGCCTGGCCGCCAGTGACCGCCTCGATGACATTGCCTGCGCTGCCGTCAATCAGCTTAACGCGCACGCGCGGATAGCGAAGCCGGAAACGGCGTATCACGTCGGGCATGAAATAGTAGGCCGCCGACGGCACCGTGGCGACGGTGACCAGCCCCACCCGCTCCTGGCTGACCTTATCGATATCAGCCATCACCGCTTCGACGTTCATCAGCAGCTGCTCCGAACGTTCGGCGAAGGCCTGCCCGTACAGCGTCAAGGTCACGCGCCGGGTGGTGCGATCGAACAGTTTGATGCCCAGCGCGTTTTCCAGCTTCTCAATCCTGCGGCTCAATGCCGACTGCGACAGGCAGATGGACTCTGCGGCCAGCCGAAAATTGCCGTACTCCACCAGCGCGCGAAACGCATAAAGATCGTTGAGATCAAAATT
The DNA here is from genome assembly GCF_052691795.1 of Serratia sp. TSA_130.1. Classification (NCBI taxonomy): domain Bacteria; kingdom Pseudomonadati; phylum Pseudomonadota; class Gammaproteobacteria; order Enterobacterales; family Yersiniaceae; genus Serratia; species Serratia sp. TSA_130.1. The sequence goes on from NZ_JBQZFS010000001.1 coordinate 842,631, forward strand.
CACGGGCATAACGGCAACCTATCCTTACCATGGCGCCAAAGGCGTAAAGCAACGATAATAGCCGCTTATTTAGCCGCAGCAACCGGTTTAACGCCGGAGCGCGCCTCGCCGTTATCCTCCCAGCAGCACCGTCCCCCAAATAATGATGGTCATTATCACCGCCACCAGCTGCGCTGCGCCGCCCAGATCTTTGGCGCGTTTGGATAACGGATGCAACGCCAGCGAAATGCGATCGACCACGGTTTCAATCGCCGTATTAAGCAGCTCAACCACCAGCAGCAGGAAACTGCAGGCGATTAATAACAGCCGCTCCATTTTTGTAATATCCAGAGTAAATGTAACAACCAGTAAAATGGCGTTAATAACCAATAATTCACGAAACGCATCTTCGGTAAGCACGGCGTCAATAAACCCGGCCCAGGAATTCCTTATGCTGTAGGTTAATCGGCTTATTCCTTTTTTCTTTTCCACAGGCATACAATCTGCTCTCGTCAACACTGCGACAATCACTCGCGAATAAATAACGCGGCGTGAATTTATCTCGAGTTTATTAATTAAAGACCTTAACCGTTCTCTTCCTGGCGGCGATGCATTCACTCACGCGCCGTCACCCTGCCCCTGAAACGGCACCGCCCGAAAATGCCCTGGCGCGGTTATTATTCTGAGAACGTGAAAAGGCGATGCGTTATCAGCCGGTTAAAGCGTTTTCTCGAACAAGCGGTAGCGCTTATAAGGCACCGCGCCGATACGTTCTAAAATCGTCCGCATGCCGGTATTGGTTTCCAGGATCCACGACATTTCCAGCGCGTCGATATTGCGCTTGGCGAACGGCTCGCGCAGCGCCTCAATCAACAGCAATGCAATAATCGGCCCGATGCGGCTGAATTGATATTCCTGGCGAACGCCCATCAGCGGCACGCGCGCGGTGCGAACGCCGCTGACTTTCAGCCGCCACAATAACTTCGCCCAACCGAACGGCAATAACCGCCCCTGCAGATCGGCAATCGCCTCATTAATGTTCGGCAACCCGACGATAAAGGCGCAGGGCGCGCCATCCACCTCGGCGATATGGATCATATCGTCGGGCACCAGGAACTTCAGCTGATCCCCCATGGTGGCGAACTCATGCTCGGTGAACGGAACAAACCCCCAGTTATGCCGCCACCCCGAGTTGAACACCTCGCGCAGCACCTGCATCTCCTCGCGAAAGCGCTTGCGGTTGAGGCGGCGAACGGTCACCTTTTTGCGCACCTGATCCATCATCCGGGTCAGCGACGGCGAAAAATGCAGGTCGGTTCTTTTCATCCAATAAGCAAGCAAATCAATCCCTTCACTATACCCTTGCTGCGCTATCTGGGCCGCGTAGTAAGGTCTGGCATGGGTCATCAGGGCCGACGGCGGCGTGTCGAACCCTTCGACCAGCAGGCCGCTTTCCTGATTGATATTGAGGCTGAACGGCCCGGTGATTTTCCGCGTGCCCTTGGACCGCAACCACTCCTCCGCCGCCGTGAATAACGCGCTGAACACGGCGGGATCGTCAACGGCGTCGATCATGCCGAAGTGACCGGTATCTTCTCCGTGCAGCGCCCGGTGCAGAGAATCGATTTGCGCGGTGATGCGCCCGACGACCTTCCCCTGCTTTTTCGCCACCCACGCCTGCCATTCGATATGATCGGTGCCGGGATTCTTCTTTGACAGGTGCTCTTCGCGCTCTAAATACAGCGGCTCAATCCAGTTCGGGTCATCACGAAACAGTAACGAAGGGAAAGCAATAAATTCTTTAAGTTCGCGTTTATCCAGAACTTTCTCAATACGGATCATAAATAGCCTTACGTTTTAATAAAATAATTAAATATGAGCGCGACAACGCCTTTAGCATTTTTTATGCTGTTCTCTTTTATTGGATTGTGTATCGCCTCCGGTTCAACGATAAGAAAAACCGAATATTTCCCCCTGTGAACCAGCGCATTATTTGCCTATCACGCGCACTGAGGCAGCGTGATTAAACAAAAAAAGGAAAGCCCAAAGCGGCGCTGACATGCTACGCTATGCGTGCTCTTTTATTATTTAGTGCTATTTGGGCGAAAGAAACCCGCCGCTTTAAGTGTACCGACTTTAATCAGGAGGCGCGCCGCCATTTTTACCACTTAATGCTCTTTTTAAGAATCAACTTAAATGAGGCATTCACTTTTTGATTTCTTGCGGCATACTGTTTAGGAAGTGTTTAAGTTCGAAGATAGCCATGCATGAGGTCATAACCTATGAGCCGACAGGTATTTCCTGCCCGACAGATGCAGACTAAAGAACGGCGAACCTCGGGTATTACAATCACCTCTCGTATATCTCCAGGTCGCCGCTCAAGGCTGATAATGCAGGCCGCTCACGCGCTACCGGGTTAATAACCGGCGTGCCGCTCAAGTACGGCAATATACGCTATTCGCGGAATGAAGATGGTTGAATAAAAAACTTATTCAAAAACCTATTCATAGTAAAACATCAATTACCTCGCCAAGAGTGATTTTCTCTTTTGGTGATTTTTAATCTATGGCTAAGTTTGTCTATGTCTGAAACAAGTTCCGTTCATTCTCTTCCCATGCGCTATGCGGACTTCCCCACTTTAGTGGACGCGTTGGATTATGCGGCGCTAGGCAATACGGGAATGAATTTTTACGACCGTCGCAATCAACTCGTGACCGTTCTCGAATATCGCACGCTGCAGCAAAAAGCGATCTCGGGCGCGCGGCGTTTATTGTCCCTGAAGCTCAAGAAAGGCGATCGCGTGGCGCTTATCGCCGAAACCAGCGCGGGATTCGTCGAAGCCTTCTTCGCTTGCCAATATGCCGGCCTGGTCGCGGTGCCGTTGGCGATCCCGATGGGCGTGGGCCAGCGCGACTCCTACACCGCCAAACTGAAAGGGCTGATCGCCAGCTGCAACCCGGCGGCTATCATCAGCAGCGAAGAGTGGACGCCGCTCATCGCCTCCGCCACGGAAAACGCGTCAGCGATGCACATCCTCAGCGACGCGGATTTCAACGCATTGCCGGAGCCGGAGATCGCGCTGCCGGCGCCTTCGCCCGACGATATCGCCTATCTCCAATACACTTCGGGCAGCACCCGCTTCCCGCGCGGCGTGATCATCACCCAGCGGGCGGCGATGGCAAACCTGAATGCGATCAGTCGCGACGGCATCAAGCTGCGCGCGGGCGATCGCTGCGTGTCGTGGCTGCCCTTCTATCACGATATGGGCCTGGTCGGTTTCCTGCTGACGCCGGTGGCGACCCAGCTGTCCGTCGATTATCTGCGCACGCAAGATTTCGCCATGCGCCCGATGCAGTGGCTGAAACTGATCGCCAAGAATCGCGGCACGGTCTCCGTCGCCCCGCCGTTCGGCTACGATCTGTGTCTGCGCCGCAGCAACGCCAAAGAGCTGGCCGATCTGGATCTTTCCAGCTGGCGGGTTGCAGGCGTTGGCGCAGAGCCGATCCCGGCCGAGTTGCTCGGCCAGTTTGGCCAACACTTCAGCAGCATCAACTTCGACAGCAAAGCCTTCATGCCGTGCTATGGCCTGGCCGAGAACACCCTGGCGGTGAGCTTTTCCGATCCTTGCTCCGGCCCGCAAACCAACGCGGTCGACCGCGATATTTTGGAGTACGAGGGTAAAGCGGTCGCGCCGGGCAAAAAAACCCGCGCCGTCTCGACCTTCGTCAACTGCGGCCGTGCGCTGCCCGGCCACCGCATCGAGATCCGCAGCGAAACCGGGCAACCGCTGCCGGAGCGCCAGGTCGGCCATATCACGATTTCCGGCCCCAGCCTGATGAACGGCTATTTTTGCGATGCTGAGTCCCAGCAGCAAATTCAGGTGACCGGCTGGATGGATACCGGCGATCTGGGCTACCTGCTGGACGGCTATCTGTACGTCACCGGCCGCAAGAAGGATTTGATCATCATTCGCGGCCGCAATATCTGGCCGCAGGATATCGAGTACGTCGCGGAATCCGAACCGGAAATCCGTTCCGGCGATGCGATCGCCTTCGTGACCGAAGAACACGACGAAGCGGCCAGGATCATTTTGCAGATCCAATGCCGAGTCAGTTCGGAAGAGCGCCGGGAGCAGATCGTGCATTCGCTGAGCGCGCGCATTCAAAGCGAATTCGGCATCGCGGTGGACATCGAGCTGCTGCCGCCGCACAGCATTCCCCGCACGTCGTCGGGCAAACCCGCCCGCGCCGAAGCCAAGAAACGCTGGCTGAGCGCTTCGCTCTACCCGCAAATGCCGCAGTTGGCCGGTTTCGCGCAATGAGCGGCACCGTGGCGGTGACGGGCGCGACCGGCTTTATCGGCCGGCATATCGTCCGGGAACTGCTGGCGCAGGGGTTTAGCGTGCGCGCCCTGACGCGGCAAGCCGACAAAGCCGCCGCGGACAACCTGCAGTGGATCCCCGGCGCGCTGGAAGACCGGCCTTCGCTCACCGAACTGGTGCGCGGCGCCGAGTGCGTCGTGCACTGTGCGGGCCAGGTGCGCGGGCATGCGGAAGCGGTGTTCACCCGCTGCAACGTGACCGGCAGCCTGAACCTGATGCAGGCGGCCAGGCAAAACGGCCGCTGCAATCGTTTCTTGTTCATGTCGTCGCTGGCGGCGCGCCATCCGGCGCTGTCCTGGTACGCCCATTCAAAACAGGCCGCCGAGCAGCAATTGATCGCCGCTTCGGGCGAGATCGCGCTGGGGATTTTCCGCCCGACGGCGGTTTACGGGCCGGGCGATAAAGAACTGAAACCGCTGTTCAACGGCCTGCTGCGCGGCGTGCTGCCCCGGCTGGGCGCGCCTGACGCCAGACTCTCTTTTCTGCACGTGAGCGATTTGGCGAAGGCGGTCGGCCAATGGTTATTGGCGCAGCCCGCGCAGTCGAATATTTACGAACTGTGCGACGGCGTGGCCGAAGGCTATGACTGGCTGCGCCTGCGGGACATCGGCGCCGCCGTGCGTCACGGGCCGGTGCGGCTGGTGGGCATTCCGCTGCCGCTGCTGAAAGCCCTGGCGGATATCAGCGTGCTGTGGAACCGCCTGATAAAACAGGAGCCGATGCTGACGCGCAGCAAAATACGCGAATTAACCCATCAAGACTGGTCCGCCAACAATCAGGCGCTGTCGCAACAGATTAATTGGTTTCCACAGGTGAGTTTGGAACGCGCGCTGCGTGAAGGGCTGTTTTAATTATTCCAAGTAGAGGTGTGTCAACGTTCTTATGCTAAATCGCGATGCTGTAATGGATTATATCCTGACGTGTTTGCAAGGTATCGTCGAAGGCGGAGTGGAAATAAAACCTGATAGCGATCTCGTCAATGATCTTGGCCTGGAATCCATCAGAGTCTTGGATCTGCTGATGATGCTGGAAGATGAATTAGATATCTCCATTCCTATCAATATATTGCTTGATGTCAGAACGCCTGAGCAACTGCTTGACGCGCTGCGCCCTTATCTGGAGAAAAACCATGGGACTGTATGATAAGTTTGCGCGGCTCGCCAATGACCGTGAACAATTTCAAACGTCCGGTCTGAATCCGTTCGGCACCTGTATCGACGAAGTGTATTCCGCCACCCAGGGGCGCATCGGCGATCAAAAGATTGTCCTCGCCGGCACCAATAATTACCTTGGCCTGACGTTCGATGCGCAGGCGATCGCCGCCGGCCAGGCGGCTCTGGCCGCGCTCGGCACCGGCACCACCGGCTCGCGCATGGCGAACGGCAGCTACGGATCGCACCTGGCGCTCGAACGGGAGCTGGCGGAATTCTTCGATCGCCCGAGCGCCATCGTGTTCTCCACCGGCTATACCGCCAACCTGGGCGTCATCAGCACGCTGGCGGGACCGGGTGCCGTGGTGCTGATCGACGCGGACAGCCACGCGAGCATTTACGACGCCTGCGCCCTCGGCGGCGCGGAGATTATTCGCTTCCGCCACAATGACGCCGCCGATCTGGAGCGCCGCATGGTGCGCCTGGGCGAACGCGCGCGCGAAGCGATCATTATCGTGGAAGGCATCTACAGCATGCTGGGCGACGTCGCCCCGCTGGTGGAAATCGTCGACATCAAGCGGCGATTGGGCGGGTATCTGCTGGTCGACGAAGCGCACTCCTTCGGCGTGATGGGCGAGCACGGCCGCGGCCTGGCCGAAGCGCTGGGCGTCGAGCAAGACGTGGATATCATCCTGGGCACCTTCAGCAAAAGCCTGGCTTCGATCGGCGGCTTCGCCGTCGGCGGCAAGGGGATGGACGTGCTGCGCTACAGCAGCCGGCCGTATATCTTTACCGCTTCGCCGTCGCCGTCCAGCATCGCTTCGGTGCGCACGGCGCTGCAAAAAATCGCCCGCCATCCCGAGCTGCGGGAAAAACTGTGGAGCAATGCGCACCGCCTGTACCACGGCCTCGCCGAACTGGGCTATACCCTGGGGCCGCGCATCAGCCCGGTGGTGCCGGTCATGATCGGTTCAAAGGAAGAAGGGTTGCGTTTCTGGCGCGAGCTGATCGCCCACGGCGTGTATGTGAACCTGGTGCTGCCGCCGGCCGCGCCGGCGGGCGTCACCCTGCTGCGCTGCAGCGTCAATGCCGCGCACAGCGATGAAGAAATAGACACCATCGTGCGCGCCTTTGCGGCGCTGAAAAAATAAAGCCTTCCCTCTCGGCCGCGGCGGCGGCGAAAACGCCATCGCCGCCCTGCCGAATCGCTGCGCCTCAGCGCGCAGCCGGTGATGCCCCATCAGCCGAATAGCGATACCCCTGCACCGCCATAAATTCCTCGATGGCTTTTTCCGCCGCCGAAAGCACCTCCTCGATCGGCCGATCGGCATCGAGATCCACGATGTCGGCGCCTTCGAAGGTCAATAACGGCGTGACGGCGATCTTCTTCTCCAGCGCCGCTTTGCGGTGATCGGGTTTACGGGCGCAGGCCACGTCCAGACTGACATTCAGCTTGAGCACCAGATCCGGTTTTTGCTTCGCCATCCACTGAAACGCCGCCCGCTCCCGCGCCGCCAGCCAACGGACGAAACGGCTGCCTTCGACATCGACGGGAAATACCGTGCCATCGTAAGCGCCGGGGATTTGCGCCTGCGGAAAACGGTCGGTCAGCACGATGAACCCCTGCCGCCGAAACGCCAGCATGCGGCGAAACCGCAGCAGCCGCCGCCCCACGAAGGCGATGATCACCGCCGACGGCAACAGGCCGATGCGGGATTTCTTCGTTTTGACTTTTTTGGTATTGCTTTCGATAGCCTTGCCCACCGAGCGCCCGAGCAGCGGCAGTTTCGCCGCCGCGCGCCCGACGTTGCCCGCCTGTTTGCCCAGATGCACCTGCACCGCCGGGCCATAATGTTTCACATATTCGATCAGATGTTCACAAACGGTGGACTTACCCGATCCGTCGCTGCCGATAACCGCAATCAGCGGCGGAAATTTTGCATTCATAATCAGACTCTCTTTCAATACACCAGAAACGGCATGCCCTATTTGAAACGAAATATCGCTCACGGCCGCGACGGCAGCGCGAAGATAATTGCCATGACGCCGCGCCAAACCGCACAAAAGATTAAGCGAAAATGGAAAACCTCTGCTCTTTTTTCGCCGTCAGCCAGGCCGAAAGTTAACATAAAAAGCGAAACCGGCTCACGCCCGGCCAATTAGCACAAAATAACAAGAACGAACGCCATAAATATCAATTCAAATAACCAACAGGAATACTGAACCCATTATTTTATCGCGGCAAAGCACAATAAATATCTTGAACCCAAGGCGTATTGGAATACAATAGTTTTTTTCGCATTGGATTAATTATTGTGAGTCAGCAGATAAGACCTTCATCTGATCGCTCGCCCGTGCGCGTAATAGCGATAACCGGCTGTGACGGCTCGGGAAAATCCACCCTGGCCGCCAGTCTGGTCGAGGCCTTATCGGCGCAAGAACCTGCCGAACTGCTTTATCTCGGCCAGTCTTCCGGGCGTATCGGCGAATGGATCAGTTCGCTGCCGATTATTGGCGCGCCCTTCGGGCGTTATTTGCTGAAGAAATCGCAGCGCGTGCACGATCGCCCTGCTACGCCGCCGGATAATGCCACGGCGCTGGTGATCTTTTTACTTTCCTATTGGCGCGTTTTTAAATTCCGCCGCATGCTGAAGAAAAGTCGCCGCGGCGCATTGCTGATTACCGATCGTTATCCGCAGGCCGAAGTGGCGGGATTTCGTTTCGATGGCCCGCAGCTGGCAAAAACCGCCGGCGGCAATCGCTGGATACGCTGGCTGAGAAAACGCGAACAACGCCTGTACCACTGGATGGCGTCTTATCAGCCCTTATTATTAATTCGGTTGGATATTGACGAGCAAACGGCCTATTCACGCAAACCCGATCACTCGTTGGCGGCGTTGCGTGAAAAGATCGCCGTCATCCCGCACCTGACGTTTAACGGCGCTAACATATTGGATTTGGACGGCCGCGAGCCGGCCAAGCATATTTTCGATGCTTCGCTGCGCGCCGTTAAAATATCGCTGAGGGCCGCCAATGCCTAGCCGCCAAATAACCTTTTCGTACTGAAACAGATGAAAAAAAATAAACTCACTGCCGAGCAGGATATCTCTCACGGCTGCATCACCGGGCTGATTGCCGTGGTGGGCAGCGACGGCACGGGCAAGTCCACGCTGACCGCCGATCTGGTGAAAAACCTGCAGCAGCATCGCCCCACGCAGCGCCGCTATTTAGGGCTGATCTCCGGCGAAGACGGCGACAAAATCAAGAAATTGCCGTTCATCGGCGTGTGGCTGGAGCGGCGTCTGGCGGCCAAATCCGATAAAACCCAGCGCATGAGCAACAGGCCGCCGGCGCTGTGGGCGGCGCTGATCATGTACGGCTTTTCGCTGTGGCGCGCCGCCAACCTGCGCAAGGTGCGGCGGCTGGCGCAGAGCGGCGTGCTGGTGATCAGCGATCGCTACCCGCAGGCGGAAATTTCCGGTTTTTACTACGATGGGCCCGGCATCGGCGTGGAACGCGCAAAAGGCCGACTATTGCGCCGCCTGGCGGCGCGCGAACGCCGTTTATATCAACGCATGGCCGTCTATCGGCCGGAGCTGATCATTCGCCTGGATATCGACGTCGATACGGCGTTTTCCCGCAAGCCCGATCACAGCTATGAAGAGCTGAAAGACAAGATTTCCGCCATGGTGCGCCTGCAGTACAACGGCGCGCGCATCATCGAGCTGGACGCCAGAGCCCCTTACGACGAGGTGCTGAGCAACGCGCTCAACGCCATTTCCGCCGTGGTGAATCCCGCGAAACGCCCACAGAGCGACATCGGGCAACCCGGCGAAAACGCCGGTAAAGAAACTCAGGTTTATTAAAAAGATGCAGGGCAAGCGCATGAGTGCGGAACACAAGATGCACAAAAATAATGATGATGGCTGGTTTAAGTTATGAAACGATGGTTTTCCGATGGCGCGTTTCGTTCCATTTTACGTAATGCCGCCTATTTAGGCTCCGGCAGCGTCGCCAGCGCACTGCTTGGCCTGCTGGCGCTCTCCTGCGCCGGTAAGGGCATGTCGCCTGAAATGTTCGGCGTGCTGGTGGTGATCCAGGCCTATACCAAAGCGGTCAGCGATTTCATCAAATTCCAGACCTGGCAGTTTGTGGTGCAATTCGGCACCCCGGCGCTGGAGCATCAAAATACCGGGCGCTTCCGCGACGTCGTCGCGTTCTCCTTCGGCCTGGATATCGCCAGCGGCGTCATCGCCGTGCTGGGCGGCATGATCATGCTGCCGTTCTTGTCACACGCCCTGGGGTTGGACAGCGAAAGCTTCTGGCTCGCCATGCTGTACTGCACCCTGATCCCGTCGATGACCTCGTCCACGCCGACCGGCGTGCTGCGCGCCTTCAACCGCTTCGATCTCATCGCCATCCAGCAGGCGATCAAGCCGTTCCTGCAGGCGGTGGGCAGCGTCATCTCCTATTATTTCGATCTGGGGTTCCCCGGCTTTATCGTCACCTGGTACGCCTCTAACCTGATCGGCGGCACGCTGTTTTGGTGGTTCACCGCGCGCGAGCTGCGCCGTCGCGATATCCACGGCGCGCTGAGGCCGCGCCTGTTCAACGTCGCGCGCCGCATCGAGGGCGCCTGGAACTTCGTCTGGACCACCAACATCGCCCACACCATCTGGGCCGCGCGCAACTCCTGCACCACCGTGCTGGTGGGCGTGGTGCTCGGGCCGGCCGCCGCCGGGCTGTTCAAGATCGCCATGACCTTCTTCGATGCGACGGGCACCCCGGCCAAGCTGCTGGAGAAAAGCTTCTATCCCGAGATCATGCGCCTGGATCCGCGCACCAAGACCCCGTGGCTGCTGGGCCTGCGCTCTTCGTTGCTGGCCGGCGGCATCGGTCTGGCCGTCGCGGTGTTGATGTTGCTGGTGGGCAAGCCGCTTATTTCCGCGGTCTTCGGGCAGCAATACCTGGAAGCCTATGACCTGATTCAAATCATGCTGGGCGCGATCATCGTCTCGATGATGGGCTTCCCGCAGGAATCCTTGCTGTTTATGGCGGGCAAGCAGCGTGCCTTCCTGATCGCGCAGGCGACGGCCTCGGCGGCCTACATTGCGCTGCTGGTGTCGATGGCGTATGCCTTCGGCGTGCAGGGCGCCGCCTTCGCTTATTTACTGGGGCAATGTTTAGACGTGCTGTTATCCCTGATACCGACGATCGGCGCCTACCGCAATCGCTTTATGTTGGGGCTGAATGTGCCCAAAGAGAGTAATCAATGACCGCTAACACGAATTGGAAGAAGTTCTCCGCCGAAACCACCCAGGCGCTGTTTGTCGCCGTGGAAGAGGATGACCTGGTCGAGGCGAATATCAGCCTGCCGCAGCAGATCGATCTGGAATGCTCCCCCGAGAGCATCCGGGACAACTACGCGCTGTGCCTGCAGTTTTGGGAAGACGGCTTTTCCCGCCGCGAGCTGCTGCAACTGGTGAACGGTTTCCTGCAAGACCCGCAGTTGGCGGCGGCAACGCGCATGCGCTACAAATATATCCGCGCCCGCTATAAGCACCTGCGCTTCGCCCAGCAGCTGTACGGCGCGCCCCACCGCGCCAACCGCCTGTTCCACACCACCACCGTGGTGCTCGGCCATTTTCAGGACGCGTTTCGCAACGGCAACCAGAAGAACCTGACGCTGTACGGCAACCTGCTGCGGCTGCTGCTCAGCAAGCCGGTATGGTCTTACGTGCGCTATGCGCTGCGCCACACCCGCCTGGAAAGCGCACAGGGCTTTATCGCCTACCGCCAGGAGCAGATGCGCCAGCTGCAGACGCTGATCGCCGGCCCGGCGCTGACCGGGCATCAATTCCACGACGTGCGCAAAATCGTCAGTCGCCAGGTGTCGTTTTACGACACGCTGAGATCGATCGATCCGGACAACCGCGAGGCCCGGCAGATCTCGCGCTTCCTGGCGGCGATTAACGGCCTGATGGGCGACCGGCACGACGTGATGGTGGCGGACAAGCTGGCCGGCGGCGATATCTATGACCGGCCGGCGACGCTGGACATCGACATCCGCCAGCGCCTGGAGCTGCTGCTGGCGCGTTTTCCGCTGTCGTTTTCCCCGTCGGCCGTCGCGGCCGGCAGATAAGCGTGTTGCCCGTAGCCATGATGACGTTACCTCGCTTGCTGGCCCTTGCGCTGCTGCTGTCGCCGCTGGCGGCGCCGGCGCATAACTTCGTGCAGGGCCGGCCGGTGGCGCCGATCGCCATCGCCGATCGCGGCGAGCTGCTGCTGCGCAACGGCGATTTCAGCTACCGGCCGTGGAACAGCGCAAAACTGGCGGGCAAGGTGCGGGTGATCCAGTACATCGCCGGGCGCACCTCCGCCAAAAAGAAGAACTCGCTGCTGATCAACGCCGTCAAGGACGCGAACCTGCCGGGCGACCGCTTCCAGCCCACCACCATCGTCAACACCGACGATGCGATACCGGGCTCCGGCTTCTTCGTGCGCGGCAAGATCGAGAAAAACAAACGGCATTATCCCTGGGCGCAATTTATCGTCGACAGCGACGGGCTGGGGCGCATGGCCTGGCGGCTGCCGGAGGAGAGCTCCACCATCGTGGTGCTGGACAAGGCCGGGCGCGTGCAGTGGGCGAAGGACGGCGCACTCACCCCGCAGGAAGTTGACCAGGTGATCGCCCTGCTGCGCGCGCTGATCGCGCGGGAGGCGCCATGAAGCGCACGCCGCCGGGAGCCGATAACGCATGCCTTTGATTGAACGCTATATCACGGTTGAGATCCGCCGCCTGGTGATGATGATCGCCGGGTTTCTGATCTTCATGTTCGCCAGCTACTCCGCCCAGCGCTACCTGACCGACGCCGCCAACGGCACGCTGGCGCTGCGGGTGGTGGCCGACGTGGTTTTCTATAAGTCGCTGATTGCGCTGGAGATGATATTGCCCGTCGCGCTGTATGTCTCGGTGGCGGTGGCGCTAAGCCAGATGTACAGCGATGCGGAGATCACCGCCATGCTGGCCGCCGGCGCCAGCCCGCTGCGGCTGTACAAGGCGGTGCTGCTGCTCGCGGTGCCGCTGGCGATAGCGGTCACGCTGCTGTCGCTGTATGGCAGGCCCTGGGCGTACGCCAATATTTATCAGCTGCAGCAACAGTCGCAGTCGGTGCTGGACGTGAGCCACCTGCAGGCCGACAAATTCAACGTCAGCGGCAACGGCCGCATGATCCTCGCCAATCACGTCGACAAAACGGCCAACCACCTGACGGACGCCCTGATTTATGTGCGCGGCGGCCATCACACCAACCTGTACCGCGCGCAGTCGGTGGAAGTGCTCGACGCCTCTCCCGCCAGCCCCGCCGTGCGGCTGAAAACCGGCACCGCCTATGTGCTGGATCGCCAGGGTGCCGACGACAACGGCCAGAATTACGACAACTTTGACATCGCGCTCAAACCGTTCGTGCCCAGCGCCGAGAGCCGGCACAAGTCGGCCTCGCCGGCGGAACTGGCGCGCTCCGCCGATCCGGGCGACGCCGCCGAACTGCAATGGCGCGAGAGCCGTGGGCTGACCACCGTGCTGATGGTGCTGCTGGCGATCCCCTTTAGCCGCATCAAGCCGCGGCAGGGGCGCTACGCCGCGCTGCTGCCCCTGACGGTGCTGTTTACCGTGATTTTCTATGGCGGCAACATTTGCCGCACGCTGGTGGCCAACGGCTCTCTGCCGACGATCCCCGGCGTTTGGCTGGTGCCGCTGGCGATGGCTGTCGGCATCGCCCTGCTGCTGGCGCGCGACTTATCCCTGCTGCGGAAACCCTCCCGATGACTATTTTTAGCCGCTACCTAATGCGCAACGTGTTCATCGGCTTCGCCGCCGCGGCCGGGCTGCTCATCCCGCTGTTCACCACCTTCACGCTGATCAACGAGCTGGAGGACGTCACTCCGGGCGGCTACCGCTGGCAGCAGGCGCTGCTGGTGACCGTGATGACTCTGCCGCGCAGCCTAGTCGACTTGGGGCCGTTTATCGCGCTGCTCGGCGGCATCGTCGGGCTGGGGCAGCTGTCGAAAACTCTGGAGCTGACGGCGATCCGTTCCACCGGGATGTCGATATTCCGCATTGCGCTGGTGATGCTCGCCGCTGGGCTGCTGATGAACCTCTCGCTCGGCGCCCTCGATGAATGGGCCGCTTCGCCGCTGCAGCAACGCGCGCTGCAGATGAAGAACAACGCGCTGGCGCAGTCGAACAGTAACGACGTCACCGTTAACCCGCTGTGGGCGCGGCGCGGCAACGAGTTTGTGACGGTCAAAACCGTCGATGAGAACGACCAGCCCCACGGCATAGAGATCTTCCGTTATCAGGCCAACCGCGCGCTGGAATCTTACATTTACGCCGACAGCGCCAGCACCGCCGCCGACGGCAACTGGCTGCTGCATATCGTGATGCAGAAAAGCTGGCAAGGCAGAAAGGAGACGATTGCGCGGCAAGACAGCCTGCTCTGGCGCTCGCTGTTCGCGGTGCCGAGCCTGAAAGAGCTGACCCTGCCGGCGGGCAGTTTCTCGCTCCAACAGCTGGATCGCTATATCGATTATCTGCAGGGCTCTGGGCAACCCAGCACCGAATACCGCCTGGCGCTGTGGAAAAAACTCGGCCAGCCTCTGCTGGTGCTGGCGATGATTTTGCTGGCCATCCCGTTTACCTTCACCGCCCCACGTGCGCCCGGCATGGGCAGCCGATTAGCGCTCGGCGTCATCATCGGGTTGCTGACCTACATCGCTTACCAGATCGTCCTCAACCTGGGGTTGCTGTTCGCCCTCAACGCGCCCTTCACCGCCCTTGCCCCGCCGCTTTTACTCCTGGCATTGTCGCTGGCGCTGGTTTATCGGTTTGATCGGCGGGGTTAAGAGTGAGAACAGTGGAATAATGGGAAGGGTTGCAGGTGATTTACTCGTCCGCAAGCGGCGTTAACACAGCGCCTGAGTTCACACGCTAGATTTTGGTGGGTGCTGGCGGATATGAGTGAACAGCAGAGTGAACTGTCTCCTATCGGCCACATTGTGAGACGTATGGGAAATGTAGGTAGAGAATATCTTTCATGGTAGACGCACAGACATTTCTGGCGATTAATCATTATAATTAACATCCATAATAATACTATTCGCAAGTTAATTTTGATCACCACCACCATAATTCATATGGATATTTATCACGCTGAGTGCGAGAATTACTCATGAAGAAGCCAATTTATTGCTGTATTTTTTGAAGCAATAATCAATTTCTATAAGTCAGCATTGGAATAGGCTAAGAATTAGGCTTCAGTATCAGCTTAATGTTCATACGAAGAAAATTTCAGGCTTTGGTACGTATTACTACACAGGGATTACCTTATGTCTCTCCGCTTCAGACAAACCTTTACTCTTTTCCCCGGCGTTCGCCTCAATATTGGTAAGCGTGGAATAAGCGCAAGCATCGGTGTACCAGGCGCAACAGTCAATGTTGGGCAAAAAGGGGTTAGAGCAACCGTAGGACTACCTGGTTCTGGTTTATCCTATACAACACCTACTTTTTCCTACGGTTCTAAGCATTCAATTCCCCATCCACTGAATCCGTCTGCTACAGAAACTCATCTTGAAATACCGGAGACAGCGCCAGGTAACGTTCCATCAAACGCCAAAATTTATATGCCTCAAGCTGGCATGAATGAAATTTCCAGCGCTTCTGTTGAAGTTCTGACAAGCACATCTCTTTTACCTTTACGAGACTTGCTCGCCAAAGCACGTGAGCAAAGAGCTGAGGTAAAAGCTGATTTACAAGAGGCAATCGCTGAAGAGTCAAAACAAAAGAACGAATTGGCTCGGCGTAAATCAAGCCTGTTCCGTTTGTTCTACAAGCGTCGTATTGCAGAGCTTGAGATCAAACTTCCGCAAACCCAAGCAGAAATATCTCGCCTAGTGTCTTGGGAAGAGAGTACAAAAATTGCTATCACTTTCGAAAGCAGCGATGCCTCACAGAGAGCATATGACGCAATGGTTCGTGCATTCGACGTTTTAAAATCGAGCGTCAAGAAATGGGATATTACTGCTGATAAGGCTATAGACCAGTTTGCCGAAAGGACGTTAGCCACACGGTCTGTTAATCGTCATCCGGTTACCTTCGATTTTAGTTCAACCGATCTCATTCAGTTTACAGGACGAGCGATGCGGTTTGAAAATGCCAATGGTGACGATATTTTGCTTTATCCCGGTGTTGCAGTCATACCACGAGCTGATGGGGCATTTGCTCTAATTGACTTACGCGAATTACAAATTAGTGCAGAACCTCGTGGATTCCATGAAGAGGATGGCGTTCCAAGTGATGCCAGTATAGCTGGGCATACATGGGCTAAAACGAACAAGAATGGCTCGCCAGACCGCAGATTCAAAGACAACTATCAAATCCCTATTTGTATTTATGGGAATATTACTTTCCACTCTCAAACGGGTATAACTGAAGAATATATGGTCTCGAATGCCGATGCCGCCCAAGCCTTTGCAGAGGCAGCAAAACGCTATCAGCTCTCTCTCACTGAAACGGAGTCGCTAGTTAGAGTCTAACGCTATATTTGTTATGCTGATGTGAGGGGCACTCCTCCAAAGAACCTCCATCTCCCTCCTCGCCCCGCCGCTACTGATCCTGACGCTGGTGTATCGGATTGATCGGCGGGGTTAGGGATAGCGCTGGTGTAGAGGCGATCTTGGCAAGGTTTGCGAGCATGGGAGAGAACCAAGTGGAACAATGCCATATACAGGGGCAACGTTCCGCTTTAAGTGTTTAGACTCTCTGCCTGGCTACGAAGGCAGGTATACCCTCAACCGGCCCGCAGGTTGAACCCTATCGGCCAGGGTTGAGGGAGTGCCTACGCTGCCACTCATCGACCACATCACCTAACGTCTTTGGCATGTCATTGCGTATCCATGCCATAAATTCACGATCGAAGCGAAAATCTTCTCCGCACGCCTCAACCATGAAACGACGAACGTTTTGCGTATTTTTGTAGCTTTTATCCACGATCGTGGCGCGTGTTAACAATGCGCTATGCCAATCGATTTTCAATTTAGCCACTCCCCAACCTAGACTGACATGCCGCACTTTTGTCACGCTCGTTGCGGCGCAAAGTGGATGTGGTGAAAAGCATAGCCCAGATCGCCGTTTCCGCGCTGTTATATGCATGGGCGGAATGACAACCGCCCCTGCTCGCTCCGCGGGATTAACGTAGTTCCTTCGCTATCGAGCTAAACATCAGCGATGCCTCCAGCGGTTGCGCGCTGAAAGAAGGCTCCGCCTGCGGCCAGGTAGACCACTGGACGATCACCAGATTCTCCGCCTGATTGACCATGATCATCTGGCCGAAGATCCCCAGCGCCCATAGGGAATGCTTGAGGGAGGCCTGCGGAGCGGGTTCTACGTTAGTCGCATTCGCCGGCACTTCGTTGTTCCACCATTGGAATCCGTAAATACCGTCAGGATGCGCCGCCGACACCGAGCCCGCCGCCCGCGTCCAGTTGGCCGACTGGGCTACCCAATCTTCCGGCAGGATCTGTTTGCCGTTCGGCAACGTCCCGTTATGCAGAATGAATTCGCCGAAACGCCCCCAGTCTTCCAGCGTGGCGTTAAAGCCGTGCGCACCCACGTCGTGCTGGCCTTTGGCGTAAGCATGCCACACGCCGTCGCTCGCCATGCCGTACGGCTGCCAGATGCTTTGCTCAAGATAGGCCGCCAGCGGCATGCCGGTGGCGCGCTCCAGCACGTCGCCCAGCAGCCACGCGCCGCCGGAGGAGTAAGACCAGTTCTGCCCAGCCGGATGCGCACGCTGCAAACCGGCCACCAGCTTGCGCACGCAGGCATAGGTGCCGGGTTTGGCCTCACACTCTGTCAGCTGCGCGAAGTCCGATTTCGGGTTGGTGTAATCCTCATTCCACGCCACGCCGGAGGTGTGGGTGATCAGCTGCCTGAGGGTCACGCCGTCCCACGCGCTGCCTTTCAGATCGGGTTCGTATTGCGTGATGAGATCGTCGAGTGAGTGGATCTTGCCCTGTTTAATCGCCACGCCCACCAGCGTGGCAACCACGGATTTGCCCACCGAGCGCGACGTCCACAGGGTGGCGTCGGTATTACCCTCCCCCAGATATTTCCAGGCGATTTTGCCGTCTTTCAATACCAGCATGCCGCTGACGTTCTGGCGCTGCAGGTAATCCTGCAGGCTGTAGGTTTTGCCATTCATCCGATAGCTGGCGTCCGTTAGCGGTTTAGCGGCAGCCGGCAGCGGTATGGCATTGCCGTGATGAAACACATCCCCGGCATAGTTGCGGTAGTCGTTACGAAAACCGATCACCCGGTCGCTCTGGCTCCAGGTGAGCATCTTGTGCGTGTCCGGCAATTGGGCATCGAAAGGTGCGGGACAGGCGCTGAGTTCGGTGCCCGCACAGGCGGCCAGCGCGGCGGGTGCCAACAGGCCGCTGCAGAGACTGATGACAACGCCCACCAGCAGGCTGCGGTTAAACACTTTGCTTTTCATATTTTTTCTCGCTTAGCTCAGGAAGGCGTTCAGCTTAAAAAAACGCGGCCTATAATAAAAAACGCCTGATGGGGGAAAATCCCCCGCAAAATCGACGGGAGAACTGCGTGCCGAGCCTGATTTATTCCTTTGCCCAACTGGAAGCCTTCACCGCCGTGGCCGAGCACGGCAGCCTGGCGAAAGCCGCGCTCAAGCTGGGCAAAGACCGCACGACGCTGCGCGATTTGATTGATTTTCTCGAGGATGGATTGGGCTATGCGCTGTTCCTGCGCGAGGGGCGCAGCCTGCACCTGACGCCAGAAGGCGAACAGCTGCAACGCCAGGCACACCTGCTGATGCGGCAGGTAAAAGCGTTTGAGGCGTTTGCCAAAGACGTGCCGAAGAGCGCGGCGCAGGAAATCTCGCTGGTCTACGATCCCTTTACCCCCCGCGCGTTGCTGCAGGCGCTGATTGCCGCCATGGCCCAGCGAAACACGCGCCTGAGCCTGATTAACGCCTCGCGCGACGAGGCAGAAAGGCTGCTGGCAAACGGCCAGGCCGATCTGGGCATCTGCCAGGCGCGCAACCGCAGCGTGGGCGACACCATGGAGTGGCGCGCCTTAGGGGCGATAGAGATGGATTTTTACGCCGCCGAAACGCTTTTCCCCGGCGCGGAACAGCCGCTTTCGCTGCTGGAGCTCTCACTCACGCCGCAGGTGATCATGCATCCGGATTCTGACGAACCGGTGGCGCGGCGCCTGCAAATTTCGGGGCATACCATATTTACCAACGAGCTGGAAATGCTGCGCGCCCTGCTTGAACAAGGCTGCGGCTGGGGATTCTTGCCGACGCATATGCATGCCGAACAGTGGAAAAACGTCAACACGCTGCGCACCGAAGTAGGCAGCCAGGGGATCAGCCAAACCATGGTGACCATCTGGAAGCCGGGCAATGACCGACGGGCGCTGATTGATGAGACGTTGGCGCTGTTGCCGGGGTTGTGGCGGGGGGTTGGGGGGTGAAAGTCGCTGCTAGATTAGCGGTGTTGTTATCGGAAGACGGTCGTAGAACTCATCATCTGCGTTGTTTAACAGAACGTTCTTAAGCGGGGCTCGCTGTTTTCATCCAATGAGAGCCCCCCATCACCATCACTCCAGCGCTGCTGGCGCTGGTTTGTTGCTTTGATAGGCGGCATTTGGGGGGCGACTTTGAGCGAGGAGCGGAAGTTGACTTAATTAGATTAAAAGGGGGACTTCAAATGTTACTGGCGCGATTTTCTGGGATACTTATAGCTTGAGCCGCTTCACTTCGGATAATTCCATGCCGCCAAATTTCTTGCGTCAAGTGTAGGAAGTAGCGTCCGAAATAATGTATTTGAGGCATAGTTCCTAGGTAGCCCCCCCAGCTTCGGCCTCGCGAAGGATGCTGATGTTCTGTTCATCGGAAAAATGCTTCTTCATGGGAATGCCCTCACGTTATGAAGAAGACATTATTAACATCGCGGTGTATTAATGAACGGGGAGCAGGTCAACTCCAGTTATTCAGCATGATACCGCTTATACAAACCGCACCGACTCATACCACGCCTTAATTGCTTCGTCGCCCCGCCAGAAAGTCATGGAGCCGCAATTGATAAGTGAATTGTTGTAAGAGTGCCAGTTGGTTACTCTGAATTTCTGCTTAGCTAAGAGATCGCCTGCATTGTCACAGAATGCGTGATCTGATCCTTCAATGCAGAAAAATTTCGATTAATTAGACGAAAATCCTGACGGATTTACGCCGCATCGATAATGCGTGAGAGGGAGTGCTGCGCAATTTTAGCAAGAAAAATATAAAAGACTACTAACTTCCCTTTATTTTTAGTTCGTTAAAAATATCTTCGATTACCAATCCATTTTTAATTAAATTTTGTACAATATTTTTATGTTCTTTGAAATCATCAATATGCAAGCCATGATCTTTTTCTTTGGCAATTCTCGTTATCACATGTACGCTATCTGTATAATCAATCTTATTTTTAAGATCATTGAGCAAACTGATACTTGGATTTAAAGTTGAGATTAATTTACCAAATTCGATTTGTAACTCTTTGGATTGATGAGTATTAATATAATCTTCAATAAAAGAATCAAAATCGCCTTGCAACTCGACTTTAAGGTTTGCTATATCCTTCATGACATTTTCTAAATCAGAAGAATATGGCCGGCCATGTTTAAAATCGAATAAGAAAAGATTTGCTTTCTCAATACACTCGCAAATATAAAAAACCGTATAAAGGGAGAATTTTTGCTTAACTTTTAATTTTCCATAGGCGTAGTGAACCAAAAGATGTTTAGCATTAATAATATTTTTATTTTTTGAAAGTTGATTATTAGTTGCAGGCGGGTAAATTACCACCTCAACATCATCTAGACTTTGAAAAGTTTTTAAAATAAGAGCCTCAACCTTATTCCAATCGAGGCCTCCGTTACCACATCCTAAAGGTGGTATTGATATTGATGTGATTTTTTTTTCGACTATGAATTTTGCCAAAGATTCAAGACCTTGCGAGATAAAATCATATGTTGACTTTTTTCTCCAACTATCCTTAGTGGGAAAGTTTACGATTATCTTTCCCTTTTCCTCTACAAGTAAAACCTGTCCAATCTTCATTGTACCAGTGCTACATGCTCTTTTATAAACCTCGAAATTATAGGGAAAACTTTCTTTGAAAGCCAAAGCAATACCCTTTCCCATGACTCCTTGGCAGTTTACAGCATTCACAAGAGCCTGCGATGTAGAAGTTAGAAGATTTCCGCTTGCATACTTAATCATAGAATTAGAACATATAAGAGTTGATTGTTACAAATATACTTAATCCTTGTTTTTTTATCAAGCCTTCAACATATTTTTTTTCGTCGTCATTTTTGACATAGATGCAGTGAAAACTTTCCGGCTCGACCGTTATACTTGATAAACACTCAGCCATACATACAGATTTGCATTCTGCATTTTTATAATCCCTTGTATTCATAAGCTCCCAGTTAATTTGGGCCATTCCTTGGTCATAATCTAAGAGGCTTACAGCAGAACTGGAGGATAATGGATGTTTAGGAATAACTTTCCAACCATTTTTATTGGCAAATATTCGTTTAACCGAAATAATGCAAAATGATTTTTTTTTATGATCTCTCAGGACTCTTCCATCAAATGGATTTTTAGTAAAAAAATGAAAAGGAACCATTGTTTGCAAATTTAAAGCTTCGCGACCTGTTATTATTTCACCGTCGGCCACATCAACAAACTCGCCTTTTAATGACGCACGAGATCTTAATCCTGTATCTAAAATACTAGCCAAATTATCTATACATGTTAAATGATAGAGAAGAGCCTGATCTTCGATTTTTTTCCTTTCGCTCATTTCAACTTATCCTTTTAAATTCGTAAATCCATTTATAAAACCAAACCTCACTGGTAGTCAAGCATTTTAAGATTATTCTCATTTCCAATTTACTATCGATCTGATTTTAATAATTTCTTTGTGTATAATTTGGCATTATTGATATACAAGATAAAACAACTGTTCAGTGGTTTACTGACGCTGAGTGATTACGATAACTAGTTTGGGGAAGCAATGTCCCATGGTGCATGCACTGAACAAAATGAAAAAGGCAGGTATGCCTGAAAGAGTATGTATTGCCTGAAACACAAGCAGCTACAGAGATGTTCGCTCAAAATCTGATTTCATCAACAAAGCCTAAGTTCGTTGGAAACGAGTATCTGGAGAGCAAGGTTTAGATATGCTTAGTTCATAAAGTCACACTTGCAGAGATTTTTGGGGTGATACGCGCTCTTAGCTACTTTCTTTGAAAAACGTAGGGTCATTCTGGTCTTCCCCATGAGTACGAATTTTCATTACATCGATGGATATGAGCAACGTCCGCTCTTGATACAAAGCAACCATTGATACCTAATTTCAACAATGAAACACACCTTAACAACCTTTCCTCAAAAAAATACAGCCACATGAAATGATTTAATTCGCAGCTAATAAATAAATGAAATTATTAACTCCATTTTCATTCCAATATTTTCCCTCCCCCACACATCCCCCCCAACTCCCCCCTAGCACCGCCCCCGCCCTTTCCCTACAATAAGGGATCTGTTGAGGCATAACGCAAGGAAAGACGGTGTCGAAAGCCAATCCCAATGCCACTATCGTGGATATCGCCCGCCGCGCCAGGGTGACCAATATCACCGTTTCCCGCGCCTTCAATAAGCCCGAGCTGGTCAAGCCGGAAACCCGCGAGCGCATTCACGCCATCGCCAAAGAGCTGAACTATGTGCCCAACGCCTTCGCGCAGGGGCTGAAAAGCAGCAGCAGCCAGATTATCGGCATCGTCACCAGCAGCATGTACAACCCGTTTTATTCCGGCCTGATCAAGACCGTGTCGCGCATTGCGCGTCAGCAGGGTTACCAGATCATGCTGTTCGACACCGACGGCAGCGAAGAGGCGGAAATGCGCGCCATTCAGGCGCTGTTCGGCTATAAGGCGCGCGGCATCCTGCTGTCGGCGGTGCGCGACGACAAGCGCTACCGCCCCGCCTATCTCGAGCTGGCCGAGGTGTACGGCGTGCCGCTGATCCTGATCGACCGCGATCTTTACGATCAGCAGCTGAGCGGCGTGTTCCTCGATAACCGCGAGATCGGCGTGCTGGCCGGGCGCTATCTGGCGGAACAGCCGGAGCAGAAGCTGCTGATTATCGGCGGCCCGGCGGATTCGGAAATTACGCTAACGCGCACCGCAGGCATTGTCGCGGCGCTGCAGGGCAGCGGCCGTGAGATTCATATCATCAATGGCGACTACGATTTCACCTCGCAAGAGAGCGAGGTGCGCGCCTATCTGGCGCAGCCGGAGAACCGCCCGGATTACATCATCGGCCTGAACGGCATCATCACGCTGGGCGCCATCGCCATCTGCCACGAGATGGGGCTTTATGAGCAGGTGAAGTTCTTTTCGATAGACGAGCCGCCGCGCGCCGGCGCTTACGGCCTGCACATTCCGGGGGTGTATCACGATACGCAGAAACTGGGGGAGATCGCCGCGGAGCTGCTGTTCAGCGCCATTCACAGCCCGCGCGGCGAGCTGCCGGTGCGCAGAGAGTTCTTCACCGGCTCGCTGTTGAATCGCTGACGGGCACTATTGCCCGTAGTAGGCGTGTTTGCCGTGCTTGCGCAGGAAATGTTTATCCAATAGCTCCGGCTGCATCGGGGCGATGGCCGGCGCCAGCTGGCGCGTCGCCATCGCCATGATCGCCACCTCTTCCAGCACCACCGCGTTGTGCACCGCATCCGCCGCGTCCTTGCCCCAGGCGAACGGGCCGTGGGAATAGACCAGCACCCCCGGCACCTGCTGCGGATCGCGCCCCGCCTGATTGAAGGTCTCGATGATCACCTTACCGGTTTCCCCCTCGTAATCCCCGGCGATCTCCGCCTCGCTCATCGGCCGGGTGCAGGGAATGTCGCCGTAAAAGTAGTCGGCGTGGGTGGTGCCCAGCGCCGGGATCGGCTGCCCGGCCTGCGCCCAGATGGTGGCGTTGCGGCTGTGGGTGTGCACCACGCCGCCGATATCGGCGTAGGCGCGGTACAGCGCCAGATGGGTGGCGGTGTCGGATGAGGGCTTACGGTGCCCTTCGCGCACCTTGCCCTCCAGATCCACCACCACCAAATCCTCCAGCGTCATCGCCTCGTAGGCGATGCCCGAAGGCTTGATCACCACCAGCCCGCTCTGGCGGTCGATCGCCGAGACGTTGCCCCAGGTAAAGGTCACCAGCCCGTATGCCGGCAGGCTGAGGTTGGCGGCCAGCACCTGCCGCTTGAGTTCGTTCAGCATGCGATGCCTCCCTCGATCATCTGTTGTTCGATCCAGGCCTTGGCCTGGGCGATACGTTGCTTATCCTGCCCGTCTTCGCGCGCCCACATCTCCAGCAGATAGGGGCCGCGATAGCCGAGCGCGTTGAGCACGGAAAAGGCGTGGGCGAAATCCACGCAGCCCTCGCCGAACGGCACGTCGCGGAACTGCCCGGCGCTGCCCGGCCCCACCGCGACGGTGTCTTTGAGGTGCACGGCGGTGATGCTGCCGATGCCCAGCGCCAGCTCGGCGGCGACGTCGTTGCCCCAGGCGCTGAGGTTGCCGAGATCGGGATACACCGTGAACCACGGGCTGTTAACGTGGCGGGCGATGTCGCGCCATTTGCTGATGCTGTTGATGAACGGCGTGTCCATCACCTCCACCGACAGCATCACCTGCGCCCTGGCGGCCTGCGCCGCCGCCCACTGCATGCCTTCGATAAAGCGCTCGCGGCTGTGGCGATCGGCGGGTTCGTAATAGACGTCGTAGCCCGCCAGCTGGATGTTGCGGATGCCGAGATCCGTCGCCAGTTCCAGCGCCTTGCTCAT
This sequence comes from Serratia sp. TSA_130.1, assembly GCF_052691795.1. Lineage (NCBI taxonomy): Bacteria > Pseudomonadati > Pseudomonadota > Gammaproteobacteria > Enterobacterales > Yersiniaceae > Serratia > Serratia sp. TSA_130.1. Next base: position 867,114 of record NZ_JBQZFS010000001.1, read on the forward strand.
CAGCACCCGCGCCCGTTCGCGGGTGGCGGCGTCGGCGCTGCCGAACGGATCGCGCCGGTGCGCCGACAGGCACAGGCTCGGCACCGTCACCCCGCTGTCGAGCCGCGCCTGGATAAACGCCAGCCGCTGGCGGCGATCCCAGTCCAGCCGCTGCTGGCGCGCCGGCTGCTCGTCGATCGACATCTCCACAAATTCAAAGCCCAGCTCGGCGGCGGTGGCCAGCCGCTGCGGCCAGCTCAGATCGGCGGGCAGCGCCTTTTCATACAGCCCCAGACAGGCGGCGTTAGTCGTTTGCATCAGTCACCTCACTCAAAGCCTGGGCGACCGCCAGATAGCGTGCCTGCTGGGCACGCAGGCGCCGGTGGGCGGCGGTCGCGGGATAATAACAGCGCAGTTTGGGCGGCGCGGCGGCGATCGCCTCGGCGAACCCGGCGTACTCCCCGGCGCCGACGGCGGCGCACAGGGCGGCGGCGCGGCAGCCGCCTTGGCGCGTTTCCACCACCTCAAGCGGCAGGTTGCCGGCGTCGGCGTACATCTGCATCCAGACCTCGGACTGCGTCGGCCCGCCGGTCATGCGTACCCGCTCGATGCGCGGGTTCAGCTGCACCATGCGCTCCTGATGGATCAGGTGCGAGAACACGATGCCCTGGTAGATCGCCTGCACCACGTCCGCCATCTCGTGGTGGGCGCTCAGGCCGATCAGCCCGCCCGGCGTGTTGCCGCCGAGGTTGGAGCCGTACAGATACGGCAGGAACAGCAGCCCGCTCGGCTGCTCGCGGCGCTCGGCCACCCAGGCGTTGAACTGGGCGTAGCGCTGCCGGTCGTCGGCGCAGAACTGGCGCAGGAACCAGGCCAGGTTGCCGGCCGAGGTCGGGCTGCCTTCGTGCACGAAATAGCGGCCGTCGATGCAGTAGCGCCCCCAGGCGTAGGGGTAATCGGCAGGAATGATGCGCTCGGTCACGCAGGTGGCAATCGACCAGGTGCCCGCCACCGCGCTGAGCGTGCGATCGTCGGCCACGCCGGAGCTGAGCGCCGCGCCCACCACGTCGAACAGGCCGCCGTACACCGCGGTACCCGTTCGCAGGCCGCACTGCGCCGCCGCCGCGGCCGTCACCCGCCCGGCCAGCTGCGCTGAGCCGATCGTTGGCGCGGTCTTCTCCTGCGCCTCTTCGATGCCGAAAGCCGCCATCAGCGCCGGATCGTAAGCGCCGCTGCGCTGGTTAAACAGGTTGCTGCCGGAGATGTTGGTCACTTCGGCCGCCGCCTCGCCGGTGAGGCGAAAGCGCAAGTAGTCGTGCGCCATCAGGATGCGATCGACGGCGGCGTACTGCGCCGGTTGCCGCTGCTTCAGCCAGCGCAGCAGCAGCGCCGGGTGGCTGGGCCACAGCGGCTGCAGGCTGCGTGGGTAAGTCTGCGCGTCCACCCCGGCGCGGCGCAGCTCAGCCGCCGTGGCCGCCGCGCGGTTGTCCGAAGAGAGGATGCCGTTGCCGACCGGTTTGCCGTGGCGGTCGATGGCGTACAGCCCTTTGCCGTGCGCCGAAAAGCTGACGCCGCGCACCTGGCCGGCCGCCAGCCCCGCCGCGTGCAGCGTTTGGCGGATCGCCGTGCAAACGTCATCCCACAGCGCGTCCATATTGCGCTCGCTGAAGCCCGGCTGGGCAGCAATCGCCGCGCCATCGCGCTCGGCGATCGCCAGCTCTTCACCGCTTGCCCGGTACAGCCCGGCCTTGATCACCGTGCCGCCGACGTCTATGCCAAGAAAGACTGACATCGCGCCTCCTATTTGCGCCGCACGGAGCTGAGGTAGATGGCGGCCAGGATGATGCCGCCCTTCACCACGTTCTGGATATACGGCGATACGTTCATCAGATTGAGGCCGTTGTTGAGCACCCCGAGCATCATCGCCCCCACCAGCGTGCCGACGATGGCGCCGCGCCCGCCGGAGATCGCCGCCCCGCCCAGCACTACGGCAGCGATAGCGTCCAGCTCGAAGCCTTCGCCGGCGTTGGGCTGCCCGCTCATCAGGCGAGAGGTCAGCACCAGTCCGGCCAGCGCGGCGGTCAGGCCGCTGATCACGTACACCAGCATCTTGTAGCGCGGCACGCGGATGCCGCTCAGGCGCGCCGCCTCTTCGTTACCGCCCATCGCGTAGACGTAGCGGCCGAACGGCAGCTGGTTGAGCATCAGCCAGGCCAGCAGGTACACGCCGATCATGATCAGGATCGGCACCTGGATGCCCAGCACCGTGCCGCGGCCAAAGAAGGAGAAGACGTCGGGCAGGCCGGAGATCGGGTAGCCGCCGGTATAGAGCAGCGCCAGGCCGCGGGCAATGCCCATCGACGCCAGGGTGACAATGATCGGCGGCATGCGCAGGTAGGCGATGCAGGCGCCGTTGGCCAGGCCGAACAGCGCGCCGAGCGCCAGCGCCGCCACCATCGCCAGCGGGATGGGCACCGCCGCCAGCATCAGCCCGGCGGCGACCGAGCCGGCCAGCGCCATTACCGGCCCCACCGAGAGATCGATGCCGCCGGTCAGGATGGCGCAGGTCATGCCCACCGCGATGATGGCATTGATAGACACCTGGCGCGCCACGTTGGTCAGGTTGTTGACGCTGAGGAAGCTGTCGTTCAGCAGGCTCATCAGCACGAACAGGACAACGAAGCCGATAAACGGCAAGACCGCCGGGTGATGCAGCAGTTTTTCCCAGCGCTTGCCGAGGCTGGGGCCGGCGGCGCAGCGCGCCACGGCGGGTTGTTCAATTCCGATCATAAGGCACTCCCGGTCGCGTGAAGCATGATGTGGTTGGATTCGATGTCGTCGCCGATCAGCTCGGCGACGATGTGGCCGCCGCGAAACACCAGCACGCGGTCGCACACGCCGATGATCTCCGGCAGTTCGGAGGAAATCATGATGATGGAGATGCCCTGCTGGGTCAGTTGCTGCATCAGCTGGTAGATCTCGGCCTTGGCGCCCACGTCGATGCCGCGCGTCGGCTCGTCGAAGATCAGGATGTTGCAGTCGTTGTTGAGCCAGCGGGCGATCACCACCTTCTGCTGGTTGCCGCCGCTCAGGGTGCTGACGGCGGTCTCGGCGTCCGGGGTTTTCACGCCCACGGCGCGGATCAGCCGCTGCACCACGTCGCGATCCTTGCGGGCGCTGACGAAGATCTTGCCGCGCCGGTGGTGCCGGTTGAGGGTGATGTTCTGCGCCACCGAAAACGGCAGCACCAGGCCCTCGGTTTTGCGGCTCTCCGGCAGCAGGCCGATGCCCTGCGCCAGCGCCTGCGCCGGGGAGCGCAGCGCCGCCGGTTGGCCGCCGAGGCGGACGTGTTTACGGTGGCAGCGGCTGGCGCCGATCAGCGCCGAGACGGTCTCGGTGCGCCCGGAGCCCACCAGCCCGGCGAAGCCGAGGATCTCGCCCTTGTGCAGCCGGAAACGGTCGGTCGCGCCGTGCTTCTCGCGCTGGATCTCCGCCTCCAGCAGCACCGTCGCGGTATCGACCGGGTGCTGTTTCACCGGGAAGGCGTTTTCGATTTTGCGCCCGACCATCAGCCGCACCAGCTCTTCCACGTTGGTGTCGCCGGTGGCCAGCGTTTCGATGTAGGCGCCGTCGCGCAGCACGGTGATGCGATCGCAGATGGTGAAGATCTCGTCCAGGTGGTGCGAGATAAACACCATGCCCACGCCCAGCAGCCGCAGATCGCTCATCACGCTGAACAGGTGCTCGGCCTCGCCCGGCGTCAGCGTGGCGGTCGGTTCATCCAGCACCAGCACCCGCGCCTCCAGCGACAGCGCCTTGGCGATCTCAACGAACTGCTGTTGCGCCACGCTCAGCTGCTTCACCGGGCAATCGAGATCGATAGCCACCGTCAGCCGCTTGAAAATGGCCTCGGCCTTGCGCCGCATCGCCCGCCGATCCAGCAGGCCCCAGCGGTTCCTGATCTCCCGGTTGAGGAAGATGTTGTCGATGGCGCTCATGTAGGGAATCAACGAGAATTCCTGAAAAATAATGCCGACCCCGGCCTCGATCGCCTGGCGATAGTTGTTAAAGCGGCGCTGCTCGCCGTCGATAAAAATATCGCCCTCGTCCGGCTGATAGATGCCGCACATGATTTTCACCAGCGTCGATTTGCCGGCGCCGTTTTCGCCCAGCAGGGCGTGCACTTCGCCGCGTTGAATGGCCAGATCGATGCCGTCCAGCGCCTTCACGCCGGGAAAGCTCTTTTTTATTCGTTTCAGTTCCAGTAAAGGTGTCACCGCATTGCCCTCCGCGCCGAACGCCCCGCCGCAGCGGGGCGAACCCGGCCGCTGTTACCAGCTAAAGCCGGCCGCATTGCTGCGGTCGATCAGCTTCACTTTGACCGGCACGGTTTTCGGCACCGTGGCGCCCCAGTAGCGGGCCAGCGCAATGCCGAGCGCAATGCGCAGCTGGTCGCGCGGGAACTGCGCCGAAGTGGCAATAAACGGCGAGTTCGGCTTGAGGATCTCTTTGATGGCTTCCGGCTGGCCGTCGACGCTCACCAGCTTGACCTTGGCGCCGTTGCTTTCGATCGCCGCCAGGGCGCCGAGCGCGCCGACGTCGTTGACGCTGAAGATGCCCGCCAGATCCGGCGCCGACTGCAGCATGTTTTCGGTCACGGTCAGCGCGGTGTCGCGCTCCTGCTTGCCGTTTTGCTTGGTGACGATCTTGATGTCGGGGTATTTTTTCATCGCCGCTTCAAAGCCGCGCACGCGTTCCAGGATCGGCACCACCGGGATGCCGTCGAGGATCGCCACCTTGCCTTTGCCGCCCAGCGCTTTCGCCAGGTATTCACCCGCCTGGAAGCCGGCGTCGTAGTTTTCCGAGCCGACGAACGAGTCCAGCGGCCCTTCCGCCTGCGCGTCGATCGCCACCACCACCGCGCCGGCCTTATGGGCGGAGATCACCGCCGACTGCACCCCCACCGAATCGGTAGGGTTGATCAGCAGGATATCCACCTTCTTCTGCAGCATGTCTTCCACGTCGCCGATCTGTTTGGCGACGTCATGGCGCGCATCGGCCACGTACACCTTGGCGCCGATATCCGCCGCCGCCTGATCCAGCGCCTGCTTCATGGTGACGAAGTAGTCGTTGTTCATTTCCTGGAACGACATACCGATCGTGATTTGCTTGGCCAGCGCCACCTGGCTGGCCGCCAACATTCCACCGGCGACGATAAAAGGCAGGGTCTTTTTGAATAATGAAAACATAGCCAATTCTCCTGTAGGGAAGCTTCTTGTTGTGGTTATCAGAGCAACAGCATGTCTTTACGTTTGGCCGACCGGCCGGCCCCTCCGTTGCGAACGGGCCGACGGTCGTGACTGCAACAGCGGTACGGCGGGAGGGTCAGGGAACCAGGATCACCTTGATAGAGTCGGTCGAGTCCGCCAGGGCGAAGGCTTCGTCCCAGTCGTTCAATGAATAGCTGTGGGTGACCACGCCGTTGGAAGTCACCAGCCCGCGCTCGAACAGATCGATGGCGATTTCGTAGCTGTAGGGCGCCAGGTGCGCGCCGCGAATGTCCAGCTCTTTGCGATCGCCGATGATGGACCAGTCGACGGTGGTTTCCTTGCCGAACACGCTGAACTCCACGAAGCGGCCCAGCTTGCGGATCATCTGCAGCCCCTGGGTGACACCGATCGGCGCGCCGGTGGCCTCAATGTAGACGTCGCAGCCATAGCCGCCGGTCAGCGATTTGACGATCTGGTCGGCGTCTTCCTTCAGCGGGTTGATCACCACGTCGGCGCCGAATTCCTTCGCCAGCGCCAGCCGCTCGTCGATGGCGTCGATCACGATCAGTTTCTTTGGCGTCTTCAGGCGCGCCACCTGCACCATGCACAACCCGAGCGGCCCGGCGCCGGCCAACACCACTACGTCGTCCAGCTGGATGTCGCCGCGCGCCACGGTGTGGATGGCGCAGGCCATCGGCTCGATCAGTACCGCGTCTTCATGACTCAGGCTTTCCGGGATCTTGTGGACGATGGCGTTTTCGGAAAAGCGCATGTACTCCGCCATGCCGCCCTCCGCCACGTCTTTCTGGAAGCCGTAAATGTTATGCGTCTCACACATCCAGTAGCTGCCGGATTTGCAGTAGCGGCACTCCCAGCACGGCACGATCTGCTCGGCGATCACCCGCTCGCCGAGCCGGTATTTGCCTTCCGCGCCCTCGCCCAGCGCGGCGATGCGGCCGTAGAACTCGTGGCCCGGCACCACCGGCGGTTTAACCCACGGGTTCTCCCCCCAAAACATCTGCGCGCCGTTCTTGCATTTGCAGTCGCCGGCGCAGATGCCGCAGCCTTCCACCTTGATCACCAGCTCGCGCGCCTTCGGCAGCGGCGTAGGCACCTGTTCGAAACGATAATCTTGCGGGCCATGGCAAACGACCGCGCGCATTTTTTCCGGCAACTGGCTCATCTCTTCCTCCAATACATTCGTTAAACGCTTGAATTCTATTAATGTTGACGTTGTCATTTTTATTCAACAAAAAATGAGTAACGACACAACATGTTAAATTTCAATGAATTAATCATCACACATCCCGAAAACTCAAAATGACAACGTGAACATTGATCGACATATAACCAAAGCTGCAAAAAGAATTGTTTGAGCAAAATCACAGTTCGTTAACATTGCGGCTAAAAATGCTACAAATGCGGATCGCGATCCCATTTACAGGATCGGTGAGGATCGGGAGATGATCGAAACGGCGGGAAGAAGATGATTGGCAGGAATGCGGGCCAGGCATCGCGCCCGGCCCGATAAAGCGGGTTACTTCACTTCGCCCATCGCTTTCAGCTTTTTGGACAGCTCGCGGCGCTCTTTGGACAGATCGGCATTTTTGATGATGTAGTCATCAACGCGATCTTCGTAGTCGCTGCGCATGTTGGCGATGATGCCCTGAATGTCTTCAATGCTCATGCCGGGCTTGATGTACTCACTCAGGTTGTCGAGCAGCAGCACGCGCTTCTGGTTATCACGAATTTTCTTTTCGTTGTCGACGATCTCGCGTTGCAGTTTGTTTTTGCGGCGGAACATACGCACAAACTCCAGCACGTCCTGGAAACTCGGCTTATTTGCATTATCCATCTTTATACCCTTGCTTTAGTAATACACAGATTCATTTGCTTACGGCCACATGGCACCAAGATACAGGTTTGTGGCGGTCCGGCACAACAGTGATTGGCTTATCTTACCCACTTTGCCCCGGCGGCCAAAACCCAAAGCGCCGCCTTCATGATCTGACCCCTTATTCGCGCCCGGCGGCGGTGCAAACCTGGAGCAAATCCCCCAACTCTTCCAACTGCTGCGCCAGCTCCATGCTGAGCCAAACGTAGCCGTAAATCGGCGCTTCGCCGTGTTGGCCGACGCTGACTTCCTGCATCAGCGTTTTCAGCTCGCCGGCGATTTCCGCCAGCTGCCCCGCCGCCGCCTGGCGCTGCGCCTGCGGCCCTTCGCGCATCAGCACCGCCAGCGACTCCAGCGAGCTCAGCGTCAGCAGCTGGGTGCTGCGCAGCGTGCGGGCGTTCAGCATGATGAAGTGCGTTTCGCGCGAGGCCCAGTAAGCATCGGCCATCAGCTCCAGCGTGCACACCAGATTGCGGCTGAGGGTTTGCACCGCTTCGAACACCGCTTTGGGGATGCGGGTTTCCTTGCTGGCGGGCACGATCAGGCTGCGCAGCTTCACCACCTGATTCAACAGATCCTTGAGCTGCGGCTCCAGCCGCGGCCGCTCGATAACGTTCGGCGAAAAATACGCGCCGTAGAGGCGGGCGGCGGTTTGCAGGCAGTCCGCCATTTGCATGCGCCACAGAATGTAGGCGCGCTGCGGGTAGATGCTGGTGAACAGCAGCGCCAACAGCGAGCCGAAGATCACGTCGCCGCTGCGCCACAGCGCGGTGTGCATGTCGCCGGCGCCCGCGCCGCACACTACCGCCAGCGTGATCCCCACCAGTAGCGCCATATACGGCCGTTTGCCGAGCGTCAGGTAACCGCAGACGAACATCACCACGCCGCACCAAACCAGCATCAGCGGCAGCGAATAGAGCTCCAGATACAGGGCGATCAGGCCGGAGGCGGCGCCGAACACCGTGCCGGCAATGCGTTGCAGCGCCCGCTGCAGCACGTTGCCCCAAAACGAGATCGGCCCCATCACCACCACCAGGGTGATCAGCGGCCAGGTGCCTTCGGGCACCGCCAGCAGGCGGATCAGCAGAAAGGTCAGGATAAACGCCAGCCCGATGCGCACGCCGTGTACGATGCGGTAGTGGCGATAGGTCAGCAGTTCGAGGGAAGAGATTTTTCGATCGAGGCGCACAGTGCCTCCGATAAAGACCAGCCAGGCCGCTATTTTAGCGGAGGAAGCCCGGCGAGGAAAAGGCGAATGAGGCGTCCCCCATTCACCTTCAGGCTCAGGCGACGTACTTGTCGACCAGCGCGCGCAGAACGGCGGCGGTTTCAACATCCATCACGCCGTCATACTTCTGCTGACGGAAGTGCAGCTGGAACGCGCGCACCAGCTGGCGATAGCCTTCTGCGGTGTTCGCCGCCGAGGTGTCGTAGCCGTATTGGGCGAACAGTTTCAGCAGATCGGCCTGCGCCGGCAGGCCCTGGCTGCAGTATTCCTGCTGGCGCTGCTGCTTGGTCGCTTCGTCATACCAGGCGCCGACGCCGGCCTGATACAGCTGCTGCCACGGGAACTGCGGGCCCGGATCGCTCTTGCGGCCCGGTGCGATGTCGGAGTGCGCCACCACGTTCACCGGCGAGATGTCCGGATAACGCTGCAGGATATTCTGCGCCAGCTGGGTGACGGCCTCGATCTGCTGCGGATTGAACGGCGGGAAGGTGATGTTTCCACCGTCGCCGCTCGCCAGGTTGACGATCTCGATGCCGATCGAGGTGTCGTTGATATTGCTGCGGGTGCCCCATTGGCTGCTGCCGGCATGCCAGGCGCGCTCATTCTCGTCCACCAGGTTGAAGATGCGCACGCCGCTGAAGCCGGCCGCCTGATAGGTCGCCTCGGTCGGATCCGGCACCAGATAGTGCGCGCTGACCGATTTTCCGGTCAACGACTTCACCGAGTCGGCGAAGTTTTGCGCCGTGTAGTGCAGCACCAGAAAGCGCACACGGTGGCCGAAGCTGGCGACCGATCGGTAGCTATTGTAATCAATCTTGTACATCGTAAAGTCCCTCTCTCGTTTGATTTCACTGAGCGGCCCCTCATCATGACAGACCGCCCCGCACGGGTGAACCCTTGGCTCACCCTTTTTGTTTTAGCTAATTGCTAAATCATGCGCAAGTCTTTTTTAGCAAAATCGTTATTTACCTTTTTGCTAAAGAGTGCGATCATTGCACGATGGAAACTAAAGAAATCAGGCGCAACAATCTGCGCGAATTGATGGCCCGCTACGCCCGGCAAGGCGTCAACCAGAATGAATTCGCCACGCTGGTTGAGTCTTCCGCGCCGACGCTGAGCCAAATCATCGGGGAGAAATCCTCCCGCAATCTTGGCGACAATCTGGCCAGGCGGATCGAGGCCAAGCTGAATTTGCCCAAGGGCTGGTTCGACGTGTTTCATGAAAAGCAGCTGGTGCGCCCGTTTGACAACGTGGCGGCGGAGTCGGACTTCCAACCCGCCCGCTTGAAACCGGTGGTATGGGAAGATACCGAACAAGACAAGGAAGAGTTTGTGGAGATCCCGCTGCTGGATATCGATTTTTCCGCCGGCGACGGCTGCTACGAAATCGTCGATCGCGAGGAGTTTTCGCTGATCTTTCGCCGTTACTATCTGCACAAGATGGGGGTGGCGGTCAACGCCGCGCGCATTATCCGCATCTCCGGCTCCAGCATGGAGCCGCGCCTGCAGGACGGCGACGTGGTCGGCATCAACACCGACGACACGCGCATCCGCGAGGGCAAGACCTACGCCATCCGCCACGGCAATTTGCTGCGGGTGAAGGTGCTTATCGAGCAGCCGGACGGCGGCGTCATCATCCGCTCCCTCAACCGGGAAGAGTACCAGGACGAGCATCTCAGCTATCAGCAGCGCAAAGAGCAACTGGTGGTGCTCGGCCGCGTCTTCTGGTCATCTTCGTCCTGGTAACGGACCACAGCGTCGGGCGCCCAGGGCGCCCGGCGGTTATTTGAAGTCCACCACCATCTGTTGCTGAATGGACAACCCGCGGGTCGACTGCACGCAGCCGGCGATGTAGTCGGTGAAGCGCGGCGGTTTCGGCATGCCCAGCTTGAGGATTTTCTCGTTGCTGAAACGCACGTTGAGCATGGCGAACGATCCGTACAGGCGCATCGCTTTGAGCATCAGCCGCTCGTTGCACGGGCCGAAAATGTCTTTCAGCTGACGGCGCATTTTCACCAGCGCGTCATACGTCACCTGCGCATACTCATCGCCCACCGGCGCCTTTTCCAGCGCCGCCGCCATGGCGCGGTCGATTTCGGCAAAGCTGACGCTGCTCTCCTCACCGGCGGAGATATGATAAACGTCGTTCTCGAGCGTTTCGCTGTTCATCAACATCACCAACGCATCCGCACAGTAGTCCGCCGGGATCACATCGATATTGTCCTGCAGCGAACACATGAACTTGCGCAGCATCAGCGCCATGCCGAACACCCAGAAAATGCTGCTGGAAGGCTGGCAGCCCAAGCGAGTGTGGCCAACGACGATCGACGGACGGGCGATGGTCAGCGGCATGTGCGGGCAGCGCTGGCGCATCAGCTGTTCGATGGTGGATTTGGAACGCGTATATTCCACCAGGTGCTCGGCGTCTTCCTCAAACTCGCCGCTCTCCGACACCAGCGAACCCGGCTCCGGCGAACAGGACATGGCGGTACCGACGTGCAGGAAGCGTTTTAATCCCGGCACCTGCGCCATTCTTTCGGCAAAGGCCAGTGTGCCTTCTACGTTTACCTTCCAAATGAGCGGGTTATTACCGAAAGAAGCAACGGCCGCGCAGTTAATAACGTGCGTGACTTTGTTAATGCGTGCGTCAGTTAAAAAGTCGGCTGGCTCGGAAAGGTCGCCCAACAATATATTTTCTATCGTAATTTTAGACAGCAGATTCGCGTCGATATTAAATTTTTCCATATTCGCGCGAATACGGGCCAGCCCTTGCTGCGCATCGTCGGCGCGCACCAGTAAAAGATAATTAATAGACTGATTTTCAATCAATAATTTTTCAAGAACCGCACCACCGAGAAAGCCGGTAGCGCCGGTCAACAGCAGCGTTTTCATAATTGTCACCCACATTGGCATTGAATGTGGAAGATTGTATCTGCGGATAATTAAACAATTATTAAATAGAATTACGGCGCCCTTAAACACTTTTCTTAATATTATCTTAAGGAATCTTTTGAAACATCCATCATGGGTTTAGTAACAAAAGAGTCGGGACAAGATTACGATTAATCCCTGCTGTTTAAATACCATTGATGTAACCCCTGATTTAATTTAACGGTCAATGTTATTTCTCTTTTCGTCCGTGGAGGACTTATGACCTATAACCAAAAAATCTGGTTGGGGGTTTTGCTGCTATGCACCCTGTTTTGGGTGGCGGTGATCGGCGGCGCCTGTTCGCTGTATCAACGCGTGGATCGCTTTCAGGCACATCACGCAGAGAGCGAGTTCGCCGCCCGTCACGGCCAGGCGCCTTGCGCGCAACCCGGCGCTCAGGCGTCGACTGCCCCCCGGAATGGGTAGGGACAATATCCGCTAACGATCCTATTATGCCCTAAGGTTAACAGGGAGATAACGATGGCTCGAAAGCTGGATAGCTTACCGCAGGCGCAACGCGAGAAAATAGAAACCGATTTGCTGGCCATCAGCGTGATCTACAACGAACGCTACGGCATCGCCTCCACTCAGGCGGAAACAGAACAACAGGTCCCCGACCACCTGCTCCCCTACTTTCATCAACGGCTGAATTATTATCGCCGTGCGTAATTGCGCGCATTTCGCTAACCGCCGCTTGGCATCGCTCCCCACGCCGTTACAATAGAGGCATATTGTATCCGCCACTGAAGAGACGCGATTTTGAGCAGCAAGGCAACGGCCACATTTTACATTCACGATTACGAGACCTTCGGCAAGAGCCCGTCGCTGGACCGCCCGGCGCAGTTCGCCGGCGTGCGCACCGATATGGATTTCAACATTATCGAAGAGCCGCTGGTCATCTACTGCGCCCCGGCCGACGATTACCTGCCGGAACCGGAGGCGGTGATGATCACCGGCATCACGCCGCAGGTGGCGCGCGCCAAAGGCGTTAACGAAGCCGAATTCACCCGCCAAATCCATCAGGCCTTCAGCGTGGCCGGCACCTGCATTCTCGGTTACAACAACATCCGCTTCGATGACGAAGTGAGCCGCAATATCTTCTATCGCAACTTTTACGATCCCTACGCCTACAGCTGGCAAAACGGCAACTCGCGCTGGGATCTGCTGGATGTGATGCGCGCCTGCTACGCTCTGCGCCCGGACGGCATCGTTTGGCCGGAAAACGAAGACGGTTTCCCCAGCTTCCGCCTGGAACACCTGACGCGCGCCAACGGCGTCGAGCACACGCAGGCTCACGATGCGATGTCGGACGTTTACGCCACCATCGCCATGGCCAAGCTGGTCAAGCAGGCGCAGCCGCGGCTGTTCGATTTCCTGTTGCAGCACCGCAATAAACACAAGCTGAACGCCCTGATCGACGTCGCCGACATGACGCCGCTGGTGCACGTCTCCGGCATGTTCGGCGCGGCGCGCGGCAATACCAGCTGGGTGTCGCCGCTGGCCTGGCACCCGGACAACAAGAATGCGGTGATCATGTGCGATCTGGCCGGCGACATGACGCCGCTGTTGACGTTGAGCGCCGAGCAGCTGCGTGAGCGGCTGTACACCCGCCGCGACGATCTGGCGCCGGATCAGGCGCCGGTGCCGATCAAGCTGGTGCACATCAACAAATGCCCGGTGCTGGCGCCGGCCAAAACCCTGCTGCCGGAGAACGCCGAGCGGCTGGGCATCGATCGTCAGGCGTGCCTGCAAAATCTGCAGCTGCTGAAACAACATCCGGAAGTGCGCGAGAAAGTGGTTGCGCTGTTCGCCGAAGCCGAACCGTTCAAAGGTTCCGAGGACGTCGACGCCCGCTTGTACGACGGTTTCTTCAGCGACGCCGACAAGGCGGCGATGAGGATTATCCAGCAGACCAAGCCGCAGAACCTGCCGGCGCTGGATCTGGCCTTCAGCGACGGCCGCATGAAAGAGCTGCTGTTCCGCTTCCGCGCGCGCAACTACCCGAATACGCTGGACGACGCCGAGCAGCGCCGCTGGCTGCAACATCGTCAGGAAGCCTTGAGCGCGGAGCGCGTGCAGAGCTATCTGCTGCAGCTCGAATCGCTGTATAACCTGCACGAAGGCGACAAAGAGAAAACCGCCCTGCTGAAAGCGCTGTTCGATTACGGCAAAGAGTTGGTGGGATAAAATCTGCCGCAGCAGAAAAGGAAAAGGCCGCGAAAGCGGCCTTTTTTGTGGCTGAGGAGACGGCTCGCGCTTAGGCGGCGTCTTCGCTCGCTTGCGGCACCGGCAGACGGAAGCTGCGGGTGACGAAGGCCAGGTAGATCAGGCCGATGGCCGCCCAAACCAGGCCCAGCGTCATCGAGCTGGCTTCCAGGTTGATCCACAGCGCGCCGACGGTCAGTGCGCCCATCACCGGCAGGATCAGGTAGTTGAACGTGTCCTTCACGGTGCGGTTCATCTTGTCGCGAATATAGAACTGCGAGATCACCGACAGGTTAACGAAGGTGAAGGCCACCAGCGCACCGAAGTTGATCAGCGCGGTCGCGGTCACCAGGTCAAACGACACCGCGGACAACGCGATGGCGCCTACCAGCAGCACATTCAGCGCCGGGGTACGCCACTTCGGATGCACATAGCCGAAGAAGCGAGTCGGGAACACGCCGTCGCGGCCCATCACGTACATCAGACGCGAAACGCCCGCGTGCGCCGCCATGCCCGACGCCAATACCGTCACGCAGGAGAACACCAGGATCACCGACTGGAAGAACTTGCCCGCCACGTACAGCATGATTTCAGGCTGCGACGCGTCCGGATCCTTGAAGCGCGAAATGTCCGGGAAGTACAGCTGCACGAAGTAAGACACCACGATAAAGATGATGCCGCCGATCAGCGCCGTCAGGAAGATGGCTTTCGGGATCACTTTTTCCGCGTCTTTGGTCTCTTCGGACAGCGAGCTGATGCCGTCGAAGCCCAAGAACGAGAAGCACAGGATGGTCGCGCCGGTAATCATCGGCACCACGTGAGCGTTATCGGACCAGAACGGGCGGCTGCTGACCAGCGTACCGGCGCCTTCGCCGTGGTAAATGCCGTTGATCACCAGGCCGAGGAACACGATCATGATCGCCACCTGCACCACCACGATGATGGAGTTCAGGTTAGCCACCAGCTTGATGCCGCGCAGGTTGAAAATCGTCATCAAGCCGACCAGCACCGCCACGAAGATCCAGGACGGTACGCCCGGGAAGATCGCTTCCAGGTAAATCTTGGCCAGCAAAATGTTGATCATCGGCATGAACAGGTAGTCCAGCAGCGATGACCAGCCCACCATAAAGCCGACGTGCGGGCTGATGGCTTTCTGGGCGTAGGTGTAGGCGGAACCGGCGGAAGGGAACTTCTTCACCAGCTTGCCGTAGCTCAGGGCGGTAAACAGGATCGCCAGCAGAGCGAAGGCGTACGCGGTCGCGACGTGACCATCGGTCAGGCCGGATACGATGCCGAAGGTATCGAAAATGGTCATTGGCTGCAGGTAAGCCAAGCCCATCATCACTACCGGAACTAAAGTCAGGGTTTTACGCAGCTGAGTGCGCTGAGCCGGAGCGGCGTTGATAGTGTTATCGGACATTGTTCAGCCCCCCCTTACCTTGAGCCTTGCGGATGGCGGACACGCCAAGACTTAAGGTTGCGGGGAAACTTCGCAACGAGCGACTTAATTCTAAAAGAAGGGGGTTGTAAGCTGGATAACGGGTCGAGGTAACCTCGGCTGCTCCATAGTCGCTGCGGCCACAGCGGAAACCGGCGGGCACCGGCGCTAAAGTGAAAAATTGCCCCATCTTTCTAATCCTCATGAGTCACGACCATAAAGTTTTGTTTGATCGTGCACGAAACTATTTATCTATCCGGATCGGTGTCCGGCCTCGCTTGGTGTATGAAACGCTACGTTGGTAAAACATAATGCAAAAAAAATAACCGACGCTTTCAAAACGTCGGCTATCTGCATTTGAGATATTTTGCACCAGAATGCCTCCGAATGACAAGATCCGGAAACCCTCAAATACAAATTCTTTTTGTCGATCGCACGGAAAACCAGCCCGGCAGGCGAATTAATCCGCTGCCGGCAGGCCAGTCGCCCGCACATACCTCTTACTTTATACGCCTATTCAGGCATTTTTCAACATCCAGTCGATCTCGGTTTCCGTCACTCGCCGTTCAAACTGCAGCAGTTCGTCGGTCTTGCAGGCGTGATAAACGCGGGTGAAACGCTCGCCGAGATAGTGCGTCAGCGCGTGCTGATGTTCAAACTCGTACAGCGCGTCGCTCTGGCGGATCGGCAGCGGCAGCCCCTCTTGCTCCAGCCCGTTGCCGGTCACCGGCTCAGGCAGCGGCAGTAGGTTGTCCAGCCCGTACAGCATGCCGGCCAGGATCGCCGCCATCACCAGATACGGATTGGCGTCGGCGCCGGCCACGCGATACTCCACCCGATGGTTCTCCGGTTCGCCGCAGGGAATGCGCAGCGCCACGGTGCGGTTATTGTGGCCCCAGGCGGCCTGGATCGGCACATACATCCCCGGCTGGAAACGCCGATAGGCATTGACGTTCGGCGCCAACAGCGCCATCGACGCCGGCATCAGGGTGATCATCCCGGCCAGCGCCTGTTTCAAGAGCGGCGAATCCTCGCCTTCGCCGTCGGCGAACAGGTTGTTGCCCGCGCCATCCTGCATGCTGACGTGCACGTGCATGCCGCTGCCGGCGTAATCCTCATAGGGCTTGGCCATAAAGGTGGCGTGCATGCCGTGGTTCTCGGCCACCAGCCGCACCAGCCGCTTCAGCGCCAGCGCGTGGTCGCAGGCCTGCAAGATATCGTCGGTATGGCGCAGGTTGACCTCGAACTGCCCCGGCGAGGCCTCCGCCACCGCGCCGTCCGCCGGCAGCCCCTGCAGCTTCGCCAGCGCGTCGATATCGTTCAGCACCTCGGCGAAATGGTTCAGGTTATCGACGGAGTACACCTGGCTTTGGGTGTTGCGCTCCTGCGTGCCGGGCGCACACGGCGGTTGCAAATCGCCTTCCGCGTCGCGCTGCCGATCGATGAGATAAAACTCCAGCTCTACCGCTGCCACCGGGAACAAGCCGCGCTGTCGCAGCGCCTGCCACACGCGGTTCAGCACATTGCGGGGTTCAACGTCAAAGGGAGTGCCATCTTCATCCAGCATGGTGAGCAGCACCTGGCCGATGTGCTGCGGATCGGCCGCCGACGGCGTCAGCGAACCGGGCACCGGCAGGCATACGCGATCCGGTTCGCCGAGTTCCTGCCCAAGGCCGGCCTCCTCCACCACGTTGCCGAGGATGTCCATAGCGAACACCGACGCGGGGAAGTAGCTGCCTTTTTCCAGTTTTTTCAACCCTGAGACGGGTATGCGTTTGCCGCGGAAGGAACCATTGAGATCGGTGAGAAGGATATCGATATACTGCGTGGCGGGATGGCGTTCCAAATAATGAGCGACCTCATTTTGGAACGCGCTACTTCGCCTCTCTTCATGATGCTGTGCAAAATGTTCAACTGCTGCGCTATTGGTTTGCATACGTCACCCGCCATTATGCTCTTAAGGCGCGTTGGCGCCCGTCCGCCGTTCGATTCAACACATGATTGGATTTCTCGCCAGGTCGCGCCGCTGCGGGCGCTCAAAATAACATCCACAACATGAAACATAGTCTTAACAGAATGGGTTTGCAAATGTTACAATCCTGTTTGATTATTCGCCACCGGCTGCTAAATTGATAAAATATTGACCGAAAAGGCCTTGCCGCCATTTTCACGTCAACTATTTTGTCCGCCGCGCCGACGGTGAGCATGGGCAATATATTTTCCAAACCTACCCTAACTACCGATATCATGCAGCATCGTTATCGACCAGGCAGGCGCCCGATACCGATCGTCATTTCAGCCTGTCGCCCTTACCAGAAGGAAGTACCGCTATGAGCGAAGCCAGCTTGGCACCGGGCAAACGCCTGTCGCAGATCCGCCAGCAATTGGGTTTGTCGCAGCGCCGGGTCGCCGAACTGTCCGGGTTAACCCACAGTGCGATCAGCACCATCGAACAGGACAAAGTCAGCCCGGCCATCAGCACGCTGCAAAAGTTGCTTAAGGTGTATGGCCTGTCGCTGTCGGAATTCTTTGCCGAACCGGAGGCCGTCGACGAGCCGCGCGTGGTGATCGACGCCGAGGATCTGATTGAGATCGGCAGCCAGGGGGTGTCGATGAAGCTGGTGCACAACGGCAGCCCGACGCGCAACCTGGCGATGATGCTGGAAACCTACCAGCCCGGCACCACCACCGGCGAAAAGATCAAGCATCAGGGCGAAGAGATAGGCACCCTGCTGGAGGGCGAGATCGTGCTGACCATCAACGGCCAGAGTTACTGCCTGACCGCCGGTCAGAGCTACGCCATCAACACCGGCATTCCGCACAGCTTCAGCAATACCTCGGCGCGCATCTGCCGCATCGTCAGCGCACACACCCCCACCACCTTCTGACCGTTTATCGCTCCGGCGCAGCCTGACGCGGGTTGCGCCCCTGTCCGCCCACGCTTTTCATCGCCGTTATGCCATTTTGTTGGTTGCCAACGGCGCAATCTGTGTTACAACAGAGCAAAACAGCCATCTAAACATCTAAACGGCCTCACTACGCAATGTCAACCGCAACGCCTTCGCGCCTCGAGATGCGCAATATCTCGATCGCCTTCGCCGGCTTCAACGCGCTGCAGGACGTGGACTTCACGCTGCACGGCGGCTCAATCCACGCGCTGGTCGGCGCCAACGGCGCGGGCAAATCGACGCTAATGGCGATCCTCTCCGGCGCCCACGATCACTACCGCGGCGAGATCCTGATCGACGGCCGGGCAGTGGAAATTCATTCCCCGCTGCAGGCGCGCCGCCACGGCATCCACGTGGTGCAGCAAGAAGTCGATGTCGCGCTGATCCCCACGCTGTCGGTGGCGGAAAACATCATGCTGGACTGGCTGAACGAACCGGGCCACTGGCTGAACTGGGCGGAGCTGCACCGCCGCGCCGCACAGCTGCTGCAGCAATGGGCGCTGCCACTCAACCCGCGCAGACGCCTGGCGGACTGCACGCTGGCGGAAAAACAGCAGGTGCTGCTGGCGCGCGCGCTGTCGCACCGCTGCCGTTTTCTGGTGCTCGATGAACCGACCGCGCCGCTCGATCGCGCCGAGAGCGAGCGCCTGTTCAACGTGGTGCGCCGCCTGCAATCTGAAGGCATCGGCATCGTGTTCATTTCTCACCGCATCCACGAACTGAGCGACATTTGCGATCGGCTGACGGTGCTGCGCGACGGCCGCCGCGTCAGCGAAGACGCCATGCGCGGCCTCGGCGGCGAACAGATCGTCGAGAAAATGCTCGGCCACCGGCTGGACGACATTTTCCCGCCGCCGCGCCCGCCGCACGCGGAGCGTACGCTGCTGCAGGTGGAGGGCTTGCGCGATCGCCATAAGCTGCGCGACGTTTCGCTGCGGCTGCATGAAGGCGAGATCCTCGGCATCGCCGGGCTGGCCGGGGCCGGGAAAAGCGAGCTGTGCAAGGCATTGTTCGGCGCCGGCGCCGCGCTGCTGGAACGCGGCGAACTGCGCGGGCAGCCCTGGGCGCCGCGTGCGCCGCATCTGTCGGTCGAACAGGGGCTGGCGCTGGTGCCGGAAGAACGCCGCAAAGAAGGCATTTTTATCGATGAGGCGATCCCGATGAACCTGAGCGTCAGCGCCGATGACAGCTTCTCGCGCTGGAGCCTGTTCAGCCGGCGGCAAGAGCTGCGCTGGGCGCGCGAGATCATGCAGCGTCTGAACATTCGCGCCTCCGGTCCGCAACAGCGGCTGGCGCGCCTGTCCGGCGGCAATCAGCAAAAAGTGGCGATCGGCAAGTGGCTGCGCGGCGACGCCGACGTGCTGATCTTCGATGAGCCGACCAAGGGCGTGGACATCAAGGCCAAACAGGAACTGTTCAGCCTAATCGACGGCCTGGCCCGCGCCGGCAAAGGCGTGATTTACGCCTCCGGCGAGTTCGCCGAGCTGGTTGGCCTGTGCGATCGCATCTGCGTACTGTGGGATGGCCGCATCGTGGCGGAGCTGAACGCCGCCGATACCGACGAAGAAATCTTATTGCTCTATTCCACCGGAGGAACCCCTGCGTGAGTAAAGAATTTGCCTTGCGGCCTGCGCTGCCCTGGCGCCAACAGCTGTTTGATTTCCTCTACAAGTGGGGCATGCTGCTGACCGTCGCGGCGCTGGTCGCCCTGTTTGGCCTGGCGTCGGACAACTTTCTCGATGCCAACAACATCATCAATATCCTGCGTTCGATCGCCATCGTGACGGTGATCGCCATCGGCGTCTCTATCTCGCTGTCGGTCGGCGGTTTCGATCTGTCGGTCGGCTCGACCGCCTCGCTGGCCAACGCGCTGGTGATTTCCCTGTTCGTCTGGCACGGGTTCGGCACCGCCGGCGCCATCGTGGTGACGCTGTTGCTGTGCACGCTGGTCGGCCTGTTCAACGCCCTGCTAATCGTGGTGCTCAAAATCCCCGATATGCTGGCGACGCTGGCCAGCCTGTTCGTGATCCAGGGCGTGGCGATGACCTACAGCTACGGCGGCTCCATCACCCAAAACATGGTGCTGCCGAATGGCGACATGGCGGAAGGCCTGATCCCGGAAGTGTTTTCCGCCCTCGGCCAGGTGCCGGTGATCGTGCTGATCATGCTGGCGGTCACCGTGGCGGTACAGCTGTTCCTGTCGTTGACCAAGCACGGCCGCCGCATGTACGCCATCGGCGGCAACCCCGAGGCTGCACGCCTGTCGGGCATTCGCACCGTACGTTACAGGGTTGCCGCTTACGTCATTTCTTCTTGGCTGGCGGCGCTTGGCGGCATCCTGCTGGCGTCACGTATCGGCTCTTCGCAGGTCAATGCCGGCGGTGGCTATCTGATGGATGCGGTGGCGGCGGCCTACATCGGCTTCTCGCTGGCTGGCGCCGGCAAACCCAATGCGCTCGGCACCCTGATCGGCGCGGTGATCCTCGGCGTGCTGCAAAACGGCCTGGTGATGCTGTCGGTGCCCTACTACGCCATGGACATTATCAAAGGCCTGGTGTTGGCGCTGGCGCTGGCCATCACCTATATCCAGAAACGCTGATCCTCTCCGGCGCACGTCTGCTGCGCCGCTTTTCCCTTTAATTCATCCGGTTACTCTTTCCCGCCAGAATAACAAGCATACAAATGATATGAATTATCATTAGCGTTTACATTCAGTAAAAAATCCTTACAATGGCCTCACGCAACGCTGACGAAGCGACGGATTTCTCAGCGAACGATGAATTATTTCATTAGAAATTCAATTGGTTAATTACTTTCACTTCAATCCAGGAAAGGTTTACCTCATGGAAACGCCACGTTACAGCAAGCTCGCCGCTCTGGTGATCGCCTCACTCAGCGCCACCGCCGCACTGGCCGCGCCGCAGGACGACACCCAAGACACCATGGTCGTCACCGCCTCCGGCTTCCAGCAAAAAATTCAGGACTCCGCCGCCTCCATCTCGGTGATCCCGCGCCAGCAGATCGAAGATAAGGCCTATCGCGACGTGACCGACGCGCTGAAAGACGTGCCGGGCGTGGTCGTCACCGGCGGCGCCAGCAGCAGCGACATCAGCATCCGCGGCATGTCCTCCAAGTACACGCTGATCCTGGTGGACGGCAAGCGCGTTGACACCCGCGGCACCCGGCCGAACAGCGATAACGCCGGCATCGAACAGGGCTGGCTGCCGCCGATGGAAGCCATCGAGCGCATCGAAGTGGTGCGCGGGCCGATGTCTTCGCTGTACGGTTCCGACGCCATGGGCGGCGTGATCAACGTCATCACCCGCAAGACTTCCCGCACCGAGTGGAAAGGCTCGCTGCACGGCGACGCCACCCTTCAGGAAAACCGCGATTCCGGCGATCTGTTCCAGACCAACGCCTACGCCTCCGGCCCACTGATTGAAGGCCTGCTCGGCGTGCGGGTCAACGGCCTGCTGTCGCGCCGCGCGGAAGATAAAATCGCCAACGGTTACAACGAACAGCGCATGCGCAGCGGCACCGCGGTGTTCACCTTGACCCCGGACGAGAAAAACGAATTCGACTTCGAAATCGGCCGCTCGCTGCAGGATCGCAACAGCACGCCGGGCAAATCGGTGGTGGCGGAGCGCTGCAGCAAAGGCAAGTGCAAACCTACCTCTCGCAGCGAAAATCTCTACACCCGCACCAACTACGCGCTGACCCACAACGGTTATTACGACTTCGGTAACTCCACCAGCTACGTTCAGCGGGAAGAGACCAATAACCCGGGCCGCAAGATGAAGATGTACAACACCATCTTCAACACCCAGAACCAGTTCGAGCTGGGTGCCCACATGCTGAACCTCGGCGGCCAATACCGCTATGAGAAACTGGGCGACAGCGGCAACCAGCTGAGCTCGGCGCAAGACGTCAACCAGCTGACGCGCTGGAGCTGGGCATTGTTCGCCGAGGACGAATGGGCGCTGACCAACGACTTCAGCCTGACCAGCGGCATCCGTATGGATCGCGATCAGAACTTCGGCAGCCACTGGTCGCCGCGCATGTACGGCGTCTGGCACCTGACCGAACAGTGGACGATGAAAGGCGGCGTCTCCGCCGGCTACCGTTCGCCGGATCTGCGCCAATCCTCCGCCAGCTGGGGCCAGGTCACCGGCGGCGGCGTGCGTAACGGCATCATCGTCGGCAACCCGGATCTGCAGCCGGAGAAGAGCCTGAGCGAAGAGATCGGCCTGATGTGGGACAGCCTGGAAGGCGTCAATGCCGGGGTGACCGTCTTCAACACCGACTTCAAGAACAAGATCACCGAAGTGCGCCGCTGCGAAGACACGCCGGACTGTAAGATCGGCAATGACGTCTACGACTTTATCAGCGATCGCGTCAACGTCGACAAAGCCAATATGCGCGGTGTAGAGGCCACCTTCGGCTGGCAGATCAATAAAGACTGGAAGTGGAACGCCAACTACACCTACACCGCTTCCGAGCAGAAAAGCGGCGAGTTCCAGGGCAAGGCGCTGAACCAGATGCCTAAGCACATGATCAACACCGTGCTGGATTGGCAGGCTACGCAAGACCTCAGCCTGTGGTCGCGCGTTAACTTCCGCAGCCGCACCTCAGACTACCTGAGCCGCACGTCGATGGAGACCAGCACCCCGTCCTATACCTTCGTCGATGCGGGCCTGAGCTACCAGGCGGCGAAAAACCTGCAGCTGACCGGCGGGGTCTACAACATTCTCGACAAGACCGTGGATTACGATCACTACCGCACCACGCTGGACGGCCGCCGTTACACCGTCGGCATGACCTACAACTTCTGATGCCCCCGGGCGCGCGCTGCGCGCCCTTTTCATTCCATCACCGAGAGGAAGCTCCATGAGATTACGCCGCTCCCCCCTGATGATCGCCCTGCTGGCCGCGATGGCGCTGGCGGGTTGCCACAGCAAAACCGACGCGCCGGCGGCCTCGGCCACCGTCAACGTCCAGCACCTGAACGGCAGCACCGAGGTGAAGAAGCACCCGCAGCGCATCGTGGTGCTGGATTACGCCTCGCTGGAAACGCTGCAGCTGCTGGGCGTCGAGCCGCTGGCGCTGCCCGGCAACCGCAAGAACTTGCCGGATAACCTGAAGCGCTATCAGGATGACAAATACCTCAATGCCGGCACCCTGTTCGAACCGGATATGACCGTGCTGCGCGCCGCCAAACCGGATCTGATCCTGATCGCCGGCCGGGCGTCCAAAGCCTATGACGAGCTGAACACGCTGGCACCGACGTTGAACATGTCCGTCGATCAGCAGGATCAGCTGGGCAGCCTGAAACAGCGCACCCGCCAGTTGGGCGAGCTGTTCGATAAACCGCAACAGGCGCAGGCGGCGATCGATAAGCTGGATGCGCAGATCGCGGCGGTCAAACCGCAGGCCGCCCAGGCCGGACGCGGGCTGGTGGTGCTGTTCTCCGGCGGCAAGATCAGCGCTTACGCCCCCAAGAGCCGTTTCAGCTTCGTCTATGACGCTCTCGGCTTCTCGTCCGCGCTGCAGTCCGATGAAAAAGACGTGCGCGGCAATAAGCTGACGCCTGAGCAGGTCGCCAAACTGAACCCGGACTGGCTGTTCGTCATCGACAGAGACGCCGCGACCGGTCGGCCGAACGCGGTGGCGCCGCAGAAAATCCTCACCGGCACCGCGCTGAAGAAAACCACGGCGGTGAAAAAAGGCCAGGTGGTTTACCTGCCGGCGGCCGAGGTCTATCTGTCCGGCGGCATCGTCACCGCCCAGCACGTCGTCGAACGCGTGAGCGAAGCACTGAACCGCGCTGCGCGATAAAAAAAGCCCGGCGATGCCGGGCTTTTTCCTGGATTATATCGTCGGCTGGTTCACCAGACCGTCTATCAGCACCTGCGGCGTGCCCTGCGAGCAACGCTCGATGCGCCCGCGCACGCCATAGACCCGCGCCAGGCTCTGCGGCGTAATCACCTGATCCGGCGCGCCGTCGGCGATCAGATCGCCATCCTGCAGCATCAGCACGTGGTCGCCGTGACGCAGCGCAATGTTGATGTCATGCACTACCACCACCGTCACGATATCGCGCTTGCGGGTTTCGCGGCGCACCAAATCCATCACGTGGAACTGGTAGTTGAGATCGAGCGCGCTCAGCGGCTCATCCAGCAGCAGCAGCGACGGCTGACGGATCAGCGACTGCGCCAACCCCACCAACTGTTTCTGGCCGCCGGACAGCTGATCGAGATAACTCAGCGCCAGGTGGGCGATGCCCAGCTGTTCCAGCAAAGCCATCACTTCCGCTTCGCTGCCGGCGTTGCTGCGGCCGCCCGAGGCGCGCTGCGCCACGATGATCGACTCCAGCACGTGCAGATGCACCCCGGCGGGCAGCGACTGCGGCAGGTACACCACTTTCTCCGCCCGACGGGCGAACGGCATCTGCATCAAATCGCCGTCGTCCAGCCACAGCTTGCCCTGCGCCGGGTTCAGCCCGGCCAGCGAGCGCAGCAATGTCGATTTGCCGCTGCCGTTCGGCCCCAGCAACACGGTGATTTGCCCGCGCGGCAGCATCGGCACCGAGAGATTGTCGATCACCTGGCGTTTCGGGTAACCCGCCGAGAAGTTTTCTATCCGTAAACCCTGGCTCATACGTTCCCCCGGTGGCGCAGAATAATGCTCAGGAAGAACGGCACCCCGACCAACGACGTCACGATCCCCACCGGGATGATTACCCCAGGCACCAGGTTTTTCGACGCCACCGAGGCCATCGACAGCACCAGCGCGCCAATCAGCGCACTGGCCGGCAGGTAGAAACGGTGATCTTCGCCGAAGATCATGCGGGCGATGTGCGGCGCCACCAGACCGATAAAGCCGATCGGCCCGACGAAAGCCACCGCCAGCGCCGAGAGCATGCTGATGCGCAGCAGCGTGGTCAAACGCAGCCGACGCACGTCGATGCCGAAGCTCACCGCCCGGTCTTCACCCAGACGCAGCGCGGTCAGTTTCCACGAGCTCATCATCGACAGCGGCAGCAGCACGGCGAACACCCCGAACAGAATGCCCAGTTTGTCCCACGAGGCGCGCGCCAGGCTGCCCATGGTCCAGAACACCAGCCCCTGCAGCGTATCCTCGCTGGCGATGAACTGCATCATCGAGACCAGCGCGTTGAAGGTAAACACCAGCGCGATACCGAACAGCACTACGCCGGAGGTGGCGACCCGCGTCCAGCGCGTGATGCCGTCAAGCATCAGCGCGGCGAACAGCGCGAAGATAAAAGCGTTGGCGGAGATGAACCACTGATCGGGGATCCCCGGAATGCCGATGCCGAGCACGATCGCCAGCGCGGCGCCAAAGGCCGCGGCGGAAGACACCCCGAGGGTGAAGGGGCTGGCCAGCGGGTTATTCAGGATGGTCTGCATTTCCGCCCCGGCCAGGCCGAGCGCAAAGCCCACCACCACCGCCATCAACGCATAGGGCAAGCGGATGTCCCAGACGATCACCCGCGTGCCGGCATCGGCCGCGGCGGGATCAAGCAGCGTTTGCCATAAAGACGACAACGACAGGCCGGACGGCCCCATGGTGAAATCCAGCAGCAGCGAGCCCAGGATCGCCAGTGCCAATACGCCCATCATCAACAGGCGATGGCGAAGAATATGCTGATAACGCCCCATCACGCCGGCGTCGGGTTGCCCCTTGGCTTCAGTCATGGGATCGGTGGATACGCTCATTAGTTAAGATACCTGTTGCAACCATCATGACAGCGGCGCGAAAGCGGCCGCCGTGAACCGAAAAGTGTGCGGCAGCAGCCTGCTGCACAGCCGTTAACAATAAAACAAACGATAATACTTATCAATCATATCAATAGGTGAAAACGGCGTTGTCGAAATGTAATAATTTGTTTTTTATCGCCATTTTTCAAACCGCCACGCTTTCCCCCGCCAACGGCCAGTAGGTTAATTATTCTGAAAATTCTTCCTGATCCGACCAGACTCTGACAAATAACGGCAAAACCACATAGAATCCAAAATCACAGCACCGCGCGTGCAAAAAAACTTCAGGCCGCCGCAAGAGCGGCCTTATTGATTGACGAGGCTGTAATGAGAAGTCCATCTCCGGCGGTAACGCCCAAACGCCCGGCGCTGCTGAACTGGCTGTTATACAGCCCGCTGCACGCCGATGACGAGCCGTTTCAACGCCAGCTGCGTCTCACGCTGACGCCCTCTCCTCTCACGCCCTGGCTGAATGCCGCGGGGCCGGCCGCGCTGCTGGCGGGGTACGCCTGGCTGGTCCAGCGGCCGCTCGGCATCGGTTTGTTGCTGCTGCTGCTGTTGTTGACCGCCGGGCGAGCCTGGCTGGCGCGCCGGCGTCAACCGGCCTGGCCGAACGCCATGCTGGTGACGGTGCTGCTGTGGGCGCTGCTGGTCGGCGCCAGCGCCGCTCTGGCGATGCTCTCGGGCCGCTTCGTCTTAATGCTGTTCGCCGGCCTGACGATCACCGCCCTGGCCTGCTGGCTGATGCAACGCCACGCCGCCGTCCCGCGCTTCGCGCTGCTTGAGGTGATCGCGCTGACGCTGCCTTACCTGCTGGCGGCGCCGCTGTCGCGCGTGCAAAACCTGTTTGTCCTGGCGGACCTCGCGCCGCTGTGGCTGGTGCTGGCCCACGGCATGATCGCGCGCTACCACCGCCAGCTGGTGCAGCACGTCACGCTGGCGTGGGAGAAGCAGCAGGCGTCGCACCGCGATCGCCTGACCGGCTTTCTCAACCGCGCAGGCGGCGAGACGGTGATGCGCAGCATCTGCCGTCCCGGAACGGCGCAGCCGATCTCCCACCTGTTCATTCTTGAATTCGGCCCGCTGGCGGCGCTCTACCAAAGCCACGGCGTCCAGATCGGCGACGACGTGCTGCGCACCGTCGGCGAGCGCCTCAAGACGCTGATCCGCCCCAGCGACTATATCTGCCGCTATACCGGCGGCCAGTTTCTGATTCTGGTGCACGATCTGCCCTACGGCGCGGAAAGCGAGTTTCTGGCGCGCATTGTGCCGCCGCTGGAGGCGCCCTACGATTTTGGCGCGTTCGGCGAGGTGAACATGCAGCTTAACGCCGGCATTGTGGCGCTGACGCAGGATTACGCGACGGTAGAGAGTTTGATGAGCTCGGCGCAGCAGGCGCTGGCGGAAGCCAAAGGCGGGAAAAAGTAAAACAAAACGCGGCGGGAGCCCCCGCCGCGTGTCACTCACCGAAAATTACTTCACGTCCATCTTCGGGAATTCCATCTCGCTGTACTTCACGACACGGGTGCCTTGCGACAGCTTGTAACCAAACCAAATCAGCAGGAACAGCGGAATACCGATGTAGGTCGCGGTCACGCCGTAC
The DNA here is from genome assembly GCF_052691795.1 of Serratia sp. TSA_130.1. Lineage (NCBI taxonomy): Bacteria > Pseudomonadati > Pseudomonadota > Gammaproteobacteria > Enterobacterales > Yersiniaceae > Serratia > Serratia sp. TSA_130.1. Next base: position 894,388 of record NZ_JBQZFS010000001.1, read on the forward strand.
CAGTCGATCTTGTCTTGCAAGAAGGCCTGGTAGTTCTGCCCCAGGGTGATGATCAGACACAGCACGAAGGCGAAGATCGGCCCCAGCGGGAAGAAACCGGAACGGTACGGCAAATCGTTCAGATCGCGCCCCTGCAGCATGTAGCCGCGACGGAAACGGTAGTGGCTGATGGCGATGCCCAACCAGGCGATGAAACCGGTCATGCCCGAAGTGTTCAGCAGCCACAGGTAAACCGACTGGTTACCGAACATGGACGTCAGGAAGCACAGGCCGGCTACCACGCAGGTCGCGTACAGCGCGTTGCGCGGCACGCCGCCTTTCGACAGCTTGGCGAAGATGCGCGGCGCCTTGCCTTCCGAAGCCAGGGTGTACAGCATGCGGGTCGACGCATACATGCCCGAGTTACCGGCCGACAGCACCGCCGTCAGGATCACCGCGTTCATCACCGCCGCCGCCGACAGCAGGCCGGCATGTTGGAACACCAGCGTGAACGGGCTGACGCTGATGTCTTTCACGTCGTTGCGCAGCAGGCTCGGATCGGTGTACGGAATGATCAGGCTGATGATCAAAATGGCGAAGATATAGAACAACAGGATACGCCAAAACACCTGACGCACCGCGCGCGGGATGTTTTTACCCGGGTTTTCCGATTCGCCGGCTGCGATGCCGATAAGTTCGGTGCCCTGGAACGAGAAGCCGACGATCATGGCCACGCCGATCATCGCCGAGAAGCCACCGGCAAACGGCGCGTCTCCTATTGTCCAGTTCTGCCAGCCGGCATGCTCGCCGCCCTTCAGAATGCCGACGATCATCATCACGCCGACGGCGATGAAGATAATCACGGTGCTGACCTTGATCAGCGCGAACCAGTATTCCGCCTCGCCGAACCCTTTCACCGAAATGTAGTTCAGCAGGAACATCAGGCCGAGGAACAGCGCGCTCCAGATCCAACCCGGGGTGTCCGGGAACCAGTAGCTCATCACCAACTGCGAGGCCACCAGGTCAACGGCGATGGTCACCGCCCAGTTGTACCAGTAGTTCCAGCCCAGCGCGAAGCCGAAGCCTTCTTCTACGTATTTGGCGCCGTAGGTGGAGAATGAACCGGAGACCGGCATAAAGGCCGCCAGTTCGCCCAGGCTGGTCATCAGGAAGTACACCATCAAACCGATCAGAGCGTAAGACAGCAGCGCCCCGCCGGGGCCTGCCTGAGAAACCGTGGCGCCCGAGGCGACGAAGAGGCCGGTGCCGATGGAGCCGCCGATGGCGATCATGGTCAAATGCCGGGCTTTCAATTCACGGCGCAATCCGGGTGCTTGCTGCCCCGATGTTTTTATATCCTGCTGAGCCATTCGTTCCCTATCTATCTGCTCTTCGAAAAATGAGGGCGGATTGTAACAAATACCCGCCGGTGAACTAGCAACATTGCACCGATATAAGATAGCTTCATAATTCAGAGGCAATTATTAGCTGCGGCCCTTATAGCCTTACTTACTCTCATTAATGTGAGCGCGCGCAGGTTTTTATGCTTTTTCCGGCCTGCGCGGCAGCAGAGGGCTTGACGTGCCGCCGGTTACAGCACGCAATAGCTGAGAAAACGTTGCAACGCGTTGGAGACGTGCTTTTGCCGATGGCGGATCAGGTACAGGGTGCGGCGCAGCGGCGGCAACGGCACCGGCAGTTCCACCAGCGCGCCGCTGGCCAGCTGTTCCGCCACCACCCGCCGCGACAGGCAGCTGATGCCGATGCCGTGCCGCACCGCATGCTTGATCGCCTCCGAGTTGCCCAGCTCCATCACCAATTGGAAGTGCGGCAGATGCGCCAACAGCAGATGGTCCAACACTTCACGGGTGCCGGAACCGCGCTCGCGCAGGATCCACGGCGCATTGGCCAGCGCCTCCAGCGTCGGCGGTTGACGGGTCAGCGGGTTATCCGGCGCGGCGAACACCACCAGCTCGTCCTCCAGCCACGGCTGCGTCACCAGCTCCGGCATATGGCAAGGCCCTTCGATCAGCCCCAGATCGACGCGAAAATCCGCCACCGCCACGATTACGTCCTGGCTATTGCCGACGTTCAGCTCCAGCGGCGTGGCGGGAAAATCCCGGCGGTAGCGGGCGATCATCTCCGGCAGCATGTAGTTGCCGATGGTGCTGCTGGCGGCGATGCGCAACGCCCCGCCGTCATGGCGAAACAGCTGCTCTATCTCCCCCGCCTGTTCCAACAGCGCCAGCGCCTTGGGATACAGCAACCGGCCGTGCTCGTTGATCACCAGCCGTTTGCCGACGCGATCGAACAGCTGCACGCCCAGCTGCCCCTCCAGATCCGCCAGCGCCGCGCTGACCGCCGACTGCGACAGCGCCAGCACCACCGAGGCCTGCGTGGTCGAACCGCTTTTCAGCACTTCGGTAAAGACTTCCAGTTGACGCAACGTGATATGCATAGCTGTCCCGGTATTGAAAGAAGGTTCTGCCAGAGAACCCCAATATGGTGTGGTGGGCAGCCCGGCCAGGCTACCCTGTTTGCGGCCAGATCGGCGCGCTATTTGCCCAACGCGACCAGCTGCGCCGCCGCGGCCAGCACCGGCTCTCGCGGCGTGCCGGTTTCGTCCCGCAGTATCAATTGCAGCATCGCCGCGAGATGGTCGCGGTCGATCGCCTTGTTTTCTTCAATCAACCGCCGCACCGCGCGGCCCACTTCCTGATCTACCTGCTCTCTGCGTTGATCGTCGGTATCCATCGCCTGCTCCTGTTAGTTGGAAAATTGACGGCGGCTCGCCGCTCCTCCACACCCTAGCCGCAATGCGGCGTTATGCCAATGGCTGACCCCATACCACTTATTCAGATAGGTTATAAATATATAATCAATTTCTCTTTTATTCAGCCCAAACGTACTCTTGACCGCAAGAAACAGACTGAAGGACTGACTTTATATGGCGACTGATACCACTCACACTTACCCCGAGCGACGCTTCCCGCTGTTCGGCCTGCCGCGGCTGGTGCCGGGGCTGGCGCTGACCGGCGCGCTCACCGCGCTGGCCGTCTGGGCCGGCGACATTCCCAGGGTGGCGGAGCTGGGGCTGGGGGCGCTGACGCTGGCGATCCTGCTCGGCATTCTGGTGGGCAACACGCTGTACCCCCGCTGGCAAACCGTTTGTCACAGCGGCGTACAGCTGGCCAAACAGCGCCTGCTGCGTCTGGGCATTATCCTTTACGGCTTCCGGCTGACCTTTCAGCAGATCGCCGACGTGGGCGCCAGCGGCATCATCATCGATGCGCTGACCCTGATCACCACTTTCCTGCTGGCCTGCTGGCTCGGCAAGAAAGTGTTCGGCATCGACAGCCAAACCGCGATACTGATCGGCGCCGGCAGCAGCATTTGCGGCGCGGCGGCGGTGATGGCCACCGAGCCGGTGCTGAAGGCCGACTCCAGCAAAGTGGCGGTGGCGGTTTCGACCGTGGTGGTGTTCGGCACCCTGGCGATCTTCGCCTATCCGTGGCTGTATCAGTTGAATGAACACTTCCAGTGGCTGCCGTTCAGCCAGGAAACCTTCGGCATCTACGCCGGCTCCACCATCCACGAAGTGGCTCAGGTGGTCGCCGCCGGGCACGCCATCGGGCCGGACGCCGAAAATGCGGCGGTGATCGCCAAGATGATCCGCGTGATGATGCTGGCGCCGTTCCTGCTGCTGCTGTCGGGCTACATCAGCCGAGGCAGCGCAGGCAAGGCGGAAAAATCCGCCATCACCATTCCGTGGTTCGCCGTGCTGTTTATCGCCGTCGCCGGGCTGAACTCCTTCAACCTGCTGCCGGCCACGCTGGTGCGGCACCTGATCACCGCCGACACCTGGATGCTGGCGATGGCGATGGCGGCGCTCGGGCTGACCACCCACATCAGCGCCGTGCGCCAGGCCGGGATGAAACCGATTCTGCTGGCGACGCTGCTGTTCGTCTGGCTGCTGGTCGGCGGCGGCGCGATAAACCAACTGGTGCAACACCTGCTGTAATCTCCCTCGGCGGCCCGCTTCGGCGGGCCGCCGCTTTTCGCCATTCAATCCGCCCGCCATCAATGCCATAATGTCACCGATAACACAGGAGAATGAAGATGAAGTTTGTCGGTGCACATGTCAGCGCGTCAGGCGGCGTGGATCAGGCGGTTATCCGCGCGCACGAATTGGAGGCGACCGCGTTCGCCCTGTTCACCAAAAATCAGCGTCAATGGAAGGCCGCCCCACTGGCCGCCGACGTGATCGATAAGTTCAAGAGCGCCTGCGCCCAGTACGGTTACGGGCCGGGGCAAATCCTGCCGCACGACAGCTACCTGATCAATCTGGGGCACCCGGTAGCCGACGCGTTGGAAAAATCGCGCGAGGCGTTTATCGACGAGCTGCAGCGCTGCGAACAGCTGGGGCTGACGCTGCTGAACTTCCACCCCGGCAGCCACCTGCTGCAAATCGACGAAGATAAGTGCCTGGCGCGCATCGCCGAATCGATCAACATCGCGCTGGATAAAACCGCCGGCGTGACGGCCGTGATCGAGAACACCGCCGGCCAGGGCAGCAACCTGGGCTTCAAATTCGAGCACCTGGCGGCGATCATCGACGGCGTCGAAGACAAAAGCCGCGTCGGCGTTTGCATCGACACCTGCCACGCCTTCGCCGCCGGGTACGATCTGCGCACCGAAGAAGAGTGCGAGCGCACCTTCAAGCAGTTGGGCGACATCGTCGGTTTCAACTACCTGCGCGGCATGCACCTGAACGACGCCAAGAGCGAGTTCAACAGCCGCGTCGACCGCCATCACAGCCTGGGGGAAGGCAACATCGGCAAAACGGTGTTCAGCTACATCATGCGCGATCCGCGTTTCGACAACATCCCGCTGATTCTGGAAACGGTAAACCCGGATATCTGGGCCGAAGAGATCGCCTGGCTGAAGGCGCAGCAGTAACGCGGCGCCCAAACGACAAAACCGGAGCCTGGGCTCCGGTTTTTTTATGGCTGGATCGCCGTTACGCCACGCTGGCCGCCGGTACTTCAGCACGTTTCAGCAGGGCATAAGCCACCCCGGCCAACAGCGTGCCGGCGGCGATCGCCACCAGGTACAGCAACACCGGCGAAATCGCGCCCGGGATCAGCAGCACGAACAAGCCGCCGTGCGGCGCCATCAGCTTGGCGCCGAAGGCCATCGACAGCGCGCCGGTCAGCGCCCCGCCGGCGATGCAGCACGGCAACACGCGCATCGGATCGCGGGCGGCGAACGGAATCGCCCCTTCGGTGATGAAGCACAGCCCCAGCACCAACGCCGCCTTGCCGCCTTCCTGTTCGGATTTCGGGAACTTGCGGCGCGCCAGCAGCGTCGCCAGGCCCATCGCCAGCGGTGGCACCATGCCCGCCGCCATGATGGCCGCCATCGGCGCATACACCGAGGAGCTGAGCAGCGCCACACCGAACGCGTAGGCCGCTTTGTTCACCGGGCCCCCCATGTCGGTGCACATCATGCCGCCCAGGATCGCCCCCAGCAGCACGGCGTTGGCGGTGCCCAGAGACTGCAGCCAATGGGTCAGGCCTTCCATGATTTTCGCCACCGGCGTGCCGACCACGTAAATCATGATGAGGCCGGTGATCAGGCTGGCCACCAGCGGAATGATCAAGATGGGCTTCAGCGCTTCCATACTTTGCGGCAGGCGCAGCTTGCTGCTGATCGCCCTGGCGACATAACCCGCCAGGAAACCGGCGATGATGCCGCCAAGGAACCCGGCGCCGGTGCTCACCGCCAGCATGCCGCCGATCAGGCCCGGCGTCAGGCCCGGACGATCCGCGATGGAGAAAGCGATGAAACCGGCCAACACCGGCACCATCAGCGCGAAGGCGGAGCCGCCGCCGATCTGCATCAGCGCCGCCGCCAGGGTGCCCTTGACCTCAAACGCCTTGATGCCGAACACGAACGACAGCGCGATGCACAAACCGCCCGCCACCACCATCGGCAGCATGTAGGACACGCCGGTCAGCAGGTGACGATACGGGCCGTTGCCCTCTTTCTTCTTCGCCGTCGGCGCCGCGCCGCTGCGCTGCTGCGGCTGGAACACTTCGGCTTCGGCCAGCGCCTTGTCCAGTTCCTGCGCGGTTTTCTTCAGCGCCAGACCGGTGGAAGTTCGATACATCGGCTTACCGGCAAACTTGTCCAGATCCACTTCGATGTCCGCCGCGACGATCACCAGATCCGCCGCCGCTACTTCTTCCGGGGTGATGGCGTTGCCGGCGCCGACGGAGCCGCGCGTTTCCACCTTCACCCACCAGCCGCGTTTCTTGGCTTCACTTTCAATGGCTTCGGCCGCCATAAAGGTGTGCGCCACGCCGGTTGGGCAAGCGGTGATCGCCACGATGCGTTTTTGTCCATCGGCTTTCACCGCCGCCGCTGCCTGCGGCGCCTGATAGGTTTCAGCTTCGGCCTGGGCGCGCGCCAGAAACGCGTCCGGTTCACGCACCGCCTGTTCTACCTCGCCCACATAGATCAATTTGCCGTTCAGCGCGGCGTCAGCAGGAGCAGCCTGCCCCGCCACCGCCACCAGTTCGGCGTCCTGCAGCGACTCGACCAGCGTCAGGCCGGCTTTGGCCGCGGCGGCCTCCAGCATGCGTTTCGCCAGGTGGCCACGGGCCTGTCCCTGCGAACTGTCTACCATCAGCAGCGTTTTCATTCTGCCTCCTGCTATTGATTGAAAGGTTTCAGATCGACGCGCGCCATCATCGCGGCCAACTGGGGACGATCGGTCACGCCGACGTTGCTCTGGCTGACCGCCAGCGCCGCTACCGCCGTGGCCAGACGCAGGGTGTGTTCGCTGGATTCGCGCATCAGCAGGCCATAAATCAGGCCGCCGACCATCGAATCGCCGGCGCCCACGGTGCTGACCACCTCACAGGACGGCGGTTTGGCGATCCAGGCGCCGGATGCGTTAACCCACAGCGCGCCTTCCGCGCCGAGGGAGATGACCACGTGGGCGATGCCCTGTTCGCGCAGCGCATGCGCGGCCTCGACCACGTCCGCCAGCGTCGGCAGCGGGCGGCCGGCCCAGATTTCCAGCTCGCGGCGGTTCGGTTTGACCAGCCACGGCGAGGCCTTCAGCCCGGCGACCAGCGCTTCGCGGCTGCTGTCGAAAATGATGCACGGGCACTTGGCGCGCAGTTGGGTCATCCAGTCGGTAAACGCGTCGGGATCGACGCCGGCCGGCAGGCTGCCGCTCACCGCCACCATGTCAAACTGGCCCAGCCAGCTCAGCGAGTCGCTGACGAAGCGATCCCAGTCCTGCGGCGTCACTTCGAAGCCGGAGAAGTTGAAATCGGTCACTTCGCCGTCTTTTTCCGTCAGCTTGACATTGATGCGGGTGCGCCCCGGCACCACCTGAAAGCGGTTGGCGATCCCCAGATCGCTGAACAGCAGCTGGAAACCGTCCTGATTATCTTTGCCCAGGAAGCCGCCGACGGTGACGTCGATGCCTAAATCTTTCAACACCTTGGCGACGTTGATGCCCTTACCGGCGGCGTGCAGGCCGGCGGTTTTTACCCGGTTGACTTCCCCGCGTTCAATCTGCGGGCAGAAACCCACCAGATCGTACGCCGGGTTCAGGGTGATTGTTGCTACTCTTCTGCTCATGCTGCGCCCTCACCCAGTCCTTCATTAATCGCTTCGCCAATCGCCTTCAGCGCGGCTTCAGCATCTTCTCCATTGGCGGTAAAGCGCAGGTGATGCCCTTTCTTCACGCCCAACGCCACCACCTTCATCAGGCTGCGCCCGTTGGCCGGCTTGCCGCTGCCGTCCAGGTTGGTGACGGTGATGTCACTGTTGAAACTTTTGATCACGTTGACCAGCGCCGTGCCCGGCCGCGCGTGCAGACCGTGCTCGTTGCGGATCACGAACTCGGCGCTCAGCACGCTGCTCTCTTCCGCCACGTCGCTGGTCAGCAGCGCCAGCACGCCGGCGGCATCCGCCTTCAGCAAGCGTTCAGCTTTGTTGGCCAGCAGCAGATCGCTGAGGTAGTTGAGCACCGCCAGCGGCTGCGCGTCGGCGACCGACACCGTCAGCAGCAGCGCCACCGGCTCGCCGTCTTCCACGAAAGCCTGCGCCGGGCGGCTGACGGTGGCCGCGCTGGCCAGGTTGCCTTCAACGCTGTCGCTCAGCCAAATGCCCTGCCCCAGATTCAGCGGCTTGCGGGTGATGGCATCGCTGACGAACTGCGCGTTGACCGCCCCGATTTTTTGCAGACGGCCGGCGTTCAGCGCCTGCAGCGTCATCAGGCTGTCGGCGGCGACGTCGAGCGCAATCAGCGAAACGTCGAACTGGAATTCGGCGCTCTGCCGTTCGCCCATCAACAGGCTGCGCAGCTCTTCCGCGGAGGTGGTTTTCGCCAGCCGCTCCGCCACGCTGTCATCGCTCAGCACGTGGGTGAGCTGACGCAGCAGCGCCAAATGCTCGTCGGAACGGGCGGCGATGCCGATCGCCACATAGGCGGTCTGGCCCTCCCCCCACGCGATGCCCTGCGGGAACTGGAACACCTGCACGCCGGTTTTCAACACCAGATCGCGGGTATCGGTGGTGCCGTGCGGAATGGCGATGCCGTTGCCCAGGTAGGTGGACGTCTGCAGTTCGCGCTGCAGCATGCCGTCCACATAACCGGCGCTGACGCAGCCGGCGTCGGTCAGCGCGGCGGCCACCTGACGGATGGCCTCCTGCTTATCGGCGGCAGCGGCGCCCAGATGAATGTCTTGCGGTGACAACTGGAACATGATTCTCCTCTCCTGCTGAATTGAATCGTTTCAGCTTCATTGAGAAAAAGGAGCGTTACCCGCTCGCCACAAGCGGCCGGATAACGCTGAAACGTTTCAAGGAGTGTGTAAGCAGCGCAAGGTGAAAGCAAGCTTTCTCCTTTTCGCCATTGCAGATTTTTGAGCTTACGCACACTTTCGCCGGCGCATTGGTCAGCGCCGGGGCAAAATGACATACTGTGCTGAAACTTTGCTGACGGAGAAAAGCATGAACGTAGTGACGGGCGTCGGGGTGATCATCGTCAACCCGCAGGGCGAGATTTTGTTGGGCAAACGCTGCGGCCCGCACGCGCCCTTTTGGTCGATCCCCGGCGGGCATCTGGAGGCCGGTGAAACCTTCGAGCAGTGTGCCCAGCGCGAAATCGCCGAAGAGACCGGGTTGCTTATCGACCCGCCGCGCTTCGTGGGCGTCAGCAACAATCTGCAAACCTGGCGCGCCGAAGGCAAACACACGGTGTCTGTTTGCCTGCAGGTGGATCATCCCGGCGGCAGCGCCGAGTTGAAAGAACCTGAAAAGTGCGCCGAGTGGCGCTGGTGCGCACCAGACGCCCTGCCGGAGCCGCATTTCGAAGCCAGCCGCACCGCCATCCGCCTGTGGCTGAGCGGCCAGGCCTATGTGCCCACGGCCTGACCCATCGCGAGCGCATGTTGCGCTCGCTTCCCCTGCCGCACTGCCTCACCGCTATATAAATTAGAATATAACGCTATTTTTTGCGATATATGCCCTTTTTTTGACTACGGATAACCCTATGGGGTTAACCCTCTTCTATTATTACCCCTGCAATCGACGTGGCATTCTGACCTCCGGTCGGCGGCCTTTTGGCAAGATTTTATTTTAAATTCATAATTATAAGCGGGTTTACCATGAGCAAAAAACTGACTGGCTTTGAAAAAAAGCGCCGGTGGGGATGGCTATGGCTTTTGCTGCTGGGGATTATCCTCGGCGCGGCGCTGTTGGCCGGGACCGCCACCGTCTTCCATAAAACCAGCGATACCGCCTTCTGCGTTTCCTGCCACACCATGCAACAACCGCTGGCCGAATATCAGGGCAGCGTCCACTTCCAAAACACCAAGGGCATCCGCGCCGAGTGCGCCGACTGCCACGTGCCGAACCAGCCGATCGATTACCTGTGGACCAAAATCCGCGCGGTGAAAGACATTTACGGCGAGATGGTCGGCACCATCGATACGCCGGAAAAATACGAAGCGCACAAGCTGGCGATGGCGCAGTCGGTCTGGAAAACGCTGAAAGAGAACGACTCGGCCACCTGCCGCTCCTGCCACAGCTACGGCGCCATGGACATCACCGCTCAGCGCCCTGAGGCGCGCCTGCAGCACCCGGTGGCGATCAAACAGGGCGAGACCTGCATCGACTGCCATAAGGGCGTGGCCCACATCCTGCCGGACATGAGCGGCGAAACCCAGGCCGGCGCCGCCGAGCTGGCGAAGGCCGCGGCGCTGACCGCACCGGACGCCACCACCCTTTACACCATCGCCACCGAGCCGTTCTTCCTCGGCGCCAACGACAGCCATAACGCCGGCAACCTGATGCCGTCCACCGAAGTGCAGGTGGTGAAGCAAGAGGGCGACAAGGTGCTGGCCACCGTCAGCGGCTGGCAGCAGGACGGGGTCAGCGAAGTGTTCTACGCCGCGCAGGGCAAACGCATCCTCAGCGTGCTGCTGGGTGAAGACGCGCGCAAACAGCTGAAGACCGCGTCCACCCAGACCGATGCGGAAACCGGTCTGGTCTGGCATCAGGTCTCTTTGCAAGTGTGGCTGCCGCGCAAGCAGCTGATCGACGATCAGCAAAAAATCTGGCGCTACGCCGCGGACATGATGTCGGCCAACTGCACCGGCTGCCACGGGCTGACCGCGCTCGATCGCTTCAACGCCAACCAATGGATCGGCGTCATCAAAGGCATGGCGCCGCGTACCTCGCTGACGCAGGAACAGCTGCGCGTGCTGACACAATACGTACAAAAACACGCCAGCGACATGCCACCTGCCGCACCGGCCAAGCTTTAAGGGAGAAGCGCAATGAGCAACCAAAAACCGTTAACCATGAGCCGCCGCCGCTTCCTGACCGGCGCCGCCGCGCTCACCGCCGCCCCGCTGCTGGCGGGATTATGGCCCAAAGCGGCGCTGGCGCAGGCCATCAGCGAAGCGCTGCCGCAGTTCATCGTCTTGCGTCAGGCGCAGAAAGGCATTCTGACCGGTGCCCACTGGGGCGCGTTTGAAGCCATCGTGCAGGACGGCAAGATGGTCGGCGTGCAGCCGGTGCAGGACGATCCGTATCCCAATGAGCTGATCACCATGGCGCCTTATCAGGTGCACGCCGAGAACCGCATCAAATACCCGATGGTGCGCAAAAGCTGGCTGGAAGGCGGCCCCGGCAGCCGCACCGAGCTGCGCGGCCGCGACGAGTGGGTGCGCGTCAGCTGGGACAAAGCGACCGAGCTGGTGTGCAATGAGATCACCCGCCTGCAAAAAGATCACGGCCCGCAGTCGATCTACGCCGGTTCCTACGGCTGGAAAAGCGTCGGCATGCTGCACAACAGCCGCACGCTGCTGCAGCGCCTGATGAACCTGACCGGCGGCTTCCTCGGCTACGCCGGCGACTACTCCACCGGCGCGGCGCAGGTGATCATGTCGCACGTGGTCGGCTCGATGGAGGTCTACGAACAGCAGACCGCCTGGCCGAACGTGATCGAGAACAGCGAGCTGGTGATCCTGTGGGGCTGCAACCCGATGGTCACGCTGAAAAACAGCTGGAACGTGCCGGATCACGTCGGCCAGACCGGCTTCGAGGCGCTGAAGAAAAAAGGCACCCGGGTGATCAGCATCGATCCGGTACACAACGACAGCGCCAAGTTCGTCAATGCGCAGTGGATCGCCCCGCGCCCATACACCGACGGCGCCATGCTGATCGGCATCGCCCATACGCTGCTGACCGAGAAGCTGCATAACCCGGACTTCCTGAAAACCTATACCGTCGGCTTCGACAAGTTCCAGGCCTACCTGCTGGGCGAGAGCGACGGCGTGGCGAAAACCGCCGAATGGGCGGCCGACATCAGCGGCGTCGATGCCGACACGCTGCGCGGTCTGGCGCGCGAGATGGCGAAGCACCGCACCATGATCATGGGCGGCTGGGGCATTCAGCGCCAGCATCACGGCGAACAACAGCACTGGCTGCTGGTGACGGTGGCGGCGATGCTCGGCCAGATCGGCCTGCCGGGCGGCGGCTTCGGCTTCAGCTACCACTATTCGTCCGGCGGCAGCCCGACCGCCAAGGGCGGCATCATCGCCGGCATCTCCGCCGGCAACGCGCCGAAGAACTCGCCGGCGCCGATCCCGGTAGCGCGCATCGCCGAATGCCTGAGCAATCCGGGCAAAACCATCGACTTCAACGGCGCCAAGGTCACCTACCCCGAGGTGAAAATGGTGTATGTGGCGGGCGGCAACACCTTCCACCAGCATCAGGACACCAATAACCTGGTCAAAGCCTGGCAGCGGCCGGACACCATCGTGGTCAACGAGCCTTACTGGACCGCCACCGCCAAGCATGCCGATATCGTCCTGCCGGCCACCACCAGCTACGAGCGCAACGATCTGGAAATGGGCGGCGACTATTCGCAGCTCTACGTGTTCCCGATGCATCAATGCGTGCCGCCACAGCACGAGTCGCGCAGCGACTTCGACATCTTCTCGGCGATGGCGGCCAAGCTGGGCGTGCAGGAGGCCTTTACCGAGGGCAAGGATGAAACCCAGTGGCTGAAAGGCATGTACGACGACATGAAAAACCAGGCGCGCGCCGCGCGGGTGGCGCTGCCGCCGTTCGACATGTTCTGGCAATCCAATAACTACGTGCGTTTCCCGGTGCCGGAGGCCAATAAGCAGTGGGTGCGCTTCGCCGATTACCGCGACAACCCGCTGCTGAACCCGCTGGGCACGCCGTCGGGCAAGATCGAAATCTACTCCGACGCCATCGCCAAAATGCATTATGAGGATTGCCCCGGCATCCCGACCTGGATGCCGCCGCACGAGTGGTATCGCGGGCCGGAAGCGGCCAAGTATCCGCTGTCGCTCAATACCGCGCACCCGACCAACCGGCTGCACTCCCAGCTCGACAATACGCCGCTGCGCAAGAAATACGCGGTGGCGGATCGTGAAGCGATCCTGATCCACCCGCAGGACGCGCAGCCGCGCGGCATTACCGGCGGCGATCTGGTGCGGGCGTTTAACGATCGCGGCCAGATCCTGGTGGGGGCGGTGGTCAGCGAAGACGTGCGGCCTGGCGTGGTGCGCATCAGCGAAGGCGCCTGGTTCGATCCGGCCGATCCGGCGCAGCCCGGCTCGCTGTGCAAGAACGGCAACGTCAACTGCCTGACCTTCGACATCGGCTCCTCCAGCCTGGCGCAGGGCAACTGCGGGCAGATGGCGCAGCTGCAGATCGAGAAGTATCAGGGGCCGGCGCTGAAAAATACCGCGCACGCCGTGCCGCAAGGCGCCTGATCCCGCGATAAACAGAGGGCGCAACGCGCCCTCTGTTTTCCTCGTCGCCGCGCGACATAGCCGCTTACCCTGCGCCGAGGGATAGCGGTTTGCGTTTCTTTTCAACGGGCGTATGATGCGCGCGACCTCACTTTTTCGACGAATTCTCCATCGCCATGCCGACTTCATCCGCAGTAACGCGACGCACGCCCGATCTCACTTCGCTGGCCTTTTTGGCGGTGGCGTTTCTTACCGGCATCGCCGGTGCGTTGCAAACCCCGACGCTGAGCCTGTTTCTGGAAACCGAGGTCAAGGTGCGGCCGGCGCTGGTCGGGCTGTTCTTTACCGGCAGCGCGGTGATCGGCATTCTGGTCAGCCAGTTTCTCGCCGGCCGCTCGGATAAACAAGGCGACCGCAAATCGCTGATCTTCCTCTGCTGCATGCTGGGTGCGCTGGGGTTCACGCTGTTCGCCTGGAGCCGCAACTACTATCTGCTGCTGATCGTCGGCGTGGTGCTTACCAGCTTCGGCTCCACCGCCAACCCGCAGATGTTTGCGCTGGCGCGTGAGCATGCCGACCGTACCGGCCGCGAGGCGGTGATGTTCACCTCCATCATGCGCGCCCAGGTCTCCCTGGCCTGGGTCATTGGCCCGCCGATCGCCTTCGCGCTGGCGCTGAGTTTCGGCTTCAAAACCCTGTATCTGGCGGGCGCGGCGGCCTTTGTCCTGTGCGGCCTGCTGGTGTGGAAACGGCTGCCCTCCATGCCGAAAAGCGCCGTGGCGAGCGCGCCTCTGGCCGCACCGCGCCAGCATCGCCGCGACGCGCTGCTGCTGTTTGGCGCCAGCACCCTGATGTGGACCGCCAACAGCATGTACCTGATCAACATGCCGCTGTATATGGTGCACGAACTGCGGCTGCCGGAGCGGCTGGTCGGCGTGCTGATGGGCACCGCCGCCGGGCTGGAAATCCCGATCATGCTGATCGCCGGCATGGTGGCGAAACGCTGCGGCAAACGGTGTTTGATGCTCGGCGCCGCCGTCGCCGGCGTACTGTTCTACTGCGGCCTGCTGTTTATCACCGGCAATGGGCAACTCATCGCTCTGCAGCTGTTGAATGCGGCGTTTATCGGCGTGCTGGCGGGGATCGGCATGCTCTACTTCCAGGATTTGATGCCCGGTCAGCCCGGCACGGCCACCACGCTGTTCACCAACACCATTCGAGTCGGCTGGGTTATCGCCGGCGCCATCGCCGGCGCGGTGGCGGAAATCTGGAACTACCATGCGGTGTTTTACGCCGCGCTGGCGATGGCCGCAGGCGCGACGCTGTGTCTGTGGCGGTTGAAAGACGCTTAAGGCGCGGTGTCCGCTTCCAGTCTGGCGAGGTAGATCAGCGCCTGATCGCGGTGATCGTGGCACATGTCGCGGCTCGGCTGCAGGCTGCCGCACACCTTCGGCCGCAGCGGCGAATGAAACAGGCCGCAGCGTAGCTGTTCATCCAAATGAATGCAGCGGGTATTGGCGGGCTTGCCGTTCGGCATGCCGGGGATCGGGCTGGATATTGACGGCGCGATACAGCAAGCGCCGCAGTCGCTGCGACAGTCCATCAGCGCTACTCCTGGTGGGCTGGGGAAAAGAAGCGCGACAATAGCAGCCGCGTGCGGCGGCCGCCAGCAGAATCCCTGCGCCTTGGCGATCTTTACACTCGTCCCGCAACCGTCTTGCCCCGCCGGATTCGCCACCTGACGAATAAATGCCCAAAAAGCCGCAATTTAAAGACAAAAACGCGTGAAGCGTGCAATTCCCACGCTTTACATGCGCCATGCACCCATGTACCATTGAGCTAGTACAAAAGAACTTCTTCCCTCAGGAGCACACATGTCTACGGACACCATCCAGAAGCTGGCCCGCCCTTCCGTCCTCGGCGGCGCGATGATCATTGCCGGAACCGCCGTTGGCGCCGGCATGTTTTCCATTCCGATCGTCACTTCCGGTGTCTGGTTCAGCGGCTCCGTCGTGCTGCTGGTGTATACCTGGGCCTGCATGTTGCTTTCCGGCCTGATGATCCTTGAAGCCACGCTGCACTACCCGAGCGGCGCCAGCTTCAACACCATGGTCAAGGATCTGCTGGGCAAAGGCTGGAACGCCGTGAACGGCCTGTCGGTGGCGTTCGTGCTGTACATCCTGACCTACGCCTATATCTCCGCGGGCGGTTCGATCATCGCGCACACGCTGGAGGGCATCGTCGGCGTCGGCCAGACCACCGCCGGCCTGGTGTTCGCGCTGGTCGTGGCGTTTATCGTCTGGCTCTCCACCCGCGCGGTCGACCGCCTGAGCACCATTCTGATCGGCGGCATGGTGATCACCTTCGTGATGTCGGTGGGCGACATGTTCACCCACGTGCAGCCTGCGGTACTGTTCAATACCGGTGATGACCAGGCCAGCTATCTGCCTTACGCCCTGGCGGCGTTGCCTTACCTGCTGACCTCGTTCGGCTACCACGGCAACATTCCCGGGCTGGTGAAGTACTACCACAAGGACAGCGGCTCCGTGGTGCGCAGCCTGGTGTACGGCACCCTGTTGGCATTGGCTATCTACATCCTGTGGCAGTATGTGATTCAGGGCAATATCGCGCGCGACGCCTTTAAGCAGGTGATCGCCGAGGGCGGCAATATAGGCAGCCTGCTCAAGCAAATGGGCAACGTCTCCAGCAGCCAGACCGTCAGCCAACTGCTGAACGCCTTCTCCTATATGGCGCTGGCCAGCTCGTTCCTCGGCGTGTCGCTGGGCCTGTTCGACTACCTGGCGGACTTCTGCAAATTCAAGGACGACGCCGTCGGGCGCAGCAAGACCGCGCTGGTGACCTTTGTGCCGCCGACCCTGGCCGCGCTGCTGTTCCCGAACGGTTTCCTGTACGCCATCGGCTTCGCCGGGCTGGCGGCCACCATCTGGGCGGTGATCGTGCCGGCGCTGATGGCGCGCGCCAGCCGCCGCCGTTATCCGCAGGCCGGTTATCGCGCACCGGGCGGCAACGGCGTGATCCTGTTCGTCATCCTGTTTGGACTGATCAACGCCGCCGCGCATATTCTGTCGCTGTTCGGCCTGCTGCCGGTCTTCCGGTAATCCCCGACGGGAGGGCTGCCGCCCTCCCTTTCCCGCACTGTTTTTGCGCCGGGCTATTGCCTGAAATCGGCGGCGCGAGTACCTTGTCGCAACTTCTCTAATACTCTTCATTGCGGATGAATTGAAATGGCAAGAGCTAACGAAATTAAACGCGGCATGGCGATCAGCTACAACGGCAAGCTGCTGCTGGTAAAAGATATCGACGTGCAGAGCCCGAGCGCCCGCGGCGCCAGCACCCTGTACAAAATGCGCTTCTCCGACGTGCGCACCGGCCTGAAAGTAGAAGAACGCTTCAAGGGCGACGATATCCTGGACACCATTTCCCTGTCGCGCCGCAAGGTGAACTTCTCCTATATCGACGGCGAAGAATACGTGTTTATGGATGACGAAGATTACACGCCGTACATCTTCAAGAAAGACCAGATCGAAGACGAACTGCTGTTCATTCCGGAAGGCGGCCTGCCGGGCATGCAGGTGCTGACGTTGGACGGCCAGGTGCTGGCGCTGGAGCTGCCGCAGACCGTGGATATGGAAATCGTCGAGACCGCGCCGGGCATCAAAGGCGCTTCCGCCAGCGCCCGCAACAAGCCGGCCACCATGGCCACCGGTCTGGTGATCCATGTGCCGGAATACCTCAGCGCCGGCGACAAGATCCGCATTCATATCGCCGAACGCCGCTACATGAGCCGCGCCGACTAGTCGCGCCAGCGGGGCCGATACTCGGCCCCGTTTCATTTTCCGCTACGGCAATTCCGGGAAAAATCGCCGCTTGAGCGCCAGCTCGACGCCGCGCAGCTCCGCCAGCCCTTTCAACCGCCCGATGGCCGAATAGCCCGGATTGGTTTTCTTTTTCAAATCGTCCAGCATCTGATGCCCATGATCGGGGCGCATCGGGATCGGCCGCCGATCGCCCGCCCGCTGCCGACGCAGTTCTTCGGTCAGGATCGCTTCGATCACCGCCACCATGTCCACATCGCCCTGCAGATGCGCCCCCTCGTGGAAGCTTTTCGGGTTTTCCTCGCGGCAGGTGGCGCGTAAGTGGGTAAAGTGAATGCGATCGCCGAAGGTTTCAATCATCCGCACCAGATCGTTGTCGGCGCGCACGCCGTAGGAACCGGTGCATAGGGTGAAGCCGTTATGAATACTGTCGACGGTCTGCTTCAGCCACTGCATGTCTTCGATCGTGGAGACGATGCGCGGCAGGCCGAGGATCGGCCGCGGCGGATCGTCGGGATGCACCGCCAGCCGGATGCCGGCCTCTTCCGCCACCGGCACGATGGCGCGCAGAAAGACCGCCATGTTTTCGCGCAGCTGCGCCTTGTCGATGCCGTCGTATTCCGCCAGGCGGCGGCGGAACTGCTCCAACGTATAGCCTTCTTCCGCCCCCGGCAGCCCGGCGATGATATTGCCCGTCAGCGTGGCTTTCTCCTCCTCGCTCATGGCGGCGAAATAGGCCGCCGCCTGACTACGCTCTTGCGCCGTATAGTCCGCCTCGGCGCCGGCGCGTTGCAGGATATGCAGCTCGAACGCAGCGAAGGCGATTTGATCGAAACGCAGCGCTTTGGCACCGTCCGGCAGCGAATAGGCCAGATCGGTGCGCGTCCAGTCGAGGATCGGCATGAAGTTGTAGCAGACGGTGTCGATGCCGCAGGCCGCGAGGTTGCGCAGTGACTGCTGGTAATTGGCGATGTACCGCCGCCAGTCACCGCTGTGGGTTTTGATCTCCTCATGTACCGGCACGCTCTCCACCACCGACCACACCAGCCCCTTTTCCGCCAGCAGCGCCTGCCGCGCGCGGATCTCGTCGATCGGCCAGACTTCGCCGTTCGCAATATGGTGCAGCGCCGTGACCACCCCGGTCGCCCCAGCCTGACGCACGTCATCCAAAGAGACCGGATCGTTCGGGCCATACCAACGCCATGTTTGTTCCATGTTGTGTCCTTATGCCTGTCTCGCATCGCGATGTTGTTATACCAGTTTAATTTAGATGTCAGCTAGCTTTAACTTACTCTTTCGCCGTGCGCTGTCAAAATTGAACCGTTCATTGGTTGATCCGCTTCACGATTCTGGCTTATTTTGGCCTGACCAATTCCCTTAACCTGCCGATAACTTTAGACTGGTGGCAGTTTTTTATCGCCGGCCCCCGCTGCCCTTGCGTCGGCAAACTGGTCCGCTAACTTGACGCAAGTGGCCCGCCAGCTGTCTACTCGCTTTGGAGATGAGATGAATACGATCGCCAACACCCCGCTGCCGGGCGCCGTCCGGCAACCGAATTATGATCGCCGGGCCCTGCGCAGCCGCATCGTGCACCTGGGTTTCGGCGCGTTCCACCGTGCGCATCAGGCGCTGCTGACCGATCGGGTGTTGAACGCCCAGGGCGGCGACTGGGGCATTTGCGAGATCAGCCTGTCCGGCGGCGTGCCGCTGTTTCAGGCGCTGCGGCAACAGGATCATTTATACAGCGTGCTGGAGAAAGGCGCGGACGGCCATCAGGCCCTGGTGATCGGCGCAGTGCATGAGAGCGTGCACCGCAAGCTGGAGGGCATCGCCGCGGTGTTGGAGAAGCTGGCCGAGCCGCAGGTGGCGATCGTCTCGATGACCATTACCGAAAAGGGCTACTGCATCGAACCCGGCAGCGGGCGGCTGGATCGGCGGCATCCGGGGATCGTCGCCGATCTGGCGGCGCCGCATCAGCCGCAGACCGCGCCCGGCATTTTGGTGGAGGCGCTGCGGCTGCGGCGTGAACGCGAGCTGCCCGCCTTCACCCTGCTCTCCTGCGACAATATTCCGGAGAACGGCCACGTCCTGCGCCGGGCGGTGCTCGATTTGGCGCAGGCGCGGGATCCGTCGCTCGCCGACTGGATAGCCTCCGCCGCCACCTTCCCCTGCACCATGGTCGATCGCATCGTTCCGGCCGCCACGCCGGCCACGCTGGATGAGATCGCCGCCGCGCTGGGCGGCGTGCGTGACGAATGCGCCATCGCCTGCGAGCCCTTCATTCAATGGGTCGTGGAAGACAATTTCGCCGCCGGACGCCCGGCATGGGAGCTGGTCGGCGCCCAGTTGGTCCGCGATGTGCTGCCGTTTGAGCATATGAAGCTGCGCATGCTGAACGGCAGCCACTCGTTCCTGGCATATCTCGGTTACCTGGGCGGCTACCGCTATATCAACGAGTGCATGGCGGACGAGCACTACCGCCGCGCCGCACAGCGGCTGATGCTGTGCGAGCAGGCCCCAACCCTGAGCGTCACCGGCATCAGTCTGCCCGACTACGCCGCGCAGCTTATCGCGCGCTTCAGCAATCCGGCGCTGCAACACCTCACCTGGCAGATCGCCATGGACGGCACGCAAAAGCTGCCGCAGCGCCTGCTGGACGCCGTGCGCTGGCATCTGCGGCACGGCGGCGACTATAGCGGGCTGGCGCTGGGCGTGGCGGGCTGGATGCGGTACGTCGGCGGTGTCGATGACGCCGGCCAGCCCATCGACATTCGCGATCCGCTGGCAGATGTCCTGCAACAGACGATCGCCGCCACTCCGGACGATCGGCGGCGCGTAACGGCGCTCTTGGCGCTGAAATCGGTGTTTGGCGAACAGTTGGCGACGCATGCCGCGTTTACCGAGGCGGTGACGCAAGCCTATTTGTCACTGCGCGATCGCGGTGCGCGTGAAACGGTGAAGGAGTGGGTGAAGCGGTGAAGTGCCTGCAGGCTGAGAATAACCATGCCGGCGTAACGTTACGCCGGCATGGCGGAACGACTTAACGATAAACGACCGTCATAACAGCAAGTTTCTTCTGTTGGTCTACCCACTTCATTTCGGTTGTGCCAAGATTCAGCGGAAGTTCTTTGCGTGTAGTATCAAAACCTGACAACGCTTGCTGGGCCTGATAATGCTGGCCGTTGCGGTAACATTGCGTATTCGCCTTAGAATCTGCAATCTTGACCGTGCAAGGACTTTCAACGATAGAGCCGACGAAGCGAATTACCCCGCCGGCCACTCCTGCCTGACTCACTGCCGTCCATGAAAACAACATTCCTACGATCAAAAATAACCGAAAGGTATTCATGGCAACCTCATTTTTAGTTAAGCCAATTTAACCATAGAGGATCTTGTTCGGAATAATCGCAAGGAAAGGGACGAGATTTGATCGTTAATCGCGTCATTAACAATGTAAAAACAAGCTACTAACAAAAGTTAACCGTATCTAATACAGGGTTTTATCTAAGAATTTTCTTGCCAAAAAAAGTGGATTTTGCCGGTTGAAAAGCGCAGGGTGGCGTGCAAAATTTGCGAGGTAGAGCACAAATTAAATCGCGCTCGCCGCCGCGACCGCGCAGAATCGCTCATTTATTAGGCAGGTTGATTTTTGCACCCAGGAATGATTAATGACTAAAACCAATCTGATTACCGGCTTCCTCGGCAGCGGTAAAACCACCGCCATCCGCCATTTGCTGGCCCATAAGCCCGAGCATGAGCGCTGGGCGGTACTGGTCAACGAATTCGGCGAGATCGGTATCGACGGCGCGCTGCTGGCGGACAGCGGCGCGGTGCTCAAAGAGATCCCCGGCGGCTGCATGTGCTGCGTCAACGGCCTGCCGATGCAGGTGGGTCTGAATATGCTGTTGCAGCAGACCAAACCGGACCGGCTGCTGATCGAGCCGACCGGGCTCGGGCATCCGAAGCAAATCCTGTCGCTGCTGACCCAGGAGAGCTATGCCGGCTGGATCGATCTGCAGGCCACGCTGTGCCTGCTGGATGCCCGTCAACTCAGTCAGCCCCGCTACCGCGACAACGAAAACTTCCGCGATCAGCTGGCCGCGGCCGACGTTATCCTGGCCAGCAAAAGCGATACCTATCGGCCGGAAGACAGACGGGCGCTGGAAGCCTGGACGGCGCAAGATCCGCTGCAGCGGCCCTGCTACGCCATCGCGCAAGGTGAGGCGGATGTCGCGTTGTTGTCGCTTCCTCGCACAAATCGTACAGAATTACCGGACGCACGACATCATCATGGTCAGGCGAAAACGCAGGGACTGGCGGCGTTGCGGCTGCCGGAGAACGCGCGTTGGCGGCGAGCGCTGAACGAAGGGCAAGGCTTCACCAGCTGCGGCTGGATTTTTGACGGCGACACCCGGTTCGACACCGTCGGCTTTATGGAATGGGTGCGGCTGGCGCCGGTCGAACGTGCCAAAGGCGTGGTGCGCATCCCCGAAGGCACGTTGCTGATCAATCGCCAGGGCCAGGATCTCAACATCGAAACCCGCCCGAACGCGCCGCTCGACAGCCGGGTTGAACTGATCCACAGCGAAAATGCCGACTGGAACGCCCTGCAATCCGCCTTGTTTAAGATTCGTTTAAGTTAAACCCCGTACCGTTGCCCCCCGGTTGCCGCAGGGCGGCCGGTTTTGTTTCGTTTTCATTTTTCCAACAGGTTTATGTCATGACACGCCGCAATTTACCCTTCATTCTCTTTTTCAACTTACTGGGCGTTGCGCTGTTTCTGTCCTGGTTCCTGCCGGCCAATCACGGCGGCTGGTTTACCCTGGATTCGGCGATCTTCTTCTTCTTTAACCGCCATCTGGCCACCGACCCGGCATTTTTGCACCTGGTCGCCATCACCAACAACCGCGCGTTCGATGTGATTTCACTGCTCGCCATGGGCCTGCTGTATTTGTACTTCTACCTGAAGCAGGACGCCGCCGGCCGCCGCCGTCTGGTGATCACCGGCGTGGTAATGCTGCTGACCGCCGTGGTGCTGAATCAGCTTGGCCACCTGCTGCCGGTGAAGCATCCGAGCCCCACCCTGACCTTCGACAATATCAATCGCGTCAGCGCATTGACCGGCATCCCCACCAAGGACGCCTCCGGCGACAGCTTCCCCGGCGACCACGGCATGATGCTGATTATTTTTTCCTGCTTTATGCTGCGCTATTTCGGCCGCGGCGCCTTCGCCGTCGCCCTGCTGATTACGCTGATCTTTTCATTGCCACGCGTGATGATTGGCGCCCACTGGTTTACCGATATCGCCGTAGGCTCGCTGTCCGTGGTCTTGGTTGGCACCAGTTGGGTGCTGATGACGCCTTGCAGCGACTGGATTATCGAACGGTTGAATCGCCTGTTGCCCGGCAAGCACCGCCCCGGCCAACCATAACTTACGTCTATGAGTCATTCCGGGAGGCGCCCGCCTCCCGCGTTTTATCCCCTCGCGATGCGCAAAATTTCTCCGCCCCCC
This sequence comes from Serratia sp. TSA_130.1, assembly GCF_052691795.1. Classification (NCBI taxonomy): domain Bacteria; kingdom Pseudomonadati; phylum Pseudomonadota; class Gammaproteobacteria; order Enterobacterales; family Yersiniaceae; genus Serratia; species Serratia sp. TSA_130.1. Next base: position 917,034 of record NZ_JBQZFS010000001.1, read on the forward strand.
GTTAACGCTTTTGCAACCTGATTTCACGCCAGATTCATACATCGGACAATTGGCGTTTTTTATATGAAGATTTACATTATGTTACATCACAAATTCATATAAAAAAGACCGGAAAAAGACTCGCAATCCCCTATTTGTTCCGGTAATCTCAGATGCGTTTGTGCCTGGTTTAAGTCGAATCAGTACGGAATCCGATAAAAATGTGCGTTCCCGCACGTTTTCAACGGTAACTGATTGTCGATGCAACAGGTGCGGACTAGGCTCGTTTCGTTTGGCATTTTTCAGGTAGCGACTTTCGTCGTTAAGGACTTCAAGGGAAAACAACAACAATGGTCAAATCTCAACCGTTTCTGAGATATTTTTTGCGGGTAGTCCCTGCAATTGCCGCTGCGGTTATGCTGTCAGCGTGCAGCTCGACTCACACTTCGAACTTGAGTAACGCACAAACTGAGATGCGTGCAGTTAATGACAAAGACGGTCTTTTACTGCAAGCCTCTCAGGATGAATTCGAAGCGATGGTCCGCAACGTTGACGTCAAGTCAAAGATTATGGATCAGTACGCGGACTGGAAAGGCGTTCGCTACCGTTTAGGCGGTGACACCAAGCGCGGCATCGATTGCTCGGCGTTTGTACAGCGCACCTTCCGCGAACAGTTCGGCATGGATTTACCGCGTTCTACCTACGAACAGGAAGATCTCGGTAAGAAAATCCAGCGCACCAAACTGCGCGCCGGCGATTTGGTGCTGTTCCGCGCCGGTTCTACCGGGCGCCATGTCGGCATCTATTTAGGCAACGATCAGTTCGTTCACGCTTCTACCAGCAGTGGCGTCATGATTTCCAAGCTGACCGATAACTATTGGAATAAACGTTATCGAGAAGCGCGCCGAGTGTTGACCAACGGCTGACGGCGCAACGCCCTGAAGATCCTGAATACCAAACGAGCGATAAACGCCGCCTACGGGCGGCGTTTTTTTTGGCTGTCGAATGAGAGCCCCCGGGGCTGAGCCAGGCCTTATCGTCACCTCACACCATTATTTTGATAAACTGCCGGCCGGAAATCGCGCCGACGAGGAAAAACTCGCCTATTATCGTCAGATGACGGCAACGGCGCGCCCGGCGTTATTTAAAACGTTTCCGCTTAATAGGTGCATTATATTTCTGTCGGCGACGCCTTGTATTTAAACGGCGTCGCCGGTTGGGTACGGGATAAAAGGCAAAAAATGAATAAAAAGCCGTTGGCACAATCCATTAAATGGCTGCGCGACACGCCTGACGCCCCGTTGCAGAGGTCTCGGTTATGGGCTTGAAAAGGGCGTTCTCTCGCAGCGTGTCGCACCGACAGCGCAGTCTGGCCAAAAGCGTTGTCGCCGCCCTGCTATTTTTTACGCTATTCACCGCGGTCACACTTTCTTTGATCAACCACCAGCGCACGCAATATCAACACAAGGTTGAAGCGCGTACGCAAAAATTCGCGCTGGGTTATATCTCGCACCTGACGGATGTCATGCAAAAAATGATGCCGCTGCTGGACAAACCCTGCCTCTCAAGCCAGTCAGACATCACCTATCAGGCGGCCTTTACCAGCGGCGTACGCACCTTCCTGCTGGTGAAAGACGGTTACGCCTACTGCTCCTCCGCCACCGGCGACATGATGCTGCCGATGAAAAACCTGTATCAGGACATCGATATCCACCTGCCTTTGGATCTGAAGCTGCAGCAGGGCACGCCGATCGTGCCGGACAAGCCGGCGGTCGCGGTTTGGCTGCGGCATCCTGGCGCATCGGCGACCGGCATCCTCGCCACGCTGGACATCAATTTGATGCCCTACCTGCTGTTCACTTCGCATGACGAGCAGGCGCCGGGCATCGCCATCGTGATGGGCAACCGCGCGCTGACCACCTTCAGCCCGAACCTGATGCCGATCGCGCAGTTGCCGCAAGACAAGGCGGACACCCTGACGCTGCCCAATCTGCCGCTGAGCATCCTGTTCTACAACGAGAAACTGACGCCCAACGATATTCGCCTGACGCTGCTGGGCAGCCTGGTGCTGTCGCTGATGATCGGCGTGCTCTGCTACTACATGCTGCTGTTGCGGCAAAGCCCGGAGCGCGCGCTGCTGCGCGGCATCAAGCGCAACGAGTTCTTCATCGAATATCAGCCGGTGTTCCATACCGGCAGCAACAGCATCGGCGGGCTGGAAGCGTTGATCCGCTGGCAGCATCCTATCGAGGGCCGCATTCCCCCGGATGTCTTTATCCCGTACGCCGAAAGCAACGGGCTGATCGTGCCGCTCACCCGCCATCTGTTCAGGCTGATTGCCGAAGATGCGCCGCAGCTCGCCAAGGCGCTGCCGCGGGGAGGCAAGGTCGGCCTCAATATTTCCCCCGCCCACCTTAGCGCGCCGTCATTCCATCAGGACGTGTATGAACTGTTGGCGCAGCTGCCGGGCGATTACTTTACGCTGGTGTTTGAAATCACCGAACGCGGCATGGTGGAAGAAGAGAGCGCGCTGGCGGAGTTCGACTGGCTGCATAAACAGGGCATCGAGATCGCGGTGGACGATTTTGGCACCGGCCACAGCGCGTTGATCTATCTTGAGCGTTTCACCATGGATTACCTGAAGATTGATCGCGGCTTCGTCAACACCATCGGCCAGGACACCGTCACCGCGCCGGTGCTGGATGCGGTGATTTCGCTGGCGAAAAAGCTGAAAATGCTGACGGTGGCCGAAGGCGTGGAAACCGCCGAGCAGATGCAGTTCCTGCAAGAACGCGGCGTTAACTTCATGCAGGGCTATTACTTCAGCAAGCCGCTTAGCATCGCTAATTTCGTCGCTTACTGCAACGCTCATCAGGTCTTTGATTATCAGGAAAAAATAGTTAATCTTTAAGCATCTTTACCCTGCGCCCGCCCGAAGAATGCTATGCTGGGCGCCGGTTGTACTTTATTCCACAGCAGGAGCTTACCGTCTGATGTCCGTGCGCATTTTCGCTGCTCTGGTGCTTTCGGCACTGAGCTTCGCCTCGCAGGCCGAAGCCCTCAACGAAAGCTACGCTTTCGCCCTTCTCGGTGAACCGAAATACGCCGCCGACTTCAGCCATTTCGACTACGTCAATCCGGCGGCCCCCAAGGGCGGCGACGTGCGCCTGGCGGCCATCGGCACCTACGATAACTTCAACCGCTTCGCTACCCGGGGCGTGCCCGGCGCGCGTACCGACGAACTCTACGATACTCTGTTCGCAACGTCCGACGACGAACCCGGCAGCTTTTATCCGTTGATTGCCGAATCGGCGCGCTTCCCGGCCGACATGCGTTGGGTGGAAGTGGATATCAACGCCCGCGCGCGTTTCCACGACGGCAGCCCGATCACCGCCGCCGACGTGGCCTTCACCTTCAGCAAATTCATGGCCGAGGGCGTTCCGCAGTTTCGCTCCTACTACAAAGGCGTCACGGTCAAAGCCATCTCTCGGTTGACGGTGCGCATTGAATTCCCGCAGCCGAACAAAGAAGCGATGCTGTCGTTATTCGGCAGCCTGCCTATTCTCCCGGCCGCCTTTTGGCAAAACCATAAGCTCAACGAGCCGCTCAACACGCCGCCGCTGGCCAGCGGCCCGTATAAAATCGGCGATTATCGCCTCGGCCAGTACATCACCTATCAACGGGTGCGTGACTACTGGGCCGCCAACCTGCCGGTGAACCGCGGCCGCTATAACTTCGACAGCATTCGCTACGATTATTATCTGGACGATAAAGTGGCGCTGGAAGCGTTCAAGGCCGGCGCTTACGATTTCCGCATCGAGCCGTCGCCCAAGAGCTGGGCCACCCAGTATCAGGGCGGCAACTTCGCGCGCAACTACATCATCAAACAGGACGAGACCAACCAGGCGGCGCAAAACACCCGCTGGCTGGCGTTCAACATCCAAAAACCGCTGTTTGCCGACCCGCGCGTGCGCGAGGCGATCACCCTGGCTTTCGACTTTAACTGGATGAACAAGGCGCTGTATTACAACGCCTATCAACGCGCCGACAGCTATTTCCAAAACACCGCCTACGCCGCCCGCGGCTATCCGGACGCCGCCGAACTGGCGCTGCTGGCGCCGCTCAAAGGCCAGGTGCCGCCTGAGGTGTTCACCAGCATCTATCAACCGCCCGCCTCCGACGGCAGCGGCAACGATCGGCAAAATCTGCTGAAGGCGACCCAACTGTTGAAAGAGGCCGGTTGGGTGGTCAAAAATCAAAAGTTGGTCAACGCCAAAACCGGCCAGCCGTTCGCCTTTGAGCTGATGCTGCTGAGCGGCAGCAACTTCCAGTACGTGTTGCCGTTCCGCCACAACCTGCAGCGGTTGGGCATCGATATGGCAATCCGCGAGATCGACGCCTCGCAATATACGCGCCGCATGCGCGAACGCGACTTCGATATGATGCCGACGGTGTACATGGCGATGCCGTTCCCCACCGCCAATTTACGCATCATTTGGGATTCGGAGTACATCAACTCCAGCTATAACACCCCCGGCGTCAAAGACCCGGCGGTCGACAGCCTGGTCAGGCAAATCGCTGAGCATCAGGGCGACGAAAAAGCGCTGCTGCCGCTCGGCCGCGCGTTGGATCGGGTGTTGACCTGGAACCGCTACATGCTGCCGATGTGGTACTCCAACCACGACCGCTACGCCTATTGGGACAAGTTCTCCACGCCGCCGATCCGCCCGGCCTACGCCATCGGCTTCGACAACTGGTGGTACGACGTCAACAAGGCGGCGCGCTTGCCGGCTCAACGGCAATAAGGAGTCGGCATGGCAGCCTATCTGATACGCAGACTGTTGCTGGTGATCCCCACGCTGTGGGCGATCATCACCATCAACTTTTTTATCGTGCAAATCGCCCCCGGCGGCCCGGTCGATCAGGCCATCGCCGCCATCGAACTGGGTCAGGGCAGCGGTTTCGGCAGCGGCGGGGTCAATGAAGGCCTGGGGCACGCCAGAGCCGGCGTCCCGGCCGCGACCGAAGGGCAATACCGCGGCTCGCGCGGCCTGGATCCGGAGGTGATCGCCGAGATCACCCAGCGTTATGGCTTCGATAAACCGCTGCACGAACGCTACTTCACCATGCTGTGGAACTACATGCGTTTTGACTTCGGCGACAGCCTGTTTCGCGGCGCTTCGGTGATGCAACTGATCGGCCAAAGCCTGCCGGTCTCCATCACGCTGGGCCTTTGGAGCACGCTGATCATCTATCTGGTGTCGATCCCGCTCGGCATCCGCAAGGCCGTCCACAACGGCAGCGCGTTCGATACCTGGAGCAGCACGCTGATCATTATCGGCTACGCCATTCCGGCGTTCCTGTTCGCCATCCTGCTGATCGTGCTGTTCGCCGGCGGCAGCTATCTCGACTGGTTCCCGCTGCGCGGCCTGGTCTCCAGCAACTTCGATACCCTCTCGTGGCCGGCGAAGATCGCCGACTATCTGTGGCACATCACGCTGCCGGTGCTGGCGACGGTGATCGGCGGTTTCGCCACCCTGACCATGCTGACCAAAAACTCGTTCCTCGACGAGATCCGCAAACAGTACGTCACCACCGCCCGCGCCAAGGGCCTGGACGAGAAAAAGATCCTGTACCGCCACGTGTTCCGCAACGCCATGCTGCTGGTGATCGCCGGTTTTCCGGCCACCTTTATCAGCATGTTTTTCACCGGTTCGCTGCTGATTGAGGTGATGTTCTCGCTCAACGGACTGGGGCTGCTGGGTTACGACGCCACGCTGCAGCGCGACTACCCGGTGATGTTCGGCACGCTGTATATCTTCACCCTGATCGGCCTGCTGTTGAACATCCTCAGCGATATCACCTATACCCTGGTCGATCCGCGCATTGACTTCGAGGCCCGCCAATGAGCCGCCTTAGCCCAATCAATCAGGCGCGCTGGGCGCGTTTTCGCCGCAACCGCCGCGGTTACTGGTCACTGTGGATCTTTCTGGCGCTGTTCACGCTCAGCCTGGCCGCCGATCTTATCGCCAACGACAAACCGCTGTTGGTGCGTTATGAAGGCCGGCTATACCTGCCGTTTATGATCAACTACAGCGAAACCGCGTTCGGCGGCGAACTGAACACCGAAGCCGACTATCAGGATCCGTTCGTCCAGCGCCAAATCGACCGGCATGGCTGGGCGATCTGGGCGCCGATCCGTTTCAGCTACGACACGATCAACTTCGCCACCGAGGTGCCCTTCCCCTCCCCGCCTTCGCGCCATAACCTGCTGGGCACCGACAGCAACGGCGGCGACGTGCTGGCCCGCGTGCTGTATGGTTTTCGCATTTCGATGCTGTTCGGCCTGGCGCTGACGCTGTTTTCCAGCCTGATCGGCGTGTGCGTCGGCGCGACACAGGGGTATTACGGCGGGCGTTTCGATCTGTGGGGGCAACGCTTTATCGAAGTGTGGTCGGGCATGCCGACGCTGTTTCTGATCATTCTGCTGTCGAGCATCGTCCAGCCCAATTTCTGGTGGCTGCTCGGCATCACTATTCTTTTCGGCTGGATGAGCCTGGTGGGCGTAGTGCGCGCCGAGTTCCTGCGCACCCGCAACTATGACTATATCCGCGCCGCGCGCGCCATGGGCGTGCCGGATCGCGTGATCATGTCCCGCCACATGCTGCCCAACGCCATGGTGGCGACGCTGACCTTCCTGCCGTTTATCCTCTGCGGCTCGATCACCACCCTGACGTCGCTCGATTTTCTCGGCTTCGGTCTGCCGATCGGTTCGCCGTCGCTCGGCGAACTGCTGCTGCAAGGCAAAAACAATCTGCAGGCGCCGTGGCTCGGCATCACCGCCTTCCTGGTGCTGGCAGTGCTGCTGTCGTTATTAATCTTTATCGGCGAAGCGGTACGCGACGCCTTTGACCCCAGCAAGGCGCATTGATATGGCTACACCTCTGCTCGCCATCCAGGATCTCAGCATCGCCTTCCGCCAGGGCGACGCCGTCACGCCGGTGGTCAACGAACTCTCTTTGCAGATAGCCCCGGCGGAAACGCTGGCGCTGGTGGGAGAATCCGGCTCCGGCAAAAGCGTCACCGCCCTGTCGATACTGCGACTGCTGCCCGCGCCGCCGGTGGTTTACCCTGGCGGCGATATTCTGTTCAACGGCAACTCGTTGCTGCATGCGCCGGAGGCTGAACTGCGCAAGGTGCGCGGCAATCAGATCGCGATGATCTTTCAGGAACCGATGGTGTCGCTCAATCCGCTGCACACCATTGAGAAGCAACTGGCGGAAGTGCTGATGCTGCACCGCGGCCTGCGGCGCGAAGCCGCACGCGCAGAGATCGTCGACTGTCTGGAGCGCGTCGGCATCCGCCAGGCCAAAACCCGGTTGCAGGACTATCCGCATCAGCTCTCCGGCGGTGAACGCCAACGCGTGATGATCGCCATGGCGGTGTTAACCCGCCCGAAATTGTTGATTGCCGACGAACCCACCACCGCGCTCGACGTAACTATCCAGGCGCAGATCCTGACGCTGTTGCAAGAATTGAAACAAGAAATGGGCATGGGGTTGCTGTTCATCACCCATAACCTGAATATTGTGCGCCGTCTGGCGGACAACGTGGCGGTGATGCGTCAGGGCCGTTGCGTGGAGCAAAACGGCCGCGCACAGCTGTTCAGCCGGCCGCAGCATCCCTACACACGGCAACTGCTGGCCGCCGAGGACGTCGGCGAACCGCTGCCGCTGCCGGCCGCAGCCAGCGCGCGCCCCGGCGATGAGCGGCCGCTGCTCAAGGTGGAAGATCTGCAGGTGCGATTCCCCATTCGGCGCGGCCTGCTTCGCCGCACGGTGGACTATCACTATGCGTTGAAGTCATTGAGTTTCGAACTGCGCGCCGGAGAAAGCGTGGGGCTGGTGGGGGAATCCGGATCGGGTAAAAGCACCACCGGGCTGGCGCTATTGCGTCTGCTGGCCTCGCAGGGGGCCATCTGGTTCGACGGCGAACCGCTCCACCCGCTGACGATGAAACAAATGCTGCCCTACCGCAGCCGGATGCAAATCGTCTTTCAGGATCCGTATTCCGCCCTCAACCCGCGCCTGAACGTACAGCAGATCATCGCCGAAGGGCTGGAAGTGCACCAGCGGCTGAACGCCGAGCAGCGCGAACAGCGCGTGATCGAGGTGTTGCAGGAGGTCGGCCTGGATCCGCAGCTGCGCCACCGCTACCCCACCGAGTTTTCCGGCGGCCAGCGCCAGCGCATCGCCATCGCGCGTGCGCTGATCCTGCAGCCGCAGTTGCTGATCCTCGACGAGCCGACCTCTTCGCTGGATAAATCGGTGCAGGCGCAGATCCTGACGCTGCTGAAATCGCTGCAGCAACGCCACCGGCTGGCTTATCTGTTCATCAGCCATGACCTGCAGGTGGTGCGTTCGCTGTGCCACCAGGTGATTGTGCTGCGACAAGGAGAAGTGGTTGAGCAGGGAGACTGTCGGGCGATTTTCGCGGCGCCCGCAGCCGACTATACCCGACAACTGTTGCAGTTGGCGGATTAGCGGCGAATTCAGAAGGGGTATTGCGCGCTGAGCGGTTCGGCGATCGCGGCGCCGACGTTTTTCAGGCGGCACATCGTCGCGCTCTCATCGCTGCGCTGCACGAACAGGCAAGGTTCCCCTTCCCATTCGACGATCGCGCAGTCGACCTGAATCTCCTGCAACGACAGATTAAGCTGTTGCATCACCTGCCAGGCCTCGGCCCCTTCATGGCTGAGCAGCTTCAGCCCAATCAGGTTGTTATCCTCGTCTATTCCGTTAAACGGAATCGGTTCGACCTTTACGCCGGTGAAACCGGATAGCCAACGATAACTTTGCGGCAAGCGATGCACTACCGAAAGTTGGATACTCTCCACATGAAATCCCTAGTTTGAAAAGGTGAAACACTTTTACCTGACAGGGTTACTAAGTTATAGCCGTTGACTCCCGACTCTGCCGCGCACAAATGTTATTTAAATGTAAATTTTGCCGCAAGCCATTAACCTGACCCCGTGCTTGCCGATGCCGTGCCATTTTTTGGCGCGCCGTGCGGTGTTATTTCACGGCATTTTGCGACTCAGCTCGCATTTTTGCGTTATATGTAACCCTTTCCCGCAGCGATCTCAACTCTTTTTTCTTGCAATGCGACTACTTTTTCGTCGCCATATTTTTACATTGAAGAAACATTCCACCCGTCGCGTTAGCGCACCGTCCTCCGTTAATACCTTGATTTACATCACCCTAATGCAAACCGCCCGCACCGACCCGCCGGCAAAACGCCGCGCATACCGGAGGATATCGGGCAGCTCAGCGACGGTATTTTTTAACAAAAAGCACACAGAAGGGTAAATGCCCCATTAATTAGCAGGCATATGTTTGGCAACAAAATTTTCATTGCCGGTTGCACCGCAAACTGGCAAGGCGCAACCCTGTGACGGCTCGGGGCAACTTCGCCCCGAACCAGGAGAACGTCAGGCTGCGCGATCGCGCGGCCGGCTGGCGTACAGATAGAACAACACCGCCACAATGCTGCACAGCGCCATCGAAGTGACCATCGGCCAGGCGCTCTTGCCCGGCGCCATCGACAGAACCGCGCCCACCAGCGCGCCGATGCTGAACCGCAACGTGCCGGCCAGGGAAGACGCGGTGCCCGCCATATGCGGAAAATCATCCAGGATCACCGCCATGGCGTTGGAGGAGATCATCGCGATGCACCCCAGATAGACCGCTACGCCGATCACCAGCGCCCAGAAGCCCAGCCCGACGGCGCTCACCGCCAGCAGCCACAGCCCCATCGCCAGCTGCACCAGCAGCCCCAGTTTGAACATCTTGACCGCGCCGAACCGCCGCACGTTGCGGCTGTTGATCAGCGTCGTCAGGAACAGGAAGACGATATTCAGCGCAAAGTAGTAACCGAAGTGCTGCGGCGAAACCTGGTTCAGTTCGATGTAGACGAACGGCCCGGCGCTGAGGAACGAGAACATGCCGGCGAACGAGAAGGCGCTGGCCAGCATGTAGCTCAGCACCCGCTTGTGGCGGAACAACGAACCGAAGTTGCCCAGCGTAGTGCGCAGGTGGAACCGCTGTCGACGCTCTTTCGGCAACGTCTCCTTGATGAACAAGGCCACCAGCAGTGAACCGATCAGCGCCGCGGCGCCCATGGTCCAGAAGATGGCATGCCAGTTGAACCACAGCAGCAGCGCCCCGCCGATCATCGGCGCCAGCAGCGGCGCGATGGTCATCACCAGAATGACGAACGACATCATGCGCGAGAACTCGTCCTTGGTGAACATGTCGCGCATCAAGGCGTTGATCACCACGCTGGCGGCGGCGGCGGCCAGTCCGTGCAAGAAACGCAGTCCGATCAGCTGATCGATCGACTGCGCCATGGCGCAGGCGCAACCGGCGATGGCGAAGATCAGCGTTCCCCACAGGATCACCGGTTTGCGGCCGATGCTGTCCGACATCGGCCCATAGAACAGCTGCCCGAAGGCGAAGCCGAGCATATAGGCGCTGAGCGTCATCTGCACGCTGCCGGACTCGACGCCAAACTGGGCGGCGATCACCGGCATGCTGGGCAGGTACATGTCGATGGCCAGCGGCATCAGCATGGACAGCAGGCCCAGAATGAAAATCAAACCGAGATGAGAGGTTCGGTTCTGTTGCACGTTCCACGACTCCTTAATCGGCCGCAATCAATGATCGGTTATCAGTCCTGCAGGTGCGGCGCGCCCACGCTGGCGATCTCTTCTTCGGTCAGTGGGCGATATTCGCCCGGCGCAAGATCGTCATCCAGCACGATGGCGCCGATGCGCTCACGGTGCAATTCGATCACCCGATTGCCGACCGCAGCGAACATCCGCTTCACCTGGTGGTAGCGCCCTTCGCTGATGGTCAGGCGCACCACATGCTCGTCAACCTGCTCCAGCGTCGCCGGCCGCGTCAGATCTTTCTCGTTGTGCAGTTGCACCCCTGCGGCGAAACGCTGCGCGGTGTCTTCCGCCAGCGGGTGCTCCAGCGTCACCAGATAGGTTTTCTCGCAGTGGTGGCGCGGCGAGGTAACGCGGTGCGACCACTGGCCGTCGTCAGTCATCAGCACCAGCCCGGTGGTGTCGATATCCAGCCGCCCGGCGGCGTGCAGTTTGTACGCGACCGGCTCATCGAGGAAGTACAGCACCGTCGGATGATCGGGATCGTCGGTGGAGCAGACGTAACCCTGCGGTTTGTTAAGCATGAAATAGCGCGGGCCGTTCTGCTGCTGCAGCGGATTGCCGTCGAACGCCACCTCTTGTTCCGGGGTCAGTTTGACAGCCCCGCTCTTCACCACCTCACCGTCTACGGTGACGCGTTTAGCCCGAAGTTCGCGCGCGACCAGCGCACGGCTGATGCCTAACTGCTGAGATAAAAACTTGTCCAATCGCATGGGATCTGCTTTGCCTGTCGTTGTTATGATCGCATTGATCGTATTGCCAAAATATGACGCCCGCCGTTGCACCGGGTGCAAATGGCAGGCTCAGGGGGGAAATCGCGTGGGGGCACAGCGATTGCTGTCACACGAGTATAGCGGCACAACGCGCTGCCCGACAGGGGTAATTTTCACGCTTCTCGCACCGCGCGCGCTCAGAAGGCATAATATAGACATTTCTCGGTCGCCCGGGGCGTAAAATGTCAGCGTTTCTGTGGCAACAGCGCTGACAAACCTAACCCCCGCGGCCCATTCCAACCTACGGCGTTCATTTATGGCCTTTACCCTACGCCCCTACCAACTGGAAGCGGTCGAAGCCACCATCAACCATTTCCGGCGGCATCCCGAGCCGGCGCTGATCGTGCTGCCGACCGGCGCCGGCAAAAGCCTGGTGATCGCCGAGCTGGCGAAACGCGCCCGTGGGCGAGTGCTGGTGTTGGCGCACGTCAAGGAACTGGTGGCGCAAAACCACGCCAAATACTGCGCCTACGGCCTGGAGGCGGACATCTTCGCCGCCGGGCTGCAACAAAAAGAGAGCGCCGGCAAGGTGGTGTTCGGCAGCGTGCAGTCGGTGGCGCGCAACCTGCCGCTGTTCGACGGCGCCTTTTCGCTGCTGATCGTCGATGAATGCCATCGCATCAGCGACGACGACGACAGCCAGTACCAGCAAATCATCCAGCACCTGCAGAAAACCAACCCGCAATTGCGGCTGCTGGGGCTGACCGCCACGCCGTACAGGCTGGGCAAAGGCTGGATTTATCAGTACCACTACCACGGTTTCACCCGCGGCGACGGCGCCAGTCTGTTTCGCGACTGCATCTATGAGCTGCCGCTGCGCTACATGATTAAACACGGTTTTCTGGTGCCGCCGGAGCGGCTGGATATGCCGATCGTGCAATACGACTTCAGCAGGCTGGAGGCCAGGAGCAACGGCCTGTTCAGCGAAGCGGACCTGAACCGTGAGCTGAAACGGCAAAACCGCGTCACGCCGCACATCATCAGCCAGATTGTGGAGTATGCCGACGATCGCAAAGGGGTGATGATCTTCGCCGCTACCGTCGAGCACGCCCGCGAGATCCACGGCCTGCTGCCGAACGGCGAAGCCGCGCTGGTCAGCGCCGAAACGCCGCCCGCCGAGCGCGATGCGCTCATCGAGGCGTTCAAACAGCAGCGGCTGCGCTATCTGGTCAACGTAGCGGTATTGACCACCGGTTTCGACGCGCCGCACGTCGATCTGATCGCTATCCTGCGCCCCACCGAGTCCGTCAGCCTGTATCAGCAGATCGTCGGGCGCGGGCTGCGTTTGGCGCCCGACAAAAAGGATTGCCTGATCCTCGACTACGCCGGCAACCCGCACGATCTGTTTACGCCGGAGGTCGGCGTCAGCAAGCCGCACGGCGACAGCCAGCCGGTGCAGGTGTTCTGCCCGGCCTGCGGTTTCGCCAACCTGTTCTGGGGCAAGTGCACCGAAAACGGCGACATCATCGAACACTACGGCCGCCGCTGCCAGGGCTGGCTGGAGGACGACGACGGCCACCGCGAACAGTGCGATTACCGCTTCCGGTTCAAGAGCTGCCCGCACTGCGGCGCGGAGAACGACATCGCCGCACGCCGCTGCCATCAGTGTCAGGAGGTGTTGGTCGATCCCGACGACATGCTGAAGGCGGCGCTGAAGCTGAAAGACGCGCTGGTGCTGCGCTGCGGCGGCATGGAGTTGCAAAGCGGCCGCGACGATAAGGGCGAATGGCTGAAGGCCATCTATTACGACGAGGACGGCACCAGCACCAGCGAGCGCTTCCGCCTGCAGACGCCGGCGCAGCGCAAAGCGTTCGAGATGCTGTTCCTGCGCCCGCACCAGCGCGCGCCGGGCGTGCCGTTCGCCTGGCACACCGCCGCCGACGTGCTGGCGCAACAGCAATCGCTGCGCCATCCGGATTTCGTGGTGGCACGCAAGCGCGGGCAGTTTTGGCAGGTGCGTGAGAAAGTGTTCGATTATCAAGGCCGTTTCCGCCGTGCCAATCAGTTGGCCTGAGCGAACGGCCCTCAATCTGGGCAGGTTTTCGTTGCCCTGCGTGCGGCTTTCCGTTAAAATGCCGCGCGCTTTACCTGGGCCTGCCCAGCGTTAAAGCGGAATTCCGAACTTGCTACTTGGGTCGCCTGTAGCAGGGTAAATTTTCTTTTAAGAGAAAAAACAATGTTCACTATCAATGCAGAAGTACGTAAAGACCAGGGTAAAGGTGCGAGCCGCCGCCTGCGTGCAGCAAACAAATTCCCAGCTATCGTTTACGGTGGCAAAGAAGCTGCAGTTTCCATCGAATTGGATCATGATTCTGTCAAGAACATGGAAGCTAAACCAGAATTCTACAGCGAAGCAGTAACTCTGGTTATCGACGGTAAAGAAACCAAAGTTAAGGTTCAGGCTGTACAGCGTCACCCGTTCAAGCCAAAACTGGCTCACATCGACTTCGTTCGCGTTTAATCGCTACGTTTTCGAACCTTTCGGGACGCCGAAATAAAGAACGCCGCAATTGCGGCGTTTTTTATTGTCTGCGATTCGGCAAGCTTACTTGCCGCTGCCGGTCCGGCGTTGCAGCTGATCGCGCAGGTTCGGCGGCGTGCCTCTGATGGTCAGCGTGTCGGTGGCCGCATCCCAGAAAATGCGCTCGCCGAGCAGCATGGCGTCGAAGTTCAGACTGATACCGCCGCCGCTGCCGGCGAATTTGGTCAGCTGACGCAGCGTGCCGCGATCCGCCGGGAAGCTCTCTTCCAGCTCATACCCTTGCTCGCTGGAGAACTGCATGAAGTCTTTCTCGCCGACCGGCGACAACTCCTGCGACAGCGCCTGCAGTTCGATCTCTTCGCCCGCCTGCAGCTGTTCGTTGCAGTAGCTGTACACCTGCTGGCGCACCGACTGGCGCTCATTCTTGTCCAGCTGCGCGTCGGCGCAGTAGTCGTCCACCGCCTGCAGCAGCCCGCGGTTTTGCGCCTTGGTGTCCAACCCTTCGGACGCCGCCAGGAAATCCATGAAGAAGTCGGCGACCTTACGGCCCACGCGCCCGCGCAGGAAGGTCAGATAGCGGGTCGATTCCGGGTTGGTTTCCCACTCGGTCAGATCGATGCGCGCAACGATATCGGCGTTGTTGATGTCCAGATAGTGCGTAGTGTTGATATCCAGCTCTTCGTTGACGCGCATGCTGTTACGGCTGTTCAGCACCGCGATCAGCAGGTACTCGACCGCCAGATAACGGTATTGGCCGAACAGCACCACGCCGCCTTCGGCGAAGGGATACTTCGCCAGTTCGTCGCGCAGACGGCCGGTCGCCGCGCGGCTGAAGGCCAGAAAGTCCTTATCGTCCTTGCGGCAGGTGCGCAGCGCTTCCGCCAGCTCGCTGCCCTCGTTGAACAAGCCCAGGGCCTTGCTCTTGGCGCTGTAGACGCGATGCAGTTCCGCCATCATTTCTTCCACCGCCGCGTTGGTGGGAAGCAAGGAATCGCGCAGCACCACGTCCAGCGTTTGCTCGTCGCGTTTCACCAACTGGTGCAGAGCGATCTGGTCGATATCCAGACTCATGGTAAATCCTCCTGTTCTTTAGGCGCGTATTCAAACACTGAAGGCCCCGCCCTGCAATACTAAAAAACCGCGGCAAACCGGAAAGGCGCAGCGGTGAGCGGCCCCGTCGTGGGCGAACCCTTTCCCGAATGACAGGAAGTGATAAAAGAGCGGAAAATCACTGTCCTATACGGTAAGATAGGGCACTTTGCAGATTACTAAGCGCAATTTTATGCCACAATCATCCCGTTACAGTGACGAACACGTTGAACAACTGCTCTCAGAGCTGGTCAATGTTCTGGAAAAACACCATACCCCCACCGATCTTTCCCTGATGGTGCTGGGCAATATGGTCACTAATTTGATCAACACCAGCGTTGCCCCCGCGCAGCGGAAAACCCTGGCGAGATCGTTCGCGGAAGCCCTGCAGGCTTCTGTCCGTGAAGATAAAGCGCATTAATATTTATTTATGGTGACAAACCGTCAGCGTTATCGTGAAAAAGTCTCCCAGATGATCAGCTGGGGGCACTGGTTCGCCTTATTCAACATCCTGCTCGCCCTTGGGCTGGGCAGCCGCTACCTGTTTGTCACCGACTGGCCCGCTTCCCTGCTGGGCCGGGTCTATGCCCTGGTCAGCCTGCTGGGGCATTTCAGCTTTATCGTGTTCGCCGGCTATTTGCTGGTGATCTTCCCGCTCACCTTCGTGGTGATGTCGCAGCGGCTGCTGCGATTTATTTCCGCCGCGCTGGCCACCGCCGGGCTCACGCTGTTGCTGGTCGACAGCGAGGTGTTCTCCCATTTCCACCTGCACCTCAATCCGGTGGTGTGGGATCTGGTGGTCAACCCGGATCAAAGCGAGCTGTCGCGCGACTGGCAGCTGATGTTTATCTGCGTGCCGGTGATCTTCCTGGTGGAGATGCTGTTCGGCACCTGGAGCTGGCAGAAGCTGCGCAGCCTGAACCGCCGCCGTTTCGGCAAGCCGCTGGCGGCGCTGTTCATCAGCGCCTTTTTCGCCTCGCACCTGATTTACATCTGGGCCGACGCCAACTTCTATCGCCCGATCACCATGCAGCGGGCCAACCTGCCGCTCTCGTACCCGATGACCGCGCGCAAGTTCCTCGAAAAACACGGCCTGCTCGATCAGCAAGAATATGAACGCCGCCTGGTGCAACAGGGCAATCCGGAAGCGGTGGCGGTGGAGTACCCGCTCAGCGATCTCAGCTACGGCGATAAAGGCAGCGGCTATAACCTGCTGATGATCGTGGTGGACGGCATTCGCGCCAAAGACGTGGCGCAGGACATGCCGACGCTGACGCGTTTCGCCCAGGAAAACGTGCGCTTCAGCGATCACTACAGCTCGGGCAACCACGCCGACACCGGGCTGTTCGGCCTGTTCTACGGCATTTCCCCGACCTATCTGGACAGCGTGCTCGCCGGCCGCAAGCCGTCGGCGCTGATCAACGCGCTCGGCGAGCAGGGTTACCAACTGGGGCTGTTCTCGTCCGACGGCTTCAACGCCAGCCTGTACCGTCAGGCCCTGTTGACCGACTTCTCGCTGCCGACGCCGGCGCCGCAAAGCGACGCGCAAACCACGCAGCAATGGCAACGCTGGCTGACGGATCAGGGCGACAAAGAGCCGTGGTTCTCCTATATCAACTTCAGCGGCGCCGAGCCGGCCGAAGGCGCTAAAACTCCGGCGCCGGCCGATTTTATCCAACGCTATCGCACCGGCGCTCAGGACGTGGACAGCCAGATAGCCCAGGTGCTGGACACCCTGAAACAGCGCGGCCTGCTGGATAAAACCGTGGTGGTGATCACCGCCGAGCACGGCGTCGAGTTCAACGACAGCGGCAAAGGCCAATGGGGCGCCGGCACCGCCTTCAACCAGGCGCAGCTGCAGGTGCCGCTGGTGATCCACTGGCCGGGCACGCCGGCGCAGACCATCAACAAGCTGACCGGCCATAACGACGTGATGCGTACCTTGATGCAACGGCTGCTGCACGTGAAAACCGCGCCGAAAGACTATTCGCAGGGCGAAGATCTGTTTACCGCCCAGCGCCGCAACAACTGGATCGCCACCGGCGATGGCAACCAGCTGGTGATCACCACGCCGACGCAGACGCTGATGCTGGACAACAGCGGCAACTATCGCGTCTACGATCAGAACGGCGATGAAATAAAAGACGAGAAACCGCAGCTTGCTCTGTTGTTGCAGGTGCTGACCGATGTAAAACGCTTTATCGCCAACTAACTGCTTAAAACTAAAGCAATCAAGTGGTAAGGCGCTTGCATAAACATCGAGAATCGGTAGTATGATTTTTCATAGCGTCGGCATGTAGCGCAGCCTGGTAGCGCACCGTCATGGGGTGTCGGGGGTCGGAGGTTCGAATCCTCTCATGCCGACCAAATTCAAGAAAACCTGCTGTAACAGCAGGTTTTTTTTCGTCTGTACGTGAGAGGATGAGAATCTCCGAAGGAGGTTTGAGCCGAACGTAGTGAGACCACGTTGCTTTTAGCAACGGCCCGCAGGGCAAGCATCGAAGATGCGCATAATCCTCTCATGCCGACCAAATTCAAGAAAACCTGCTGTAACAGCAGGTTTTTTTTCGTCTGTACGTCGAGAGGATGAGAACGCAGCCGCTGCGCCACTGCCTCCCCCAACGATCATTGCGCGCCTCGCTTTCGCGACGGCCTTTCTCCTTATCAAGCTCAGGCTGAGATTTTGTCTTGTTGGTTTTCGGGCGCTGCGGCGATGAACGCCGGGAGCCGAGTGCAGGCGTCGTAAATCGCTTTACAGCGCGGGTACCCGCTCAGATCGCACCCCATCCGCAGGGCATTCGCCCACTGAGGGATCAGGCAGCAATCCGCCAACGTCGGGCTGTCGCCAACACAGAAGGGCCCTGGCGGCCTCTGGAGCAACAGCTGTTCCACGGCGCTCAGCCCTTGCCGGATCCAATATGCATACCAGCGTTTTTTCTCTTCCTCACTCACCTTCAGCTCTTCACTCAGGTAGCGTAACACCCGTAGGTTATTGACCGGGTGAGTATCGCAAGCGATGACATAAACGATTTCCAGTACCCGGCTGCGCGCCGAATCGGCCGTCGGCAACAGCGGCGACTGGGGGAAATGGCGATCCAGCCAGTCGGTAATCGCCAGCGACTGGCTGAGAGACTCGCCGTCGTCCGTGAGCAGCGTCGGCACCAGCCCGACCGGGTTCATGCGCCGATAAGCCAGCTCATTCTGCTGCCCGATGCGAATATTGACGCCCACCGTCTGGTAATGGATACCTTTCAGCGCCAGCGCAATGCGCACGCGGTAGGACGCAGAGCTATTAAAAAAACTGTACAGCTTCATCATTCACCTCAGAATCAGCCTCAGACAATCTTCACGGCGATAGGGGTAAGCCCCTCTACATTCCCGGTAATCACATCGCCTTTCACCACCGCCCCCACCCCTTCCGGCGTGCCGGTAAAAATCAGATCGCCGGGCTGCAGCTCAAAAAAGCCGGACAGATAGCTGATGGTTTCATTCACCGACCAGATCAGATGACGGATGTCGCTGCGCTGACGATCGCTGCCATTGACCTGCAGCCAAATAGGCGCAGTGTTGACGTCTGCGCTGTCGCCGGCTTTATGCAGTGGCGCGATGGGTGCAGAGAGATCGAACGACTTGCCGATTTCCCATGGGCGCCCCATTTGACGCATGTCCATCTGCCGATCGCGGCGGGTCATGTCCAGGCCCGTGGCATATCCCCAGATATATTCATGCGCCTTTTCCAACGGAATATCGCTCCCCCGTTTGCCAATCGCCACCACCAGTTCGATTTCGTAGTGATAGTTATCCGTTTGCGCCGGATACGGCAGCGCCAGCGTTTCGCCGGCCGCCACCGGCACCACCGCATCGGCAGGCTTGCAGAAGAAGAACGGCGGCTCACGATCCGGATCAAAGCCCATTTCGCGAGCATGGGCGGCATAGTTGCGCCCGACGCAGTAGACACGGTGCACGGGGAACTGTTTATCACTCCCCACGACAGGAACAGTCACGGGGGCTGGCGGTGCAAATACGTATTGCGTCATTTTGTCTCTCCCAAATTAATAACGTGCTTCACGGAACAGCCCCAGGGCTTCCTGAACCGGCCGGTCCGAAAAACTGAATAACACGGTGTCTTCATCCACCTGAAACGACACGTCGAACCAGGTCGGCGCCACAAAGATATCTTTTGCCGAAAAGTGAAGGGTTTCGTTGCCGATGCTGACCTGGCCGCGCCCTTCCACCACGTGGTAGAGGGTGCTGTCCGTGGTGCGCGCATTTCGTGAGGAAAAGCCTTTCGGCAACAGTTGCAGAAAGGCGCCCATCGAGGGCATGGGATAGCCGCCGGTCACCGGATTGACGTAGCGCATCTTGTAGCCGTCCCACTCGTCGGCGTCCCCCATGCGGGTGAGGTCGTACAGCGTTTCGCGGCTGCGATCGTAGCGGTAGTTGAAAATGGGCGATGAGTTGCCTTTCTGATGGCGCAGCGGCAGCATATTGGCCGCATAACGCGGTAAATAGTCCCCCTCCCGGCGCGTCACGGGCTGCTGTTCTTGCGGATAGTCTTCCGCGAAACCGCAGCCCAGCAGATTCACCAGCGGCAAATCCAGCCCGTCCAGCCATACCACCGGCTCAGCGCCGGGATTGCCGTGATCGTGCCAGCGCCACTGCGGCGTCAAAATGAAGTCGCCTTCATGCATTTGCGTTCGTTCGCCGTCAACGGCGGTAAACGCCCCTTTCCCTTCGACGATAAAACGCAACGCGGACTGATTATGGCGATGGCTCGGCGCGATTTCACCCGGCATGATCAACTGCAATCCGGCGTACAGCGTCGGGGTGATGGCGGCTTGTCCGCGCAACATCGGGTTTTCCAGCACCAGCACGCGGCGCACTGCTTCTTTGGCGCCAATCAACTCGCCGCTGGCCAGCAGGTGCGGGCGAATCTCCTGATAGTTCCAGTAAGCCGGGGCGCAGTTTGCATTCGGCGTTGACGGTACCAGATGGTGCAGCGACTCCCACAACGGGGTCAGGTTCTGCCCGGAAATCTGCCGGTAAAACTGCTGGCGGCTGGGGTTAACATCCTGATGGCGTTCAGGCATAGGGATTCTCCTTTTTCATTCACGACGCTGCGCGAGGCAACGTGTCAGGGGCTGGGGCAGACAGACGAACGACAGCCGTCAGCAGCATTAACATCACCGTACTGAGCGCCGCCGGAAGGGCAATAATGAAAAATAGCGTATCGAATGAGAAATTCATCGCCATCATCACGCCGCCGGAAAGCGAGCCGACAATCGCGCCGCAGCGGCCAATGGCATTGGACCAGCTGACGCCCGTCGCCCGGCTTTGCGTCGGATAGAGCGTGGCGGTCAAAGCATTCAGCCCGACCTGCGACCCGCTGATGCCGATGCCAGTGCCGAAGATGGCCAGCGCCATTTGCCACAGGCCGTTCTCGCTCAGGCCAATCATGACGATACACACGGCGCCCAAGGCGTAGCTCACCGCCAACACCCGGAAGGGATTGCATTTGTCCATCAACACGCCCAGCCCCAGCGCGCCCACCGTGCCGCCTATCTGGAAAGCAGCGGTCACCCAGGAGGCATGCCGCAGATCAATACCGCGGTGATTAAGCAGCGTCGGCATCCAGCTGGAGAGCAGGTAGATGATCAGCATGCTCATGAAAAAAACCGCCCAAAGCATGAGGGTGATGCGCAACTGGCGGCCGGCGAACAGCGGGCTGATGCTGCCTTTGGCCGCCGTGGCGGCTTCGTTCAGATAAAAATGGGTCTCTTCATCCCACTCGCCAGTCATGGCGCTGACCGTTTTGGCAATCACCTTTTGCGGCAGTTGGCGGCGAACCTGCCAGCGCGGGGATTCCGGCAGGGCAAACAGCAGCGCCGCAAAGAGCATCAACGGCAAGACGCCGCCGAGCACCAAAATGCCGGACCACCCCACCCTCGGCACCAGTTGGGCGCTGACGATCCCGCCCAGGGCCGAACCGAGCGTGAAACCGCAGAACATCAGCGTGACCAGCGCGCCACGGCGGCGAGCGGGCAGATATTCAGAGGTCATCGTGATGGTGTTCGGCATCGCGCCCCCCAGGCCCAGGCCGGTGAGAAAACGCAAAACGACCAGCGTTTGCAGATCGGGGGAGAAGGCCGAAATCAGGCTCAGCGCGCCAAACAGCGCCACGCAAAGTTCGATAACGCGCTTGCGGCCAAAGCGGTCAGAAAGCGGGCCGCAAAGCAGCGCGCCCGCCGTCAATCCCAGCAACCCCGCGCCAAACAGCGGCGCCAGCTCACCGGCGGACAGTTGCCATTGGGCGCGGATGTCGGGCGCGATGAAACCAATGGCGGCGGTGTCAAAACCATCGAGCATCACCACCAAAAAGCAGCAGAGAATGACGCGCCACTGCGTCTTGCCGATAGGGGCTGCGTCGATCAGTGCTTGTAAATCACGCCGTTGAGTCATAGTGAGCGCCTCGGAGCAGGTAGGGAGATGTCTGTGTTGTTTTAGGTATGTTACGAATTTGTATCTTTAGCGATAAAATGTACAATGGCTTTTCGGGCGGAGACATAACCGGAGGGTTATAGCAAATGGCGAACTGGGCGCAGAAATTGAAGCTGCACCATCTGCAAATGTTGGTGGCATTGGGTGAACAGGGAAATCTGACCCACGTTGCACGGATGATGAACATCTCCCAACCCGCTCTGTCAAAATGGCTGTCGCAGCTCGAAGATGAGATGGGGATCACGCTCTTTGAGCGGCATAGCAAAGGGCTGCGCCCCTCCGAGGGGGGGAAATTGCTGCTTCAGCATGCGCAGCGTTTGATCAATGATCTGGAGCGTTCGCAGTCTGAAATCGCCCGCTTTAAGCAAGGCGGGCTGGTGGGAAGCCTGAAAATCGGCTGCTCGCCGGTGGCGACCGACTGCGTTTCGCAGGCCATATTGAGCCTGCTGCAGGAAATGCCGACGCTGCATCTCAATATTGAGGAAAAGGTGATGACCCCCCTGCTGCACGATCTGCTCGCGGGCGCGGTGGATGTCGTCGTGGGCCGCGTCGGGGGGCGGGCGCTGCAACTGCCGCTCAACTATCAAGTGCTCTACACCGAACCGGTATGCTTCGTTGCCCGCCCTCACCATCCGCTGGCAAAATCCGCCTCCCTCACCTGGCACGATCTCACCCACTGGCGCTGGATAGTCTGGCCGACCGGCACGCCAATCCGCCTCAGCATCGATAATGCGTTGGCAGATAACGGCGTGATGCTGCCTGAAAACACGGTTGAATCGGCATCGATGAACGTCAGCACCAACCTGCTGCAAAGCAGCGACATGATCTCCATTCTTTCACTACGGCTGGCGCAGCGTTATGCCAGCCAGGGGCAACTGGCGATCCTGAACCTGCCGAAGATTGAGCAGAAAGGCAGCGTGGGCGTCTTCTGGCGCAACAGCGAGCCGCCTTTTGCCGCACTGAGCCGCTTTTTGCAGCTGCTGACGCAGGCCAGATAAAAATCGCCTTAACGCGACGGCTCCCTTTTCTGGCAGAACGGGGATTCAGCAGCGGGCTTTACCGCACGCCGCGCAAGAATAAACGCCCCTTGTAAAATTCTGCGCCGCCTCTTGCCAACCCGAGCGCCTCAGGCCAGAATACTGTACATTAAATCAGTGTTTACAGGTGAGTCATGTTTGTAGAATTGGTGTACGACAAACGCAACGTCGCTGGGCTGCCCAACGCCGCCGAGATTATTCGCAGCGAGCTGGAAAAACGCGTGCACGTGTTGTTCCCGGAGGCGGAAGTGCGCGTGAAACCGATGCAGGCCAACGGCCTGAACTCCGACGCCAGCAAAAGCGATCGCGAAAAGCTGAACCGGATGTTGGAAGAGATGTTCGAAGAAGCGGATCAGTGGCTGGTTCTTGATAGTTGATGAATAGTAGCCTGCGTAGAACACCCTACTGGTAGCCAAACCTGAATCTAGTACTATCACGCTTTTTTATAGGAGCAAGGCAGCGTGGCAACATCGTGTCTGCCATCTACTATACTACCCAAGCCTACATCTGAGAAAATAGTGGCTCTCAAAAGTCACGGCTTGCACTACGATGCAATTCTCATAATGCCGCCCACCGACTTTCACTCACATAGTTTGATAATTTCAAGGCCCACGATAAAGCCAAGTAAAACCACAAATTCTAAATGGGTTACATTCGGAATTTGTCAGCTAACCTCCCAACATATCTCATGCTATAATATCAATAATCTAATCAACCCATTGGAATTGTTAATGAAAATTTATTTAGGGGCTTCTCTTTATGCAACCTACTAAAAAGTGGTCACAGGAACTCGAAGGGTTACGCGGCCTGGCATCGCTTTGGGTTGTTTTAGGCCATATCTGCATTTTAACTCGCTTCCGTCCCCCCATTCTTTCTGATCCCGCAGTGGGTGTAGATCTTTTCATCCTGCTTTCTGGCTACCTGATGGCCAAAAATTATGTTGAACGCAAGGAACAAGAACCTTGGACCGATTCGTCGACTTTTAAAAAATTTTGGACTCGGCGATTCTTTCGCATCGCGCCGCTCTACTATGTCTTATTGGTTTTAGCTATCGTATTCGGTAACTACTTTGGTGAGGCCAGGGACATCATCGGCCACTTCTACAGCGAAACGCAAACCAACAGCTCACGTTATAGCGACCATTCATTTTTAAACGTGTTCACACATGTCAGCTTTATGTTTGGCTTCCTACCTGATTTTTCATTCAATACAGTTCTACCCGACTGGAGTATTGGGTTAGAAATGCAGTTCTATTTTCTTTTCCCATTCATCATGTTAACCGTCTTGAGGCTGGGTTTTGCGCGAACATGTCTCACCGCTGTTTTGTTATGTGGACTCGCCAAGTTTCTGGTACCGGACTACTTTGCGGCGTTCCCAATGCCTTCCATGATCCTCATAAAGCTAAACTTATTTATCGCAGGTATGCTGATAGCTGAGTCAATCCGTAGAAAGAGCATTCAATATGCAGGTTTTGCTCTGCTGACTGTATTGGGCAGCGTGTATTTACCAAATGAATTTAATAAATACCATCTGCTTGCTCAGGTAGGTCTGATCTTAATGCTGGTCACGATACTTTGGACTCGGAGTGAAGATAGCAAATGGGCACGCGCGTTGCGCTTGCCACGTTGGTTCCTGACAAACCGCCTCAGCGTATTTATGGGCGATGTCTCATACTCAGTCTATCTACTCCACCTATTGATAGTTCTACCAGTCGTCGCTTATTTGCTCTCAAACACATCGTTTGCCGAGCTTTCTTCAGTAATGCGGTTCATTGTTGCATCAGGGATCATTATCCCGCTCACTTATGGTATCGCAACATTGCTGTATCGCTTTATTGAGAAACCGGGTATCAAGTACGGTAAAATGCTTATCAGTCGCAACAGAGCAAAAGCCGCCGTGCTACCGTAATTGCTATCGATACTCTATAGGCATCCTTAGCTGTTGACCCAGCGCCACCAGGAGAATTCATTCCCGTGGCGCCTTTTCAACAACAGTCATAGTAAAAAAGCCATCTGCTAAGCAGGTGGCTTAAACACTACCTTTCTAGTCCTAGATGCATTCGCTTTACTCTTCCTTGACCTGGTACCGACCATACCATCGAGTTATCTCTTCGTTTGCTCCAGCTATGTCCAGAAAGCCTCCCTTTGACAACAGTGATAACCTCAACAAGTGTGCTTTCTGAGATAAGGAAACTTAGCGAACGGCCTGATGGCTGCATCTGTACTTCGGTGTCCATACGAAACGATACTGACAGCGATAAAACACCCGAGGAGTAGGTTCATATCTGCCGATGCTGCTCAATCCTTGATTTGCTGGTAACAAACCGAGGCAGTAATCAGCATGGGTATTCCACAGGAACGATCATCACCGCCACAGGAGGTGATGTAGCATTGATAACAAAAAGCCCCAGCATCGCTGCTGGGGCCTCTGTCATGGTGCCGGCTACCGGAATCGAACTGGTGACCTACTGATTACAAGTCAGTTGCTCTACCTACTGAGCTAAGCCGGCTGAATTTGGCGGAAGGACAGAGATTCGAACTCTGGGAGCTGTTACACTCGACGGTTTTCAAGACCGTTGCCTTAAACCACTCGGCCATCCTTCCAATGGGCGCTGATATTAGCGATACCGTTATGAAATGTCTATCGTTTTGATGCAAAAAAATCGCATCGGCGGCGCAGTTGCCTAAACTTCAGGCCTTAAACGCTTAAAAAATGAAAAGCCCCGCAAAAGCGAGGCTTTTATGTTCGGCTGAAACGCGATTACTTCGGCTGCGAATCGTAGTCTGAACAGGTTTGATAGCCCTTGTTCATGACATGGCCCGTGTCGTTGTAGCTGACAAAATACGTTTGCACTTTGCCATCACGCGGCGCGACCGCATAGGTGTCGCAAGTGCCCTGCGCATGGATCAGCGTGGCGGACGTCGACGGCGGACCGGCAATCGCCCGCACCTGCTGCTTGGTCATCCCTACTTTGACATCGCTGACCACCGGCTCATTGACATAACTGGTTGCACGGTCATAGGCGGTGCAGCCGGCAAGAATGGAAAATACCGCCGCAGTGCCGACGGCCAAAACCAACTTCTTCGTCATAGCTTGTCCTCTTGGAGTACGTTTGTTGTCCCCTAAGTCTAGAAGTGGAAAGGCTTTTCTACAAACTCCCCTTTGTCGATCGGTGCGCTTTTTCTCGCGATCGGCCGGCGCGGGCGCGACATCGGATTCAAAAGCCGAAATCGCTCAGCGCCGGGACATCGTCCGGGCGCCGACCGAGCGGCCAATGAAAACGCCGATCCTGTTCGCGAATCGGCATGTCGTTGATGCAGGCATGGCGGTTGATCATCAACCCTTCCTGATTGAACTCCCAGTTTTCGTTGCCGAAGCTGCGATACCAGTTGCCGGAATCGTCGCGCCACTCATAGGCGAAACGCACCGCAATGCGCGCGCCGTCAAACGCCCACAATTCCTTAATCAGCCGATACTCCAGCTCTTTCGCCCACTTGCGTTGCAAAAATGCGACCACCGCCGCGCGGCCGTCGACAAACTCCGCGCGATTACGCCAATGGGTATCGAGGGAATAGACCTGCGACACCCGCTCAGGATCGCGGCTGTTCCAGGCATCTTCCGCCAACCGTACTTTTTCGATGGCGGATTCACGGGTAAAAGGCGGCAATGGGGGTTTAATGCTCATGATCATCTCCTGCGTATAGGTAAGTAGACAACTCTGTCTACATCATTACGCCAGCGCATGTAGACAGAGTTGTCTACAATCACTCGAAAATCGCCTGGGAGAAAAATGATGACCACCGATCGCAACACCTTACCCGCCCGTCAGCGCATCCTGCTGACGGCCCACGATCTGTTCTATCAGGAAGGGATCCGCGCCACCGGCATCGATCGCATCATCAAGGAATCAGGCGTCACTAAGGTGACGTTTTATCGCCACTTTCCCAGCAAGAACGATTTGATTACGGCGTTTTTGGCCTATCGCCACCAGCAGTGGCTAACCTGGTTCAGTACAGCGTTGGATCGACATGTGGCGCAGAACAGCGGGTTACTGCCGGCGCTGGCGCCCTGCCTGGCGGAATGGTTCGACGATCCGCGTTTTCGCGGCTGCGCGTTTATCAATACGGCCGTGGAGATCGCCGATCTGCTGCCGGAAAGCCTGCACCTCGCCGGCCGGCATAAGCAACAGATGACGGATGAACTGGCGCGCCACCTGCCCGCAGGCCCGCAGCGGGAACAGCACGCCGCGATATTGGCGATGCTGATCGACGGCGCCATCGTCAGGGTGCAGATTGAGCGCCAGCCGCAGCCGGCGTTGCAGGTGCTGAATGCCGCACTGGCGCTGTTGGCGCAAGGCGGGTTCGATCAGTAATTGGCCCAGATGCCCGGCGTCACCAGTTCCAACAGGTGGGCGTCGGGATCGCGAAAGTAGATGCTCTCGCCACCGTGATCCCAACGCATGCGCCCCTCAATCTCCACGCCGTTGGCCGTCAGATGCCGTTCCCAGTGCGGCAATTGGTCTTTCGCCACCGCCAGCCCGATATGCGCCGGCCCCACACCATCGTGCGCGGGAATAAAGCCGGTCGGATAATGCGCCCCACGCAGCGAATCGCCCTCGACAAACAGCAACAATACGCTCCGATCGCCAACGTTATAGGCGCGGAACCGCTCGTTGGCGACCATCGCCGGCAGCTTCAGCACTTCTCGGTAGAAGGCGGCCGCTCGCTCAATATCGCTGACGTACAGCACCGTTTCGATCACCTTATCGATCTTGAGTTCCATATCATCCCCCTCTTTTTTGTACTGACAGCGTAGGCTTAGAGGAGGAAAACCACGGTGCTTCCCGTGCCGATAGCGGATCAATCCGTGCTTTTTACCGGTTTACAGGCAAAAAAAACGCGGCCCGAAGGCCGCGCGATGACGTTCACACTGAGGTGCTTAGAACTGGTAAACCAGGCCCACGGCAACCACGTTGTCGGTGTTGATCCCGGCAGCGTCGGTGAAGTCGTTGTTGTCCACCAGGTTGATTTTGTAATCAACATAGGTAGACATGTTTTTGTTGAAGAAGTAGGTCGCACCCAGATCGACGAATTTGACCAGGTCTTGATCGCCGTAGTCCTTGCCGTTACCGGCGCGGCCCAGGTCTTTACCTTTGGTCTGGTTATAGCCGACGAACGGACGCAGACCGAAATCGAACTGGTAGTGCGCGTAGGCTTCGAAGCTCTGCGCCTTGTTGGCGTAGCCGTAAACGCTGCTGTCGGAGCTGCCGAAACGCGCCGCGTTGTAGGACTGGGTGAACATCACCGCCAGGTAGACGTCGTTGGCGTCATATTTCAGACCGCCGGAGTAACCTTCGGCCTTGTCGCCGCGGCCCATGATGTTCTGGTGACCGTTAGCGCCGTTCTGCTCGCTGGTGCGGCGAGAGTTAAAGAAGGCGCCCGCCGCGCTGATGCCGTAGCCCATGTCATAGCTCATGGACATACCGTAGCCTTCGCCGTTCTGGCCAAGGACGTCGCGACCGTTGTTGGTCTCTTCGCCATTGCCGTTTTTACCCTGGTACTGCAGGGCGAAGTTCAGGCCGTCAACCAGACCGAAGAAGTCGTTGTTACGGTAGGTCGCCAGGCCGCTGGAACGCTGGAACATGAACTGGTCGGCGCCGTAGGTCATACCGTCGAACTCAGGCTGCAAGTCGGTATACGCCGCGACGTCGTACAGCACGCCGGTATTACGGCCGTAGTCGAAGGAACCGTAGTCGCCGAATTTCAGACCGGCAAAGCCGTAACGGGTGAAGTTCTTGTTGTCCTGGTTTTCAGCGTGGTTCAGGTTAGCCTGATATTCCCACTGGCCGTAGCCGGTCAGCTGATCGCTGATTTGCGTTTCGCCGCGCAGGCCAAAACGCATATAAGACTGGTCACCGTCCACGCCGTTGTTGCTGGAGAAATAGTGAAGACCGTCGACTTTACCGTACAAATCCAGTTTATTACCGTCTTTGTTGTAGATTTCCGCCGCGCCTGCTGTGCCTGCAACCAGCAGTGCGGGTACCATCAGAGAGAGTACTCGAAGTTTCATCGTTATTATCCTCGTTAATTATGTCGAGCTACGGCCACTGCCCTTTTCGAGCATTATTAGCACGACTGTGCATTACCATTCTGGTAACAAGGGTTATATTAATCCAGAAAGAAAATGATACCAAGTATCCGATAGTGTTTCAGCGTGATTAATAAAGGTTTCAAAATGTAAATGCGCGCGAACTTTCACAAAACATTACCGACAAAAAAATAAAGCACTTAAAGACAAAGAATAGATTAATTGATAAAAAATCATGTAGTTATACAAATCTTTAAGAAAAAAAAGCCAACCATACAATTGTGCTGGACAATAAGCACATTGTGCCAAAACGCCGCCTGCACGCAGCCGCTATAATCACCTCGCTATCATCATTATTTTCATTATTACCTTCATTATCCGAAGATAATTTCTGCATACCTTTAACCGGCTTCTGGCCGGTTTTTTATTTCCCTCCACACTGTCCTCACAATTTCAATCCGCACAAATAGCACGCAAATAAATAACCTCGCGATATAGTTTCGCCAATTTACATCCGCACTAATTGCTAATCTTTTCTCTTATTTTGGTCTACAAATTGAATTTGTTTTTCATTTCGTGCTTTATCTCGCCGAATATTGTGCGTCACAGGCAAAATTGGCCGCAGAGTTTCACTTCTGGTAGCCTGAAAAAAAGCTCACCCTCAGCGAGTAAAGTCATGATGCCATTTCACCCAGAGGCGCTATGGCGGCGGCTGCAAGGCTCCCCCTTCCGCGCCCGTTTCCGTTTGAATCCCAAAGACCAGAGCTATCTTGACGACAAAGGCTTGCCGCTGATCCTCAGCCATGCCCGCGACTTTATCGATCGTCGTCTGGCCGCCGCCCACCCCAAAAACGATGGCAAGCAGACGCCGATGCGCGGCCACCCGGCGTTCGTCGCCCAACACGCCACCGCCACCTGCTGCCGAAGCTGCCTGGAAAAATGGCACGGCATACCGCAGGGCATCGCGCTGGACGAGCAGCAAAAAGACTATATTGTCCAGGCGATCGCCCTGTGGCTGGTGCGCCGAGGCGGCGCCAGAGAGGAATCAGGCGCGAATCTTTTCGACCCGGATCGCGGATTGTGATAAAAACTGTCAGTAACTTTCGCCACTCTTTTGACCCAAGATCCTGACGCTTACATGACAGCCACCTTGTGCAATGAACAGCAAACGCCCGGCGTTCCTCAACAGATCGCCACCCGCCTGGCCTTTTTCGTCGCCGGCCTCGGCATGGCCGCCTGGGCGCCGCTGGTGCCCTTCGCCAAAACGCGCATCGGCCTCGATGACGGCTCGCTCGGCCTGCTGTTGTTATGTATCGGCGCCGGCTCCATGTTGGCAATGCCGCTGACCGGCTTCCTGACCGGCAAACTGGGCTGCCGCGCGGTGATCCTGATGGCCGGGCTGGGACTGTGCATCGATTTGCCGTTGCTGGCGCTGATGGACTCCCTCGGCGGCATGGCCGTGGCGCTGCTGTTGTTCGGCGCGGCGATCGGCATGATAGACGTGGCGATGAACGTGCAGGCAGTGATCGTCGAGCGCAACAGCGGCAAGGCGATGATGTCCGGCTTTCACGGCTTCTTCAGCATCGGCGGCATCGCCGGCGCAGGCGGCGTCAGCGCGCTGCTGTGGCTGGGGCTGACGCCGCTGCAATCCACCCTGATCACCGTGCTGGCGGTGATCGTGCTGCTGGCGTTCGCCAGCCGCCATCTGCTGCGTGACAGCGGCGCCGACGACGACGGACCGATGTTCGTCTTGCCGCGCGGTTGGGTGATGTTTATCGGCATTCTGTGCTTTATCATGTTCCTGGCGGAAGGCTCGATGCTCGACTGGAGCGCGCTGTTCCTCACCACGCTGCGCGGCGTCGAACACAGCCAGGCCGGGCTGGGCTATGCGCTGTTTTCCATCACCATGACGCTCGGCCGCCTCAATGGCGATCGGGTGGTGAACTCGCTGGGCCGCTACCGGGTGCTGCTGCTGGGCAGCCTGTGCGCCGCTGTCGGTCTCAGCCTGGCTATCGCCTTCAATCACGCCACCGTTTCGCTGGTCGGCTTTATGCTGGTTGGCCTGGGCGCTTCCAACGTCGTGCCGATTCTGTTCAGCGCCGCGGGCAACCAACGCGATATGCCGGCCAATTTGGCGATCGCGTCCGTTACCACCGTCGGCTATGCCGGTATTCTGGCCGGCCCGGCGCTGATCGGCTTTATCGCTCAGTTTTCCAGCCTGACGGTGGCCTTCGCCTGCGTAGCCGCTCTGCTGTTGGCGGTGACCGCCAGCGCCAGGGCCGTCACTCGCTGATTCAGGAATGCGCAGCCACTATGCAAAATAAACAACTGACCATTAGCTCCAGCAATATCACTCGCTGCTTCCTGCTGTTTATCGTGCTGCTGACGATCGGCATCGGCCTGTATGGCTACAACTACACCAACGCCTGGCTGGCGGAAAAGAAGTACACGCTGAACAGCATCGCCGGTTCGCTGCAAAAGCGCATCGATACCTATCGCTACATGACCTATCAGGTCTATGACAAATTCGGCAACGCGCCGGCGCAGAATGTCGATCCCGGTTTGCAGGAAACCCGCCTGCGCCCCGACGTCTACTATGTCGAGAAGCCGCACAAGAAAACCGACGCGGTGATCTTCGGCAGCCATGACGAGAACACGCTGGCGATGATCGCCAACATCTCGGACTACCTGGACAACCGTTGGGGCGCCAAGACCGAGAGCTACGCCATGTATTACCTCAATGGTCAGGACAACAGCCTCAGTCTGATCACCACTCAGCCGCTCAAAGAGCTGGCTTCGCGCTTTAGGGAAAGCTACCTGACCACTTCGGCGGACGAACGCCGCGCCGAGATGCTGCAACAGGCCAATATGCTCGACGAACGCGAGAGCTTTTCCGATCTGCGCAAACAACGCTTCCAGAACGCCTATTCATTCTCGATTCGCACCACCTTTAATCAGCCGGGACATCTGGCGACGGTGATCGCCTTCGACTTGCCGATCAACGACATCATTCCGGCCAACCTGGCCCGCGCCAATTTCCTGCTGCAGCCGGACGATGTCGAGCTCGACGACAGCGCCATCCCGGCGGAAACCGCCCTCGGCGCCCAGGCGGCGATGAGCGGCGGCTGGGTGGAGTTCAGCGCCGCCCTGCCCAATGCGCCGTTGAAGGTGGTGTATCGCGTTTCGGCCATTAATCTGGCCATCGATCTGCTGCGCAACAACATCTGGCTGATCGCGGTCAATCTGCTGCTGTTGGCGCTCTCGATGCTGAGCATCTACTTTATCCGCCGCCAGTACATCCGCCCGAGCGAAAACATGGCGGTTGAGCTGGAGGCCGAGCGCGCGCTGAATCAGGAAATCGTCTCCAGCCTGCCCTCCGGCCTGCTGGTTTACAGCTTCGCCAACAATGCGGTGATCGCCAGCAACAAAATCGCCGAGCACCTGCTGCCGCACCTCAGCCTGCAAAAAATCGCCCATATGGCCGAACAGCATCACGGCGTCATTCAGGCAACGGTCAACAACGAGGTGTATGAAATCCGCATTTTCCGCAGCCAGCTATCGCCGGATACCTACCTGTTCCTGATGCACGATCAAGATAAAGAGGTCATGGTGAACAAGCGGCTGCAGCAGGCACGGCGTGAATACGACAAGAACGTGCAGGCGCGCAAACTGATGTTGCACAACCTGGGCATCGAACTGAATCAGCCGGTGCGCCAGATGCACGATCTGGTCGACAGCCTGCGCAACCAGCCGGATGAGGAACAACAGCAGGCGCTGCTGGGCCAACTGACGGCGGCGTCGTCATCGGTGCTGGGATTGATCGATAACATCACTCTGCTGACGCGGCTGGAAACCCAGGACTGGCAACCGACGCGCGAGCCGTTCAACCCGGCGGCGATGATCGACGAGTTGCTGCTGGAAGCCCTGCCCGCTCTCAATCAAAAGGGGCTGGCGCTGTTCAAGCATTTCCAGTTGGACGTCGAACAGAACTACATCGGCGACGCCAACGCGCTGCGCAAAGTGATCTCACTGCTGGTGCATTACGCCATTATCACCACCGCCTGCGGTAAGATTTCTCTGGTCATCGACCATGAGCCCGAACACCCGGATCGCCTGATTTTCCAAATCAACGACACCGGCTCCGGCATCTCCAACGAAGAGATCAGCAATCTCAATTACCCGTTCCTCAGCCAGACGCTGGTGGACCGCTTCAACCACGGTTCCGGCCTCACTTTCTTCCTGTGCAATCAGCTGTGCAAAAAGCTTAACGGCCAGTTGGACATTCGCAGCAAAGTGGATATCGGCACTCGCTATACCATTCGCGTCGCCATGGAGATGGAGAGAAAAGAGCCGCAGGAACAGGAAAAGCTGCTCGACGGCGTCACCGCCCTGCTGGACATCACGTCAGATGAAGTGCGCGGCATCGTGACCCGCCTGTTGCAGGCTTACGGCGCCGACTGCCTCGTCGCCGAAGATCGCGCGGTCAACCGCGATTATGACGTGCTGCTGACCGATAACCCGCAGCGAGCCGATGATTACACGCTGTTGCTGGCGACCGATGAACCGGGTTGGCAAGCGCTGGATAAACGCTACATTCGGGTGAACTATAACCTGAACGGCGCATTAATCGACGCCGTGCTGATGCTGATCGAACAGCAAATGGCCGCGCTGGAGCAGGAAGAAAGTCCGCTTTCATTGAGCTCAGAAGATATCCAACTCTATGAAAAACAATTGAAATCAAGTGATTACTATGGGCTGTTTGTCGATACAGTACCCGATGATGTCAAAAAACTGTATACTGAGGCGGGCAGCAGTGATTTCAATGCGCTGTCACAAACCGCACACCGCCTGAAAGGCGTGTTTGCCATGTTAAATCTGCTTCCCGGCAAGCAGCTGTGCGAATCGTTAGAACAGCGCATCGCAGAAGGTGATGCGCCCGAGATCGAGAATAACATCAGTCAGATTGATTTTTTCGTCAGCAGACTGCTGAAGCAAGGTAGCCAACAACATGAATAACCTGAACGTAATTATTGCTGATGACCATCCTATCGTACTGTTTGGCATCCGGAAGTCACTTGAGCAAATTGAATGGGTGAATGTCGTTGGGGAGTTCGAAGACTCAACCGCACTGATCAACAATCTGTCCAAGCTGGATGCCAACGTGCTGATCACCGATCTGTCGATGCCGGGTGACAAGTATGGCGACGGCATCACGCTGATTAAGTACATCAAGCGTCATTATCCGCAGTTGTCGATCATCGTGCTGACCATGAACAACAACCCGGCGATCCTGAGCGCGGTATTGGATCTGGATATCGAAGGCATAGTGCTGAAACAAGGCGCGCCGACCGATCTGCCGAAGGCGCTGGCCGCCCTGCAGAAAGGCAAGAAGTTCACGCCGGAAAGCGTCTCCAAACTGCTGGAGAAAATCAGCGCCAGCGGCTATGGCGACAAACGCCTGTCGCCGAAAGAGAGCGAAGTGCTGCGTCTGTTCGCCGAAGGTTTCCTGGTGACCGAAATCGCCAAGAAACTCAACCGCAGCATCAAAACCATCAGCAGCCAGAAGAAATCGGCGATGATGAAGCTGGGCGTAGAAAACGATATCGCCCTGCTCAACTACCTCTCGTCCGTCAGCATGACGCCGTTGGACAAAGACTAAAGCCCGCCTCACGGCAGGTTAACGCCAAACAGGCACGGCATCCGCCGTGCCTGTTTGCTTTTCAGGCCTCGCTGCGGTTGTAGCGTACCTGCTGGCTGTAATAAGCCAATGTCTGCTCCAGCGTCTCCAGCGTAACCGGTTTCGACAAGCAATTATCCATGCCCGCCTCGAGACAGCGCTGCTTCTCCTCCGCCAACGCGTTCGCCGTCACGCCGATCACCGGCGCGCTGAACTGCATCTCCCGCAGCGCCTGCGTCAGGCGATAGCCGTCCATGTTCGGCATATTGACGTCGGTCAACACAATATCGACGTGGTGCTGTTTCAGTACGGCGAGCGCGTCTACGCCGTCGTTGGCGGTCACCACCTGATACCCCAGCGACCCCAGCTGATCGGAAAGCAGACGACGGTTGATCGGATGATCGTCGACCACCAGCAGATGAATATCGCCGTTGTCCGCCGCGCTGGCCTTGGCGGGCACCGGCAGCTGCACCAGCGCCTCTGCCGCGCCGTTGCCGACGCCGAACAATCGGTTGATCAAGGTCAGCGTTTCACGCGGCGTAGAGGTGCTGTGCATCCAATAGCCTGGCCGGGTTTCCAGCGACGGGCCGATATGTTCGGTCGAGAACTGGATCTGAGCCAACAGCGGCGTGTTCAGCATCAGCGGATAGTCGCTGAGCATCACTTCGTCGGCGGCGGTCTCCTGCCCGTCATAGCGCTGGATATCGGCGCCGTAGCCGCCCAGAATCGCCATCAGGTAGCTTTCCAGCCGCTGATTGCGGATATCCAGCCACAGCCGCCGGCCCTGCCAGGTATCGCTGGCCTGCGGGATCGGGAACTGGGCGTTAAACAATGGAATGCGAATGCTGAACAAGCTGCCCAGCCCCGGTTCGGACTCGACGGAGACGTCGCCGTCCATCAGGTTGACCAATTTCTCGCAGATCGCCAGCCCCAAACCGGTGCCCTGGAAGTGGCGCTGCACGCCGGTGCCCACCTGGAAGAACGGATCGAACAGGCGTGAGATCTCCTTCTCCGGAATACCGACGCCGGTATCGCGCACGCTGAATTCCAGGTAGCTGCCGCGGGTGCAGACCTGCAGCACGATGCAGCCGGTATCGGTGAACTTGATGGCGTTGTTCACCAGGTTGGACAGCACCTGCTGCAGCCGCACCGGATCGCCGAAGATACGCTCCGGCACGTTTTGCTCGATAAAGCAGTACAGCCCCAAACGTTTCTTCACCACCAACGGCAAATAGTTGCCGGCGATATGGGTGATCACCTCCAGGCAGGAGAACTCACGCGGTTCAATCTTCAGCTGCTCGGACTCGATTTTGGAGAAGTCGAGAATATCGCTGATGATTTTAAGCAGCAGCCCGGAAGAGTTGTTCATCGCATTCACCAGCCGATCGACCCCTGGCGGTAACGCCTTGGTCTGCAGCAGATCGAGGTTGCCGATAATGCCGTACAGCGGCGTGCGCAGCTCATGGCTGACGGTGGCCAGGAACATCGATTTAGACTGGCTGGCCTGCTCCGCCGCCGCCGCCATCTCCTGCAGCGACTCTTCCATTTTCACGCGCGCGCTGACGTCCACCAGCACGCAGATCGCCACCTCTTCGTTGCGGTAACGCGAATGGACAAAGCTGATCTGCAGGTTATTGTTGTTGCTGGTCATCACATCGACGAAGTTCGCCTGCTGTTCGCAGATGATGCGCGTAATGCGATCGCGATCTTCGTGGGTCAACAGGTTGATGTAGTTGTGCGCCAGTTCGTTACTCAGAATATTGGTGCCATCGCTGATGCGCAGGATACAGATGCCCACCGGCGCCGAGGCGACGATCTTGCGGTTGAACTGTTCGTGTTCTTCCAGCCGGAAGGCATTGTCCTCCGCCGGCAGGAACATTTTGCGCTCAAACAGCCACGCCAGCGTGAACAGCACGATAGCCGACAACAGGTTCAGCAACAGCGCATTGAGGATCAGCATTTTGAAGCGTTCCACCACGCTTTTCACCGGCAGCGCATAAACGATGCTCAGCGATGAAGGCGGCAGCGCTTTTTTCAGGATCAGATCGCGGTAGTTGTCGACATAACCGAAGTAAGCATGCTCTTCGGGGTAGCTGTTGAGCGCAGCGGCATAGCGATCGCCATCCGCCAGGCGCAGTATCGGATCGTTGTTTTCATCCAGCAGCGTGACACCGATCGGCAGGTTGCCGGCGGTGACGAAATCTTCCAGCCGGACGGTTTGCTCGATGCCCAGCAGCGCCTCCAGCTTGTTGCCGATATAGAGAGGCGTCAGCACATACAGATAACCGATGTCAGGCCGCTGCGCGCTGGGGCTAATCCAATACAGGTTGTTGTCTTTGTCCAGATTCTTGGCGTTGCGGTATTTCAGAATGCGCTCGTGCAGCAGCTTCAGCATGTTTTCCCGGTTGGCGACCGCGTTGCCGCCGCCGAATTCCGCCAGACACAGGCTGTCGCCGCCGATAAAGAACACCCGGTTGAGATCGTAGGCCGCCACGAAGTTCTCTTTCCAATACTGGATCAGGCCGCTCAGCGAATCGAGTGAACTGCGGTAAGTGGCGCTCAGGGCGCAATTAGACTCTGGATACAGCGGATAGAATTGCGGTGGGCTGCCCTTGCCGGGGATCACGCCGCTGAACATGTCCAGGCCGCTGACCGAACCGTTGAGGCGGTTTTCCGCCATGTACTTGATGTCGCGTATGATGTCGGCGGAATGGCGAATATAGCCCTGCGCCTGATCGAAATTGAGGTTGTACTCCTGGCGGATGTCCGATTCTTTCTGATGCAGGATATTCAGAATATAAAAGGTGGTGAGCAGCGCTCCCAACGACCACAGCAAAATCGCCAGCACCCGGAACAGATAGCGGGATATCTTCAGCGTAGTTCGAAAAGAGGCTAAATATTTCAATCGGATACCATACGAAAGTCAGTGGCGGCGCGCGTTGTCGCCGGCGCAGCGGCCGGCGGCTCGGTGCGCCAATTAAACCATATAACTGAAAAAGGGCCTAGCATCGCTGCCAGGCCCTTTTGTCTCAGTGCATTACGGTGTCGGCATGCCGACGCCCTCACCTTGCTTAAACGTTGTCGTCGTCCATCGGCTCAGCCGCGTCGTCGCCATCGTCCAGCGGCGTAGTGTCTTCTTCCACCGCTTCCGCGCCCGGTTCCAGGCTGTCCAGCTCTTCGTCTTCCACCGGCTCGGCCACGCGCTGCAGACCGACGACGTTTTCGTCTTCCGCCGTACGGATCAGCGTCACGCCCTGGGTGTTACGACCGACCACGCTGACTTCCGAAACGCGGGTACGCACCAGCGTGCCGGCATCGGTGATCATCATGATCTGGTCGCTGGTTTCCACCTGCACGGCGCCGACCACCTGGCCATTACGCTCGCTCACCTTGATGGAGATAACCCCCTGGGTGGCGCGTGACTTGGTCGGGTACTCGGTGACTGCAGTACGTTTACCGAAGCCGTTTTGCGTGACGGTCAGAATGTCGCCCTCGCCGCGCGGCACGATCAGCGAAATCACGCTGTCGCCTTCGCCGAGGTTGATGCCGCGCACGCCGGTCGCGGTACGGCCCATCGAACGCACCTGCGTTTCCGGGAAGCGCACCACTTTACCGTTGGCGGAGAACAGCATCACTTCGTTGGTGCCATCGGTCAGATCGACGCCGATCAGCTCGTCGCCCTCGTTGAGGTTGACGGCGATAATGCCGGCGCTGCGCGGACGGCTGAACTCGGTCAGCGCGGTTTTCTTCACGGTACCGCTGGCGGTGGCCATGAACACGTGACGCCCTTCTTCATACTCGCGCACCGGCAGAATGGCGGTGATACGCTCATCGGCTTCCAGCGGCAACAGGTTGACGATTGGGCGGCCGCGCGCGCCACGGCTGGCTTCAGGCAGTTGATACACCTTCATCCAGTACAGGCGGCCACGGCTGGAGAAGCACAGGATCGTATCGTGGGTGTTGGCCACCAGCAGGCGATCGATAAAGTCTTCTTCTTTAATACGCGCGGCGGACTTGCCTTTGCCGCCGCGGCGCTGCGCTTCATAGTCGGACAGCGGCTGATACTTCACATAGCCCTGGTGAGACAGGGTCACCACCACGTCTTCCTGGTTGATCAGGTCTTCGATGTTGATGTCGGAAGTATTGGCGGTGATCTCGGTGCGGCGGCCGTCGTTGTACAGCTCTTTGACCGCCACCAGCTCTTCGCGGATCACTTCCATCAGGCGCTCTGGGCTTTCCAGAATAAAGATCAGTTCGGCGATGAAGTTGAGCAGCTCTTTATATTCGTCCAGCAGCTTTTCGTGCTCCAGGCCGGTCAGTTTCTGCAGACGCAGATCCAGAATCGCCTGAGCCTGCTGCTCGGTCAGGTAGTACTTGCCGTCGCGGATGCCGAACTCCGGCTCCAGCCACTCAGGGCGAGCGGCGTCGTCACCGGCGCGTTCCAGCATGGCGCTGACGTTGCCCAGATCCCACGGCTGAGCCACCAGCGCGACTTTCGCTTCCGCCGGCGTCGGCGCACGGCGAATCAGCTCGATGATCGGATCGATGTTAGCCAACGCGATAGCCAGCGCTTCCAGGATATGGGCGCGGTCACGGGCCTTGCGCAGTTCGAAGATGGTGCGGCGGGTGACCACTTCGCGGCGGTGGCGCACGAAGGCTTCGAGGATATCTTTCAGGTTCAGCAGCTTAGGCTGCCCCTGATGCAGCGCGACCATGTTGATGCCGAAGGTAACCTGCAGCTGCGTCAGCGCATACAGGTTGTTCAGCACCACTTCGCCGACCGCGTCGCGTTTGACTTCGATCACGATGCGCATGCCGTCTTTATCGGACTCGTCACGCAGCGCGCTGATGCCTTCTACGCGTTTTTCTTTCACCAGCTCGGCGATCTTTTCGATCAGACGCGCCTTGTTCACCTGATACGGGATCTCGTGAACGATGATGGTTTCGCGGCCGGTTTTGGCGTCGGCTTCCACTTCCGCGCGCGCGCGCAGGTAGACTTTGCCGCGCCCGGTGCGGTAGGCCTCTTCAATGCCGCGACGGCCGTTGATGATCGCCGCCGTCGGGAAGTCCGGCCCCGGGATGTGTTCCATCAGCCCTTCGATGCTGATGTTTTCATCATCGATATAGGCCAGGCAGCCGTTGACGACTTCAGCCAGGTTGTGCGGCGGAATATTGGTGGCCATGCCCACGGCGATGCCCGACGAGCCGTTGACCAGCAGGTTCGGGATCTTGGTCGGCATAACGGCCGGGATCTGCTCGGTGCCATCATAGTTAGGCACGAAGTCGACGGTTTCTTTTTCCAGATCCGCCAACAGTTCGTGAGCAATCTTGGACATGCGCACTTCGGTATAACGCATCGCCGCGGCGGAGTCGCCGTCGACGGAACCGAAGTTACCCTGACCGTCCACCAGCATGTAGCGCAGTGAAAACGGCTGAGCCATACGCACGATAGTGTCGTAAACCGCGCTGTCACCGTGCGGGTGATATTTACCGATCACGTCCCCGACGACACGGGCCGATTTCTTGTATGGTTTATTCCAGTCGTTACCCAATACACTCATCGCGTAAAGAACGCGGCGGTGAACCGGCTTCAGTCCATCACGAACATCTGGCAGCGCACGTCCGACAATAACGGACATCGCGTAGTCCAGATACGAGTTTTTCAACTCGTCTTCGATGTTTACCGGTGTGATTTCTCTGGCAAGGTCGCTCATGGAGCTGCTATCCCTCTACTAATGATTCATCTGCCCGCTGCCATAGTGGCAAAGGTGTAAAACTATATCACAAAGCACGCTTTACGGGAAAATAACCGCCGCTGTTTCACGGAAATTGTACAGATTAGTGCGCTAAAAACGCATCGACGCAGACGATGCCGCGCCGGAACATGTATAATCCGCGCAACGAGAACAAGGAGCCAGACAAGCCCATGAACGCAGAATCATCCAGCCGAGTGCAAAACGTTGACCACCAGGAAATCGCCAAGTTCGAGGCCGTCGCCTCCCGCTGGTGGGATCTGGAAGGCGAGTTCAAACCGCTGCACCGCATCAACCCGCTGCGCCTGAACTACATCATGCAGCGCGCCGGCGGCATTTTTGACAAGCAGGTGCTCGACGTGGGCTGCGGCGGCGGCATTCTGGCGGAAAGCATGGCGCGCGAAGGCGCCGAAGTGACCGGTCTGGACATGGGCGGGGAGCCGCTGCAGGTCGCCCGGCTGCACGCGCTGGAAAGCGGCGTGAACGTGACTTACGTGCAGGAGACGGTGGAAAGCCACGCTCAGGCCAACCCGCAGCGCTACGACGTGGTCACCTGCATGGAAATGCTGGAGCACGTGCCCGATCCGGCCTCGGTGGTGCGCGCCTGCGCCCAACTGGTGAAACCGGGCGGCCACGTGTTCTTTTCCACCATCAACCGCAACACCAAAGCCTGGCTGATGGCGGTGATCGGCGCGGAGTACGTGCTGAAGATGGTGCCGCAGGGCACCCACGATCATAAGAAGTTTATTCGCCCTTCCGAACTGATCGGCTGGGTCGACGGCACGCCGCTGCGCGAAAAGCACATGATCGGCCTGCATTACAACCCGATCACCGATCATTTCAAGCTTGGGCGCAACGTTGACGTGAACTACATGGTGCACACCCAGCACGAAGGCTGAGCGCTGTAAACCGCGCCGGCCCTGCGTTATCGGGGTTCGGCGCCAACGCGCTGTTAGGAAAAATACCTAATTTCCGCGACTTCGATCAAAATCGTGGTTGTAGACAGTTTTTTAGAATATTAAATCAGATCAATATGCCGTTTTTTTCTAACGTTTAATAAAACGCCAAACGATCGGTTTTTTCAGTTTTTCAGTAAAATCTGATCTCGCTTATTGACAAGCTTGTCGCGCCAGTCACGGCGCGCACTGCGAACGGCAAGTTACATTTCACCCCCAAGTTATCCACAAATTAGGCCGGTTTTGTTCACTTGCAAACGCCGTTTTTTCTCACTATCTTGTTACCTCACCGACATACAACCCCTATATATAGTGTTTACATACTGAGCAGAGCGACTACACTTCTGCTTAGGGGCACCATACGGACAGGTAAAACACCACATGAACCAAAGTCTGCTTGTAACTAAACGCGATGGCCGTAAAGAGCGCATCAACCTCGACAAAATCCACCGGGTCATCGATTGGGCCGCAGAAGGATTGCACAACGTCTCGGTTTCTCAAGTAGAGTTGCGTTCCCACATTCAGTTTTATGACGGCATCAAAACCGCCGACATTCACGAAACCATCATCAAAGCCGCTGCCGATCTGATCTCCCGCGATGCGCCGGACTATCAGTACCTGGCCGCTCGCCTGGCGATCTTCCACCTGCGTAAAAAGGCTTACGGTCAGTTCGAACCGCCGAAGCTGCACGCTCACGTGACCCGCATGGTCGAGATGGGCAAATACGATAAACATCTGCTGGAAGACTACAGCGCTGAAGAGTTCGAGCAGATGGACTCCTTTATCGATCACTGGCGCGACATGAACTTCTCTTATGCCGCCGTCAAGCAGCTGGAAGGCAAGTATCTGGTGCAGAACCGCGTCAGCGGCGAGATCTACGAAAGCGCCCAGTTCCTGTACATGCTGGTGTCCGCTTGCCTGTTCTCCAACTACCCGCGTGAAACTCGTCTGGATTACGTCAAACGTTTCTACGACGCGATTTCCACCTTCAAGATTTCGCTGCCTACACCGATCATGTCCGGCGTGCGCACCCCAACCCGCCAGTTCAGCTCCTGCGTGCTGATCGAGTGCGGCGACAGCCTGGACTCCATCAACGCCACCTCCAGCGCCATTGTGAAATACGTTTCGCAACGCGCCGGCATCGGCATCAACGCCGGCCGCATCCGCGCGCTGGGCAGCCCGATCCGTGGCGGTGAAGCCTTCCATACCGGCTGCATCCCGTTCTACAAACACTTCCAGACCGCCGTCAAATCCTGCTCGCAGGGCGGCGTGCGCGGTGGCGCGGCAACGCTGTTCTACCCGATGTGGCACCTGGAAGTGGAAAGCCTGCTGGTGCTGAAAAACAACCGCGGCGTTGAAGGCAACCGCGTGCGCCACATGGACTACGGCGTGCAGTTGAACCGTCTGATGTACCAGCGCCTGATCAAGGGCGAAGACATCACTCTGTTCAGCCCGTCCGACGTGCCGGGGCTGTATGACGCGTTCTTCGCCGATCAGGACGAATTCGAGCGCCTGTACACCCAGTACGAGAAAGACGACAGCATTCGCCAGAAGCGCGTGAAAGCGGTTGAGCTGTTCTCGCTGATGATGCAAGAACGCGCCTCTACCGGCCGTATCTATATCCAGAACGTCGACCACTGCAACACCCACAGCCCGTTCGATCCGCAGATCGCGCCGGTGCGCCAGTCCAACCTGTGTCTGGAAATCGCACTGCCGACCAAGCCGCTGGAAGACGTCAACGACGAAAACGGCGAGATCGCGCTGTGCACCCTGTCCGCCTTCAACCTGGGCGCGATCGACAGCCTGGACGATCTGGAAGAGCTGGCGACCCTGGCGGTACGTTCGCTGGACGCCCTGCTGGATTATCAGGATTATCCGATCAAGGCCGCGCACCGTGGCGCAATGGGTCGCCGCACCCTGGGCATCGGCGTCATCAACTTCGCCTATTATCTGGCGAAGAACGGCGTGCGCTACTCCGA
This sequence comes from Serratia sp. TSA_130.1, assembly GCF_052691795.1. Classification (NCBI taxonomy): domain Bacteria; kingdom Pseudomonadati; phylum Pseudomonadota; class Gammaproteobacteria; order Enterobacterales; family Yersiniaceae; genus Serratia; species Serratia sp. TSA_130.1. Next base: position 960,073 of record NZ_JBQZFS010000001.1, read on the forward strand.
CGGCAGCGCCAACAACCTGACCCACAAGACGTTCGAAGCCATTCAGTACTACCTGCTGAAAGCCTCCAACCGTCTGGCGCAGGAACAAGGCGCTTGCCCGTGGTTCAACGAAACCACCTATTCGCAGGGCATCCTGCCGATCGACACCTACAAGAAAGACCTGGATGCGATCTGCAGCGAGCCGCTGCACTACGACTGGGAAACCCTGCGTAAAGAGATCCAGGAAACCGGTCTGCGCAACTCGACGCTGTCCGCCCTGATGCCGTCGGAAACCTCTTCGCAGATTTCCAACGCCACCAACGGCATCGAGCCGCCGCGCGGCCACATCAGCATCAAGGCGTCGAAAGACGGCATCCTGCGCCAGGTGGTGCCGGAGTATGAGCGTCTGAAAGACAACTACGAGCTGCTGTGGGAAATGCCGAGCAACGACGGCTATCTGCAGCTGGTGGGGCTGATGCAGAAATTCATCGACCAGTCGATTTCGGCCAACACCAACTACGATCCGACCCGCTTCCCGGGCGGCAAGGTGCCGATGAAGCAGCTGTTGAAAGACCTGCTCACCACCTACAAGTTCGGCGTGAAAACGCTGTACTACCAAAACACCCGCGACGGTGCGGAAGACGCCCAGGAAGATTTGCAGCCTGCCAAGGCCGGCGATGACGACTGCGAAAGCGGCGCCTGCAAGATCTAAAGTTTGACCTAGCGGGCCGGAATTTTCCGGCCCCTTCATTTAGCCACGTTACGATGGATTCAGGCTTATGGCTTACACCACTTTTTCTCAGACCAAAAACGACCAGCTGCAAGAGCCGATGTTCTTCGGCCAGTCGGTAAACGTTGCGCGTTTCGACCAGCAAAAGCATGAAATCTTCGAAAAACTGATCGAAAAACAGCTCTCCTTCTTCTGGCGCCCGGAAGAGGTTGACGTTTCCCGCGATCGCATCGATTACCAGGCGCTGCCGGAGCACGAGAAGCACATCTTCATCAGCAACCTGAAGTATCAGACCCTGCTGGACTCCATCCAGGGCCGCAGCCCGAACGTCGCCCTGCTGCCGCTGATCTCGATCCCTGAGCTGGAAACCTGGGTGGAAACCTGGTCGTTCTCCGAGACTATCCACTCCCGTTCCTACACCCACATCATCCGCAACATCGTCAACGATCCGGCGCTGGTGTTCGACGACATCGTCACCAACGAAGAGATCAAGAAGCGCGCGAAAGACATTTCCGGCTACTACGACGATCTGATCGAGATGACCAGCTACTATCACCTGCTGGGTGAAGGCACCCACCAGGTGAACGGAAAAACCGTCACCGTCAATCTGCGTGCGCTGAAGAAGCAGCTGTACCTGTGCCTGATGAGCGTGAACGCGCTGGAAGCGATCCGCTTCTACGTCAGCTTTGCCTGCTCCTTCGCTTTCGCCGAGCGCGAATTGATGGAAGGCAACGCCAAAATCATCAAACTGATCGCCCGCGACGAAGCGCTGCACCTGACCGGCACCCAGCACATGCTGAACCTGATGCGTTCCGGCGCCGACGATCCTGAAATGGCGGAGATCGCCGAGGAATGTCAGCAGCAGTGCTACGATCTGTTCGTGTTGGCCGCCCAGCAGGAGAAAGAGTGGGCGGAATACCTGTTCCGCGACGGCTCGATGATTGGCCTGAACAAAGACATCCTGTGCCAGTATGTGGAGTACATCACCAATATCCGCATGCAGGCGGTCGGCCTCGGTCTGCCGTTCGAAACCCGCTCCAACCCGATCCCGTGGATCAATGCCTGGTTGGTGTCCGACAACGTGCAGGTAGCGCCGCAGGAAGTGGAAGTGAGCTCTTACCTGGTTGGCCAGATCGACTCGGAGATCAACGCCGACGACCTGAGCGACTTCGAACTGTAAGCGATGGCGACGCCAACCGTAACGCTGCGCGCCGCCGGCACGCAGCTCTCTTGCCCTAACAGTGAAAACTGCCTGCTCGACGTGCTGGAACTGCACGACGTGCAGGTGGAGTACCAATGCCGCTCCGGCTATTGCGGCGCCTGCCGCCTGAAGCTGGTGAAAGGCGAAGTGGCCTACCGCCAACAGCCGCTGGCGTTTATCAACGCCGGTGAAATCCTGCCCTGCTGCTGCATGCCGCTGACGGATATCGAGCTGGAAATGTAAAGTCGGGTGCCGGAAACCGCGCCAGGAGACCAGAAGGCGGGGTTGCCCCCGCCCTAGGATTACCGCTTCACCTCACACGCCAACCTGATCAGGATAGTGATATTTTCCTGGTAGATTTTCAGCTCGCACAGCGAGTCTCTTATCATCCAGATAAATAACAAAACCGTAATACATACAACGGTTAGCGAATGAAACACATGCCTTAAGCGCATGCTTGCCTCCTTGCTGTGAAGGGGCTACCATACCGGTGTCTAGGCGGTATGTGCAGCCCCATTCTGATTGAGAGTCAGTCTGGGGCTTTCATCTATCCGCCTTGTCACACAATGCCCAAGACGAACAGTCTCAAGCACCCGTCAAGAGAGTAACAGCATTCCCTCACCGCGAATATCCCCTATAAGATTATGATTAATCAGGGATATATAACTATCCTCAAAGTATTTCGTTTAGCGCCCCTTTCCCGCCGATGTGGAAAAATAACGCGCCGGGGAATCGCCGAAGGCTTTACGAAACATGGCGATAAAATTGCTCGGCGAGGCATACCCCAGCGCCTCCGCAATCTGCAGCACCGTTTCGCCTTCGGCCAGCTTCGCCAACGCATATGACAACCGAGCCTGCTGACGCCACTGGGCAAAACTCAACCCCGTCTCGCCAATCATCAGCCGCCGCAGGGTACGCGGCGACATCGCCCCCCATTCAGCCCACGCCTCCAGTGAACGTTCGCTCCCCGGTTGCGCCAGCAAGGCCTGCAGAACGCCGGCCAGGCGCGGATGGGACGACATCGGTAAATACAGCGGCTCCGTCGGCGCCAGCCGTATCTCGTCCCGCATCACCTGCGCCATGCGATCCTGCTCCAGGGTGAGCGCGCTGCGTTTATCCCAGCCTTCTGCTCGCAGAGCCAGCGCCTGCAGCACGGGGCTAATACCGATGACGCAGGGTGCATTCGACAGATCGTTGCAGGCTTCCGGCGCCAGCAGCAAACTCCAGCCGCTCAGCGCGCCGCAGACCTGCACCCGGTGCTGCGTCGCCGGCGGGATCCACCCCGCCCGCTGCGGCGGCAGCACCCAATCGCCGTGCGCCGTGCGTATATGCAGCAAACCGCTTTCGACGCACAGCAGCTGCCCGCGCACATGCTGATGCCAGTCGTATTCGCGCGTGCCCAACCGATACTCCCGGCCTGCCGCATCGCGGCCGCCAAGGGCGATCAGCTAGGGGCCCGCCCGCCATTCGCTGCAGTCAGCGTCGGCGAAGTGAGGGTTATCGTTCATATTGGCCACTAATCACTATTTTTAGTCCAGATACCGTTATACCAACCTTTTCCTGCACCGACATAATGAAATGCTTCCGGCCGCGACCGTCTGCGGCCACTGACTCACGAGGGAACATGATGACAACACTCAGCATTGGCATTATCGGCGCCGGGCCCGGCGGCCTGTGTCTGGCTCAGGGACTGCGCCGCTTTGGCATCCACGCCACGGTGTTTGAACGCGACACCACACCGCAAGCACGCGATCAGGGCTACCGGCTGCGCATCGATCCGTCGGGGCAGCAGGCGCTGGCCGCCTGCCTGCCGCCGGCGCACTACCGCTTGCTCTGCGCCGGCAGCGCGCAAAACAGCGGCGAGAGCAATCTATGGGATCCGCAGCTTGCCCCGCTCACCGGCCGGCGCCCCGAGCACTGGTTGCCCTCCAGCCAGCGCCAAACGCAAGAACCGGGCGGCGATCTCGGCATTCATCGCCAAACGCTGCGCGAGATCCTGCTTGCCGGCCTGCAAGACCGGGTGCGTTTCGGCCATACCTTGCGTGAATTTGCACAAACGCCGCAGGGTGTGGAACTTCAGTTCGCCAACGGCGAACACGTGCGGGTCGATGTGCTGATCGCCGCCGACGGCGTCAACTCGCTGGTGCGGCGGCGCTGCCTGCCCGAGGCGGGGCCAGAAGACAGCGGTGCGGTCACCCTCTACGGCAAAACGCCGCTCGATGCGGCGACCCGGGCCCAATTGGCCCCTGAGCTGCTGAACGGCGTATCGGTGATCTTCGCCGACGGCGTGTCGCTGGTGGTTGAGCCGATGCGCTTTCAGGCCCCCATGGCGCAACTGGCGGCCGACTACGCGCCCGATTGCCGCCTCTCGCCGGTCGACGACTATCTCTATTGGGCCTGTATCGGTTCGGCTGAACGTCTCGGCGGAGCCCCGGGACTGGAGGAGAACACCGCGTTGCAGGCGCGCGTACGGCATATCTCGCAAGGATGGGCGCCCGCCTTGCAAACGGCGTTAGCGCTGGCGGATCCCCTGTCGCTCAGCGTGCGGACGGTGCAGGTTACGGCGACGATGCCGGAATGGCACAGCGAACGCATCGCCTTTCTCGGCGACGCCGTGCACGCCATGAGCCCGGCAGGTGGGCTCGGCGCCAACACCGCGCTGGTAGACGCCGCCAGCCTGGCGGCGCATCTGGCGCACTCAGACAGCGCCGCGCAGGCGCTCAGGAACTACGGTACAGAGCTGCAAACGCGAGGCGCGGCGGCAATACGTCTTTCACGCCTGGCGTCCGAACGGCTACAACAAAACAGTGAGGCAGACAACTCAGCGCCATGAGCGTCACTCGATAATTTCCACCACCTCCAGCCAGGCGTTTTTACCGCACGCCTGGCCCCCATTCAGCCAACGGCGCAGCATATCCAGCGCCAGCATCGCCACCGACTCCTGCCGCAGCCGCAGCCCGTGGCGCGACGCGCGATAACGCACGGTCTGGCCAATCCCGCCGCGCGGCGTGTGCAGCGCAATGCTCACCTGCTCATCGCGCATGGCGCTGACCGCCAACGCCAACGGCGCGCCGGTCAATTCCGCCAGCGAGCGGGCGCGCGCCAGCGTCGTTTCCAGCGTTTCGATGCAGTGGGCCGGCAGCAGCTCTCCCCCCGCCAGCGGCGCGCCTTCGCTCTGCAGCTGCAGGTTGATCAAGCCGCCGCTGAATTGCTCGCTCAACGCCAGCTTCAGCCCTTGCTGATTCAGGCGCTGCGTCAGCGTCGCCGGCAACCCGACGGTGCCTTCGAAGATGCAGTTGTCCCCCGCTACCTCGCGCACGCGTCGCCAGGCCAGCTCCATCTCCGCGCGCCGGCTTTCCGGCCCGGTCAGCTTCAGCTCAATGATCGGGCTGGACGAGCGGTAACCCAGCACCACGTCCGGCGGCAGCGGCAGGCTGTCCAGTTCGGCGGCCAGATCGCTCTCGGAGGTACCGAACGTCGTCAGACGCAGGCACAGCGGCGGCGCCGGCAAAGTGAAGCGCTGGCGCAGACGCGGCACGATCTGCTGTTCGACCATCACTTTGAATTCCGAAGGCACGCCGGGGGTGAAGAACATCAGGCATTGGTTCAGCTGCAACGCGAAACCGCAGGCGGTGCCCACCGGGTTATCCAGCATTTCCGCATTGGCCGGGATCTGCGCCTGCTTGCGGTTGGAAGGGGCCATCGGCCGCCCGCGCTCGGCGAAATAGGCTTCCATACGCGCCAGCCAGTCAGCCCGTTCAATCAGCTCTACGCCGCAGGCTTTCGCGGCGGCCAGCGCGCTCAAATCGTCGCTGGTCGGCCCCAGGCCGCCGTTGACAATCAGCACATCGGCGATATGGCTGCGTTCCTGCAGGATCTCGATCAAAGCAGAGAGGCTGTCCCCTACCGTTTCCCGCCCGCTCATCGGCACGCCCTGCTGGAACAGGTAGTCCGCCAGCCAGGCGGCGTTGGTATCAATAATTTGCCCGTGCAGCACCTCATCGCCGGTGCTGAGCATCTCCACCCTTAACATTGATCTCTCCCACATTTTTTGGTCATTCCACTATAGAAGCCCGTAAATAACTTTTCACTAGCCGCCGTCGGATTATTTCCGCCATCGCGTCGTTCATCATGCGCCATGCCGCTCGCAAGGTTGTAAACTTTAATTTACAATGCGCGTAACGCCGGTTTGACACAAATTAGGGCTTCCACTATCCTGCCATCCTCATAAATCGTTACCTATAATTTTCAAAATCTTTCGGCTGGTAGAGAAAAAACGTGAAGAATCGCACTCTTGGCAGTGTTTTTATCGTGGCGGGCACCACCATTGGCGCCGGGATGCTGGCGATGCCGCTGGCGGCGGCCGGCGTCGGTTTCGGCGTCACGCTGGCCTTACTGGTCGGGCTGTGGCTGTTGATGTGTTACACCGCGCTGTTACTGGTGGAGGTTTACCAGCATGAGCAGGCGGATACCGGTCTGGGCACGCTTGCCAAACGTTATCTCGGCGGCGGCGGCCAGTGGCTGACCAGCTTTAGCATGATGTTCCTGATGTATGCCCTCACCGCCGCCTACATTAGCGGCGCCGGCGAACTGCTCGCCACCAGCATCAGCCAATGGACATCGCAGGACTTCCCGGTGTCGCTCGGCGTCCTGCTGTTCACCCTGGTGGCCGGCGGCGTGGTGTGCATCGGCACCCACTCGGTCGACTTGTTCAACCGCATCCTGTTCAGCGCGAAAGTGGTGTTTCTGGTGGTGATGCTCGGCCTGATGTTGCCGAATATCCACCAGACCAATCTGATGACGTTGCCGCTGGAGCAAGGCCTGGCGTTATCGGCCATTCCGGTGATCTTCACCTCATTCGGCTTCCACGGCAGCGTGCCGAGCATCGTCAACTACATGGGCGGCAACATTCGCAAACTGCGTTGGGTGTTCATCATCGGCAGCGCCATCCCGCTGATCGCCTATATCTTCTGGCAGCTGGCAACGCTGGGCAGTATCAGCTCCGACACCTTCGTCGGCATTCTGGCGCAGCAGGCCGGGCTGAATGGCCTGTTGCAGGCGGTGCGTGATGCAGTAGCTTCGCCGCACGTTGAACTGGCGGTGCACCTGTTCGCCGATCTGGCGCTGGCGACCTCGTTCCTCGGCGTTGCGCTTGGGCTGTTCGATTTCCTGGCTGACCTGTTCAAGCGGCAAGATAACGTGCGTGGCCGCCTGCAAACCGGCGCCATCACCTTCCTGCCGCCGCTGGCCTTCGCGCTGTTCTATCCGCGCGGTTTCGTGCTGGCGTTGGGTTTCGCCGCCATCGCCCTGTCGGTGCTGGCGCTGCTGCTGCCTTCGCTGCTGGTGTGGAAAACTCGCCAAAAGCATCAGGCACAATATCGCGTCTGGGGCGGCACCCCTGCGCTGGCGCTGGTGTTTGTCTGTGGGGTAACGGTGATCGCCATCCAACTGGGCATCGCCAGCGGCATGCTGCCGGCGGTCGGGTAAGCGACGAAAGACAAAGAATGATAAAGAGAAAGGGGCCGCAATGGCCCCTTTTTGCTGAGCGTCAGAAGCTCAGACCGACACCGACATAAGGGCCATCGGCCAGGGTGTTGTCGCGACGCCCGTCTTTGCCTTCCATCTGCATGTAACGGTAGCCCACGTCCACGCTCAGCGGACGGAACTTCCAGCGCAGGCCGCCGCTGGCTTCGTTATAGGCCTTCACGCCGCTGGTGAAAGACTCAGGGGCAAAGTAACCTTCGCCGTGCAGGCTGAAGTAACGGTTAATTTCCCACTCCAGGCCGCCGCCCAGCGCCACCGCCCCGCCGCTCTTCCCGTCTTTCGGGCTGAGGTACAGCGCTTTGGCGCCCACGGTCGCCGTCAACGGCCCCAGCGGCACGCCGAAGTTCAACCCCACGCTGCCGACGTTGCCGTCGTGGTCGCTGCGCGCCCAGTTGCCGGTCAGGCCCAGACCTGAAGAGCCGGTACTCATGCCAACGCCCAGGTTGGTGTAGTGTTGCCCGGCTTCGCCCGACACGCTGATGGCGTTCGCCGCGCCGGTCACAAACAGCAATCCTGCCGCGCACGCGACCCAAGTCTTTTTCATCATCTTTCCCTCTGGTTTGTCATCCGTACCGAATGATCGAATCAACGCAAAATAATAACGTCATGAGTCTATACCAAAGCGCAATGAGTATTTAAGGGATAAAAGCGAAAAAATTCTTCAATAATCAAATAAATGTAAAAATTTGCAAACAAAAATCCATATTCGTCAAGGCGATGCCAACGATAACCGAGACCTATTTGCCGTCGCTCGCCAATAGGGCTACAACTAGTAGTGGCTTTGACCAAGGTCAGGGGAAGAAGCCCCGCCAAAGGACTATGCTGATGAACGCTTAAACCGCCCGAGTCTTTACTTAACTGCACTACGATAAGGAGCAAGTGATGAGCAAGAAAGGACTGACCACCGCAGCCGGCGCCCCGGTTGTCGATAACAATAACGTGATCACCGCGGGCAAACGCGGCCCGATGCTGTTGCAGGACGTGTGGTTCCTGGAAAAACTGGCCCACTTCGACCGCGAGGTCATCCCCGAGCGCCGCATGCACGCCAAAGGATCCGGCGCCTACGGCACCTTTACCGTCACCCATGACATCACCCGCTACACGCGCGCCAAGATCTTCTCCGAAATCGGTAAGCAGACCGACATGTTTATCCGCTTCTCCACCGTCGCCGGTGAGCGCGGCGCGGCCGACGCCGAACGCGACATTCGCGGTTTTGCCATGAAGTTCTATACCGAAGAAGGCAACTGGGATTTGGTGGGCAACGATACGCCGGTGTTCTATCTGCGCGATCCGCTGAAATTCCCCGATCTCAATCACGTGGTGAAACGCGATCCGCATACCAACCTGCGTAATCCGGTGTACAAGTGGGATTTCTTCTCCCACCTGCCGGAGTCGCTGCACCAGCTGACCATCGACTTCAGCGATCGCGGCATTCCGAAATCCTACCGTCACATGCACGGTTTCGGCAGCCACACCTTCAGCTTTATCAATGCCGCCAACGAACGTTTCTGGGTGAAATTCCACTTCCGCTGCGAGCAAGGCATTGAAAACCTGATGGATGAAGAGGCGGAAGCGATCATCGCCAAGGATCGCGAAAGCTCACAGCGCGATCTGTTCGACGCGATCAAACGCGGCGACTTCCCGCGCTGGAAGCTGCAAATTCAGATCATGCCGGAACACGAAGCCTCGCAGACGCCATACAACCCGTTCGATCTGACCAAGGTGTGGCCGCACGGCGACTACCCGCTGATCGACGTCGGCTATTTCGAGCTGAACCGCAACCCCGACAACTACTTCTCAGAGGTTGAGCAGGTGGCGATGAACCCCGCCAACGTGGTGCCGGGCATCAGTTTCTCGCCGGATAAAATGCTGCAGGGCCGCCTGTTCTCCTATGGCGATGCGCACCGTTACCGCCTGGGCGTCAACCACCACCAGATCCCGGTGAACGGCGCCAAATGCCCGTTCCACAACTACCATCGCGACGGCGCGATGCGCGTGGACGGCAACAGCGGCAACGGCGCCACCTACGAACCGAACAGCTTCGGCCTGTTCCAGGAGCAGCCGGACTTCAGCGAGCCGCCGCTGAGCATTGAGGGCGCGGCCGACCACTGGAATCATCGTGAAGACGACGATTACTACAGCCAGCCGCGCGCGCTGTTCAACCTGCTGAGCGCCGAAGAGCACCAGCGCATGTTCACCCGCATCGCCGGCGAACTGTCGCAGGTACCGGAACACATCCAGCGCCGTCAGGTCGAGCTGTTCACCAAGGTGCACCCGGACTACGGCGCCGGCGTCGCCAAGGCGTTGGGACTGAAATAACCCGCCGTCATCATTCGCTCAGCCGCCCTTTCGGGCGGCTTTTTTTATGCCTGACGCAGGCGCTCCGCCACCCACGCCTGCAACCGGCGGCGCGAAATCTTGATGCCGCCGTTTTTCAGCTCGTCAGGCAGCGGAAGCAATGCCGTCGGGCGTTGGAAATTGGCGAGCTTATCCTGCGACCAGGCGAGCAGCGTCGCCAGCGACAGCGACGGATCGCCGTCGATCACCGCCACCGGCCGCTGACCGAATTCGGCGTCCGCCACCGGCACCACAAACGCCTGCGTGATCTGCGGATGCGCCGCCAGCACGCGTTCGATATCTTCCGGCTGCACCCCTTCGCCGCCGCTGAAAAACAGGTTGTCCAGCCGGCCGAGAATTCGCAGTTCCCCCTCGATCATCGCGCCGCGATCGCGGGTCGGGAACCAGCCCTGCTCATCGGCCAATGGTTGCAGATGGCCATGACGCCAGTAGCCAAGCGCCAGGCTGTCGGCGCGGATCCAGACCTCTTCATCCACCAGTTTTACCTCGCGGCCGCCGAGCGGCAGGCCGACGCCCGCCCGCGCATCGGCGCGCTTGGCGCACACCGTGGAGGCCAGTTCGGTCAGCCCGTAGCCGCACCAACAACGGATCCCCGCCGCCTCCGCCCGCTCGGTCAGCTCCACCGGGATCATCGCGCCGCCGAGCAGCACCGCCTTCAGCGTCATGTCCGCCAGCGGTTGCGCCAGCAGCCGCCACAGCTGGGTCGGCACCAACGAGGCATGCGTGCATCCCGCCAACGCCTCGTTCAGCGGGTGCATCTCGCGCACCGCCAACCGGGCGCCCGCCGCCAGCCAGCGCCAGACAATGCCCTGTCCGGAGACGTGAAACAGCGGCAATGACAGCAGCCAGCAATCCTCGCGCTGAAACGCCATCAGCTCCAACACCCCGGCGGCGCTGGCCAGATGGTTGGCATAGCTGTGCGCGGCCGCTTTCGGCATGCCGCTGGAACCGGAGGTCAACGTCAGCGTCGCCAGACGCTGCGCATCCCACGTCGGCAGGTCTGGCCAACGCGGCTCGGTCGACGGCGGGGTCAATCGAATCACGTCTTCCGGCAGCGCCGGCAACGAGTCCGGGCCGAAGACAAAGGTCATATCCAATTCCGGCAACAGCTGCGCCAGCAGCGGCGTCGGCAAGGCGGGATTGAGCGGCAACAGGCGTGCGCCGCACTGCAACAGCGCCAGATAGGCCAGCAGCAGTGGATAGCTGTTTTTACCACACAGCGCCACACCGCAGCCCGGTTCAACGCCCTGATGCTGGAAATCCGCCGCCAGCTCATCCACCTGGCTCTGCAACGCCAGCCAGCTCAGCGGTTGTTCACCGAGCATCAGCGCCGTCGCCTGCGGCTGAGTGCGCGCCCAGTGTCGCCACGGCCAATCGTTCAACGGCGCCATAGGCACTCCAGCGCCGAGACATCCAGCAGCGGCAACGCGCTGCCCGGCCACGGGCGCAGCACCTGCGCCTGCATCAACCCCAGCGTGTCCAGGCCCGGCACGGTATCCGGCGTCAGCCAATGGGCGATGCGCGCCAGCTGGGTCAACCCCAGGCTGGATTCGAGGCTGGAGCTGATCACCGCCGTCAGGCCCGCCGCGTGCGCCTGCGCCACCAGCGTCTGGCAACGCGCCAGGCTGCCGACCAGCGTCGGCTTGATCACGATGGCCGCCACGCCCGGCTCGGCCTGCACCACAAAGTCCGCCTCCCGCACGCTCTCATCCCAGGCGATGGCGATACCGGTCGCCCGGGCGAAGTCGCGCGATTCATCACGGGTCTTGCAGGGCTCTTCCAGGAAGGCGATGCGATCGCGCCACGCCGGGTTAACGTACCTGGCGAAGCCGTCGGCCTTGGCGCGGGTCCAGCTGCGGTTGGCGTCCAGCCGCAGCCGCAGATCCGGCAGTGCCTCCAGCAACACGTTGACGATCATGCCGTCCCGCACCGCCTCATACAGCCCCACCTTCACCTTGGCGACTTTCTCGCCCGGCAAAGCGCTCAATGTCTCGAACAGCTCATCCGGATCGCCGGTGCACAGCGGCGCCTTGCGAAAATCCGCCTGCATCGGCAAACGCTGCTCCAGCTCGGCCTGCGCACAGCTGAGCCCAAAGGCCACCGAGGGCAGCGCGCTGTGCTCCGGTTCGTTGCCCGCCAACCACGCCTGCAGCCAGCCCAACGCGGCCTGTTCGGCCTGCGCCGGCGTTTCCCGGCTGAATTCCGGCAGCGGCGCGATCTCGCCCCAACCTTCACGCTCGCCCTGACACAGCTGCACCACCCATCCGTCACGCGTTTTCAACCGTTGATTGCGCAGCACCACGCCCGCCTCCATCGGCAGGCTGTAACGGTATAGCGCCGCGCTGCGGTTTGCCCCGCTCATTACGGGTTACGCTTGAATTTGCTGAAGTCCGGTTGGCGCTTCTCGTTGAACGCGTTGCGCCCTTCCTGCCCTTCGTCGGTCATGTAGAACAGCATGGTGGCGTTGCCCGCCAGCTCCTGCAAACCGGCCTGGCCGTCGCAGTCGGCATTCAGCGCCGCCTTCAGGCAGCGCAGCGCCATCGGGCTGTTCTGCAGCATTTCGCGGCACCAGCGCACCGTCTCTTTTTCCAGATCGGCCAGCGGCACGACGGTATTGACCAGGCCCATGTCCAGCGCGGCGGCGGCGTCGTACTGGCGGCACAGGAACCAGATTTCGCGCGCCTTCTTCTGGCCGACGATGCGCGCCATGTAAGACGCGCCCCAGCCGCCGTCGAACGAGCCCACTTTCGGGCCGGTCTGACCGAAGATGGCGTTATCCGCCGCGATGGTCAGATCGCACATCATGTGCAGCACGTGGCCGCCGCCGATCGAATAGCCGGCCACCATCGCCACCACCGGCTTCGGGCAGGTGCGGATCTGGCGCTGGAAGTCCAGCACGTTGAGGTGATGTACGCCGCTGTCGTCGCGATAGCCGCCGTAGTCGCCGCGCACTTTCTGATCGCCGCCGGAGCAGAAGGCCTTATCGCCGGCGCCGGTCAGAATAATGACGCCGATGCCGTCGTCGTAACGGGCGTTGGCCAGCGCGTCGATCATCTCTTTGACCGTTTGCGGACGAAACGCGTTGCGCACCTGCGGCCGGTTGATGGTGATTTTGGCGATGCCGTCGGCGGACTTGTGATACAGAATGTCTTCGAAATCGCCGGTGCAATCCTGCCAGGCGATGGCGGCATACAGGTGTTCTTCATTCGGATAAAGCATGTTCGGTTCCTTTAACCAGGGTTAACGAGAAAGGTCTGCAGCTCGGCGACGAAATCCTGCGGATTGGCCAGATGCGCGTTGTGGCCGGCCTGCGGCACGATGCACAACGGCAACCCGGCGTCGCGCGCCAGCCGTTGAAATTTGGGGTCGTTCTCACCGCACAGCACCCGCAGCGGCACGGTCAGTTGGCGCAGCTGCGGCGCCAGATAAGGCTGTCTGCCGAGCGAGGTGGCTTCGAGCATGTCGGCAATCGCCGGGCCGCTGTTGACCGAACGCGCGGCGATCAGCGCCTGGCGGTGCACATGGCTAAGCTCTTTGAACACCGGTTGCTGATACCAGTCCGCCAGGACTTCGGCAATCGGCTCACTGCGAAAACGCGCCGCCCATCGCGCATCCTGCTCGCAACGATCGCGGCGCTGTTGTTCGTCCTCAAGCCCCGGGTTGCCGCCCTCGACGATCACGCCTTGCAGGCCGTCATGGCGGCCGTGGCAAGCGTGATACATGGCGATGCGCCCGCCGAGCGAGTAGCCCACCAACCAATAACGTTCAATATTGCGCAGTTGCAGGGTCGCGGCGATTTGCGCGCTGATGTCGTCGAAGCCGCGGCAGCTCACCGCCACGGAATCGCCGTGGCCGGGCAGATCGATGGCCAGCGACGGCCATTCCGGGCAACGCGCGGCGATCACCCGCCATTCATTGTTGTTGCCCAGCAGGCCGTGCAGCCATACCAGCCACGGACGCCCCGCTTCGCCCTGTTGCAAAATTCGCGTCGCCAGCATCATTGCACCGCCATCTGTTGTACCAGGAATTGCAGACTCTCGGCCCCTGCGCTCGGCGACACCTGCAGTTCTATCAGCGTGGCGCCGCCGCGCCGCCAGCCTTGCTCAACCGCCTGTTGCAGTTGGCGCCAGTTTTCCGGCCGCGCGTAGTCAAGCTGGAACATCGCCGCCGCGTGGCTGAACTCGACGTTCTGCGGCATGCAGTAAAAGCGTTGGCGCTCCTCGTCCGGCGTCGGCAACAGCGAGAAAATTTGGCCGCCGTTGTTATTGACGACGATCAGCACCGTCGGCGCCGAACAGTGGCGCAACAACGCCAGCGCATTGAGGTCATACAACGCGGAAAGGTCGCCCACCATCGCCAACGTCGGCCTGGCGGTGGCGCGCTGTACGCCGGCGGCGGTGGAAATCAGACCGTCGATGCCGCTGGCGCCGCGGTTGCTGAATACCGGGTAAGCGACAGGCAGCGTGGTTAACGCGTCGATCAGTCGCACCACCAGGCTGTTGCCGAGAAACAGCTGGCCGTTCTCCGGCAGCAGTTCCGGCAGGCGGTGCGCCAGCTGCGCTTCGCCAAAGTTATCGTGCAGATGCGTGGACGCCGCCGTCAGCGCCTTATCCGCCAAGACCGCCAGCCCGGCGGCCCACGGCGCGCGCGGTTGCGCCGGATGCTGCGCCAACCACTGCGCCACCCCGGCACGCAGACGCCGCCCCCGGTGCTGGGCCGGATCGAGCCGCCCCGGCAGCTCGTCGATGACCCAATACTCTTCCGGCCGACACTGCGCCTGCCACTGCAGCAAGCGTTTACCGGTCAGACTGCCGCCGAACTGCACCACCAGCTGCGCGTCTTGCAACACGCGCTGCGCCTGCGGATGAGCGAGCCATAAATCGGCGCAGGGCAGCGGTTGCCCGGTCTGCGACAGCACATCGCCGATCAGCGGCCAGCCCAGCGTCTCGGCCCAGTCGGCCACCTGTGCGCCCTCTTCCGCGCTCATGCGGCCAGCCAGCACCACGCCGCGTTTTTGCCGCCAGAAGAACCAGTCCGGCTGCGGCACTGGCGCCGCACGCGTCTCGCTTTCCTGCAGCCAAGGCCGATCGCTCTGCCACCAGTCGCCCAGCGCGGCGGACCAATCGGCATACTGACGTTCATCGCCGCCGTACAGCGGTTCGGCGAACGGGCAGTTAATATGCAACGCGCCGTGCTGCAGGCGCGCCATCGCGCTGTCGACGCTGGAGGCCAGCCACGCGGCCGGAATATCCGGCGTAGGACGCGGCAGATCGATCGCCAACGTCGGGTGGCTGCTGTAGAGGCCGTTTTGACGGATCGCCTGATTGGCGCCGCAGTCGATCAGTTCCGGCGGCCGATCGGCGGTGAGAAACACCAGCCGCTCACCGGTCAGGCCGGCCTCGATTAAAGCCGGGTAAAGGTTCGCCGCCGCGGTACCGGACGTGACAATCACCGCTACCGGCTCACGCGCCGCCTTCGCCAGCCCAAGCGCCAAATGGCCAAGCCCGCGTTCATCAAAGTGGGTATGACAGATAAAAGATCGGTTGGCCGCAGCGGCCAGCGTCAACGGCGTGGAGCGCGATCCCGGAGCGATACAAACATGCCGCACCCCATGGCGGGCCAGCGCCTCGAGCAGCACAGCCGCCCACCGGCGATTAAAAACACTTGTCGACATAGTTCGCTCACAAGTCAGTTAGCAGAGATCGTCCCCGGCGCAGCCGACGGACGCCGCGCCTGTAGTTACGCTCTGTATTATATGAGGTGTTATTTTCACGGCTTTTGCGCCAGCGCAAAAACGCCGTATATCCCTGGGTGTTTACACCAGATAATTATTTGATTTAGAACAAAAAACAAACAATAAATACACAAACACTTTACACCTGCGGCGACATGGCCTCAATTCGTCCGCACAAAAAACAGGGGAATAGCGCCCCGCCTGCGGCGGCTAGCGGAAAGTATAGGCGGGATATGGAAGAACTATCGGAGAAACAGCGGGATGAAGCACACAGTCTGCAGAAAAGAACGAGGCGGCTTGCGCCGCCCCTGGGGCGTGATTTATTTGCGGGCCAGCAGCAGCCCCAGCACCAGCCCGACGGTGGCGCCGATGCCCACGCTGTGCCAGGGTTTATCCCGCACATAGTCGTCGGTGCGGTGCACCGCTTCTTTGGCGCGGGCATAGTAGGATTCGCCGGTGTTCACCCAGCGCGCCTTGACCTCACTCAGCGCCTGCTCGGCGTGCGACTTGATGTCGATGTAGGCCTGATCCGCGCGATCGCCGCTGTATTGCAACACTTCTTCCAGCGTTTCGGTCAGCATTCTCAGATCGTCATCCAGCGTAGTTTGCTCAGCATCCGTATGTCTTGCCATCGTGAGATCTCCGTGGTTGAAAAATTAAGCGTTCCTACACTATAGACAACGATCGTCACCTGCGGCCATCGGACTTTTACCCTAAAACACTAATTGCACCTTGGCGGCCTGGCGCTTGTCACCGGCAAACTCCAGCGCCTGCGCCAGTTGGTCCCCGGCGAACTCCGCCGACAGCAGCGGCAGCGGATCGACCACATCGCCGGCCAGCCAGGCCACCGCCAGCGCGAATTCCTCCACGAAGCGGAAGGAGCCGAGCAGATTC
This sequence comes from Serratia sp. TSA_130.1, assembly GCF_052691795.1. Taxonomy (NCBI): domain Bacteria; kingdom Pseudomonadati; phylum Pseudomonadota; class Gammaproteobacteria; order Enterobacterales; family Yersiniaceae; genus Serratia; species Serratia sp. TSA_130.1. The sequence continues at coordinate 976,513 of NZ_JBQZFS010000001.1, forward strand.
AACTCCTTGGCGATCAACAGCATCAGCGGGAAATCAGGGAAGCTGCCGCCCATCCCGACCTGCACGACGGTGCCCTTGGCGCGCGTGACTTCCAGGCAGCGCTGCAGCGACGTCGGATGCCCTGCTGCCTCGAAAGCAATGTCGAAATAGCCTTTGTGTTGCTGATATACGCTGAAATCGTCGTCTGCGGCATGCAGACAGCGGTCCGCCCCCATCTGGCCGGCGAGCGCCAGACAGCGCGGGCTGAGATCGGCGCAGACGATCTCGGCGGCGCCCAGCGCTTTCAGCGCCGCCACCAGCAAACAACCGATCGGGCCGACGCCGGACACGAAAACCGTTTTACCCTTCACCGCGCCGGGCTGTTTTGCCGCGTGGATCGCCACCGCCAGCGGTTCGGCGAATACCATCACCCTGTCGTCGCGATCGGCGGCGTAAGGAATGCACTGCGCGCTATCCACCACCTTGTATTGGGTGAAAGCGCCGTCGACGTGCGGGAAATACATCGCGCTGCCGAAAAAGCGCATCTCGACGCACTGATTGCTTTGCTGCGCCAGACAATATTTGCACTGCCCGCAGGGTTTGCTGGGATTGAGCGCCACCTTCTGCCCGATCGCCAGCTGCGGTGAATCGCTGGCGACCACCTCGCCGATCGCCTCGTGGCCCAGCACCATCGGCTGGCGTACCTGAAAATTGCCGACCTTCCCTTCCTGAAAGTAATGCAGATCCGAGCCGCAGATGCCGCCGCGGCGGATTTTCACCAGCGTGCCCTGTCCCTGATAATTCACTTCTTGCGCGATCACCGCCACGTCTCGTTTGCCGTTGACCATGCAGGACTGGGTTTGAATTTTCATCTCAACACTCCACGAAAGAGGGATTACACCGCGGCGGACATGCCGCCATCGACAAACAGCAGCTGCCCGTTGACGAAGCTGGAAGCGTCGGCGGCCAGGAACACCGCCGCGCCGATCAGCTCCTGCGGATCCCCCCAACGCGCGGCGGGCGTGCGCTGGGTCAGCCAGGCGGTAAAGGCCGGGTCGTCGGCCAACGCCTGCGTCATCTCGGTTTTGAAATAGCCGGGGGCAATGCCGTTGACCTGAATGTTGTAACGCGCCAACTCCACGCACATGCCGCGCGTCAGCATTTTCACCGCCCCTTTGGACGCCGCGTAAGGGGTGATGGTGTCCCGCCCCAGCTCGCTTTGCATCGAGCCGATATTGACTATCTTGCCGCGCCGGCGCGGCACCATGTAACGGGCCACGGTCTGCGACACGATGAAGACCGCCTTCTGGTTGACGGCGATGATGTCGTCCCAGTCTTGCTCCGGGAACTCGGTGAAGGGATGACGGCGCTGGATGCCGGCGTTGTTGATCAACACGTCTATCGCGCCGATGTCCGTTTCGATACGGCCGATGGCGGCATGCACCGCCTGAGAGTCGGTGACGTCGAACGCCGCCGCGTCGGCGCGCAGCCCCTCTTCGCGCAGGCGATCGGCAGCGTGCCGGGCATGTTCTTCGGTGGTGGCATTGACCAGAATATGCGCGCCTTGCTGCGCCAGGCCACGCGCCAGCAGAAAACCGATGCCGCGCGAGGCGCCGGTGATCAAGACGGTTTTGTTATCCAGAGAAAACAGGTTGTTCATGGTAATTCCCGGCCTTCAGGCCTCCAATCGGGCAGGCCTCTATCTCAGCCGATTGTTACCGGTAAAAACGTGATGGAAATCACTGAAAATAATGTTACGAAACCCTGTTACCCTTAACGTGAACTCACGCAGACAGCAAGAGAACAAAGCCAATCTATCCAATTGAAAAATAGCCACTTTCAATAAAATCGCATGCGTTGTTATCACCAAATCGATTTGTTAACATACCGCTATCCACCCTTGCCGCGCCGCCCGTTAAGGCTACCGAATGAAACCCCCCCGCGTAACGCTACAGGACATCGCGCAATTGGCCGGCGTGACCAAAATGACCGTCAGCCGTTTTCTGCGCACGCCGGACAAAGTGGCGGCCGACACCGCTGAACGCATTGCGCAGGTCATGCGGGAGCTGAACATCACTGACGCCGATACCGCACAGGCCGGCAGAAAACCGCGCATCGGCGTGTTGATCCCCTCTTTCAATAACCAGATTTTCGCCGATCTGCTGGCCGGCATCGAATCCGTCACCCAGGCGCGGGGTTATCAAACGCTGGTGGTGAACTACGATTACAGCCCGCAGCGGGAAGAAGAGCAGATTGCACAGCTGCTGGCTTATCCAATCGCCGGGCTAATCCTCACCGATTCGGCGCACACCTTGCGCGCTGAGACCTATCTCGCCGCCGCGAAAATTCCCATCGCGCAGGTGATGGATCTCGACGCGCCGCCGGGGCGGATCGCGGTGGGATTTGACAATGAACAGGCGGGGTATGACATGACCGCCGCGCTGCTGGCCAGCGGCAAACGCCATATCGTTTACTTTGGCGCCATGTCCGACGCCCGCGACATTAAACGTTACCAGGGTTACTGCCGCGCCATGGCGGCTCAGGGGCAAACGCCGCGCCAGATCACGCCGCATCGGGTCTCATCGGTTTCGATCGGCGCCGACATGCTGGCAATGGCGCGCGAACGCTACCCGCAGTTGGACGGTATCCTGTGCACCAACGACGATTTGGCGGTAGGCGTGTTGCAGGCCTGCCTGCGTCTCGGCGTGCGCGTGCCGCAGGAGGTTGCGCTATCGGGTTTTCACGGTCTGGATATCGGCCAGGCGACCACGCCGGGCATCGCCAGCGTGATCACGCCGCGCTTTGAGATGGGTAAGGCCGCCAGTGAACTGTTGCTGCAGCGGATCGCGGGCGAGCCCTGCGCCGAGCGTCTCGATCTGCACTACCGCCTCTCACTCGGCGGCACCGTTTGAGCCGGCATGCCGGCTGACCGGCTGTGCGGCGCGGGCTTTTTCGCTGCGCGCCGCCCACCACAGCCCGCTGTTTTTCATCGCATAGCCGAATAGCAGGCCCACCAGCAAAGAGAGCGTCACCAGCGGCCAGTCGCCGCCGCCGGCGAAGGTCGCACAGGCGCCGATAAAGGTGCCGGGCACGAACCCCAGCCATTGCTGTTTGGCCTGTATGCACATCAAGAACGCCACGGCGCCGGTCAGCAGATACCCCAGCAAATTCCATTGCGGCGCCAGTTCGCTGCCGTGGATGATGACCATTGCCCAGAAAACGCCGCTGCAGCAGGTCAACGCGCCGATCAACAGCCCTTTCAGGCCGCCCTGCGGGCAGGCGAAATAGGCCGTGCAGCCGAGAAAACCGGCCCAACCGATCAGGCCCAGACTGACGGCAACCCATCCCCAAACGCCGGACAGGATCCCGGTGGTGACGGCAATGGCGAAAAGAACGTTCATAAAGTGACCTGCAGCAAAAAGAAAGCGCGCAGTTTACCCGAAAACAGGCCAATTTATGCGATACAAATCACATCATAAATGTAATTAAAGAATCATTAATTATAAAAAATAGATATTAATCACAAAATAATTAGCAAGGGAACCCCACCCGGGACGTTTTCCATGCCAGCAACAGGCACACTGCGCTGCTGCTCAAGAACAGCAAATGGGTCGCCTGCTGCAGATCGACGCGATCGACCACCACGCCCAGCAAGATCGGCACCCAGTTGGCGATATAAGCGATAACGTAAAACAGAGAAAGCAAACGCGCATGGCTGGTCGGCGGCGAAATCAAGTTCACCAGGGTCGCGCTGCCGACGAAAATGGCGCCGTAAGCATAGCCGGCCACCACCAGCCCCACCGCCGCCAGCCCCAGAGAATGCCACTGGATCGCCATGGCGAACACCACTGCCGCCAGCACCTGCGCCAGGCAACCGAACAACAGCGAATGACGGGCGTTAACGCGGCGGCTCAGGATCTGGCTGATGCCGGCGATCAGCAGATACACCGCAATCGCATAGCCAAAGACGCCACGCTGGTGCATGCCTAACAGCGTTTCCGCCACGCCGGGGCCGATTGCCAAAATACTGGCGGCCAGCGCCCAACAGACAAACAGCGCGCCGGCGCACACAAAGAATTTACCGCCGGTAGCGCGCAGGCCATCGAGCAGCGTGCTTTTTTCCTGTTCGGCCGGCACAGCGCGGGCCGGCGACGCAACCTGGCCACGCGGCCACAGCAGCATGACGCCCAACGCCGCCATGGCGGCAATGGCCATGATGAAAACGAACGGCAGCGTCGTAGGATGAAAACCGGTCTGCAAAGCGATGCCGCTGAAGATCGGCCCCAGCGCTAATCCGGTGGTGAATGACAGCGTTGCGATTAACGCCGCGCTTTTACCGCCGTCGCGCGGCCCAAACCGCACCAACGCGATGTTCGCCGCGCCGGTCAGCGCCCCGGTGCCTACCCCGGCCAGCAGCCGCGCCATCAGCATCATGGCAAAGGTATCAGCCAGCGCGAACAGCAGCGCGCCGCTCAACACCACCAGCAACGCCGGCACGATCATGCTGCGTAAATCCTTTACTTTGCCGGCCAGATTGCCGACGCCGAACAAAGAGATCAGCACGCCGGCGGCATAGGCGCCGTAGATGACGGTCAGACTGACCGAGCTTAGCGCAAGCTGCTGCTGATACAGCGGATAAAGCGGCGTCGGCGCGCTGCTGTTCAGCAATGCCGACATCAAAGCCAGCGCCAGGAACAGTAAAATGGCCGTGCGCGACGCCTGTGCGTTTGCTGGCGCCGCGTCCTGGATGGCGGTATTTTCTGACATGCTTCCACTCCCAAAGTCGGCAGGCGGCGGCCTGCCATCGTCGTCTTTCCTCACCCGGTCTGCCGGGAACGGCGCTTATCATAGCGTTACGACGACGGGCGAAGTATCGTCAAGAATGAATCACCCTGATGCATTCTTGCATCACCGGAGAAATAACCGCCGATGTGCGTGCCGTTGACCGTCTTTCTCTCCCTCCAGGCGGAACAACGCTTTATGATAGATACCGGTATCGTTCGCCCGGCCCGCACTGCTCCCCTGGCGCCGACAAATCTGCAGAGAGGAAATGGCATGATGAATTGGGATGACGCGCGCTTCTTTCTGGCCGTCGCACGCTGCGGCACGTTACGTAAAGCCGCCAACCAGCTGCAGGTTGATCAAGCGACCGTCGGCCGACGTCTCACCGCCCTGGAAAACTCGCTGGGTTCGAAATTATTTATCCGCACGCCAAAATCCTTCTCCCTCAGCCCGCTGGGCGAATCCATGCTGGCGGACATGATGAAGATGGAAAATGCCGTGCAGGCGATCGCTCGCAAAGCCGCCGGCGGCGACGAAAGTCTGTGCGGCAACGTGCGCATCGCCACCACCGATACCCTGGCCGAAGCCTTCGTGATACCGGCGCTGCAAGATCTGCGGCAACGCTATCCGGCCATCACCGTCACGCTGTTGACGGCGCTGAACATCACCGATATCGCTTACCACAGCGCGGATCTGGCGATCCGCGGCGCGCGCCCCGATGACGATGAGCTGATCATCAAACGCTTAGCCACTATCGAAATGGGCCTGTACGCCAGCCCGCACTATCTGGCGCAACGCGGCATGCCGGTCAAAGGCGAGCAGCTGCGCGGCCACGATCTGCTGATGTTCCCGCGCGAACTGGTGCCGCGCCACTGGAGCAATTTCGGCGGCGAGACCCTGTTCGAGCCCAACGCCGTGCTGCAATGCAATTCGCAGCTGTTGTTACGTTCGGCCACCCGCAGCGGGCTGGGCATCGGGCTGCTCTTGTCGTGCCTGGCCGACCACGACCCGGAACTGGTGCGCCTCTTTCCCGAGAGCAAAGACTGGGTGGATATCTGGCTGGTGCTGCACCCCGATTTGCAACGCGCCGCTCGCGTGCGCGCGGTGGTGCAGGCGCTGGAAACGTCGTTTAGCGCCCATTACGGCTGAGTGCCGTTTCTCCATAAAAAAAGGCCGCCGAAGCGACCTTTTTACCGTCTGAAGCGTTATCAGAACGTCGGCTGAGCCATCTGCACCAGCGAAATCAGCGGCTGAGGATAAACCCCCAACAGCAGCACCAGCGCGGCTGAGATCAGCACCACGACGCCACCGGCAGTCAACGCCCAGTTGTTCGGGGTGTCGCGCTGCAGCGATTCCGGCGCGCTGAGGAACAGACTGACGGTCACGCGCAGGTAGTAATACAGGCCGATGGCGCTGCCTACCACGACTGCGCCGGTCAGCCACCACAGGTGCGCGCTGACGCCCATCGCGATCACGAAGAACTTACCGATAAAGCCCAGCGTCATCGGGATACCGGCCAGCGACAGCATCATCACCGTCATTACCGCGGACAAGATTGGCTTGTGCCAGAACAGACCACGGTAAGAGAACAGCGAATCCGCATCCGGGCCGCGGTATGGGCTGGACATCAGGCTGACCACGCCGAAGGCGCCCAGGCTGCTGAACAGGTAACCGGCCAGATAAACGCCGGCGGTTTCCAGCGACAGTTGATGGGTTTGCACCGCAATCAGCGCCACCAGCAGGTAGCCCAGATGAGCGATCGACGAGTAGCCCAGCAGACGCTTGATGTTGGTCTGGCTGATGGCCATCAGGTTACCGAACAAGATGGAGCAGAACGCGATGATCGACAACACCATGCGCAGCGCTTCGTTGTCGGCGGCCGGGGCATACAGGAACAGACGCATCACGACCGCAAAGATCGCGATCTTGCTGGCGGTCGCCAGGAAGGTCGAGACCGGCGCAGGCGCGCCCTGATAAACGTCCGGCGTCCACAGTTGGAACGGCACCAGCGACAGCTTGAAGCCCAGACCGACGATCATCATGCCCATGCCGGCCAGGATCAGCGGCTGGTGCATCATGTTTTCCTGCAGGCTCTTGCCGAGGCCGGCCAGCGACAGATCGCCGGATTCGGCGTACAGCAGCGCCATGCCGAACAGCAGGAACGACGACGCGGCGGCGGACAGCAGCATGTACTTGATGGCGGCTTCCAGCGGGCGCTTCTGGCGGTAGGCGTAGCCCACCAGGCCGAACAGCGGCAGCGAGATCAGCTCGATACCGATGAACAGCGAAGCCAGATGGTTGGCGCTCGCCAGCAGGATGCCGCCCATGGCGGCGATCAGCACCAGCAGGTAGAACTCTTCGCGGTTATCCGGATAGCCGACCAGCCACGGATACGCGAAGGTGCAGGTCGCCAGACTCGCCAGCAGCACCAGCCCGGTGTAGAACATCGAGTAGCCGTCAACCCGCAGCAGCGGGGTGACGTCCATTGGGCCTGCCTGGCCGACAAAGTACAGCGAAAGCAGCGCCAGGTTGAGACCGATCACGGTCAGGGTGGCGTTGATAAAGTGGTCGCGTCGCCACGCAATGCCTAGCATCACAACCACCACCGTCAATCCGACGATCAACAGCGGCAGCAGTGCGATCAGTTGTTGAGGAGTTATTGTCATGGCGAATTACGGCCTTGTTGTTGAAATTGCTGAAACTGACGAACCAAACCAGTGTTGCACGTTGCTCATCGCCGCGTTGGAAGTATCCAGAATCGGCTGCGGGTAAACCCCCAGCAGAACCAGCAACACCACCAGCAGCAGAATGATGAACAGTTCGCGCGCGGTCATGCCCTGCAGCGGCTGGTCGGATTTAGGCGCACCGTAGTAAGCGCGCTGCATCATGATCAGCGAGTAAACCGAAGCGAACACCAGACCGAAGGTGGAGATCACGGTGATCACCGGCACCACCTGGTAGCTGCCGAACAGAATCATGAATTCGCCGACGAAGTTACCGGTACCCGGCATCCCCAGCGTAGCCACGGCGAAGAACAGCGACAGTGCAGGGATGAACTTGATACGCCCCCACAGGCCGCCCATCTGGCGCATGTCGCGCGTATGCAGACGTTCATACAGCTGGCCGCAGATGATAAACATACCGGCGGCGGACAGACCGTGCGCGATCATCTGGATCACGGCGCCCTGGTAAGCCAGCTGGCTGCCGGTGTAGATGGCGATCAGCACGAAGCCCATGTGCGATACCGAGGTGTAGGCGATAAGACGCTTGATGTCGGTCTGCGCGAACGCCATCCAGGCGCCGTAGAAGATGCCGACCACGCCCAGCCACATGGCGATTGGCGCAAACTCGTGCGAAGCCTCAGGGAACAGCGGCAGGCTGAAACGCAACAGGCCATAGGCCGCGGTTTTCAGCAAGATGCCCGCCAGGTCGACGGAACCTGCGGTCGGCGCCTGGCTGTGCGCGTCCGGCAACCAGCCGTGCAGCGGCACCACCGGCATTTTCACCGCGAAGGCGATGAAGAAGCCCAGCATCAGCAGATATTGCACGTTGTGGGACATCGGCGTTTGCAGCAGGTCTTCGTAATCGAAGGTCCACACGCCGGTGGCGTTGTAGTGCACGAACACCAGGCCCAGGATCGCAATCAGCATCACCAGACCGCTGGCCTGGGTGTAGATGAAGAACTTGGTCGCCGCGGTGATGCGGGTTTTACCGTCCGATGCCTTGTGACCCCACAGCGCGATCAGGAAGTACATCGGCACCAACATCATTTCCCAGAAGAAGAAGAACAGGAACATGTCGATGGCGAGGAACACGCCGATAACGCCGCCCAGGATCCACAGCAGGTTGAGGTGGAAGAAGCCCTGATACTTCTGGATTTCACGCCAGGAACAGAGGATCGCCAGCACGCCCAGCAGACCGGTCAACACCACCATCAGCAGCGACAGACCGTCCAGCGCCAGGTGGATGGAGATGCCGAAGCGCGGGATCCACGGCAGCAGGAATTCGCTCTGCCACTGCGGAATGCCTTTCGGCGTGGTCAATGTATAGCCGCCCTGCATCCACAGCTGCAGAGAGAGCGCCAACGTCAGCCCCATTGCGATCAGCGCTATCCAGCGCGGCACCTTAGTACCGAAGCGCTCAAGCTGCCAGCACAGCAGACCGCCGATAAAGGGGATAAGAATTAGCCAAGGTAATAGCATGGCGTTTTGTGTCCCTTATACGAATAATTTCAAACTTTGTACGTAGCGCCTGCCCGGCGCTACGCCCGAAAAATGCGTCTGTTTAAATTATTCAATTAAACCAAAATCAACAGAGCCAATACGACCACTGCACCCACACCCATAGACGCTATATACCAACGCACCTGACCGTTCTCGCTCACCGTCAGACCGCGGTTCCCCCAGCGGGAGAAGACGGCCGGCAGATTCATCAGCGAGTTCAGCGGATCGCGTTGCAGCAGCTTCGCAATGCCCAGGTACGGCTTGACGAACACTTTGTCATACAGCCAGTCGAAGCCCCAGGCATGGAACCACCAGGTCGAGAAGAAACGACCCGGCGCGCTGTTGGCGATGCTGTTGACCAGGCTGCGTTTGCCCAGCCACAGCGCGGCCGCCAGCAGAATGCCGACGATAGCCACCACGCCGGAGGTGATTTCAAGCCGCAGCACGCTGCCGTGCGCCAGCTCGGTGGTCTCCGGCAGCACGCCCTGCAATGGCGGCACGATCATCGCGCCGACGAAGGTGGACAGCACCAGCAGAACCAGCAGTGGCAAGTGGTGAGTGATGCCTTTACCGGCATGCGCTTTGATTTTCTCTTCGCCATGGAACACGATGAAAATCATACGGAAGGTGTACAGCGAGGTCATGAACGCACCGACCAGGCCGGCAACCATCAGGTTGATGTGGCCGTTGGCCATCGCGCCCGCCAGGATCTCGTCCTTACTGAAGAAGCCGGCCGTGACCAGCGGCAACGCAGACAGCGCCGCGCCGCCCACCAGGAAGCAGACGTACACCAGCGGGATGCTCTTGCGCAGACCGCCCATCTTGAAGATGTTTTGCTCGTGGTGGCAAGCCAGGATCACCGAACCGGACGACAGGAACAGCAGCGCCTTGAAGAACGCGTGGGTCATCAGGTGGAAGATCGCCGCGTCCCATGCCTGCACGCCCAGCGCCAGGAACATGTAACCGATCTGGCTCATGGTGGAGTAAGCGAGCACGCGCTTGATGTCGGTCTGCACCAGCGCGGCGAAGCCGGCCAGCAGCAGAGTGACCGCACCGACGATGCCCACCAGGTGCAGCACTTCCGGCGCCATCAGGAACAGGCCGTGCGTGCGGGCGATCAGATAGACGCCCGCGGTCACCATGGTCGCCGCGTGGATCAGTGCGGAAACCGGGGTTGGGCCCGCCATCGCGTCCGCCAACCAGGTTTGCAACGGCAGCTGCGCCGATTTGCCGACCGCGCCGCCCAGCAGCATCAGGGTCGCCCAGGTGATGGCTGTGTCGCCCACCGCCAGTTTTTGCGGCGCCAGGATCATCAGCTCGCGGATGTTCAGCGTGCCCAGCTCGTTGTAGAGGGTGAACAGCGCGAACGCCAGGAACACGTCGCCCACGCGGGTCACGATAAAGGCTTTCATCGCCGCCGCGCCGTTGGCCGGATCTTTGTAGTAGAAACCGATCAACAGGTAGCTGCACAGGCCCACGCCTTCCCAACCCAGGTACATCAACAGCAGGTTGTCCGCCAGCACCAATACCACCATGCTGGCGATAAACAGGTTGGTGTAAGCGAAGAAGCGCGAATAGCCCTCTTCACCGCGCATGTACCAGGAAGCGAACATGTGGATGAAGAAGCCGACGCCGGTGACCACCGACAGCATGGTCAGCGACAGGCCGTCCAGCACCAGGGTCACGCCGATATTGAAGTTGCCGACGGCCATCCAGGTCCACAGGCTTTGCTCGAACAGCTGCACGCCGGCGGCTTTCTGGGCGAAGAAATCCATCGCCACATAGACCGTGACCAGCGCAGCCAGGCCGATAGAACCCACGCCGACGGTGGCCGCCGTGTTTTCAGACCAACGACCGCGGGAAAATGCCAACAGCAGGAACCCGATCAGCGGTAGCAGAATTGTTAAATATAATAGGTTCATCCGCGCATCTCACTGACAGTATCAATATTCAGGGTATGACGACGACGGTAGAGCTGCAGCAGCAGCGCCAGGCCGATACTGGCCTCGGCTGCCGCCAGGCTGATCGCCAGGATGTACATCACCTGTCCGTCCGCCTGGCCCCAGTAGCTTCCCGCCACGATAAACGCCAACGCCGCAGCGTTGATCATCACTTCCAGGCTGATCAGCATAAACAGCAGGTTGCGGCGCACCAGCAGCCCGGTCAGCCCGAGCACAAACAGGATAGCCGCCAGGATCAGGCCATGTTGAAGAGGGATCATGCTTGCTCCTCCGATTTTCTTCTCGCCATTTCGCCACTCGCCGGCGCGTTGCTCAGCACCTCGCCAGGCTTGTGCTCGCGGCCGATATGGAAGGCGACAACCAGACCCGCCAACAGCAGCATTGAAGCCAGCTCAACCGCCAGTACGTAAGGCCCGAACAGGCTGATGCCCACCGCCTTCGCGTCGACCATCTCACCGCTGATACCCTGATCGGATACGCTGCGGATCGCGACGATCAATACCACCAGCAGCGCCAGCGACAGCAGGCCAGGCCCGATCCACACCGTCGGCTTCATCCAGTCGCGCTCTTGCTGCTGCACGTTGCCGAGGTTCAGCATCATCACCACGAACACGAACAGCACCATGATGGCGCCCGCATAAACGATGATTTCCAACGCGGCGGCAAAGTAGGCGCCGAGAGAGAAGAAGACTGCCGAGATCGCCAATAACGAGACGATCAGATACAGCAGCGCATGCACAGGGTTGGTATGGGTGATCACGCGAATCGTCGCGGCCACCGCAATCAAACCTGCCAGATAAAATGCAATTTCCATGCTTGCTGGCTCCTTAGGGCAACAGACCTTTGACGTCGATCGGTTTGGCTTCGTTTTCGGCTTCGCCTTTGGCTTTGCCGTCAATCGCCATACCGGCCATCCGGTAGAAGTTATATTCCGGATATTTACCCGGCCCCGAGATCAACAGATCTTCTTTTTCGTACACCAGATCCTGACGCTTGTACTCACCCAGTTCGAAATCCGGCGTCAGCTGGATAGCGGTAGTCGGGCAAGCCTCTTCGCACAGGCCACAGAAGATGCAGCGCGAGAAGTTGATGCGGAAGAACTCCGGATACCAACGGCCGTCTTTCTGTTCCGCTTTTTGCAGCGAGATACAGCCGACCGGGCAGGCAACCGCACACAGGTTACAGGCGACGCAGCGCTCTTCGCCGTCCGGATCGCGCGTCAGCACGATGCGGCCGCGGTAGCGCGGCGGCAGGTAAACCGGTTCTTCCGGGTACATCTGGGTTTCACGCTTGGCGAAGGCATGCATGCCAATCATCCAAATGCTGCGCACCTGGGTGCCGAAACCAACCACTAACTCTTTCAATGTCATGGTTTATTCACCCCTTATTGAGCGTTGTACAAAATGACCGCGGCGGTTGCCAGCAGGTTCAGCAGCGTCAGCGGCAGGCACACTTTCCAGCCGAAAGACATCACCTGGTCATAACGCGGACGCGGCAGCGCGGCGCGGATCAGGATGAACATCATCATGAAGAAGGCCGTTTTCAACGCGAACCAGATGAATGGCGGCAGGAACGGACCCTGCCAGCCGCCGAAGAACAACGTCACAATCAGGGCGGACACGGTGACGATACCGATGTATTCCCCCACGAAGAACAGACCGAACTTCATGCCGGAATATTCGATGTGGTAACCGTCAGCCAGTTCCTGCTCGGCTTCCGGCTGGTCAAACGGGTGACGGTGACACACCGCCACGCCGGCGATCGCGAAGGTCACGAAGCCGAAGAACTGCGGAATGACGTTCCAGACGTGCGCCTGCGATTCAACGATAGCCTGCATGTTGAACGAACCCGCCTGCATCACCACGCCCATCAGCGACAGGCCGATGAACACTTCGTAGCTCAGGGTTTGCGCAGAAGCGCGCATCGCGCCCAACAGCGAGTATTTGTTGTTGCTCGACCAGCCGGCGAACAGCACGGCGTACACCGCCAGGCCGGCCATCATCAGGAAGAACAGAATACCGATGTTGAGATCGGACACCGCCCAGGTCGGGCTGACCGGTACGATGGCAAATGCCAGCAACAGGGAAGTAAAGGCGATCATCGGCGCCAGGGTGAAGATCACCCGGTCGGAGAATCTCGGCACCCAGTCTTCCTTGAAGAACATTTTGATCATGTCGGCGACCAGCTGCAGCGAGCCGCCCCAGCCTACGCGGTTCGGTCCGTAACGGTTCTGGAACAGGCCGAGCAGGCGGCGTTCGCCGAAGCTCATGAACGCCCCGCACGCCACGACCACCAACAGGATCACGACCGCTTTAAGAACGGCGATCAGAATGTCGATCACCTCAGGGGTAAACCAGCTCATCGTGCCGCCTCCCGCAGATTGTCTACCTTAGCACCCACCAAGATCGGCGGGATCCCTGGCAAGCCGAGCGGCAAACCAACCTGGCCCTGGGTCAGGGTTTCACTCAGACGCACCGGCAGACGCAAGGTCTGGCCCGCACAGCTGAACTCCACCAGGCTGCCCGCGTTGACGCCAAGCGTCGCCGCGTCGGCCGGGTTGACCATAACGTAGGCTTCCGGCATGCGCTGCTGGATCACGTGAGAGCGCTGCGACATTTCATCGCTGCCGAACAGGTGGTAGTAAGGCGCGACACGCCAGCCGTCGTTCGGATTGAAGGCGGCTGGCACGCGGTCGAAGTAACCGAGGCTGCCCTCCCCCGCTTCGATCAGGCGCACGCCCGGATCGCCGTGGCGCAATTTGCCGCCCACTTCAGCCTGGAACTTGTTCCATGCTTGCGGTGAGTTCCAGCCTGGCGCCCAGGCGAACGGGATCTGCTGACGATCGGCCAGCGGGCTGTTGTTCCCTTCCATCGAGAAGGCGAACATGGTGTCTTTATCCTGCGGCTGACGCGGCTCGTGCACGCTGATGTTGGCGCGCATGGCGGTACGGCCGCTGGAACGGTGCGGCGAACGCGCCAGCTTCTGACCGCGAATGCGGAAAGTCGCGTCCGGCGCGGCATCGACGATGCCCTGCAGCTGCGGCAACGCGGCGACGCAAGCGGCGATCACGTCATCGAGCTGAGTCCAGTCCACATGGCGGCTGGTGTAGGTGGAGTGCAGCGAGTGCATCCAGCGCCAGCTTTCCAGCATCACAGTGAACTGATTCTTCTTGGCGTCGTCGTAGTAAGCCGGATCGTATACCTGGAAGAAGCGCTGCGCGCGGCCTTCCTGGTTGATCAGCGTACCGTCGCTCTCGGCAAAGCTGGCCGAGGAGAGGATCAGGTTGGCTTTGTCCATGATCGCGGTGCGCTGGTGATCGGCGACGATCAGGTTATTGACCTTGGCCAACGCTGCGTCCACCTGCGCCGCCGGCGCATGGCGATAGAGATCGTTTTCCATCACGATGGCGGTATCGGCTGCGCCGCTCGCCAGCTGTTCCAGCGCCTGATCGAGCGAACCGCCGCCGATCATCGCCAGGCCCATGCTGTTGGCGGCGCCCGCCACGAAGGTGATGCCGACGTCGGAACCGCGGCCCTTCAACGCTTTGGCGATGTTGGCCGCCGCTTCGATGATGGCTTCGCTGCCGGCGTTGCTGCCGGTAATGATCAGCGGTTTGCGTGCGCCGGTCAGCGCCTGCACGATGATGTCGACTTTCTTGTTCAGGCCATCGGCCAGATCGTTCACCGCCGGCGCTGCGCTATCCAGCGCGTGCGCGATGGCGAAGCCAAAGCGCGCCTGCTCGTCTACCGGCGCGCGGTAGTTCCAGGCGGCGATGTCGTCCAGGCGGGTGTTGTCGACGTTGGTGGTGAACAGCGGGTACTTGGCGTGCTGGCCGATGTTCTGCACCGCCGCGATCTGCCAGTCGGCAACGCGCTGCGCCGCCGCCATCGCGCGGGCTTTACCCTTGACGGCCTGACGCACGGACAGCGCGATGCGCGCGCCGGTTTGCGTCAGGTCTTCGCCCAGCACCAGCACCGCGTCGTAATCTTCGATCTCACGCAGCGCCGGCGTATGAACGCCGCCGTTCTTCAGCACGTTCAGCATCAGCGCCAGGCGTGATTGCTCCGCCTGAGCGATACCGGTGTAGTAGTTCTCGGCGCCGACCAGCTCGCGCAACGCGAAGTTGCTTTCCAGGCTGGCGCGCGGGGAGCCGATGCCGATGGTTTTCTGCGCCTGACGCAGGATGTCCGCCGCGCCCTGCATCGCCTGCTCGGCGTTCAGGGTTATCCAGTCGTCGCCGCGCAGCTGCTGCGGTTGACGCGGACGATCTTTCTGGTTGACGTAGCCGTAACCGAAACGGCCGCGGTCGCACAGGAAGTAGTGGTTCACGCTGCCGTTGTAACGGTTTTCGATACGGCGCAGCTCGCCATAGCGCTCGCCCGGGCTGGTGTTACAGCCGATGCTGCACTGCTGGCAAATGCTCGGCGCGAACTGCATGTCCCATTTACGGTTGTAGCGTTCGGAGTGCGTTTTGTCGGTGAAGACGCCGGTCGGGCACACTTCCACCAGGTTGCCGGAGAACTCGCTTTCCAGCGTGCCGCTTTCCGGGCGACCGAAGTAGACGTTGTCGTGCGCGCCGTACACGCCGAAGTCGGTGCCGTCCGCATAGTCTTTGTAGTAACGCACGCAGCGATAGCAGGCGATGCAGCGGTTCATCTCGTGTGAGATAAACGGCCCCAGCTCCTGGTTGTTGTGGGTGCGCTTGGTGAAGCGGTAGCGACGGAAGCTGTGGCCGGTCATTACCGTCATATCCTGCAGGTGACAGTTACCGCCTTCCTCACAGACCGGGCAATCGTGCGGGTGGTTGGTCATCAACCACTCGACCACGCTTTCACGGAACTGCTTCGCTTCGCCGTCATCGATGGAGATGAAGGTGCCATCGGATGCCGGGGTCATACAGGACATCACCAAACGGCCGCGCGTATCTTCCGCGTTTTGGTATTGCTTTACCGCACATTGGCGGCAAGCGCCGACGCTTCCCAGCGCCGGATGCCAGCAAAAGTAAGGAATATCAAGGCCGAGGGAGAGACAAGCCTGCAGCAGGTTGTCCGCTCCGTCTACCTCATACTCTTTGCCGTCTACATGAATCGTAGCCATAGTCAGCATGCTTCCAAGTGGCCTGCCTTGCGGCAGGCGTTAATCAAAAATTCTGGCCGTGTTCGGGCGAGTCGGCTTACCAGCGTTGCTTCAGCAGATTGTTCGGCTGAATGCCGCCAATCGCATGCGCGTTGCCGAAGTGCTGCACGGCGATACCCGCCTCGAACTCTTCACGGAAATATTTAATCGCGCTTTGCAGTGGCTCTACGGCACCTGGCGCGTGGGCGCAGAAGGTTTTGCCCGGGCCGAGGGAACGGCACAGCTGTTCGAGGGTTTCGATATCCCCCGGCTGCCCTTCGCCGTTTTCCAACGCACGCAGGATCTTCACGCTCCACGGCAGGCCATCTCGGCAAGGCGTACACCAGCCGCAGGACTCGCGGGCGAAGAACTCTTCCAGGTTACGCACCAGCGGCACCATGCCGATCTCGTGGTCTACCGCCATCGCCAACGCGGTGCCGAGACGGCTGCCGGCTTTGCCGATCGCGCCGTATTCCATCGGCAGATCGAGGTGATCGGCGGTCAGGAAGTCGGTGCCCGCGCCGCCCGGCTGCCAGGCTTTGAAACGCAGACCGTCGCGCATGCCGCCGGCGTAATCTTCCAGGATTTCGCGCGCGGTGGTGCCGAACGGCAGCTCCCAGACGCCCGGATTTTTCACCCGGCCGGAGAAGCCCATCAGCTTGGTGCCTTTGTCTTCACTGCCGGAGATGCCGGTGTACCACTCCACGCCGTTCGCCAAAATGGCCGGCACGTTGCACAACGTTTCGACGTTGTTGACGCAGGTCGGCTTGCCCCAGACGCCGGCGCTGGCCGGGAATGGCGGCTTGGAACGCGGGTTGGCGCGGCGGCCTTCCAGCGAGTTGATCAGCGCGGTTTCTTCACCGCAGATGTAACGGCCGGCGCCGGTGTGGACGATCAGCTCGAAATCAAACCCGGTGCCGAGAATGTTCTTGCCCAGATAGCCGGCTTCGGTGGCTTCCGCGATGGCGCGACGCAGGTGCGCCGCCGCTTCGATGTACTCGCCGCGCAGGAAGATGTACCCGCGGTAGGCTTTCAGCGCGAACGCGGAGATCAGCATGCCTTCCACCAGCAGGTGCGGCAGCTGCTCCATCAGCAGGCGGTCTTTATAGGTGCCCGGCTCCATCTCATCGGCGTTACACAGCAGGTAACGGATGTTCATGGATTCATCCTTCGGCATCAGGCTCCACTTCAAACCGGTGGAGAAGCCCGCGCCGCCGCGGCCCTTCAGCCCGGAATCTTTCACCAGGCCGACGATCTCGTCCGGGGCCAGGCCTTTGAGGGCCTTCTCTGCGCCGGCATAGCCGTTTTTGCTGCGGTATTCGTCCAGCCACAGCGGCTGCTTGTCATCACGCAGACGCCAGGTCAGCGGATGCGTTTCGGGAGTGCGTACAATGTGCTTGGTCATTGATACTGCTCCAGTAGCGTCTCGATATCTTCAGGCTTCAGCTGACTGTGCGTGTCGTCATCAATCATCATGGTCGGCCCTTTATCGCAGTTGCCCAGACAGCAGGTCGGCAGCAGCGTGAAGCGGCCATCAAAGGTGGTTTGACCCGGTTTGATGTTCAGCTTCTTCTCGATAGCGGCCTGAATGCCCTGGTAACCGGTGATGTGACAAACAACGCTGTCACAATAACGGATCACGTGACGTCCTACTGGCTGACGGAAAATCTGGCTGTAGAACGTGGCCACGCCTTCTACGTCGCTGGCGGGGATGCCCAGCACTTCCGCGATGGCGTAAATCGCACCGTCCGGAACCCAGCCGCGCTGCTTCTGCACAATTTTCAGTGCTTCGATGGAAGCGGCGCGCGGATCCTCGTAATGGTGCTTTTCGTGCTCGATCGCATCACGTTCTTGCGCGCTCAGTACAAATGCATCAACGCCGCTCTGAGGAGCGGCTGCATTGATGGGCTCGAGCGCATCGTTGACTGCGTGATTGTCTTTTTGAGAGTCCATAGTTAGCGGTCCACATCTGACATTACAAAATCGATACTACCCAGATAGACGATCAGGTCGGAAACCAGGCTGCCTCGGATGACCGATGGGATCTGCTGCAGGTGCGCAAAGCTCGGCGTACGTACCCGGGTGCGGTAGCTCATGGTGCTGCCGTCGCTGGTCAGGTAGTAGCTGTTGATCCCTTTGGTGGCTTCAATCATCTGGAATGATTCGTTGGCTGGCATCACCGGGCCCCAGGAAACCTGCAGGAAGTGGGTGATCAGCGTTTCAATGTGCTGCAGCGTGCGCTCTTTCGGCGGCGGCGTGGTCAGCGGGTGATCGGCCTTGAACGGGCCTTCCGGCATATTGTTCAGGCACTGTTCGAGGATGCGCAGGCTCTGGCGCAGCTCTTCCACCTTCAGCATCACGCGGGTGTAGCAGTCGCTGTTGCCGTCGCCGACCGGCACTTCGAAGTCGAAGTTCTCGTAGCCGGAGTACGGGCGCCATTTACGCACGTCGAACTCGACGCCGGTGGCGCGCAGACCGGCACCGGTCACGCCCCATTCCAGCGCTTCTTTGGCGTTGTAAGACGCGACGCCGATGGAACGGCCTTTCAGAATGCTGTTCTTCAGCGCCGCTTTCACGTAGGAATCCAGACGCTTCGGCATCCATTCGAGGAATTCACGCAGCAGGCGATCCCAGCCGCGCGGCAGATCGTGCGCGACGCCGCCGATACGGAACCAGGCCGGGTGCATACGGAAGCCGGTGATCGCTTCCACCAGATCGTAGATCTTCTGGCGGTCGGTAAAGGCGAAGAACACCGGGGTCATCGCGCCGACGTCCTGAATGAAGGTGGAGATGTACAGCAGGTGGCTGTTGATGCGGAACAGTTCGGACAGCATCACGCGAATGGTGTCAACGCGCTCCGGCACCTTGATGCCGGCCAGCTTTTCAACCGCCAGCACGTAAGGCATTTCGTTCACGCAGCCGCCGAGGTATTCGATGCGGTCGGTGTACGGAATGTAGCTGTGCCAGGATTGACGCTCGCCCATCTTCTCAGCGCCGCGGTGGTGATAGCCGATATCCGGCACGCAGTCGACGATCTCTTCGCCGTCCAGCTGCAGAATGATGCGGAACGCACCGTGCGCAGACGGGTGGTTCGGGCCGAGGTTGAGGAACATGAAGTCTTCGTTCTCGGTGCCGCGCTTCATGCCCCAGTCTTCCGGTTTGAAGGTCAGCGCTTCCATCTCCAGATCTTCTTTCTGCTTGGTCAACACGAAAGGATCGAATTCGGTGGCGCGCGCCGGGTAGTCCTTGCGCAGCGGGTGCCCTTCCCAGGTCTGCGGCATCATGATGCGCGACAGGTGCGGGTGGCCGTCGAAGGTGATGCCGAACATTTCCCAGGTCTCGCGCTCATACCAGTTGGCGTTTGGGAACACCTTGGTGGCCGTCGGCACGTGCAGGTCTTTTTCAGACAGCGCCACCTTCAGCATGATGTCGCGGTTGCGCTCGATGGAAATCAGATGGTAGAAAACGGAGAAATCCGCAGCGGGCAGGCCGTCGCGGTGGGTGCGAAGACGTTCGTCCACGCCATGCAGATCGAACAGCATGACATACGGCTTCGGCTGTTTTCTCAGGAACGTCATTACTTCCAGTAACTGGTCAGGTTTAACCCATACCACGGGCATGCCGGTGCGGGTGGCCTGAACAGTAAAGGCTTCCGGCCCAAAACGGTTGCGCAGTTCGCCGATCACCGGGTCGTCAAGGTGATCTCGGGTCTGCCAGGCAGGCAAGGCGTCGTGCGTCGTCAAATCTGTCATAATTTTTTTTCACCACACTAAAGGGTTATTCGCCGCAAGTTTCACTTTTCGCTGTGTTAACCAATAGCGCACTAAGATGGACGTTAAATGAACGTCTTAAATCTCGTCAGGCGTCCGGAGGTTGGTCACCGCGATGCGCTCGCCGTGTTTACGCTCTCTTTCAGACTGCATATTGGCGCGGTAAACGCCCTGATCGCCGACAACCCACGACAGTGGGCGACGTTCTTTGCCGATGGATTCCTGCAGCAGCATCAGCGCTTGCATGTAGGCTTCCGGACGCGGTGGGCAGCCGGGAATGTACACGTCGACCGGCAGGAACTTGTCCACGCCCTGCACCACGGAATAGATGTCGTACATGCCGCCGGAGTTGGCGCAAGCGCCCATCGAGATCACCCACTTGGGTTCCAGCATCTGCTCGTACAGACGTTGGATGACCGGGGCCATCTTGGTGAAGCAGGTGCCGGCCACCACCATCAGGTCAGCCTGACGCGGGGAGGCGCGCAACACTTCCGCACCGAAACGCGCCACGTCGTGAACGGCGGTAAACGACGTCACCATCTCCACGTAACAGCACGAAAGGCCGAAGTTATACGGCCAAATAGAGTTTTTACGCCCCCAGTTCACCATGTCATGCAGCGCATGCTCGAGTTTACCCATGTAAACCGTGCGGTGGACCTGTTGTTCCAGGGGATCGGCGACGATCTCCTGTTTTTGCAGGGGATAACGGTCGTTCTCACCGTTCGGGTCTATGCGGGTGAGCGTATAGTCCATCTTAATGCCTCGCTGTTACTGCGGATGACTGTTGGTGTTAGTGATCGTGCTCGGTTTGCTGCGGCGTTGGGAACGCGCCGGAGTCCAATCCAACGCGCCGATGCGCACCAGATAAACCAGACCGGCCAATAGCACCAAAATGAAAATGGCGGCTTCGATAAAGCCTACCCAGCCGCTCTCGCGAATCGAGACCGACCAGGCATACAGGTATAAGGCTTCAACGTCGAAAATAACGAAGAACATGGCCACCAGGTAGAACTTGGCGGACAAACGCATGCGCGCCGTGCCGACCGAGTCGATGCCTGATTCAAACGGGGTGTGTTTGGCGCGCGCCCGGGCTCTCCCGCCCAAGAAGAACGCGCCCAGCAGCATTAAGCCGCAGAGCCCGATAGCCACAACGAGAAATACGGCGAGCGCCCAGTGATGAGCGATAACTTCAGTGGTTGTTGACATACTCTATGCTTACTCATCAAAAGTGGCGTCGATCGCACTGCTCTTGTCACCGGCAGTTAGTGCGCCACATCGATTTAAGGGAAGGATAAATAACCACACAAACAAACTGCTTTTACAGCGAGTTAGGCAGCGTTTTTCTGTGGGCTTTTTACTCCTTTCTATAACCTTTTGTCAACTTTGACAAAAGTATCTACACACTAGTTTACATACGTATCATTTGATTAACATTTGATGCGCCAGGGACAGGCTAAATCGTGTCAGTTAATTTTTGTGTAGAAACAGATAGATATAAACCAACATGCACATTTCAGTTTTACTATACCATTGTCTCAGGAATTCCCTGTTCTTCCACTCACTACCTAGGGGTATTTTTTTGATCCAGGACACGTTTTCAGCATAAATCCTCAAAAAAAGTGTGGCCCTTTAACAATTTTCCTCAAATTGAGCCGCAAAAACGGCCGCTATAAGCTAACAAAATAACCCTGCTATTACCATGCCTTTAACCCATTCAATCTTATTGCTCAAAAAACGAACTTAGCGTATTAAACCCGGCCAAACTCTCTTTTCAGTAACGCTTAAAAGTTAACAAAACATCCAACTCAATTAAAAAAACAAACCAAACACATATAAATACAATTTTAGGTAAAAAAAGGACAAAAAAAACCTCCGCCGAAGCAGAGGTTTTCATCAGATATCGCGCCGCAGCGTTATTCTTCTTCGTCCACCAGGCTGGCGTCATCCTGATCGCTCTGGAGACCGCCTTCCGCGCCGTTGAAGCCATAGCCGTCATTGCCGCCCTGCATCGCGCTAAAGATGGCCATCGCCAGCTCGTTGCTGCACTGCGCGTTTTTGCACAGCGCATACTGGGTATCCGGCAACGGCGGCAAACCTTCCGCCGCGCCCAGCACCCGCAGGTCAGGGCTCATCATCTCGATCGGCCGCGCGGTCACGCCCAGGCCGGCCTTGCAAGCCGCCCGCACCGCGGACAGCGTGGAAGCGACGTAGGCGATGCGCCACGGGATGCCGGCTTCGTCCAACTGCTTGATCGCCAGCGAACGGAACGGGCTTGGCTCGTCCATCACCACCAGCGGGATCGGCTCGCCGGCCTGGTAATGGTAATCGGCGGCGCAGTACCACAACGTCGGCGACGTGCGCAGCACGATGTGCGGATGCCCTTCGGGATCGGCCGTGGTCACCGCCAGATCGATCTCGCCCTCTTCCAGCAGATCGACCATCGTCGTGCTGCGCTTCACGCGCACGTCAATAGCCAGCTTCGGATAGATGGCGGTTACGCGGTTCAGCAGGAAAGGCAGAATGGTATCGGCGGTGTCGTCGGAAGCGCCGATGGTCAGAACACCTTTAATATTGTTGTACATCAGAGAGGTACAGGCTTCATCGTTAAAGCGCAGGATTTTTCTGGCATAACCGAGAAGCTGAATACCATGCTCAGTCAGAAGTTTGTTGCGCCCATGGCGGGCAAACAGTTCTTTGCCGACCAGTTGCTCTAATCGCTGCATTTGTTGGCTGACGGCTGATTGAGTACGGCAAACGGCGACAGCCGCCGCTGCGAAAGTATTCAAATCAGCAACCGCAACAAAGGTTCTTAGCAGATCGAGGTCGAGATTAAGTATCGGACGATTTGCAGTTGTCATAGTGTATTCTTCACTTTTTTAAATTCTAATTTACGAACTACTACCCTGGTGTGTTTCTCAGACGCCGTTGAAAAAGGACGGAGCCTGTTATGACAGTACCCCACTCATAAGTGGAGGGCAAAAAAATTACTTATGATTCGTTACCTCTATCGCTTTTTGAAATGCGATCTATCGATGCTGCTTATAGAACGCGGGGGACTAAATGCCGGCATACGGGGAAAACCCCCACCGGGCCTGAGATTTTACTCATTCATACTGCCTAATTTCCACTCCATTCGTGCTACTGATAACCCTTATCAACTGGCGTTCAGACTGCATTTACGAGCAAGAAATATAAATAATTAACGGCACCGACTTCGTGTCACCACGCAATGAATTTAATAAATTCAATCAGTAAGATTTTTACTTTAAATAATATTCTCATAACCACATAAACAATGCTTAAGATAAAATATAAAGTAAAGCTTATGTAAATATGCCATTTTTCTTAGTGTGGTGTGTCATCTGACAACCCGCTATCAGACAACTCCGGTATTATCGTTCCTTTACAGTTACTGAAAACCATTCTCCCTTATGGCTTATCAGTTCTCCACACCCAAGCGCTGACGCCAGCGCGTCGCGTTGAACGACGCTCGATTTCACAGAACAAAACCCTAGTAAAATTATAGTTCATGAAATTATGAACCACAAAATAACTTTACCTTTGCTTATCATAACTAAAATCCCCCGTTACGACATGCATTTGCACCAAAGGCGTGCAAAACCCTTCAAAAGCAACTACGCCAGGAGTACATTGGGCGGGTTGCGGCGTCCCACGGTAGGAGCGCCCCTATCCCAGCAAAAGGCTCAACTTTTTATGTCCCCCATTGAGAAATCCAGCAAACTGGACAACGTCTGCTATGACATTCGCGGCCCGGTGCTTAAAGAAGCTAAACGTCTTGAAGAAGAAGGCAATAAAGTCCTGAAACTGAACATCGGCAACCCTGCCCCGTTCGGCTTCGACGCCCCGGACGAAATCCTGGTCGACGTGATCCGCAATCTGCCCACGGCGCAAGGCTACTCCGATTCCAAAGGCCTCTTCTCGGCGCGTAAAGCGATCATGCAGCACTATCAGGCGCGCAACATGCGTGACGTGACCGTTGAGGATATCTACATTGGCAACGGCGTCTCCGAGCTGATCGTTCAGTCCATGCAGGCGCTGCTCAACAGCGGCGACGAAATGCTGGTGCCGGCGCCGGACTATCCGCTGTGGACCGCCGCAGTGTCGCTGTCCGGCGGCAAGGCCGTACATTACCTGTGCGATGAGCAGGCCGGCTGGTTCCCGGATCTGGACGACATCATCAGCAAGATCACCCCGCGCACCCGCGGCATCGTGATCATCAACCCGAACAACCCGACCGGTGCGGTCTACAGCAAAGCGCTGCTTGAGCAGATCGTCGAGATCGCCCGTCAACACAACCTGATCATCTTCGCCGACGAGATCTACGACAAGATCCTGTACGACGAAGCAGAGCACCACTCGATCGCCGCGCTGGCGCCGGATCTGCTGACCGTGACCTTCAACGGCCTGTCGAAGACCTACCGCGTGGCGGGCTTCCGCCAGGGCTGGATGGTACTGAACGGGCCGAAAAAGCACGCCAAAGGTTATATCGAAGGGCTGGAGATGCTGGCTTCGATGCGCCTGTGCGCCAACGTGCCGATGCAGCACGCGATTCAGACCGCGCTGGGCGGTTATCAGAGCATCAGCGAATTCATTCAGCCCGGCGGCCGCCTGTACGAACAGCGCAACCGCACCTGGGAATTACTCAACGACATCCCGGGCGTCTCTTGCGTGAAGCCGCAGGGCGCGTTGTACATGTTCCCGCTCATCGATGCCAAACGCTTCAACATCCATGACGACCAGAAGCTGGTGCTGGATCTGTTGCTGCAGGAAAAAGTGCTGCTGGTGCAGGGCTCCGCGTTCAACTGGCCTTACCCCGATCACGTGCGCATCGTCACCCTGCCGCGCGTAGACGAACTGGAAATGGCGGTCGGCAAGCTGGGCCGCTTCCTGGAAGGCTATCACCAATAATCATCAGGGGCGCAGCGCCTCGCTGCGCCCTTCCCTCACAGCCCGGTTGCAAAATTCGCCGACACTGCTTCACAATGGGGCCCTCACTTGCCGTTAAAGAGAGCACCATGAGTCAGAGCCATTTCTTCGCCCATCTGTCCCGCCTGAAACTGATCAACCGCTGGCCGCTGATGCGCAACGTGCGCACCGAGAACGTCTCCGAACACAGTCTGCAGGTGGCCTTTGTCGCCCACGCGTTGGCGGTGATCAAGAACCGCAAATTCAACGGCAACCTCAACGCCGACCGCGTTGCGCTGTTGGCGATGTACCATGACGCCAGCGAAGTGATCACCGGCGACATGCCGACGCCGATCAAATACTACAATCCGCAGATCGCCCATGAGTACAAGAAGATCGAAAAGATCGCCCAGCAAAAGCTGCTGGACATGATCCCGGCGGAGCTGCGCAACGATTTTCGCACCATTCTCGATGAGCATTATTACAGCGAAGATGAAAAGCAGGTGGTGAAGCAGGCTGACGCGCTGTGCGCCTACCTGAAATGCCTGGAAGAGCTGTCTGCCGGCAACAACGAATTCACCCTGGCCAAGGCGAGGCTGGATAAAACCCTGGAACAGCGCCGCAGCCCGGAGATGGACTACTTCATGGAAGTGTTCATTCCCAGCTTCAGCCTGTCGCTGGACGAAATCAGCCTCGACAGTTCGCTGTAACCCCGCCGGCGCAGCCTCGCTGCGCCGTTAAAAACCGTAGAGCCACGGCACCACAATCACGCTGACCGCCATCACCAGCAGGGTGAACGGCACGCCGAGACGCACGAAATCGCCGAACTTGTAATTGCCCGGCCCCAGCACCAGCGTGTTGACCGGTGAAGAGACCGGCGTCATAAAGGCGGCGGACGCGGCGATGGCGATAATCATCGCGAACGGGTATGGCGAGACGCCCATTTCGCGCGCGGCGGCGATGGCGATCGGCGCCATCAGCACCGCCGTCGCGGTGTTGGAAATAAACAGCCCGATAGTCGCGCACAAGACGAACAGGCACAGCAGCATCACGCGCGGCCCCGCCCCGCCGGCGACATCCATCAGCCCGCTGACGATCAGACTGACCCCGCCGGTCTTTTGCAGCGCCTGCGCGAACGGCATCATGCCGACGATCAAAATGATGCTCGGCCAATGGATCGATTTATAAGCGCTCTCCATGTCGATACAGCGGAATTTGCCCATCAGCAAACAGGCGATCAGCGCCGCGATCGGGTTGGGGATTTCGTCGGTCAGCATCATCGCCACCATCAACGCCAGGCAAAACAGCGCGTGCGGCGCCTGTGTGATGGCCGGCGCCACTTCGTCCACTTCGGCCGGCAAGTTGAGCACGATAAAGTCATGGGTTTTGGCCTGCAGTTGACGGATCGCCTTCCAGTCGCCGATCACCAGCAAAATGTCGCCCAGCTCCAGCGGCTCGTCCACCAGTTTGCCGCCGAGCGTCTCGCCGTGGCGGCGGATGCCCACCACGTTCAGATCGTAGCGGCTGCGGAACGCCGCTTCGCGCAGGCTTTTGCCCAGCAGCGCCGAGTCAGGGATCAGCGAGACCTCCGCCATGCCGACGTTGCGCGACTGTTCCGAGAAGTAATCGCCGCGCAGCACCATCGGCTCCAGCCGCTGTTCGCCGCAGAATTCGCGCAGATCGATCTGGCTGTCCGACATGTCGATCAAGAGGACGTCGCCCTCGCGCAGCTCGGTGCTGCCGGAGGCGCTGACCATCACCCGCCGAAAGCGTTTCCAGCGTTCGATGCCCACCACGTTGGCGCCGTAGCGCGCACGCAGGTGCAGTTCATCCAGCGAACGCCCAATCAGCGGCGAAGCGCTGCGGACAGCCAGCCGCCGCGCGCGGCCGGTCAGTCTGTAATCGCGGATCAGATCGCGGAAGGTGCGGCGCTGCCAGCCGTCGCCGGCTTTGCCCGTGTCACCGCTGCCCAGCCAACGCCGGGCGATCAGCATGTAGCCGACCCCCAGCGCCAGCACCACCAGGCCGATCGGCGTCACGCTGAAGAAACCGAAACCATGGATGCCTTCGCGCACCAGCTCGCTGTTGACCACCATATTGGGTGGCGTGGCCACCAACGTCATCATGCCGCTGATAAGCCCGGCAAAGCTGAGCGGCATCATCAGCCGCCCCGGCGCGATCTTCATTCTGGCCGTCACGCTGAGCACCACCGGGATAAAGATCGCCACCACGCCGGTCGAGCTCATAAATGCCCCCAGCCCGGCGACCGTCACCATCAGCAGCATCAACATTTTGGTTTCGCTGCTGCCGGCCACTTTCACCAACCAGTCGCCCACCTGATAGGCCACCCCGGTGCGTACCAACCCTTCGCCGATCACGAACAGCGCGGCGATCAGAATCACGTTGGGATCGCTGAACCCGACCGTCGCCTCCTGCAGGCTGAGCGTGCCGCTCAGCACGAAGGCGATGATCACCAACAGCGCCACCACGTCCATGCGCAGCTTGTTGGTGGTAAACAGCACGATGGCAATCAGCAGTAAACTCAGCACCCACAGTAATTCGCTGTTCAAAACGGCCTCATCCGGCAAATGTCCAAGGGCTTAAAAAATAGCATAAAAAAACCCCGCAAAGGCGGGGTCTAATCAATTAGGGTGAAGATAATGCCACTCAGGCCAGTAGGCGAACGATCGCGCCCTGCGCCGTTTTATCAACGGCGATCTGCGCCAGCGAATCCAGCCGCAGGTCAACCTGCTCCAGCTTCGGCGCGTCGGCCGGGGCGTTGACCGCAATCACCTGGCAGCCCGCCGCCAGCCCCGAAAGAATGCCGGCCGGCGCGTCTTCAACCACCACGCACTCGTGCGGCGCCAGCCCCAGACGTTCGGCACCCAGCAGGTAGGCATCGGGCTGAGGCTTGCCGTGTTTAACCTGCTCGGCGGTGATGAACACCGCCGGCTGCGGCAAACCGCCGGCCTGGCGGCGAGCGCCGGCCACCGGCACCGAACCGGAGGTGACGATCGCCCAAGGGATGCCGAGCGCGTTCAGGCGCTCCAACAACGCGATGGCGCCCGGCAGCGCGCGAACGCCTTCGGTATCCTGCGCTTCCACCTGCTCCAGCAGTTGGAACTCGCGCTGAATTTCCGCTTCGCTTTCACCCGGCATAAAGTGGCGCAGAGAAGTAATGGCCTGTTTACCGTGAATGAAGTCCAGCACCGCTTGCGGATCGACGCCGCGACGCTCGGCCCAGTGCGTCCAGGCGCGCTCTACCGCCGGCAGCGAATCCACCAGGGTGCCATCAAGATCGAACAGAAAACCCTTACACTCCACAGAAAACCTCTTTTTAATCAAGCATTGATGATTTGCGCTATCTCAACGGCGCTCAAGTGATACTGGCGCGGGCAGGCCAGCCAGATCGCCAGCATACGCTGGTATTTTTCCCACATTTTGGTCTGGGCGTTGAAACCGTGGCTGCCGGAATCGAAGTGAGTATAGCGCCCCTCGGTGTTGACCAGGAAACGCACATAGCTCAGGTAGCGCGCCTCGGTGGCGGCGTCGAAGCCGAGAAACGCCAGGCGGCGCTCGTCCAGCCCCTGTTTCTCTTTCAGATTGCCCCAGGAAACCTGCAGCGCATGGTGCATCTCCATCACGTTGATGATGGTGCGGCATACCTCTTCGCTCAGTTCACCAAAGTCACGATCCAGCTCGCGCATTTGCAAGCCGAAGCCGCGTTCGACGATGGTTTGCAACCGGCGATAACGATCGCTGTTGTCCGGATCGAGTAGCGTCATCATCTTGTACTGATTCGACAGGATCAGGCGCTGGGCATGGGTCATTTCCATCAGGATTTCCTCATTTCTGTATGATGGCGGGAGCATCGCACAGCGCAAGAACGCAGGAAATCACAACTCGACCGTTCTTTGATTTAAACCGGGGTTATTGGCGCTTTGACGAGAAAGGCCGCATCAGCGCGGCCTTTTTCATTTACAGATCGTCGAGGAAGGTTTTATCCAACTGCTTGAAGGCGCGCTTAAGCAGATCGGCCAACGTCTGATAGGTGGGCGTGCCCTCGAGCGGCGCCACCGCCTGCCCGGCTTCCGTCAGCTTGTTGCGCACCTCATGGAACCATTGCAGCAGCGTCGGCGGCAGCGGCGTAACAGAGCGACGCCCCAGCCACCACAAGCCCTGCATCGGCAGGCTGCAGGCGAACAGCGCGGTGGCGATCGCCGGGCCGAGCTGGCCGCCCAGCGCGATCTGCCAGGTCAGCGTGAAAATCGCCAACGGCGGCATGAAACGGATAGCGAAACGGGTGGCACGCGCAACGCGGTTCTCCGGAAAGACCGGTGCCAGACGTTTGTCTGACGGCCAGGTTTTCATATAATGCTGCCCGCGCTGGAAGACCTGAAACCAGCTTACGGAACCGGACGGTTTGCTCGTCATTGCGTACCTCAACGTCACGTAAAGAAACTAAAAGCGTGCTGCCAGAGCCCATACTAAAAAATTTGAAGCTTTAAATTTATTTTGTGTTTGCACCGGGCTATCGGTATCCTAAGCCGGCCTTGTGGCCGGTAGAAGATGACGTAAATTTTGTCAACTTTTAGCCCTATAAAAATCAAGATTATTTAAACCGCAGAGAAATCATCGGTTTTTCCATCATCCTGTGATTTGTGCACTTCACATGATGTTAATCATAAATGTCATCGGCACTATGCGCTACGCTTGTTGTCTGATTGACGATTAATTCACCACGTGTGTTCGATTTTCTTTTAACAACACGACTATTTAAGTAGGTACTTCCATGTCGAGTAAGCTAGTACTGGTTCTTAACTGCGGCAGTTCTTCTCTGAAATTCGCCATCATCGATGCCGTTAACGGCGACGAATTCCTCTCCGGTTTGGCCGAGTGTTTCCACCTGCCTGAAGCTCGCATCAAGTGGAAAATGGACGGCGCCAAACACGAAGCTGCCCTGGGGGCCGGCGCTGCACACAGCGAAGCGCTGAACTTCATTGTTAATACTATTCTGGCACAAAAACCAGAGCTTTCTGCGCAGCTGACCGCTATCGGCCACCGCATCGTGCACGGCGGCGAGAAGTTCACCGCTTCCGCCGTGATCAACGACGAAGTTCTGCAGGGTATCAAAGATTCCGTGCCGTTTGCACCACTGCACAACCCGGCTCACCTGATCGGCATCGCGGAAGCGCTGAAATCCTTCCCTCACTTGGCTGACAAGAACGTTGCCGTGTTCGACACCGCGTTCCACCAGACCATGCCGGAAGAATCTTACCTGTACGCCCTGCCGTACAGCCTGTACCGCGACCACGGCGTTCGCCGCTACGGCGCACACGGCACCAGCCACTTCTACGTGACTCAAGAAGCCGCGAAGATGCTGAACAAGCCGGTAGAAGAAGTGAACGTGATCACTTGCCACCTGGGCAACGGCGGCTCCGTCACCGCAGTGCGCAACGGCCAGTGCGTTGACACCTCCATGGGTCTGACCCCGCTGGAAGGCCTGGTAATGGGCACCCGCAGCGGTGACATCGATCCGGCTATCATCTTCCACCTGCACGATTCTCTGGGCATGAGCGTTGATCAGATCAACAAGATGCTGACCAAAGAATCCGGCCTGCTGGGCCTGACCGAAGTCACCAGCGACTGCCGTTACGTTGAAGACAACTACGACAGCAAAGCCGACGCCAAACGCGCCATGGACGTGTTCTGCCACCGTCTGGCCAAATACGTCGGCGCCTACAGCGCGCTGATGGAAGGCCGTCTGGACGCGGTGATCTTCACCGGCGGCATCGGCGAGAACGCCGGCATGGTGCGTGAGCTGACCCTGAACAAACTGGGCCTGCTGGGCTTCGAAATCGACCACGACCGCAACATGGCCGCTCGCTTCGGCAAATCCGGCGCCATCACCAAAGACGGCAGCCGCCTGGCGCTGGTGATCCCGACCAACGAAGAGTTGGTCATCGCGCAGGACGCATCCCGCCTGACCGCGTAATGCTCTCAAAACACCGTCAGCCCAGGCTGACGGTGTTGTTTTAGCCTCATGTTAATCGTGAAGAGGACTATTCTGTGTCACGTACTATTATGTTGATCCCCACCGGCACCAGCGTCGGCCTGACCAGCGTCAGCCTGGGTGTCATCCGCTCCATGGAGCAAAAAGGCGTTCGTCTGAGCGTGTTCAAACCTATCGCTCAACCGCGCACCGGCGACAACGCACTCGACCAGACCACCACCATCATCCGCAGCAACTCCACCATTCCGGCGGCCGAACCGCTGCGCATGGACTACGTTGAGGGCCTGCTGAGCTCCAACCAGCAAGACGTGCTGATGGAAGAGATCGTGGCGCGCTACCACGAGAACACCAAAGACGCGGAAGTGGTGCTGATCGAAGGCCTGGTGCCGACCCGCAAGCATCAGTTCGCCAACGCGCTGAACTACGAGATCGCCAAAACCCTGAACGCCGAGATCGTCTTCGTGCTGGCGCTGGGCAACGACTCCCCGGCGCAGCTGAAAGAGCGCATCGAACTGGCGCGCACCAGCTTCGGCGGCAGCAAGAACAAAAACATCACCGGCGTTATCATCAACAAGCTGAACGCGCCGGTCGACGATCAGGGCCGCACCCGTCCTGACCTGTCCGAAATCTTCGACGACTCCACCAAGGCCAGCATCGCCCACGTCGATCCTGCGCAGCTGTTCGCCAACAGCCCGCTGCCGGTTCTGGGCTGCGTGCCGTGGAGCTTCGATCTGATCGCCACCCGCGCCATCGACATGGCTCGCCACCTGAAGGCCCGCGTGGTCAACGAAGGCGACATCATGACCCGCCGCGTGAAGTCCGTGACCTTCTGTGCGCGCAGCATCCCGCACATGCTGGAACACTTCCGCCCTGGCTCCCTGCTGGTGACCTCCGCAGACCGTCCTGACGTACTGGTCTCCGCCTGCCTGGCGGCGATGAACGGCGTGGAAATCGGCGCCATCCTGCTGACCGGCGGCTACGCCATCGACGAGCCGATCAAGAAGCTGTGCGAACGCGCCTTCCAGACCGGCCTGCCGGTGTTCATGGTCGACACCAACACCTGGCAGACCTCGCTGAGCCTGCAGAGCTTCAACCTCGAAGTGCCGGCGGACGACCACCAGCGCATCGAGAAAGTGCAGAACTACGTGGCCAGCCACATCAGCACCGAGTGGATCGATTCGCTGACCGCCACCTCCGAGCGTTCACGCCGCCTGTCTCCACCGGCGTTCCGTTACGAGCTGACCGAGCTGGCGCGTAAAGCCGGCAAGCGCATCGTGCTGCCGGAAGGCGATGAGCCGCGCACCGTGAAAGCGGCGGCCATCTGCGCCGAACGCGGCATCGCGGAATGCGTGCTGCTCGGCAACCCGGACGAGATCCAGCGCGTCGCGGCGGCGCAAGGCGTTGAGCTGGGCAAAGGCATCGAAATCGTCGATCCGGTCGCCGTGCGTGAAAACTACGTGCCGCGTCTGGTTGAGCTGCGTAAGAGCAAGGGCATGACCGAAGTGGTCGCGCGCGAGCAGCTGGAAGACAACGTGGTGCTCGGCACCCTGATGCTGGAACAAGGCGAAGTCGACGGCCTGGTCTCCGGTGCGGTTCACACCACCGCCAACACCATCCGTCCGCCGTTGCAGCTGATCAAAACCGCACCGGGCAGCTCGCTGGTCTCCTCCGTGTTCTTCATGCTGCTGCCTGACCAGGTACTGGTCTACGGCGACTGCGCGATCAACCCGGATCCGACCGCCGAGCAGCTGTCTGAAATCGCCATCCAGTCTGCGGATTCCGCCGCGGCCTTCGGCATCGAGCCGCGCGTTGCGATGATCTCCTACTCCACCGGCAACTCCGGTGCGGGCAGCGACGTAGAGAAAGTGCGCGAAGCGACCCGTCTGGCGCAGGAAAAACGCCCGGATTTGATCATCGACGGCCCGCTGCAGTACGACGCCGCCATCATGGCCGACGTTGCCAAGTCCAAGGCGCCGAACTCACCGGTGGCCGGCCAGGCGACCGTGTTCATCTTCCCGGATTTGAACACCGGCAACACCACCTACAAAGCGGTACAGCGCTCCGCTGACCTGGTTTCCATCGGCCCGATGCTGCAAGGCATGCGCAAGCCGGTGAACGACCTGTCGCGCGGCGCACTGGTTGACGATATCGTCTACACCGTCGCGCTGACGGCGATCCAGTCTTCCCAGGCTGACGCTGCCGCCGCCAAGGCGTAATAAACCGTTAAAAAAAGCCAGTCAGGTAATCCTGACTGGCTTTTTTATGCCTGATATTCTTGGTGATGATGCTGTTTTAGACAATACCCGCCAAATCCGCAGCACCCACCATCATCGCCAGGCGCTGACGCCCCGTGCAGAAAAATCAATGGTAGGCATGATGGGGATTTGGCTGTTCGTGGCATAGAAAAATGCCGAATTCGTAAAGGAATACACCTTCCCGGAAAAATTGATGGTGACGCGGTTGCCCTCGCCGCGGATAGTTGCATCAGCCCGATCCGCCGTCAAAATTGGCGCGCTTTGACTCAGCACGTTGATAGGGTCGCCATCCAGGCTTCCGTTCAAATAGTAACGATACACATCCGTGTCGGTGGCCCCCGCATTCTGGTACTCGGTGACATAGAGCCAAATCTCGTCGGTCAACTGCTTTTTGCTGTAGAGCTTATCGTCATAAGTATCGCGGGTGGCATACCAATACCCCGCAAAGCCAACGACAATAACCAACAAAACCGTCGTCAATAGCCGATGAGCCCATTTAGTAACCATGCCGAGTTGCATAATCAATTCCTTCTCAAGCGTTATACCAATCACCCCGCTTCACACACATTGCTGCCCCAGTCATCTCATTCATCCCTTCTCTGGCTTTATTACTTCGCGCTGGCAATAACCTGCGAAATCTGGCCGTCACTGATTTTCAGCGAGAAACTGCGCTGCCAGAAACGTTTGGAATCTGCATCCTGAGGATCTACGGTACTGATTGCCACGGTATATGGCACATTGCTCTCAAATGCCTTGAACGAGTATGGGATACATTGGCCGGGCGTAATCGTCTCAACGGGCTTCGGCGGTAGAATGGTCCTACGCCAGAGTTCATGCGTTTGGCTACCCAACCGGTGTTCAATAGCGATACTGACCAGACTGACCCTGCCACTCTGTGTTGGGTCGGTTTGCGGTAAAGAGAAACAGAGATCATTTCCCCTCAGCGTAATATCCGCAGTGTAAAAACGTTGCTTTTCAAGCATACAGCCACTGAGCAACATCATCATGATGAGCGTAGAACGGGATAGCGTGATCTCGCCTAGCGTCAGCCTTCTGAACGAGCCTCTTGCTGTTATCATTATTCACTCCATGAATATAACTAATTGTATTTATTATACTATTTTTATTATCTCTTTTTACCTAAGCATTGGCCATCTATTATCCATTAAAAACAAAAAGCCCCCTAAGGGGCTTCTCAGTTGATAACGCGTGAGTCATGACTCAGATACTGGGCAGGAAGCTATGTGCTTTGTCCAGAGCACCAGACCTCATTCGTTACAGCAGTTGTTATTGACTCGAGAACTATTTTTGCAGCAGCTGCCCGGCAGCCTCCAGAA
Source organism: Serratia sp. TSA_130.1 (assembly GCF_052691795.1). Taxonomy (NCBI): domain Bacteria; kingdom Pseudomonadati; phylum Pseudomonadota; class Gammaproteobacteria; order Enterobacterales; family Yersiniaceae; genus Serratia; species Serratia sp. TSA_130.1. Next base: position 1,010,874 of record NZ_JBQZFS010000001.1, read on the forward strand.
TGTGCTCGGCGGTCAGGCCGTACTCCTGCTGTAAAAACGCCTGGGTGCCCACCTGGCCGTAACGCTCCTTCACCCCCACGCGCCGCATCGGCGTCGGACATTCCTCCGCCAATACCTCCGCCACCGCCGACCCCAGCCCGTTATGAATGCTGTGGTTTTCACAGGTGACGATGCGTCCGGTCTTGGCCGCGTAGGTTTTGATCAGTTCACGGTCAATAGGCTTGAGGGTGAACATATCGATCACCGCCGCGCTGACGCCCTGCCGCGCCAGCATCTCCGCCGCCTTCAGCGCCTCCGCCACCATGATGCCGTTGGCGATCAACGTGATATCGTCGCCGTCGCGCAGCAGGTTGCCCTTGCCGATGGTAAAGCGCGAGCCGTCCTGGTAGATGCGCGTCGCCTGCTTGCGGATGGTGCGCACCCAGTAGAAGCCGCGCAGATCCATCAGCTGGCGCAGAATGTCGGCGAACATGGTGGCGTCGGTCACTTCCAGCACCACCGAGTGCGCCAGCCCGCGCACGATGCCCATATCCTCGAACGACATGTGGGTGCCGCCGTTGTGGCAGGCGCTCACCCCGGCGTCGGAAGCGATCACCTTGACGTTGTTGCGCTGATAATCCAGCGACATGAACAGCTGATCGAAACAGCGGCGGCTGGCGAAGGCGGTAAAGGTGTGCACGAACGGCACCCGGCCGGTCAGCGACAGCCCGGCGGCGACGCCGATCACGTTAGCCTCCATGATGCCGCAGTTAATCACGTGCTGCGGGTGATCCTTATGCACGCCGTCCATCGCCATGGAGCTCATCAGATCCGCCTCCAGCGCGATGATCGGCGCGCCCGCTTCAATCTGCCGCCGCACCGCGCCGGCATAGACTTTGCGCATTTCGACGGCGTCGTTTTCCAACTGCGTCACTACGTTAAACATGGGCGGCCTCCAGTTCGGCGATGGCTTTTTCAATCTCCTGCTGCACGTCCGGCGTCAGGCGCAGGTGGTGTGAGTTCGACAGGTTTTCCAAATAGGTCACCCCCTGTCCCTTGATGCTGTCGAGCACGATCGCCAGCGGCCGCTGTTCTCCGCCGCGCGCCGGCCTCACCGCCGCCAGCAGCGCCGCAATGTCGTCGCCCTTGATGGTCTGCACCTCAAAGCCGAAAGCGCGGAACTTGGCGGCCAGATCGAACGGTTGGATCACCTCGTCCAGCGCGCCGTCCAGCTGCTGTTTGTTGTAATCGATAAACAGCGTCAGGTTGTTCAGATTGTGGTGGGCGATAAACTGGAACGCCTCCCAGCACTGCCCTTCGTTCAGTTCACCGTCGCCGAGGATGCTGAACACCCGATTGCGGCGCCCCGCCAGCCGATGGGACAGCGCCATGCCGGCGGCGATCGACACACCCTGCCCCAGCGAGCCGGTAGTGGCGTCCACGCCGCGCGTGCGCAGCCGGTCCGGATGGCTCGGCAGGCGCGTGCCGTTCTGATTGAGAGTTTGCAACTCCGCCAGCGGGAAGTAGCCCTTGATCGCCAGCGTGCTGTACAGCGCCGGGCCGGCGTGCCCCTTCGACAGCACGAAGTCATCGCGCTCCGGCCAGTCCGGATCCGCCGGATCGATGCGCATCACGCCGCCGTACAATACCGCCAGCGTCTCGACCACCGACATACAGCCGCCGTAGTGGCCAAACCCCAGCCCGGTCAACGCCTTCAATGTTTCCAGGCGGATGGCGCGCGCCAGGGCGCGCAGCTCTTCAATTTCCATTTCGCTCGTTGTGTCGTTCATCACTCTGCCCTCGTTATTTCTCGACGCGGTCAGCGGCCGGCGCGCCTTTGCGTTTTCCCAGGAAGTTATGCGCCACCAGCAGCGCAAACACGGCGACAATCGCCAGCATGATCATCTCCTTCGACATAAAGCGCGCCATGTTGCCCAGCAGGATGCCGATCGCGCCGAAGTCGGCGTCGGAGAAGGTGGTGTTGGCAAAGCCCAGCGCCCCCAGTACCGGCAACAGCAGCACCGGCAGGAAGGTGATCAGCAGACCATTGGCGAAAGCGCCCAGCATCGCACCGCGCCGCCCGCCGGTGGCGTTGCCGAACACCCCGGCGGTAGCGCCGGTGAAGAAATGCGGCACTACGCCGGGCAGGATCAACACCATCTTCAGTTGCCCCAGCAGGAACAGCCCGGCCAACCCGCCGAGGAAGCTGAACAGGAAGCCGATCAGCACCGCGTTGGGGGCATAGGGGTAAACCACCGGGCAATCCAGCGCCGGCCGCGCGTTAGGCACCAGTTTTTCCGAGAAGCCGGTGAACGCCGGCACGATCTCTGCCAGAATCAAGCGCACGCCCTGCAGGATAATGAATACCCCGGCGGCGAAGGTGATAGCCTGGATAATCGAATACACCAGGTAGTTCTGGCCGCCGCTGAGCTCGCTTTCCACATAGGCCCGCCCGGCGCAGATCGCCAGGATCAGGTAGATGACAATCATGGTCATCGAGATCGAAATGGAGCTGTCGCGCAGGAAACTGAGGTTTTTCGGCAGGTTCATCTCTTCGGTCGAGCGCGAGTTTTTCCCCACTCTCGAGCCGATCCAACCGGACAGCACATAGCCCAGGGTGCCGAAGTGGCCGAAGGCGATATCGTCGTTGCCGGTGATGCGGCGCATATAGCGTTGGGCGATCGCCGGGAAGAACGCCATCACCAGCCCCAGGGTCAGCGCGCCGGTGAACACCAGCTGTACGCCCTCGAAGCCCGCCACCGTCAGGATGATGCCGATCATGCAGGCCATGTAGAAGGTGTGGTGGCCGGTGAGGAAGATGTATTTCAATCGGGTAAAGCGCGCCACCACGATATTCGCCACCATGCCGAACGCCATGATCAGCGCGGTGGAAGCACCGTATTTCTCCAACGCGATGGAGACGATGGCTTCGTTATTCGGAATGATGCCCTGAATATTAAACGCGTGTTCGAACATGCCGCCCAGCGGATTGAGCGACCCGACCAATACCGTGGCGCCGCCGCCCAAAACGATAAAGCCGAGAATGGTTTTTACCGTGCCTTTCACCACGTCGGAAAATGATTTCTTTTGCGCCAGCAAACCGATCAGCGCAATAAGCCCGACCAGTACCGAAGGCACCTTTAATATATCCACCACAAACTTAAGCGTTTCCTGGATAAACATATCCACCTCGCCAATCGTTTTATTCAGATGATTGAGTGAGCTTCGAAGTAAGCGCGCAGCTTGGCTTCCAGCTCATTAATGTCGATGATGTTGCTGATCACCACCAGCTGCTCGGCCGGTACGCTGGCGCTGTCGGCGATGTCTTTCGCCATCACGAACACGTCGGCGGCGCCGGGAGTGGCGGACGACAGATCGGAGTGTTCGACCTCGGCCTCCACCCCCATCTTTTTCAGCACCTTTTTAATGTTCATTTCCACCATAAAGCTACTGCCGAGGCCTGAACCGCAAATCGCCATGATTTTCATGATATCCACCTGTTGAATTTAGCGTGTAGGGTAGCGCCGCCGGGAATATTCCCGGCGTTATGGGCATTAATAATGTTCCTGGTGATTAAACGTTAATAGCGGGCGATAATATCCTCAATTTGCCGTTTATCTGTGGCGTGAAATAACGCCTCCATCGCCGTGTTATCGGAAAATAATTCCGCCAACTGCGAAATCATTTCAATATGACTGTTGCCGTCGGGTGCGGAAAGCATCACCACCACCTGAACCGGATCGTTATCCGCAGAATGAAAATTCACGCCCTGGTGGATCTTCAACAGCGACAGCCCCAGCGCGTTGGCGCCCTGCTCCGGCCGCGCGTGCGGCATGGCGATGCCCGGCGCCAGGACGAAGTAGGGGCCAAGCTGCTCCTGCTGATGAAAGATGGCCGTCAGGTAATTCGGCGTAATCACGCCGCGTTGCAGCAGCGGTTGCGCGCTCAGCGTTACCGCCTGGCGCCAGTCCTCCACCCGTTCGCACAGCTGTATATGATCGGCGGTCAGCCATTCTTTCAGCACGTTACCCTCCCAAGCGTTGATGGTTTCGGCCGGTGATTAATTCACCGACGACGGTAAAACTTTAATCAACCCCTCTCGGCTGCACAGTGATTGGCATCACAAAGATAGCGCTACCAAAGCGCTATCATGCAGAACTGTGATAGCGCTATCAAAACACCATGCCGCGGCGCGGCGTTAACCACAATTTTTTCTCGCTCTTCCGGGTTACGGGGTAGAATGTGCCGCATACTGGGATCGTCGAAGCCGCGCCGTCGGCTTCCCACCATCACAATCTTTATGCGCCGCGCGCGCATTTCAGTCGGGATTAGGCATGTCGATCGGTAAAAAACGCCGCAGCACAGGCAGGGTGACGTTGGCTGACGTAGCGCAACTGGCGGGCGTCGGCACCATGACGGTGTCGCGCGCGCTGCGCACGCCGGAACAGGTTTCGGACAAACTGCGCGAGAAGATAGACGCGGCGGTAAACGAGCTGGGCTATCTGCCCAACCTGGCCGCCAGCTCGCTGGCCTCGGCCTCGTCCTACACCATCGCCATGGTGGTGCCCAGCCTGTCCGAATCCGGCTGCGCCGAGATGTTCGCCGGCCTGCAGAAAGTGCTGCAGCCCGCCGGCTATCACATCATGCTGGCGGAGTCGCAGCACCACCTGGAACGCGAGGAGAAACTGCTGGAGACGCTGCTCTCTTACAACCTGGCGGCGGCGGTGCTGCTCAGCGTCGAGCATTCGCAAAATGCCCGCAACGCGTTGATCGCCGCCAACATTCCGGTGGTGGAGATCGGCGCCGTACGCGCCGATCCGATCGACATGAGCATCGGCATCGATTACGTGGCGGCCATGTATCAGCTGACGCAAACGGTGATCGCCAGCGGTTACCAGAATATCGGGCTGCTGTGCGCCAATCAGGAGCAGTGGATTTTCCAGCAGCACCTGCAGGGCTGGCACAAGGCGCTGCTGCGCAACCATATGTCGCCGCATCGGGTCATCAACGCCGCGCAGCCCGCCAGCTTTAGCACCGGCGCGCAGCAGCTGCCGGAATTCTTGCTGGCCTGGCCGGAGCTGGACGCGCTGGTGTGCGCGTCGGACGAACTGGCGGGCGGCGTACTGTATGAATGCCAGCGGCGGCGCATCAAGGTGCCGGATAATCTGGCGGTGGTGGGCTTCGGCAATAGCGAGTTCAGCCGGGTGTGCCAGCCGCCGCTGACCACCATGACCATTCCGCATCGCGATATCGGCATTCAGGCCGGCCAGGCGCTGCTGGCGCGGCTGAACGAGCATCCCTGGCAGCCGCCAGGCTCCCTGCCCGCCACGCTGTGCCGCCGCGACAGCTGCTGAATCCGCCCGTAAAAAAAGCCGGTCGATGACCGGCTTTTCCATGCGCAGGCGGCTCAGTGATTGTCGAGCGGCTTGCCGTAATCCTGTTCATTGTTGCGCGTCAGCCACAGCGACAGCGCCTTCAGCGAATCCGGGGTAAACTCGTCGCAGCGGGCGGTGATCTCTTCCGGCGTCAGCCAGCACACCTCGGCCACTTCTTCTTCCTGCAGCGCGAACGGCCCGTGCGATACGCAGCTGAACAGCGCCCCCCACACCCGGCACTGCTCTTCCTCGAAGTAGAACAGACCGTGCTCGGCGAAAGGCACGCCGGCGATGCCCAGCTCCTCTTCCGCCTCGCGGCGCGCCGAATCCAGCACGTTTTCACCGCTTTGCACTACGCCGCCCGCCGTCGCGTCCAGCCAGCCCGGGTAGAAGTCCTTGATCTCGGTGCGACGCTGCACCAGAATTTTTCCCATCCCATCATGCACCACAATATAGGTAGCACGATGACGCAGCCGCTCCGCCCGCATCTGTTGACGACTGGATTGAGCAATCACCTCGTTTTGCTCGTCGACGATATCAACCCACTCGGTATCTGCAGCCTGACCCTGTTCCGCCATCCTCTAAAACCTTCTATTTTGGCGCGATGCAATCCCGCGCGCTGGTTAATCAATGAGTGTTTTTCAAAGATTTTTATTGTGTGTGTATAAATTAGTGCGTTTAGCGTGTTAACGCCACCTCCGCGACGACCTTGCCGTCGTCGAGCGTCAGCACGCGCAAAGTGCCGCTTTCCAACATGCCGTAGCTGGCGGGAAAGCCCCCTTTCGGGATGCTGACCGAGCCCGGATTGAAGCAATAGATCTCACCCTGCCGCTCCGCCTGCGGCAGATGCGTATGGCCATAGGCCAAGACGTCACCGCAGGATAACGGCGGCAGTGCCGAGGGATGATAAAGGTGACCGTGGGTCAAAAACAATCGTCTTTTTTGCAGTAAAACCTGTTGCCAGGGCGCCTCGATGGGAAACGTCAGCAGCATCTGATCGACCTCGCTGTCGCAATTGCCGCGAACGGCGATGATCTTGTCGCTATAGCGATTCAATCGTTCGGCAACCTGAGCGGGCTGATACCCGGCGGGCAGCGCGTTGCGCGGGCCGTGATTCAGCAAATCACCCAGAAGAATCAACCAGTCGGCGCCGTGTTGTGCGAACAATTCCAGCACGCGTTCGGTAGCCGGCAGCGAACCGTGGATATCCGAGGCGAACATCAGCTTCATAACCTTGTCCTATAGAGGGAAATAAGCGCCATTTTACCGCGCCGGCGCCGTGCGGCAAACCGCCGCCCGCCCCGGTGGAGAATTGTGATCCAACTGCGCAGATAGCATCGGACGAATCCCACATAGCCTGCTATCCTTAGCTGCTATTGTTGGATCTCTGATATACCTTTGTGCGCGGCGAAGACCGCAGCAACGTGTAATGAATTACAGATCACCTTACCGCAGGAGGCAACATGATTGACCTGTATTACGCGCCTACTCCCAATGGTCACAAGATCACCTTGTTTTTGGAAGAGGTCGGCTTACCCTACCGTATCCATCGCGTAAACATCAGCGCCGGCGAGCAGTTCAAGCCGGACTTTCTGAGCATTTCTCCCAACAACAAAATCCCGGCGATCGTCGATCAGCAACCGGTGGACGGCGGCGCGCCGATCAGCCTGTTCGAATCCGGGGAAATCCTGCTGTATCTGGCGGAGAAGACCGGCAAGCTGCTGAGCAAGGGCCTGCGCGAACGCGCCGCTACCCTGCAGTGGCTGTTCTGGCAAGTGGCCGGATTCGGGCCGATGCTCGGGCAGAATCACCACTTTAACCACTACGCGCCGCAGCCGGTGCCTTACGCCATCGAGCGTTACCATCTGGAGACCAAGCGGCTGTACGGCGTGCTGGAAGCTGAACTGCAAAAACACCCGTACCTGGGCGGCGATAACTACAGCATCGCCGATATCGCCACCTACCCGTGGGTCGTGTCGCATCCGCGCCAGCGCATCGATCTGGCGGATTACCCGGCGGTGCGCAACTGGTTCGAGCGCATCAGCAATCGCCCGGCGACCGAGCGCGCCTACAAACTGGCCGAACAAGCCTAAGTTCCCCCCGACTCCCCGTCGGCCGGGGAGTCACATTGTCCCTGCGTTATCATTTCCCTACTTTCCGTGTATTCTGAACGCTAATAATCAGACCTATGGAGAATCTCTGATGTCTTTCAGTCAACCCGACGCCGTTATTCGCATTAAAAATCTGCGGCTGCGCACGTTCATCGGTATCAAGGAAGAGGAAATCAACAACCGACAGGACGTCCTGATCAACGTGGTGATCCACTACCCGGCGGACAAGGCGCGCAACAGCGAAGATATCGCCGATGCGCTCAACTACCGCACCATCACCAAAGCGATCATCCGCCATGTGGAAGATAACCGTTTCGCGTTGCTGGAAAAATTAACGCAGGATGTGCTCGATATCGTAAAAGAACACGCCTGGGTGACCTATGCTGAAGTGGAGATAGATAAACTTCTGGCCCTGCGCTACGCCGACTCGGTTTCCATGACCATGAGCTACCGCCGGGACTAATTCAGGGAGGTCGACCATGCGGATCCTGATCACCGGCGCAACGGGATTGATAGGCAGCAGCCTGACGGCAAGACTGCTGGCGCTTTCTCACCACATTACGGTGCTGACCCGAGACGAACGGCGAGCCCGAGCCCGGCTGGGCGACCGGCCGAGCTATTGGCGAACGCTGGACGACCGGCAATCGCTGGATGAATTTGACGCGGTGATCAACCTGGCCGGCGAACCTATCGCCGACAAGCGCTGGAGCGTGCAGCAGAAAGAGCGGCTGTGCCGCAGCCGCTGGGATCTGACCGAACGCTTGGCGAAGCTGATCAAGGCCGGCAGCACGCCCCCCGGCGTGCTGATTTCCGGTTCCGCCGTCGGCTACTACGGCGATCAGGGGCAGGCGGTGGTGACCGAAGAGGAGCCGCCGCACGACGAATTCACCCACCAGCTGTGTCAACGCTGGGAAGCGCTGGCGCTGCAGGCGCAAAGCGACGCCACCCGCGTCTGCCTGCTGCGCACCGGCGTGGTGCTGGCGCCACAGGGCGGCGCGCTGGCCAAAATGCTGCCGCCGTTCCGCTTCGGGCTCGGCGGCCCGATCGGCGACGGTCGCCAATACCTGCCGTGGATCCACCTCGAAGACATGGTCAACGGCATTATTTATCTGCTGGATCACGCCACCCTGAGCGGCCCGTTCAACATGGTCGCTCCCTACCCGGTGCACAACGAGCAATTCGCCGCCCAATTGGCCAACGTGCTCGATCGCCCGGCGTTTCTGCGGGTGCCGGCGTTCGTCATGCGGCTGTTGATGGGGGAAGCGGCGGTGCTGGTGCTCGGCGGCCAGCGGGCGGTGCCGAAGCGCCTGGAAGAGGCCGGTTTCCACTTCCGTTATCTGGAGCTGGAACAGGCATTGGATGACGTTGTCAATCAGCGGGCCGAAGCCCGCTGATCTGAGGTTACTTCAACGCGCCGGACAGGAACTGCTGCAGGCGCGGGCTTTTGGGATTGCCGAACAGCTCGGCCGGCGGGCCCTGCTCTTCGATCAACCCTTTGTGCAGGAAGATCACGTGGTTCGAAACGTGGCGCGCAAATTCCATTTCGTGCGTCACCACCACCATGGTTTTTCCCTCCTCCGCCAGCTTCTGCATGATGCGCAGCACCTCGCCCACCAACTCGGGATCCAGCGCCGACGTCGGTTCGTCAAACAGTAGCACTTCCGGCTCCATCGCCAATGCGCGGGCAATGGAGACGCGCTGCTGCTGGCCGCCCGACAGGTGCACCGGGTACTTGCCGCGCGCCCGCTCGTCGATGCCCACTTTATCCAGGTAGCGCACCGCGCGCTCGTGCGCGTCGGCCTTGCTCAGCCCCAGCACCTGCACCGGCGCCTCCATCACGTTCTCCAGCACCGTCATATGGCTCCACAGGTTAAAATGCTGGAACACCATGGTCAGGCGGGTACGCAGCAGCTGCAGCTGCTTCTTGTCGAATACCTTCAGCTGGCCGTCCTTGTCGCGCACCATGCGAATATCTTCGTTGTTCAGGCTGATCGAGCCTTCGCTCGGCTTCTCGAGGAAGTTGATGCAGCGCAGAAAGGTACTTTTGCCGGAGCCGGAGGAGCCGATGATGCTGATCACATCCCCGGCGTTGGCCGCCAGCGAGACGCCCTTCAGCACCTCGTGATCGCCATAGCGTTTGTGCAGTTCCGTGACGGCTAATTTATTCTCAGACATGGTTTTTCTTCCCGTCATTTATCAGTGACTAACGTGTGCCATCCAGCGTTTTTCAGCTTTGCGGAACAGGCTGATTAACACGTAGGAGATGATCAGGTACAACACCGCCGCAATGCCGAAAGCGTAAAACGGCTGATAGGTCGCGGCATTGATGTCGCGCGCAATCTTCAGCAGATCCGGCACGGTGGCGGTAAACGCCAGCGCGGTGGAGTGCAGCATCAGGATCACTTCGTTGCTGTAGGCCGGCAGCGCGGTGCGCAGCGCCGAAGGCAAAATGATGCAGCGATACATCTTGAAGCGCGAGAAACCGTAGGCGTTGGCGGCCTCGATTTCACCGTGCGGCACCGAGCGGATCGCCCCGGCGAAGATCTCGGTGGTATACGCGCAGGTGTTGAGCGTCAGCGCCAGGATGGTGCAGTTGAGCCCGCTGCGGAAAAACGCGTTGAGAAACTCGCTGCCGCGCACGATTTCCAGGCTGTACATGCCGGAGTAGAACACCAGCAACTGCACGTACAGCGGCGTGCCGCGAAACACGTAGGTGTAGAGCCACACCGGGAAACGCACCCAGCGCAGGGAAGAGACGCGCGCCACCGCCATCGGGATCGCCAGCAACCCGCCCATCACCACGGAGGCGATCAGCAGCCACAGCGTGACCGCCACGCCGGTGAAACGGTAGCCATCGCTCCACAGCAGCGACTGCCAATACTGTTGCAAAATCTCGATCATAGCTCGGCCCTCTTGACGCCCAGTGAGTAACGCCGTTCAAGCCACAACAGCACGCCGTTGGAAACGGTAGTGAAAATCAGGTAAACCACGCCGGCTACGATGGCGAAGAAGAACGGCTGATAGGTGCCTTTCCCCGCCAACTGCGTGGCTTTCACCACGTCGTTCAGGCCAAGGATAGACACCAGCGCCGTTGCCTTCAGGATCACCTGCCAGTTGTTGCCGATGCCCGGCAAGGCGAAGCGCATCATCGCCGGGAACAAAATGCGCCGAAAGATCTGCGCGCCGCTGAAGCCGTAGGCCGTCGCCGCCTCAATCTGCCCTTTCGGCACCGCCAAGTAGGCGCCGCGGAAGGTTTCGGTAAAGTACGCGCCGTAAATAAAGCCGAGGGTAATGATGCCGGCGCCGAGCGGGTCAATATCGATCTGCGAGAAACCGAGCAGCGTGGTGATGTTGTTCAAGGCGATTTGCAGGCCATAAAAAATCAGCAGCATCAGCACCAGATCGGGCACGCCGCGGATCAGCGTGGTGTAAGCGCCGAACAGGCCGGAAATAAGGGGGTTGTGGGAGAGTTTGCCGCCGGCGCCGATCAACCCGATCACCACCGCCAACAATACGGAACTGAGGGCCAACTCCAGCGTCACCAGAGCCCCCTCGAAAATCAGTTGGGAATAGCCTTGCAGCATCTACTTCACCCTGTCGTCTAGGATCCGAACCATCGGAGCCGGCGCACCGGCCCCGCAGTCACAGCATGGAACGGTTAGCGGATTAGCCGCCGTAGACGTCGAAGTCGAAGTACTTTTTCGCGTATTTATCGTAGGTGCCGTCTTTGCGCATCTCGGCGAAGGCTTTGTCCAGCGCCGCTTTCAGCTCGGTATCGGTTTTGCGCAGCCCCATGCCGGTGCCGACGCCAAAGAATTTGTCATCCTTCACCGATTCGCCGGCGAACGCATAGTCTTTGCCCGGCGGCTGTTTCAGGAAGCCATCGCTGCCCGCCACTTCATCCTGGAAGGCGGCGTCGATACGCCCGGAGGCCAGATCGGCGTAGACCAGATCCTGGTTCTGATAAGGCACCACGGTGACGCCCTTCGGCTGCCACATGGCGTTGGCGTAGGCTTCCTGGGTCGTGCCCTGCAGCACGCCCACGCTCTTGCCTTTCAACGCATCCACGGTAGGCAACAGCTTAGACCCCTTCGGCGCGATCAGGCGGGCGTTGGCGGCATACAGCTTGTCGGTAAAGGCGATTTCCTGCTGGCGTTTTTCGGTGATGGACAGCGAAGAGATGATAGCGTCGATCTTTTTCGCCTTGAGGGATGGGATCAGCGCGTCAAAGTCGCTCTCCACGAAGGTGCATTGGGTATTTATGCGTTTGCACAGCTCTTTGGCCAAATCGATATCGAAGCCGACCAGCTCGCCTTTGGCGTTTTTGGATTCAAACGGCGCATAAGTCGGATCGGTGCCAATCTTCAATGTCGATGGGATAGCGGCGAATGCGCTGTTTGCGGCCGCCAAAGCCAAGACTAAAGGAAGAACCTTAACCAGCTTTTTCATAAATTACCCTCAAATTGATTTTTTTGATGCCACTACGGGCATTACTTTTCCCCACCAAATCAATTTGCAGTAATCGTGCCACATTAGGTGCTACGGGCGGAGGGAACGGCTCCGGCCTTCACAATACTGTTTCCTGGGACGATAACCGCAAAATTAAATCGGCCGCTCGGGGCCGCGCCACTGGCAGCCGCGACAGGACGGCGCCATGAAACAGTGAACGTGATGAAGTGGGATCATTATGGTGCATGCGCAGCCCTAATTCAGTGCGGTGTTGCACAAATGTACCAATTTGGGGATGAAAATGTTAATCAGCACCCTGCCAACGGGTGAACAGATCGGCCGGCAATTCGATATCAAACTGATCGATCACCCGATTGACGGTCTGATCGATGATGTCTTCCACGCTTTTCGGCTGGTGATAAAACGCCGGCACCGGGGGCATGATCACCGCGCCCATTTCCACCGCCTGCGTCATCAGCCGCAGGTGCCCAAGGTGCAACGGCGTTTCACGCACGCACAATACCAGGCGGCGGCGTTCTTTCAGCACCACGTCGGCGGCGCGGGTCAGCAGCCCGTCGCTGTAGCTGTTGACGATGGCGGACAGCGTTTTGACTGAACAAGGCAAAATCGCCATGCCCAGGGTTTTGAAGGAACCGGAAGAGATGGCGGCGGCGATATCGCGCGCATCGTGAACCACATCGGCCAGCGCCTGCACTTCACGCAGACTGTACGGCGTTTCCAGCGCCAGCGTCTGCCTTGCAGCGTTGCTCATCACCAGATGGGTTTCCACCTCTGCGACGTCGCGCAAGACCTGCAACAGGCGCACGCCGTAGATCGCGCCGCTGGCGCCGGAAATGCCGATGATGAGTCGTTTCATGAAGAATGGCCTCTGCCGTAAAAAGTAAAAAATAAGATCAGGCAGACTTTGCCGCAATGGCGAGGGATAAGCAAGTTCACAGGAGCAAGGCGCACCGCCGCAGACGCGGCGATGCCCCCTGATGGATCAACGCAGGCGGTTAGCCTTCGTTATGCAGTTCCAGATTTTCCGCTTCGGTTTGTCCCCGCAGCGCCTTGGCGTCGTCGTTGCGCAGCGACTCCAGGTATTCCAGATAGCTTTGATCGACGTCTTTGGTCACGTAGATGCCGTTGAATACCGAGCATTCGAACTGGGTGATGTCCGGGTTTTCTTCACGCACCGCTTCGATCAGATCGTCGAGGTCCTGGAAGATCAGCCCATCGGCGCCGATGATTTGGCGGATTTCATCCACTTCGCGCCCGTGGGCGATCAGTTCGTTGGCGCTCGGCATGTCGATGCCGTAGACGTTAGGGAAACGCACTTCCGGCGCGGCGGAAGCCAGGTACACGCGCTTGGCGCCCGCTTCGCGCGCCATCTCGACGATCTGCTCTGAGGTCGTGCCGCGCACGATGGAATCATCCACCAGCAGCACGTTCTTGTCGCGGAACTCGGCGCGGTTGGCGTTCAGCTTGCGGCGCACCGACTGACGACGCGCCTGCTGGCCCGGCATGATGAAGGTGCGGCCGACGTAGCGGTTCTTCACAAAGCCCTGGCGGTAGGGTTTGTCGAGAATGCGCGCGATCTCCAACGCGATGTCGCAGGAGGTTTCCGGAATCGGGATCACCACGTCGATGTCCAGATCTTCCCATTCGCGGGCAATCTTCTCGCCCAGCTTCTGGCCCATGCGTACGCGGGCGCTGTAGACCGAGATCTTGTCCATAAAGGAGTCCGGGCGCGCGAAATAGACGTATTCGAACAGGCACGGATTGGTTTTCGGATTCTCTGCGCACTGGCGGGTGAACAGCTGGCCTTTGGTGGTGATGTACACCGCTTCGCCCGGCGCCACGTCGCGCAGGAATTCAAAGCCCAGGGTATCCAGCGCCACGCTCTCGGAAGCCACCATATACTCGCTGCGGCCATCTTCCAGCGTGCGTTTGCCGATCACCAGCGGACGAATGCCGTACGGGTCGCGGAACGCCAGCAGGCCGTGGCCGATAATCATCGCCACGCAGGCGTAAGCGCCACGCAGTTGCTGATGCATGGCGGCAACCGCGGTAAAGATGTTGTCGGCCTCCAGCGGATAATGCGGGAAGCGATCCAGCTCGCTGGCCAGCACGTTCAGCAGGATTTCCGAGTCGGAGGTGGTGTTGACATGGCGGCGGCCGCTTTCGAACAGCTTTTGGCGCAGCTCATGGGCATTGGTCAGGTTGCCGTTGTGGGCCAGCGTAATGCCGAACGGCGAGTTGACGTAGAAAGGCTGGGCCTCAGAGGCGCTCGAGCTGCCGGCCGTCGGGTAACGCACATGGCCAATGCCCATGTTGCCCTGCAAGCGTTGCATATGGCGCGCCTCAAATACATCCTTCACCAGGCCGTTGGCTTTACGCAAACGGAACCCGTTGTGGGCGTCAATGGTGACGATGCCTGCGGCATCCTGGCCACGGTGCTGAAGCACCGTCAGCGCATCATAAATCGACTGGTTTACCGGCATAAAACCGGCGATACCGACAATACCGCACATGTTGTCTTTTCCTCATCAGCGCTACCGCCCCGGCAATTGGGTCGGCAAGAAACTCGACGTGCTCTGCAGGTAGTCAAAGAACCACCTGATGACGTAACTGAACTGGGGAATCAGCTGCGACTGTTTCCAGTCGGCACTTTGTGAAAAGCCGGTAAAGGTATCCAGGAAGAACAGGATCGCCGCAACGATCAACACGCCGCGCAATGCGCCGAAGCAGATGCCCAGCACCCTGTCGGTGCCCGACAGCCCGGTTTTCTCTACCAGTGAGCTAATCACATAGTTAACAATAGCCCCTACGATCAGGGTCGCGATGAACAAAATCGCGATCGCGATGCCGTTTCGCACCAGTTCATCTTCAAAACGAGTGAAATAGACCGCAAGGTAAGAGTAGAAATGGCTGGCAACAAAAAACGCACATCCCCATGTCACAAGTGACAATGCTTCGCGAACAAACCCTCGGATCAGGCTCACCAGAGCCGAAAATCCAATCACCGCTATAATGACGTAATCAATCCAGACCATGAACTATTCCAATGATGAATCGCCCCTGCATCCAATTCGCGGCGAATTCTAACAGAAAAAGAAAACGTTTGCGTAGGGGATTTCCTACCACGTTACAAATAAAAAGCGGCGATTAAAAAATTCCCAATCGCCGCGCCTACATAGGTGATTTCGCCTGTAAAAGGCGCGGTTTCTCTAGCGATCTCTCCACCACTCCTTAATTCAGGGGCGCATCCTGCTGCGCCCCTGCGGGGTTTAACGACCGTACGGCTTCACCTGCCCGCTCAGCCCGCTGATCGAGTTCAGCGACGGCAATGCCGCCTGCAGCTTCTGCTTGGAAGCATCCGGGCCGACGTAAATGCGGGTGATCTGCCCTTGCACCGGCGTTGACGGCACGGTGAAGGCGCGATAGCCCGAAAGACGCAGCGAAGCGACAATCTCGTTCGCCTTGGCGGCATTCTTCAACGCCCCGAGCTGCACGACATAGGCTTGCCCGGCCGGCGCTTTTTCTTCCGCCGGTTTCGGCTGCGGTGCCGGCTCAGGCTTCGGCGTCGGTTCAGGTTTCGGCTCCGGCTTTGGCGTCGGTTTCACTTCCACCGGCTTCGGCTGCGGCGCCGGTTTCGGTTTCACCTCTACCGGTTTGGTTTCCACCGGTTTCGGCTTAGGCTGCTGCTGCACCGGCTGAGGACGCGTCTCGACCGGCGGCGGCGCCACCTGCGTCGGTTGCTGAGCATTCTGTCGCACCGCCTGTTGCGCCGCCGCTTCGTTGGCCGCCTGCTGCTCGACCAGCGCCCCCGCCCCTTCCGGCGGCTGCGCCGGCAACGGCTGCGTCACCGGCGGCAACACGTCGTTCTCTTCGACGTCGCCCGCCTTCGGCACCAAAGGAATGGCCGCGAATTCATCCTCGTAATGCTTCTTTTTGCCGTCCAGCAACCCTGGCAGGATGATCACCCCCAGCGCCACCAGAATCACGGTTCCGACCAGTCGGTTCTGAAATTTACTCGCCACTCACACTCCCCGCATCTCGTCTGACGCCGCCATCACCTGCGCAACGGTGTGGAACGATCCACAGACGATCACAATATCCTGTTTATCAGCATCCTGCATAGCCTGCCGCCAGGCAGTTTCGACATCATTAAAGCGTCGCGGTTCCGCCAGATGTTGCGCCAGCAGTTCGACGCTGGCGCCGCGCGGGCCGTCGAGCGGTGCGCAGTACCATTCATCCACCTGCTCGCTCAGGCAGGCCAGCGTACCGGCGATGTCCTTGTCCGACAGCATGCCCACTACCGCGCGCACCTTGCCGCCGTCGCGCGGCAGCTTGGCCAGACGCCCGGCGAGATAGCCGGCGGCGTGCGGGTTGTGCGCCACATCGAGGATCAGCATCGGCTCCCGCCGCACGATCTGGAAACGCCCCGGCAGCGTCGCCTGCTGCAGCCCGGTGAAGATCGCGCGCTCGTCGATTTCCAGCGGGGAACAGTTCAGCGCCGCCAGCGCGGTAGCGGCGTTGGCCAGCGGCACGTTCGGCGTCGGCAGATCGGTCAGCAGCGTGTCGCCGCCCTGCCACTGCCAGCGATCGCCCTGCTCGCTGAAACTCCAGGCTTCACCGCGGCGATACAGCGGCGCGCCCAGCGTTTCGGCGACCTGGCGAATGCTGTCCGGCATGTCGGGTTCGCCCACTACCGCCGGCTTGCCGCTGCGGAAAATGCCGGCCTTTTCACGGCCGATGCTTTCGCGATCGTTGCCCAGCCAGTCGGTGTGATCGAGCGCGATGCTGGTGATCACCGCCACGCTCGGATCGACGATGTTGGTGGCGTCGAGACGTCCGCCCAGGCCGACTTCCAGGATCACCACGTCCAGCCGCGCCTGTTTGAACAGCTGCAGCGCCGACAGGGTGCCGAATTCGAAATAGGTCAGCGACGTTTCGCCGCGGCCGGCTTCAATGGCGGCAAACGAGCGGCTGTGCTCCGCTTCGCTCAGCTCTTCCCCCTGAATGCGCACACGTTCGGTGTAGCGCACCAGATGCGGTGAGCTGTAAACGCCGACGCGCAGGCCGGCGGCCAGCAGAATAGCTTCAAGGGTGCGACAGGTCGTGCCTTTGCCGTTAGTGCCGGCAACGGTGAACACCGTGGGAGCGGGGGTCAGTAAGTCCAGATGCGCCGCGACGCGCTGTACGCGCTCGAGGCCGAGTTCGATCGCCTGGCTGTGCAGACGTTCCAGATAGTAAAGCCACGAGCTCAATGGCGACGTGGCTTGGGGAATTTGGTGGTTTTGCATGAGTCCCATCACTGAACTTGGGTTCATTAATCCATCAGGGCACCACCCTCACCGCGGTAAAGGCGATGCGCTTCGTCACTGCCGCCCACCTGCAAACCGCAACGTCATAGGCCGCGGCCGGCAGGGAACGGGCATCAGCCGTCACTTAGCCACAAAGTGGCGGCTGAACCCGGGCGGGATCCGTCTTTGCCTCAGGCGTCGGCCTGCTGCTCCGGCTCAATGACCGGCGCGGCCTCATCGAAATGCGGCTGCGGCTGGTTGGTCAGCTTGGACAGAATGCTCGCCAGCGTTTGGCGCATTTCCGGGCGGCGAACGATCATATCGATCGCGCCTTTTTCGATCAGGAACTCGCTGCGCTGGAAGCCCGGCGGCAGTTTCTCGCGCACGGTCTGCTCGATCACGCGCGGGCCGGCAAAGCCGATCAGCGCTTTCGGCTCGGCGATGTTGATGTCGCCCAGCATCGCCAGGCTGGCGGAGACGCCGCCCATGGTCGGGTCGGTCAGCACGGAGATGTACGGCAAGCCGCGCTCCTGCATTTTGGCCAACGCCGCGCTGGTTTTCGCCATCTGCATCAGCGACATCAGCGCCTCCTGCATGCGCGCGCCGCCGCTGGCGGAGAAGCACACCAGCGGACAGTTGTCCTCCAGCGCCTGCTCAACCGCACGCACGAAACGCGCGCCAACCACGGAAGACATCGAACCGCCGATGAAGGCGAATTCAAAGGACGCCGCGACGATCGGCATGCCGTACAGCGTGCCCTTCATCACCACCAGCGCATCTTTCTCGCCGGTCGCTTTCTGTGCGGCGACCAGACGATCTTTATAGCGCTTGGAATCCTTGAATTTCAGAACGTCTTTCGGCTCCAGATCGCTGCCCAGCTCCACTTCGCTGCCTTCATCCAGCAGGGTATGCAGACGCGCGCGCGCGCTCATACGCATATGGTGGTCGCACTTCGGACACACTTCCAGATTACGCTCCAGCTCGGCGCGGTAGAGAACCTGGCCGCAGCTGTCGCATTTGGTCCAGACCCCTTCAGGAATGCTCGCCTTACGGGTTTGTGTGATATTGCTCTTGTTAAGAATTCGTTCAATCCAGCTCATCGATGACCTTTCTGTTTGAACCTGGCACACGCCAGTCCGCTGTTCATGCTTTAACAATCCCCCTGAAAACACCCCCAATGAAAAAATGCCCGTTCGCCGCGCGGCAAGCGCGCGACCGAGGCATCGGCTTCAGGGTTGTTCGCAGGAACAGACCATAATGTCGCTCATTAAACCATATCGGCCCGACGCTGTGGACAAAAAACTGGTCGAACCGACAGGTTGAGCGATGTTTTTATTGTTTTTGCTGGCGGGCGGCGGCGCGCTTGTGGCGCCAAATTTCAATCACGCCCGGCAGAATCGAAACGATGATGATCCCGACGATCAGCAGTTTCAGGTTCTCCTGCACCACCGGCAGATCGCCGAACAGGTAGCCAGCATAAGTGAAGAGCAGCACCCAAACCAGTGCGCCAATCACGTTGTAGGCGGCGAAGTGGCGATAGGACATATGCCCCATGCCGGCGACGAACGGCGCAAAAGTACGCACGATCGGCACGAATCGCGCCAGAATAATCGTTTTCCCGCCGTGCTTCTCATAAAACTGATGCGTTTTATCCAGGTAGCTGCGGCGGAAGATTTTCGAATTCGGGTTGCTGAACAGCTTCTCGCCGAACAACCGCCCGATAGTGTAGTTCACCGCATCGCCGATGATCGCCGCCACGGCCATCAACGCCACCATGGTGTGCACGTTCAGATCGTTGGTCGGCAAAGCCGCCAGCGCGCCGGCGACGAACAGCAAAGAATCCCCCGGCAGGAACGGCGTCACCACCAAACCGGTCTCGCAAAACAGGATCAGGAACAGAATAGCGTAGACCCACATGCCGTATTGTGCGACCAGTTCGGCCAGGTGCACATCAATATGCAGAATGAAATCAATAATAAACTTGATGATGTCCATAAATTCTCTCATTGATACCGGGCGTTTCAATCACCCGGCAGAAGCACAAGGGAGCGACGCTTTCAGGCGTGCCGGCGTTTAATCGTCGGGTAAAAACAGCGGCCCCATCGGCGGCCGCGGGATGCCAAAGTGGTCGGGATAGTCCACGGAAACCAGATACAGCCCCTCGGCTCGCGCCGTCGCCGCCGCCAGATTGCGATCCTTCAGCGCCAGCAGCTCGGCCATCCAGTTCTCATCCTGATTGCCGCAGCCGATCTCCATCAGGCTGCCGACGATGTTGCGAACCATGTGATGCACGAAGGCATTCGCCTTGATATCTACCACAATATATTCGCCGTAGCGCGTAACCTTAACGTGTTTTACGCAGCGCCACGGGGTGCGCGACTGGCATTGCACCGCGCGAAACGAGGTAAAGTCGTTCTCGCCCAGCAATGCCTGCGCCGCCCGATGCATGCGGTCCGCGTCCAGCGGGTGATAAAAATGCGTCACCCCCTGTTGCAACACCGCCGGCCGGTAGCGATGGTTGAAAATAATATAGCGGTAACGGCGCGCGGTGGCGCTGAAACGCGCGTGAAAATCATCGGCGACGGGGCTCACCCAGCGCACCGCGATGTCCGGCGGCAAATGGGTGTTGACGCCCATCGTCCAGGCGGCGTCCTTGCGGCGCGCGGTGGTTTCAAAGTGCACCACCTGCCCGGTGGCGTGCACCCCGGCGTCGGTGCGCCCGGCGCACAGCACGTTGATCGGCGCATCCGCCACCTTGCTCAACGCCTGCTCCAGCCGTTCCTGCACGCTGGCCACTTCTTGCTGCCGCTGCCAGCCGTAGTAATGGCTGCCGTCATATTCGATGCCCAGCGCTACCTTCAGCGTCGGCTGAGCGGGCGAGACCACCTCAGACATCAGTACATCTGCTCCTGCACCAGACGCTCGGCGGTTTCGATCGCCATCAACGCGCCGCCGAAGCGGACGTTGTCCGCCACCGTCCAGAACTGCAACAGCTCGGGGATGCCGTAATCGTTGCGCAGACACCCGATACTGAGCGCATCGCTGCCGGAAGCTTCGGTGACCTGAGTCGGGTAATCATCCTCTTCACTCAGTTGAACGTCTTCGACCTCTTCAAGCTCGCTGCGCGCCTCTTCGGCGGACAGCGGACGCAGCGCTTCCAGATGCACGACCTGGGCGTGGCCATAAAACACCGGCGACTGGATGCAGCTCACCGAAATCGGCAACCCTTCGTCCTGCAGCACCTTGCGCACCTGATCGACGATCAGGCGTTCTTCGCGCACGCTGCCCTGCTCGTCGGCGACAAGCGGCAGCATATTAAACGCCAGCTGTTTAGTGAAAACGCCTTCTTCGGCCGGGATGCCGTTCAACAGCCGCGCGCTCTGGCCGGCCAGATCGTCCACCGCCGCCTTGCCGCGCGAGGATACCGACATCAGCGTCGTGACGTGCAGGCGCGACAGCCCCGCCTGTTCGGTCAGCGGTTTGATCGCCGTCAGCAGTTGGCTGACCATGCTGTCGGCCACCGCGACGATGTTGCGGTTGCGGTAATCCGCCAGCACCTGCGGGTTAACGCCAGGCACCACCAGCGGCACATCCGGTTCCATGGCGAACAGGCCGCTAGTGTCGATCACCAGACAGCCCATGTTGCCGGCCTCTTCGGCATAGCGCGCTGAAGCGTCGCTGCCGGCGACGAAGAAGGCCAGCTGCGCCTGCGACCAATCGAACTCTTCGGCGTTTTGCACCAGAAGAGACTTGCCGTTGAAGCGCACATTGGCGCCCGCACTGCGTTCGCTTGCCAGAGGATAGAGCTCACCCACCGGGAACTGGCGTTCCTGCAACAATTCCAGCAACGCTTCACCTACCGCGCCAGTGGCGCCGAGCAGCGCGATATTCCAGCCGTCAGACATTGGGTTTTCTCCAGAGTATTTCATTCATAAAAGCAGACGGGCAGTGCAGTCACCGCCCGATAATCTTTGCCGCTCACTGTAGCGGCGTTGGCTTAAGACAACCTTACGCGCTACGCGATGCTGAAGCCCAACTTGCCGAGCAGCTCGGCGCTGGCGCTGTCATCGCATTGCACGGCCAGCGAAGACCACTCGCGGCGTTCCTGGTAGTGCTTGCGCAGGCGATCGAACTCGCCCGGTTGCCCGGCGACTTTGCGCAGCGGCGCATCATCGCGGCGCACATCATACACCAAGTGCATCAATCGTTTTAACCGCGCTTCATCCAGCGGGCCGTTGAGACGGATCTGGCTGAACTCCGGCACCGGCAGCAGCGAGGCCAGCGCCACCTGTTGCGGCTGCCCCAGATGGCGGCTGAACGCTTCGAACACCTGGGTGGTGCCGCGCGCCTTGCCTTCCAGCGTATACCCGGCGATGTGCGCGGTGCCGATATCCACCCGCGCCAACAGCGGCAAGGCGAGATCCGGCTCCGGTTCCCACACGTCCAGCACCGTGCTCAGCTTTTTGCCTTTTTCCAGCGCCTGCAGCAACGCGGCGTTATCCACCACCGGCCCACGACAGGCGTTGATCAGAATGCGATTGTCCGGCAACGCCGCCAGCAGCTCGGCGTCCGCCAGGTGCAATGAATGATACGGGCCGGATTTATTCAGCGGCGTATGGAAGGTCAGCACGTCGGCCTCGGCCACCAATTTCTCCAGTGGCCAGAATTCCCCGGCGTCGCCGCGATCGGCGCGCGGTGGATCGCACAGTAGCGTGCGCACGCCCAGCGCTTTGAGGCGCGCGTCCAGACGCGAACCGACGTTGCCCACGCCGACGATGCCGACGGTTTTATCCCGCAATTGGAAGCCATCGCGCTCGGCCAGCAGCATCAATGCGGAGAACACATACTCGACCACCGCGATGGCGTTGCAGCCCGGCGCGGCGGAAAACCCGATGCCCTGCCGTTGCAGCCAGGCGTCATCGACGTGATCGGTGCCGGCGGTAGCGGTGCCGACAAAGCCGATGCGGCTGCCGGCCAACAAGGCTTCATTGACCTTGGTGACCGAACGCACCATCAGCGCGTCGGCATCCGCCAGCGCCTCAAGCGGGATCGGACGCCCCGGCACCGCCCGCACGTCGCCCAGGCGGCTGAACAGCTCGGCCGCATACGGCATATTTTCATCAACCAGAATTTTCACTGCGTTCTCCGACGGTTTACGGCTATTTGTCTGCGAAATAGTGTGCCACTGAATCAGGCACGGCGAAAGCGCTCAGGGGTGGTGCCGGCGATCTGCTGGAACATGACGATAAAGGCCGACGCGGAGCTGTAACCGACCTCCAGCGCCACGTCCTGCACGGTTTTGCCCTGTTCGAGCAGCGACACGGCGTGCAGGAACCGCAGGCGCTGGCGCCATTCGCTGAACGGCATGCCCAAATCCTGCTGGCAGCGGCGAGACAGCGTGCGCTCGGTGGTGTATACCCGCTTCGCCCACGTCGCCAGCGAAGTGTTGTCCGCCGGGCAATGTTCCAGCGCTTCCAGCACCGGCGCCAAAAACTTGTCGTCCGACGACGGCAGATAGGTTTGCTGGCGCGGCGACAGATGCAGTTGGTCGATCAGCACCTGGCAGAGGCGCAAATCCGCCTCCGCCTGCGGAATGTACTGTTTACGCGCATAGAAATCCTCGGCGATGGCGCGAAAGATCGGCGTCACATTGACCAGGCAAGGATCGGCCGGCATGCCGGCGCACAGCGCCGGCGCGATGTCCACCATGCGGCACTGCGCCAGCCGCTGGTTGTAACAGGAGTGTTCGATGCCCGCCGGCGTCCACAGCACGTACTCCGGCGGCGCCAGAAAGCGCTGCCCGCCGATGCGCAGCACCATCACCCCGGCTTTGACCCACATCAATTGGCCCCAGGTATGGCTGTGCGGCTGGAATTCGGTGCGGACGTTGAACTCCTCGCAACGAAACTGCACCGGGTTTGGCGCCGGGATCAGCGACTCGGGGAAATGGCGGATTTCTGGCATGGTTTCGTCTCGTGATTTGTCTTATTTACGCCGATTTTTGTCTGAATATCGTTATATATGATAAACCGGACACGCGTAGACTAGCCAGCATGTTGGACGCTATTGAGAATAATTGTCATGAATATGCTTTTCCCCCTGCTGGCCGTGCTGATTTGGTCGATTAACGCCGTCGTCAGCAAACTCTCCGCCACCGCCATCGATCCGGCAGCCATCTCGCTCTACCGCTGGCTGCTGGCGCTGATCGCCCTGACGCCGTTTGTGCTGCCGGGCGTGCTTCGCAACTGGGCGCAGGTGCGCGCCAACTGGTGGAAGCTGATGATCCTCGGCTTGCTCGGCATGGTGCTGTATCAAAGCCTGGCCTATTACGCGGCGCACAGCGTCAGCGCGCTGTTTATGGGCATCATCGTGTCGCTGATCCCACTGCTGACCATCCTGATCAGCATCGTACTGCTGCGCATTGCGCCGACCGTCGGCGTGCTGCTCGGCAGCATTCTCTCCTTCTGCGGTTTGATCTGGCTGGTCAGCGGCGGTCAGCCCGGCGCGCTGTTGCAGCACGGTATCGGCAAAGGGGAATTGATGATGCTGCTCGCCACCGCCTCTTACGCGCTGTATGGCGTGTTGACCAAACGCTGGGCCATCGCGCTGCCGAACTGGCAATCGCTCTACGTGCAGATCCTGTTCGGCGTGCTGTTGCTGCTGCCGAATTTCCTGATGGCGAAGGATGTCGGCTTGAACGGCCATAACCTGCCGCTGGTGCTGTTCGCCGGCATTCCGGCCTCGATCATCGCGCCGTACCTGTGGATCCAGGGCGTCCTGCGCCTGGGCGCCAACACCACCTCGATCTTCATGAACCTGGCGCCGGTGTTTACCGCCGCTATCGCGGTACTGTTCCTGCATGAACAATTGCACGGTTACCACCTGATCGGCGGCGGCATCACCCTGCTGGGCGTGATCCTGTCGCAGCGGCTGCGCACGCCGCTGACGCGTAAAGCCAAAGCCCCGGCGGCAGGCGCAGATTCCTGCAAAGAACAGGCCTAAGCCAGCAACCTGAAACGCACCCGCACCAACAGGCCGCCCAGCGCGGCGGAGCTCAACAGCTCCGGGCGGGTGCCGTGATACGCGGTGATGTCCTTCACCAACGCCAATCCCAAACCGGCGCCCGGCTGATCGCCCACGTTGTCCAAACGATGAAACGGCTGCAGCGCCAACGCCTTGTCCTGCAAGGCGATGCCCGGGCCGCTGTCTTCTATCTCCAGCACCCCTTCCCCCGTAGCCTTGTCCCGCGTAAGGCGGGCGGTCACCACGCCCTGACGCGGCGTGTATTTCAGCGCGTTGTCCAGCAGATTGGCACACAGCTCGGCCAACAGCAGCGGCTCCCCCGCGACCTGACATGCCGCTTCACCCTCGAAACCGAGATCGATCTGTTTGCTGCGCGCCTGCGGCAAGCGAGAGAAACAGGCGTCGCGCAGCACCTGCGCCAAATTGACCGGCTGCAGCTTCCGATCGGCGCTGTGCTCGCTGGCTTTCAGGCGCGAGAGGTGCAGCAGACGGTCGGTGAGCGCCACGGTGTTATCCAGCGTCGCGCTCATCGCCTGCAGACTTTCGCGCCACTGCTGCGGCCGATCGCTGGCCAGCGCCACCCCGACCTGGGTCTTCAGCACCGCCAGCGGGGTGCGCAGCTGGTGAGAGGCGTCGGCGCTGAAGCGTTCCTGACGCGCCACCATCAGCCGCAGCCGTTCGATGTAACGATTAAAGGCCACCAGCAGCGGCTGCATCTCCGACCAGGGAAGAACCCGCGGCAAAGGCGTCAGTTCGCCCGGATCGCGCCGCAGCATGATGCCGGAGAGTTTACGCATCGGCTTCAACACCCGCTTGAGCAGCGCGAACGCCAGGATCAGGGTCAACACCACCACCGTGCCCTGGCTCAACAGCGCCGCGATCATCATCTGCCGCGCCAGGTAACGACGCGATTCCAGGGTTTCCGCCACCAGAATGGTCGCCATGCCGCTCACGCCCGACTCGTTGACCGGTTGAAACAGCGCCGCCACACGGATCGGCCGGCCGAGGTATTCCGCATCGTAGAAATGCACCAATGCCGGATAGAGGGTGGAGCGTGGAATGTGGGGCGGCAACGACGGCAAGTCGTCATAGCCCGAGATGCTTTTCCCCTGCGGCGAGATCACCTCGTAATAGAGCTGATCGTTCATGTTGCGCTCGAAGCTGTCGAGCACCACATAAGGCACATCGACCGCCAGCTTGCCTTCGCGCACCACCAGCCGCTCCGCCACGGTGCGCGCCGACGCCAGCAGCGTGCGGTCGTAGGCCAGGGTGGCGGCGCTCATGGCGCTGAAGTAGTGGGTGTAGATAGAGATGCCGCCCAGCGCCAGCAGCGGCAGGCCAAAAAACAGCAGCAGTTGATAAAACAGCGAACGCGGCGCGTTAAACCACCGCATTGCACAGTTCCAGGCTGTAGCCCAGACCGCGCAGCGTGACGATCGCCACGTCGCTGCCCTGCAGCTTTTTCCGCAAACGGTGTACGTAAAGCTCGATGCTCTCTGGATTGGCCTCGTCAGACAGCGTAAACACCTGCTCAAACAGCTGCTGCTTGGCCACCGGGCGGCCGCGCCGGTGCATCAGCGCGGTCAGCACCGCCAGCTCGCGCGGCGTCAGCGCCAGCGGTTTGCTCTCCAGCAGGAAATAACCTTCGTCATGATAGGTCAACGCGCCGTATTGCAACGCCGGCTGCGCGGCGCCGACACTGCGGCGCAGCAACGCCCGAATGCGCGCCTCCAGCTCGTCCAGTTCGAACGGTTTGGTCAGGTAGTCGTCCGCCCCCAGATTCAGGCCTTTCACCCGGTCGGTCACGTCGGTGCGCGCCGTCAGCAACAGCACCGGCAGATCCTGCCCGCGCTTGCGCAAGCGCGCCAGCAAATCGAGACCGTTCAGACGCGGCAACGCCACATCCAGCACCGCCAGCGCATAGCGTTCATTAAGCAACAGGTGGTCGGCGGCCACGCCGTCCGGCGCGACGTCGACGGCAAATCCGGCGCCGGTCAGCGCCTTTTGCAACCAGTGAGACAGCTCGGGGTGATCTTCAACCAATAACAGTCGCATGTTCCCATTCCATTGATTTACCTGAACAACCAGACATCGATGCGGCGTCTGTTAACAGGTCGATAACAGAGAATGGCATGGAAAATAAGGGGATAAAAGAGCGCCGCGCCGCCAGTTTTGGGAGCTGGCACACAATTATGCGTACTGGGGCGCGCTCGTGTGACGCCTCAGATCAGCGTGATGGGGCTATCGGCGAGAGCAAGATCCAACACCGGACGCAGCTTGTCGGCGGTAAACGGCGAAGAAACCAGCACGGAGCGGTTGTTGGCGGCAAACACCAGATCGATGCCGGTCACGCAGGCGGTCATCTGGCAAGCATACTTTTCACCGTCGGCGTTGACGAAATGCAACTCAAATACGCCAATCTCAGGGCGCAAGCGCTTCAAACGACACTGCCCGGCTTCTCCCGCCATCTCGGCGTAGACCTCTGGCAACCGTTTAATCGCACATACCTTGGCGCTGTCCCTGCCGCCAAACAATTTCCCTAACGAAAACATATCACTGCATCTCTATTCATTTTATTACAGATGATTTTAACGCGAACGACTATCGGCAATCCTGACATTACGCAGGGTTTTGGCCGGTTTTGCGCGCTGTTCTCTGCGCCCATTCTATGTTAGCGCACCCGCCGTTCGCTCGCGACAAGAGACCCTAATCACAGACTGGAAACTTTTCCGGCCACTGAAAGGTAAATGAAAGGTTGTTGTTTTAACAATTCCGCAACCGCATTCGGCGGGATTCACCATCAGACAATACCGAGGGTAAGTCACAATGAAAAAAATAATGACCCGCACCTTTACCGCCGCCGCCCTGTTGCTGGCGGTCTCTCAGGCCTTTGCCGTGGAAGCGCCCAAACGCACCGAATGCATTGCGCCGGCCAAACCCGGCGGCGGCTTCGATCTGACCTGCAAACTGATTCAGGTATCGCTGCAGGACACCAAGGCCATTGATAAACCGATGCGCGTCACCTATATGCCCGGCGGCGTCGGCGCGGTGGCCTACAACGCCATCGTCGCGCAACGCCCGGCGGAGTTCGGCACCGTGGTGGCCTTCTCCGGCGGTTCGCTGCTCAACCTGGCTCAGGGCAAGTTCGGCCGCTACAACGTGGACGACGTGAAATGGCTGGCGGCGGTCGGTACCGACTACGGCATGATCGCGGTGCGCGCCGACTCGCCTTACAAAACCTTGAAAGACTTGATGGACGCTTTCCAAAAAGATCCCAACAGCGTGGTGTTCGGCGCCGGCGCCTCGATCGGCAGCCAGGACTGGATGAAAACCGCGCTGCTGGCGCGCGAAGTCGGCGTGGATCCGCGCAAGATGCGCTACGTGGCGTTCGAGGGCGGCGGGGAACCGGTCACCGCGCTGCTGGGCAGCCACATCCAGGCGGTATCCGGCGATCTGAGCGAAATGGTGCCTTACCTGCAGGGCGACAAGATCCGCGTGCTGGCGGTGTATGCCGAGCAACGTCTGCCGGGCCAGTTGGCCGATATTCCCACCGCCAAAGAGCAAGGATACAGCCTGGTGTGGCCGATCATTCGCGGCTTCTACGTCGGGCCGAAAGTCAGCGATGAAGAGTATCAGTGGTGGATCGACACCTTCCAGAAAATGATGGCGACCGACGAATTCAAGCAGCAGCGCGATCTGCGCGGCCTGTTCGAATTCAACCTGACCGGCAAAGAGCTGGACGCCTACGTGAAGAATCAGGTTGCCCAATACCGTGAGCAGGCGAAAGTGTTCGGCCTGGCCAAATAACCGCAGGGGAAAACCATGAGCGATCGTATTTTTGCCGGCTTTTGGCTGCTGCTGTGTATCGGCGGGCTGTTCATCGGCTGGGGCATCCAGAGCGAATACAGCTATGAACCGCTGGGGCCGCGCCCGTTCCCGCTGGCGATCCTCAGCCTGATGGCGCTGTGCGCGGCGCTGCTGTTGCTGCGCCGCCCGCAGGCGGTGGAATGGCCGCACCACAAGGTGATGCAGCGGCTGCTGGTGCTGGTGATCACCCTGGTGCTGTATGCCTGGGGGTTTGAATGGCTTGGCTTTCCGCTGGCGACCGCGCTGCTGACGTTCAGCATCGGCTTGCTGTTTCAGGCCAGCCTGCCGGCAGCGGCCATCTCCGGCGTCATCATGGGCGCAGCGTTGTACTACGCCTTTGACCAACTTCTCGATGTCACACTGCCGCTCGGCGCCTGGCTGAGCTAACGGGAGCGATGATGGATACCTGGATGTATTTGACCCAAGGGTTTGAAGTGGCGCTGGTGCCGCAAAACCTGATTATCGCCCTGATCGGCTGCTTCGTCGGCACCATCGTCGGCCTGCTGCCGGGCCTCGGGCCGATCAACGGCGTGGCGATCCTGCTGCCGCTGGCATTTGCCCTCAAGCTGCCGGCCGAATCGGCGCTGATCCTGCTGGCGACGGTGTATATCGGCTGCGAATACGGCGGGCGCATCTCGTCAATTCTGCTCAACGTGCCGGGCGATGCGGCGGCGATCATGACCGCGCTGGACGGCTACCCGATGGCGCAGCAGGGGCGCGCCGGCGTGGCGCTGTCCATCTCGGCGGTCAGCTCGTTCGTCGGCTCGATGATCGCCATCGGCGGCATTATTCTGTTCGCGCCGCTGCTGGCCCGCTGGTCGCTGGCCTTCGGCCCGGCGGAGTATTTTGCCCTGATGGTGTTCGCCATCGCCTGCCTCGGCAGCATGATGAGCCAAAACCCGCTGAAATCCCTGCTGGCGGCGCTGATCGGCCTGGGATTGGCAACGGTGGGCGTCGACGCCAACACCGGCGTTTACCGCTTTACCTTCGACAGCGTGCACCTCTCCGACGGCGTGCAGTTTATCGTGGTGGTGATCGGCCTGTTCTCGGTCAGTGAAATTCTGCTGATGCTGGAAAGCACCAGCGCCGGGCAAAAGCTGGTGCGTAAAACCGGCCGGTTGCTGTTCAACCGCAAAGAAGCGGCGCAGTGCGCCGGCCCGACCCTGCGTTCATCGGTGATCGGCTTCTTCGTCGGCATCCTGCCGGGCGCCGGCGCCACCATCGCCAGCGCGCTGACCTACATGACCGAAAAGAAAATCAGCGGCAACAGCGACACCTTCGGCAAGGGCGACATCCGCGGCGTAGCGGCGCCGGAAGCGGCCAACAACGCCTCGGCCTGCGGTTCGTTCATTCCGATGCTGACGCTGGGAGTGCCGGGTTCCGGCACCACGGCGGTGATGATGGGCGCGCTGACGCTGTACAACATCACCCCCGGCCCGGCGATGTTCACCGAACAGCCGGATATCGTCTGGGGGCTGATCGCCGCGCTGCTGATCGCTAACGTCATCTTGCTGATCATGAACCTGCCGCTGGTTGGCCTGTTCACCCGCATGCTGACCATCCCGCTGTGGTTCCTGGTGCCGGCGATCGCCGCGGTTTCCGCGGTGGGGGTTTATGCGGTGCACAGCACCACCTTCGACCTGCTGTTGATGGTCGGGTTGGGGGTGTTCGGCTATATTCTGCGGAAAATGCACTTTCCGATGTCGCCGCTGATTCTGGGCTTCGTGCTGGGTGAGATGCTGGAGCAGAATCTGCGTCGCGCGCTGTCGATCAGCAACGGTGAATTCGGCATCCTGTGGAGCAGCAGCATCGCGCAAACGCTGCTGGTGCTGGCGGTCGCGGTGCTGGCGCTGCCGCCGCTGCTGCGCCTGATGCGCAAACGCCGCCATCCGGCGGCCGAGGCCAAGGCCGAGTAACGCGTAACGGGCGGGGATATGTTCCCTAATGCCGATCGTTTGAGGATGCTTGCATAAGTCGAGCAGAGAAAAAATCCAGAGCCAGACTTTTGACTCTGGATTTTTCATGTCTAAACTCGCAATAGCCTTTGTTGTACGCGATTGCTCCATTAAAGATGTCTGTTACCTCCTCGACACCGTTTTTAACCTGGCGAAGGCCATCAAATTTTACCCCTGAATCTGCCCCCTACACGAACTTTTTATATCGGTATTTATGGAGAACGTGACGCAAGCACACTGAGCCATTATATAAATATGAATTATGATTTTTTATTTAATCATAAAAAATAAAATATTATAAACCTAGCCAAAGCTCATCGAATAACGCCAGAGACCATATTATTGCCGTTCAATCAGGCACATGGTAATGTGATGACGATATCCTCTGTAAACCTGTCACAATATGGGCAACATTATAGATGAACAATCAATAAGGAAGATCAATGTAAAATGAGGGATTATAATGTTTAGAGTATTTATTTTTTGTTTCGCCTCTTTATTATCTCAGCAAGCTTTAGCTGGCGCCTATATGCTCCCGGTCTCTTTTGTTAACCTGACGGTTGTTCAATCGCTGGTTGCGTGGGATGAGAGCCCTTCTGATCTCAACCCTTGCTATGGGTGGACGTCTTGTTTTATTGGCCCTGATGTAAAATACAGTACTCGATATCCTGGACTACACGGCTCATGTGTAGACTCCAAAAATTGTCTTCGGATTGAAAATTATAGAACAGCAAAAGAAGTGGAGATCGCCTGGAAGAACACCTTCGGCATTCCATGGACCTCGCAGCCTTACCTCGTGAATGGCAGAGATGCCAGCTGTGTTGGGATGTTCTATATACGAACGCCGGCAATATCCGGCGGTGCGAGTTTATGGCCTAATTCTGTTTGCGGCATATTACCACCACAAAACCAATCTTGTGATGTGAATCTTCCTACAGTGATAGATTTTGATACGCTTTCACAAGACGAGATTTCCGGGATGGAGAGAACGATTTATGGAACAATCGGATGCACTCAATCAGGCACGATAAAAATTTACTCTCAATCTACATTGGGCGAGGGGAATATTTATTTAAGAAGCAACAAGAAATTTTATTCAACGCTTTTTTTAGATGGCAACTCTGCATGGACAGGCGTGGATTATTATCTGGTTGGCGGCCAACAAAGAAATATCAGCCTAAAAGCAAAACTGACAGCCCATGATACCGTCGACCCAGGGCCTTTCTCAGGTAATGCTATTGTATACATTGCATTTCTATAAATGCGGCACTACGGCTGTCGTGGAACGAGGATTAACAGCCGCAGTGTTTCTGGTACACTTGGCCCGATTATCTCGGGCCTTAATCGAGCTTGCGCAGCGTTATTATCCCGTGTTTCATTAGCTAACGCTCAATGTTGCATACCGCCCGCTCTAAGGCCGCAATATCATTATCGGCCAGCAAAGGCTGCACCTGCGCAAAGTCCGCCTCGGACAAATCATAGAGGCGCAACGCAAGCAAGCGCGCGATAACTTCCGGCGCGAATCGCCAACGGATAAACCTCGCGGGATTGCCGCCGACGATGGCATAAGGTTCAACGTCGCCGGCCACCACGCTGCCGGCGGCGACGATCGCCCCTTCGCCTATCGATACCCCTGGCATCAACATCGCCCGCATGCCAATCCAGCAACCGTCACCCAGCCGGGTATCGCCTTTGGGGCGGTACGCCTGTTTGATGGTTGCCATAAACGGGTACAGGCTCAACCAGTCGATGCGATGGGTGTGATTGCCCCCCATCAGGATCACCGCTTCGGCCGCGATGCACACGTAATCGCCGATCAGCAGGCGATCTATTTCGCCCAGCGGCTGCCATTGCCGGCTGACCGCGTCGCCGTGCAGATAGCGCACCACCGAGCGTTCGAAACCGTTATCCCAGCAGTCGCTGTAGTAGCTGTGGGTGCCTTTGACGATAATATTCGGGTTAGTCACCGTCTGATGCAGCAGTTCGGTGTTGGACCAGTGTTTTTCGGACATGGCGTATTCTCTTGTTACGGGAATAAAAGCCACGGAACGGAATGTCTGTGGCCGTGTTGTCGTTCACTCAACACGGCCATTCAAGCGATAAGCGCTCGTTTCAATCTCGGGTTATTCATGATTACCGCCTCTCTTGCGAGGCGAAATGGTAACCGATCACGCCTCGGCGGTCTTGCTTTTCAACAGCAGCACCCCGCCCATGACCAACGCGCTGCCCAGCAGCTGCAGCTGATTCATGTTTTCCCCCAGCAGGAAATAGGCGATCACCGCGGTGAAAACCAGCTCCAACGACAGGATCAGGTTGGCTACGGCCAGCGGCAGCGTTTTCAGGCTGATGTTATACAACCCGAAGCCCAACAGCGTCGGCCCGGCGGCCAGCGCCAGCAGCAACAGCCAGCCGCTCCACTGAATGCCCTGCGCGCCATGCGACAGGAACCACAGAGAGCCGGCCATGCCGTGGAACGCCGTCAGCGGGAACGCCGTCAGCGCCGCGTTGAACACCAGCTGATAGAGCGCCGAAAAACCGAACACGTACAAAATGGTGTTCCACACCGGATAGCCCCGTTCGCTGGCCACCCGCCCGCCGAGGGTATACAGGGTATAGCCGATGCCCGACAGCATCCCCACCAGCAGCCCCAACAAGTCGAAGTGCTGGTTGCCCATGCTGTCGCCGTTGCTGACCAGGAAACAACCGCCCAGGCTGATGGCGATCACCAGCAGTTGGCGCAGCGTCAGGCGTTCGCTGTACATCACCCAGCCGAGGAACACGGTAAAGCCCACCGAACAGTAGGTCAGAATGGTCGCCACCGATGCGCCGTTCAGCGCCACCGACAGCGTCCACAGGCTGTTGAACAACGCCAGCAGCAGCCCGTAAAGCGCGTAGAACAAGACCTGTTCACGGCGCAGGCGTGCCCACTGCGGTTTCACCACCAACAGCAGCGGCAACAGCACCAGCGCCACCAGCGCCGCGCGCCAGAACGCCAGCACGAAGGTCGGCAGGTGATAGTATTCGGTCAGCGCGCGGATGATGATGGCGGTAAAGGCCAGCAGCATGGCGCTGATAATGGCGATGACGTAACCCTGGCGGCTGCCCTGAAAGAGACGCGCGCCGGGCAGCAAAGGCCGGGCGGAAACGCCTGACGGTAATGACATGAGATCCTCGGGAAAATGGCGACATAAATGCTCAGGCGCACAGTGTAACGCGGCCATATTTTCCCACTATAGCCACTTTTCGGCCTTGTCATGCAGGCCACTTTTCTGCGCTTGAAGCCCTGTTGACATGGGGTATAGTAAAAAGCTCTCTCCCTAACCGGGCCAATTTCGCATGCACATTCCGTTAGATCGCGAGCAGGACGTTCCGCTCTATTTACAGATCGAAGAAGCGCTGCGGCGCGCCATCCTTACCGGCGTGTTCGTGGATGGCGACAAGCTGCCCTCAACGCGCACGCTGGCGGCCGAATTGGCGGTCAGCCGTTTGACGGTGGATAACGCCTATGCCGAACTGGCGGCCAAGGGCTTTTTGCATCAGCGACGCGGCAGCGGCGCCTATGTTGCGCACCCGCAGGCGCAAACGCGCCCGGCCCGGCCGACCAGCGATGCCCCCTTCCCGCTGGAGAGCTTCACCACCCTCACCTCGCGGCTGGACGGCTACGCCGACGCCCCGCTGCCGGAGGGGCTGATCAACTTCGCCGCCGGCGTCGGCAGCCCTAAGGTGTTTCCGCTGGAGGCATTTCGCAAAGTGCTGCTGTCGGTGCTCAGCCGCCACGCGGAAGAGGCCTTCAGCTACGGCGAATACTGCGGCTACTACCCGCTGCGCGATACGCTGAGCCGCATCCTCAGCTCACAGGGCATCCCCACGCAGGCGGAACAGGTGCTGATCACCAACGGCTCGCAGCATGCCATCAGCCTGGTGGTGCAAAGCCTGCTGGCGCCGGGCGATACGGTGATCGTCGAAGAACCGACCTACGCCGAAGCGCTGGGCCTGCTGCGCCAGCACCGCATCAATATCGTCACCGTGCCGGGCGATCGCCACGGCATGCTGGTCGAACGATTGCCCGAGTTGCTGGAACGCCACCGCCCCAAATTGATCTACACCATCCCCAACTTTCACAACCCGACCGGCCGTTGCCTGAGCGAAGCTCGCCGGCGGCGCCTGCTGGCGATCGCCCAACGGGCCGGCGTGGTGATCCTGGAGGACGATTTCGTCGGCGATCTGCGTTACCAGGGCAAACAGCTGCCGTCGCTGCGTGCGCTGGCGCAGCCGGGCGCGGTGATCTACGTCAGCACCTTCTCCAAGATGCTGCTGCCCAGCATGCGCATCGGCTATCTGGTGGCGGACAGCGAGCACTATCAGCGCTTCGCGCGGCGCAAGCACGTTGACAGCTTCACCAGTTCCAGCCTGATCCAGCGGGCGCTGGACGCGTTTGTCACCGTCGGCCGTTACGACAAGCAGCTGCGCCGCGCCGGGCGCGTCTATCGCCTGCATCTCGAAGTGATGATCGACGCGTTGCAACGGCGGTTGCCGCCGGGGTGCCGTTTCGAAACGCCGCAAGGCGGCTTGTTTATCTGGCTGACGCTGCCCGCGACGGTGACCACCACCGAGCTGATGCCGGTGGCCTGGCGGCACGGCGTCACTTTCGCGCGCGGCGAATGCTTTTATGCCCAGGAACAGCTGGGCGCGCACAGTCTGCGGCTAAACTTCGCCGCCAACTCGCCGCCGCAGATTGAAGAAGGTATCGCCCGGCTTAGCCGGGCGATTGAGGAAGTGATAGCAGAGAAAAACGCCGGTTAGACGGCGGCCCACCACAGCCGCAGCTTCATCCCCCAGTAGCTGGTCCAGCCGGTGGTGCTCTGCACCACCTTGCCCTGCGAGACCACCACGAAGGTCGGCGTCACGCCAATCTGCCACTGCGCCGACAGCGTACCGGCCGGATCGTTGACCACCGGCAGCGCCAGCCGTTTGCGCGCCAGCCACTGTTTCACCTGGGTATCGTCGCCCGATCGCAGCGCGACGGTCAGCACGTTGCCGCCCGCCGCCTGCAAACGGGCGACGTCCGGCGTGGTGAAACGACAAACGCCGCACCAGCTGGCCCAGAAGTAAACCAGCAGCGGCCGCTCATGACTGAGCTGCGCCAACGACACGCGCTCGTCGTCCAACGTGGTCAGCGTCTGGGCATCGAAGGCCGGCGGCGCCTGCGGCGCGTTCAGCCAATCCATCACCGTGATCACCGCCAGTGCGATCAGCGCCAGCAGCAGCAACTCGCGCCCCCAGCGCTTGAGCTTAACCATGGTTGGCCTTCGCCAGCTGCTGCTTCACTATCGTTTCCAGCTCTTCATAGGACACCGCCCCCGGCAGCATCCGATCGCCGATCAGCGTCGCCGGCGTCCCTTGTACGCCCAGTTGTTCCGCCAACGCCATATTGGTGCGCAGCGTGGTCATGCTCTGTTCGCTCGGCGCCACCGTCTTGACGCCGGTTTTCTCCTGCGCGGCGGCGATGCTGGCCTTGTCGTGGAAGCCCTTTTTCGCCATCAGCCGCTGATGCAAGGCCCAGAATTGCTCCGGGTGCTGCTGCCAGGTGGTGAGCGCCACGCGCGCCGAACTGACCGAACTTTCGCCCTTGAACGGCAACAGCTTCACCACCAGCGCCACATCCGGGTATTGCTTGACGATTTTCTCCAGCATCGGATCAAACCGCTTGCAGTACGGGCAGTTATAGTCGGTAAAGGTCACCAGCGTCAGCTTGGCGTTGGCGGCGCCGAGGCGCGGGCTGGCCGGATCCTGATACAGCGTTTTAGCATTCTGCTTGATAGCCTGGCTGATTTGCTGGCCTGCGGTTTGCTGCTGCCAGGCGTCCACCGCCTGCGCCAGAATGTCCGGGTTGGACACCAGCGTTTCGCGGATCATCTCTTTGATACGCGCCTCTTGCGCCGGGGTGAAAGGCTCGGCGGCCCACACCGGGGCGGCGATGATCATCAGTAAAATCAGTAGCTTTTTCATTGTTCGGTTCCTTTGGCATGGGAAAGCGTTTGCAGCACGGCGTCACGGGTCAACAGCGGGGATAACACCTCGCCGTCCGGGCTGCCGGGGCCATAGATTTGGTTGAAAGGCACGGCGACGCTGCCGCGCTTTTGCAGGAAGGCGCTGATGTCGGCCGACGGGCGGCTCCAGTCGCCGCGCAGCGCGACCACGTCATCGGCGCTCAACGCCCGCTGTACGTCATCGCGTAGCAGCACATTGAATTTGTTGGCTTTACAGGTCACGCACCAGTCGGCGGTGACGTCGACGAACACCCGTTTATGTTGCGCCAGCGCCTCGGCGATCGCCTGTTCGCTCAGCGGTTGCCACTGCACCCGATCCTGCAACGGCTGGTGCCACAGACCGGCGGTCAGCGAGCCGGCCAGCAAGACGGCGCCCGCCAGCACCAACGTGCCCGCCGCCAGCTTGGCCGCCAACCGTGCCCCCTGCCGGCGCCACACCGCCAGCAGCAGTGCCAGCAGCGCCAACCCCCCCAGCCACAGCGTAGCCTGCACGCCGATATGATTGCTCAGCAGACTCAGCAACCACAGCGACGACGCCAGCATCAACAACCCCATCGCCAGCTTGACGGTATTCATCCAGCGGCCGGGACGCGGCAACCGCAGCGCCAGCGACGGCCAGGCGGCGATCAGCAACCACGGCAGACTCATGCCGATGCCGAGCGCGATGAACATGCCCCACAGCACCGGCAGCGACGCCGCCAGCGCGAAGGCCACCGCCGTGCCGAGAAACGGCGCCGAGCACGGCGTCGCCAGCAGCGTGGCGAACGCGCCCTGCCAGAAATGGCCGCTCAGACCGTGCCCGTTATGGGTGGCCAGCGAGGTATTCAGATCGGATGAGAGGCGCAGATGGAACAGGCCGAACAGGTTGGCGCTGAACAGCAGCGTCACCAGCACCATAAAGCCGATAAACCACGGATTCTGGAACTGAATGCCCCAACCGAGCGCGTGGTTGCCGAGCCGCAGCAGCGTCATCAGCAGGGCCAACGCCATAAACGAGGCGACAATACCCAGCGACGACGCCAGGAACTGCAGCCGTACGCTGCGCCGATCGCGCCGCTCCACCTGCAGGATGGAACCGAGCTTGATGCCCAACACCGGCAGGACGCACGGCATCAGATTGAGGATCAACCCGCCCGCCAGCGCCATCAATACCGCCTGCCATAACGGGAACGCCGCACCGGCCGGCGCGGCCAGCGGATCGCCAATCGGCAGCGTAATCTGCTGCGCCATGCCGCCGTCGTCGATCACCAGCGTCAGCGTTTTGCCGCGCAGATCCGGCGCCGCCTCTCCCCAGCCATCACTGACCGGCACTCGCGCCAGCAGCTGATCGCCGTCGGTTTCAACCTGCGGCTTGCCGAGATCGGCATCCGCCAGTGTATCGAAGAACAGCGCGGGCCGCTGCCAACCGCCGGCGCGTTCGGCGGCAATCTGCAGCTCGCCGCTGCGATACCCGGCCTTGACGTTATCCGTCAACCCGGCGGCGATCGGCACTTGCCCCATCGCCTGCGCGAAGTCGTGATTAAACTGCGGATCGTTCGGCGTCGTCAGATCCAGACTGAACGGGTAGTCGGTCAGAATGCAGACATTGCTGCAGGTGGACAACGTCAGGGTGCCCGCCAGCGGGCCGGATACCGGGCCTGGCATCACGATCGGCAGCGTGACCCGATCGTGATAGCCTTGGGTGGAAATGCCGGCCACCTCGAAACGCTGCGGCGTCGGCCAGTGCCAGGTCGCCGGCGGTGGGTGGCCTTGCCAGACGATAGCCGGCGCGATGCCGCCTTCACCCGGGGAACGCCAGTAGGTTTTCCAGCCTTTTTGCAGCTCGACCGACAGCAGCAGACGGGTCTCTCCCGGCTGTGACGTGTCGGCGCGCAGCCGCACCTTGGCATGATCGTTGGCCGGATTTTGCAGCCAGCCGCTGTCCGCCGCCTGCAAGGCGGGCAGCCACAGCATAAACAGGCAAGCGCAGGCCAGCCTGATAATTTTCAACATGTTAATTCTCCATAAATGATTAATTCACCGCGAAAAACGGGCGATTAACTCATTCACGGAAGACGCATAATCGAAGGTGCACCCTGAGGGTGGGCGGAGAAATGGCGCGAGGAGGAGGAATGCGCAGACGCGCGGCAATGGTCGGCGCCAACAGCGCCAGCAGCAGACCCAGCCCGAACAGCACGGTTTCGAACATTACCGGCGGCGCGGCCAGCAATGATTTGGCGCTCAGTTCACAGGGCGTCGGCTGCGCTTCGGCGGCGGCATCACTGGACTGAACGGCGGTAGCGGCCGGGATCCCCAGCGTTTGCTGCAGCGCATGCAGGCCCGCCATGCGCTGGGTCATGCACGTCAGCACCACCAGGCAAGCCAGGCATAAAAACCATTTTGCAATCCGCTGCCGTTTAACCATGCCATCCTCATGTTCAGATCTGGGGTTATCTTAGCGGCGCAGACGCGATTAGCAACGTTTTGTCGGTAAAGAAATGTCTGAGCGGCGGTATTGATGGCGGCGAATTACAGGTATCATAGAGGGTAAGCCTGCGCTTTTCGCCGGGTACAATGACGATTCTCTCCTCCAGGCACACTGCGGGGATACACAGCGAAGGACTGGTGATATGCAACCTTTGAGTGGGCCGGGCACCCCAATCGCCGGCGAGCGCCCCCCTTCCCCGGGCAAAACGGCGGCCACTGACGATCAACCCCTCTCTCCGGCGCAGCGCACAACGCTGGAAAAACTGATCGTGAAAATCATGACGCTCAGCTCAGTAAAATCGGCGGAGATCTGGGCGTCTCTGCGTCACGATCTCGGCGCCGACAAAGGCGGCGAACTGCTGGCGCGCCATTTTCAACCGGCGGAACAGCTGCTGCAAACGCGCCTGACGCAGGCGCAGCAAAACCATGCCGGGCGCCAACTGCTGCAACAGCTGGCCGAGTTGCTGCCGCAGGGCAATAATCGCCAGGCGGTCAGTGACTTTATTCGTCAACGGTTCGGCCATACGGTGTTGAGCCAGCTAAGCCCGCCGCAGCTGCAGCAGGTGCTGAATCTGTTGCAGACCGGCGGCCTGACCATTCCCCAACCGCAGCAAACCGCCACCAGCGATCGCCCGCTGCTGCCCGCAGAGCATCAAAGCCTGCAGCAGCAGGTCACCAAACTCAGCGCCGCGACCGGCGAAGCGCCGGCTAAAATTTGGCAAACGCTGTTCGATCTGGCGGGCGTGAAAACCAACGATCCGCTGCCGGCGCGCCACTTCCAGCTGCTGAACCAGTTTTTACAGGTGAAGGTGGCGCTCAGCCCGCAGAACGCGCCAACGCTGAACAACCTGCTGGCGGCGCTCAAACAGCCGGCGGATGAGCAAGAACTGCAGCAGATGAACGACTATTGCCAGACGCGCTTCAACTGCGGCGCCAACGCGCCGCTGACGCATCCGCAAATGAGCGACGCCATTCATCAGCTGTTTGCCCGCCGTCTGGAGAAAGCCGGCCAGGCGCAGCCGATCGCAAGCCCCTCTATCGAACCGCAGCCGCTGCTCAACCCGCTGATCGCCACCCTGCCTCTGCCGCTGCAAAAAGCGCTGAGCAAGCCCGCCGTGGCGCTGATCCTGCTGCTGTTGGCGTTGGCCGTCGTGCTGGCGCTGGTGTTTTAACGCCTCAGGCGCAGCCGCAGTCCGCTGCGGCCGCCCGGGAGCGCAGTGACCCCGGCAGTTCGCCGATGGCCAACGGATGGCCGTCGCGCAGCCAGAAATCCAGCCCGCCAATCAACTCCTTCACCCTAAACCCCAACTTCGCCAGCTTGTAGGCGCCTTTGGTGGAGCCGTTGCAGCCGATGCCGTCGCAGTAGGTCACATACACCTTTTGGCGATCCAGGTGCGCCGTGCCGGCTTCATCCATCAGGCGATGCGGCAAGCTGAGCGCGCCGGGGATATGCCCGGCGGCGTACAGCGCCTCCGCACGGGTGTCGATCACCACCATCCCGTCCACGCCATTGCGCAAATCTTCCGCCACGTCCCAGGCATCCGCATAGCGGCTCAGCTTGGCCGCCAGATAGGCCAGGCTCTCTTCCGGCGCTGCCGGCGGAAAGGCCAGCACCAAGGATTCTTTCGACATATCACTCACTCCCGTTGATCAAGACAGATGACAATAGTGCCCGATTTTGGTCTTATGATTGATACCCATTTTTTACTCATGATAAGACCCATTATGCGGCACACGCTGATCACGCTGTTTCAGCAATCGCCCCAGGCCATCGGCACGCTGCGCGATCGTCTGTGTGCGGCATTGCGGCAGGCCATCCACCACGGCGCATTGAGCGTTGGGCAACGGCTGCCCTCCAGCCGAGTGCTGGCTGGGGATCTGAACCTCTCAAGGGTGACCGTCGAAGCAGCCTACGGCCAGTTGGAGGCGGAGGGGTATTTGCAGCGCCGCGTCGGCCAGGGCACATTTGTGGCTATCCGCATCGCCAAATCGCCGCCGCCGGCGACCCGCACCGCCATGCCGCGCCTTTCGCTGCGCGGCCAACAGATCGTGCACACCGGCGGCTGCCGCGATCCGCAGCATCCTCAGGCCTTCGCAGCCGGCTCGCCGGACCTGCGCGCGTTTCCGCTGGCCCTGTGGAAGCAGTTGACCGCTCAACGCCTGCGCCTGCAGGGGGAAAGCCTGCTGCGCTACGGCGATCCGCAAGGCTATCTGCCGCTGCGCGAAGCCATTGCCGCCCACGTCAACCAAACGCGTGGCGTAGTCTGCGATGCGAGCCAGGTTATCGTGCTGACCAGTTCGCAGCAGGCGCTGCAAATGATCGCCACCTTACTGTTGGACAGCGGCGACAGCGTCTGGATGGAAGAGCCGGGTTACACCGGGGCGAGAAACGCCTTTATCAGCGCCGGCGCCGCGCTGACGCCGGTGGCGGTAGACGGCGATGGCCTGCGAGCAGAACCTTCCTTGCCCGATCCGCGTTTGATTTATCTGACGCCCTCGCACCAATACCCGACCGGCGCGGCGCTCAGCCTGGCACGCCGCTTAGCGTTGCTGGCGCAGGCGGAGCGGCAACAGGCCTGGATCATTGAAGACGATTACGACAGCGAGTTTCACTACGACGGGCTGCCGATTCCGGCGATGCAAGGCCTGGATCGCCATGGCCGGGTGCTCTATCTCGGCACCTTCTCCAAATCGTTGTTCCCTTCGCTGCGGCTGGCGTACCTGATCGTGCCGCCCGCGCTGGTCGCCCCCTTCGTCACCGCACGCACGGTCTATGACGGCCACAGCGCGCAATTGATGCAGGCGGTGACCGCCGAGTTCATTCGCCAGGGGCACTTCGCCGCGCATATTCGTTACATGCGCCAGCTCTACCACAGCCGGCGCGATGTGCTGCTGACGGAAGTGAGCGAAAAGCTGAGCCACTTCGCCACGGCCGCTCCCGCCGCCGGCGGCCTGCAGCTCAGCGTTTGGCTGCCGCCCGGCCGGGAGGCGGCGCTCAGCCAACAGGCGCGGCGGCTCGGCGTCCTTACGCCCGGGTTAACGGCGCAATACCAAACGGTTCAGGCCCAGCGCGACGGCTGGCTGCTGGGTTTTTCGGCCCTGACGCCGGGCGAGATCCGCAGCGCCGTCGAGCGGCTGGCTCGGATCGCCGCGGCTTAGCCCTGCCCCGGAGAGACGCCGGCCGGCTTATTGCTCGGTCAGGCGCATCTCCGCCACCAGCGGCAGGTGATCGCTCACCGCTGGCCAGTGCACGCCGTTCCAATCGCCGCTGGCGTTCGGCACCGTCAGGCTGTCCAGATGCCAACGCTGCGCATTGCCGCTAAAGATGTAATCCACCTTGATTTCGGCGTTTTCCGCCGGCCAGCTGCGGCCATCTTGCCCATTGGGCATGATATCGTTCCAATAGCGGCTCAGCTCCAGCCAGGTGACGCTGCCCGGCACGTCGTTCATGTCGCCGAACAGCAGTTTGATGCCGCGCACTTCGATGGTGCGATCGTTCAGCTCCCGCACCTGATCCAGACGCATCGTCGGATCTTCCTTGGTATCGAGGTGGGTGTTGAACAGGGTGATCGGCGTCGGGAACTCC
The DNA here is from genome assembly GCF_052691795.1 of Serratia sp. TSA_130.1. Taxonomy (NCBI): domain Bacteria; kingdom Pseudomonadati; phylum Pseudomonadota; class Gammaproteobacteria; order Enterobacterales; family Yersiniaceae; genus Serratia; species Serratia sp. TSA_130.1. Next base: position 1,053,044 of record NZ_JBQZFS010000001.1, read on the forward strand.
GGCACATCAACCTTGGCGCTGAAGGCGATGCGCTGCTCGCGCTGGCCGGACGGCAACGGATAGATCACGGCGTCGTGCAGCGGATACTTCGAGAGAAACGCCAGTCCGTATTCACCGCCGTCGAAATCGATCGCCCGGCCGAACACCGCCTGCATGCCGGTCAGCTTCGCCAGTTCCGCCGCCTGATCGACCCGCCCGCTGCGGGCGGTGAGTTTATCCACCTCCTGCAGCGCCACCACGTCGACGTTCATCGCGCGAATCGCCTTGGCGATAGCGGTCATGTCGCTGACCTTGCCGGCGGCGATATTGAAGCTGGCGACGCGGATCTTCGGCGCCTGTTCCAGTTCGTAGGTTTTGTTCTTCAGGCCGCCCAACGCGCTGGCCACCTCGCGGCTGTTGGCGTTGCTGTTGGCGTGCCCGGTATCGGCGGACGACCAGGCGCTGTGAGAGATGCCCAGGGACAGTAAGGTGATGAGCAAAGCGTGACCGGTGTGCATGAATTCTCCTTGAGGGACAGATAAGTGTTATGCGGGCGCTTCCCGGCCCACAGCTAACACCGATTTTGCCGCAGAAACCTGCGACTATTTCCTAGTTGCACCGCTATTTTTCGTTTCTGCGCGATGCTTCGCATTCTGGCGGTTTACGCATTGCGCCGTTGGACAATCGGCTGATTTCGTTTTAAAACCGGTAGATTGCCAACCGCGAGGAGTTCCGATGACCAGCCCGATTGCCGAACAGCTTACCGAACGTTTCTTCCGCTACCTGGCCGTCACCAGCCAGAGCAACGCCGCCGCAACCGCCCTGCCCAGCACGCCGGGACAGCATGAGATGGCGCAACTGTTGGCGGACGAGCTGCGCCGGCTCGGCCTGGCCGACGTTCAAATCGACGAGCACGCCACCGTGACCGCCCGCAAGCCCGGCACCCAACCCGGCGCACCGCGCATCGGCTTCATCACGCATATCGACACCGTGGACGTCGGCCTGTCGCCCGAGATTCGCCCGCAGCGCCTGCGCTTCACCGGCGAGGATTTATGCCTGAACACCGAGCAGGACATCTGGCTGCGTACCGCCGAGCATCCGGAGATCCTGCCCTACCGGAACGAAGAGATCCTGTTCAGCGACGGCACCAGCGTGCTGGGCGCCGACAATAAGGCGGCAGTCACCGTGGTGATGACGCTGCTGGCCAACCTGACCGCGGCCGATCGCCACGGCGATATCGTGGTGGCGTTCGTGCCGGACGAAGAAATCGGCCTGCGCGGCGCCAAGGCGCTGGATCTGCAGCGTTTCCCCGTCGATTTCGCCTACACCATCGACTGCTGCGAACTGGGTGAAGTGGTGTACGAGAATTTCAACGCGGCGGCGGCGGAGATCCGCATCGAGGGGGTGACCGCCCACCCGATGTCGGCGAAAAACGTATTAATCAACCCGATACGCATCGCCAACGACATCATTAACCGATTCGATGTGCAGGATACTCCGGAGCACACCGAAGGGCGCGAGGGCTATTTCTGGTTCACCGATCTGGCCGCCAACGCCAATCAGGCGACGCTGAAGGTGTCGATTCGCGACTTCGATCGCGCGGCGTTCGAGGCACGCAAAGCCCGCCTTGAGGAGACCGTGCGCCAGGTGGCGGCCAACTATCCGCGGGCCAACGTCAGCTGCAGCGTCAGCGACATCTACAGCAACATCAGCAACGCCATCGGCGAGGACCGGCGCGCCATCGATCTGATCTTCGGCGCCCTCGCCGCCCACGGCATCCCGCCGAAGGTGATCCCGATGCGCGGCGGCACCGACGGCGCGGCGCTCTCGAGCCGCGGCATCCTGACGCCCAATTACTTCACCGGCGCACATAACTTCCACTCGCGCTTCGAATTTTTACCCGTCAGCGCCTTCGTGAAATCCTATCAGGTGACCCGCAGCATTTGCCTGCTGGCCGCGCGACAAAGCGGCCAACCGGCTTAGCTCATCACCCAGCCGAGCAACGCGGCCCATACCAACAGCGGCAGCGAATAATAGTGGAAGCGCAACCAGATCTTGCGCTCCCCCGCCATGCGCAGCGCAATCAGGTTGGCGAGCGATCCGATCGCCAACCCGAAGCCGCCGGCGTTGACCGCATAGGCCAACTGAGCGCTCGAGGGCACATAGTTGAGCAGCAAAATGGTGGCCGGCACGTTGCTGACGATCTGCGACAGCCCGACGCCCAGCGCATACACCCCGCCGTCGCTCAGCCCGGCGATAGCAGCAAACGCCGGCTGAAGCGGCGGCAGGCGGGTAAACAGGCCAACATCGATAAACATGGCGGCGAACACGAAAATCAGGCTCCAGTCGATCTGCAACAGCACCCGGCGCGCCAGCAACAAAAAGCCGGCGAACACCGCCAGCAGCCCATACAGCGGCAGACCGATATCCAGGCACAGCAGGAAGATCGCATACAGCCCCACGCAGCTCAGCAACAGCGGCCGTTGATAGGGGTAGCCCTCGGTATTCGGCGTTTTCACGATGTCGCGCGCCGGGAAGCTGAACCAGGTCAGCGCCAGCAGGCTCAACATCATTGCGACGCCAAACGGCGCCATCTGGCCGATGAAACCGAGGAAAGAGAGGCCGGAGCGGCTCCACAGCAGGATATTTTGCGGGTTGCCGATCGGCGTCAGCAACGAACCGGCGTTCACCGCCAGCGCCTGGAAGATGATCAAGCGGCCAACCGGCAGCGCCGACAGCTTTTTTAGCGTGATGGTGAGCGGAATGACGATAAACAGCGCCACATCGTTGGTCAGAAACGACGACAGCAGCGCGGCGGAAAACACCAGGAACAGCGCCAGCCGCCGTTCGCTGTGCAAGCGGTTGATAATCTTGCGGCCGACAAAATCGAAGTAGCCGCTGACCTCCACCCCTTTGGTCAGCAGCATCAGCCCCAACAGGGTGATGAGGGTACGGCCGTCGATGAAACCACCCAGCGCCGACAGCGGTTGCGGATGAAAAGCGAACATCACCACGCCGGCCAGCAGCAATGTATGCAAGAAGCGATCTTTGACAAAGGGGTGGATAAGCCGAGAAATGGCGGTTGAACTCATAGCGGCAGTGTGAACCTCACCGAAAAGAATGGGCAGACGTTAGCTCAGACGCGACTTCAGCGCCAGCAAAATGCTATTTTACCTTTATCCGCTTTTCATTTGCCGCGCTTTACTTTATTTGTAGCGGTTTTCAAAGGACATGTTATGGCTTCCCTGCTCGCTAAAGGGGCGTTGCTCAGCGCCTTATGCGCCCTGCTCGCCGCCTGTGACGATGCCTCCTCCCGCCCGCAAATCGATATCGACGGCAAGACCATGGGCACCTTCTACAGCGTTAAGGTCAGCGGTGACGTCGCGATCGGCAAACAAGAGCTGCAGCGGCAGATCGACACGGTGCTCGAACGGGCCAACGAGGATATCTCTACCTACCGCGCCGATTCGGTGCTGTCGCGGTTTAACCGCAGCGCCAGCCTCGAGCCGCAGCCTATCCCGCGCGGCATGGCGGACATCGTATTGATGGCCCAACGCATCGGCCGCGATACCGGCGGCGCCATGGACATCACCGTCGGCCCACTGGTGAACCTGTGGGGGTTCGGCCCAGACAAGCATCCGGTCAAGGTGCCGGAACAGGCGCAGATCGACGCGGCGAAGCAGAACATCGGCCTGCAGCACCTGAAGCTGATCAGCGACAATCGCGGGGAGTGGCTGCAAAAAGATCTGCCGGGCATGTATGTCGATCTCTCGACGCTGGGCGAAGGCTATGGTGCCGATGAGCTGGTGCGCCTGATGAACCGTCACGGCATTACCAACTACCTGGTGTCGGTAGGCGGCGCGGTCTCTTCACGCGGCGTCAACGGCCAGGGCAAACCCTGGCGGGTGGCGATCCAAAAGCCGACCGACCGTGAAAATGCGGTGCAGGCGCTGGTGGATCTGCACGGTTACGGCATCAGCACCGCCGGCAGCTACCGCAACTACTTCGAACAAAACGGCCAGCGTTACTCCCATGTCATCGATCCGACCACCGGCAGGCCGATAAACCACCGACTGGTTTCCGCCACGGTGATCGCCCCGACCGCACTCGAGGCCGACGGCTGGGATACCGGCTTGATGGTGCTGGGCCCGGAGAAAGCGTTGCAGCTCGCAGAAGAGAAAGGGCTGGCGGTCTACCTGATCAGCAAAACCGACGACGGTTTCAGCGCCGTGATGACGCCGCAGTTCAAAGCATTTTTAGTGCAGTGAGATAAAAAAGCCCGGCGCGCAATGGCCGGGCTTATTCCTGTTCCGCGCCGATCACTTGGTCAGCGCGATGATACCGAGGGTCAGACCGGCAACCGCCGCCGCACCGCCGGCGATCGCGCCCGCGGTTTCCCAGTTATCCTGAGTGGTGCCCTTCATACAGGTGTTGGTGTGCACCAGACGCCCCTGGTCATCGTAGACCGGCACGCAGGGAGAATCGGTGGCGCATCCGGCCAACACGGCCGACAGTAACCCAACCGCAATTAACTTTTTCATACTTCTTGCCTCAATGTTCGATCACTTTAGAAAGCTACGCCGAGCGATAATCACGCTACCTGGCTATTGTATGCCCAACGCGTGTAATGGCGAGGTAATGATGTGTCAGGGGATGTGATTTGGGAAAACTCCGAGCGCCCGGCCGGTGGGCTTCGGGCAGTAAAAAGCCCGCGAAAACGCGGGCTTTTTGGCGGAATGACGCGCCGGCGGGATTATTTCGCCAGTTTGCGCATCACCAGCGTGGCGTTGGTACCGCCGAAGCCGAAGCTGTTGGACATCACGGTGGTCAGCTCGCGCTGGGTCGGCTGAGTCACGATGTTCATGCCGGCCGCCTGTTCATCCAGGGTTTCGATGTTGATGCTCGGTGCGATAAAGCCGTGCTCCAGCATCAGCAGGCTGTAGATCGCTTCCTGCACGCCCGCGGCGCCCAGTGAGTGGCCGGTCATTGCCTTGGTGGAGGAGATAGCCGGGGTATTGTCGCCGAACACTTCACGAATGGCGCCCAGCTCTTTCACGTCGCCTACCGGCGTAGAGGTGCCGTGCACGTTGATGTAATCGATCGGCGCATCCAGATCCTGCATCGCCATCTTCATGCAGCGCACTGCGCCTTCGCCCGAAGGGGCAACCATGTCGGCGCCGTCGGAAGTCGCGCCGTAGCCGACGATTTCCGCATAGATGTGCGCGCCGCGCGCCAGCGCGTGCTCCAGCTCTTCAACCACCACCATGCCGCCGCCGCCGGCGATGACGAAACCGTCACGATCGGCGTCATAGGTGCGGGACGCTTTTTCCGGCGTGTCGTTGTATTTGGTGGACAACGCGCCCATCGCATCGAACTCGCAGGCCATTTCCCAGCACAGCTCTTCGCCGCCGCCGGCGAATACGATGTCCTGTTTGCCCAGCTGGATTTGCTCAACCGCGTTGCCGATGCAGTGCGCGGAGGTGGCGCAAGCGGAGCTGATGGAGTAGTTCACGCCGTGGATTTTGAACGGCGTTGCCAGGCAGGCGGAAACGCCGGAAGCCATGGCCTTGGTCACCACGTACGGGCCAACCGCTTTCAGGCCGCGCGGGCTGCGCATCGCATCGGCGCCGAACACCTGGAAGCGCGGAGAACCGCCGCCGGAACCGGCGATCAGGCCCACGCGCGGGTTGTTTTGATACTCTTCTTCCTTCAGGCCGGAAGACGCGATCGCTTCTTGCATCGCCAGGAAGGCATAAATGGAAGCGTCGCTCATGAAACGCACCGCCTTGCGGTCGATCAGGCCGGTAGTGTCGAGCTTAACTTGCCCCCATACGTGACTACGCATGCCGGAATCTTTCAGCTCCTGGGAGAAAGTGATCCCAGAACGTCCTTCCTGCAGGCTTGCCAGGACCTCCTGCTGGTTATTACCAATGCTGGAGACAACTCCCAGGCCAGTAATCACTGCACGTTTCATTCAATACCTCTTCCACTATTTACCTACGGGATTTTGCATCGCACTTTAGCGTACAGATGTAAGCCGAACAAGTCCGATCAGCGTTTTTCAGCTTTATTGTTGTCCAGTTTGCGCCGGGGCGCCAGCGCCGTTAGAATTCGCGGCATCCCTTGAATTTCGAGCCATTGACCGTGAACCACGCCCCCATCCAAACCGCAACGCTAACCTGGAACGAACAGGGTACACCTGTTTCGAAACAGTTTGATGACGTCTATTTTTCCAATCAGGATGGGCTGGAAGAAACCCGCTACGTCTTCCTGCACGGCAATCGGCTGCCGCAACGTTTCGCCGCCCATCCGCGTTCGCTGTTTGTCGTGGCGGAAACCGGGTTCGGCACCGGGCTCAATTTCCTCACGCTGTGGCAGGCCTTCGCCGGCTTCCGTCAAGCCGAGCCGGACGCGACGCTGCAGCGCCTGCACTTTATCAGCTTCGAAAAATTCCCCCTGCAGCAGGCTGACCTGGCGGCGGCGCATGCACGCTGGCCGGAGTTGGCGCCTTATGCCGACGAGCTGCGCGCCCAGTGGCCGCTGCCGTTGCCGGGTTGCCATCGCCTGCTGTTAGCCGAAGGCCGCATTACGCTCGATCTGTGGTTCGGCGACGTCAACGATCTGCTGCCGCAGTTTGACGCCAGCATGAATAACCAGGTGGATGCCTGGTTCCTCGACGGTTTCGCGCCGGCAAAAAACCCCGACATGTGGACCGATCAACTGTTCGTCGCCATGGCGCGCTTCGCCCGGCCGGGAGGCAGCTTCGCCACCTTTACCGCCGCCGGCTTCGTGCGCCGCGGCTTGCAACAGGCCGGTTTTCAGGTCAACCGCTGCAAAGGCTTCGGCCAAAAGCGTGAGATGCTCGCCGGCGAGCTCCCGGCCGATGCGCAGCCCGCCGCACATCCGGCGCCCTGGTATCGACGCCCGGCGGCGGACAACACCGCCGACATCGCCCTGATCGGCGGCGGCGTCGCCAGCGCGCTCACCGCGCTGGCCTTGCTGCGCCGCGGCGCCACCGTCACGCTGTACTGCGCCGATGAGCAGGCGGCCGAGGGCGCATCCGGCAACCGCCAGGGCGCGATTTATCCTTTGCTGAACGGCAGCGGCGACGCGCTGGAGAGCTTTTTCAGCGCCGCGTTTCCCTTCGCCCGCCGCCAGTACGATGCCCTGTTGCAACAAGGCGTCGCCTTTGATCACCAGTGGTGCGGCGTCAGCCAGTTGGCCTATGACGAAAAGAGCGGCGCCAAGATCGCCAATATGCTGAAAGCCGACTGGCCGCAGGCCTTGGCGATGGCGGCCGACCGCGAGACGCTCAGCGAACGGTGCGGTGTTGATACCGGCTTTGGCGGCATCACCTACCCGCTAGGCGGCTGGCTCTGCCCGGCCGAGCTGACGCGCGGCGCTATCGCGCTGGCGCAGCGTCAGGGCTTGGTCTGCCACTACCGGCACGATGCACAGAGGCTGACGCAGGAAGAAAACGGCTGGCGCATCGATTTCGCCAACGGCGACAGCCGATGCCATGCGACGGTGATCCTGGCCAACGGCCATCGGTTGGCCGAACTGGCGCCGACGGAAGCCCTGCCGCTGTATTCGGTACGCGGGCAGGTGTCGCATATCCCAAGCTCGCCGGCCCTCGGTCAATTGAAACAGGTATTGTGTTACGACGGTTACCTGACGCCGGTTAATGCCAACAACGGCCACCACTGCATTGGCGCCAGCTACCAGCGCGGCGACATCGCCACCGACTACCGCGAGCAGGAGCAACAGGAGAACCGCGAGCGCCTGCTGCGCTGTCTGCCGGAGCAGGCCTGGCCGCAGCAGGTGGACGTCAGCGCTCATCAGGCGCGCTGCGGCGTGCGCAGCGCCACCCGCGATCATCTGCCGATGGTCGGCGCGCTGCCGGACTATCAGGCCACGCTGGCGCAGTATCAGGATTTGCAGCGGCAGAACCAGCGCGGCGAAACCGTCGCCGATGCGCCGCTCTATCCCGGTCTGTTCGCTATCGGCGGGTTAGGCTCGCGCGGCTTGTGTTCGGCGCCGTTGGCGGCGGAAATTTTGGCGGCGCAGCTGTTCGGCGAGCCGTTGCCGGGCGATGCGCGCCTGCTGGCGGCGTTGAATCCGAATCGGATGTGGGTGCGGAAATTGCTGAAAGGGCGTGCGGTTTAATCAACCTTGAGGGGCGCGGCGACGCGCCCCGGCATGACGATCAGGCGGCAGGGGTTGCAGCCTGATAGAGGTTTTCCCACATGCCGCGCACCAGGATCTGATCCGGCGGCGAGAGTTCCCCGGCGGCGATCGCTTTGTGCAGGCTCTCCTCCACCCGCGCTTTCAGCGCTTCGGCGGTGTGTTCGCCCTGCTCTTCCGCCTCGGCCACCGCCAGCGTCAGATGACCGCGCAGGTAGCCACCGGCAAACAGTTCATCATCGCTGGCGTGCTCTACCATGTCATCAATCAGCGCCAAAATGCGCGCTTCAAATTCTGCGATCATCAAATTTCCTCATTAAATAACGGGCTGTGGCGTCAGTTGAGATCTTCCGGATACGGAAAGTGCTCGGCCGCCAACGGTGGCGTATTGTAGAACGATTGCAACGCCTGAATAAAGCGCGCAGGCCTTGTGGGTATTCCCTGCTCCAGCAGCGCCAATACCCGGGCGCGCACCTTGCGTTGGAAGGCGATGCGATCCGGCTCGCAGTCGCCGTTCAGGTTGTCGCAGCTGACGTTGAACGGGAAACCGGCCGCCACGCAGAACATCCATTCCAGCGCCTGCGGTTTGATCTCCACCGCTTCGAATTCACTCTGGGTTTGCGCGTCGCGCCCGTCCGGGCAATACCAATAGCCGAAGTCCACCAGTTGACGGCGCGCTTCACCGGCGATGCACCAGTGCGAAATTTCGTGCAGGCCGCTGGCGTAGAAACCGTGGGCGAACACGATGCGGTGATACGGCAATTCGTCGTCGGCCGGCAGGTAGATCGGTTCGTCGTCTCCCTTCACCAGGCGGGTGTTGTAGTCATCGCTGAAGCAGCGATTGAAGATCTCGATCAACTGCTCATAATGATGGCGGGTCTGCGTGTCTGACATAAAAAACTCTATAACCACAAAAATAAAGAGGCCATTATACCCGATAAGACAGGGCGCGTAAGCAACGCCCCCTCTTCATCTTTAACCGTGCACCAAGGCGGTCAACCACTGCTGAATTTCCGCGCCGTGATTGTCGTACAGCAGCTTGAGGCTCATCACCAGCGAGACGATCACGATCATCGGCCGAATCAGCTTCTGCCCGCGGGTCAGCACCATGTGCGCCCCCAGACGCGCCCCCAGCACCTGCCCCACCAGCATCACCAGACCGATGCTCCACACCACCTTGCCGCCGATGATGAACAGCGCCAACCCGCCGACGTTGGAGGTGAAGTTCAGCACCTTGGCATGCGCCGTGGACTTGGCGAGGTTAAAACCGCACAGCGTCACATAGGCCAACGCGTAGAATGAGCCGGCGCCGGGGCCGAAGAAACCGTCGTAAAACCCGACGCAACCGCCGGCTACCAGCCCGAACGGCAAGGCGCCGAGGCGGCGTTGACGATCTTCCTCACCCAGTCGCGGCATCAACAAGAAATAGAGACCAATGCCGATCACCAGCAGCGGCAACATCTGACGCAGCAAATCGGCGCGCATGTGCTGCACCAGAATCGCACCGGCGATCGAGCCGATCAGCGTCAGAAAAATCGTCAGCTTCTGGTCGTTGAGGTTCACCGCTCGCCGACGAATGAAGTACAGACTGGCGGAGAAAGAGCCGCCGACCGACTGCAGCTTATTGGTCGCCAGCGCCTGCGCCGGAGGAACCCCCACTGCCAGCAAGGCCGGCACCGTCAGTAATCCGCCGCCGCCGGCGATGGAGTCGATAAACCCCGCCAGCAGCGCTACCGCAAACAACACCCCGAGCATCTCGGGGCCAATGACGAACCAGTCCATGTGTTATTCCGCTGAGAAATGGTGATCCAGCAATGCCTGACAGGTAGGCGGTAACGGCGGCGGCACGGGTTTGCCCGGCTTCGCGTTCGGCTGATGCGGTACGAACCAGCTCGCCAGTTCGGCGCCGCAGCCATCGCCCGGCGGCGGCGTATCCTGCTCCTGGCACTCCAGGCTGCCGGCCGGACAACGCAGACGCACGTGCATGTGCGCACGGTGGCCGAACCACGGCCGCACCTTGTGCAGCCAGGCGCGATCGGCGCCGGCGTCCAGGCACAGACGCTGCTTGATCGCCGGGTTGACGAAGATGCGCGTCACGTCCGCATCCTGCGCCGCCAGTTTGATCAGCGACTCAATCTGCGGTTGCCATTGGCTCGCCACCACCTGTTTGCCGTCGCCCGACACCAGGTCGATCGGCTGCGGCTTGAGCAATTGCTGCGCGCTCCAGCGTTGGCGCGGCAGCTGCAGCCAGATGTCGACGTCGAGCCCAGACTGGTGGCTGGCGTGGCCGCTGCTGAAGCGCCCGCCGGCCGGCATCGCCATGTCGCCGATCAGCACCGTGCCCAGCGCTTTCTGGTTCGCTTTGCTGCTGAGACGCTGTATGAACGCCAGCAGATCCGGATGGCCGAAATAGCGGCGCTGGTCGGTACGCATCACCTGATAGTCCGGTGAATTCAGCGGCAACGGCTGCGCGCCGATGATGCAGCCGTTGGCGAAACCGCCCACCGCCTGCGGCGCGCCGGCCACCGGATGGTCGATTTTCTGCCACGGCGTCAGCGCCATGGCGGAAGCGGAGGCCGTCAGGGCCACCAGGCCCAACATCCAGTTTTTCATGGCGATTACCAGCGAGGCACGTCGGAAACCACATCACCGTTTTGCGCACGCTGGCGCAGCAGGTGATCCATCAACACGATCGCCATCATCGCTTCGGCGATCGGTACGGCGCGGATGCCCACGCACGGATCGTGGCGACCGCGGGTCACCATTTCCACCGCTTCCCCGTGGCGATTGATGGTGCGGCCCGGCACCATGATGCTGGAGGTTGGCTTCAGCGCCAGATGCGCGATCACCGGTTGGCCGCTGCTGATGCCGCCGAGAATGCCGCCGGCATGGTTGCTTTGGAAGCCTTCCGGGGTGATTTCATCGCGGTTTTCGCTGCCGCGTTTGGTCACCACGGCGAATCCGTCGCCGATCTCCACGCCTTTCACCGCGTTGATGCTCATCAGCGCGTGCGCCAGATCGGCATCGAGGCGGTCAAACACCGGCTCGCCCAGGCCAACCGGCACGTTTTCCGCAATCACGCTGACCTTGGCGCCGATGGAGTCACCCTCTTTTTTCAGCGCGCGCATCAGTTCGTCCAGCGCTTCCAGCTTGTCCGGATCCGGGCAGAAGAACGGGTTCTGTTCGACCTGATCCCAGTCTTTCAGCTCGCAGGTCACGTCGCCGATCTGCGCCAGATAGCCGCGCACCTGCACGCCGAACTTCTGCTGCAGGTATTTCTTGGCGATAGCGCCCGCCGCGACGCGCATGGCGGTTTCACGCGCCGAAGAGCGGCCGCCGCCGCGATAGTCGCGCAGACCGTATTTCTGTTCGTAGGTGTAGTCGGCATGCCCGGGACGGAACACGTCTTTGATGGCGCTGTAGTCTTGCGAGCGCTGATCGGTGTTTTCAATGATCAGACCGATGCTGGTGCCGGTGGTCACGCCTTCGAATACGCCGGAGAGAATGCGCACCTGATCCGGTTCGCGACGCTGGGTGGTGTAACGCGAGGTGCCCGGACGACGGCGGTCCAGATCGTGTTGCAAATCGGCTTCGGTGAGCGGGATGCCGGGCGGCACGCCGTCGACGATACAACCCAGCGCCACCCCGTGAGATTCACCGAAGGTGGTGACGCGGAAAATCTGCCCAATACTGTTTCCTGCCATCACGGCTCCTTACCGTTAGTCTTTTATCGTTATGAGGCCCGCCATGCGGGCCTTGGAAATGCGGCTTAGCTGCGATAGAGGCTGAAGTGATCCTTGCAATCCACCAGCTGCTGTTTGGTCAGCATGAACACGCCGTCGCCGCCGTTTTCGAATTCCAGCCAGGTGAACGGGATGTCCGGATATTGTTCCATCAGATGTACCATGCTGTTGCCCACTTCACAAATCAGCACGCCGTCGTCGGTCAGGTAGTCCGGCGCGCAGGCCAGGATGCGGCGCACCAGCTTCAGGCCGTCGCTGCCCGCCGCCAGCCCCAGTTCCGGCTCAAAGCGGAACTCCTGCGGCAGATCCGACATGTCTTCCGCATCGACGTACGGCGGGTTGGTGACGATCAGATCGTACTGGATCGCGGGAACGTCGCGGAACAGATCGGAACGGATCGGGATCACCTGGTGCTCGACGCCGTGCGCCTGAATATTGCGCTCGGTCACCGCCAGCACTTCGCTGGAGATGTCCACCGCGTCCACTTCCGCTTCCGGGAAAGCGTAGCCACAGGCGATGGCGATGCAGCCGCTGCCGGTGCACATGTCGAGAATATGGCGCGGCGGGTGCGGGATCAGCGCGCTGAAACGATCGTTGATCAACTCGCCGATCGGCGAGCGCGGCACCAGCACGCGTTCGTCGACGTAGAATTCCATGCCGCAGAACCAGGCCTTGTTGGTCAGGTAGGCGACCGGGATACGCTCGTTGACGCGGCGGATCACGCGCTCAACGATGCGATGGCGCTCGCTGGAAGTCAGACGAGCGGTATGCATGTCCTCCGGAATGTCCAACGGCAGAAACAGGCTTGGCAGCACCAATTGCACCGCTTCGTCCCACGGATTGTCGGTTCCGTGACCATAATAGATATTGGCGGCGTTGAAACGGCTTACCGTCCAGCGCAGCATATCTTGAATGGTGTGCAGTTCGTTCACTGCTTCGTCGACGAAAATTTTGTCCAATTTGCCCTCCGGCAGGCGCTGTGTTTCATGATTTAGCCGCATAGTTTGCCATGAAGCCCGCGACAAATCACGCGCGCCCCTCGCGCTTTTCACTCTGGCCCGAGTTTTGCGTCGACAGCGCTCATTCACAAGGTAAACTAGCGAAATAAACGATTTCCGGTGAATGAAGCATGAAGAACAAGCCCCCTCTGAGCAAAGACGAACAACAGCTCTTCAGAGAGTCGGTGGCGGGCGCAAAAAAGCTGCGCCAGGACACCATCGTCCACCGCCCGCCGAAGCTCAAGGTCAAACAGGTCGCGCCGCAGCGGCTGCTGCAGGAGCAGGTCGATGCCAGCTATTATTTTTCAGATGAATATCAGCCGCAGCTGGAAGAGGAAGGCCCGACTCGCTACGTGCGCCCCGGCAGCAGCCCGTATGAGCTGAAGAAGCTGCGACGCGGCGATTATTCGCCGGAGCTGTTTCTTGATTTGCACGGCCTGACTCAGCTGCAGGCCAAGCAGGAATTGGGGGCGCTGATCGCCGCCTGCAAACGCGAGCATGTGCACTGCGCCTGCGTGATGCACGGGCACGGCAAACACATTCTCAAACAGCAAACGCCGCTGTGGCTGGCGCAGCATCCCGACGTGCTGGCGTTCCATCAGGCGCCGAAGGAATGGGGCGGCAACGCCGCCGTCCTGCTGTTGGTGGAGCTGGCAGAATAGCCTCTCGCAGAAACGACTCAGGGCGATGTCAGACATCGCCCTGAGTTTATTCCGCACCGCATCTGCGGCTCACACTTTGGCCATCACCTGCGACGGGCTGACCTGCCATTCAAATTTGCCGTAGCTGCCGTCCGCCGGCAGATCGACGTTGGCGATCGCCGAGGTCGCGAACATCGGCGGGCACTCGCCCGGACACAGTTCCGCCACCAGATACCCCACCAGCGGCAGGTGCGACACGATCAGCACCGAGCTCACCCCTTGCATCGCCAGCGCCTGAAGATAGCTGCCGACTTGTTCGGCGTTCCCGCCCGGCGTCAGTTCGGGCAGCACTTCTTCGCCCTCCGGCAGCGTCAAGGCTTCACGCACCGTCGCCAGCGTCTGTTCGGCCCGCAGATAGGGGCTGACCAGCACGCGTTCAATATCTACAGACTTGGTGTTCAACCAGGCCGCCATCTGACGGGACTCGTCGCGGCCGCACAGGGTAAGGGGCCTTACCGCATCGCTGGCTGCCTCGAGCGCCGCCTCTCCGTGACGCATAATCAAAACTTGCATATTGCACCGCTGTTGTTGACAAAGTAACGCTATACAGAAACGCCGTGCGTGCTGTACCGCCGAGTTTTACAACCCCAAAGCCAAAGCTTTAAAACGATAACGCGCCGTCTCTTTATGGCGGCCGGGCATTTTGCCTGAAAGTTTGCGTAAAGAAAATGCTGTTTTTTACAGCAATCCTCCCCGGGCAAACCTCGATTGCTCATAGAACAATCAATTCAACGGGTTAAATTTTAACCTTTTCGCCATGAAAATTATTGATGGCGCTCAAGCTAACTTAACGCTGCCGCAGCCTTGCTGTACAGCCTCACGGGCTGACGCTGTCGCAAGGAGTGATGGCGATCACAACGCGGCCCTGTTGCAACTATAGTGCAAATCGGGCCGCCCTGCGTTCAACTCCCCAGCGGGTAGAAACGCTCGCCCTGCTGCGCCATGCGCTGCAGGCGCTCGCACGGCGCGAAGTGCTCGCCGTGCTGCTGACGCAGGTAGTCCAGCGTCTTCACCACTTTCTCGGCGCCGAGTTCATCCATATAGCGGAACGGGCCGCCAAGGAACGGCGGGAAACCGATGCCGAATACCGCACCGATGTCGCCGTCGCGCGCGCTGCGGATCACGCCTTCATCCAGACAGCGCGCCGCTTCGTTCAGCATCATCATCACGCAGCGCTGGGCAATGGTCGCCGGCAGCATGTGCGCCTTCGGCGTGACGCCGAGCAACGTATACAATGAGGTGTCCGCGCGCTTACGCCGCTGACGCTGCTGCCCCTCGCTCGGGTAAAGATAGAAGCCGCGGCCGTTCTTGCGCCCTTTGCGCCCGTCCTTCAGCACCGCATCGAACGCGGCAGGCGCGGCGAAGCGCGGCCCCAGCGCCTCGACCAGCACCGGAATGATCTTGGTGCCGACGTCGATGCCCACTTCGTCCAACAGGGTGATGGGGCCGACCGGGAAGCCGAAGTCCACCAGCGCTTTGTCCAGCGATTCAATGGGCTCGCCTTCCAGCAGGCAGCGCGCCGCTTCGTTGATGTACGGTGCCAGGATGCGGTTGACATAAAAACCGGCGCTGTCGCCCACCACGATGGCGGTCTTGCCCTGCTTGTGCGCCAGCGCCACGGTGGTGGCGATGGTTTGTTCGCTGGTGCCGGCGTGCGGGATCACTTCCACCAGCGGCATTTTGTCCACCGGGCTGAAGTAGTGCAGACCGATCACCTGCTGCGGCCGCTGGGCCTGTTCGGCGATTTGACCGATAGGCAGCGAGGAAGTATTGGAGGCGAACACGGTATGCGGCGCGCAGTTCGCTTCGACCTCGGCCACCATCTTCTGCTTCAGCGCCAGATCCTCAAACACCGCCTCGACCACGATATCCACCTGCTCGAAGCCGGTGTAATCGGTAGAGCCGGAGATCAGCATCATCTGTTTTTGCCGTTCCGCCGGGCGCATGCGCTTGCTGCGCACCCGCTTGCCGAGCACGTCCCAACTGTATTTCAGCGCATGATTGATGCCAGTTTCATTGATGTCTTTGATGCGAACCGGCAAACCGCCGCGCGTGGCGGTGACGCAGGCGATGCCGCCACCCATCAGGCCGCCGCCGAGAATGCCTACGCGATGCAAGGCGCGCGGCTGAGCATCGCCGCCCCGCTCTTTTTTCAGCGCGGTGGAAGCGAAGAACAGGCTGCGCAACGCCGCCGATTGCGGCGTCATCGCCAGTTCGCCAAAGGCGCGCGCTTCGGCTTCATAGCCGCTGGCGCTGCCGTGATCCAGCCCGGTGCGCACCACCTGAATGATGCGCTCCGCCGCCGGGTAGTTGCCGTGCGTTTTCGCCAACGTTTTCTTGCGCACGATGCTGAACAGCAGATTTCTGCCCAGCGGGCCGTTGAGCAGACGATCCTGCCACGGCAGCTCGCGCTGATGCTTCCAGCCCTGTTTCACCCGCTCGATGGCGGTCTGCAGCAAAATCGATTGCGGCACGGCGTCGTCCACCAGCCCCATGCGCAACGCCTGGCGGGCGCGAATGTGCTTGCCGGTCAGGATCATGTCCAGCGCCTTGGCGGCGCCTATCAGGCGCGGCAGGCGCTGAGTGCCACCGGAGCCCGGCAGCAGGCCCAGCTGCACTTCCGGCAGACCGAGCGCGGTTTTGTCATCCAGCGAACAGACGCGGCCGTGGCAGGCCAGCGCTAATTCCAGCCCGCCGCCCAGGCAGGCGCCGTGGATGGCCGCCACCACCGGTACCGGGAAGGCGGCGATCTGCGCCAGCGTGCTCTGCCCTTTCTTGGCCAGCGTTTCCGCCTCTTTGGCGCTGGTGCAGGCGGCGATCATGGTGATATCAGCGCCGGCGATAAACGAGTCCGGCTTGCCGGAAACGATCACCAGCCCTTCCAGCGCAGTATGCTGCTGCGCGCGGATCAGCACGTCGTTAACCTGTTCGACGAACTCGGCCTTGAGCGTATTGACCTTGTCGCCCGGCACGTCGATGGTGATCACGCCGATGTTGTCGGGGCGGATCGTCAGTTGAAAGGCCGACGGTTTGGCGCGCTGCTCGTGCAATGCGTTTTCGACGCTCATCATTCCACCTCCACGATCATCGCGGCCCCTAACCCGCCGGCGGCGCAGGCGGTGGTCAGGCCCAGCCCGCCGCCGCGGCGTTTCAGCTCACGCAGCGTCTGGGTAATCATGCGCGCGCCGGTGGCGGCGAACGGGTGACCATAGGCGATAGAACCGCCCAATACGTTGAATTTGTCCATGTCCACTTCGCCGATTGCCTGGCTGCGGCCAAGCTTCTCGCGGGCGAACGCTTCGCTGGCGAACATCTTCAGGTTGGCCAGCGTTTGCGCGGCGAAGGCTTCATGCATGTCGATGAGCGTCAGATCGGCCAGGCCGATGCCGGCGCGATCCAGCGCCAGCGGCGTGGCGTAGGAGGGCCCCAGCAGCATGTCTTCCCACACGTCGATGGCGGCAAAGGCGAAACTGCGCAGATAGCCGAGCGGCTGCAGCCCCAGCGCTTTGGCGCGCGATTCGCTCATCATCAGTACCGCCGCCGCACCGTCGGTCAACGGCGTGCTGTTGGCCGCAGTGACGCTGCCGTGCTTGCGATCGAACGCCGGTTTCAGCTTGGCGTAGGAAGCCAGGCTGGAGTCTTTGCGGATGTTGTTGTCTTCAGAAAGCTGTGCGCGGTACGGCGGCACGTAGGCGGTCATCACCTCATCGCGCAGCCACCCCTCCTGCCAGGCCCTGGCCGCCAGCTCATGCGAACGGTGCGCCAGCGCATCCTGCGCTTCACGGGTGATGCCGTGGCTTTTCGCCATCTGTTCGGCGGTATCGCCCATGCGCAAGCCGGTGGAATACTCCGCCACCGCCGGCGGCACCGGCATCAGATCGCGGAATTTCAGCCGGCTGAACAGTTTGAGACGCTGCGACAGCGTGCGCGCCTTGTTGACGTCCACCAGCGTGCGTGCCAGCGCCTTGCTGACGCCGATCGGCAAGACGGAAGACGAATCCGCCCCGCCGGCGATGCCGACGCTGATGCTGCCGGCCATGATGCTCTCCGCCACGTTAGCGATCGCCTGGAAGCTGGTGGCGCAGGCGCGCGACACGCTGTAGGCGTCGGTATGGACGCTCATGCCGGTGCCGAGCACGATTTCACGCGCGATGTTCGGCGCCTCGGGCATTTGCACCACCTGGCCGAACACCAGCTGTTCGATAAGCTGCGGCTCGATACCGCTGCGCGCCAACAGCTCGCTCACCGCCGTTTTCCCTAAATCCACCGCCGGAATGCCGTGATAGGCAGTCGCCTGTTTGGCAAAGGGGGTACGCAGTCCATTCACAATCGCAATGCGGTCACCATGACGGGTCACCAACGGCAGTGCCTTACTCATAAATGCTCCTGAAGAAAATAACGTCAGCGCAATGGGCAGAAAGAGGTCTGACCTGATGAGGTCATTGTTAACCAAACGGTTACATTTGGCAAACCGGCAGAGAGCAAAACTGCGAGCAGGCGCACTTTCTATCGGGGCGGCACGGGGAAGGAAATCCCCGGCGCGCAGCAGGCGGCGCCGGGGGTAAAGCGGGGATTAACGCAGGCCGAGCTGGAAGATCAGGGTTTCCGCCTGGCAGGCGAAGGTAAAATCGGCTTCCAATTGTACGCCGCCGTCAACCGGTTTAATGCTACTGCTGATGTCACAGGGATCGGATTCGACCGCGCGCGCCTTTTCGCTCAGGGCCGCCAGCATCGCCTCCGCATCTTGTTGATTGCTGAACACCTGGCTGTAGGATGCGGTGCAATCGGTGTTATCCATCACGGTGCCGACATCCACGCAGCAACACGCGGCGGTTTCCTGGGCGCTGCATTTATTAATTGCATCTGACATGGTTGGTTCTCCTCAAGGGCCTCTGTTATCAGCCCAAATTGCCGTTTTATTCACCGGCGCAAAGCCACAAAATTCTGTGGGTATTTTACGCTCCCAAGCCGGCAATCACTAGCACTTACTTTTACTGGGTGTTTTAAGTGATGGAAATCACAAATAAAAATGAGCGCCTGCTAAGAAATGGTAAGAATTTTGTTATTTACCACTGTCTTTTTGTTAAGCAGATCTCTTTTTTGATATCAGAGTGGAAATATTTCAAAAACAAACTTGCAACATTTTCACAGGTCAGACCTATACTTCAGCCACTGGTCTGATTTGTCTGAACGATAACGGACCCTACAATCCCGCGCTCCTTGTTACTTCGTGTAACAATAGTTTAAATAATAAACACATAATGAGGTTTTGGTCATGAGCCAGAAAAACCTATTGACTAAATCAGCTCTCGCAGCTGCAGTGGCAATTATTTCTTCAAACGTGTCTGCCGCAGGATTCCAGCTGAATGAGTTCTCATCAGCTGGTTTAGGACGTTCGTATTCTGGCGAAGGCGCCATGGCGGATACGGCGGCCTCCGCAAGCCGCAACCCGGCGTTGCTGATGATGTATACCCGCCCGGAACTCTCTTTCGGCGCAGTCTTCATCGATCCGGACGTCGATATCAGTGGCCAATCCCCTTCCGGCGCCAGTCTGGATGCGAAAAACATCGCGCCGACCGCCTGGGTGCCGAACCTGCATTATGTTCACCCGATTAACGATCAATTCGCCGTAGGCGGCTCGGTCACCAGCAACTTCGGTTTGGCGACCGAATACAACAACGGTTATGCGGCGGGCTCCATGGGCGGCAAAACCGATCTGGAAACCCTGAACCTGAACCTGAGCGGCGCTTATCGCCTGAACAAAAACTTCAGCTTCGGTCTGGGTTTTGACGCCGTCTACGCCAAGGCTAAACTCGAGCGTTACGCCGGCGATCTGCCAAAATTGATCGCCGGTTCAGGCAAATTGCCGCCACAGTTGGCCGGCCCGGTTTCGCAGATCCCGGCAGATACCCAAATTTCTCACCTGAAAGGCGACGAATGGGGCTTCGGCTGGAACGCCGGTATTCTCTACGAAGTGGATGAAAACAACCGTTACGGCTTCACCTATCGCTCTGAAGTCAAAATCGACTTCGACGGCGATTACAAGAGCAGCCTGCCTTCAGCCTTCAACCCGCTGCTGGCCTCTCAAGGCCTGCCATGGGGCACCAACGGCACCACCATCCCGGGTTCTCTGAGCCTGCACCTGCCTGAAATGTGGGAGCTGTCCGGTTACAACAAAGTGGCGCCGCAGTGGGCCGTTCACTACAGCCTGGCCTACACCAGCTGGAGCCAGTTCCAGGAGCTGAAAGCCACCGGCAACAACGGCCAGACGCTGTTCCAGAAGCATGAAGGCTTCAAAGACGCTTACCGCATCGCGCTCGGCACCACCTACTTCTACGACGATAACTGGACCTTCCGTACCGGTATCGCCTTCGATGACAGCCCGGTGCCTGCCCAAAACCGTTCGATCTCCATTCCCGATCAGGACCGTTTCTGGCTGAGTGCCGGTACTACCTATGCGTTCAACAAAGACGCCTCGGTTGACGTCGGCGTGTCCTACATGCACGGCCAGAAAGTCACCATCAATGAAGGTCCTTACACCTTCACCTCCGAAGGCAAGGCCTGGCTGTACGGCGCCAACTTCAACTACCGCTTCTAATCTCGCTTGAGATGGATGCCAAAGCGCCCCGCGGGGCGCTTTTTCTTTGCCTGTCGCTCGCCGCGGGCGTAAAAAAACCCGCCAGACGGCGGGTTTTCATGGGCATAAGGCCGGCGGTTACTGCGAGTCGATCTCGTCCAGATCGCCCTGAATCGCCTTGGCGTTCGGGTTCTCTTCCGGCTTGAGCGAACCGCCGTTGGCGATGAAGTCGTGGCGCTGGAAGTAAGCTTCGCGCACCATGACATAAGGATCGGAGGAGTTGCGCAGCAGGCCGTCGGAATCCAGCAGTTGAGCGCGGGTTTCGATACCCTCGACCACCCATTTGCCCGCCGACATCCAGAAAGTCAGGTAGCTCAGCATCGGATACAGCGTATCCGCAAAGTCGCCGCCGTCTTCACGCAGGGTAAAGCTGCCGTAGCCCGGCAGCATCACGTACGGACCGTAGCCCACATCGTAATGCCCCAACGTGCTGCCGAAACGGTTCGGCTCTTCGCGCGCCAGTTTCGGGTTGGCCATGCCGGCCACGTCGATCAGGCCGCCCATCCCGAGCAGGGTGTTCAGGAAGAAACGGTTGAAGTGGATCATCCCGCGGTAAGGATCGCCCTTCAGGAAGGCGTTGACCATGCTGGCCGGCTCTTCCAGGTTGGAGGTGAAGTTGCTGATGCCGTTACGCGCCGGCATCGGCACGTAGTCACGCCAGGCCACCGCGACCGGACGCAGGATATAAGGATCCAGGACGTTGTAGTTGAAGTCGAACATCGTCCGGTTAAATCCTTCCAGAGGATCGGAACGCCCTTGCGGCTCATTGTCTGGCGCGCTGGCACAGCCCACCAGTAATGCCGCTGCGAATGCCACCCCAGTCAGGCGAAAGTTCATATTTTTCTCCATAAAAACACGTTCGGTCTTATTTTTCAGGGACCTGCTTGTTTATCTGAACGCTAACCTGCTCTTTGCCGCTGAATGTCTGCAGCGAGCTTTCGCCGAACCAGTCCCCCGGCTGCGGCGTGGCCAATCCGTCCTGTGAGAGGCGCACACGCACCTGCACCTGATGCTGTGCCGAGAGTAGACGCTCGGGCATCATGGCGTTGCTGTCGTCCAGAGAGAAAGACAGCGGAAAACGGCTCAACGGCAATTGTTTTACCGCGACCGGCACCGGGCTGACGCCGTCGGTCACCGAGATAACCAGCGTCCCCTGCGGCGGCATGGCTTTCGCCGCCTGCGGTGACAGTGAAACAGTCACATTCAGTTTAACAGTTTCTCCGCCGGCCTGGGCTTTTGCTTGTGCAATACTGCGCTTTATCACTTCCGCGCGCGGATCGTTAGCCGGCAGCAGCTGCAGCATCACTTGCCAGGCGCCGATCGCCTGTTTGAAATCGCCCTGTTCGAAAGCGTTGAACGCCAACAGGCTGAGCACCCGCGGATCGCTGTGATTTTCCGCGATCATGCGCCGCAACAGCTGCGTCGCCTGCTTGTTATCCTCCGGATCGTTGGATCGCGTCAAGACCTCGGCATAGCCGAGCCGCACTTCCAGACTATTCGGATCCAATTGATAGGCATGAGCAAATGCCTGCGTGGCGGTGGTGGCGTTGTTCAACGCCATGCCGACGCGCCCCAGCATCATCCAGTCATTGATATTGCGATCGTCCTGCTGTAGCTCGGTGCGCAGCCCCAGCCCGAGGCGCGCGATCTCTTCCATGCTCAGCGGTTTGGCGCGCTCATTGGCGACGCGCTCACGCAATTCCGGCATTTGCGCCTGCACCAGACGCCAATCCAGCACCTGCGCCAACCCGCCGGTTTTCAGATAAAAGCCAACGGTCACCGCCAGCAATAACAGCACGCCCGGCACTAACGCCCAACGGTTGATCGGTTTCGCCTGCTCTGCCTGTTCGACGGGGATGTCGTTCAACAGGTTCTGTTGCAGCTCTTTAACCAGCTCCGGGCGCTCGGCCACCACGCCCTGCTGCTCGTCCTGCTCCAGTTCGCTGAGGCGATCCTGATAGAACGCCTTGTTCAGCGCATCGCGCGTAGCGGCGCTCTGCTTGCCGTGGCGCATCGCCGGCACCACCAGCAACGCGGCGGCGCCGGCCAGCAACACGCAAATAATCAGCCAAAAAGCCATTAGGGTTTCTTCCTGTCAGTCTCTTGCAACAACGCCGCCAGGCGCTGCCGTTCCCGTTCGGAGAATTCATCATCCGCCGCCGCATCGGGCTTACGACGGGTGCGCAGGATCACCACCGCCCCGCCTATCAGCACGAACAGCAGCGGGCCGATCCACAAGATCAGCGTCGCCGGCGTTACCGGCGGTTCGTAGGTGACGAAATTGCCATAACGCGCCACCATGTAATCGATGATCTGCTGCTTGCTTTGCCCCTGCATCATCAGCTCGTACACCTTGGTGCGCATGTCTGCGGCGATAATAGCGTTGGAATCGGCAATGCTGTTGTTCTGGCATTTCGGGCAGCGCAGCTGTTCGGTCAACTCGCGATACTGTTGCTCCTGCTCAACGGAGTTGAAGCGATAGGTATCGATCGCCGCAGCGGCGCTCCAGCTCAGCAATGCGGCGAACAGCAGGGCAATCAGCCTCATGCCTCACCCCCGTACTTTCTATACAGCGGCAGCACTTCCTGCTGCCAGACGCGCTCGTTCATGTCGCCGGCGTGGCGATAGCGAATGATCCCCTGACCGTCGATAAGGAAGGTCTCAGGCGCGCCGTACACCCCGAGATCCAACCCCAGCATGCCGTCGCCGTCGTACAGGCTGAGCGCATAGGGATTGCCGAGGGAATTAAGCCAGGTCACCGCCTTGGCGCGATCGTCTTTATAGTTCAGGCCGACCACCCGCACGCCGCGCGCCGCCAGCGTATTGAGATACTGGTGCTCCGCGCGGCAGGTCGGGCACCAGGTGGCCCAGACGTTGAGCAATATCGGCTTGCCGTCGCGCAGCACCGCCTGATCGTAGGTTTTGCCCGGCTGATCCAACGATTCCAGCCTGAAGGTCGGCACCGGTTTGCCGATCAGCGCCGACTCCAGCATGGTCGGATCTTCGCCGCCGGCGTTGCGCGTCAGCTGCACCATCAGCGCCGCCACCAGCAGCAGGAAGAGTACCAACGGGATAAACAGCAGCTTACGCTTCATGATTGCGCCTCCAGCTTGCCTTCGCGCTTGAGCTTTTTGCTCATGCGATAACGCGGATCGAGAATGCACAGCAGGCCGCCAATCGCCATAAAGACGCCGCCGAACCAGATCCAGCGCACGAAGGGTTTGTAATACAGACGCACCGCCCAGGAGCCGTCTTCCAGCTCCTCGCCCAGCGCCGCGTACAGATCGCGGCTGAACCCGCCGTCGATCGCCGCCTCGGTCATCATGCTGCGCGCCACGCTGTAGTAGCGTTTCTCCGCGTGCAGCGTCGCCTCCGGCTTGCCGTTGCGCGTGACGTCGATGATGCCGACGCCGCCGCTGTAGTTCGGGCCGCGAATGTCGTGCACGTCGCGGAACACAAAGTGATAGTTGTGGATATCCACGCTGTCGCCGGCCTTCATCCGCACGTCGCGCTCCACGCTGTAGTTCTGGCTGAAGGCGATGCCGATCACCGTCACCGCCACGCCGAGGTGGCCGAGTACCATGCCCCAGTGGCTGCGGGACAGCTGCCGCAGGCCGCGCCAGAAACCGTGACGATGGGTGGCGCGCTCATGCAGCTCCATCAGCGTCAGGATGATCACCCACAGCGCCATAATCAGGCCCACCACCGTCATGCCGGCGATGCTGTCCTGCAACAGCCACGGCAGCAGAATCGACAGCACCAGCGTCACCAGCAGCGCCACGCCGAGGCGGCGCCACAGCTTGCCCGGCTCATCGCGGCGCCAGCGCACCAGCGGCCCGATGCCCAACAGCAGCGCCAGCGGCGCCATCAGCCAGGTGAACATGGTGTTGAAGAACGGCTCGCCGATCGAAATGCTGCCCAGCCCCAGCTGTTTGTGCACCAGCGGCAGCAGCGTGCCCAACAGCACCACCAGCATGGCGGCGATCAGCAGCACGTTGTTGCCCAGCAGGAAGGTCTCGCGCGAGAAGGTCTCGTGCTGCACCCGGCTGCGCACCTGGCCGCCCTTGACCGCGTACAGCAGCAGCGAACCGCCGATGACGATCACCAGATAGGCGAGAATAAACATGCCGCGCGCCGGGTCGGAGGCGAAGGAGTGCACCGAGACCAGCACGCCGGAGCGCACCAGGAAGGTGCCCAGCAGGCACAGCGAGAAAGCGGTGATCGCCAGCAACACCGTCCAGGCTTTGAACGTGCCGCGTTTCTCGGTCACCGCCAGCGAATGCATCAGCGCGGTGCCGGCCAGCCACGGCATAAAGGAAGCGTTCTCCACCGGATCCCAGAACCACCAGCCGCCCCAGCCCAGCTCATAGTAGGCCCAGGCCGATCCGAGCACGATGCCCAGCGTGAGGAACACCCAGGCGGCGGTGGTCCACGGGCGTGACCAGCGCGCCCAGGCGGTGTCGAGCCGGCCGGCCATCAGCGAGGCGATGGCGAACGCAAAGGCGACCGAGAAACCGACATAGCCCATGTACAGCAGCGGCGGGTGGAAGATCAGGCCGATATCCTGCAGCAGCGGGTTGAGATCGCTGCCGTCAATCGGGAAATTCGGCAACGTGCGGGTGAACGGGTTGGAGGTCATGATGATAAACAGCAGGAAACCGGCGGTGATCATCCCCATCACCGACAGCACTCGCGCCACCGCATCCTGCGGCATCGCACGGCTGCACAACGCCACCGCCAGCGACCAGCAGCTCAGCAGCAGCACCCACAGCAGCAGCGAACCCTCGTGCGCCCCCCAGGTGGCGGCGATGCGGTAATACACCGGCAGTTGGGTATTGGAGTTGGTGGCCACGTAGGCGACGGTAAAGTCGTTAACCACGAAGGCATGCACCAGGCACAGGAACGCCAGCGCAATCGCGGCGAACATGCCGTAGGTCAGCGGGCGGGCCACCGCCATCATGCGGCTGTCCTGCCGCGCCGCGCCCCACTGCGGGTAAATGCTCAGCAGCAGCGCGATCGCCAGCGCCAGGCACAGCAGAAAACTGCCCAGTTCCGGCATCATGACTTGGCGCCCTCCGCCTGCGGCGCGTTATACGCTTCCGCCGGCCCTTGGTGATTCTCTTTCATCGCGTCGGCCACTTCCGGCGGGGTGTATTTCTCATCGTGTTTGGCCAGCACTTCGCGCGCGTTGACCACGTTGCCCTCGCCCAGCACGCCCTGCGCCACCACGCCCTGCCCTTCGCGGAACAGGTCCGGCAGAATGCCGGTGTAGGTCACGCCGATCGCGCCGCGCGCATCGTAAATCTTGAAGCTGACCTGCAGCGTATTGGGATCGCGTTTCACCGAGCCCGGCATCACCATGCCTCCGATGCGCAGCCGCTGGCCGACCTCGGGCTTCTCATGGTTTTCGCCCTTGCCCTGCAGGATTTCACCCGGGGTGTAGAACAGATCGATGTTGGAGCGCAGCGCGTACAGCATCAGGGTTGCGGTCAGCGCGATGCCGATCAGCACAACGATCGCCAGATAAAGGCGGCTTTTACGACGTGGATTCACAATGATTTCTCCCGCGGTGCGGCGGATTTTTGTTTTGATTGTTGCGCATGGCGAATGCGCCGCTCGCGCGCCTGACGGCGGCCGATCTCGGCGAGCAATAGCCGCCGCTGCCAGACGGTGTGCGCCACCAGCCCCAACAGCGAAATCAGCGTGACGGCAACCGCCAGCCAGACATAGAAGGCATAACCGCCCATGGCGAAAAACGCCGGCCAGGAATCGAACGCGGCATTCATGACTGACGCTCCTTATTCACCAGCCCGGCGACCCACGGGCGCTGGCGCTCCTGGAACAGGATCAGATTGCGCAGGCGCATCAGCGTCAGCGTAATGAACAACAGCAGGTAGCCGAGGATCGCCCAGCGCAGCGGGGTGCGCATGCTGGGCGCAATGGATTGCTGCATGTTGGTCGACCCCTGATGCAGCGTGTTCCACCATTCGACAGAGAAATGGATGATCGGGATATTCACCACGCCTACCAGCACCAGAATCCCGGCGGCCCGGCCCGCCAGGCGGCGGTCTTCAAAAGCGTTATACAGCGCGATGACGCCCATATAGAGGAACAGCAGCACCAGCTCGGAGGTCAGCCGCGCGTCCCATACCCACCAGGTGCCCCACATCGGCTTACCCCAGGCGGAGCCGGTCACCAGCGCGATAAAGGTGAACACCGCGCCGATCGGCGCCATCGCCGCCACCACGGTATCGGACATTTTCATCTGCCACACCAGGCCGATAAACGCCGCCACCGCCATCGAGGCGTAGATGCCCATCGACCACATGGCCGCCGGCACATGAATATAAATGATGCGGAAGCTGTCGCCCTGCTGATAATCCTTCGGCGCGAAGCCAAAGCCCCATGCCCAGCCGAGCAGCAGGCAGGCCGCCGCCGCCAGCCCCAGCCAGGGGATAAAGCGGCCGCAGACGTGATACAGCCGTTCGGGCCGCGCCAGTTGATGTAACCATTTCCACATTGTCGTCAGTGCTCACGGTAATTTTTATGCGTCGGCCGCTCCGAGCGTTCGAAACGGCGAAAATCTTCTGCGGGGTACGCTCTTGTCGGCCTTGCCCCGTCTGTTCATTCAATACGTTAGCTAGTGCACGCTCACTCGCAGCGCCGCCGCGGTGGCAAACGGCGCCAATGTCACGCTGCCCGCCAGCATCGCGCCGAGTATCGCCAGATAACCGTCGATCGGCATGCCCATCGAGGCGGCGTCGATCGCGCCGGTGGCGAAGATCAGCACCGGGATATACAGCGGCAGCACCAGCAGGCTGAGCAGCACGCCCCCTTTGCGCAGGCCGACGGTCAGCCCCACGCCGATAGCGCCGATCAGACTCAGCGTCGGCGTGCCGAGCAGCAGTGTACCCGCCACCGCCAGCCAGGTTTGCATATCAAGCGACAGCAGCAGCGCCACCAGCGGCGACAGGATCAGCAGCGGCAATCCCGTCACAACCCAGTGAGCACACACTTTGCCCAGCACCGTCATCGGCAGCGGCGTCGGCAGCAGCAACAGCTGCTCCAGCGAACCGTCGAGAAAGTCGTCGCGAAACAGCCGCTCCAGCGACAGCAGCGAAGCCAGCAGCGCCGCCACCCACACGATGCCCGGCGCAATGCGCGCCAGCAGCTGCGGTTCAGGGCCAATCCCCAGCGGGAACAGCGTGATCACAATCAGGAAAAACCACAGTGGGTTGACGATCTCCGACCCTTTACGGCAGGCGATCTTCAATTCGCGACGCACCAGAGTCAAAAACATCACAAACTCCCCGCGTCGTGTTCCGCCAAACGAATTTTGCCCACCGTTTGGCTGACGCCGGCCAAATCCTGATGCGTGGTCAACAATACCATGCCGCCCCGCTGCGCATGTTGTTCAAAAAGGCTAATCAACTCGGCCACGCCCTGTTTATCGATTGCCGTCAAGGGTTCATCGAGGATCCACAGCGGCGCCGCGCTGAGCCACAATCGCGCCAGCGCCACCCGCCGCTGTTGCCCGGCCGAAAGCTGCGCCACCGGCAGATCTTCGTACCCCACCAACCCCACCTGCTCCAGCGCGCGCCAGATGGCCTGATGCTCGACCGCGCCGCGCACCGCCTGATAAAACTGCAGATTTTCAAAGGGTGTCAATACGGCTTTGATGCCCGGTTGATGGCCGATAAACAGCAAATCTTGCTGGTAACCCGCACGATCGCGCAACGTGTTGCGCCCGCGCCAGCACACCTCACCGCCGTCCGGCCGCGCCAGACCGGCGAGGATGCGCAGCAAACTGGTCTTGCCCGCGCCGTTCGGCCCTTCTACCTGAATGATATCGCCCGGCTGAACTGAAAAGCTTAGCTCGCTAAACAGGATGCGCTCATCGCGCACGCAACTCAGACTTTTGGCTTCCAGCATCAGGGAACTCATATTTTTCTTTGGGATAGCGAATCATAGCATAAGCCTTTCCCCGCACGCAGCCTGCGGCGGGCGCGCCGAGGGGCCAATATGGCGAGCAGGATCAAGAATGCGTGGAAAAAATCGGCGGATTTTAACTCTTGTTACCTTTTTCTGTATTTCGCCGCATTTAGACCGGGCAACTACGCTTAATGACGTGAACTCACCCTTATTGAGCAGGAGCGACAGCATGAACGAACAGCCACGCCAGGAGCACGAGCCGGATGAGACAATGCAGGTAGAGAGCGAAGAGCAGGAACAGGGCAAACGCGAAATCGAAGTCAGGGAAGAAAATTTGCCTTCGCGCGCGGCAGCGGTGCATGAGCAGATCCGGATGGAAGGCGAAAAAGAGCTGGAGCGCGACGGGCTGGCGCTGCTGTGGTCGGCGATCGCCGCCGGGCTGTCGATGGGCGCCTCGCTGGCGGCGAAAGGCATTTTCCACGCCCGCTTGCCGGACGATCCCAGCCGCTTTTTCATTGAGAACCTCGGCTACACCTTCGGTTTTATCATTGTCATTATGGCGCGCCAGCAGCTGTTTACCGAAAACACCGTCACGGCGGTGTTGCCGATCATGCATAAGCCCACGCCGCGCAACCTGCTTATCCTACTGCGCCTGTGGGGCGTGGTGCTGCTCGGCAATCTGATCGGCACCGCGCTGGCGGCACTGGCGTTTACCCATATGCCGCTGTTCGACGCCGAAACGCGCCGCGCCTTCATCAGTCTGGGCGAAGAGGTGATGCGCCATACGCCGGGAGAAATGTTCGCCAACGGCATCCTGGCCGGCTGGATCATCGCCACCATGGTATGGATGTTCCCGGCCGCCGGCGCGGCGAAAATCTGGGTGATCGTGTTGATGACCTACCTGGTGGCGATTTGCGATTTGACGCATATCGTGGTCGGCTCGGTGGAGATCCTGTATCTGGTGTTCAACGGCGCGATGGAATGGCAAGCATTCGTTTATCCGTTCGCCCTGCCGACGCTGGCGGGCAACATCATCGGCGGCACTTTTATCTTTGCGCTGATAAGCCACGCGCAAATCCGCAACGATTTGAGCGCCAAAAATAAGGCGGCGCGCCTGCAAGAGGAAAAACGGCGCCACGGCGGGGAAAAACCGTGATCGCCGTCGGTTAGCCGAGGAAATTTCGGCGCGAACTGGCGAGGTATTGAGCAAACGCGCCGCTAAGCGCTTATTCTGCGGGTAAAAAAAGGTATAATGCCCCGGCAGCTTCGGTTGCCGGTCCGCAGCGTCCCCGTAGTTAAACGGATATAACAAGCCCCTCCTAAGGGCTAGTTACTGGTTCGATTCCAGTCGGGGACGCCATTTTTCCTTACCTCTTGCCGGGCTATCGCCACTCTGCCACTGTGCCACTCATCGTGCACCGTCCCCTAAAGCCCTCCATAGAAATTCATCGACCAAGACTAACGAAAGAACCATTAAAACTACATATAAATTCACGGTAAAAATCACCCCAAAGAATAAATTTAGCTAAAACATTAAAATTTTAAATTAATTAACGAATTAACCATAAAAAGCATAAATTAAATAAAAGTTAAGTTTCACCCTCACGATAAAAAACAGTCAAAAAAACAAGAAAACATATAAAAACCAAATTAAATAGCAAGTAGAAACGCTCGCGATAAAATTAAAGACTTAATTTAGAAAAACCGAATTGTTTAATTGAAAAAAAACGCCCTGCTGATATATTCCCGAAATACATCATCTCCCATTAAAAATCATTGGTATTTAAATGTCGATAAAGAAAGGACTCATTGGCTGGCTTGGCGCATTCTTGGCCTTTGATATCAGCATATTGGCTTCAGTCATGATACAGCAAGTCTCGTTATCGGAAAGTATAGAAATAGCCAAAATAGCCAGTACATTCTTAGCTCCTCCCTTATTACTTCTGCTATCTACGGTTATCCCGCCGGACGCCAAGGCGTCACTCGCCTTCTGGCGGTTTAAGTATGCCTTGCCGGGTCACAGGGCATTCAGTAAATATATGTATAGTGACAATCGTATTGATGAGCGATGGCTACAAGAAAATATAACCCCCTTGCCTTCCACTGCCAGAGAACAAAACGTTGAGTGGTATAGAATTTATAGAAAGCATCATAAAGAAGAAGCCATTCAGGATATCAATAAACGCTTTCTGCTTTTTCGCGATCTGGCGACAATATCGTTTTTGTTCCTCATTATTCTGCCAGTGATCTTGCGTGCTACTCATACGGAAGTGACGATCTGGCCGATCATCATCGTCTTTCTGATTCAATACCTCATGAGCGCAATCGCCGCTCAGCAGATGGGCATCCGCTTAGTCTGCACGGCGCTGGCCATTGAGGCTTCGAAGAAATAATCATTCTCAGGAATAAGGAAAGTCCATGTCATTAATAAAAAGCTTCTCCGTCAGCAATGGCGATATGTTCTATAT
The DNA here is from genome assembly GCF_052691795.1 of Serratia sp. TSA_130.1. Lineage (NCBI taxonomy): Bacteria > Pseudomonadati > Pseudomonadota > Gammaproteobacteria > Enterobacterales > Yersiniaceae > Serratia > Serratia sp. TSA_130.1. The sequence continues at coordinate 1,083,686 of NZ_JBQZFS010000001.1, forward strand.
TAGGCATAACACCGATAATTTTACGATCATTGATTGCCATATCAACCGCGATAATGCAGAGAGCATCATCGCAGATATAAAGAAGCAGGCTGCCGACAAGGGAATAAGCCGTTTTATCAGCACGCATCCGGATGAAGACCACTTCGGCGGAATTGAGCTTCTTGATGCCGCATTCAAGATATACAACTTTTATGTAGTCAAGAATAAGGCCATCAAAGCGGAAGAAACCGTTTCCTTTAAAAAATATTGTGAATTGCGAGATGGAGATAAAGCATTTTATATTTCAAAAAACTGTAAACGTAAGTGGATGAACCTTAGCGACGAAGCAAGAAAAAGCGCAGGCTTGTCTATTCTTTGGCCAAAAACAGACAACCCGCATTTTACTGACGCATTGAACGCCAGCGAGCGCGGCGAAAGTTATAATAACATTTCTGCTGTTGTCCGCTATAAACTGAACGATGGTGCAAGCGTGATGTGGCTAGGGGATTTAGAAACTGAATTTATGGAAAATATCGTCGATGATATAGAATTACAGGAAACCACCGTTGTTTTCGCCTCTCACCATGGCCGAGATTCGGGGAAAATCCCTAATTCCTGGCTAGATAAGATTAAACCCAAAGTGATCATTATCGGCGAGGCTCCCTCTCGTCATTTGCATTACTATACGGGTTACAAGACAATTACACAGAATCGTGCCGGTGATGTTACTATGGAGTGTGTCGGCCGTAAAGTTCATTTCTATGTTTCCTGTGAAAATTATCAAAATGATAAGTTTGATAACGAATATGCTGACAACGTAGAACTAGGGCGCTATATCGGTTCAGTTAACATATAATACTAATCATCGTCTCTCTTAAACCTTACAGGGAGGGGCTATCCCCTCCATACATTTCCGGCCATTAATGTAACATCTTTCAAGGAGCCCTTGCGCCTAAATTATTAGGCAATAGCACATAGTACGTTGACGGCTTTAATCCAACGCGATGCAAATAACGCATTCCCTCTCTCTAATAAACACGCCGCCAGAGACTTAAGCCCCCGATTGACACTAATTAAAAAACTTAATATCCGTCGGGGTAGAGATCGTCGCGGCCTCTCCCCTGGCCTTCAACTCCCCCGAATCATCATCGAAATCGAACAGCATAACGGTATTAATGAACACATTCGTAACATAGAGAGAGTGGCTGGCGGCATCGAACGCGAACGCGCGCGGTTCAATATCGCCGGCCTGATAGCGCGTCGACATACCCGGCAGGCTATCCTCAGCAATTTTTAATACCCGTAGTTGGTTTTCGGTACCGCAAATTGGTGGCAATAAGATACCTGCCGCTCGGCCTAAGAATAACGGCTCCACCGCTTTTCGCCTCCGCCGAATCGAGGCCGCCGTTCAGTTTCACTTTCCCTCTCAGAGTCAATCGATTGTCGTTAACGGTAATCGCCTCGATCTCGCCCACCATTTCAGTGATGACATACGCATATTCGCCTTCTGGTGATAACACCATGTGCCGTGGACCAGCGCCGGTTACAAAACCGGCATCGCATACAGTACCTGCTTGCAACGGCTGCGTGTTATCCGAGCGATAGCGATAGGCGTCCAGTTTGTCCCCGTCGATATCTGCCGCGTACAGATGTTTACCATCGCGGCTGAACGCGGTGGAGTATGCATGCCTCTCCCCCAACGCCCCTGTACGATGCCGTAACCAGGTATGAACGGATAATGTTGCACACGTTAAATCAGTTTACCGTAGCTGCAAATCAGCAGCGCCGCCAGACCTGAAACGCCTTGACTGCAGAGTCGTTGGCGGCAACCAAAAACTTGCCATCCGGGCTCAGTGTGGCATGTATAGGATATCGGCCGACGCATTTGAAATATGTATCCAGGCACCGACTACTGCGATTGGCTGATGTTCCCAATTATTGGCCATCGCATTTCCTGAAAACATGAACAGAATAAATGCCAGCATGAATTGAATGGCCCGTTTTCCTAAACCGGCGACGATGATTCGGCCAAAGGCAGACAGCCTTAAATACAGTAGCAGGAGTGCGTGGTGCCGTTTATTCATCGAATCGGGGCGATTTTCTCTATCCATGACGTCTCCTTTTCCATCACTACGTCACAGGAATAAGTATATCGACATTGATAACTTTACTGTTTGAATTTTCATCTCTATATAGCTCGATAAAGAAGCTTTCCCTCATTTTGGCGTTGATAGCCGGCAAGTAAGCGTCATATATCCCCTCAAAAAAATTAACGTACTCAGGCAACTCGCCCATAAAGGGAATAACAATATATTTGCCCATTGGGATATAGAAGTTGAAGATGGAGTGAAAAACCGCCTGCTCCTTGCCGTTGGCATGGCATTTATTCCCCCTGCTTTTCTCTACATTATATGCCCCCCAATTTTTGCTTAGCCGTTTCTCATTAGTCTGCGCAATATCATTGGCATCTCTGTATTTCCTTATAGAATGGAAAATTAATGTTTTGTAATGCTTCAGCATCTCGATGTCATCCGGCATGACCGTATGATAGAAATAGGGTTTATTATCGTTGCCGTACGGGGGGATCTGCGTGGAAAAATCCCATCCCCGGCTGTTTCTAAAGCTGTTGGGCGTTTCGCCAAAGAAACGTTTGAATGCCCGGGTGTAGCATTGCTGAGAGGCAAACCCCGATGCCAAGGCGACATCCAATATGTTCCCTTGATGCTGTTTGAGCAAGACAGCCGATCGGCTCAGCTTTCTATTCCTGATATACGTCCCGAGCGTAATGCCAAAATAATGCTTAAACAACCGCTGTAAATGCCATTTAGAGTAACCCGAGATAATTGAAACCTTCTCAACCGAAAGCCCTTCCACAATATTCTTTTCCATATACTCCAATACTTGTAAAAGAATATCTCTTCTGTAATCCATGTGCGCTCCTTGCATTTATAAAAGCCGTATCCTTTTCATTAAAATCGTTAAGCGAAGAAATTAAGTCATTAAGATTAATCCTAAAAAATCACGCCCTCTTCTTTTTATTCTCACACCCTCCAAGAGGTCATTATATAAATAACTGAAAATGATCATGTTATATAAATCCACCCACAAGAAAATAGAAAAACAAAATTTAACGACACAAAGTGCATCTATTGAAGGAGCACTTGCGCCGCCAGTGAGAATCACACTTTCTGTTAAATTTTTTATCTTAAAGTGTTTTTTATCGCATCAATTGCATGGCCGAATAGGAATTTCATCATCAGAAATTAAATCGCATTTTATAGCCTTGATTGTTGATAACACTTATTGCAGCTAATGGGTAAAGCCTGAGCCGTGGCTAAGGAAACTGAGAGGAATAAACGCAAAGCCTGAACATCAGGCTTAATAATCACGTGTCGCAACAGTGAGTTTCTTTTTTATCTTTCCCTGCACAGAAAAAGCGGATGCATCAACAAATCATGTTAGAGGTCATATATTGCCTTCCCGTCCCGGGGGCATTGATGCTCCCGCACCGCGCCAGCCTCTCCGCCGTCAAGCGCCAAGCCGATACGCGCCATAGTTTGTTACCGTAACCGCCCGCTCCTCAAAAAAAAGCCCAGCACGCAAAGCTGGGCTTTTCATCCAATGAGCGGATTAGTCCGTCAGGTTGTCGATCTCTGCCGCTCTGTGCTTACGCAACAGATACAGCAGCAAGGACACCCGTCGCTCGGTCCGTTCCGGGGTATCCGGCGGCAAGTTATAGCGCAAGGTGTAGCGCTCGTTGTTCTCGTTGCAAAAATCGATGACCAGTACGGGCGCAGACGCTCCCGCCACTTTTCGATAATTCAGCGAGATGCACGACAGGTTTTTGCCCATCTCAACTCACCGTGACGGTACGGCGGGTTGACTCGGCAATTCGCCCCACGCCGGCGCTCAACGCAGCGCCCAGCAGCAGTATCAGCAGTGAGCCCCACGCGGCGCGAGAGAGTTGCTTGGCCGCTTCATCAGCCGCTTCACGCGCTTTCTGCTCGGCCTCGGCCTTGAGTTTTTCCACCTTCTGCACCGCCTGCTGATAAGCCTGGGCGTAGTTATCGACGATTTGGCTCGCTTCATCACGGCTCTTGCCGGTGCGTGCCGCAACAATATTCACCAGCGCGTCCTTATCGGCGGCGCTCAACGTCGGCTCACCGGACTGCTTAACGCGCTCGAACCACTGCTTAAGCTCGGTGGCGGCCTGCGCCGGATCGGCCGCAGCATCCACGGCCGACTGTTTGCCGTCGGCGGCCGCCCGATTGGCTTTCTGCTCCAACCGAGCCGGATCCAGCTCCGGCTTACCGGTCTGCTTAAGCGTTGCGTTCAACTGGCTTTCCAGGTTTCCCCAGTCCAGGCTGATGCCATTTTTATCCAACTGTTGCTTCAGGCTGTCGCCCACGCTTGGCGCCGCCGCCGCCAGGCCGCTGCCCGCCAGCGAGAGCCCTTTGCCAACCGCGTTGCCAGCCAGCCCCACCACGCCGCTTGCCAGCGACACCATCAACCAGGTGGTCAGCAAGGTGGTGATCGCCCAGCTCAACAGGCCATGCAAGCCGCCGCGATTCGGCGCGGTGCGGCCGGCGACGAACGCGCCTGCGGCCAACGACGCCAGCGTTGAAACCAGCAGCCAGATCCCGGTGCTGGTGCCAAATCCGCTCAGCGGGTTGCCCTTTTGCATCATATCCACGGCCTGGGCGCCGATCGCCGTCCCCAGCACGCTGAATATCAGATAAGTCACCAGCGCCACGGCACTCCCGGCCAATATCGAGCCCCATGACACCTGAAACGCAAAGCGATTTGATTCATAGACAGTGGTCATCGTTGTTCCTTATATTTTCTGGACAAGTGATTGCACGCACGGCAGAAAACCGCGCAGACAAATTCAGTCTGCCGCGCGACATCATCGGCCGTCCCGGTTCATTTGCACCAGAACGCCTGGTGCATTCACACCCTGCGAATACGCACGTTATGCACTAAGCTGCTCAGCGAGTAGCGTAACCCGCGGCCCCTAGAGAGGCCGCTCCCCTTCTGTCTAGCGGAGAACACATGAGCCAATCCGTCTTGGCCAGCGAAACCAACCGCGGCCACCTGCAGCAAATCATCTCCGGCTTGTCCGACGGCGTGATCCTGACGGATACCGATCAAACCCTGCTATGGGCCAACGAGGCCGCGTTAGCCATGCATGGCGTGAGCCACCAGCAAGCCCTGGGGGCCAATGCCGGCGAGTACGCGGCGCGTTTTGCCCTGCGCTATCGCAACAACCATCCGCTGGCTTTGGAGCAGTACCCTTTGAACCGGGTTGCCGATGGCGAGACCTTCACCGATGTGGTGGTGGAAGTTCGCCAGGTCGACGATCCGGACAGTTTCTGGGTGCACCGCCTGCGGAGCCTGATCGTCACCGATCCGCAGGGGCAGCCGGAGCTGCTGGCGCTGATCATGAGCGACGCGACGGAGTGGGCCAGCGCCGAACAGCGCTTTGAAAAAACCTTTAACGCCAATCCGGCGCCGGCGGTCATCTGTCGGCTCAGCGATCTGCGCTACGTCAAGGTCAATCAAGGGTTCCTTGATATGACCGGTTACCAACGTGAACAGGTCTTGGGGCGTTCGGTTTATGAACTGGACGTCCTGCAACAGGCCGAGCATAAAGAGCTGGCCGTGCAGCGCCTGGGGGAAGGCGCCACCATTCCGCAGATGGAGGCCGAGCTGAAACTGCCCGATGGAGGCAGCAAGCTGGTGGTGGTTGCCGGTCAACCGTTGGACATCAATGAAGACGACTGCATGCTGTTCACGTTTACCGATCTCGAACCCCGGCGCCAGGCTGAATCGGCGCTGCGAGAAAGTGAAGAGCGGTTCGCCAAATCTTTCCGCCTGAGCCCGGTGCCAACGCTGGTGTGCACCGCAGACGGGCGGCGCGTGCTGGATGTTAACGAAGCCTTCGTCCGCGCCATCGAATGCGACGCCGAAGCCTTGGTCGGCAAATCGGTCGACGAGATCCCGGTTTTTGACGATCCCGAGGCGGGCAGCCGTTTGTTTGCCGCCCTGGAAAAAACCGGCAATGTCGAAGGGATGGACATCCGGGTGCGCAAGAAAGGGAGCGAGTTAATCGACTGCGTGGCCTCGGCGGATGCCGTCAGCATCCATAATGCGCCCTGCTATCTGTTGGTGCTCATGGACATTACCGAACGCAAGCGCTCGGAGCTGGAGCTGGTGAACGCCATCGAGGAAGTGATGCAGGACGCCTCGTGGTTTAGCCAAACCCTGATCGAAAAACTGGCTAATGTGAAAAGCATCAATCGGTCCAACCAGACCGGGTTTGCCGCCAACGATCTCACCCCGCGCGAGCGCGATGTGCTGGGTTTGATCTGCGAGGGACTGCCGGACAAGAAAATCGCGGCGCGCCTCAATCTGGCGCTCAACACCATTCGCAATCATGTCGCGACGGTCTATTCCAAACTCGGCGTGCACAGCCGCAGCGAAGCCATCGTATGGGCCAGAGAACGCGGGCTGTTTACCGGCGGACCAGCCTCGATGAATGGCAAGTAGCCTGCAAATGCACTAGCCATACCGATGCAAACGCCCCTTATGAGCACCGAGTGAAGTGCATAACATGGCGGTGCAAATGCAGGCTTTCGCCCTGTGCGAACGCCAAACGGATCGAACCTAAGGAGCGCATCATAATGAACAGCGAAAAAGCCAATGGCATGATGGAAAAAGTGGCGGGCAAAGCGCAGGAAATCGCGGGCGACGTCAGCGGCAACGAACGTTGGCAGGCCGAAGGCGTCACGCGCCAGGCAGTGGGCGCGCTGCAAGAAAAATACGGCGACGCCCTGAGCTGCGCCGGCAGCATGATGAAGAAAAATCCCCTCGCCGCGTTGGCACTCGTTGCCGGCGCAGGTCTGTTGGCCGGCCTGCTGCTGCGTCGCCGTTGATGGGCGCCGACGAGCAAACCACTTTTCCCTGAATGCCGTGTCCGGTGGGCAGCCACCGGGCACGGTTCTTTGCCAGGCGGGGGATTGCTGCCTCCCTCTCGTTGGCATCCGGGCTTAACGCGTGCTCTGCGTCGCCATGCCACGGATTATTATGGCGAAACCGTTATATCCCGCATGGAACATGAGCCTTTATCGTTCAGGCTGTCGCACACCGCCTTTACTCGCGGCTTAACGGCACCTCTTTTATTATATTCGTCCTATTGCTGATTATCATCGCCCTCTCAATCAACGCCCCCTGTGCCTGTTATTTCTGCTTGTTATGCCAGTAAGTTAATTTACCCTCAACATAACGAAATTCCTCGGCATAAAAACCGAATATATCAATCAGGCTGGGTTTATCCTCCGTGCCATTAAATGTTAATATTGCCGGATTATGCGCACGGAGAAATAGCATGTTCCCCAGTAAAAAACATTCGCAGCGGGCGACCCCGCTGACCAGCTATCAATTTTCCAGGCTGCATACTTTCGAATGCGTCGCCCGTCATTTATCTTTTGCGCTGGCGGCACAAGAATTGTCGATCACCCCCAGCGCCGTGAGCCACCGCATTAATTTGCTCGAAAAGGAATTGGGGTTTCTGCTATTCCAACGCTTTCATCGCAGAATTACGCTGACGCCGGAGGGCGAGCGTATGCAATGGGCGCTGGACAGCTCCTTCAACACCTTGAATCAGGAAATCCTGGACATCAAAAATCGCGAGTTGACGGGGACCTTGACCCTCTACTCGCACCCGTCCCTGGTGCAATGTCTGCTGCTGCCGCGCATCGGCGATTTTATCGCCCAGCACCCCACCATTCACCTCAACATTCTGACCGGGCAGGAAATCATCAACCTGGCCAACCGCGGCGTGGATCTGGCGATGTACTTCGGCAAACTGCGCTCGGGGCGGCATCTGGAAGAAGCCTTTATGCAGGAATCGATGGTGCCGATCTGCACGCCGCAGTACGCCGCCGCACACAATCTGTATGATGCGCCGGAAAACCTGGCTCACTGTACGCTGCTGCACGATCGCTACAACTCCGGCGAAGATGAGTGGCAAACCTGGTCACAACACTTTGCGCTGGGGCTGGATACCGACAGTAAAAGTATGGAGTTCGACCGTTCCGATCTCGCGGTGCTGGCCGCTACGCGGCACCTTGGCGTCGCCATGGGGCGGCTTAATCTGGTGCAGGACTGGATCAAAAGCGGCGAGCTGATCATTCCGTTCGCCGATATGACCGTGCCCTGCGAACACTGCTATTTTACCTCGACCATCTCCGAGCGGCAGTGGCCGAAGATCCTCGCGTTTAAGCAGTGGATCATGAAAATATCCCCTCTGGTCTGATGGCCAGAGGGTTATCGCCATACTTTGGGAGAATAAGAAAAATGCAACGCGCAGGCATAGAGCCGGCCGGCCTTTGAATAAGAGATATATTTGCGATTTTTATCCCAGGTCAGCAGGGAATTATTGGCAAAGTAATAAACCTCCAGCGGCATCCCGTTAGCCAATTTCGACCAACCTCGGCTTCTTATCACGGTAAAGTCACCGTTATCGCTGAGCGTAATCAACGGCACGCCCCAGGCATAGCGGGATATTTGCATCTGAATAATGAATTGGCTTTCGCAGCTTATTTGGTAATTCTGTACATCAACATCCATAATTTATATTTTTGGTGCCACCCTACGGTCAAAATAAATAAGATATGAACAACTCACCACGATTAACCCCAGCACGATCAGCACGGCACCCAATACAAACTCAATTTGCAGCGGCTCGCCGAGCATGACGACGCCGGCCAGGATGCCGAATACCGGCGTCATAAAGGTGAGAATGCCCAGCGAGGACGCCTGATAACGACGCAACAGTGAAAACCAGATCAGGTAACTGAAAAACGACACGATCACCGTTTGGAACAGCAGGCTACTCCAGGCCACCCGGCTCAGAACGACGTGCAAATTGCCCGACGCTATCGCCAGCAACGACAGCAGCACGCAGGCGCCCGTCAACTGGAACAGCAGCGTCTGTTTAGCCGGGCACTCCGCCAGACGCGTGGTACGGATCACCAGCGTAGAACCGCCCCAGGCGATCCCCGCCAGCAGACCGTAGAGATCGCCCTTCAACCGAGCTGCAGCGCCGCTGCCCTCAGCCATGCCCGATATGGCCAACACCACGCCGCCAAAGGCGATGAGCATGCCAAGCCACTGCACCGACGACAGGCGTTCCTGGCGAATCAGAAAATGCAGGCCGAGAGCGGAAAACAGCGGCGCGGTATACAAAAACACCGCCATATGCGAAGCGCTGGTATAGCGCAGCCCTTCGGAGACAAAAAAGAACTCCAGCGCGAACAATGCCCCTACGCTCAAACCGGCGCTCAGCGTGGCACGATCCCAGGTGAAGCACTCGCCGCGGCAGCGCGCCAGTAGGTAAACCCCCAGCGCGGCAAGACCGGAGCGAATGGCAATTTGCAGCACCGCCGACACATCCGGTTCAGCGGCCTTGATCGCCACCTGCTGCATTCCCCAAATGGCGCATAGCATCACCATGGCGGCGGCAGCCCTGCCGTCGATACCGATTCTTGCATTCATAATAGGGTTCCCGCCGCCGTTGAAATAATCACAGGCTGCCGTCGCGTTATTCTTTATACACCACGATTTCCTGATAAAGCTTAATAACTTCGCCATCGCTGTCGACGGAGTCGGTATATTCAGTTTGCTGCGCCAGGTGAATCACCTTCCAGCCTTTTCGCGCCAATTCCGGGATCGTCAGGCGCCCCACGCCGCGGCAGAAAAACAGAGTGTCGTCAGACAACCTTAGCTTACTAACCTCTGCATAATCATAAGCTTGAGAATGGCAGACGTGCGACTCCGCCGCCATCGCCGGTAATGAAAACAGCCCCACCAACAACATTAACAGGTTTCTCATGGCGACCTCCCAATCGCTTATTCCTGCCAACCGATTACGCAAAAATGCCTCACGTTAATACGGCGGTGACAGGCTGGAATTAATTATCTCTTGCATGGCTGAAATTACAGGCTGGGGTTGGTGACTGACAAATGAAAAATATAAACCTTGGCGTTAAATGAATTCATCCGAGTGGAGAGAGAGGCAGAGCGGCCACTTTCACCGCACGAAATGGTCAAAAACCGGACAATAATTAGCAAGAAAAGTAATTATTTATTTCACCGTTTATGCTACAAATGCCGCCCGCCGCTAAAACACCAAAAAAAACCGTCAAAATGCGCAAAAACGCAGCTTTCTGCGCAAAACATCGGCATGGCGGCGCTGATGAGGGCGGTCATACCTAAAACAGGGATAACACATGGCAATGAAATTGCGCGTAATGACTCAAGCGGTGGCGCTGGGTCTGGCGATCGGCAGCGCGTCGTTCGCCGCTCAGGCGGAAATCACCCTGCTGAAGCAAGATCCACAGGCCGGCGATCCGCTCAGCCGCCTGAACTTCACCGTTGGCGGCAGTATTCGTCCGCAGTTCAACAACATGACGGGCGACGGTGACAAGGGCTCGTACAAGCGTAACGGCTTCGACGGCGGCACCCGCTTCCGTTTCGCGGCGGACTACTATCTGTTCGACGATATCAGCTGGATCAGCTACTACGAGCTGGGCGTGAACATTCCGGCGCTGTTTGACTGGGATCATCACTATGCCGACGGCGCAAGAAACACCAGCCGCCGCATGCTGTACACCGGCCTGAAAAGCAACACCTGGGGCCAGATGACCTTCGGTCAGCAGAACAGCGTTTACTATGATGTGGTTGGCGCCAAGACCGATATCTGGGACTACGACATGCTGGCCCAGGCGCCGGGCAACGGCATTAACGGCGACTACGACGGCTCTTACCGTTCACGCAAAATGCTGAAGTACAAGAACCGCTTCGGCGATGCGGACGTTTACGCTTCGTACCTGTTCAGCGACAGCGACTACCTGCCGGGCAACGGCCTGCGCTACAAGCGCAAAGGCGGCGGCTCTCTGGGCGTGGATTACCACATTACGCCGGATCTGACCTGGGGCACCGCCTGGAACTACACCCGCGCCGAAATGCGCAACCCGTCCACCAGCGGCAGCAAAAGCTACGATCAGAACATTTTCGGCACCGCCATCAGCTGGAAACCGGACAACTGGACCCTGACCTTCGGCGGCGGTTACTACAACGACTTCCTGACCACCAAGAAAGCCGACGTCAATAATTACTTCGCCGGCGATGCGTGGGGTATCGAATACCTGGCCGGTTATACCGTGCCGGTAGGTCAGTACGCGGTGAAATCGGTGATGCCGTACTTTATGGGCGATCGCCTGGAATACATCACCGGCCGCAACTACCAGCGCATCGATAACGGCCTCGGGGTGACCGTACAGTTTGACTACGGTTTCCGCGTTGACGTGGAGCACGTGCTAACATCGAGCACCGACAACCTCGGCGATATGACCGTGGTGCGTCTGCGCTACGATTTCTGATTGCTCAGAATGCAAAAAAGGCCGCGCAAGCGGCCTTTTTCGTTTATTGACACAGCGTCAGAAGCCGCCGCGCGCCGAGCGCCCGACCGCTTCGCCCAGTTGCCATACCGCCATGGCGTAATGGGTGCTGTGGTTATAGCGGGTGATAACGTAGAAGTTCGGCAGACCGTACCAATACTGGTAGCCGGTGCCGACATCCAGCCGCAGCAGGCTGGCCTCTTGGTTATCACCAAGCGAACCCTGCGGGCTCAGGCCGGCTTCGGCCAGCGCGGCGACCGAGTAGCGCGTCTTGAAGCCGTTTTCCAACCCCGGCGCCTGGCCGTTGGCCTGAATGGCGACCGGCTCGCCCTTGGACCAGCCGTGCGCCTTGAAGTAATTGGCCACGCTGCCGATGGCATCGACCGGATCCCACAGGTTGATATGCCCATCGCCGTTGAAGTCTACCGCGTAGCTTTTGAAGGAAGAAGGCATGAACTGCCCATAGCCCATCGCACCGGCGAAGGAGCCGCGCAACTCGAGCGGATCGTCACCTTCGGTGCGCGACATCAGCAGGAAGGTTTCCAGCTCACCGGCGAAGTAATCGGCGCGGCGCGGGTAGTCGAAGGCCAGCGTCGCCAGCGCATCGATAATGCGGGTTTTACCCATTACGCGGCCCCAACGGGTTTCCACGCCGATAATCCCCACGATAATCTCCGGCGGCACGCCGTACACCTGCCAGGCGCGCTGCAGCGCATCCTGATATTGATTCCAGAACACTACGCCGTTTTGCACGTTATCCGGGGTGATGAACTTGTTGCGGTAGCGCAGCCAGGAGCCATTCGGCCCGGTTGGCCCCTGGGTAGACGGCGTCGGCGCCTGCCTGTCCATCAGCCGCAGCACCGAATCCAATCGCCGAGCCTGCGCCAGCACGTCGTGCAGCTGCTGCCGGTCAAAACCGTGTTCCTGCACCATCTTCTCGATAAAGCGCGCGGTATTCGGGTTATTGGCGAAATCCCCACCCAGCGGCGCGCCGCTGTGCGCCGGGCTCAGCAAAAAGCCGCCCTTTACCGGGGTGCTCTGCGGCGTAGCGGTGGTACTGGGTTTCGGCGTGCTGCTACAGGCAGCAAGCAAGGTAATCAGCGGTAAAAGCGCAACCAGGTGACGCATCGGATATCCATATAGCCATGCAAGAGATAAGTGGGAGTTATGTTAATGCATTGTTCAACGCGAACAAACAGGATTATGCCGCCAATGACCGCGTCAGGTAGCCAAACGTGCCAAATTGTGACGTTTTGCACGGGCAAAGAACGCCCGGTGCGGCCGCGCTGAATCTCAACCGCAACTAAATGAGAAAAGTTATCACCTTGACGCCCACGTTTGCCCCGATAAAATGCCCGACTGCTTGCCACCCGGCTATCGCCGCAATGATCACGACAATGGACTGTGATGGAATCTCTCGGACAACTCGCCAAAGACCTGTACCGTGGGCGCATCTCGCGCAAACCGTTTATTTTCTCGCTGGCGATCTTCGCCATCGGTATCGTGCTGCTGTCGTTTCTGTCGACCTATCTGGATAAAAACCATTTTCGCGCCCACGCGCACGGCGACGGCGCCGAATTCGTCTCGGTGCTGCTGTATCTGCTGTGCATTATGGTGTGGGCGTTGTTCTGTTTCGGCCTGGTCACGTGGTTCATGGCCAAAACCGCATTCCGACTCAACGATATCGGCCTGCCCGGTTGGGCGTTGGCCGTAGCGTGCTATGTTTGCTCGGTGCTCAACAACTACTCCCCCGGCCCGGTAGCGCGCTGGCTGCCGCTGTTCAGTCTGGCAGTCATGGTCTGCGCCCTGCTGTTGCCGCCCGACGGGCTGCGACGCAAGCCGCGTGAACAGACCGATTGAGCGCCATTCCGCTCAAGGCTATGGCTATCCGCCGGCCGTGCCGTCACAATAGCGCCTCATTCAGGTTTTAATCAGGGATCGCCATGTTCAGCCATTACTTCGCCCATTACGCCTTCGATCGCGACAGCGACGCCTGGCAGATCGGTTTTCGCGACTTCCCCGAGTGGCAAACCGCCTGCTATAAACGCGAAGACATCGAACTGGAGGCGCAGGAAAGCCTGTTGGCCGCCATCGCCGCCACGATGGATGAAGGTTTGCCCCTGCCCGCCCCTTCTCCTCTGCAAGCCGATGAGTTGAGGGTACACCTGCCGGCGCTGGTGGCGCTGAAAATCGAACTGCACAACGCCATGCTGCGCAAAAACACCGGTAAAGCGGCGCTGGCGCGCAAGCTGGGTTTCAACGGTGGGCAAATGGAGCGGTTGCTGGATATCGGTTACGCCTCGAAGGTGGAAGCGTTGGAGCAGGCGCTGTATCTGTTGGGCTACGACGTGCGCGTGACAATAAGCGAAGTTTGCCAATAAGTTAGCAACAGGTAAGCAAAATATTACCCGCAGGGGCTAAATTTTCCTCCATTCGCGCCGATGTGATCGTTACCTAATCCTCTGTCGCAACAACGAAGGCTAAAAATGGAGTGGAGTCGCCGTCATATTTGGGCCGTTATTCTGCTGTCTTGTCTCGTTTTTTGGGTCATTCTGGCGACCGGCATCAACGCCGTCGCCTGAGCGCCTGCCGCTGCATTGCTTCATCCCTTATTTTACAGCCCGCCACGGCGGGCTAGTTCCTGTCGCCCGCCGATAAAAAGCGTTATAAAACAGCGCACCCTGTTCAAAAAACAGCCAAAAATTGTGATCAAAAACACAGTATTGAAATCAGACCAGTATTGAGAGTACATTAGCGCCGATCCTGTCGCGGTTCGGATTTTACCTCACGGAGCATGAGGCGCGACAACCGGACAACCCGCGCGCGAGGACGTTGTTCTTTCGTTTGGAAGAACCCGCCCGACAAACAGGTTGCCCATAAAACACTCAGCACAACAATCGGGATCATTGCTGGCGAGGACTCCAGACAGGAGTTGTTCAGTGAAATATTTTTTGATGGGCGTGTCATTCATGCTGGTTGCCTGGGTTGGCACCTTCATGTTGATGGTTGCCTGACCGGGAACACAGCCAAAGGGACGCGCGAGCGTCCCTTTGTCGTTTCCGTCGTTCGCCGTTATTTGCCCGGCATCATGCGGCGCAGGGTGTCGTCCTTGCGCAGGTAGTGGTGATACAGCGCCGCCAGCGCATGCGCGCCAATGATAAAGTAGCCGATATTCGCCAGCGTCTCATGAACCGTTTTAACCAGCTTGCGCATCACCGGATCCGGCGTCACCCATTGCGGTACCGGCCACCCCAGTAAAGTCCACGATTTCCCGCCGTAGGCCAGGGTTAACACGCCCAGCAGCGGCAACATCAGGAATACCACGTACAGCAGCCAATGGAAGATCTTGGCGCCCACTTCCTGCCATTCCTCCAGCGGCGGCGTGGTCGGCGGCGTCGCGTGGAGGGTGCGCACCGCCAGCCGAATCAGCATCAGGGCAAAAACCGAAGCCCCAAAATTAAAGTGCAGATTTTTGACCAGCGGCGCCCACGCCTCCGGCACCGAATCCTTCAGCAACATCGCCGCGTAGGTGAGGATCACCATCAGCAGCGTCAACCAATGTAAAACAATTTGCGATCGCGCGTAGCGGTTGCTCATACACTCTATCCAAAAAATAAAATTCAGCGTAGTCGAGCATAATGGGGAAATAATGAAGAAAACCTTGGGACGGGAAAAAATAAGGCCGGACAAACGTCCGGCCTGACAGGATTATTTGGCGCCGCCGCCTTTGCCCGGCATCAGCAACCCGTCCGCGCGGAACATGGCCTTGATGCCGCGCACCGCCTGGCGAATACGGTCCTGATTTTCGATCAGCGCGAAGCGCACATGGGTATCGCCATAGTCGCCGAAGCCGATGCCCGGCGAAACGCAAACCTTGGCTTCCGCCAACAGGCGTTTGGCGAACTCCAGCGAACCGAGATGGGCATAAGGTTCGGGAATTTTCGCCCAGACGTACATCGACGCCTTCGGGTTTTCCACCATCCAGCCGGCCTCATGCAGCCCTTTCACCAACACATTGCGGCGCTGCCGATACTGTTCGGCGATATCGCGCACGCACTGCTGATCGCCTTCCAGCGCGGCGATGGCCGCCACCTGCAGCGGCGTAAAGGTCCCGTAGTCGTGATAGCTCTTGATGCGCGCCAACGCGCTGACCAGTTCGGGATTGCCGACCATGAAACCGATGCGCCAGCCGGCCATGTTGTAGCTTTTCGACAGGGTGAAGAACTCCACCGCAATGTCTTTCGCCCCCGGCACCTGCATGATCGACGGCGCTTTCCAGCCGTCATAGACGATATCGGCATAGGCCAGATCGTGGATCACCAGCACGTTGTACTGCTTGGCCAGCGCCACCACCCGCTCGAAGAAATCCAGCTCCACGCACTGGGCTGTCGGGTTGGACGGGAAGCCGAGGATCATCATTTTCGGGCGCGGAATGGTTTCGCGAATGGCGCGCTCCAGCTCACCGAAGAAATCCACGCCGTCCACCAGCGGCACCGAGCGCACCTGAGCGCCGGCGATCACCGCGCCGTAAATGTGGATCGGGTAACTGGGGTTCGGCACCAGCACGGTATCGCCGTGATCGAGGGTCGCCAGCATCAGGTGCGCCAGCCCCTCTTTCGAACCGATAGTGACGATGGCTTCGCTTTCCGGATCGATATCCACCTGATAACGATCGGCATACCAGCGCGAAATGGCGCGGCGCAGGCGCGGAATGCCGCGCGAGGTGGAATAACCGTGGGTGTCGTCGCGCTGGGCGACGGCGCACAGTTTTTCCACGATGTGCGGCGGCGTCGGGCCGTCGGGGTTACCCATGCTGAAGTCGATAATATCCTCGCCGCGACGGCGTGCGGCCATCTTCAGTTCGGCGGTGATGTTGAATACGTAAGGGGGAAGGCGTTCAATGCGCGTGAAACGGCGCTGTGGACTGTTATCAGCCATAGGGGATTCCTCGATAGACGTTAGCGCCCGGACCGTCCGAGCGACGCTGGCCAGCGAACTGACCGAATATCGAACATAGCGCAGCGCCGACGAGCTTGTCGATACCCTGCGCGATATTTTTATTTAGCGCTCTGAAACTCCGCCGCCAGCAGCCCGAACAGCCAGTCGTCGCACCACTGATCCGCCAGACGGTAGTTGTCGCGCAGCGTGCCCTCCAGCTGGAAACCACACGACTCCAGCAGGCCGCGCGAGGCGACGTTACCGGCGGTCACGGTGGCGGTCAGCTTGTGAAAACCGCAGGCGTTCACCGCAAAATCCAGCACCGCCCGCAGCGACTCCTTGCCATAGCCCTTGCCCTGCCCGGAAGGCAAACTCCCATATCCCACTTCCGCCTGCCGATACGGCGCCCAGTGCGGGCGAAAGCCGGTAATGCCCACCGCCTCTCCGCTGTGCTTCTCACGCATCACCAGGCACAGCCACTGGTCGCCGTGTTTGTCCCAGACCGGCAGGCGCTCCTCGAACCGTGCGCGGATCTCCGCTTCGCTGCGCGGATCGGAGATGTAACGGATCACCTCGGGATCTTGGTACAGGCGCAGAAACAGCGGCCAATCCTCGGCGGTTATCGACTGTAACTGCAGACGTTCAGTGACCAGCTTCATAAAATCTCCGAAAAACGAAAAAGAGGAACTTACGAATGAAAGATATCTCTTTATTTTCCCCGATTGGTTGCCGATAATCATTTACGTTAAAACCACAAAACCATAACGTCTTGCCCGATTCCCTACAACTGCCCGCCGCCGTTACCCACGCGGCATCAGGAGAACACCATGGCCTCTTTAGTCATCGACGATATTCCGCAGGCGATCGTTAACGTCAAGCGTCAGCTGCGCCAGGCATTGCCCAACTATCGCGACGTATTCCAGGCGCTGGAAGAGAACATCCGCGGCCAGGTCGAACAGATTCGCCGCGAACTGGCCGCCGGCCACAACCCGGTGCCGCAAATTGACGCGGAAGATATCCTGCAGCAGCGCGTCACTGAACAACAAAAAGCGCTGATCAAACAACGCGGCGCCTGCGCTATTCGCGGGGTGTTTCCGCGCGCCAAAGCCGAGGGCTGGAACCGAGAAATCGGCGATTACCTCGATCGCAACAACTTCGTCGAGCGATTGAAGAACGCCGCCGAAGACAACTATTTCGGCAAGCTGGCCGCCAGCAAGCCACAGATCTACGGCATCTATTGGTCAAAACCGCAGGTTGAAGCGCGGCAGGACGCGCGCATGCATGCGGTGCAGGTGTTTCTCAACAGCCTGTGGGCCACCGAAAGCAACGGCAAACAGCATTTCGATCCGACTCGCGTCGCCACCTACGCCGATCGCACCCGCCGCCGCCCGCCGAACTCCTCGTCGCTGGGCCTGTCGCCGCACGTCGACAGCGGCACCATCGAGCGCTGGCTGGACGAGAACTTCCGCTATGTATATCGCCACGTCTTCTCCGGCGACTGGCAGCAGTACGATCCCTTCGCCGCCGACGGCCGCACCGAAGTGCGCGAGATAGCCTCTCCGGCGGTCTGCTCGATGTTCCGCACCTTCCAGGGCTGGACGGCGCTGACGCCGCAGCGCACCAACGCCGGCACGCTGAACCTGGTGCCAATCGCCAACGCCATGGCCTATGTGCTGCTGCGCGCGCTGCAGGACGACGTCGCCGATGACGATCTGTGCGATGCGGCGCCGGGTCGCGCGCTGTCGATCTCGGAAAAATGGCATCCCCTTTTATTAAGCGGGATTTCCCCTATTCCCGATCTGGAGCCGGGCGACACGGTCTTTTGGCACTGCGATGTGATCCACGCGGTGGAGAACGAACATAACGGCGAGTTCGACAGCAACGTGATGTACATCGCCGCCGCGCCGGGCTGCGAGAAAAACGACGCCTATCTGCAGCGCCAGCTGCCGAGCTTTATCGACGGCAGAACGCCGCCGGACTTCGCCCCCGACGATTTCGAGGTCGATTTCGAGGGCCGCGCCACCGTCGAGCTGCTGACGCCGCTGGGCAAAGCGCAGCTCGGGATGCGCTGACCGCCGCCCCCAGCCACGGGCCTCTCTCGCTGTGGTATACTGCCGTCATCCGTAGGCCGCAGCGAGAACCCGTCGTGCACCCTTTTTTTGAAATGCTGTTGGCGGTGTTTGATCGCGCCGCGCTGATGTTGATCTGTCTGTTTTTCCTGACCCGCACCCGGCTGTTCCGCCAACTGCTGCAAAAAGAAGACCATACGCCGCTTGAGCTCGGCATCGTCACGGCAATCTTCTCGCTGTTCGCGCTGTTCAGCACCTACTCCGGCATCAACGTTGAGGGCTCGCTGGTCAACGTGCGCGTCATCGCCATCATGGCCGGCGGCATCCTGTTCGGCCCCTGGGTGGGGATCGTCACCGGCATCATCGCCGGGGTGCACCGTTATCTGATCGACATCGGCGGCATCACCTCGGTGCCCTGCCTTATCACCAGCATCATCGCCGGCATCAGCGCCGGTTACATCAACCTCAAGGTCAAAAAAGAGCAGCGCTGGCGCGCCGGCATCGTCGGCGGCATGCTGTGCGAATCCCTCACCATGCTGCTGATCGTGCTGTGGGCCAAGCCGACCGAGCTCGGGTTGGACATCGTGTCGCAGATCGCCCTGCCGATGATCCTCGGCACGGTGTGCATCGGCCTGATCGTGCTGCTGGTGCAGAGCGTCGAGGATGAGAAAGAAGTGATCGCCGCGCGCCAGGCCAAGCTGGCGCTGGATATCGCCCACAAGACGCTGCCCTATTTCCGCAACATCAACAGCGAATCGCTGGCCACCATCTGCGATATCATCCGCCAGGATATCCGCGCCGACGCGGTGGCGATCACCGATACCCATCAGGTGCTGGCTTACGTCGGCGTAGGGCGCGAAGCCTACCCGATCGGCCGCGAAGGGCTGAGCCGCGTCACTCGCGAAAGCATTCGCCACGGCAAAATCATCATCAAAAACAACCTGGAAAACCCGGCCGCGCCGCAGATCCATTCGCAGCTGGTGGTGCCGCTGTGGGAAAAAGGCGAAGTGACCGGCGCGCTGAAAATTTACTACTGCCACGCTCACCAGATCACCAACACGCTGAAGGTGATGGCGGTCGGGCTGTCGCAGATCATCTCCACCCAGATGGAGGTTTCGCGCATCGAGCACCTGCGTCAGATGGCGGATAAAGCCGAAATGCGCGCGCTGCAGAGCAAGATTAACCCGCACTTCCTGTTCAACGCGCTGAACGCCATCTCTTCCTCCATCCGCCTGAATCCGGACACCGCGCGCCAGCTGATCATCAACCTGTCGCGCTACCTGCGCTACAACCTGGAGCTGAACGACGAACTGATCGATATCCGCAAGGAACTGCATCAGATCCAGGATTACATCGCCATCGAACAGGCGCGTTTCGGCGCCAAGCTGACGGTGATTTACGACATCGACGACGACGTCTCGGTGCGCATTCCGAGTCTGCTGATCCAGCCGCTGGTGGAGAACGCCATCGTGCACGGCATCCAGCCCTGCAAGGGCAAAGGGGTAGTGGTGATCGCAGTGAAAGATCAGGGCGACCGGGTGAAAATATCGGTGAAGGATACCGGCCACGGCATCAATCAGGAAACCATCGATCGGGTGGCGCGCAACGAGATGCCGGGCCACAATATCGGCCTGCTCAACGTACACCACCGCGTGTCGCTGCTGTACGGTGAAGGGCTGCATATCCGCCGCCTGGAGCCGGGCACCGAAATCGCGTTCTACATCAGCAAAAACGGCGGCAAGCTGCATCAGGAGCCGAGCGCGCCGCCGGTCGGGGAGGCCTCATGAAAGCCATTATCGTGGAAGACGAATTCCTCGCGCAGGAAGAACTCAGCTACCTGATCAAGAAACACAGCAATATCGATATCGTCGCCACCTTCGAAGATGGCCTCGACGTCCTCAAATACCTGCAGACCCACCAGGTCGACGCCATTTTCCTCGACATCAACATCCCGTCGCTGGACGGCGTGTTGCTGGCGCAAAACATCAGCAAATTCGCGCATCGCCCGTCTATCGTGTTCATCACCGCCTATAAAGAGCACGCGGTGGAAGCGTTCGAGATCGAAGCGTTCGACTATATCCTCAAGCCCTATCACGAGGCGCGCATCGTCACCATGCTGCAAAAGCTGGAGGCGCTGCATCATCGTCCCGCCGGCGCGACGGAGCCGGCCAGCGCGCCGAGCCGCGGCAGCCACAGCATCAACCTGATCAAAGACGAGCGGATCATCGTTACCGACATCAACGACATCTATTACGCCGCCGCCGATGAAAAGGTGACGCGGGTCTATACCCGCCGGGAAGAGTTCGTGATGCCGATGAACATCACCGAGTTTTACGGCCGGCTGCCGGAAGAGCATTTCTTCCGCTGCCACCGCTCTTACTGCGTTAACCTGGCGAAGATCCGCGAGATCGTGCCCTGGTTCAACAATACCTACATTCTGCGGCTGAGCGATCTCGAGTTTGAAGTGCCGGTCAGCCGCAGCAAGGTGAAAGAGTTCCGCAAGCTGATGCGCCTGTAAGCGCTTACCAGCGCGGGCCCGGACGGTAGTAATACCCCGGCGGCGGCGGTGGCGGCATGCGGTAATGCGGCCGGTCGCGCCAGTCGCGCCGCGGCGGCCCGTAGTAAATCACCCGGGGCGGCGGGCCGTAATAGTACCCGCGCGGGCGTTCATACCGGCGGTGATCGGCCCACCAGCGCGGATCGCGCCAGCGATAGCCGTCCCAGTAATGGCCGCGATTGTCGCGATCGCCGATATGCAACGACAGGCCAGGCACGTTCACGCCGATGGAGACGTCGGCCTGGCTCGCCAGCGGCAGCGCCAGCAGCGCAGCCAGTAACAACAGCGTTTTTTTCATTTCATGGCTCCTGCAGAGCGGACCTTGTCCGATCGCAGATAACATAGCCCCGCGCTCACCGCCGCTCTATAGGCGCAATGCCGATTTACGCCTTTCAGACGCATCCTTCACAATTCCACCACAATCGTTCACCGACGATTAACAATAAATCGTTGATATCTTTGATGTAGATCACGTGTCATCCCCGGCATTTCACGGGCTTTCAGGCGCCAAAACGGCAACTCACGCCGCATAAAATGCATTTCATTCCTTCCGTCGTGCAACTCATTCCCGATCCGCCGCCCGCCGCAGGGGCCGGCCATATAATAAGCCCATACCGCGGGAACGCTGATTCACCCCGCAAATTTCAGCCAACGGCTCACGCCCGGCAACGCACACACAGGAAGGAGACCGGCCATGAACACCAAACCGGCAAATCGCAGCTTAATCGTTCTCGGCACCATCATCTGTCAGATGGGTCTGGGCACCATCTACACCTGGAGCCTGTTCAACCAGCCGCTGGTCGACAAGTTCCACTGGGGGCTGGCGGACGTCGCCACCACCTTCTCCATCACCAGCTTCTTCCTGGCCTTCGCCACGCTGTTCGCCGGTAAGCTGCAAGAACGCTTCGGCATCCGCAACCTGACGCTGTGCTCCGGCATCCTGGTCGGCCTGGGCCTTATCGCCAGCGCCCACGTCAGCTCGCTCGACATGATCTACCTGCTGGCCGGCGTGGTGGTGGGCTTTGCGGTCGGTATCGCCTACATCTCCACCCTGTCCAACCTGATCAAATGGTTCCCAGCCAACAAAGGCCTGATTTCCGGCATCTCCGTCGGCGCCTTCGGCAGCGGCAGCCTGCTGTTCAAATACGTCAACGCCGCCCTGATCGCCGACGTCGGCGTTTCCGGCGCCTTCTTCTACTGGGGTGCCATCGTGATGGGCCTGATCGTCGTCGGCTCCCTGCTGCTGAAAGAGCCGGTGCTGGCGACCAACGCCGCACAGCCAGGCGCCAACGGCCTGGGCAACGACTTCAGCGTGCGCCAGATGCTGGCCACCAAAGAAGCCTACCTGCTGTTCACCATCTTCTTTGCCGCCTGCATGAGCGGTCTGTATCTGATTGGCATCGTGAAAGACATGGGCGTTCAACTGGCCGGGATGGACTTGGCCACCGCCGCCAACACCGTGTCCGCCGTCGCCATCTTTAACACCGCCGGCCGCATCATCCTGGGAACGCTGTCCGATAAAGTGGGCCGTATGCGCGTCATCAGCTTCACCATGCTGGTTACCGTGCTGGCGATTGTCGCCCTGAGCTTCATGACCCTGAACCACACGCTGTTCTTCATCTGCGTCGGCGCGGTGGCCTTCTGCTTCGGCGGCAACATCACCGTGTTCCCGGCGATTGTCGGCGACTTCTTCGGTCTGAAAAACCACAGCAAGAACTACGGCATCATCTACCAGGGCTTCGGCCTGGGCGCGCTGGCCGGTTCGTTCGTCGCCAAATACTTCGGCGGCTTCCACGCCACCTTCATGGTGATTGGCGTTCTGTCCGCCGCCTCCTTGCTGATTACGCTGTTCATCAAAGCGCCGAAAGCCGTGGAAGTGGAAAGCGAAGAAACGGCACAGGCGGCAGAGCTGGCCAAAGCCTGATACCCCACGAAAACGACAAGGGGCGCAACCTGCGGGTTGCGCCCCTTTTTTTATCGTGCCGCCGCGTTGCTTACAGCTGCATGCCCAGCGTCTGGCGCAGATGCGCGCCGGCCCCCAGCAGGCCCGGTTGGCCATGGGTTATCATGAACACCGGAATGTCTCGCACATAGTCACGGAAACGCCCTTTGTCTTCGAAAGCGGCGCGGAAACCCGAGGCCTTGAAGAATTCCATAAAGCGCGGCACGATGCCGCCGGCGATGTACACGCCGCCAAAGGTGCCCAGATTCAGCGCCAGGTTGCCGCCGAAGCGCCCCATGATCACGCAAAACAGCGACAGCGCACGGCGGCAGTCGATGCAGCTGTCGGCCAGCGCCCGCTCGGTAATGTCCTTCGGCTCCAGTTTCTCCGGCAGGCGGTTGTCCGCCTTGACGATGGCGCGATACAGGTTGACCAGGCCCGGCCCGGACAGCACGCGCTCGGCGGAAACGTGCCCCACTTCACCGCGCAGCACCTCCAGAATAATGTCTTCTTCTTCGCTGTTCGGTGCGAAATCGACATGGCCGCCCTCGCCCGGCAGGCTGACCCAGCGGCGATCGACCTGCACCAGGTGGGCAACACCCAGCCCAGTGCCGGCGCCGTACACCGCGATCGGTTTGCCCGGCTGCGCATCGCCGCCGCCAAACTGCAGCACGTCGTCCGACGAGAGCATCGGGATCGCCATCGAGACGGCGGTGAAATCGTTGATCACTTCCAGATGACTCAACCCCAGGTTGGCCTTCATTTCTTTGATAGAGAACGCCCAGCTGTGGTTGGTCATCGCAACCCAGTCTTCCGTCACCGGGCAGGCGATCGCGATACAGGCGTCCTGCACCTCGATATCGCACGCTTTCAGATAGTGGCGGATCACCGCCTCCAGGCTGTCGAACTCCAGGCCGGAATAGGTTTTCGCCTGGGTAATCTCACCCGTCGCAACAGTGCACAACGCCAGGCGGGCATTGGTGCCGCCAACATCACCTACGAGGGCATAGGTCATTGATTTCGTCTCCGCAAAATGAAAAATAAAAAGCTGCCCACACTGTAAAATCCTGCTGCGAAAACAACAATCACCCGCCTCGGATCTGCGCCCCAATAGCGATCCGGATCACAAAAAACGTTTCAGCTGGCCCGCCAAGCCGCGATTTGAAACAAATTGCGGCAAAAAACGCGCCGCCGTGACTGTTAACCGTCATCGACGCCGGGCAATATCAATGCGTGCCTGCTCGCCGATAGTCTGGCAAGCTGTGGTCACTGTCCAACCACCTGCTCTCCCTGCCCTGCATGGAGGCATCGACAAGGGATTATCCATGCTGCATCCGCGCGCCAATGCCATGTTGGCCTTTGCTTTGCCTGCGCTGATTATCGGTTCCGCCTCCAGTCTGGTGCTGCTGTTGATGATGAAAGTCGCCGCTACGCTGCAGCAATGGCTGTGGGTGACGCTGCCCGACGCACTGAGCCTGGACGCCCAGGCACCCTGGTGGCCGCTCGGCATGCTGACGCTGACCGGCGTGGCGGTCGGCCTGATCGTGCGCTACATGCCGGGCCATGCCGGGCCGGATCCGGCGACGGAATCGCTGATCGGCATGCCGCTGCCGCTCTCCGCCCTGCCGGGGCTGGGATTGGCGCTGACCGTCGGCCTGGCCGGCGGCGTCAGCCTGGGGCCGGAGAACCCGATCACCGCCATCAATATCGCGCTGGTGGCGGCGGCGGGGGCGCGCCTGCTGCCTAAGGTGCCGCGCATGGACTGGATCATCCTGGCGGCCGCAGGCACCATCGGCGCGATGTTCGGCACGCCGGTCGCCGCCGCGCTGATTTTCTCGCAAACCCTGGCGGGCAATAACGAAACGCCGCTGTGGGATCGGCTGTTCGCCCCGCTGGTGGCCGCCGCCGCCGGCGCGGTCACCACCCAGCTGTTCTTCGTGCCCAATTTCGCCCTGCAACTCGACGCCTATGACGTAACCCGGCTGCCGGACATCTTCAGCGGCGCCATCGTGGCGCTGATCGCCATCGCGCTCGGCATGGTGGCGCTGTGGTGCTTCCCGCACGTTCACCGCCTGTTCCATTCGATGAAGAATCCGGTGTTGATGCTAGGACTGGGGGGCTTTGTGCTGGGCCTGCTGGCGCTGGTGGGCGGAGAGATTACCCTGTTCAAAGGGCTGGATGAAATGAAGCGCCTCGCGGCAGACGGCAGCTATTCGGTGCCGGCGCTGTTGGCCGTTACCCTGACCAAGCTGGCGGCGCTGGTGATCGCCGCCGCCAGCGGCTTTCGCGGCGGGCGCATCTTCCCGGCAGTGTTCGTCGGCGTGGCGCTGGGGCTGATGCTGCACCAGCACGTTCCGGCGGTGCCGGCGGCGATCACGGTCTCCTGCGCCATCATGGGGCTGGTGCTGGTGGTCACGCGCGACGGCTGGCTCAGCCTGTTCATGGCGGTAGCGGTAGTGCCGGATCTGCACCTGCTGCCGGTCTTGTGCATCGTGATGCTGCCCGCCTGGCTGGCGCTGGCGGGCAAACCGCTGATGCTGGTGAACCGCCGGCAACCGCCGCACGACGATTAGGCCAGCGCGAACGCCGCGGCGGCGCGGGCATGGATCGCGGTAGTGTCGAACACCGGCACCGACGCATCCCGCTCGCTCACCAGCAAGCCTATCTCGGTGCAACCGAAAATGATCCCCTGCGCGCCCTGTTGTTCCAGATCGCTGATGATCCGGCGATACTCGTCGCGCGAGGCGTCGCGAATGTTACCGAGGCACAGCTCGTCATAGATGATGCGGTGTACGATGTCGCGATCGGCGCTGGCCGGCGTCACCACGTCGATGCCATGCAATTCCTGCAGGCGGCCGCGGTAGAAGGTCTGCTCCATGGTAAAACGCGTGCCCAGCAGCCCGACGCGGCGAATGTTTTTTTCCCGCACCTGCAGCGCCGTGGCGTCGGCGATGTGAATCAGCGGCAGGCCGCTGGCCTGCTCGACCGCCTCCGCCACCTTGTGCATGGTGTTGGTGCAGATCACGATAGCTTCGGCGCCGGCGGCGCGCAAAGCCACCGCGGCGGCGGCCAGCAGCCGACCGGCGCCGTCCCAATCGCCCTGGTGCTGCAAGCGTTCAACCTCCTGAAAATCGACGCTGTAGAGCACGATTTTGGCCGAATGCAGCCCACCGAGGCGCGCCTTTACCTGCTCGTTGATGGTGCGGTAATACGGAATGGTGGATTCCCAACTCATGCCGCCCAGCAGACCCAACACTTTCATCCTTCGTTCCTCAGCATTTTCCGACGATCCTCTGACCTTACCTGAGAATCGCCGGGCTGACGACGCCTTATTTGGCGCCGGAATTGATCGGCTGGCGCGCTTCGAACCAGCGCTGGCGCAGCGTGTCGTACAGCCAGTTATAGGCCATGGTGTACGGCAGGAAGAACAGGAAGAAACCGATTTCCAGCATAAACGCCTGCGCCCAGGAGATACTCAGCATCCAGGCGGCGATCGGCACGCCGATCAGGATAAAACCGGCTTCAAAGCCGACGGCGTGCAGCGCACGCACCTTCAGGTTACGCACCACCCGGCTGACCGGCCACAGGCGGTCGAACACCGTGTTGTAAACCATGTTCCACAGCATCGCGACGGTGGAGAGCATCACCGCCAACGCACCGACCTGCACCATTGAGCGGTTCAACAACCACGCGCCCAGCGGGGCGCAAACCATCACGGCGATGGCCTCGAAACCGACGGCGTGGACGATACGTTCAATGAGAGACTTGTTTTGCAGTTGCATACATCACCTTTTTTTCAACAGTTGTTGCGAAAGCCAGGTGATTATCATCGCTTTTTTGGGTAGATTAAAAATAGGTTCCATCGATAAAGTAGATATATGCACTATTCACCGGAAGCGTTACAGGCGTTCGTTGAAGCCGCCGCCCTCGGCTCATTTTCCGCCGCCGCGCGCAAGCTGCGCAAAAGCCAATCCACCGTCAGCACCGCCATCGCCAATCTGGAAGCCGACCTGGCATTGACGCTGTTCGATCGCAGCGCGCGCCAACCGGTGCTCACCGCCGCTGGCCGCAAGGTACTGGGGCACGTGCAGGAGATCCTCGCCGCCAGCGAGCGACTCGACGCGCTGAGCATTCAGCTGGCGGGCAATGTCGAACCGCGCCTGAGCATGGTATTTTCCGATACCTACCAGCCGAAGCATCACGACAGCCTGATGCAGCGGTTTGAACAACGTTACCCGGAGATTGAGCTGGAATGGATGATCGCCGAGGAAGGCGACGTTATCGATCTACTGCAAAGCGGCCGCGCGCATTTGGGCATGGTGGAAGTGCAAAAAACCTATCCGCCGGATATCGCCTTCTCCCGCCTGCCTGAGCAGACCGAAATGGGGTTGTTCGTCGCGCATGGGCATCCGCTGGCGCAGGTCGCCGCGCCGACCCCGGAGCAATTATCCAGCACCCGTCAGCTGATCCTGAACACTTACACCGGCGCCGAAGCGGCCAGACAAGGCGGGCTGGTCTGGTCGGCGCCCAGCTATCTGCTGTTGCTGGAGATGGCGGAACAGGGATTCGGTTGGGCGGTGCTGCCGCACTGGCTGGTGCAACAATACGGCCACGGCAGGCTCACCCAGCTGCGCCCGCGCGGCTGGCCCAAACTGATTTCGGTGGATGCGGTATGGTCCAAACTGACCCCGCCGGGCCCGGCGGGGTACTGGATGCTGGAGCGATTGCTGGAAGACGACGCGGCTCAGGCGGCGGCGTTGCGCGACTGAATGACGCGCGAGATCGTATCGAGCAGTTCGGGAATATCCATCTTCGGCAGCATCACTTCGATGAAAGCCAGCCGGTCGCCCTGCGCCGCCTCACTCAGCGCCTGGCGCAGCGCCTCCGGCTGACTGACCCGCAACGCCGTCACCGGCCGCCCACCGGCCAATGCCGTTGGCAGCTGCGTCCAGTTCCACCGGGCGATGTCGTTGTAACTCTGCTCCGGCCCGTGGATAGCGCGTTCAATCGTGTAGCCCTGATTATTCAGCACGAAAATCACCGGTTTAAGCCCGTCGCGCAGCATCGATCCCAGCTCCTGCACGGTCAATTGCGCGGCGCCGTCGCCGATCAACAGCACCACCCGGCGCTGTGGTTCGGCGGTTTGCACCCCGAAGGTCGCCGGTAAGGTATAGCCGATCGAGCCCCAGAGCGACTGCACGATCATCCGGCTGCCGCGCGGCAGCGTCAAGGTCGCGGCGCCGAAACAGGCCGTGCCCTGCTCGGCCAGCACGATATCCCCCGGCCGCAGGAAATCCTGTATCTGCCGCCAGAAGGCGTGCTGATCCAACCCTTCCCCATCGCCTTCCGGCAGCGCCGGACGGCCGATCGTCGGCAACGGCCAGCGCGACGCCAGCGACAGAGTCAGGCGGTGCAGCGCCTGCACGGCGGCGCACATCGGGATGCGGCTGAACCGTTGACGACCGACCCAGGCTTCGAACGGTTGGATATCGATGCATTTTTCCGCCGGCAGATGATGCGTGAATCCTCCGGTAATGGTGTCGGTGAGACGCACGCCAACGGTGATCACGACATCGGCATTTTCAATCAGCGCTTTGGTCGCCGCAGCGCTGGCGCCGCCGCTGTAGGTGCCGACAAAACCGTCGCGGTTCTCATCCAGCACGCCCTTGCCGAGCAGCAGCGTGGCGTGCGGGATAGCCACCTCCTGCATCCAGTTATCCAGCGCTGTTTCAACGCCAAAGCGGTCCGCCAGAAAGTCCGCCAGCAATGACACTTGCCGCGCCGATTGCAGCTTTTCACGCGCTGCGGCGATAAACGCCTGCAATGCGCTCCGCGACAGCCTGGCCTGGCGCAGCATCAGCGGCGCCGGTTTGGCCGGCAGCGGCGCTTCCGCTACGTCGCTGGGCAGCATCAGATAAACCGGACGATGCTCCAGCAAGGCGGCGTCGATCAGGCGGTCGATCTCCCTGGCGGCGTTGTCGGCGGTCAGATTGGCCTGTGCGACGCTGACTTCTTTGGCTATCCGCGCAAAGTGAGTGAAGTCGCCATCGCCCAGCGAATGGTGCAGCAAATCGCCGGCGCGCTGGGCACGCTGCGCCGGTGTGCCCACCACGTGGATCACCGGCAGGTATTCGGCATAACTGCCGGCCACGCCGTTCAGCGCGCTCAGCTCCCCGACGCCGAAGGTGGTGAGCAGCGCCGCGGCCGGTTTGCAACGCGCATAGCCGTCGGCGGCGTAGGCGGCGTTCAGTTCGTTGGCGCAGCCTACCCAGGTGATTTGCGGATGAGCGATGACGTGATCGAGGAATTGCAGGTTGTAATCCCCCGGCACGCCGAAGACGTGGCGGATGCCAATCTGGGCCAGACGACCGAGCAGATAATCGGCCACCGTGTAGATCTGAGTCATGATCATCACCTGTCTGCAGCTGAAGCGATTATCTTTAAGTATCGAAGATGCCGGTTAATTTTCGAACAGCGCTTTCCGTGTCGAGCGGCAACCTGGCGTTACATGCCGGCCTTGTGATCGCCCCCCTCGACGGCACGTTGTGAAAACGCATACACTCAAAACACGCCACTTCTTCGCCGACAAAGGATCACAATGTCCTACTCAGCCTCCCCCTCGCGTTATCAAGATATGGAATACCGGCGCTGCGGCCGCAGCGGATTGAAGCTGCCCGCCGTCTCGCTCGGGCTATGGCACAACTTTGGCGACGCCACGCTGTACGACAACGCCCGCGCCCTGATCCGCTGCGCCTTCGATCGCGGCATAACCCACTTCGATCTGGCCAACAACTACGGCCCGCCGCCCGGCGCCGCCGAGGAAAACTTTGGCCGCATTCTCAACGCCGATCTGCGGGCCTGGCGCGACGAGCTGATCGTCTCATCCAAAGCCGGTTACACCATGTGGCCCGGCCCCTACGGCGATTGGGGCTCGAAAAAGTACCTGGTCGCCAGCCTCGATCAGAGCCTCAGGCGCATGGGATTGGAGTATGTGGATATCTTTTATCACCATCGGCCGGACCCGGACACGCCGCTGGAAGAAACCATGGCGGCGCTGGATCTGTTGGTGCGCCAGGGCAAAGCGCTGTATGTCGGTTTGTCCAACTACCCGGCCGAGCGCGCGCGCCAGGCGTTCGACATCCTGCAGCGGCTCGGTACGCCGTGCGTGATCCACCAGCCCAAGTATTCGATGTTGGAACGCGGGCCGGAGGCGGAATTGCTGGATACACTGGCGAATCATGGCGTCGGCGCGATCGCCTTCTCCCCGCTGGCGGGCGGCCTGCTGACCGATCGTTATCTGCACGGCGTCCCGCAAGATTCCCGAGCCGCCAGCGGCAGCCGTTTCCTGCAGCCGGAACAGCTGACCGCCGACCGACTGGACAAGGTGCGCCGCCTCGATGCGCTGGCGCGGCAACGCGGGCAGAAGCTGTCGCAGATGGCGCTGGCCTGGGTGCTGCGCGGCGATCGCGTTACCTCGGTGCTGATCGGCGCCAGCAAGAGTGCGCAGATAGAAGACGCGGTGGGCATGCTGGCCAATCGTCACTTCAGTGAAGAAGAACTCGCGCAGATCGAGAAAATCTTATTGTAATCGCTTACAAATTCCGCCGCTCAATCGAGCGGCGATACTCCAGAAAAATCTCAAATCTTGAACTCCCGCACCGTTTTCAGAATGGCTCTCAGATTCAACCCTATGCGCCGGCGCTATGATGCCGATATTGCAGCAAAAATAACGATAAGGCCGCTTTTTAAACTGATGAACGCGCTTCATAGAGTGATCAACGGCCAGGCCGCGCAAGCGGAAAGGAGAAGTCATGTTTAAACCTCTGCTCTTGGCCGCCATCTTGGCGGCGACGGTGCTGCCCGCCGCACAGCAGGCTCACGCCGAAGGGCTCAGCATCGATCTGATGCCGGGCGTTTCATTGCGCATCGGCGATCAGGACAATCGCGGCCGCTACTGGGACGGTTACGACTGGCGCGATCGCGACTGGTGGCAAGGCCATCAGGGCCGCTATCTCGGCGACCGCAGCCCGCGTGGTTATTACTGGGACGGCTATCGCTGGCGCGACCGCGACTATTGGCGCAAATACTACTACTCGCGCGATGGCCGTTATTACAAGTGCGACCGCCGTTGCGACAAGCATTACTGGAAGAAAGAGAAAAAGCACCACCACGATCATGATCGCGATCGCTGGCGCCGCCACGGCGATGACGACCGCGATTAACGACGACGGGCCGGCACCATGCCGGCCCGCGCTTTTTTTGCCTACAACACGCTGCCGATCAGCAGGTAGCCGTTCAATCCCACCACCACCAGCACGATCAGCTTGCCCAGGTTTTGTACCACAGGACCGTTAACCATCTCCCCCATCAGCGCCCGATTGCCGGTGAAAGCCAGCAGCGGCACCAGCGCCAACGCAATGCCGAAGCTGAGCAGCACCTGGCTCAACACCAGAATCCGCGTCGCGTCCATCCCGAGCATGATGACGATAAACGACGGCAGCATGGTCACCGCGCGCCGCAGCCACAGCGGAATATGGAAATGCACGAACCCCTGCATCACCACCTGCCCCGCCAGCGTGCCCACTACGGTAGAAGAGAGGCCGGCGGCCACCAGGCTCAGGCCAAACACGGTGGCGGCGGCTTGCCCGAGCAGCGGTTGCAGCGTCAGGTAAGCCACGTCGAGATCGGCAATGCCGCTGTGGCCGCTGAAATGAAACGCGGCGGCGGCGGTGGCCATCATCGCCAGGTTGACGAAGCCGGCGATAGTCATGGCCACGGCGACATCGACTTTGGTGGCGGCATAGCGCTCCGCCTTGTCGTGCTCGCCGCCGATTTGGGTGAGCGACGAATGCAGGTAGATCACGTGCGGCATGATGGTGGCGCCCAATACCCCGGCGGCGAGAAATACCGCATCGCCGTTAGGCAGATCGGGCAGCGCCATGCCCTTCAGCAACGGCGCGAGCTGCGGCTGGGAGAATGCCAACTCGACGATATAAGCGGCGGCGACGAACAGCAGCAGGCCACCAATAACCAGCTCCAGTGGCTTTTGCCCGCGTTTTTGCAGCATCAAAATTAAAAAGGTGGCGATGCCGGTCAGCACCGCGCCCTGCAACAGGGACACGCCGAGCAGCAGCTTGAAGCCGATCGCCGCGCCGATAAATTCGGCCAGATCGGTCGCCATGGCGATGATCTCCGCCTGCACCCAATAGGCCCATACCGCCGGCCGCGGGAAACGATCGCGAATATGCTCGGCCAGGTTTTTCCCGGTGGCGATGCCCAGCTTGGCAGACAGCAGTTGGATCAGCATCGCCATCACGTTGGCCCAGACCACGACCCACAGCAAACTGTAGCCGAACGAGGCGCCGGCCTGGATGTTGGTAGCGAAGTTGCCGGGGTCGATATAGCCGATAGCGGCGATGAAGGCGGGCCCCATCAGCGAGAGTTTGATTTTTCTGGCGGAGCGACCGGAGGTGGTTTCAACCACGCGACTGTTCAGCATATGTTGAACCCTTACTGAAATTACGTTTATCTCCACTCTATATAAATGATAATAATTATCAAGCGCATTTAGAGCGGTAAAACTTATCTCTGTAATAGCCAACATTAATGGTTTTATCGAAGGGTTCAGCGCGGAGCTTGCCGATTTCCATGCTTTTCTGATGGGATTTTGGCTGCAATACCCCTGAAAGACAGGTTAGCACAAGAATACGAATTTCCTATTTCTGCTTTAACATCTTGATTTTTTATGCTTTTGCGCAACACTTTAGGAGAATTCCCGCTATGATTTTCCATATTTGCAATAGAAGTCTCGTTTTTAAACGTAGCGTTACATAAAATGACAGCCGAAATTCAGCCTGCCTCAAATTTGGAGCAAACATGTCCCATATTGCGCACTTTGCGTTGGCGATAGTGGTGGTGGCGATCCTGGCCCTGTTGGTGTGCCGCGATCGTAAAAGCATCCGCATTCGCTATGTTATTCAACTACTGGTTATCGAAGTACTGCTGGCCTACTTTTTCCTGCATTCGGAAGCGGGTTTGGGCTTCGTAAAAGGATTTGCCGCGCTGTTTGACAAACTGCTCGGGTTTGCGGGACAAGGGACTGATTTCGTGTTCGGCGGCATGGGCGACAAAGGCCTGGCGTTCTTCTTCCTGAAGGTGCTGTGCCCGATCGTCTTCATTTCGGCGCTGATCGGTATTCTGCAGTACATCAAGGTGCTGCCGTTCATCATCCGTATTATCGGTACCGTGCTGTCGAAAGTGAACGGCATGGGCAAGCTGGAGTCGTTCAACGCCGTCAGCTCGCTGATCCTGGGCCAATCCGAAAATTTCATCGCCTACAAGGATATCCTGGGCAAGATGTCGGAAAAGCGCATGTACACCATGGCGGCGACCGCGATGTCTACGGTGTCCATGTCCATCGTCGGCGCCTACATGACCATGCTGGACGCCAAGTTCGTGGTGGCGGCGCTGGTATTGAACATGTTCAGCACCTTTATCGTGCTGTCGCTGGTCAACCCGTACGACACCAATAAAGAAGAAGAGCTGCACCTCGGTAACCTGCACGAAGGCCAGAGCTTCTTCGAAATGCTGGGTGAATATATCCTGGCCGGCTTCAAAGTAGCGATTATCGTCGCCGCGATGCTGATTGGTTTCATCGCCCTGATCGCCGCGCTTAACGGCGTGTTCAGCGCCATCTTCGGCCTGAGCTTCCAGGAAATCCTCGGCTACTTCTTCTATCCGTTCGCCTGGATCATGGGTATTCCTAAGCACGAAGCCCTGCAGGTCGGCAGCATCATGGCCACCAAGCTGGTTTCCAACGAATTCGTGGCAATGATGGAACTGCAGAAAGTCTCTGCCGAGCTGTCGCCGCGCAGCCTGGGGATCCTGTCGGTGTTCCTGGTGTCCTTCGCCAACTTCTCTTCCATCGGCATCGTGGCCGGTGCGATCAAGGGCCTGAACGAACACCAGGGCAACGTAGTGTCCCGCTTCGGTCTGAAGCTGGTCTACGGCTCTACGCTGGTCAGCATCCTGTCCGCTTCTATCGCGGGTCTGGTGCTGGGCTAAGCCTGAAATTTACAGCAATGATAAGGCGCCTGCGGGCGCCTTTTTTATTGGCTGGCCTTCGGCGAAGGTGAAATAACGCAAAGCAAAAAGCCGACCCTAAGGTCGGCTTTTCAAATGGTGGTGGAGCTAGACGGGATCGAACCGTCGACCTCTTGCATGCCATGCAAGCGCTCTCCCAGCTGAGCTATAGCCCCACAAAAGTGGTACGCGTTGACCGGCGTTACGGTATTCCCCAACCTCTCTGAGAAGAAGGTTGGTGGAGCTAGACGGGATCGAACCGTCGACCTCTTGCATGCCATGCAAGCGCTCTCCCAGCTGAGCTATAGCCCCGTTCCACAATCACTTTGTGCTGTGAACGGGGCGCATAATATGAAACCCGCTCAAAGCTGTCAACGGCTAAATTGAATTACTGAATCAAGCGTTGAAAAAGCCGCCAAATCAGCATCTTTGGCGCCAAAAAATCATCACTTTGCGCAGAGTTCATCCATTTTGCGCGCTACTTCTCAAAATGGCAAAAGACCCTGCATATCACGTTGATTTTTAATTAACGGAATGTTAGCGAAATGCGCTTGAGTCGGGCTCCCGAGCGGCATAGACTGCCCGCGCCATAAACTTTATTACTATAAACCGAGTCCGTCATGTCTTTGCATTCACCAAAAGAAATCGCCGCCCTCGCCGTTCAGGCCGGGGTAAACAAAAGCCGCGCCCCTCTCGCTAATCTGCTGATTCTGGGCTTTCTCGCCGGCGCCTTTATCGCCACCGGCTTCCTGCTGGATATTCACGTCATCGGCACCCTGCCGGCCGAATGGGGCTCTTTCGGCGCGCTGTTGGGCGCCGCGGTCTTCCCTATCGGTTTGATCCTGACCATTCTGGCCGGCGGCGAACTGCTGACCGGCAACATGATGACCTTGCCAATGGCCTGGTTCGCCCGTGAAATTCCCGCCATCGCCGTGCTGCGCAACTGGTTTTGGGTCACCCTGGCCAACTTCGCCGGCAGCGTGGCCGTCGCCTACTTCTTCGGCCACCTGCTGGGCCTGACCGAAGGCGCGTTTTTACATAAGACGCTGGCGATCGCGCAGGCCAAAGTGGATGCGGACTTCCTGCACGCCTTCATTTCCGGCGTCGGCTGCAACTGGTTGGTATGCCTGGCGGTGTGGTTAGCCTTCGCCAGCAAAGATGTGCCGGGCAAAGTGATCGGCATGTGGTTCCCGGTCATGGCTTTTGTCGCCATCGGCTTCCAGCACGTGGTGGCGAATATGTTCATCATCCCGGCGGCCATCTTTGCCGGCGGCATGGGCTGGGAGCAGTATCTGCCTAATTTCGTCGCGGTATTTCTCGGCAATGCGCTGGGCGGCGCCGGCTTTGTCGGGTTGATGTATTTCCTCGCCTACCGTCCGGGTTTGCCGGCTAGCGAACAAGCCTGACAAAGCGCAATAAAAAAGCCCCGGGATCGCTCCACGGGGCTTTTTCTTTAAGGCGTATCAGCCTAATCAGGCTTGAGCTTCACGCTCGGCGATGTAAGCCAGCGCCATATCGATACGCTGCAGCGAACGCTTCTGGCCGATCGCATGCACGGTCACGTCCATGCCCGGCGACTGGCCGGCGCCGGTCACCGCGACACGCAGCGGCATGCCGACTTTACCCATGCCGACGCCCAGCTCATCCGCCGTGCCCTGAATGGCGTCGTGCACGTTTTCCGGCGTCCAGACGGTGATGGCGGCCAGCTTGGCGCGCACCGCTTCCAGCGGCTGACGCGCGACCGGACGCAGGTGCTTCTTGGCGGCGTCGGCGTCGAACTCGCTGAAGTCTTCGTAGAAGTAACGGCAAGACTCCGCCATCTCTTTCAGCGTCTTGCAGCGCTCGCCCAGCAGCTTGACGATGTCCTTCAGTTCCGGTCCGTTGCGGGTTTCAATGCCCAGTTGCTCAACGTGCCATGCCAGATGCACCGCCACTTCTTCCGCCGGCATATGGTTGATGTAGTGGTGGTTCAGCCACTGCAGCTTCTCGGTGTTGAACGCGCTGGCGGATTTGTTGATCGCTTCCAGCGTGAAGAACTCTTTCATCTCGTCGATGGAGAAGATCTCCTGATCGCCGTGGGACCAGCCCAGACGCACCAGGTAGTTCAGCAGCGCCTGCGGCAGATAGCCGTCGTCGCGGTACTGCATCACGCCCACGGCGCCGTGACGCTTGGACAGCTTTTTACCGTCGTCGCCAAGGATCATCGACACGTGCGCGTATTCCGGCACCGGCGCGCCCAGCGCTTTCAGAATGTTGATCTGGCGCGGGGTGTTGTTGATGTGGTCTTCGCCACGGATCACGTGGGTGATTTCCATGTCCCAGTCATCGACAACGACGCAGAAGTTATAGGTTGGCGAACCGTCGGTGCGGCGGATGATCAGATCGTCCAGCTCCTGGTTGCTGAATTCGATCGGGCCGCGAATTTTATCGTCGAAGATCACCGACCCTTCCTGCGGGTTACGGAAGCGCACCACGTGCGGCTCGTCGTCGGTGTGGCTGCACTGGCTGTCACGGCAGTGGCCGTCGTAACGCGGCTTCTCGCCGTTTTCCATCTGCTTCTCGCGCAGCGCTTCCAGGCGTTCCTTGGAGCAATAGCATTTATAGGCCGTGCCCTGCTCCAGCATTTCGTCGATGACCGCATTGTAGCGATCGAAACGCTTGGTCTGGAAGTACGGGCCTTCATCCCAATCCAGGTTCAACCAGTTCATGCCATCCATAATTGCGTCGATCGCGTCCTGGGTAGAGCGTTCCAGATCGGTATCTTCGATACGCAGAACGAACTCACCGCCCGCATGGCGGCTGAACAACCAGGAATAAAGTGCGGTACGCGCGCCGCCGACGTGAAGATAGCCGGTCGGGCTCGGTGCAAAACGGGTTTTGATTTTCATTGGGTTCACTGCCTTATTACGCAACGCGTGTCGGCGATGGCCGACGATTGCTCGGAATTGAAAAAAGAGTGGACGACATTGTATCACCACGCGCTAATTCCTCAACGCCGACACGATATTGCGCCGGTCGATTTCGCGCGTTTTGCGGCGAGTTTCACAGAGCGTTGCGCAAAGAATCGGCGCCGTTGGCGATAATTATCGCGCCCTGCCTAAATTTGCGGCGAACGATTGAAATCATTTTAAAAACCGTTGACTCACTTTGAACTATCCCTATAATGCGACTCCAACAAGACGGGGCGATTAGCTCAGTTGGTAGAGCATCTCCTTTACACGGAGGGGGTCGGCGGTTCGAGCCCGTCATCGCCCACCATCTTGTTGAGAAAAATGAGAACGAATGAGGGTGATTAGCTCAGTTGGTAGAGCATCTCCTTTACACGGAGGGGGTCGGCGGTTCGAGCCCGTCATCACCCACCATCATTCTCTCGTTTAGCAGTGCCTGGAAGTCCTGAAGTGGGTGATTAGCTCAGTTGGTAGAGCATCTCCTTTACACGGAGGGGGTCGGCGGTTCGAGCCCGTCATCACCCACCACTTCTGCGGGTCGTTAGCTCAGTTGGTAGAGCAGTTGACTTTTAATCAATTGGTCGCAGGTTCGAATCCTGCACGACCCACCAATTCAGAGAAAAGCGCCTTTTGGCGCTTTTTTCGTTTCTGCACCATCCGACTCTAACTTCATCTCTCGCCGACAGAGTTCACCGGGTCGTGTAGGATGAAGAACCGTAGAGGTTCGAGCATCGCGCAGCGATACGACAACGCGCAGCGTTGCCCGCAGGGTGAGGCCACAGGCCGAATCAATCCTGCACGACCCACCCATTCAGAAAAAAGCGCCTTTTGGCGCTTTTTTCGTTTCTGCCGTTCGCCTCCCTTTCTTCATTCGCCACGCGCTGAGATACGAATGGTTATCATTTTGACGGCTTGAATGGTAAATTAGCGGGCATAACACTCCCCAGCAATCCGCACGCGGATTGATACGCCTTAGTTTAAGGAAAGAAAGAGCCCGCTCATGACCCTATCCTTACGTCAGCTGTTCATTTCAGTTATTGCCGCCGCGGCCTTGCTGCTCAGCGGTTGCGGCCCGGACGACAAGAGCGACGGGCAGAAACCGTCCGCCCCCGCTGCCGACAGCAGTTGGCCGCGCACCATCGATAGCGCTAAAGGGAAGTTCACGCTGGAAAAACCGCCGCAGCGCATCGTATCCACCAGCGTCACCATCACCGGCACGTTACTGGCTATCGACGCCCCGGTGGTCGCCAGCGCCGCCACCAGCCCAAATCCCCTGGTGGCCGATCAACAAGGCTTCTTTACCCAGTGGAGCGAAGTGGCCAAACAGCGCCACGTCGAACGGCTGTATCAGGTGGAACCCAATGCCGAAGCCGTTGCCGCCGCCGCGCCGGATTTGATCGTCGTCGCCGCGACCGGCGGTGATTCGGCGCTGAAACTGTACGATCAGCTGTCCGCCATTGCGCCGACGCTGGTGCTCGATTACGGCGACAAAAGCTGGCAACAGCTGGCCAGCGAGCTCGGTGAGATCACCGGTCACGAAGCCGGCGCCAAACAGGCGGAAGATCGTTTCGAGCAGCGCGTGGAACAAGTGAAGCAGGCGATTACCCTGCCGCCGCAGCCGACCACGCCGCTGGTGTATGCCGACAACGGCCGCGAAGCCATGCTGTGGACGCCGGGCTCCGCCCAAGGCAAGCTGCTGACCCAGCTCGGTTTCCAGCTGGCTACCCCGCCGGAAAGCGCCAAAGGCAACGCCAGCATGGGTAAACGCCATGACATCATCCAGATCTCCGGCGAAAAAATGGCCGAAGGCCTGAACGGCAAAACCCTGATCCTGTTCGCCACCAATGAGCGCAAAGTGCAAGAGGTGCTGGCCAACCCGTTCCTCAAGCATCTGGAACCGGTGGAACAGCGGCACGTCTACGCCGTCGGCAACGATACCTTCCGCCTCGATTACTACAGCGCCACCAACATGCTGAACCAAATCGAACGGTTGTTCAAAAAGCCCTGAATCACGCCGTCGGCAGGCCAGTCCCCTGCCGACGCTTTTCGCAAACGGGGCAACCATTCACATTCAATCAATTGAAATATCAATAGTTATTAACATCGTCCACGCGCCTTCGCCACCAACCGGCGGGTGCATGCGGGCGTAAACTCGTGTTACTATTGGCGCCCTTCACGAACGCAAATAACAATGAGAATAAAAATCATAAAGGAGTTACCGGTGTGAACGTACCCACTCCGACTGAGCGGACGCTTTCGTCCGCACCGCACGCAGCTTACGCCAGTGGCTTCAAACGCATCGCCGGGTTCGGTATCGGCTTGGCGTTGTTGTTGCTGTGCATCATTGCCAGCCTGATGCTGGGTTCCAAAGCCATCCCCTTCCATACCGTCTGGCTCAGCCTACAGGGCGCCGCGAGCGGCTCCGACAGCACCATCATTCTCAACGCCCGGGTGCCCCGTACGCTGGCGGGCATTTTGGCCGGCATGGCGCTCGGCGCCGCCGGCGCGCTGATTCAGGCGCTGACGCGCAACCCGCTGGCCGATCCCGGCGTGCTCGGCATCAACGCCGGCGCCAGCTTCGCCGTAGTCATCGGCATCATGTTTTTCGGCGCCGCCACCACCGAAAGCTATATGGCCTATGCCTTTGTCGGCGCCGCCGTCACCACCCTGCTGGTCTACCTGATCGGCACGCTGGCGGGCGGGCGCATCAACCCGGTGCGGCTGACGCTGGCCGGCGTGGCGATCGGCGCGGTGTTGCTCGGCATCACCACCGGGCTGTCGCTGATCGATCCACAAACCTTCGACCAACTGCGCTTCTGGCAGGCCGGCACGCTGGATATCCGCACGCTGGCCACCCTGCCGGTGACCGCCCCCGCCATTTTGCTCGGCTGCCTGCTGACGCTGCTCATCGCCCGGCCGCTGAATACCATCGGCATGGGGGAAGATCTGGCTATCGCGCTCGGCGCGCGCGTAGTGCTGACTCAGGCGATCGCAGTGATCGCCATTACGCTCCTGTGCGGCGCGGCGACCGCCACCGTCGGCCCGATCAGTTTCATCGGCCTGATGGTGCCGCATATCGCCCGCTGGTGGGTCGGCCCCGACCAACGCTGGATCCTGCCCTACTCCATGCTGCTGGCGCCGATTTTACTGCTGTGCGCCGACGTGGTCGGCCGCTTGCTGGCGGCCGGTGAGCTGCGGGTTTCCATCGTGGCGGCCTTCATCGGCGCGCCGGTGCTGATCTGGCTGGTGCGCCGCAAGAAAACGCTGGGGGGTCTGTGATGAGTCTGCCGCACACGCTGCATATCGGCCGCCCTGACGGCGTCATCAACGGGCGCCTGCCGCTGCGCCTGCTGCTGGTCAACCTTTCACTGTTGGCGCTGTGTCTGGCGATGGCCGTCGCCGCCCTGTGCTACGGCACGCTGCAACTTTCGCTGGAGCAGGTTTTTGCCGCGCTGACCGGCGAGGCGCCGAAAAACCTGGTCACCGTGGTCACCCAATGGCGCTTGCCGCGCATCGCCATGGCGCTGCTGTTAGGCGCCGCGCTCGGCATGAGCGGCGCCATCTTCCAGTCGATTATCCGCAACCCGCTCGGCAGCCCGGACGTGATTGGCTTTAACATGGGGGCTTACACCGGCGCGCTGATCGCCATCACCCTGTTCAACGGCGGCTATTACTACATCGCCGGCGGCGCGCTGGCCGGCGGCATTCTCGCCGCGCTGGCCATCTACCTGCTGGCCTGGCGGCAAGGCATCGCCGGCTTCCGGCTGATCATCGTCGGCATCGCCATCAGCGCGGTGCTGGTCTCCACCAATACCTGGCTGATCATCACCGCCTCGCTCGAGCGCGCCATGGACGCCGCCATGTGGCAGGCCGGTTCGCTCAACGGCATGACCTGGCAGAAAGCCCAGCCCGCCACGGCGTTTATCGTGCTGGCGGCCGCCGCCGCGCTGTTGATGGGCAAACGGCTACAGCTGCTGGAAATGGGCGACGACACGGCGCGCGCGCTGGGCGTCAATGCCGAAAGCAGCCGGCTGTGGCTGATGCTGTTCGGCGTCACCCTCACCGCCGCCGTCACCGCCACCGCCGGGCCGATTTCCTTTATCGCGCTGGCGGCGCCGCAAATCGCCCGCCGCTTGGCCGGGCAATCCTCGGTCACCCTGACGTCCTCGGCGCTGATGGGCGCGGCGCTGCTGCTCGGCGCCGACGTGGTGTCCCAACATCTTTTCGCGCCGATCCAACTGCCGGTCGGGATCGTGACCGTCTGCATCGGCGGCCTGTACCTGATTTGGCTGCTCATCCGTGAGGCCCGCAGATAGATAATGAAGAGTGATAATGCCATGAGCCACCGCCTGCACGCCTCGCACCTGAAGCTAGGCTACGACAATAAAATCATCGCTGACGATCTGAGCGTGGCGATCCCCGACGGCGCCTTTACGGTGATCGTCGGGCCGAACGCCTGCGGCAAATCGACGCTGTTGCGCGCCCTGTGCCGCCTGCTGAAACCCAGCGCCGGCGAGGTGATGCTGGACGGCAAGAACATCAGCAGTTTCGCCACCAAGGCGCTGGCGCGCGAGCTTGGCCTGCTGCCGCAAACCTCGATCGCACCGGACAGCATCACCGTGGCGGACCTGGTGTCGCGCGGCCGCTATCCGCACCAGAGCCTGCTGAAACAGTGGACACAGGCCGATAAACAGGCGGTGGAAGCCGCCATGGCGGCCACCAACGTCAGCCAACTGGCGGATCGCAGCGTCGACGAGCTGTCCGGCGGGCAGCGTCAGCGCGTCTGGGTAGCGATGGCGTTGGCGCAGCAAACGCCGCTGCTGCTGCTGGATGAACCGACGACATATCTGGACATCGCGCACCAGATCGAGCTGCTGGATCTGTTCCGCCAGCTCAACCGCGAGCGCGGTCAAACCCTGATCGCGGTGCTGCACGATCTCAACCACGCCTGCCGCTATGCCGATCACATCATCGCCATGCGCGACGGCAAGATCGTGGCGGAAGGGAAACCGGCGGAGATCATTACCGCCGAACTGGTGGAGCGGGTGTTCGGCATGCCGTGCATGATCATCGACGATCCGCTGTCCCACACGCCGCTGGTGATCCCGCGCGGCCGCTACCACTGCGACGCGCCGCAGGCATGAAAAAGGCCGGGTTACCCCGGCCTTGTCGTTACTTCTCCAGCGACACCTGCTTGAAAATGTGTTTGCCGAACGGGTCTATCTCATAGCCTTTCACTTCCTTGCGCACCGGTTCGAAGATGGTCGAGTGCGCAATCATCAACGCCGGCATCTGATCGTGCATTATCACCTGCGCCTGCTGATACATCGCCACCCGTTTGGCGTGATCGTTCTCCTCGCGCGCCTGCAGGATCAGCTGGTCGAACGGTTTATAGCACCATTTCGCCGAGTTCGAACCGCCGAGCGAAGCGCAGGTGAACAGCGGGCCGAAGAAGTTGTCCGGATCGCCGTTGGCGGTGGTCCAGCCCATCAGCGCGGTCTGGTGTTCGCCGTTTTTAATCCGCTGTAAATACTCGCCCCACTCGAAGGTGACGATTTTGGCGCGCACGCCGATTTTAGCCCAGTCGGCCTGGATCATCTCCGCCATGCGCTTGGCGTTGGGGTTATAGGGCCGCTGCACCGGCATCGCCCACAGATCGATGTCGAAGCCCTGCCCTAGCCCGGCCTCCTGCAACAGCTGCTTCGCCCGTTCCGGCGAATACGGGTAGTCTTCAAGCTGCGCGTTGCTGCCCCATTGAGCCGGCGGCAGCAGGTTC
Source organism: Serratia sp. TSA_130.1 (assembly GCF_052691795.1). Classification (NCBI taxonomy): domain Bacteria; kingdom Pseudomonadati; phylum Pseudomonadota; class Gammaproteobacteria; order Enterobacterales; family Yersiniaceae; genus Serratia; species Serratia sp. TSA_130.1. The sequence goes on from NZ_JBQZFS010000001.1 coordinate 1,126,439, forward strand.
TTGGCCGGCTGACCGGCGCCATGGAACACCGCGTCGATGATCGCCGGCTTGTTGACCGCCAGCGCCAACGCCTGGCGCACCTTAACGTTATCCAACGGTTTCTTCTGGGTGTTGAACGCCAGGAAACCGATATTCAAGCCGGATTTTTCCATTACCTGAATGTTGCCGTCCTGCCGCATACGCGCCAGATCCGCCGGATTGGGGAACGGCATCACCTGGCATTCGTTCTTTTGCAGCTTGGCGTAACGCACCGCCGCATCCGGCGTGATCGAGAACACCAGTCGATCGATCTTCGGCTTGCCTTCCCAGTAGCGGTCGAACGCCTTGTAGAGGATTTTCGCGTCCTTCTGGTACTGCACCAGCTGGAACGGCCCGGTGCCGATCGGATCGTTGTCCACCCGCTGCGGCGTGCCGGCCTTCAGCATCGCGTCGGCATATTCCGCCGATAAAATGGTGGCGAAATACATGCCTAGATCGGCGACGAACGGCGCCTCGGCGCGGGAGAGCTCAAAGCGCACGGTGTGCTCATCCACCTTGACGATCCGGTCAATCAGCGTGCCGAACTCCATCGACTCGAAGTTGGTGTAGGCGCCGTTGGAGACCTTGTGATACGGGTTGTTGGCGTCCTTCTGGCGCATAAACGAGAAGATGACGTCATCGGCGTTGAAATCGCGGGTGGGCGTGAAATATTTATTGCTCTGGAATGCCACGCCCTTGCGCAGATGGAAGGTATAGCGCTTGCCGTCTTCGCTCACCTCCCAGCTTTCCGCCAGGCTGGGTTGCAGCTCGACGGTGCCGGGTTTGAAATCCACCAGCCGGTTGTAGATCGCCGCCGAACTGGCGTCTACCGTGGTGCCGGAGGTGAACAGCTGCGGGTTGAAGCCTTCCGGCGAGCCTTCGGAACAGTAGACCAGCGTATTGGCCCGCGCGCCGCCGGCAATCGCCAACGCCAGCAGCCCGATCGTTATTGCTTTTCTTTTCATTGCGCTATCCCCAGTGGTGAAAAAACAGCCGAACGGATAGCAATAAATCATGCAGTTAGCGATGTAAAGGACAAATTCCGCGCATAAAAACGGGCAGGCGCGCAAGCGGCCTGCCCCGGTGAAACGGCGCGAGGATGATGAAATTAAATCATCTGGCTGAAGTTCATCTGCGCCATCAGCTTATAGTTATCGGCGTAGTCGACCGGAATGGCCACCACCACCGGCCCCTGGATCTCCATCGCCTTGCGCAGCATCGGCCGCAGATCTTCCACCGACTGCACGGCGAAACCGACCGCGCCGCAGGATTCCGCGTAGGCCTTGAAGTCGATCGGCCCGAACTCCACGCCGGATTTGCGCTGGTATTTGTTCACTTCCTGCATTTCCACCATGTTGTAAGCGTTATCGACCCAGATCACGTGCACGATGTTGTTTTTCAGCCGCACCGCGGTCTCCAGCTCCATGCTCGACTGCATGAAGCCGCCGTCGCCGGAGATTGACACCACCTTATCGCCGGGGCGCACCAGCGCCGCGCCAATGGCCCACGGCAGCGCTACCCCCATGGTTTGCTGGCCGTTGGAGATCAACAGCTGGCGAGCGCGGAAGCTGTAAAGATAGCGGGCTATCCAGATGTGGAAACTGCCCATGTCCACGCACAGCGTCACGTCGTCGCTGACGATGTCCTGCAGCTCCTTGACGATGCGCAACGGATGGATCGGCATGCCGCCGCGGCGCGCGGCGCGTTCCGCCAATTCGGCGCGCTGGCGGCCGAGATCGGTCAGGATCAGTTCCACCTCCGCCGGGACGCAGACCGCCTCATTGAACGCTTCGGTCATCATGTTCAGCGTGGCGCTGATGTTGCCCACCAGCTCGACGTCCGGCCGATAGCAGGTATCGATGTCCGCCGGCAGCACGTCGATATGCACCAGCTTCAGCCGCCCGTGGCTGTTCCACATGCACGGATCGTATTCGATCGGATCGTAGCCGACGCTGACCACCAGATCGGCCTTTTGCAACAGCTGATCGGCCGGCTGGTTGTTGAACAGGCCGACGCGGCCGGCGAAGCGGGCAAAGTGATTGACGTCAATCACCCCCGCCGCCTGATAGGTGCCGACCACCGGCATATGGGTGCGGTACAGCAGATGGCGCACCGCCTCGCTGTTCTCCGGCCGGCTGGCCTGCAAGCCCAGCAGCAGCACCGGGCATTTGGCCTGGCGGATCAGTTTCACCGCCGCCTGAATGTCGTCCGCCGCCGCGGCCCCCATGCGCGGCAAGCGGCAGCCCGCCAGCACCGGCGCCGTGACCGGCTCATTGACGATATCCATCGGCAGGCTGACGAACGACGCCCCCGGCCGGCCGAACTCGGCGCGGCGGAAGGCGTTGGCGATCACCTCGGAAATCGCCGAACCGGCATGCACTTCGGCGCAGTACTTGGTCACCGGCCGGAACATGCTGACGGTATCCATGCTCTGGTGCGTCTGCTTCAGGCTGTCGGCGCGCTTCACCGCGCCGCCGAAGGCCACCACCGCATCCCCTTCCGAGGTGGCGGTTGCCAGCCCGGTGATCAGGTTGGAGCTGCCCGGCCCGGAGGTGACCAGCGCCACCCCCGCCTTGCCGGTCAGGCGGCCGACCGCCGCCGCCATAAAGGCCGCGTTGGCCTCATGGCGCACCACTACCGTTTCGATCGACGGCGCATCTTCCAGCGAATCGAACACCCGGTCGATCTTGGCGCCCGGAATGCCGAAAACGTGTTTGACGCCCTGCGCTTCCAGGTTTTTCACCACCAAGTCGGCGCCGCATTGCCAGTCATTGCCTGTTTTTTCCTGTGCCATGGTTCCACCTCCTAAGAAAACGATCGCCGGGATTAGCCCTCGGCGGAACGAATTGCGCGATCCAAATCCTCTGGACAGAGGTTGGCGCGCAAGAAATCCGCATCATGCGGCAACTGAAGATTGAGACGGGTGATGACGCCGAACTGCAGGCGGCCATGATCGAGCTGGTAATCCAGCACGTGGCCGCCGCCGCTGCGGTCGTCGGTAACGAAGTGTTCGTGATAGCCGGCCACGCCGATGCCCTGCATGTAATCGGGCGAGCGGAAGCCGACCAGCGTGCCGCGCCGCTGATGGAACGAGAAGGTCGGCTGCTCTTCTATCGCTTCCAGCATTGGGCGGTAAGGCCGTTCCTGACGCGGCACGGTGCGGGTTTCGACATGGCTGAACTCACCGTCGACCCGCACCGCGCAGAACAGGTTCGGCGAGGCGACCTGTTCATCGATGCATTGGTGCAGTTGCGCCTTGGTGATCGGCCGATCGAATTGCTGGCTGACGCTGGGCTGGAAAAAGGTGACGACGGCGAAAGGGGTTTTCTGTTGCAAACCGGCCGGGCGGGCGCTGCCGTCGGCGCGCAGCTGGTGTATTTCCTGATCGAACGCGATCAGTTCGCCATCCAGATGATTGAAGGTGCCGAGGCCGAAATCGCCGTGTTTCAGCAATTCGGCGATGGTGGTCTCCCCTTCATAAACCCCGTCGATGAGCGCGCTCATCAGCGAGATTTGATAGATTTCGCCCTCCCCGGCGTTGATCGACTGCCTGGCGAAACCCTGCGCCAAATGGCGCGCACAGGAACACCCGTGTTTTTCGTTCATGCTGACTCCTCCACCAGCGCGGAACTGCGGTTCCACGCGTTCAAAAGACCCGCCGACGGCGAGCCAAGATGCCCCTCAGGCGCGTTCATCAGTTGGAACGATTCAGCCTGAGGCGACAAAAAAACCGGCACGGCTGGCCGGCCGATATCCAGAAACAACAGGAAGATAAGTGAAAGTAAAGACTCACTAATCATTGAGGTTGAGTCGGATATCAAATTGAACGGTTAATCTGGTGTTGGAGCGACAATCAACGCCACAGGCGGCTGACGCAGCCTGGGAAAAACATCTGCTATTTGGTGCTAAACGCCGCTAGGTTTATGCGTTTTCTCTCTATGCGGCCGGGATGCGGCGGCGCTGAAGCCCGTCGTCAACCCGCAATCAGAGTAGCCGCAGCATCGCCAACAGAGAAGCGGGTATTCATAAGAAACGCTTTTGCATATAATGCAAAAATGAATGACGCCCGCTATGTAGAACATCTGCCAATCTTTCTCGACGTGGCCCGCCTGGGCAGCTTTTCCGCCGCCGCACGCCAGCTGGGTATGGTGCCTTCTTCGCTGGTGCGCCATATCGATGCGCTGGAAAGCGCGCTCGGCGCGACGCTGTTCGTACGCTCCACCCGCGGCCTGTTGCTGACCGACGCCGGCGAGCTGCTGCTGGCACGCGCCGCCGCGCTGATGACGGACATTACCGGCATTCGCGCCGAGCTGAACGCGCTGAACGAAACGCCGCAGGGCACGCTGCGCATCAGCTGCCTGCCGACCTTCGGCAAAACCTATGTGCTGCCGCTGCTGCCGACGCTGGCGGAACGCTACCCTCAGCTGTGGGTCGATCTCGATCTGACCGAACGCCAGACCGATCCGACCCAGGAACGGCTGGACGCCGCCATCCGCATCGGCGAGCAGAAGGACAGCGCGCTGTACGCCAGCCGCATCGCCACCCAACGCTGGGTGATGTGCGCCAGCCCCGGCTACGTCGCCCGCTATGGCCTGCCGAGCGATCTGGAAGCGCTGCCGCAGCACCGGCTGATCGCCCGCTACCACAAACAACAGCCGGCCTGCTGGGCGCAGATCCTCGACGCGGCGTTGATGAACCGCTGCACCATGGCGCTGCGCTGCGACGACTTCACCGCGCAGCGTCAGGCGGCGTTGCTCGGCCTCGGCATCGCCTTTCTGCCCAACTGGGTGGTGGGGCCGGACGTGCAGCATGGGCGGCTGGTGCAGATGCTGGAAGATCCGCGCCATGAACAGCAAGGCATCTATCTGCTGCGGCCGGTGGCGAAAGTGTCCGCCCGCCTGGCGGCCTTCACCGCCCTGCTGCAGCAAACCCTCGGTCAACCGCCCAACTGGGCGTAAAGCGGGGTGACGCGGCCGCGCAGCGCCGGGTTGTCGCTCTCGTCTTTCAGTTCGACGCCGGTCAGCCCTCGCCGGCACGCCTGTTCCAGCAGCCAGGCCAGGCGGAACGCCGCCTGCGGATAATCCAGCCCCTCCGGCCGCACATTGGAGATGCAGTTGCGCTCTGAGTCCCTTCTGCGCGCGTTCGGCTCCCAGGTCAGATAAATCCCCAGGCTGTCCGGCGACGACAGCCCCGGCCGTTCGCCGATCAGCACCGCCACCGCCCGGGCCTGCAGGCACTCGCCGATCTCATCCCCCAGCGCCACTCGCGCCTGATGCGCCAACACCACCGGCGCGATCGCCAGCCCCAACGTATCGAGATAGGGCCGCAGCGCCAGCAACAGCGGGTGATTGGCGGCGGCGTCGCGCAGCCGTCCGCGTTCATCGGTGATGTTCATCGCCGCCAGCCAGGCGGCGAACTCCGGCGCGTGCTTCAGCCCCAGCAGTTCACGGATATAGAGCGCGTCGTGGAACGAGGTGCTTTGGTAATTGAGCATGATGTCGTCCGCGCCCGGCACGCCGATCAGGAACGTCAGCCCGGCGGCGGCCAACAGCGTCAGCAGCGTGTCCATATCATCCTGATCGGCCTCGGCATGGTTGGTGTAACAGACATCGCAGCCCAGCGGCAGGCCGAGCAGCTTGCCGCAGAAGTGATCCTCCAGCCCGGCGCGGATAATTTGTTTGCCGTCATACAGGTATTCAGGGCCGATAAACCCCACCACGGTGTTGATCAGCAGCGGTGAGAAATGCCGCGCCACCGCATAGGCGCGCGCCTCGCAGGTCTGCTGATCGACGCCGTGATGCGCGTTAGCCGACAGGCAACTGCCCTGCCCGGTTTCGAAGTACATCACGTTATCGCCCAACGTGCCGCGCTTGAGGCTCAGCGCCGCCTGCTGCGCCTCCGCCAGCAGCGCCAGACTGATGCCGAAACCGCGATTGGCCGCTTCGGTACCGGCGATCGACTGAAACACCAGATCCACCGGCGCACCACGCTCCATCAGCCGCAGCGTTTTGGTCACGTGGGTCAGCACGCAGGATTGGGTGGGTATGGCGAAGCGCTGGATCACGTCGTCCAGCATGTAGTTGAGTTTTTCCAGCAGCGGCAGGCTGTCGCTGGCCGGATTGATGCCGACCACCGCGTCGCCGCTGCCGTACAGCAAACCGTCCAGCATGCTGGCGGCGATGCCTTGCAGGCTGTCGGTCGGGTGATTGGGCTGCAGCCGCACGCTGAGGTGGCCCGGCAGGCCAATCGTATTGCGAAAGCGCGTCACCACCCGGCATTTCTTCGCCACCAGGATCAGATCCTGATTGCGCATGATCTTGCTTACCGCCGCCGCCATCTCCGGCATAATGCCGGCGGCCACCTGCGCCAGCATGGCACTGTCCGCCTGCTCGCTCAGCAACCAGTCGCGAAAATCGCCGATCGTGAGGTGCGAGATGGGCTCAAAGGCGGCGGCGTCGTGGCTATCGATGATCAGGCGCGTCACCTCGTCCTGCTCGTACGGCACCAGCGGCTGCTGCAGGAAAGTCTTGAGCGGCACATCCGCCAGCGCGATGCGCGCCGCCATGCGCTCTTCGGCGCTTTCCGCCGCCACCTCCGCCAGATAATCGCCGGAACGCGCCGGCGAAGCTTTCGCCATCAGCTGGCGCAGGCCGCCGAAGCGATAGCCGCGTTGGCCCAACGTTGCCTGATACATAGCCCCCCTCCCTTGCCCTGAGTGACGAGATAAAAGCCCTGCACCAAGTGTAGTCAGTGAAGCAAGAAAATTAATTTGCCTGCTATCGCCGCCATCGCGCATCCCCCCATTTCACCCGCCGCCGCTTCGGGTTACAGTAGCCGCGAAAACAGGAGGGGTGATGGATCCGCAACGGCAAATTATCGACTGGCTGCAACAAGATAGCGCGCGCATGGCCGCCCTGCGCACCGTGCGCCGGCTCGGCCTGAATGACTGGTGCCTCGGCGCCGGCTTTGTGCGCAACCTGGTGTGGGATCGGCGCCACGGCTATGCGGAGCCCACGCCGCTCAACGATATCGACGTGATCCACTTCGATGCGGAGCGGGCGGACGCCGAACGCGATCGCATGCTGGAGGCGCGGCTGCAGCAGTGGCTGCCGCAGCCGTGGTCGGTCAAGAACCAGGCGCGCATGCACCTGCGCAGCGGCCGCGCGCCCTACCGCAACAGCGAAGAGGCCATCAGCTTCTGGACCGAAGTGGAAACGGCGATCGGCGCGCGCCTGAACGCCGACGACAGCATCACGCTGGTCGCCCCTTTCGGGCTCGCGGCGCTGTTCAACGACACCATTACCTTCAACGTTAAAAATGGCGATCGCACGGCCTATGCCCAGCGCGTGGTCGACAAAGGCTGGCTGCTGCGCTGGCCGCGTCTGCAGCAGGTAAAGATTTAGCCGCCGCTGCCGATACCCTGAACAGCGAGATCCAGACTCAGGGAGAGCAACCATGTCGACCACCATCACCATGATCGTACCGATCAAGAATACCGTCCCCGGCGTCAGCAACGTCTTCAGCGCGCCGGGCCATCAGGGCGAATTACTGATGGCCAAACCGGTCAACAACCAGCCGCAAGGCGGCAAGATGGAGAAAAACGAACGCGCCAACGGCAATGACGAACCGGTTAACCTCAATGAAAGCCGCGCTTCGGCGCGTATCAAGGCGCTGAACCGGCAGATTCAGGCGCTGCAGCAAAAGCTGGTGGAACTGAAGGATTCCGACGCCGATCCCAAAGAGATCGAAAAGCAGAAACAGCTGATCGAAGCGCAGATCAAGATGTTGCAGGCCGAGATCGCGCGCATCCAGAAAGAAGAAATGGAAAAGCAGCAGCAGGAGCAAATGGAAAAAGCCGCGGCGAAATCCGGCGACGGCGTAAACCGCCCAACGCCGCTCAACGCGGTGGACGTCTATATCTGAGTCAATATGCCGCGTTTTCCCGCCGGCGCTGTTGCAGCAGCGCCGCCTGCTGACGCGCCACCTGCCAGATGGCCTCCGCCGCCGGCGTCAGTGAGCGGTTCTTGCGCCGCACCAGCATCAGCGCGCGGTTAATTTCCGGCACCAGCCGCCGCACCCGGAGCCGCCCCCCTTCCGGCAACGGCAGCGCCAACGCCGGGAAAATGCTGATGCCAATGCCCTCCGCCACCATCGGGAACAGCGTGGCCGGATGGCCGATTTCCTGCACCACCTGCGCCTCTACGCCCTGCTGTCTCAGCGCACTGTCGATCAGCGGTCGGCTGCCCGACGCATAATCCTGCAACACCAGGCGGCAACCGTTCAACGCCGACCAACGCACCGCCTGCTGCGCAGCGAACGGATGATCGTCGCGGCACAGCAACAGGAAAGGTTCGTGCAACACCGCTTCGCACTCCAGATCCACCGCCTGCACCGGATCGACCACGATGCCGAAATCCACCTCGGCGTTACGCACGCTGTGCAGCACCTGCTGCTGCGCCTGATCGCGCAGCATGATGCGGATCTCCGGGTATTCGCGTTCGCCGGCGGCGATGCACTGCGGCATCAGATGGGCGGAAATGGTCTGGCTCGTCGCCACCCGCACCGTGCCGCTGCGCTGTACGCCAAAGCTGCGCGCATCCAGCAACGCGGCCTGCAGTTCGTCCAGCAGCCGCTCGACCCGGTTGGCCAGCCGCAGACCGGCGTCGGTCAGCACCACTTCACGCGTGGTGCGATCCAGCAGGCGCACGCCGACCTCCGCCTCCAGCTCTTTCACGCTGTGGCTGACCGCCGATTGCGTCAGGCCGATCGCCTCGCCGGCGCGGCTGAAGCTGCCGTGGCGGGCGATGGCGACGAACACCCGCAGCTGTTTGAGTGAGTAATTCATGTTTTTTATTCATAGATGAATTAAATAAATCAATTTAATTATTATATGCCCACGCGGGAGAATAGCCCTATCGATTTTCGACCCTGAGCGCACCGCCATGAGATTTCTGCCCGATCGTTTTACCCTGACGCTGATCGCTACCGTGCTGCTGGCGTCGTTCCTGCCGGCGCGCGGCGAGTTCGTCGGCTGGCTCAACGCCCTGACCATCGCCGCCATCGCCCTGCTGTTCTTCATGCACGGCGCCAAGCTGTCGCGCGAGGCCATCCTGGCCGGCAGCAACAACTGGCGGCTGCATCTGTGGGTGATGTGCAGCACCTTCATCATTTTTCCGGCGCTGGGCGTGCTGTTTGCCTGGTGGGCGCCGATCGACGTCAGCCCCGAGCTGTACGCCGGTTTCATCTACCTGTGCATCCTGCCGGCCACCGTGCAATCGGCCATCGCCTTCACCTCGTTGGCGGGCGGGAACGTCGCGGCGGCGGTATGCAGCGCTTCCGCCTCCAGCCTGCTCGGGATCTTCGTGTCGCCACTGCTGGTCGGCTTGTTGATGAATGTGCACGGCGATACCGGCGGCCTGCGGCAGGTCGGTTCGATCGTGCTGCAGCTGCTGGTGCCGTTCGTCGCCGGTCACCTGCTGCGGCCGCTGATCGGCGGCTGGATCGAACGCCATCGCCCGCTGATCGGTAAAACCGACCAGACCTCGATTCTGCTGGTGGTGTACGCCGCCTTCAGCGAGGCGGTCACGCACGGCATCTGGCATCAGGTGGGGATCGGTTCGCTGGCGTTTATCGTCGGCGGCAGCATCGTGCTGCTGGCGATCGTGCTGGTGGTGAACACCTACATGGCACGCTGGCTGGGGTTCAGCAAGGCGGACGAGATCACCATCGTGTTCTGCGGTTCGAAGAAAAGCCTGGCGAACGGCATTCCGATGGCCAATATCCTGTTCCCGGCGGCGACGGTGGGGATCATGGTGCTGCCGCTGATGGTGTTCCATCAGGTGCAGCTGATGACCTGTGCGGTATTGGCGAAAAGGTATCAGCGCAAGCAGCAGGCGCAACAGGCGGTGCCCAACGCGCAGGCGTCGCGCGGGTAAAAAAAAGACGGGCCAAGGCCCGTCAGTTCAGCTTTTCTTCAGCGGCTTGACCAGGTGGTCAAGCCCTTCGATTTTAATCGCCAGCGTCATCTCCATCAGCATGCCGAGCTTGCTTTTGGGGAATTCACCCTTGCGGGCGAACCACAGCAGGTACTCTTCGGGCAGATCGATCAGCACCCGCCCCTGGTACTTGCCGAACGGCATCACGGTATTGGCGATCTCCAGCAGGTTTTCTTTTTCCATCACTCACCCAGCAAGCGGATCATCTCCGCTTCGTCGATCACGGCGATACCCAGCTCCTGAGCCTTCGCCAGCTTGGAGCCGGCCGCCTCGCCGGCGATCACCAGATCGGTTTTCTTCGACACACTGCCGCTGACCTTGGCGCCCAGCGCCGTCAGGCGATCTTTGGCCTCATCGCGCGACAGCTGGCTCAGCGAGCCGGTCAGCACCACGGTTTTGCCGGCGAACGGGCTGTCTATCTCTTCCGCCGCCACCACCACCGGCGCCGGCCAGTGGATGCCGATCTCGGCGCCCACCAACTCGTTGATCACCTGCTGATTGAGCGCTTCATCGAGGAAGTTGCGCGTGTGTTTGGCCACCACTTCGCCGACGTCCGGCACCTCTTTCAGCGCCTCGATGTCGGCGGCGAACAGCTTCTCGAGCGATCCGAAATGCGCCGCGAGGTTGGCGGCGGTCGCTTCGCCGACCTCGCGAATGCCGAGCGCATACAGGAAGCGAGCGAAGGTGGTCTGCTTGGATTTCTCCAGCGCATTAACCAGATTCTGCGCCGATTTCGGCCCCATGCGATCCAGGCCGGTCAGAATGCCGGCGGACAGCCGGAACAGATCGGCCGGGTTCTTCACGTACTCCTTGTCCACCAGCTGCTCGATGATCTTGTCGCCCATGCCTTCAACGTCCAGCGCGCGGCGGGAAACGAAATGCTTCAACGCCTCTTTGCGCTGCGCGCCGCAGATAAGACCGCCGGTGCAACGCGCCACGGCCTCGCCTTCCACGCGCTCAACGTCGGAACCGCACACCGGGCAGTGCAGCGGGAACACCACTTCGCGCGCATCCTGCGGCCGACGGTCTTCCAGCACGCCCACCACCTGCGGGATCACGTCGCCGGCGCGGCGCACGATCACCGTATCGCCGATGCGCAGCCCCAACCGCTCAATTTCATCGGCGTTGTGCAAGGTGGCGTTGCTGACGGTCACCCCGGCCACCAGCACCGGCTCAAGGCGCGCCACCGGCGTAATCGCGCCGGTGCGGCCAACCTGAAACTCCACTTCGCGCACCACGGTGATCTGCTCCTGCGCCGGGAATTTGAACGCCGTCGCCCAGCGCGGCGCACGCGCCACGAAGCCCAGCGTTTCCTGCAGATCGATGTCGTCAATCTTGATCACCACGCCGTCGATATCGAAACCGAGCTGTGCGCGGTCCCGCTCGACCTGGCGATAGAACGCCAGCACTTCCTCGCTGCCGGTGCGGCGCTGGGCGCGATCGCTGACCGGCAGGCCCCAGGCCTTGAACTGCATCAGGCGTTCAAAGTGGCTGCGCGGCAGCTCGCCGCCTTCCAGCAGCCCGACGCCATAGCAGAAGAAGGTCAGCGGGCGTTTGGCGGTAATGCGCGGATCGAGCTGGCGCAGCGAACCGGCGGCGGCGTTGCGCGGATTGGCGAACACCTTGCCGTCTTTGCGCCGCGCCTCTTCGTTCATCTGTTCAAACCCGGCCTGCGGCATGAACACTTCGCCGCGCACTTCCAGCCGGCGCGGGATGTTGTCGCCGGTCAGGCGCAGCGGGATGGCGCGAATGGTGCGCACGTTGGAGGTGATGTTCTCGCCGGTGGTGCCGTCGCCGCGCGTCGCCGCACGCACCAGCTCGCCGTCTTCGTACAGCAGGCTGACCGCCAGGCCGTCCAGCTTCAGCTCGCAGCAGAAGGTCAGCGGATCGCTGCTCTTGAGCCTGTCCTGCACGCGCTTGTAAAACGCCAGGAAGCTCTCTTCGTCGAACACGTTGTCCAGCGACAGCATCGGCACTTCGTGACGCACCTGATCAAACGCCGCCAGCGGCGCCGCGCCCACGCGCTGGGTCGGCGAATCGGCGGTGATCAGCTCCGGATGCGCGCTCTCGAGCTCGCGCAGCTCGCGCATCAGGCGGTCATATTCCGCATCCGGCACTTCGGGCGCATCCAGCACATGATACTGGTATTCATGATGGCGCAATGTGGCTCGTAGTTGATTGATTTGTTGGATTATCGATTCCATGGCTCACCATCAAAGATAAAAAACCCCCGGCTAGCGGGGGCTTTGTTGTTACGGATGTTCAGTGCGCGCGGCAACCCGGTCAGGCGTTGTTTTCCAACACTTCACGGATACGCGCTTTGTAGGTTTCCAGCTTCTGCGGCGTCATCATGCGGCGCTCGTCGTCCAGCACCACACCGCCCACGTCGTCGGCGATGCGCTGCGCCGACTGCAGCATCAGCTTGAAGTTCTGATTGGCGTCGCCGTAAGACGGCACCATCATGAACATCGACACGCCCGGCGTGGAGAAATCGGACATCATGTCAGGATCGAACGACCCCGGCTTGACCATGTTCGCCAGGCTGAACAGCACCGGGCCACTGCCGGCCGGGCTGATATGGCGGTGGAAGATGCCCATCTCGCCAAACTGGAAGCCCGCCTGCAACACGCTCTGCAGCAGCACTTCGCCGCCGATCACGCCGCCCTGATGGGCCGCGACGTGCAGCACCAGCACGGTCTCTTTCAGTTTAGCCTGTACTGGCGCAGCAGCCGGCTGTTGCGGCTGCGGTGCAGGTTCCGACGCAGGCTTCACTTCCGGCGCTTGCTGCACCGGGGCGGGTTCGGCGTGGAATGCCGGTTCCGCCGCCAGCGGCGCCTCATGTTCATGCGGCAGATCGTCAACGCGCGGCTCGCGGCGCACGGCCGGTTGCGGTTGCTGCGGCTCGGCCGGTTTTTCGTCCGGCGCGTAGTTGTTCAGCAGGATGTCATCGTACTCCGGCCGCTGAGACAGCGGAGGCGGCGTCTGATGAGCAGCCGGCTGAACGGCGCGGGGCGCAGGCGCAGCCGCCGGAGCGGGCTTCGGCGCGGCCACGGGTTCTTCGCGTGCGGCATCGAAATGGCCGAATGACGGCTCGTCTTGCGGGTGAGCGGCGCGTACGCGCACCTCACCGACGCCTTCTTCGAGATCGTCGATCGGAGTTTGTTCACGTTCCTTTTGGGAACGTTTGGCTGGGCGATCGCGGAAGAGCGCTGACCGTTCTTTGCGACTGGTCCACAGACCGTGCAATAACAGCGCTATTATGGCGATCGCGCCAACAACGATTAATATCAGACGCAAATCCTGCATCATTGCTATCTCTGTTGTTCCAATACATTGCCACCGCGGCAAACATTCACTCTTTAACTCTATTTGCCCGCGCACACAAGTGCAAGTCCGTGCTGAACTTTATGCCAATAAAGATGATTATACTGCCTTTTTCTGCTGGTTTTTCAGCCAACCCTACCCTAGCCAGTGGAAAATCATCCCTATATGATAATGATGCCTGTTCAGACAACGAGATAACTTAAGATATGTCCTATACGCAGCCCCCTTCCCGTTCCACCAGCGGCATTCATTATTTCGCCGAAGGCTGGCGCCTGATTTCGCGCCCGGGGATTAAACGCTATGTGGTCCTGCCGTTGCTGGTCAACGTGCTGCTGATGGGCTCCGCTTTCTGGTGGCTGTTCAGCCGCCTCGGCGACTGGATCCCGGCGATGATGAGCCACGTTCCCGATTGGCTGCAATGGTTGAGCTACCTGCTGTGGCCGCTGGCGGTCATTTCGGTGCTGCTGGTGTTCAGCTATCTGTTCAGCACCCTCACCAACCTGATCGCCGCCCCGTTTTGCGGCCTGCTGGCCGAACAGCTCGAAGGCAGCCTGACCGGCAAACCGCTGCCGGACACCGGCCTGCTCGGCATCGCCAAAGACCTGCCGCGCATCATGGCGCGCGAATGGCGCAAGCTGATGTATTACCTGCCGCGCGCGCTGCTGCTGCTGGCGCTGTACTTCGTGCCCGGCATCGGCCAGACGGTGGCGCCGGTGCTGTGGTTCCTGTTCAGCGCCTGGATGCTGGCGATCCAGTATTGCGACTATCCGTTCGACAACCACAAGGTGAGCTTTGCCGACATGCGCCGCGCTTTGCGCCAGCACAAAACCGACAACCTGCAGTTCGGCGCGCTGGTCAGCCTGTTCACCATGATCCCGATCCTCAACCTGGTGATCCTGCCGGTCGCCGTCTGCGGCGCCACCGCGATGTGGGTCGATCGCTACCGCTCGCAATTCGTCCGATAACCGCCGTTTTTTGCCGCCGACAGCGCGGAAATTTTCGACAGGGCGCGCATTTCGCGCCCTTATCATTGTGCTTAAAACTTATTTCCTAATAACATATAGATATACCAATTCTTTACTTCCCTGCCGGTACTGTTAGCGTATGCTTTCGATGTTCCCCACATTTTCATAGAGTTAAAGGACGGGCTATGAGCAAGATATATGAAGACAACTCATTAACAATCGGCCATACGCCGCTGGTTCGTCTGAACCGTATCGGCAACGGACGCATTCTGGCCAAGGTTGAATCACGCAACCCGAGCTTCAGCGTCAAATGCCGCATCGGTGCCAATATGATTTGGGATGCGGAACAACGCGGCGTGCTGACCGCCGGCAAAGAACTGGTGGAGCCGACCAGCGGCAACACCGGCATCGCGCTGGCCTTCGTCGCCGCCGCGCGCGGTTACAAGCTGACGCTGACCATGCCGGAAACCATGAGCATCGAGCGCCGCAAGCTGCTCAAGGCGCTGGGCGCCAATCTGGTGCTGACCGAAGGGGCGAAAGGCATGAAAGGCGCCATCGCCAAAGCGGAGGAGATCGTCGCCACCGATCCAAACCGCTACCTGATCCTGCAACAGTTCAGCAACCCGGCCAACCCGGCCATCCATGAAAAAACCACCGGCCCGGAAATCTGGGAAGACACCGATGGGGAAGTCGACGTGTTCATCTCCGGCGTCGGCACCGGCGGCACATTGACCGGCGTCAGCCGCTACATCAAGAACACCAAAGGCAAGGCCATCACCACCGTGGCGGTCGAGCCGACCGACTCGCCGGTCATCAGCCAGGCGCTGGCCGGTGAAGAGCTGAAACCGGGCCCGCACAAGATCCAGGGCATCGGCGCCGGCTTCATTCCAGGCAACCTCGATCTTGACCTGGTGGATCGCGTCGAAAAAATCTCCAACGACGAAGCCATCAGCATGGCGCGCCGCCTGATGGACGAAGAAGGCATCCTGGCAGGCATCTCCTCCGGCGCAGCGGTCGCGGCGGCGGTGAAACTGGCCGAAGAACCGGCGTTCGCCGACAAGACCATTGTGGTCATCCTGCCCTCTTCCGGCGAACGTTATCTCAGCACCGCGCTGTTCGCCGATCTGTTCACCGAGCAGGAATTGCAGCAGTAATCCCGCCACTGCACAAATCGCTAAAAAAGCACCCTGTGGGGTGCTTTTTTGTGGACTGGATCAAACTTTATAGCAGTCCAAGATTGCTTTTGCCCGTCGCCTTTAGTATTTAACGGTGCATTATTTCGATGCGCAAAATTAATCACTCTCCGAGCCTGGTCGAGGCTGAATCGATTTACTCATCTGTCGCCGACGCGGCGAATCGGGCATAATGGGGAGCGGATTGGAACGACGTCTAAAGCCGAGTTTTTTGATCTGAAGTGCCTAACGCGTCGTTTTCTGTTGCATCAACGTTCGCCCCTGTCCATAGTCAGGCGCTATAACCAGACAAGTTAAAGTCAGGCCCCTGGGCTAAACTTTAACTCCACAACATTAATCCAATAAGTTGGGGAAACATCAATGTTCCAGCAAGAAGTTACTATTACCGCTCCGAATGGTCTGCATACTCGCCCTGCCGCTCAGTTCGTTAAAGAAGCCAAAGGCTTCACGTCTGACATCACCGTGACCTCCAACGGCAAAAGCGCCAGCGCTAAAAGCCTGTTCAAACTGCAAACTCTGGGGCTGACTCAAGGGACCGTAGTGACCATCTCAGCTGAAGGTGAAGACGAGCAGAAAGCCGTTGAGCACTTGGTAAAACTGATGGCAGAGCTTGAGTAATCGGCCCGTCTTTTTAGTTAACACCAGTCAAGAGTAAGGTAGGGTTATGATTTCAGGCATTTTAGTATCACCGGGCATCGCTTTTGGTAAGGCTCTCTTGCTGAAAGAAGACGACATCGTCATCAACCGGAAGAAAATCTCTGCTGATCAAGTAGAGCAGGAAGTCTCGCGTTTTCTGGCCGGCCGCGCGAAAGCGTCCGAACAGCTGGAAGCGATCAAGACCAAAGCTGGCGAAACCTTCGGCGAAGAGAAGGAAGCTATCTTCGAAGGCCACATCATGTTGCTGGAAGACGAAGAGCTTGAGCAGGAAATCATAGCCCTAATCAAAGACGATCTGGCCTCCGCAGACGCCGCCGCCTACACCGTGATCGAAGGTCAGGCGAAAGCGCTGGAAGAGTTGGACGACGAATACCTGAAAGAACGCGCCGCCGACGTGCGCGACATCGGCAAACGCCTGCTGCAGAACATTCTGGGCATGCCTATCGTCGATCTGGGCTCCATTCAGGACGAAGTGATCCTGGTGGCCACCGATCTGACCCCGTCCGAGACCGCGCAGCTGAACCTGGACAAAGTGCTGGGCTTCATTACCGATCTCGGCGGCCGCACCTCCCACACCTCTATCATGGCGCGCTCCCTGGAGCTGCCGGCGATCGTCGGCACCAGCGACGTGACCAAGCAGGTGAAGAACGACGACTATCTGATTCTGGACGCGGTTAACAACCAGATTTACGTTAACCCGACCGCTGATGTGATCGATCAGCTGAAAGCCGCCCAGAACCAATATATCACCGAGAAAAACGATCTGGCCAAGCTGAAGGACCTGCCGGCGATTACGCTGGACGGCCATCAGGTTGAAGTCTGCGCCAACATCGGCACCGTGCGCGACGTCGCGGGTGCAGAGCGCAACGGCGCGGAAGGCGTCGGCCTGTATCGTACCGAATTCCTGTTCATGGACCGCGACTCGCTGCCAACCGAAGACGAGCAGTTCCAGGCTTATAAAGCCGTGGCGGAAGCCATGGGCTCGCAGGCCGTGATCGTCCGCACCATGGACATCGGCGGCGACAAAGACCTGCCGTACATGAACCTGCCGAAGGAAGAGAACCCGTTCCTCGGCTGGCGCGCCATCCGCATCGCGATGGACCGCCGTGAAATCCTGCACGCCCAGCTGCGCGCCATCCTGCGCGCCTCGGCGTTCGGCAAACTGCGCATCATGTTCCCGATGATCATCTCCGTGGAAGAAGTGCGCGATCTGAAAGGCGAAATCGAGACGCTGAAGGCGCAGCTGCGCGAAGAAGGCAAGGCGTTTGACGAGAGCATCGAAGTGGGCGTGATGGTGGAAACACCGGCTGCGGCGGTCATCGCTCACCACCTGGCGAAAGAAGTCGACTTCTTTAGTATTGGGACAAACGATCTAACCCAGTATACTCTGGCGGTAGATCGCGGCAACGAGCTGATTTCTCATCTCTATAACCCGATGTCCCCATCAGTGCTTGGCCTGATTAAACAGGTTATTGATGCATCTCACGCGGAAGGCAAGTGGACCGGCATGTGCGGCGAACTGGCTGGCGATGAGCGTGCTACACTGTTGTTATTGGGCATGGGGCTGGATGAGTTCAGCATGAGTGCGATTTCAATCCCGCGCATCAAGAAAATTATTCGCAACACGAATTTCGAAGATGTGAAGGCGTTGGCAGCGCAAGCCTTGGCACAGCCAACGGCACAAGACCTGATGAATTGCGTCAATAAATTCATCGAAGAAAAAACGCTCTGCTAAACTTCCACGACACTGGAACGCCGCCCAATTTAATGCTTAGGAGAAGATCATGGGTTTGTTCGATAAACTGAAATCTCTGGTTTCTGATGACAAGAAAGACACGGGCACTATCGAGATCGTCGCTCCCCTTTCTGGCGAAATCGTCAATATCGAAGATGTGCCGGACGTAGTGTTCGCTGAAAAAATCGTTGGCGACGGTATCGCCATCAAACCGGCCGGCAACAAAATGGTTGCTCCGGTTGACGGCACCATCGGTAAGATTTTCGAAACCAACCATGCATTCTCTATCGAATCCGACAGCGGCATTGAGCTGTTCGTCCACTTCGGCATCGATACCGTAGAACTGAAAGGCGAAGGCTTCAAACGCATCGCCGAAGAAGGTCAGCGCGTCAAGAAAGGTGACGTCGTTATCGAGTTCAACCTGCCACTGCTGGAAGAGAAAGCCAAGTCTACCCTGACGCCGGTCGTTATCTCCAACATGGACGAGATCAAAGAGCTGATCAAACTGTCCGGCAGCGTAACCGTTGGCGAAACCCCGATCATCCGCATCAAGAAGTAATCGCGAATGAGCAAGATAAACGGCGCCCTCGGCGCCGTTTTTTTTATCCCCTTCGTCGTATCCCAATCTCGCTACGTTATGACGACCAGCGCGGGATACGCAGGGTAATGACCAGCCCCTCTCTGTCGCCGTTGCGCGCCTCAACCTGGCCACCGTGCGCCAATACCACCTTGCGGGTAATCGCCAGCCCCAGGCCGTAGCCCTTGCCCGACTGCGCCGACTTCACGCGCACGAATGGATCGAAGATGCTCGACAGTTTCGACTCCTCCACGCCCGGCCCCTGATCGCTGACGGCGAGCTGGAACTGGTTGTCGATGCGCGACAGCGCTACCGTCACCCGCTGGCCCTGGCTGGAAAAGCGCAGCGCATTGCGCACGATGTTGTCCACCGCGCGCCGCATCAGCTCCGCATTGCCCTTGACGGTATACTCCACGTCCGACTCGGCCTGCAGCACGATCTCCACGCCGGGCACCTGCGCCTCGTAGCGCGCATCGCTCACCACCGCGTCCACCAGGCCGTACAGATCGAAGTACTCCTCGTCCGGCAGGCTGCTGTGTTCGGTGCGCGACAGCGCCAGCAGCTCGCCGATCATTTTATCCAGCCGCCCCGACTCATGTTCGATGCGCTTGAGCGAGGTTTCGACGTTGCCGGCATTCTGCCGCGCCAGGCCGATCGCCAACTGCAGGCGCGCCAGCGGCGAACGCAGTTCGTGCGAGACATCGTGCAACAGCTGCTCGCGGGCGCTGACCAGCAGTTCCAGCCGCTCGGCCATGGTGTCGAAATCGCGCGCCACGTCGGACAGCTCGTCATGACGGCGCCGCATTTTCGGGAACAGCCGCACCGACAGATCGCCCTGCGCCACCCGATCCAGGCCGCCGCGCAGCTGACGCATCGGCCGGGTCAGGTTCCAGGCCAATACGGCGCTGAACAGCAAACCGCCCAGCCCGCCGACCCACAACATCGGCGCAGGAATGTTGAAGAAATGGGAACGCCGCTCCGGCCGATACTCTTCCCGCAGCCCGCGCACGTTATAACTCAGCCAGTATCCCTGCCCTTCCCCAGTCTGCACCCAGGCGGAAATCGCTTTCGGCATCCGCCGCCCTTCAAACAGCGGTTCTTCCGGCGCGGGCGGCGGCGGTTGGGTCATCGGCGTTACCGACAGCAGACGCCTGTCGTCCTCGGGCCAGTCGCGCATCAGCGCTTCCAGCGCCGGCATGCCGCCGCTGCGCAATTGGGTGGCGGCGGAGGTCAGCTGCAGGCCGATCGCCCGCCGCGCCATGGCGTTCTCCGGCGGCACATAGCGATCGCCATAAAGAGAAAACGCCACCCACAGGGCCTGCGTCATGATGAGAAAGGTCAGCCAAAAGCCGAGCAAAATTTTCCAGAACAGTCTTCCGCGCATGTCAGGTTACCGGATGCGATAGCCGATGCTGCGCACCGTTTCGATGCTCAGCGTATTGCCGGCCAACGCGCTCAGCTTCTGGCGGATATTGCTGATATGCACATCCACGCTGCGGTCATAGGCTTCACGCGGGCGCCCCAGCCCCTTCTCGGACAATTCGTCCTTCGACACCACACGGTCCGGCGCGCGCAGCAACAGCTCCAACAGATTGAATTCCGAAGCGGTCAGATCGAACGCCTTGCCGCGCCATTCGCTGCTGCGGGTTGAAGGGTTTAACGTCAGCTCGCCAACGCTGATGGCGGCCTCGTCGTCCGCTTCTTGCGGCCGTTCTTCGAAACGGCGCAGCACCGCGCGCAAACGCGCCACCAATTCGCGCGGATAGCAGGGTTTGGGCATGTAATCGTCGGCGCCCATCTCCAGACCAATCACCCGATCGATGTTGTCACCTTTGGCGGTCAGCATGATGATCGGCAGCCGGCTCTTTTTGCGCACGTCGCGCAGCACGTCGATGCCGCTCATATCCGGCAGCATGATGTCGAGGATCATCGCGGTATAGTCGCCCGACAGCGCGCCCTCTACCCCCGCCTTGCCGGTCAGCACCAGCTTGGCGTCGAAACCTTCGCCCGTCAGGTATTCGCTCAGCATGGTGCCAAGCTCCAGGTCATCGTCGACCAGTAAAATTTTCATGCCTTGCTCCTTCACCGATTTTCGTTATTTTCCCGCCAATTTCGCCGGTCCGCAGCCGGTTTTACTCAATCCTTACACATCGCTCTTGGCGTCTCGTCACCGTTATTGTGGCCGCTGCCGCGCGATTTCTCTACTTCAGTCATGGCATTGGCGCACGGGCAAGCGGCAGCCGCCGCAAGTGGGGCTGCCGTCTGTCGAAAGGAAAGGAGGAAAGGTTTTCCCGACGGAACACACCGCCGGGAGGGCGCGCTCAGCCGAACACGCCGGTTGAAAGGTAGCGATCGCCGCGATCGCAGACGATCGCCACCACCACGCTGCCGGGGTGAGCCGCGGCGACGCGCAAGGCGCCGACCACCGCGCCACCGGAGCTGACGCCGCAGAAGATGCCTTCACGCTGCGCCAGCTGGCGCATGGTCTGCTCGGCATCGCCCTGTTCGATATCCAGCACCTGATCCACCAGCTCCGGGCGGAAAATACCCGGCAGGTAAGCGGGCGCCCAGCGGCGAATGCCGGGGATGCTGCTGCCCTCCGCCGGCTGCAGGCCGATGATCTGCACCTGCGGATTCTGGCTTTTCAGGTAACCGCCCACGCCGGTAATGGTGCCGGTGGTACCCATGCTGGAAACGAAATGCGTGATGCGCCCTTCGGTTTGGCGCCAAATCTCCGGGCCGGTGGTGGTGAAATGGGCGTAGGGATTGTCCAGGTTGTTGAACTGATCCAGTACCTTGCCCTGCCCCTGACGCTGCATCTCCAGCGCCAGATCGCGCGCCCCTTCCATGCCCTGCTCACGGCTGACCAGGATCAGCTCGGCGCCGTAGGCGCGCATCGCCGCCTGCCGCTCCAGGCTCATGTTCTCCGGCATCAGCAGCTTCAGCGTATAGCCTTTCAATGCAGCGATCATCGCCAGCGCAATGCCGGTGTTGCCGCTGGTGGCCTCAATCAGCACGTCGCCGGGCCTGATCTCACCGCGCAGCTCCGCCTGCTGGATCATCGCCAACGCAGCGCGATCCTTCACCGATCCCGCCGGATTGTTGCCTTCCAGTTTGACCCATACCTCGCTGCCCGCCTGGGCGGCCAGCCGTTGCAGTTTTACCAGCGGGGTATTCCCGATGCATTGTTCGAGCGTTGTCACGATCTTTGCCTGTGTGTTGGTGTGCGTAAAGTAAAAAGGCAACCCTGGGGTTGCCTTGAATAAAGGGCTGCTAAAACCTATCAGGCGCTTTTGGCTAACGCAACAGGTTGCAGCAGTTGATCGCCGGCATACAGCCGCGCATTGAGGCTGCCGACGTAATAACGGCCGCCGCGCACCGGCGTGGCGTTGCCTTCCGGCAGCACCACGCTGATCGGTTCCTGGTGCCAGCCGATCGGCTGCACCGTCAGCTGCCAGAAATGGCCGCGCGGACTGACTTCCAGCACCTGAACCGGTAGCGGGCAACGTTCGCTGCTTTCGGTCGCCACTTCCATTTCCCACGGGCGCAGGAACAGATCGACGCTGCCCTGGTGCATCGGCTGGAACGACAACGGCCACTGATGCGCGCCGACGAACAGCTGGGAGCCGCGAATTTCGCCGTTCAGGCGGTTCACTTCCCCCATGAATTCCAGCACAAAGCGGCTCGCCGGTTCGCGCATGATGTCGACCGGCGACCCGACCTGTTCGATATTGCCCTGGCTCATCACCACGATGCGGTCGGCCACTTCCATCGCCTCTTCCTGATCGTGGGTGACGAACACGCTGGTGAATTTCAGCTCTTCATGCAGCTGACGCAGCCAGCGGCGCAGCTCTTTGCGCACCTGCGCATCCAGCGCGCCGAACGGTTCATCCAGCAGCAGAATCTGCGGTTCCACCGCCAGGGCGCGCGCCAGCGCCACGCGCTGTTTCTGGCCGCCGGACAGCTGCGACGGATAGCGGGTAGCCAGGTGGCCCAGCTGCACCATTTCCAGCAACTGAGTGACTTTCTGTTTGATCGCCGCGGCGTTCGGGCGCTCGCGGCGCGGCAGCACGGTCAGGCCGAAGGCGATGTTATCGAACACCGTCATGTGGCGGAACAGCGCATAGTGCTGAAATACGAAGCCCACGCGCCTGTCGCGCGCGTGCATGTGGCTGACGTCGGTGCCGTGGAAGCCCAGCTTGCCGCCGCTCTGGCTTTCCAGCCCGGCGATGATGCGCAGCAGCGTGGTCTTGCCGGAACCGGACGGCCCGAGCAGCGCCACCATTTCGCCGGAAGCAATATCGAGCGAGATATCGTTCAATACCTTGGTGCGACCGAAGGACTTGTTGATGCCGTTAATCTCAATGCTCATGATTTTCCTCCCGCTCAAGACGCGCGTTTTGACGTTCCAGACGCCACTGCAGCGCGCTCTTCAAAAATAGGGTAACGATCGCCATCAGGGTCAACAGGGCGGCGGCGGTAAAGGCCCCGACGGTGTTGTAATCCTGCTGCAACAGCTCGACCTGCAGCGGCAGGCTGTAGGTTTCGCCGCGAATCGAACCGGACACCACCGACACCGCGCCGAACTCACCGATGGCGCGCGCGTTGGTCAGCACCACGCCGTACAGCAGCGCCCAGCGAATGTTGGGCAGCGTCACGCGGCGGAACATTTGCCAGCCGGACGCTCCCAGCAGAATGGCGGCCTCATCTTCCTGGCTGCCCTGGCTGAGCATCATCGGCACCAGTTCGCGCACCACGAAGGGACAGGTGACGAAAATGGTCACCAGCACCATGCCCGGCCAGGAGAACATCACCTGAATGTTATGCGCATCCAGCCAGCCGCCCAGCAGGCCGTTGCTGCCGTAAAACAGCAGATAAATCAGCCCCGCCACCACCGGTGAAACGGCGAACGGGATATCGATCAGCGTCAGCAGCAGCTGGCGGCCGGGGAAGGTAAAACGCGTCACCAGCCACGCCAGCAACGTGCCGAACACCAGGTTGAACGGCACGGTGATCAGCGCGATCAGGACCGTCAGCCAAATGGCGTGCAGCATGTCCGGATCGAGCAAATTGCTCCACATCGCGCCGAATCCTTTGGAGAAGGCCTCGGCGAAAATCGATATCATCGGCACCACCAGCAGCAGCGCCGAAAACAGCGTGCCGATGGCGATCAGCGTCCACTTGCCCCAGTTAACGCGCGGGCGCTCGGCGCCGTTGAAGGCGGAAATATCAGCCATCAGTGCCCTCCTCCCAAACGTCTGCCGAAGCGGCTTTGCAATACGTTAATGCTGAACAGCAGCAGCAGCGACGCCGCCAGGATCACCGAGGCGATGGCGCTGGCCGCCGGGTAATCGAACTCCTGCAAACGCACAAAAATCATCAGCGAGGTCACTTCCGTCTTCCAGGCGATGTTGCCGGCGATGAAAATCACCGCCCCGAACTCGCCCAGGCTGCGGGTAAAGGAAATGGCGGTGCCGGCCAGCAGCGCCGGCGCCACTTCAGGCAGCACGACGCGACGAAAACTCTGCCAGCGCGTGGCGCCCAGCGTCTCGGCCGCCTCTTCGTACTCCGGCCCTAGCTCTTCCAGCACCGGCTGCACGGTACGCACCACAAACGGCAGACTGGTGAACGCCATCGCCACCGCGATCCCAAGCCAGGTGAAGGTGACTTTGATGTCGAAGTGCGCCAGCCACTGCCCGTACCAGCCCGTGGTGGAAAACAGACCGGCCAGCGTCAGGCCGGCTACCGCCGTCGGCAGCGCGAACGGCAGGTCGATCAGGCCATCCAGCAGCGAACGGCCGGGAAAGCGGTAGCGCGTCAGGATCCAGGCCATCAGCATGCCGAACACCGCATTGAACAGGCTGGCGACAGCAGCCGCCAGCAGCGTCACTTTATACGCCGCCACCACCTGCGGGTTGGAAATCACTTCCCAATATTGCGCCAGGCTCATCTGCGCCAGCTGCATCACCAGCGCACTGAGCGGCAGCAGCAGAATCAAACAGGTATAAAACAAGCTGCTGCCGAGGCTGAGGCCAAATCCGGGCAGCACCCGCTTACTGGACGACAACGCCAACATTTACTTGCGCCCTGCCGCTAACAGCTGATCCAGCTCGCCGCCGGTGGCGAAGTGGGTTTTCATCACCTGCGGCCAGCCGCCGAATTGATCTTCCACGCGGAACAGTTGGGTGTCCGGGAATTGCCCCTTGGCCGCCGCCATCGCTTTCTGGTCATACACGCGGTAGTAGAAACTGGTGATCACCTGCTGCGCCGCCGGGCTGTAGAGATAGTTCAGATAGGCTTTGGCCGCCTGTTCGGTGCCGTTGCGCGCGACGTTTTTGTCGACCCAGGCCACCGGGAACTCCGCCAGAATATCGACCGGCGGCACGATCACTTCGTACTTGTCTTCACCGTATTGCTTGCGGATGTTGTTCACTTCGGACTCGAAGCTGATCAGCACGTCGCCCAAACCGCGCTCGACGAAGGTGGTGGTCGCGCCGCGGCCGCCGGTATCGAACACCAACACGTTTTTCAGGAAACGGGTCATGAAGGCGCGGGTCTTGGCCGCATCGTTGCCGTCGGCCTGGCTGGCGGCGCCCCAGGCGGCCAGATAGGTGTAACGGCCGTTGCCGGAGGTTTTCGGGTTCGGGAACACCAGCTTCACGTCGTCACGCACCAGATCGTTCCAGGTGTGGATACCCTTCGGGTTGTCCTTGCGCACCAGAAACGCCATGGTGGAATAGAACGGCGAGCTGTTGTTCGGCAGACGCGACTGCCAGTCCGCCGGGATCAGCTGCCCGCGATCGTGCAGGATCTGTACGTCGGTGACCTGGTTGTAGGTCACCACGTCGGCGCGCAGGCCCTGCAGGATCGCCAACGCCTGCTTCGACGAGCCGGCGTGCGATTGTTTGATGGTCAGCTTGTCATTCGGATGCTGCTGGTTCCACTGCTGTTCAAAGCCGGGATTCAGCGCGACGAACAATTCACGGGAAACGTCATAAGAGCTGTTCAGCAATTCCGCCGCCGACACGGCGCCGCTCGCCAACAGCGCAGCCGCCAGCCAACCTTTCAGCACGAGATTTTTAACCCGGTTTTGTTTCATTCTGCACCTTATCACTGAGTCATTCCTTCAGGCTTTCGCCTTATTGACGACCAGTGTATTTATAACTCGGTGCGGAGCTGTAACGCTTTTATATACCGTTTAGTGATTTACAAGCATCAAACGCTATAAGGCAGGAAATGCGAGGCGTTTTGGGGCGGGAAAACAGACCGAAGCCGGACGCGCCGGCTTCGGCAACGGCGTCAAAGTGACAGCAAGCGCGTCAGCGATGGCGCAAAGTAGTAGCTGCCGGTGACCGCACGGCTGAAACGCAGCATCGCGTCGCGTTTGCCGTCCAGATCGCCGAACATGCTCAACAGTTGCTGCTCGATATTGTGCAGGCGCGCGCAATAGGCGATGAAGAACAGGCCGTGCTTGCCGCTGGCGGTGCCGTAAGGCAGGCTCTGGCGCAGAATTTTCAGGCCCTTGCCGTTCTCTTTCAGATCGACGCGGCTGACGTGAGAGGTATCCGGGCGCTGATCCGCCGGCAGCTCTTCGCTGTCGTGCTTGGTGCGGCCGATGATCTGCTCCTGTTGCTCGGTGGTAAAGCGCTGCCACTGGCGCAGGTTGTGCTCGTAGCGTTGCACCAGCACGTAGCTGCCGCCAGCGTCCTCTTCACCTTCGGCGATCGTCGCCACTGCCGGGCGTTGGTCGCCCTGCGGGTTTTCGGTGCCGTCGATGAAGCCGCTCAGATCGCGCTCTTCCACCCAACGGAAACCGTGGGTTTCTTCCTCAATCTTGATAACGTTGCCGAACGCCGCCAGCGCGGCCTGCGCCAGCGTGAAGTTGACGTCGTGGCGCAGCGACTGGATGTGGATCAGCATATCGCGCTGGGTGGCCGGCGCCAGCCCTTTGCCGAGCGGCGTGAACGGCTTCAGCTCTTTCGCGCCCTGGCCGCTGGAGAGATCGTGCCAGACGTCGTAGCCGAAAGCGATCACCGCGCCGAGGCGCGCATCGGGGAACTGCTGCTGCAGCTCGCTCAGCGTCTGACAAAACTGTTTGCAGCCCTGGCGCAAATCGGCGAATTCGCCCTGTACGCTGGCTTCCATAAAAATGGCGAAACGGCAGTGCTCCAGCAGAATGCCGCTCTGAACCTGTGTCATGTTGTTATCCTCAATACCAGAATCCGGCAACAGGTAAGGTATGGCGGTTGACGCGCGGGGTCCCTGTTACAAACGCGCGCTATCATACCGCAAGCACAGGCGATTGCCTTGCAGCAGCGCAAAGAAAATAGGGGTAATGATTTGGACAAGCAGGCGCCGGGAACCGGCGCCCGTTGAACGCGTTACTGCTGCGGCTTGGCGTGCCAAATGATTTTGCTGACCGTCCAGCTTTTCAGGGTGTCGTCCGGCGGGATGATATCCTGCGCGCCGGCCCACTTGCCGCTGAAGATGTAGGTGACGTATTTGCTCTGCTCCGCCACGCACTCCACTTTACCGGCGTCTTCGCCGCTGCCCGGCTTACAGGAGCCGAACGCCTTGCTGTACATGTCGCCGAACGGCGTGCCGAGCTTGTTGCCCCACTCCGTCGCCACTTTCGGATCCAGCACGTCCACCCGCTGCAGGCGCCCTTTCGGTTCGCCGGTGATCACCAGCTTCACCTCGTCGCCGGACAGCGCCTGATAATAAGAGACGATCTGGCCGTTGTTGGTCGCCATGCCGCCGCGCAGGCGGTAGTTGCCGTCCAGCCCGTCGTTGATGGCGCTTTCCGACATCGGCGTGCCGGCGTTGAGCTTGCCGACGCCCTTGGCGCCGACTTCCAGGCTGCTGCCGAACCAGTTGAACGGCGACAGGCTGGACCAGGAGAAATTGGACATGCTCGAACAGCCGGTCAGTAACAGCGGAAGCCCTAACAACAGGGGGCGAATATTCATCTCTAGCTCCTTAGACATCAATGGCACGGGGCGGGTCACCCGCTCCTGCCGCATTCGGCGTTTTGCTGCGTGCCAGCCTCTCACAACGGCCCGCACTACGCCAACGGTTGCCAGCTTGGAGTGCGGAAAATGCGAAAAGTGCCGCACTTCTCGGCAATTAGTCGGCGCGCTCCGCCGGCGCGAAACAGGCTTTCAGACGCGCGTTCAGCAGCAGATAGCTCAGCGCCAGCGCGTCGAGCAGCGCCAACGTCAGCTCCAGCCCCGGCGCATCGCCGTCCTGGCGCCACAGGCTGAACAGCGAGCCGCCGAACGACGCCAGCAGCGAGACAGCCAGCCCCCAGCGCCAACCGCGCCACAGCCGCGGCCATTGGTGGCGACGGCCGCTCAGCAAAAACGCCAGCGCCGCCGGCAGACCGAGCAGCATGCCGTACCAAAAGCGTTGGGTATCCGGATAAAACAACGCCAACAAGCTTTCGCCCTGCTCGCGCGAAGCGCCGGCCATCACGAACAACAGCCAGGTGCGCGCCTGCAAAATCAGCACGGCCCAAAATCCCAGCGGCAGCCGCAGCGCGCCGTGCTGATCGTAATCGTCCGGGGAAAACCGGGGTGAGAATGGCTTCAACGCTCGTTCCTTGCCAACAGAATAAAGACTATGGCTACAGATGGGCGCCGGCGATGGGAATTTCAATGCGTCAGCTTAAGAAGCTCTTAAGATCGGTGTGTTTTAATCCTTATCACTTAGCAAGCACCCGATATCAGCGGGATGTGATTTTCGATAACGATAAGGAAGCGCAACATGAAAAAACTGACTCTGGCCGCTCTGATCGCGCTGTGCAGCGCACCGGTACTGGCGCAACAAGGCGGGTTCCTCGATCCGGCCGCGCCGCAGGCTCAAACGCAAACCACCGCACAAGGTGGTTTCTCCGGCCCCAGCGCGGCGCTGACCACCGTGGACAAGGTGAAATCGCTGAGCGACGACACCTGGGTGATGCTGCAAGGCAACATCGAGCAGCGCATCGGCGACGATACCTACACCTTCCGCGACGCCACCGGCACGCTGACGGTCGAGATCGATCGCAAGCGCTGGAACGGCCAGACCGTCACGCCGAAAGACAAAGTGCAGCTGGAAGGCAAAGTGGATAAAGACTGGAGCAGCGTCGAAGTGGACGTGAAAACCGTCAAAAAGCTGCCGTAATGCGTTGCGGCGGGCGGGGCAACGCCGCCGCCCACCGCTCGATCAATATTCCTGATCTTCGATCAGCCGCTTGCCCAGGCTGGTGATGCCCTGGATCTCGTAGCCGAGCTTCTCGTACATCTCGACCACCGTGTCGTTGTCTTCGCGCACCATAATCTGGATCTTCGGGCAGCCGCGGGCGATCAGCTTCTTCTCCAGACGATTGATCAACGCATTGGCGATGCCGCGCCCGCGATAGTCGGGATGCACTCCGAGGTAATACGCCGAGCCGCGGTGGCCGTCATAGCCGCCCATCACCGAACCGACCACTTCGCCGCCGACTTCCGCCACCAGGAACAGCTCAGGATCGTGGTTCAGCTTGCGCTCGATGTCCATTTCCGGATCGTTCCAGGGCCGCAGCAGATCGCAGCGCTCCCACAGGGTAATGACTTCTTCAAAGTCGTCTTGTCGAAATACGCGAATTTCCATCGATGTTGGCCGCTGTTAATTAAGGTGTTTATCTGATTATCGCGTGATTATTCACTTACGCAATATCAAACTGCGATTTACCGCGCTATTTGCCCCGAAATCGCCGGTAACAGGCGTAATAAATGGAAATAGTTATCGGGTCGATTAATGATTATCAATACGATATAACGTCGCGAAATAGAATCGTCGATGGAGCGTTGCGTAATGAAAAAGCAGGGTAAACAATTCCTCAATTTTAAGCCGCTTGCCGTTTCCCCGACGCGACGCCAACTGTTGCTTTCCGGCCTGGCAGTAGCGCTGTTCGGCGTGAAAAACCCAAGCGCCAAGGCGGAAGGCATGCTGCGCAATCAGCACAGCAAACCGGCGGCGAAACCGGCCGGCGGCAAAAAGCGGGTGATGATCGATCCCGGCCACGGCGGCATCGACTCCGGCGCGGTCGGCCACGAAGGCTCGCAGGAAAAACACATCGTGCTGGAAATCGCCAACCACGTGCGCCGTTTTCTGCATGAGCATGACCACGTCGAGGCGCGCCTGACGCGCGAAGAAGACGAATTCATTCCGCTGTTCCAGCGGGTGGAGATCGCCCACCAGCACCAGGCCGACCTGTTCATTTCGATTCACGCCGACGGCTTTACCAGCCCATCGGCCTCCGGCGCTTCGGTGTTCGCCCTCTCCAACCGCGGCGCCAGCAGCGCCATGGCGCGCTACCTGTCCAACCGCGAAAACGCCGCCGACGACGTGGCGGGCGGCAAGTACAAGGATCAGGACAACTACCTGCAACAGGTGCTGTTCGATCTGGTGCAAACCGACACCATCAACAACAGCCTGACGCTCGGCCGCCACGTGCTCGGCCAGATCCGCCCGATACACCACCTGCACAGCGACAGCACCGAACAGGCGGCGTTCGCGGTGTTAAAATCCCCGTCCATTCCCTCGGTGCTGGTGGAAACCTCGTTCATCACCAACCCGAACGAAGAGCGGCTGCTGGGCACCACCGCGTTTCGCGAGAAAATAGCCCGCGCCATCGCGGACGGCATCGTCAACTTCTTCGACTACTTCGACGCCCACCAGCGCAAACCCCGCTGATGCCGCGGGCGGCGAATAAGAGTATACTCAGCGCCTTGTTCAGCCAGACGCTATAAAGACCCCGCATGAGTTTACCTAACATCGCTGAAGTAAAATCCTTCCTGCTGGCGCTGCAGGATCATATCTGCGCGCAGCTCGCCCAGGCCGACGGCGGCGCCGTGTTCACCGAAGACCAATGGACGCGTGAAGAAGGCGGCGGTGGCCGCAGCCGCGTGCTGACCAACGGCGCGGTGTTCGAACAGGCGGGGGTCAACTTCTCGCACGTCTCCGGCGCCACCCTGCCGGCCTCGGCCACCGCGCACCGTCCGGAACTGGCCGGGCGCAGCTTCCAGGCGATGGGCGTCTCGTTGGTTATCCATCCGCTCAGCCCTTATGTGCCCACCAGCCACGCCAACGTGCGTTTCTTCATCGCCGAAAAGCCGGGCGAAGCGCCGGTGTGGTGGTTCGGCGGCGGCTTTGATCTGACGCCGTTCTACGGCTTCGAAGAGGATGCCGTGCACTGGCACCGCACCGCGGCCGAACTGTGTGCGCCGTTCGGCGACGAGGTCTACCCGAAATACAAGCAATGGTGCGACGATTACTTCTTCATCAAGCATCGCAACGAAGCACGCGGCATCGGCGGCCTGTTCTACGACGATCTGAACACCCCGGACTTCGACCACTGCTTCGCTTTCACCCGCGCGGTGGGCCAGGGCTTCCTCGACGCCTATCTGCCGATCGTCGAAAAACGCAAGGCCTTGAGCTGGGGCGAGCGCGAGCGCCAGTTCCAGCTGTACCGTCGCGGCCGCTACGTGGAATTCAATCTGGTGTGGGATCGCGGCACGCTGTTCGGGCTACAAACCGGCGGGCGCACCGAGTCCATCCTGATGTCGATGCCGCCGTTGGTGCGTTGGGAATATAACTACCAGCCGGACGCCGACAGCCCGGAAGCGGCGCTGGCGCGCGATTTCCTGCCGGTGCGCGACTGGCTGCGGGAGACGAAATGATGCAGATTTGGGTCGATGCGGACGCCTGTCCGAACGTGATCAAGGAAGTGCTGTTCCGCGCCGCCGATCGCACCGCCATCACCGTGACGCTGGTGGCGAACCAACCGCTGCGCACGCCGCCGTCGAAATACATCCGTTCGCTGCAGGTGGCGGCCGGCTTCGACGTGGCCGACAACGAGATCGTGCGCCGCTGCGAAGCGGGCGATCTGGTGATCACCGCCGACATTCCGCTGGCGGCGGAGGTCATAGAGAAAGGCGCGGTGGCGCTGAACCCGCGCGGTGAACGCTATACGCCGGACACCATTCGCGAACGCCTCAACATGCGCGATTTTATGGATACCCTGCGCGCCAGCGGCATTCAGACCGGCGGCCCGAACGCCCTGAACCAGCGCGACCGCCAGCAGTTCGCCAACGAGCTGGACAAATGGCTGCTGCAGGCGAAACGGGCGCAGTGACTGCGCCCTGCTCTGCTGCAGTTTAGAAGCGCACCTCCCCGCCGAAGATATAAGTCCGCCCACGGGCGGTGTTGGTCGGCGTCTCATACTGCGACTGCGACGGCAGCGAGTTCATCTTGTTCAGCGCGTCCGAATAGTCTCTGTCCATCAGGTTTTGCACGCTGAGCTTCAGCAGCAGATTGCGATTCACCTGATAGGTGCCGTACAGATCGATAATGGTCGGAATATGCGGCGCCGGCTCCTTCAGCAACTGCTCATTCTCATCGTAATCAGAGTCCGGCGACAGACGCACCGACTTGCCGGTGTATTTCACCACCCCGCCCAGCGTCAGTTTCTCGTCCAGCAGGCGCACCCCGCTGTCCAGCGTGAAGTAGAACTCCGGCAGCTCGCTGATATCGCCCGCGCCGAATACGTTGCTGGCCTGGTTGGTCGGCTGGGAGGTATGCTCCTTGCTTAACGACAGCTTGGTGAAGGCGAAACCGGCGTCGTACAGCGCTTCAAGCTCCACCCCGCGCATTTTGACCGGTTCGGGGGCATTGCTATACATGGTCATGCTGACGTTGACGTCCGCGTCATCCCACTCTTCCTGCGTCGCCTGCGAACGGTTGCACTTCTGGCGATTTTTACACACCAGGTAGGATTGGCTGGAAATGTAGTTTTTGATCCTGGTTTCAAAATAGACCGCTTTCAGTTGGAAGCTGTCCTGCTTGAACAACAGATCGTGAGCATTGGCGTTGAACCCGCCCTGCCAGGTCTCCGCTTTTTCGCCCTTGAGGAACGGGTTCATCGACTGGCCGCCGCTGTTGGCGAAGAACACCTCCTGGATATTCGGCCCGCGCATCGACTTGCTGTAGCTGACGAACGGCTGCAGCCACGGCGTCACCTGCGCCGACAGCATGACCGACGGGTTGAAGCCGTGTTCGTTACGGCTAATAGTGCCAGCGCCCTGCGGGAAGCACTCTACTCGCTCGTCACAGGCCGGCTTATAGCCGGAGAGGCGATAGGCGGTGTAGTTCAGATCGAAATTCCCCTGCCAGATGCCGTAGTTGGCCTGCAACCCGCTGTACAGGCTGGAGATATCCTGCTTGCCCGACATTCCCACCGGCATGCTTTCCGCCTGATTGTCATCCGTCACCAAGCCAGAGGCCTTTTTCTTATACTCGTTGCGCACCAGCTTGCCGCCGTAGCTGAAAGCGAAATCGACGTCCTGCAGGCTGAAACGGCTGGTGTTGTTGATATCCAGCGCATCGGAAATGTTTTTCGCCGTGCTGTCGCTGAACCCCGCCATGTTGTTGGACATGAACTTCTGCTCACCGCGGCTGGTGCTGGCGGTCAATTTGAAATCGATCAGTTCCGAGAACGGCGCGTAGTGGTATTTGAGGTAAAAATCGTCGCTGTCGATGTGGCGGCGGGTGATTTTATTCTGGTATCTGCGCGCCGACAGTTCGATGCTGTTGAAGGCATCCGGCTTGATGTCCACTTTGAACAGCTGGGATTTCGGGTTCTGGCGGTAGGTTTTATCGACGTTGAACATCTCGCTGTCGAAACCGGCGCCGTTTTTGTAGTTAGAGGTGATGGAGCTGCCGCTGATCGCCGCCATCGCCCCCAGGCTGCCGCCGTCGGCAAAGGCGGCAGTTTTGGCGCCCACGGCGATCATGCCGCTGCGGCCGATGCCGTTATTGCCCACCGAGAACTTGGTGCGTACGCCGAACGGGTTATCGGAAAACACCACGTCATCCACGCCGATGGTGCGGAAATTGGCGCTGCCCGCCAAGGCATTCACCCCGTCGGAACCGGTGGCGTTGCCGCGCGCCACGTCGACGCCGACGATAAAGTTAGGATCGATCAGCGCCCCGAACTGGCTGGTGGGCAATCCCCCGTGCGCTGCGTCGCTCGGCGAGTTGCCGTAGTAGTTTTGCGTGATGCCGTCGACCATGGTGTTGACCCGGCCAAAGCCGCTCAGGCCACGGATATTGACGCTGACCGATCCCTGGCCGGGATCGATCTGGGTATAGGTGCCCGGCATGCTGCGCAGAATGCTGTCCACCGACTCCAGATTCTTGTTTTCATCGCGCGAACTGAACGCGCCTGGCCTCGCCAACGCGTCTTTTTCGCTGCTCTTGCCGCTGTCGGCCGCCGAGACGTTGAGCGGGCTGAACGCCACGCTGCCTTTATTATTTTCCGCCTGTTCCTGCGCGGCCGCAGCCTGCCCGTACAGCGCCAGTCCCGCGCCGATCAGGCTCGCTATCATTTTGATTTTCATATATCCCCAGAAATAGCCAATAAGGTTTGATGGCCGACAATGCCCAGCAAAAAGCCCGCCGAAAGCGCGGTAAAAGGTTGTTATTGTTTTATTGCGCCGCAGCGTGCTGCGGCGCTAAAGATTATTTCTGCGCCTGCCGGTCCGCCGCCAAAATAAAGGCGTACTCCAGCGCGCCGTTTTCCAGCCGCGCCAGGCGACCCGATTTGCCGCCGTGGCCGGCGGTCATGTCGGTGGAGAGCAGCAGCAACGAATCGCCCTGCTTGAAGCGCCGCAGCTTCGCCACCCATTTGGCCGGTTCCCAATACTGCACCTGCGAGTCGTACAGACCGCTGGTGACCAACAGGTTCGGGTAACGTTGCTTACGCACGTTGTCGTACGGGCTGTAGGACTTCATCAGCGCATAGGCGGCCGGCTGGTGCGGGTTGCCCCACTCCTCGTATTCCCCGGTAGTCAGCGGAATGCTGTCGTCCAGCATGGTGGTCACCACGTCGACGAACGGCACCTGCGCCACCACCGCGTTGAATAGCTGCGGCGCCTGATTGATCACCGCCCCCATCAGCAAGCCGCCGGCGCTGCCGCCCATGGCGTAGATGCGCCCCGGTTGGCCGTAGCCGTCTTTGATCAGCGCCTGGGTGGCGTCGATGAAGTCGTTGAAGCTGTTCGGTTTGTGCGTCAGCTTGCCCTGTTTGTACCAGCTCTGCCCCAGCTCGCCGCCGCCGCGCACGTGGATCAGCGCATAGACGAAGCCGCGATCCAGCAGGCTGATGCGGTTGGCGCTGAACGCCGGATCCATGCTCATGCCGTAAGCGCCATAGCCATATACCAGCAGCGGGTTATGCCCGTTTTTGAACAGCGATGTGCGGTACACCAGCGAGACCGGCACCTTCACGCCGTCGCGCGCCGTGACCCAGATGCGCTCGCTGTGATACAAGCTGGGATCGACGCCTTTCACCTCCTGCTGTTTCAGCAGGGTGCGCTCGCCCTTGTTCAGGTCCCACTCATAGGTGCGGGTCGGCGTGGTCATCGCCGAATAGCCGTAGCGCAAGCGATCGCTGTCCGGCTCGGGGTTATAGCCCAGCCAGGCCATGTAGCTGGCATCATCGAACGGGATGGCGCGCTCGGTTTTGCCGTCCCAGCTGATTTGCCGCAGCTGCACCAGCCCGTTGGCGCGCTCCTGCACCACCAGCCAATCGCGGAACAGGCTGAAGCTTTCCACCTCGTGCTGCGCCTGCGGTGCGATCAGCGTCTGCCACGGTTTGCCCGCCGCCGCCGTGTGGTACAGGCCAAAGTTCGGATCCTGATGGTTGGAGCGCAGGTAGAACTCGCCCCGGTAGTGATCGAGGTAATACTCGCGGCCGTTCTGCCGGGCGGCGAACAGCTGCGGCTCGCGCTGCGGCTGGTTGGCGTCGATCAGGCGCACTTCGGAGGTGGTGTTGCCGCTGATGGTCAGAATCAGGTAATCGCGCGAGGACGAGCGGCCGAGGCTGAGGTAGAACGCCGGATCGTTTTCCTGGTACACCAGCTTATCTTCCGCGGTCGGCGTACCGTACCGATGGCGGTAGACCTGATATGGCAACAGCGTTTGCGGGTGGTTGCGCACGTAGAACAGGGTTTGGTTGTCGTTGGCCCACACCATGTTGCCGGAGGTGTTTTCCAGCGTTTCCGGCGACCAGCGTTCGCTGTCTATCTCGCGCAGGGAGATGCGGTATTGGCGGCGGCCCTGCAGATCCTCGGCCACTGCCAGGCGGCGGTTGTCCAGGCTGACGTCCATCGCCCCCAGACGATAATACGCATGGCCGGCCGCGCGCTGATTGGCGTCCAGCAAGGTTTGCCACGGCGCGTCGGCGGTGAGCGCCTGGCGCTGATACCGCGCGAAATCTTTACCGGCAGCGTAGCTTTCCTGATAGCGATAACCGTTGAGCTGATACGGCACCGAACGATCGTCAGGGTTCACGCGACCCAGCATCTCCTGATACAGCGTGGCGCGCAGCTTCTGGTACGGCGCCATCATCTGCTCGGTATAACGATTCTCCGCCTTCAGGTAGTCCAGCACCTTCGGCTCTTTTCGGCTATCGTCGCGCAGCCAGTAGTAATCGTCGGTGCGCGTCTCGCCGTGCGCCGTCAGCGCTTTCGGCGCGCGTTCCGCCAACGGCGGCTGCGGTTGCGCCAGCGCGACGCCGGCGACGCCTAAAGAAAGCCAGAGCGCGGCCGCGATGCGACGGCGCGGGGTGAATAACAGCGGATTCATAATCCCTCACGAAGTTTGAAGAGGTGCACGACGGCGATGCGGCGCCTGCGGGCATTAACGGCGGGCATTCAGCTCCGCCAGATTGAAATCGATCGGCATCCTTACCCTGACGGCTCCCTGCTGCAGCATCTCCGGCGGCGGCGGCGGCAACGGCTGGGCGCGCGACACCACCGCCACCGCTTCCCGATCCAGCGACGCGGTGCCGGAACGCACCTGCAGAATGACATTCGAGACCCGTCCCTGCGCATCGACGCTAAAACTGACCTGCGGCATGCCGCTGCGCCGGCGGTTGCGGGCATCCAAAGGGTAATCCTTGATGCGATTCAGTTTGCCCTTCACCAGGCTCTCCCACGACAGTTTGGCCTGCGCGTTGCTGTTGGCGTCGCTGTTGATCGGTGCGGCGGTTTGGTGGGAGAGCGTCTGCGCCTGCGGCGCAGCAGCGCTGGACGCGGCGGCGTTGCGCGTCTCTTTGGCCTGCTCCTGCGGTTTCGGCTGCGCTTTTTGCGGGGGACGGTGTTCGGCGCGCTTCTTCTGCGCCGTCACGATTTTTGCTTTATCGGCACGCGCCAGCTTGGGCAGATCCGGCTGTTGCTGCTGCTCCGCCGGCTGCGCCGCAGCGGATTCCGCCTGCTGCACGCCCAGCGGCAACGGCTTACTTTCCGGCGCTTCAATCTGCGCCGCCCAGCTCATCATCACCGCCGGCGGCGGCAGCGCCACCGGCTCCAGCGCCGTCTGCGGCCAATAAAACAGCAGCACCAACGCCACATGCGCCGCCAGGGCAAGCAGCAGGCCGCGCGCCCAGCGCGGCTGCGGCAGCTCAAAGGCCGGAAGGGAATAAGACTGACTTAACATAGGGACATTAGTTTGCTTAATTGCGAATGATTGCAGATCACATTTACTAATGATAATCATTTGCAACTATAATTAACACCCCTTTTCACTGCCTTAACGTATTCATTTCACTGATGGTGTGATCCACAGGTAGTCTGCGGTGTTCGCATCGACCTGTACGCCCGGCTCCGCCAGCATCAGCACCATCGGCGCCGCCGCCGGTTGCAGATCCCGCACGTGCAGCGGCACGCCCACCGATTTGGCGGCGTGATAGCCACCGGCGATCAACAACGCGGGCGTCGGCGCCGCCAGCAGGCGCTCAGCCATGCGCCGGTCGCGCTGCTGCTGGATCGCCAGCATCGCCTGCAGCTGGTCGGCCTCAATCTTGCCGCCGTGCGAAGTGCGGATGGTCTCTTCCAGCGCCTTGCGCACCGCCGGCTGCGCCGATAGCTGCCCCGCCGGGAACTGCGGCTGCTGATAGAACGCCGCGATCTCGCTGCGATCCAGGTTGGCCGACCACAGCGGGTAAGGCGCGCGCATCGCCGCCATCGTCACCCCGCCATACAGCGCCCATTTCCAGCCCGGCTGCCAGGCGATCAGCTCCGCCACGCGGCCATCACGCACCGTGGGATCGCTCTGCAGCCACTGCTTGACTTTGTCGACCTGCGCCTGCTGGTTCGGGTTGATCATCTCCATCAGCACGCTACCCTGCGGCCGCAATTGCGGCAGCTGCTGCACCAGCCATTGCTCAATCTGATGGTGGTAAGGATTGTCATGCTTTTCCCCGACGATCACCCGCGGCTGCTGCGCCAACCGCGTCAACAGCTGCTCGGGCGTCAGGGTCGCGCCGCTGTGCAGATCGGTGATATTCCCCATGCTCGCGACGTCGCTGGCCGGCGTCTTCACCGGCGTTTGGCTGCAGGCGCCGAGCGCCAACGCCGCCAATAAAATCAGATATCTCATCATGTTGCCCCATTAGCGAAAATGGCGACATTATAGATAATAATTATCATTTGCATATAGATCTGGCCTGACGATTTTTTTACGCGGCGATCGCCGGTGACGCATTGCGTTGAAACGGCATTGCGGGTATAACCAATAGCCATTCAGATATTTAGACGTCTATACGGATAGATTATTATGCACTCATCGGCGCCCGCCGCAGGGCAGTTCAAACGCAGCATGAAGGCCCGGCACCTGGTGATGCTGTCGCTGGGCGGCGTGATCGGCACCGGGCTGTTTTTCAACACCGGCTACATCATCTCCACCACCGGCGCGCTCGGCACGCTGCTGGCCTACCTGATCGGCGCGTTGGTGGTGTATCTGGTGATGCTGTGCCTGGGCGAACTGTCGGTGGCGATGCCGGAAACCGGCGCCTTTCACGTCTATGCTTCGCGCTATCTGGGGCCGGCTACCGGCTATGCCGTCGCCTGGCTGTATTGGCTCACCTGGACGGTGGCGCTGGGCTCCAGCCTCACCGCCGCCGGATTCTGCATGCAGTACTGGTTCCCGCAGTCGCCGGTGTGGCTGTGGTGCCTGATCTTCTGCGCGGCCATTTTCCTGCTTAACGTGGTGACCACCCGTTTTTTCGCCGAAAGCGAATTCTGGTTTTCGCTGATCAAAGTGGTGACCATTCTGGCGTTCATCATTCTGGGCGGCGCCGCCATGTTCGGCCTGCTGCCGATGAAAGACGGCACGCCGGCGCCGTTCCTGCACAACCTGACCGCTTCCGGCTGGCTGCCGCACGGCACGCTGCCGATCCTGATGACCATGGTGGCGGTGAACTTCGCCTTCTCCGGCACGGAGCTGATCGGCATCGCCGCCGGTGAAACCGAGAACCCGGAGAAAGTCGTGCCGCTGGCGATCCGCACCACGGTGATCCGCCTGATGCTGTTCTTTATCGGCACGGTGTTTGTGCTGGCGGCGTTGATTCCCATGGATCAGGCGGGGATCGTCAAAAGCCCGTTCGTGCTGGTGTTTGAACGCATCGGCGTGCCTTACGCCGCCGATATCTTCAACTTCGTGATCCTGACCGCCATCCTGTCGGCGGCCAACTCCGGCCTGTACGCCTCGGGGCGCATGCTGTGGTCGCTGGCCCACCAGCGCACCCTGCCGGCCTACTTTGCGCGCGTCAATGCGCGCGGCATTCCGATCAACGCCCTGACCTTCAGCATGCTCGGCGGCGTGCTGGCGCTGCTGACCAGCGTGATCGCGCCGGATACGGTGTTTGTCGCCCTGTCGGCGATCTCCGGCTTTGCGGTGGTGGCGGTGTGGCTGAGCATTTGCGCCGCCCACTATGCTTTCCGCCGCGCCTATCTGCGCAGCGGCCAGCCGATAAACGGCCTGAAATACCGCGCGCCCGGCTATCCATTGACGCCGATCCTCGGCTTTGCGCTGTGCCTGCTGGCCTGCATCGGGCTGGCGTTCGATCCGGAGCAGCGCATCGCGCTCTACTGCGGGCTGCCGTTCGTCGCCCTGTGCTATATCACCTATTTCCTGACCCGGCGCGCCGGGCAAAAAAACGCTTTGGGAGAACAACATGTCGGTTAACAACCCCGTCGCTCGTTTGCTGGCCGAACGGCCGACGCTGATCCTGGACGGCGCGCTGGCCACCGAGCTGGAAGCGCGCGGCTGCGATCTGACCGATCCGCTGTGGTCGGCCAAGGTGCTGATTGAAAATCCCGAGCTTATCTATCAGGTCCACCTCGATTATTTCAACGCCGGCGCCCAATGCGCCATTACCGCCAGCTATCAGGCCACGCCGCAGGGCTTCTTGCGCCGCGGCCTGGATCAGGCTCAGTCGCTGGCGTTGATCGCCAAAAGCGTGCAGCTGGCGCAGCGCGCGCGCCGCGATTATCTGGCCGCGCACCCGCAGGCGGCGCCGCTGTTGATCGCCGGTTCGGTGGGCCCGTACGGCGCCTATCTGGCCGACGGCTCGGAATACCGCGGCGACTACCGGCTGGCGCAGGATGACTTCATTGCCTTCCACCGCCCGCGCATCGCCGCGCTGGCCGCCGCCGGCGTCGATCTGCTGGCCTGCGAAACGCTGCCGTCGTTTGCTGAACTGCAGGCGCTGCTGACGCTGCTGCAGGAGTTCCCGACGCTCGGCGCCTGGTTCGCCTTCACCCTGCGCGACAGCCAACACCTCAGCGACGGCACGTCGCTGACTGAGGTCCTGTCCGCGCTGCGCGGTAACCCGCAGGTGCTGGCCATCGGCATCAACTGCATCGCGCTGGACAAGGTCGCCCCGGCGCTGCGTCAGCTGAGCGCGCTGGCCGACAAACCGCTGCTGGTCTACCCGAACTCCGGCGAGCACTACGATGCGGTGAGCAAAACCTGGCGCGCCTGCGGCGGCGAGCACGGCAGCCTGGCCGATCAGGCGACAGAGTGGCGCGCGCTCGGCGCACAATTGATCGGCGGCTGTTGCCGCACTACGCCGCAGGATATTCGCGCCATCGCTGCACGCTGCAAGGCATAAAAAAGCCCCCGGCGCCAACGGCACAGGGGGCCAGTCATTCAACCCGGGCTTACAGCGGTTCGGTCTGGGCTTCCACCACCGCCAGCGCCACCATGTTGACGATGCGGCGCACCGAGGCGATCGGCGTCAGGATGTGCACCGGTTTGGCCACCCCCATCAGCACCGGCCCGACGGTCACCCCTTCCGAGCAAGAGACGCGCAGCAGGTTGTAGCTGATGCGCGCCGCTTCCATGTTCGGCATGATCAGTAGGTTGGCCGAGCCTTTCAGCGGGCTGTCCGGCATCAGATCGTGACGGATGCTTTCCACCAGCGCGGCGTCGCCGTGCATTTCACCGTCGATCTCCAGCTCCGGCGCCAGCTCGTTCACCAGCTCCAGCGTTTTACGCATCTTGCGCGCCGCCGGGCAATCAGACGAGCCGAAGCTGGAGTGAGACAGCAGCGCCACCTTCGGTTCGATACCGAAACGGCGCACGGTTTCCGCCGCCATCAGGGTGATCTCCGCCAGCTGTTCCGGCGTCGGATCGTCGTTGACGTAGGTGTCGGCGATGAAGGTGTTGCCGCTCGGCAGCAGCAGCGCGTTCATCGCGCCCGCGACGTGCGCGCCTTCACGGAAGCCGAACACGTTCTTCACCACGTCGTAATGCTCGTGGTAGCTGCCGATGGTGCCGCAGATCATCGCATCCGCTTCACCGCGGTGCAGCATGATGGCGGCGATCAGCGTCGGGTTGCCAATCACCGCGCGACGCGCCTGTTCTTGCGAAACGCCGCGGCGTTTCATGATCTGGTAGTACTCGCCCCAGTATTCGTTGAAGCGCGGATCCGACTCGTTGTTCACCACTTCGAAATCTTTGCCCGGCGTCAGTTGCAGGCCCAGCTTTTTCAGGCGCATCTCGATCACGCTCGGACGGCCGACCAGGATCGGGAAAGCCAGCCCCTGCGACACCAGCTCTTGCGTGGCGTGCAGCACGCGCTCTTCCTCGCCTTCCGCCAGCACCACCCGCTTCACCTCTTTGCGCGCCTGGGAGAAGATCGGTTTCATGAACAGATTGGTTTTGTAGACGAACTCCGCCAGCTTCTCCACGTAGGCGTCGAAGTCTTCGATCGGACGCGTCGCCACGCCGGAGTCCATCGCCGCCTTGGCCACCGCCGGTGCGATCTTGACGATCAGACGCGGATCGAACGGTTTCGGAATGATGTATTCCGGCCCGAAGGAGAGATCCTGATCGTCATACGCGGAGGCCACCACGTCGCTCTGTTCCGCCAGCGCCAGATCGGCGATGGCATGCACGCAGGCCAGCTTCATCTCTTCGTTGATGGTGGTGGCGCCCACGTCCAGCGCGCCGCGGAAAATGAACGGGAAGCACAGGACGTTGTTCACCTGGTTCGGGTAGTCGGAACGGCCGGTGCAGATGATGGCGTCCGGGCGCACCGCTTTGGCCAGCGGCGGCAGAATTTCCGGTTCCGGGTTGGCCAGCGCCATGATCAGCGGATCGCGCGCCATGGTTTTCACCATATCCTGCGTCAGCACACCCGGGCCGGAGCAGCCGAGGAAGATGTCGGCGTTCGGGATGGCGTCGCCCAGCGTGCGCTGGCCGTTATCCTCGATGGCGTAGGCGGCTTTGGTCTGTTCCATATTGGCGTCGCGGCCTTTATAGATGACGCCCTTGGAATCGCAGACGGTGATGTTCTGTTGACGCAGCCCCAGCGCCACCAGCAAGTTCAGGCAGGCGATGGACGCCGCGCCGGCGCCGGACACCACCAGCCGCACATCGGAGATGTTCTTCTTCACCACGCGCAGGCCGTTGAGCACCGCGGCAGTGGTAATGATCGCCGTGCCGTGCTGGTCGTCGTGGAACACCGGGATCTTCATGCGCTCACGCAGTTTCTGTTCGATGTAGAAACACTCCGGCGCCTTGATGTCTTCCAGGTTGATGCCGCCGAAGGTCGGTTCCAGCGCGGCGATAATGTCGATTAATTTGTCAGGGTTATGCTCATCCACTTCGATATCAAATACATCGATACCGGAAAACTTCTTGAACAAAACGCCCTTGCCTTCCATCACCGGCTTACCGGCCAACGCGCCGATATTGCCCAGACCCAGTACCGCCGTGCCGTTGGAAATCACCGCCACCAGGTTGCCGCGCGCGGTGTATTTGTAGGCCGCCAGCGGATCTTCGGCGATCTCGAGGCAAGGCGCGGCGACGCCCGGCGAATAGGCCAGCGCCAGATCGCGCTGGGTCGCCAACGGTTTGGTAGGGGAAACCTGGATCTTCCCTGGGACAGGAAACTGATGGAAATCAAGGGCACTCTGTTTGAGCTGTTCGTCCATTATGGATTCCTTTGTTTTTTGCTTTTATGTTGAGGTAAGGCTTTGAGGCTGCGCCCTGCCGTGGGCCATGGCGCCCAATTACAATGACAGGGCACAGCCTTGAAGTATAGTGAGAGAAACATCACAAACTTTGAAGCGCGCCATAACCTTGGTCGAAAGACCGTTTTAAAAGTAAAAAAAGAAGGCCTGCGGGACAAGTCAGACAAGCGCCGCCGTCAGCGCGGCGGCAGCGTGGCGCGCCAGGCGTTGAGCGTCTCCACCTGGCCGGCGCAAATGTGTAACGAGGTTTGTAACGCCAGGGCATAGCTTACCGCATCGCCCCAGGTCTCCCCCTGCAACTGCGGCTGCTCACAGGGAGCAAATACCGACTCAGGGGGCAACAGCGGCACGGCCTGCGGCGCCGGCGGCCGGGCGCAGGAGCTCAAGCACAGCGCCAGGCAGAGGCTGAGCGGCGCAGGGATCGTTTTTAATCGCTTCACGGTATTTCCTCTGATAAGCCTCGTGTTGTTGGCGCAGCTGCTGTTCCTGCCGCTGCTGCGCCGCCATCAGCGCACGATTTTGCGCATCCTGGGTCTGCAGGGTGGCGATCAGCCCCGCCTGCTGCGCCAGGCTTTTTTGCAATTCCGCCGCCTGTTGCCGCGCGGACACCAACTGATGCGACAGCAACGCGCTGTAGCCGCCGAGGCAGATGGCCGCCAGCAACAGCAGCAGCAACCCGCCCTGCATCAGTTTTTGCAGCCAGCCGCTCATGCCGGATAGTCCCGAAACGGCAGCTGGAAGTGCGGGCCGTCCTTGAGGGTCTTCCATTCGCCGCCCCATTCGACGTTGATGCCGCATTCACGCGCCGCGCGCCGCACCGCCACCGCAATTTGCGCGTAGTAATCCCACTCCCAGGAGACCACGCCCGCCGGCATCGCCACCACGTCCACCGCGTGTCCGGTCAGATGGCGGCTGCGCAGCGTTTGGCTGTTGCCGGCGCGCACCATTTCCCGCTGGCGCGCCATGCTGCGCAGCCCCTCGCTGACGGAAAACGGCACCAGGGAATAGCGCAGCGCCAGACGAATAACGCGCACCAGATCCGGATGCACGCCGCGCAGGTTCTCTTCGCTGCGGGCGGTAAAGCGAATCTCTTCGATGTCATTTAACATTTTTAAACCCCGTTTTTTTGCCGATGAATTTTTTAATTAAGGCGTTGATGTAATCCGCCCCCATAAAGCCAATCAATACGCTGGCCAAATTCGCCCAGTTTAATTCCAGGCCCATCAACGCCAGCGCATCGCGCACCGTCCAGGCCAATAACGCGCACATCGCCGCATTCAATAAACGTCGCCGAATACCCACGTTGCGATAGGCGCCGTGTAATAGCGCCATCACGCCGGCCAGAATGGCGTTCAATACCGGCTGAAGATATTCACATACTCGCTGGACTATTAAGCCAACAGCGTCAGGCTCTATGCTGGACATAGCTCATCTCCTTTTTTATTTTTAATTAAATGCCAATCACGGCCGGTGGGACATCGGATACTCAGAATCTAGTTAAGGATGCTATTACAAAGCAAATGAATAAATACAGGCCCTATAGTCGAATTCATTCATGCTGAATGCTGGCACAACACATAAACGCCAAGGCAGGCGGCAGTGAATAAAAAATTCATTCTTATCGTGATTTGTTTCGACTGTTATTTCTGCGAAAAATAAACATTAATGGCAACGGGAAATATTTCCCCATCGAAAAACATCCATTCTGGAGAAATGCCATGTCCACACGTAAAGCCGTTATTGGGTATTATTTTAT
Source organism: Serratia sp. TSA_130.1 (assembly GCF_052691795.1). NCBI lineage: Bacteria > Pseudomonadati > Pseudomonadota > Gammaproteobacteria > Enterobacterales > Yersiniaceae > Serratia > Serratia sp. TSA_130.1. The sequence goes on from NZ_JBQZFS010000001.1 coordinate 1,171,006, forward strand.
TCCGACCAACCAAATCAATAATTACACCGAGACCGATACGTCTGTCGTGCCGTTCCCGGTTTCCAACATCACGCCGGCCAAAGCCAAACAGCTGACGCACATTAACTTCTCGTTCCTGGATATCAACAGCAATCTGGAATGCGCCTGGGATCCGGCCACCAACGACGCCAAGGCGCGCGATGTGGTCAACCGTCTGACCGCGCTCAAAGCGCACAACCCCAGCTTGCGCATCATGTTCTCCATCGGCGGCTGGTACTACTCCAACGATCTGGGCGTGTCGCACGCCAACTACGTCAACGCGGTGAAAACCCCGGCGTCGCGCGCCAAGTTCGCCCAATCCTGCGTGCGCATCATGAAGGATTACGGCTTCGACGGCGTGGACATCGACTGGGAGTACCCGCAAGCCTCGGAAGTGGACGGTTTCATCGCCGCGCTGCAAGAGATCCGCACCCTGCTGAACCAGCAAACCGTCGCCGACGGCCGCCAGGCGTTGCCGTACCAGTTGACCATCGCCGGCGCCGGCGGCGCCTTCTTCCTGTCGCGCTATTACAGCAAGCTGGCGCAGATCGTCGCGCCGCTCGATTACATCAACCTCATGACCTACGATCTGGCCGGCCCCTGGGAGAAGGTAACCAACCACCAGGCGGCGCTGTTCGGCGATGCGGCCGGGCCGACCTTCTACAATGCGCTGCGCGAAGCCAACCTGGGCTGGAGCTGGGAAGAGCTGACCCGCGCCTTCCCCAGCCCGTTCAGCCTGACGGTCGACGCCGCGGTGCAGCAACACCTGATGATGGAAGGCGTGCCGAGCGCCAAAATCGTGATGGGCGTGCCCTTCTACGGCCGCGCCTTCAAGGGCGTCAGCGGCGGCAACGGCGGGCAATACAGCAGCCACAGCACGCCGGGCGAAGATCCGTACCCGAACACCGATTACTGGCTGGTGGGCTGCGAAGAGTGCGTGCGCGACAAGGATCCGCGCATCGCCTCCTATCGCCAACTGGAGCAGATGCTGCTGGGCAACTACGGCTATCAGCGGCTGTGGAACGACAAGACCAAAACGCCTTACCTGTATCATGCGCAGAAAGGGCTGTTCGTCACCTATGACGATGCCGAGAGCTTCAAATACAAAGCGAAATACATCAAGCAGCAGCAGTTGGGCGGCGTGATGTTCTGGCATCTGGGGCAAGACAACCGCAACGGCGATCTGCTGGCCTCGCTGGATCGCTATTTCAACGCCGCGGACTACGACGACAGCCAGCTGGATATGGGCACCGGGCTGCGCTACACCGGCGTCGGCCCCGGCAACCTGCCGATCATGACCGCGCCGGCTTATGTGCCGGGCACCACTTACGCGCAGGGCGCGCTGGTGTCCTACCAGGGTTACGTCTGGCAGACCAAATGGGGTTACATCACCTCGGCGCCCGGTTCTGACGGCGCCTGGCTGAAGGTGGGCCGCGTGGCGTAAGCCGTAAAAAAACCCCGTAGCCGAATGCTGCGGGGTTTTCATTGAGTTAACCGTTTGATTTTCGCGTCCCTTCGTCTCTATTCCTTCAGTTGTGGCACCAAGGATAACCGCCATCCCGCACCACTTCGCGGCCCATCAGGCTGTAGACATCGCTTTTGCGCGTCAGCCGCTCATGCCACCAGTTAAACCCGGCGCCCTTGCTGGCCGGGTGCCACGCCAGCCAAATCATTTCGTCGCCCTTTTGCATCTCTACCGGCACCGTCACCAGTTCGCCGCTGGCCAATTCCTTTTCGATCAAAGCAGGCGGCAGAAAAGCGTGGCCGATGCCGCGTTTGAGCAGCGCCAGGTTGCTTTCCACGTCGCATACCACCAACTGACGCTGCAAGGGCAGCGTGCCGTGATTACGCTTGGGCAGCTCATGGCTGCTGTCGGCGATCACCACCACGATGTCGTTCAACCGCTGTTTCTTGCACACCGGCTTTCTCTGCGCCGCGAACGGGTGCGAAGGCGACACGCACAGCACAAAGTTGAGCTTGCCGAGCATCAGGGTTTTGGCCTGCACGCTGTCGGGAATTTGGCCAATGGCGATGATCAGATCCGCCCGGTTGTTCTTCAGCGCATCCCAGGTGCCGTTCAACGCTTCTCGCTGCACCGAGATACTGGCGTTCGGGCAATGCTGAATATAGTCGCGGATATCCTGCGTCAGGGTTTCCAACGGGAAGAAGGTGTCTACCGCCAGGCGGATATTATTGTCCAGCTTGGGGATGTTGCGCACCCGGCTTTCCAGATCCTGCACCGCATTTAATATCCAGCTGCCTTCCTGCAGGAGAAATTCCCCTTCATCCGTCAGGGTAATCATGGGGCCATTGCGATGAAAAAGTTTCACGCAGAGTTTGCTTTCAATATTGGAAACCCGATAAGAGATCGCCGAAGGCGTTTTATGCAGCGCCTCCGCCGCCATAGAGAAAGAACCGGTGCTCTTGATGGTGCTGATTATTTTAATCGCGTCCAGGGATAATCTAGTCATACAAATTCCTCTTTAAAATAAAATAAGAAAAATGACACTAAATTCCCAAGGTGGTGGCGCACAAAAATCGATCAAATCGAACAAGGGTACTCATAGCAACAAGCAATATACTTCATAAATGAGAGCGCTATCTTAAATACTATTCATCACGACCTGATATAAAATTCATCATAGCGCCCTACTTTTACACAGCGACAGTTAAATAAATTCAGCCTAACGATCAAAGATCGTCATCATAATAATTTTCGTTAATAGCCGTTAAAACATTCCGCTCTATCGCACGACCAGAATGATAAAAATAAAACAAGCCGACAAGAAGGGTTATTTCTAATTGCGTTATTAGTCTCTCATTTTGTCGGTGAAATACGCTCAACTTACAACATAATTTCAGTCAGGAGTGACTTATGAACAAAACTTCCCGTACCCTGCTCTCTCTGGGCCTGCTGAGCGCGGCCATGTTCGGCGTTTCGCAACAGGCGAATGCTCACGGTTATGTCGAGTCGCCGGCCAGCCGCGCCTACCAGTGCAAACTGCAGCTCAACACCCAGTGCGGCAGCGTGCAGTACGAACCGCAGAGCGTCGAAGGCCTGAAAGGCTTCCCGCAGGCCGGCCCGGTTGACGGCCATATCGCCAGCGCCAACAAGTCCACCTTCTTCGAACTGGATCAGCAAACGCCGACGCGCTGGAACAAGCTCAACCTGAAAACCGGCCCGAACTCCTTTACCTGGAAGCTGACCGCGCGTCACAGCACCACCAGCTGGCGCTATTTCATCACCAAGCCGAACTGGGACGCTTCTCAACCGCTGACCCGCGCTTCCTTTGACCTGACGCCGTTCTGCCAGTTCAACGACGGCGGCGCCATCCCTGCCGCGCAGGTCACCCACCAGTGCAACATACCGGCAGATCGCAGCGGTTCGCACGTGATCCTTGCCGTGTGGGACATAGCCGACACCGCCAACGCCTTCTATCAGGCGATTGACGTCAACCTCAGCCACTGATCCGTCAAAAGGGGGATGTCTCTGGAGGGTTCAGCCTGGCGCTGAACCCTTTTTTGCGGGTGCCGCTATTGCGACATGTTGAGGATAGTGCGCACATTGAGCGCGCTGGTGGCGATAATGTCGATGGCGCCGGTGCGCAACGCGCCCAAAATCGCCAGCGCCTTGGTATTCTCGGAGGCAATGGCGATCACGCACGGAATTTTGCGCAGCTCATCAATGCTCAGCCCAATCACACGGTCATTCATCACCGTATCGACATGCTGCCCCTGGGCATTGAAAAAGTCATAGCCGGCGATGTCGCCGATCACGCCCTGATTAAGGCTGGCGTCGATAATCTCGTGCGGCGTAAACCACCCCAATTTCACCATATAACTGTTTTCATTCATGTCGCCAATGCCGACTAACGCCACATCGGCCTTACGCGCGCGATCCAACGTTTCCTTGATCGTGCCGTTCTGCATGAAGGCGTCTTTCAACGCGCGATTTTCGACGTAGGCCGGCGCATAGAGCGTCTCGCTGCTGCCGCCGAACTTCTTCGCCAGACGCCGGCTGATATGGTCGGCGTTGATCGCATCGCCCGGACGGTGGGTGCCGCCGATGCCGCAGATGAACTTGCAGTTGCGCTCCGTCACGCTGCCGACGTGATCGGCGATCGCCGCCACGTTGCGTCCCTGCCCGACCGCCAACACCATATCGTCTTTCAGCGACATCGCCAGGTAGTTGGACACCAGCGCCGCCACTTGCCGACGCTGTTCCTCTTCGTCCTGATGATCGAGCGCGATCAGCGCGCGGCTGATGGGAAAACGTTCCATCATCTGCTGTTCCAGCCGGGTGCTGAACACCGGGTGATAACGCACGTTGATCTCGACGATGCCTTCTTCCTTGGCGCGCTTGAGCAAACGACCGACTTTGATCCGTGAGATGCCGAACTTTTTGGCGATCTCTTCCTGCGTGATCTCATCCTGATAATAAGCAACGGCGATTTCGGTCAGCAGTTCGTTATCCTGGGACACAGTTTGTTTTTCCATCCGTTAGACGTTTCCCCACGGCAGGCCGGTTAATCATGGCGGAGGGACGATACACGCCCCTCCGACAATGCTGAATGCCCGCTAGTATAACGCGTTCAGGCGGCAACGGTATTCAGTCGTTGCTCCACCTCGTCCGCCAATCGGGTCAAGAGCAGGCAGCAAGATACCGCGCCGGCGTCCAGTACGCCGCGCGAACGCTCGCCCAGACGGCTGGCGCGGCCGATTTTCGCCACCAGCTCGCGCGTGGAATCGCGCCCGCGCGCCGCGGCGATCCTCATCTGTTCCAGCGCAGCGGCGAAGTCGTCACCGCGCCCCGCCGCCTGCTCAAACGCCGCTACCGCCGGTATCAGCGTATCCATCAGACACTTGTCCCCTACGCCCGCGCTGCTGATGTCCTGCAGTTCGCGCAAACCGCCGTGCAACATCGCCAAAAATGCCTGCTTATCCAGCACGCTGCGCTCGCGCACGCTCTCCGCCATGCCCATGAACAGGCTGCCGTACAGCGGCCCCATCGAACCGCCGATGCCCTCCATCAGCGCATCGGAAACCGCATCGAACGCCTGCGCCAACGTGAGCTCGCGGCCGCGAATGGCATCGCCGCACATCGCGAATCCCTTCGACATGTTAATGCCGTGGTCACCGTCGCCGATGGCGCCGTCGATTTCGCTCAGGTATTCGCGGTTGCTGACAATGGTTTCTATCAGCCCCGTAACGATCTCACTGCCGTACCGGGTTGAAATTTGTTCCGTCATGATTCACTCCACCTGGGTTAAGCCTAAAGATTGCGCCGGCATGTCCAGCAGCGTTTTCAGTTCGTCATCCAGCGTCATCAGCGTCAGCGTCACGCCCATCATTTCCAGCGACGTGAAGTAATTGCCGACGTAGCGCCGATGCACCCGCACGCCTTTCGCCGTCAACCGACGCTCTATTTCGGCATAATAGATATACAGCTCCATCACCGGCGTGGCGCCAAGCCCGGAGATCAGCAACGCCACCTCCTGCCCCTGTTCCAGCGGCATGTCGTTGAGCACGAAATCGAGCATGGTGCCGGCCATCGCCGACGCCGACTGGATCGGCGACACCTCAATGCCCGGTTCGCCGTGATGGCCAATGCCGATCTCCATCTTGCCGTCTTCGATATGAAAATTGGGTTTGCCGACCGCGGGAATGGTGCAGGAACTGAGGCCGACGCCGATCGAACGACACCGGTCGATGGCTTTTTGCGCCGCGCCGATCACGCCGTCCAGATCGTATCCCTTGGCCGCCGCCGCCGCGCCGACCTTCCACATCAGAATTTCTCCGGCCACGCCGCGCCGTTTATCGATCTCACTGGCCGGCGCCGAGGCGACGTCATCGTTGGCCACCACGGTTTTCACCCGTATGCCGGCCGCCGTGGCCTTCTTGATCGCCATCTTGACGTTCATGTTGTCGCCGGCGTAGTTGCCGTACAGGCAAGCGACGCCCGCACCGCTGTCCGCCGCCTTGAACGCGTCGAGAAAAGCCCCCGCCGTAGGCGATGAAAAAATCTCGCCAATTGCGACGGCATCCAGCATGTTTTTGCCGACATACCCCAGAAACGCCGGCTCATGGCCGGAACCGCCGCCGGTGACGATGCCCACTTTGCCGGCGATCGGCGCCGGCGGATATTTCAACACCCGCGCATTGTCAGTGGCGGCGTAATAGTCCGGGTGGGCCAGCCTATAGCCCTGAATGGCGTCTTCCACTACGTGATCGGGATCGTTAATGATTCTGTTCATCGCGGCCTCTCTGTCGCCTGAATAAGAAATTATTGAATGGTGTAACCGCCGTCGACCACCAGGTTGGCGCCGGTGATCATCGCCGCCGCGTCACCGGCCAAAAACAGGGCGCTGGCGGCGATATCTTGCGGCTCAGCAAAGCGCCGCAGCGGAATTTTCTGCTTCATCTGCTCAGCCACCTCGCCAGACCAGGCTTTGCGCCCCAGCTCCGTCAAAACCACGGTGGGTGAAATGGCGTTGACCCGCACGTTGTGTGGCCCCCACTCCAGCGCCAGCACCTGGGTCAACCCGATAACGCCCGCTTTGCTGGCGCAATAGGCCAGGTGATTCGGCAATGCCACCACCCCGGCCTGCGAGGCGAGATTGATGATGCTGCCGCCGCGCTGGCGAATGAAACGGCGACCCACCGCCTGGCAGGTGAGAAACACGCCTTTCAGATTGACCGCCAGGGTTGCATCCCACGCCGCTTCCGGCAGTTCCTCAGCGGGATGCAGCGCGACGATGCCGGCGCTGTTGACCAGCACGTCCAGCCGCCCGAAATGCGCCTCAATCTGCGCCACCGCCCGCTCCACCGACGCGGCATCGGTGACGTCGGCCACGACGCCCAGCGCCGCCTCGGCGTCCAACTGTCGTGCCACTTCCGCAACCTGCGGCGCACGATCGAGCAGCGCCACGCGCGCGCCGTTTTGCAGATAGCGTTCGGCGATAGCGAGGCCGATCCCCGCAGCGCCGCCGGTAATCAGCGCCACCTTGCCCTGTAGCGAGAGCTCGCGCGGCGCCGTAGTTTGATGATTAATCATATATTTCCCCTTAAAACTGTGAACTTCACCCTCGGTCAGGATATTTTCGCCAAACTCGCGCCGCGTTCTTCCTGCGCCGTCGCGCTTTCTTTCGGCAGCGTGACAAATTTCATCAGCACGCCGCTGAACAGGTACAAGCCGGTAAAGATCCAGATCACGCCAACGGTGCCGAGACTGCCGATAAACAGCCCCACCACCGCCGGGCCGACAAAGGTGCTCAGGCCGGCGCCCAGATTGAGAATCGACATCGCCGCGCCCTTATTGTCCGGCGCCAGCGACGGCATGATGGCCGACAGCGGCACGAACGCCGCCAGGCAGGCGCCGAACAAACCGGCGGCGCAAACGGTCAGCAGGTAGTTGGCGCCGAAGAATTGCGGCACGTAGTAGAACATCAGCGTGGTCAAGGCGCAGCCGACGCAGCCGAACCACATCACCACATTGCGCCAGCCGAGACCGTCGCTGATCACGCCGAAAATCAGGTTGAAAATGATGTTGACCGTCCACAGCGCGGCGTACATCTGCAGCCACTGCGTGCGGGTGAACCCCATATCCATCATGTACATGGGCATGAATACGACGAAGCCGTATGCCGCAGAGGTATTAATGGTGCGCACGATGCCGCCCAGGCCGATCTTCGGGTTTTCAAACGCGATGGTGATGCCTTTCAAGACGTAACCCAGCGACGCTTTTTCCCGGTTGCCGCTCTGTGCCGCGCCGTCGTCGCGATTGAGCATCAGCGCAATCACCGCGCCCAGCACGACGAAAATCAGCGCGCTCCACAGCGTGTGGATCTCGCCGAGATAAGGCAGCATGATGCTGGAATACAGCACGCCCAGCACGCTGAGGCCGCCGCTGTAGACGAACCAGAAAATCCCCACCGCCGACCCCAGCCTTTCCGGCGGCGCCTCATACGCCACCCACACCAGAAAACCGTAGGCGAACAACGGATAACCCAAGCCGCGCAGCGCATAGGTCGGCACCATGATCGCCAGGTTGTTGCTCGGCAGGCCGAACGTCAAAAAGCACACCGAACCGAACAGAAACAGCAGCAGGCCGGCCAACATCACCCGCCGGGCGGTAAAGATTTCCGCCAGCACGCCGGAAAACCAGGCGGCGATCGCGGCCGCAAAGCCATAAACGCTGAACAGCAGCGCCGATTCCTGAATGCTCAGCCCCTTGCCGATCAAATAAGGCGACAGCCATCCTTGTTCCAGCCCTTCGCCCATCATGAACACCAACACGCCGGCATAGCCCAGCAGCAGTTTCGGTGACAGACCAATGCGATGAATCAGTCCATGCAACATAGAACACCCCAGCACATGTGATTATGGAGGCGCAGGCACGCCCGCACCCGAAGAACGATGCAGGTTTCAGAGGTTTGGATTAAGCACCACTTTGATTGAACCGATGCCGCGCTTCATCAGCTCGAAGCCCTCGGCGAACTGTTCCAGCGGCAGCGTATGCGTCACCACGCCTTCGGTCGGCAGATCGCCATTGGCGATGCCTTCGATCACCAGCGGGTAGCAGTAAGGGCCGAGGTGCGAACCGAGCACGTCCAGCTCTTTGCGGTCGCTGATGATGCTCCAGTCGACGGTCACCGGATCCTTGAACACGGAAAATTCCACGAAGGTGCCGAGCTTGCGGATCAGCGTCAGGCCCTGTTCCACGGACTTTTGGGCGCCGGTCGCCTCGATGTAGATGTCGCAGCCGTAGCCGTCGGTCATCGCTTTAACCGCCGCGGGCACGTCGTCACGGGTCGGGTTCAGCGTCACATCCGCGCCGAAGCGCTTCGCCAGCGCCAGACGCTCGTCGGACAGATCCAGCACCACCAGCTTCGAGGGCCCGGACTTTTTGATCGCCCCGATCATGCCCAGCCCCAGGGTGCCGGCGCCGGCCAGCACCACGACATCGCCCAGTTTGATATTGGCGCGTTGCACCGCATGGAAGGAGCAAGCATAGGGTTCGATCAGAATGGCTTTTTCGATCGGCAGATCGGCCGGTACGTGATAGTTAATCGCCTCTTTGGTGAACTTCATGTACTCGGCCATGCCGCCATTGACGTTTTTCTGGAAACCGTACAGGTCATGCTTTTCGCACATCCAATACTGGCCGCGGTTGCAGAAGCGGCATTGCCAACAGGGAACGATCTGTTCTGATATCACCCGATCGCCGAGATTGAAGCCCTCGACGCCTTCGCCGTATCCCACCACGTGGCCGATAAACTCATGACCGGGGATCATCGGCGCCTTGATGTATGCCGGTTGTTTTTCATCGCCCCAGAAGCTGGGCGCCCCTTCGAACGCTTTAACATCGCCGGCGCAGATGCCGCAGGCCTCGATCTTCACCAGGATCTCTTTCGGGCCGATCTTCGGTACCGGCACCTGTTCCAGGCGGTAATCTTTCGGGGCGTACGCCACAACCGCCTTCATGATCTCGGGGATACCGTCCGCCATTTTCGCCTCTGTCATGCAGGTCTGACACATAGCACTCTCCTCTGGTAGGGTGACTCTTTATGATCAATAACACAAACAAAGAACAAATGAACACTAGCGTCACGCGTTCAATTTGCCCACAGAGAACTTGCCAAACTGTGATATCGCTCAAAAACCCGTCTGCATGAGGATAAATAACGATTAAAACCTCTTTTTTAGTGACGGTCGTCACCTTTTAAAGGGAGGAACAGAAAAATCAGGCAAAAAACAAAAGAACACCAATTGAACATTTGATTAAACAGGGATACGGTAATGAACGTGGCGCCACCGAGGATCGCCGCCCTTTTCGTTACCAATCAGGAGACCGCTATGCTGCCTATCGCCATCGGCGCCGACGATGCCGCCATTGAACTGAAGGATCTGATCGTCGCCCACCTGCAACGACGGGACATTCCCGTCATTGACTACACGACGGATCGCACCGCAGAAACGGGGATCTATCCCGATATCGCCTATCGCGTCGCGCAGGCGATACGGGAGGAAAAACATCGGCGGGGGATCCTGCTGTGCGGCACCGGCATCGGTATGAGCATCGTGGCCAATAAAGTGCCCGGCATTCGCGCGGCGCAATGTCACGATACCTACTCCGCCCAACGGGCGCGCAAAAGCAATGATGCGCAGATCATCACGCTGGGCGCGCGGGTCATCGGCGCCGAACTGGCGAAAACCATCGTCGATGCCTGGCTGGAATCGGAGTTTGAAGGGGGAGGATCGGCGCCGAAAGTCGAGCGGATCGGCTATTACGAAAACGCGGTCGGTCGGCGTTAAATCGCCTGCAGTCTCGATGGCGGTCGCGCGCAAGCCGCGCTCCGCCTGGGTTTATTCGTCATTCATTGTTATTATCCATCGCAACAATCAGAAAAAGCGCATTTTCATTCTCGATCCGATGATGCAGTGTGTTCCCCCTATGATGAAAAAGGTTCTCATTTCCCTACGTTGAGCTTGGTCAAGGAGCTTATCAATGAATCAATTAGACGCACTCAAGCAGCTGACCACGGTGGTCGCCGACAGCGGCGATATCGAATCCATCCGCCAGTTCGAACCCCAGGACGCCACCACCAACCCTTCGCTGATCCTGAAAGCCGCCGCGCTGCCGCAGTACAAAGCGCTGATCACCGAAGCGCTGGAGTATGCCCGCCGCCAGGGCGGCAGCAAGGAAACCCAGCTGATCAACGCCAGCGATAAACTGGCAGTCAACATCGGTGTCGAGATCCTCAAAAGCGTGCCGGGCCGCATATCCACCGAAGTGGACGCCCGCCTGTCGTTCGACCGCGGCATGTGCGTCGCCAAAGCGCGCAAACTGATCGGCATGTATCAGGAACAGGGCATCGACAAATCGCGCATCCTGATCAAGCTGGCTTCCACCTGGGAAGGCATCAAAGCCGCCGAAGAGCTGGAAAAAGAAGGCATCAACACCAACCTGACGCTGCTGTTCTCCTTCGCTCAGGCCCGCGCCTGCGCCGAAGCCGGCGTGTATCTGATCTCGCCGTTCGTCGGCCGCATCTATGACTGGTACCAGGCTAAACAGCCTGCCGCCGACTACGACGCCGATCAGGATCCGGGCGTGAAATCGGTGCGCACCATCTATGAATACTACAAGCGTCATCGTTACCAGACGGTGATCATGGGCGCCAGCTTCCGCAAAGTTGAGCAGATCCTGGCGCTGGCCGGCTGCGATCGCCTGACCATCGCGCCGAACCTGCTGGAGCAGCTGAAAAACAGCGAGCAGCCGGTCGAACGCAAGCTGACCCCGTCGACCGAGGGCTTCCACCAACCTGCCCCGCTGGCCGAAGCGGAGTTCCGCTGGCTGCACAATCAGGACGCCATGGCGGTGGAAAAACTCGCCGAAGGCATCCGCCTGTTCGCCGTCGACCAGCAGAAGCTGGAAGACATGTTGGCCGCTCAACTGTAATCGCACTGGAGTTTCGTTATGTCTTCTCGTAAAGAGCTTGCCAACGCCATCCGCGCACTCAGCATGGACGCCGTACAAAAAGCAAATTCCGGCCACCCGGGGGCCCCTATGGGCATGGCGGACATCGCCGAAGTCCTGTGGCGCGACTACCTCAACCACAACCCGACTAACCCGCACTGGGCTGACCGCGACCGTTTCGTGCTCTCCAACGGCCACGGCTCCATGTTGATTTACAGCCTCCTGCACCTCACCGGCTACGACCTGCCGATGCGCGAGCTGGAAAACTTCCGTCAGCTGCACTCCAAAACCCCAGGCCACCCGGAGTACGGCTACACCCCGGGCGTTGAGACCACCACCGGCCCGCTGGGCCAGGGCATCGCCAACGCCGTCGGCTTCGCCATCGCCGAACGCACCCTGGCGGCGCAGTTCAACCGCCCGGGCCACGACATCGTCGACCACCACACCTACGCCTTCATGGGCGACGGCTGCATGATGGAAGGCATCTCGCACGAAGTCTGCTCCCTGGCCGGCACCCTCAAGCTCGGCAAGCTGACCGCCTTCTACGATGACAACGGCATCTCCATCGACGGTCACGTCGACGGCTGGTTCACCGACGACACCGCCCTGCGTTTCGAAGCCTACGGCTGGCACGTGGTGCGCAACGTCGACGGCCACAACCCGGACGCCATCAAGGCCGCGATTGAAGCAGCCCGCAAGGTGACCGACAAGCCGTCGCTGCTGATGTGCAAGACCGTTATCGGCTTCGGTTCGCCGAACAAGGCCGGCACCCATGACGTGCACGGCGCTGCGCTGGGCGCCGCCGAAGTGGCCGCCACCCGCGAAGCGCTGGGCTGGAAATACGCCGCCTTTGAAATCCCGCAGGACATCTACGCCCAGTGGGACGCCAAAGAAGCCGGTCAGGCTAAAGAAGCGGCCTGGAACGACAAGTTCGCCGCCTACGCCAAAGCTTTCCCGGAGCAGGCTGCCGAGTTCAAGCGCCGCATGAACGGCGAGCTGCCGGCCGACTGGAAAGCCGACGCCAAAGCGTTCGTGGAAAAACTGCAGGCCAACCCGGCCAACATCGCCAGCCGCAAGGCGTCGCAGAACGCGCTGGAAGCGTTCGGCAAGGTGCTGCCGGAGTTCCTGGGCGGCTCCGCCGACCTGGCGCCGAGCAACCTGACCATGTGGTCCGGTTCGAAAGCGCTGAACGTTGACCCGGCGGGCAACTACATTCATTACGGCGTGCGCGAGTTCGGCATGACCGCCATCACCAACGGCATCGCGCTGCACGGCGGCTTCCTGCCGTACTCGGCGACCTTCCTGATGTTCGTGGAATACGCCCGCAACGCGGTGCGCATGGCGGCGCTGATGAAGCTGCGCAACGTGTTCGTCTACACCCACGACTCCATCGGTCTGGGCGAAGACGGCCCGACCCACCAGCCGGTGGAGCAGCTGGCGAGCCTGCGCGTGACCCCGAACATGAGCACCTGGCGCCCGTGTGACCAGGTGGAATCGGCGGTGGCGTGGCAGTACGGCATCGAGCGCAACGACGGCCCGACCACGCTGGTGTTCTCGCGCCAGAACCTGACCCAGCAGCCGCGCACCGCAGAGCAGCTGGCGAACGTGTACCGCGGCGGCTACGTGCTGAAAGACTGCGCGGGCACGCCGGACGTTATCCTGATTGCCACCGGCTCCGAAGTGGGTATCACGGTGGAGGCGGCGGACAAACTGACCGCGGCGGGCCGCAAGGTGCGCGTGGTGTCGATGCCGTCGACCGACGCGTTCGACAAGCAGGATGCGGCGTACCGCGAGTCGGTGCTGCCGGCGGCGGTAACGGCGCGCGTGGCGGTGGAAGCGGGTATCGCGGACTACTGGTACAAGTACGTGGGCCTGAACGGCGCTATCGTGGGCATGACCACCTTCGGTGAGTCGGCGCCGGCGGAGCAGCTGTTCGCCGAGTTCGGCTTCACCGTGGACAACGTGGTGGCCAAGGCGCAGGCGCTGCTGAAGTAAGCCGCCGGGTGCAAGCCGATAAAAAAGCCGGTCATCATGACCGGCTTTTTTTATGGGCGGAAATCGCGATTACGACGCGGCCTTGACGCTTTCGGCGCTGCGCAACCGGTCGTAAGCCGCCGCCAGCAACAGCACCAACAGCGTAGGCTGCAGCCAGACCAGACCCTGCTCGGCCAGCGGCAGCTTATCGAACCAGGCGGGCAGCAGGCCGCTGAAGCTTGAAGCCTTCAGGCCATCGGCCAGGCCGAACACCAGGCTGGTAGCGATCACCGGCGCGAAGACGCGTCTGGCGCTGCGCCAGCGGTTCTGGCTGAAGCTGAGCAACACCAGCGCGATGCAAGGCGGGTAGATCGCCGTCAGTACAGGCAGTGAGACGCGGATCAGATTGGCCAGCCCCATGTTGGAAACCAGCATGGCGAAGAGGGCGAGGATGACCACCAGCGCGCGATAAGAAAGCGGCAGGTAGCGAGAGAAGAAGTCCGCGCAGGCACAGGTCATGCCGACCGCCGTCACCAGGCAAGCGATGAACATCAGCACCGCCATAAAGACGCTGCCCAGATCGCCGAAGGTGTGCTGCACATAGGCGTGCAGGATTGCCGCGCCATCCTGAGCACCGCTGCCGACCAGGCTGCCGCTGCCGGCGCCGAGCTTGAACATGCAGATATAGACCAGCGTCAGGCCGACGCCGGCGATCAGGCTGGCCCACAGGGTGTAGCGCAGCAGCAGGCCGCTGTCGCTGACGCCGCGTGAGCGGGCGGCGGTGACGATAATCGAGCCGAACATCAGCGCCGACAGCGTGTCCATGGTTTGATAACCCTGCACGAAGCCGGTGGAAAACGCCGCTGCCTGATAGCTGCCGACGGCGGAGACCGGCGCACCGGCGGGCCACACCAGGGCGGCGATGCCGAGCGCGGCCAGCGCCAGAATTTTCAGCGGCGCCAGAATATGGCCGACGTTATCGAGCAAGCGGCCGGGATACAGCGACACAACCATCGCCAGGGTAAAGAACAGCAGGCTGTAGATGAACTGCGGCAGGGCGCCGTTGCCGGTGAAGGGCGCGATGCCGAGGGCGAAAGAAACATTGGCGGTTCGCGGGGTGGCGAACAGCGGGCCGAGCGCCAGATAGCAGACGGTCGCCAACAGCAGGCCGGCGGTGCGGCCGATGGGGCCGGTCAGCAGGCTGATGCTGCCGCCGACGCGCGCCAGCGCGATCACGGCGATCACCGGCAGAGCGACGGCGGTCACCATAAACCCGAGTGCGGCCGGCCACAGATGTTCACCGGACTGCAGCCCCACCAGAGGGGGGAAAATGATGTTGCCGGCGCCGACAAACAGGGCGAAGGTCATAAAGCCCAGGGCGATAATGTCTTTCGGGGATAAACTCTTGGTCATAACGGTATGGCACTGCCTGTATTCATGAAATAAACGGCCTGGCTGCGAAATGAAGCGCTGCAGAAGGAGGCGCGTGGGGCTGCGTACGCCCGCAAAAATTTTCGTCCGGCAGGATATAATAATTCGGCGACAAAAACCTGATTAATACAGCGCTGTTTATCCTGGCGTGAACCGGCTGCACAGAGGGATCATGGCGGCCGGCCCGGCAGCGCGTTAGCTCGCGCGCGCCACCATGTCTATCGACAGCGGGATTTCGATATGCGGTTTAAAAGAGTCATACGCGAAGGAGACGTGGCCGTCTTCGACCGGTTTACGGGTGAAAAAGATCAGCATATCGCGGGTTGAATTCTTACGTTTGTCCTGCGCTTCCACCGGTGAGAGGCTGTGTTTGCGTTCATGGTCGACAATCAGCAGGGTATCGAGGAAATGCCGATGCTGTATTGCGCCCAAAATCCATTCCGGCCGGGCCCGATCGAATTTGATCCCGCTGGTTTCGCGCATATCGTGAATAAAGGTCTTGGCGCTGTCGTCGGTCATGTTGTCGCAGCCGAGGAAGGTCGTCATGGTGTGGTCGACGCCGTCGCTGTGCACGCCTTCCAGCGCCGGTTCGCCCAGCATCTGCGGCGTGGTGACGGTGCGCAGGTTGAACACCGTGCAGACGAACTTGTTGATCTCCTGATTAAGCCGGGGGCGCGGCGTCACGCTCACGCCATCGATCACGTAGGCTTTGAATTTCATCAGCGCCTGAAATGCCGTATTCAACTGCAGATCGTCGTTGATGCCGCGGAAATGGCGCACCTTTCCCGAATCGTAGCGGATGAAGTCTTCCTCGACCGAGAGCACGAAAGGCTGGAACTCCAGCCGCTCAATCCGGGCGCGATCGAAGTCGAAACAGAAACGGCCGTTTCTGGACTTGCGGAAAGGCAGCGTGGGATCGTCCGCCAGATTGGCGCTGACCTGCTGCAGCCTGGCGAAATCTTCCGGCCGCGCGCCCAGCGCCAGCAGGATTGCCTGCATGGTAGCGCCGGGGATAAAGGCTGAACGGTGTTCCTGGTATGCCTTCTTAACTTCATCAAGCAGAGATAACTGTCGCATTTCTCGGAGGCCTCACGAATGATGGGGCGGTTATAAAATCTTGCTGCCGATCTCCACGTCGAAATCGGGTTTCAGCAAGACGGTGCCTTGATCCCGGGTGACCGCGGCAAGAACCAGCACTTCGGATTTAAATCCGGCAACCCGCCTGGCGGGGAAATTAACGACGGAGATGACTTTTCTGCCAAGCAGATCATCTTCCTGATAGTTTTCGCATAATTGCGCCGAACTGTTTTTAATGCCAATTTCCTCGCCGAAATCAATGCGCAGCTTATAGGCGGGTTTTAACGCCTTGTCGTTATATTCCACGGAAATAATTTCGCCAATACGCATATCCAGTTTCATAAAATCAGTGATTTCGGCCATGAGTCAGTCCCGTTAATTAAATGGCTTCAGAAAGGCTAGCAAAGGGGAATTATCCCGACAATGTCGCCGATAGGGGAATATTTATACCTGATGTAGCAATTAATTTACATTATCGTAACGTAGCGCAATTAATTATAAGCTCGATGAATTATATGAAATTGAAACTTCATTATTCACCGGTAATTATGTGTGCCACCTGAACTTGGGCGTTCGCTCGGCACTGTTAAGCCCGTGTTAAATTGGTTAGTATGCCCTCATTCATCAACCGCATTCTTTCAGGTAGTGATATGGAAATAACCCCGCGTGAAAAACGCGATCGGCGAAAGGCATTTATCGCGCCGTTTTTCCTGATATTAATTTGGTCGACGGGTTTTATTGCCGCGCGTGCGGTGGCGGATCATGCCGATCCCAACCTTTTCCTGACCTTTCGCTTTTTGATCGCCGCCGCGGTATTCGCTTTGCTGGCATTGCATTGCGCCTGGCCCAAGGGGCGGCAGTTCGTGATGCACCTGCTGACCGGCATGTTGATGAATGGCGTTTATCTCGCTGCAAGCTGGTGGGCGGTGGCGAACGGCCTGGCGGCCGGGGTGATGTCGCTGATCGGCGGATTGCAGCCGTTGTTCACCGCGCTGATTTTCGCGTTGGTGCTGCGCAAATCGATAGGGTTACGCTCCTGGGCCGGGCTGGCGGTCGGTTTTATCGGCGTTGCGCTGGTGCTCTCCCCTCGACTGACCGGTATCGACGTCGGCAATATGGCGCTGTTGCCGATCCTGATGGGGTTTGGCAGCATCGTCGCGCTGACGATCGGCATCATGGTGCAGAAGTCTTCGCTGGCGGCGGCCGATCTGCGGGCGGCGGGCGCCATTCAGCACCTCGGCGCCGCGGTCGTGACCGGCGCGTTGGCGGCCGTGATGGGCTCCGGCGCCTGGGACAATTCGCCGACGCTGTGGTTCTCGCTGCTGTGGTCGGCCGGCGTGTTGTCGCTGGGCGGCACCGCGCTGTTTATCTGGATGGTGCGCCACGGCGATTTGACTCGCATTACCGCGCTGATGCTGCTGGTGCCGCCGGCGGCGGCGCTGCAGGCTTACGCGCTGTTTGGCGAGGCGCTGTCGCTGGTGCAGTTGGCGGGGTTTGCCCTGACCCTGCTGGGGGTCGCCATCGTACAGCGAATTCGCCTGCTGCGGCGTTCTCGCCTGGCCGAATAGTTTGCGACAGGAAGCGCCGTAAAGCCCGCGCTGCCGGGCTTTTTTATTGGCTGAAAAACGTCCAACCTCACAAAACCGAAAGATAACAAAGCAACGCCGTTGCCTCGTCACAGTTATTAACTATATGTTAATTTTTAGTTTATTAAATGTGATCAGGGGATGGATGATGATGATGAAAAAAATCAGCGCGACCGTAGCGACAATCACTTTGCTGGGCTCCGTTTCCGCCTATGCGGCCTTCCCGGCGGGCTACCCCGCCGACTACCAGAAACTGGTCGACGGCGCGAAGAAAGAAGGCAAGGTGGTGATTTACTCGACCACCGACACCAAGGCGGCGGCGCCGCTGATCCAGGGGTTCGAGGCGTTGTATCCGGGCATCAAGGTCGAATACAACGACATGAACAGCACCGAACTGTATAACCGCTTTATCAGCGAGCAGGCGGCCGGCGGCACCAGCGGCGACGTGGTGTGGAGTTCGTCGATGGACACCATTTTGAAACTGGCGGGCGATTACGCGCAGGAATACGCCTCTCCCGAGCAGGCTCAACTGCCGAAATGGGCGGTATGGCAAGATAAGGTGTATGGCACCACCTATGAGCCGGTGGTGTTCATCTATAACAAACGCTTGATCCCGCAGGGCGATGTGCCGGATTCGCACACGGCGTTGGCCAAGCTGATCGCCAGCCAGACGGACAAATTCAAGAAGAAAGTCACCACTTACGACATCGAAAAATCCGGCGTCGGCTTCATGCTGTCGGTGCAGGACTTCAAGGCCGATCCCAACTACTTCAAAACGCTGGCCGACGTGGCCAAGGGCGGGCTGGCGGTGCAATCCTCAACCGGCACCATGATGGAACGCGTTTCCTCCGGTGAAAACCTGATCGGCTTCAACATCCTCGGTTCGTACGCCGAGGCCCGCGCCAAGAGCGATCCGTCGCTTGGCATCGTCTATCCGAAAGACTATACCCTGGTGCTGTCGCGCGTGAGCTTCATCAGCAAAGAAGCCGGTCACCCTAACGCCGCCAAGCTGTGGTTCGACTACGTGCTGTCGGAGAAAGGGCAAAATATTCTCGCCAATCAGGCTGATATCCCTTCGATCCGCAACGATGTCGAAGGCAAGAACGACATCGACGGCATGACCAAGCTGCTGGGCAACGCGCTCAAGCCGATCCCGGTCGACGACAGCCTGCTGGAGTATCTGCAGCCGGCCAAGCGTCTCGACTACATCAAACAATGGCGCGCCGCCGCGGCGAAATAACAGGGACTGCATTCGGACGCGCGCCTGACGTACAGGCGCGCGCCCTTTGGTCGTCGTTTACAACCATAGGGAGCATTTATGCAAGCATGGCGCAGAAAGTGGCAGAGCCTGCCGCGCGGCCTGGTGGTGTTGATAACCGCGCTGGTTATCTATGTCCCCCTGTCATTTATCATCATTCAAAGCTTCCTCTCGGCTCCGTTTTTCTCTCCCTCCAAGGTCTTCAGCCTGGAGGCCTTCGAGTTCATCTTTACCGATCCGGATTTCTACAAGGCGCTGAGAAGCGGCTTTATTCTGGCATTCGGCCTGGTGATCATCGCTATCCCGCTCGGCGGCATTTTGGCCTTCCTGATGGTGCGCACCGATCTGCCGGGGCGGCGGCTCATCGAACCGCTGATTTTGGTGCCGATCTTCGTGTCGCCGATGGTGCTGGGCTTCGGTTACGTGGTGGCGGCGGGGCCGGTGGGCTTCTTCTCGCTGTGGGCGGAGGCGCTGCTGGGCTTCGTGCCGTGGAACATCTATTCGATGGCCAGCATCGTGGTTATCGCCGGGTTGACGCACGTGCCCCACGCCTACCTGTACATCTCCTCGGCGCTGCGCAGCGTGGGCTCCGACGTTGAAGAAGCGGCGCGCACCGCCGGCGCTACGCCGCTGCAGGTGATGACCGCCGTCAGCCTGCCGATGGTGCGGCCGTCTATCCTGTACGCCGGGGTTCTGCTGTTCTTCCTCGGGCTGGAGGTGTTCGGCCTGATGCTGGTGTTGGGCGATCCGGAAGGCAACCTGGTGCTGGCGACCTACCTGTATCAGTTGACCAACAAGCTGGGCACGCCGTCTTACCACCTGATGGCGGCGGTAGCGGTGGTGCTGATCTGCATCACCATTCCGTTGGTGATGCTGCAGCGCAGGCTGATGCGTACCGCCAACCGTTTCGTCACCGTCAAGGGCAAAGCCTCGCAGGCGCGCGCGTTGCCGCTGGGCAAATGGCGCTGGGTGGCCGGCGCGGTGGTGATGTTCTGGCTGACCGTGACCATCGGCGTGCCGCTGATCGGCGTGGTGCTGCGCGCCTTTATCTCCAACTGGGGCGTGGGCGTGTCTGTCTGGGACGAACTGTCGATCAACACCTTCCGCACCATCTGGGCGCAGCCCAACCTGCTGCGCGCCATCGTCAACTCGATGGCGATCGGGGTGATCGGCGGGGCGCTGGCGGTCGCGTGCTATCTGTTTATCGGCATCGCGATGCACCGCAAGCCGGACGGCGCCACGCGCTTCCTCGACTACAGCGTGCTGGTGCCGCGCGCGGTGCCGGGGCTGCTGGCCGGTTTGGCGTTCCTGTGGGTGTTCCTGTTCCTGCCGATGTGGCTGGATAAATCGCTCAAGGAAGGCTGGCTGTCCGTGCTGCCGATGGCCGAATGGCTGCGCGAGAACGTGATCGTCTGGCTGCGTTCGCTGCGCAGCACCATCTTCAGCGTCTGGCTGGCCTACACCGTGGTGTGGATGGCCTATGGCCTGCGGCTGATCTCTTCCACGCTGCTGCAGGTAGGGCCGGAACTGGAGGAAGCCGCGCGCAGCGCCGGCGCCAGCCGCGGCCAGATCACCCGACACGTTACCATTCCGCTGTCGCGCTACGGCCTGATCGGCTCCTGGCTGCTGATGTTCCTGATCTTTGAACGCGAATATTCCACCGGGGTGTATCTGCTGTCTCCGGGCACGGAAACCATCGGCTCGATGCTGGTTTCCCTGTGGGCCGCGGGCGCCATCGATATCGTCGCCGCGCTGTCGTTCATCAATATCCTGCTGGTGGTGCTGGGGCTGGGGATCGCCTTGCGCTTTGGAGTGAAATTACATGATTGAACTTTCGGTAGAGAACCTGCATTTGACCTATGGCGACAACCCGGTGCTGAAAGGGGTGTCGATGGATCTGAAACGGGGCGAAGTGGTCTCGCTGCTGGGCCCGTCGGGCAGCGGCAAAACCACGTTGCTGCGGGCGGTGGCCGGGCTGGAGAAGCCGAGCCAGGGGCGGATCGTCATCGGCGACAGCGCGGTTTACAACGGTAGCGCGCGCAGCGAAATTCCCGCCGAAGAGCGCAACCTGGGGCTGGTGTTTCAGTCCTACGCCCTGTGGCCGCATAAAACGGTGTTTGAGAACGTCGCTTATCCGCTGAAGCTGCGTAAGACCGCCTCGGCGGAAATCGCCCAACGGGTACAGGCGGTGCTGGATCAGCTCGGGCTGGGGCATTTGGCCAAGCGCCATCCGCACCAGCTCTCCGGCGGCCAGCAACAGCGGGTAGCGATCGGCCGTGCGCTGGTCTACAACCCGCCGGTGATCCTGCTGGATGAGCCGCTGTCCAACCTCGACGCCAAGCTGCGCGAAGAAGCGCGGGTATTTCTGCGCGAGCTGATCATCAAGCTCGGTCTGTCGGCGCTGATGGTGACCCACGATCAGAACGAGGCGATGGCCATTTCCGATCGCATCCTGCTGCTCAATAACGGCAAAATCGAACAGCAGGGCACGCCGCAGGAGATGTACGGTTCGCCCGCCACGCTGTTCACCGCCGAATTCATGGGCAGCAACAACCGGTTGCCTGGCAAGATCGTGGCGCTGGAAGATGGCCGGGCGCGCATCGAAGG
The DNA here is from genome assembly GCF_052691795.1 of Serratia sp. TSA_130.1. Classification (NCBI taxonomy): domain Bacteria; kingdom Pseudomonadati; phylum Pseudomonadota; class Gammaproteobacteria; order Enterobacterales; family Yersiniaceae; genus Serratia; species Serratia sp. TSA_130.1. Next base: position 1,192,433 of record NZ_JBQZFS010000001.1, read on the forward strand.
TAAGGATTGGGCGCTGTGGGGCAAAGCGGGCGAAGGCGTGCAGGTCGGGCAGGAGGGCACGGCGGTGATCCGCGTGGAGCGCGTGCGGTTGGGTGAAGATCCACAGGGTAATCAGCTTGAGCTGCCGTTGCTGACCAGCATGTATCTCGGCGATCGCTGGGAATACCTGTTCCGCACCGTGGCCGAAGATTTCGTGGTACGCGCCTATGGCCACGAGGCGCGCGATCGGGCGCTGTGCCGGCTCTCCCTGCCGGCCGAGCATCTGTGGATATTCCCGAAAGCTTAACCAGGACGCCCGCCGTTGCGGGCGCTCCTTTTACAAATCCAGCACCAGCCGGCTGCCTTTGGCGCGCGAGCAGCAGATCAACAGGGTCTGCTGCGCCGCGCGTTCTTCCTCGCTGAGATACTGATCGCGGTGATCGGCTTCCCCTTCGACGATGCGGGTTTCGCAGGTGCCGCAAATGCCTTCGCGGCACAGGCACTCGACCTTGGCCGCCTTGCTGTTTTCCAGCGCCTGCAGGATGGTCATGTCTTCCGCCACTTCAAGCTCAATACCTGAGCGGGCCAGCACCAGCGTAAAGGCACCGCCCGCCGTGTCTTCGGCGGCGAAGGCTTCGCTGTGCAAGCGACCGGGGGCGATGCCCCGTTCGGCGGCGATCCGGTAAACCGCTTCGTTCAGCGCCGCCGGGCCGCAGACGTAGATATGGGCACCGGGTTCCACATCGGCCAGCGTGCGCGCCAGATCCAACCGGCCGCCAAGGCTGGAGACATGGCAACTGACGTTGTCTGCGAACGGCGCTTGCATCAGCTGCTGCTGGAAGGCGTTGTGCTCTTCACTGTGGAAGCAGTAGTGCAGATGGTAGCGTTGGCCGCTGCGTTGCAGCTCATGCAGATGGGCCATAAACGGCGTGATGCCTATGCCGCCGGCGATCAGCACGTGATGTTGCGCTTCCGGCGCCAGCGCGAACAGGTTATTCGGGGTGCTGATGGTCAGCGTATCGCCGACCGCCAACCGGTCATGCATGAAGTCGGAACCGCCTTTGGAAGGAGACTCGCGCCGAACGGCGATCTGGTAATGCTCGAGTTCAAACGGTGAGCTGAGCAGCGAATAGGCGTTGCTGTAGCGCTGCTCGCCGTCCTGCATTTGCACGATGATGTGGCTGCCGCCGCTGAAGGCGGGCAGCGGCCGGCCTTGCGGATCCGCCAGGGTAAAGCGCTTGACCCGTGCGGTGACGGTTTCGATGTCGACGACGCGGACATCAAGCATCTGATAGCTGGTCATTCATTGGCTCCAAAGCGCGGGCGTCCCCGCGCATGAAAAAGTTATACCGCCTGGCACAGGTATTTGAGCTCCAGATAGTCTTCGATGCCGTATTCGGAGCCTTCACGCCCCAGCCCCGACTGTTTCACCCCGCCGAACGGCGCCACCTCGTTGGAGATAAGCCCGGTATTGATGCCGACCATGCCGTACTCCAGCCGTTCCGAAACGCGCCAGATGCGCGCCGCATCACGGGTGTAGAAGTAAGCGGCCAAGCCGTAAATGGTGTCGTTGGCCTGGCGGATCGCCTCGGCTTCGTCATCGAATATCACCAGCGGCGCGACCGGGCCGAAGATCTCTTCTTCCAGCAGCAGCGAGCCGGGCTGCACGTCGCCCAGCACCGTCGGGGTGAAGAAATTGCCGCCCAGCGCGTGCGGCGTGGCGCCGGTCAGCACCTGAGCGCCTTTGCTCAGTGCGTCATCGAGCAGCTCCAACACCTTATCGCGCGCCTTGCGATTGATCAGAGGGCCAATCTGTACGCCGGCTTCGAAGCCGTTGCCGACCTGCAGTGCCGCCACGCGGGCGACAAACTTCTCGGCGAACTGCGGGTAAACGCCGCGCTGAACGTAGAACCGGTTGACGCAGACGCAGGTCTGCCCGGCGTTGCGATACTTGGCGATCAGCGCGCCTTCCACCGCGGCATCGATGTCCGCATCGTCAAATACGATGAACGGCGCGTTGCCGCCCAGCTCCAGCGACACTTTCTTGATGGTGTCCGCGCTCTGGCGCATCAGCAGCCTGCCCACCGGTGTGGAGCCGGTAAAGCTGAGTTTGCGCACCTGCGGGTGGCGAGTCAGCTCGGCGCCGATCGCCTGCGAATTGCCGGTCACCACGTTGAACACCCCGGCGGGAATGCCGGCGCGTTCTGCCAGCTCGGCCATCGCCAGCGCCGAATAAGGGGTTTCGTTGGCGGGTTTGACCACCAGCGTACAGCCGGCCGCCAGCGCCGGCGCAGCCTTGCGGGTGATCATCGCCGCCGGGAAGTTCCAGGGCGTGATCGCCGCGCACACGCCGATGCCCTGTTTCAGCACCATCAGGCGTTTATCGCTGCTCGGCGAAGGAATGATGTCGCCGTTGGCGCGCTTGGCCTGTTCGGCGAACCATTCGATAAAGGAGGCGGCGTAGCGGATCTCACCCAGCGATTCCGCCAGCGGTTTGCCTTGCTCCAGCGTCATCAGGTTGGCCAGATCCTGCTGGTGTTCCAGCATCAGTTCAAACCAGCGCCGCAGCAGCTGCGCGCGCTGTTGCGCCGGCAGCGCGCGCCAGCCTTCCAGCGCCTGCTGGGCGGCGTCGATCGCCCGTTGGGTTTCGGCCGTCGCCATGTTGGGCACGCTGCCGATGAGTTGGCCGGTGGCGGGATCGCTCACCGGCAGGGTTTCCTGGTTGTCGGCGTCGCGCCATTGGCCGTTGATATATGCCTGTTGGCGGAATAGCGCCCGATCGGAAATTTTCACAAGAACCTCACAAGTCAGGGGAAAGGGGCCCGCGGGCCCCGTCGCATCAAGGTTGATAAACCTGCGCCAGCAGGTTGTGGAAGTGGGCGATGCCGTGTTCGCTGACGCCGCTGCCGGCGCCGTCGGCCATGATGCGCCCCTGGCCGCGATAGCCGCGCGACTTCAGGCCTTTTTGCACGCTTTCCACCAGCCGCAAATCTTCCGGGCGGAACACGTCGCGGTACCAGTCGATCAGTTTGAGCTGTTCGTCGCTCAAATCGGTGTTGGTGAAGTAGATGTCGTAGTGCTGCAGGGTGGTTTCCGCATCGACCGGGAACTCATAGATCACCGTCATCATGCCTTCCAGCGGCGGCATGTTGAACATGGTGCACGGCCACAGCCAGATGCCGTGGAAGCTGGATTCTTTGCCCTCTTCAAACTTGAACGACTGCTCGGAAGGGCGGGCGTAGCCGAACTGCAGCGTCCAGTTGCCGTGCAGGGTGTGCCAGTAGCGATCGACCTGCACCGAGTCGGCGAAACCGGGATGCGCCGGGCCGCAGTGGTAGCACTCGAGGTAGTTGTCGACGATGTTCTTCCAGTTGGCCGGGGTGCGGGTGACGAAACGCGCCGCCAGCTTGAGATCGTCGACCTGCGGGCAGGCTTCGCGCACTTTGGCGCCGAGGCCCGGCAGTTGGTCTTCCACCGTGCCGGCCTGCGAGTCCAGATTGACGTAAATAAACCCGGCGTACTCTTCGACCCGCACCGGCACCAGGTGCGAGTTTTCTTTATCGAAGTTCTGCACGTTTTCACAGTTGCGCGCGTGCGCCAGCTCGCCGTCCAGCTTGAACGCCCAGGCGTGATAAGGGCAGGTGATGACGTTTTTCGCCCGGCCGTCGCCCGCCAGCAGTTGGTGGCCGCGGTGCGGGCAGACGTTGTAAAAGGCGCGCAGCACGTTATCGCGGCCGCGCACCACCAGAATGTTTTCACCGATGATCTCGCGGGTGATGTAGTCGTTCGGTTGGGCAAGCTCGCTGCGGTGCGCCACGCAGATCCAACTGGTGGCGAACACCTGCTCTTTTTCGTGCTCGAACGCCGCCTGGTGGGTGTAGAACCGGGCCGGTATGGTGTAGGCCTCGCGTGCGTCGGCGCAGAAATCTTTCGGTAAGGTAAATTCAGGGATCAGAGTGCTCATAAGTTAACCTTCCTCTTTTCTTATTGTCATTTCGCCATAGGGCGCGGTTGATACGACGATGGAGCGGAGAGTTCGCCGGCCGGCGGCGCTTCGGGCAGCGTTGGCGGGCTGCTTTCGATCAGGTGCGCCGGGATGGCCGCGTAGTCCTGCTTCAGCCAGCGGGCGAAACCGTAGGTTTTCACCAGCAGCACCAGCAGGAACGGCAGTGCGGTCAGGATCACCGTGGTTTTCATGGTGTCCAGCGAGGCGCCGGTAAACAGGATCGACAGCGGGATCAGGGTGATCACCACGCACCAGAACAGGCGCAGCATCGGGCTGGGATCTTGCCCCTCCTGCAGGTTGCGGGTGCTGGTGGCGGCCATGGTGTAGGCCACGGCGTCCATGTGCGAGGCCAGGAAAATGATCATGATGAACAGATAGGCGGCGAGGAACAGCTTGCCGAGCGGCAGCGCCGTCAGCAGCATCTGCACGGCGGTTTCGCCGCCCTGGGTGCTGAGGATCTCCGGCACGTTGAGCTGCCCGCTGATGAACTGGTGCATGGCGTAGCTTTCCAGCGAGCCGAAGAAGAACCAGCAGCCGAGGGTGCTGCCGAGCAACAGCGCCCAGATCACCTCTTTAATCTTGCGGCCGCGCGAGACGCGGGTGACGAACATCGCCACGCCCGGAGTATAGGAGATCCACCACAGCCAGTAGAACACCGTCCAGCTGCGGCTGAAGCTGCCGTCGCCCATCGGATCGGTGAACAGACTCATCTGCAGGAAATTTTGCGCCGTCAGGCCGATGGCGTTGATGGTGTTGTTGATGGTGAACTCGGTGGGGCCGACCAGCAGCACCAACCCGGCGAAAGCGAATGCGCCCCAGCCGACCATTTTGCTCAGGCGCTGCATGCCACCGTCGATGCCGATGTAGGAGCTGAGGCAGAAAATCACCGCCGCCAGCAGGATCACCGTCGCCTGCACCGCGAAGTTGTCCGGGATGCCGGTCAGCGCCGTCAGCCCGCGGGTAAAGGTGGAGGCGGTCAGCACCAGCGAAATGGTGAGGGCGCCGACGGTGGCGACCAGGAAAATCAGGTCCACCATCCGCCCGATCGGGCCGTTGGCGCGCACGCCGGTGATGGCGGAAATGATCCCCGACAGGCTGAGCCCTTTGTTCTTACGCACGTGGAAGTGGTAGGCCATGATCAGCGAGGCGAGGGCATAGGTTGCCCAAGCGCTCAGGCCCCAGTGGAAGAAGGAGTAGCTGATGCTGTATTCCAGCGCCTTCGGGGTGCGCGGCGCGATGTTCAGCCCCGGCGTCTGGTAGTAATACGCCCACTCCATTACCCCCCAATACAGGGTGGACGAGCCGAGGCCGGCGCAGATGAACATGAACAGCCAGGCCAGCGTGGAGTATTGCGGTTTGCCTTCGCCGAGGCGGATGTTGCCGTATTTGCTCAACGCCAGATACAGCACCACCAGCAGGGCGATCAGCACCAGGATTTGAATGGTTGAACCGAACAGCCGGGTGACGCCGTTGAAAATGGTGTTGGCGATAAGCGCGGATTGAGCCGGAAAGAGCATCAGGCAAATGGCGATCAGCGCAATGCTGCACAGGCTGATGGCGATGAGCGTGACATCCTTTTTGGGATTGCTCTGCATGGGAGTGAACTCCTGTTATCGGTGGTGGGCCGGTGCGCAAAGCGTAGGGTGCGCCCGGGCCTTATTGGCTTGAACCATTTGTTTTGTTACACCGCGAGGAGCAAACCGCCCGGTGGGTCGCTACCGGGAATATTCACTCTTCATTAACATTTTCGAGTGTGCACAAATTACAGGAGGGCCACAATTGGGGCATCTGTAAAAGGATAAAACACAGTATGTAAACAATTTGTTGTGATCTTGACCGGGGTATTGGCGTGCCTTCTGCGGTGGTTTTCAACGGATTTGCGGCAGCGATCGAAGCGGAAAAACGGACGTGGCAAAGCAGGGCGCGGAAGGGCGCCCTGCGCGGGAAAATCTGCGGCGTTCAGCGTTGCAGCAGGGCGGCGATCGCCTGGCCGACTTGCTGGGTGGAGGCGTCGCCGCGCATGTCCGGCGTGCGCGGCCCGTCGGCGATAATGCGCTCAATCGCCTGCAGGATGCCGTCGTGCGCCTGGCGGTAGCGGGCATCGCCGTCGCCGAGGAAGTCCAGCATCATCGCGCCGCTCCAGATCATGGCGATCGGGTTGGCGATGTTTTTGCCGAAAATGTCCGGCGCCGAGCCGTGCACCGGCTCGAACAGCGACGGGAAGTTGCGCTCCGGGTTCAGGTTGGCCGAGGGGGCGATGCCGATGGTGCCGGTGCAGGCCGGGCCGAGATCCGACAAAATATCGCCGAACAGGTTGGAGGCGACCACCACGTCGAAGCGTTCGGGGTTCAGCACGAAACGCGCGCACAGAATATCGATGTGCTGTTTGTCCCAGGCGATATCAGGGTATTGGCGCGCCATCTCCGCCACGCGCTCATCCCAGTACGGCATGCTGATGGCCATGCCGTTGGACTTGGTGGCGGCGGTCAGGCGTTTGCGCGGGCGCTGTTGCGCCAGCTCAAAGGCGTACTTCAGGATGCGATCCACGCCCTGACGGGTGAAGACCGATTCCTGGATCACCATCTCGCGTTCGGTGCCTTCGAACATCCGTCCGCCGAGCGAGGAGTATTCCCCTTCGGTATTTTCGCGCACCACGTAGAAATCGATATCGCCCGGCTGCTTGTTCGCCAGCGGGCAGGGCACACCGGGAAACAGCCGCACCGGACGCAGGTTGACGTACTGTTCGAAGTCGCGCCGGAATTTCAGCAGAGAACCCCACAGCGAGATATGATCGGGCACCGTGTCCGGCCAACCGACGGCGCCGAAATAGATGGCGTCGAAGCCTTTCAGTTGCTCGAACCAGTCGTCCGGCATCATCTGGCCGTGGTGCTGGTAGTAGTCGCAGCTGGCCCACTCGAAGGTGGCGAATTCCAGCGACAGATCCCAGCGCGCCGCCGCCGCCTGCAATACTCGTATGCCTTCCGGCAACACTTCCCGCCCGATCCCGTCCCCGGGGATGGCGGCAATCTTGTAAGTTTTGCTCATACAGAGGTCTCATTTGTAGGTAGGGGAGATTGACAACACTGTTATCCTATAATTGACTAACTGTTAATCAATCCTGAAAACGGTGAAACATAAAACACGAATCATGAACAATATGCCGATCCTGAGTGACCTGCGGGTGTTCGTGCTGGTGGCGCGCCGCGCCGGGTTTGCCGCCGCCGCCGAAGAGTTGGGCGTTTCGCCGGCCTTTATCAGCAAGCGCATCGCGCTGTTGGAGAAGACGCTGGACGTGTCGTTGCTGCACCGCACCACGCGGCGGGTGGCGATCACCGAAGACGGCGAGCGCATCTACGAATGGGCGCAGCGCATTCTCAACGATGTCGATCAGATGATGGACGAGCTGTCCGAAGTGCGCCAGGCGCCGCAGGGCATGCTGCGAGTGGTCAGCAGCTTCGGCTTTGGCCGGCGTTTCGTCGCGCCGGCGCTGTCGGCGCTGGCGCGGCAGTATCCGCAGCTGGAACTGCGGCTCGACGTTTCCGATCGGCTGGTGGATCTGGTCAGCGAAGGTTTCGATCTGGATATCCGCATCGGCGACGATATCGCCCCCAATCTTATTGCGCGCAAGCTGGCGGACAACCAGCGCATACTGTGCGCTTCGCCGGCGTACCTGCAGCGCCACGGGGCGCCGAAAAACCCGGCGGAGCTGGCGGGCCGTTCCTGTCTGGTGATCAAAGAACGCGATCATCCGTTCGGGCTGTGGCGGCTGCAGGGGCCGAGCGGTGAAGAAACGGTAAAGGTGACGGGCGCGCTGGCGTCGAACCACGGCGAAATCGTGCATCAGTGGTGCCTGGACGGGCAGGGCGTCGCGCTGCGTTCCGCCTGGGACGTGAAAGAGAACATCGACAGCGGCCGACTGGTGCACATCCTGCCGGAGTATTATCAGCCGGCCAATATCTGGGCGGTGTACGTTTCCCGGCTGGCAACGTCGGCGAAAGTGCGGGTGACCGTCGAATTTCTGCGCGACTATTTTTGTGAGCACTACGGCGAAACGGTGCCGGCGAGTGAAAATCCGTCGCGGTCTTAAGGCCAAAAATGTGCGCCAGATCATCTTATGCTCGTAAAATTCCCATCCGTTACCTGAGGAACTGTCGCACGTGTTCCTTTTGCCAAAACTTTGGTTTATGCTCAGCTGAAGCGTTTCAGTTGAAGCACTCTTCGACAGAAATGCCGATGTGACGGCGGTGAAAAACCGCTGAAGCGCGGGAATAATGCAAACTCGGCGATTCACAGCGGGCGGTACGATCCACTACTCTATGCGGGTTAGTGAGACAACCAGTCAGCGCCGGGCGGCGCCGGTGAGTCAACCCGGCGTGGACGGCCCTTTTTTCAGGAGCAGCATGACCATCCGCATAGCGATAAACGGCTTTGGCCGCATCGGCCGCAGCGTATTGCGCGCACTGTACGAATCGGGCCGACGGGCGGAAATCTCCGTGGTGGCGATCAATGAGCTGGCGAACGCCGAAGGCATGGCCCATCTGCTGAAGTACGACTCCAGCCATGGCCGCTTCGCCTGGGATGTGCGGCAAGAGTGCGACACGCTGAGCGTCGGAGACGACGCGATTCGCCTGTTGCACCAACCGGCGGTGGAGCAGTTGCCCTGGGGCGAACTGGGCGTCGACGTGGTGCTGGACTGCAGCGGCGTGTACGGCAGCCGGGCGGATGGCGAGGCCCATCTGGCGGCGGGGGCGAAGAAAGTGCTGTTCGCCCATCCGGGCGGCAACGATCTGGACGCCACCATCGTGTTCGGCGTCAACCATCAGACGCTGCTGGCGGAACATCGCATCGTGTCCAACGCCTCGTGCACCACCAACTGCATTATTCCGGTGATCAAGCTGCTGGACGACGCCTACAGCATCGAGTCCGGCACCGTGACCACCATTCACTCGGCGATGAACGATCAGCCGGTGATCGACGCGTATCACGCGGATTTGCGGCGCACCCGCGCGGCGAGCCAGTCGATCATTCCGGTCGATACCAAGCTGGCCGCGGGCATCACCCGCATCTTCCCGCAGTTTTGCGATCGCTTCGAGGCTATCTCGGTGCGCGTGCCGACCATCAACGTGACGGCTATCGATCTTAGCGTCAGCGTGAGCGCCGCAGTGAAGGTGGCGGAGGTCAACCAGCTGTTGCAAAAGGCCGCACGGGAATCATTTCGTGGTATAGTTGACTACACGGAATTACCATTGGTCTCGATCGATTTTAACCATGACCCGCACAGCGCTATCGTCGACGGTACGCAGACCCGGGTCAGCGGGCAGCACCTGATAAAGACCTTGGTCTGGTGCGACAATGAATGGGGCTTTGCCAATCGGATGTTGGATACAACACGGGCAATGGCCGCCAGCGGTTTCTAGTACGGCGGCGCCGGCGTGATTGGCGCGCTGCTCAGGCAATTTTATAGAGATTCAATAAAGAGGGTTCACCATGTCTGTAATTAAGATGACCGATCTGGATCTGGCGGGTAAACGCGTACTGATCCGCTCCGATCTGAACGTGCCGGTAAAAGACGGTAAAGTGACTTCCGACGCGCGTATCCGCGCTTCCCTGCCGACTATCGAAGCTGCGCTGAAGCAAGGCGCCCGCGTGATGGTAACCTCCCACCTGGGTCGTCCTACCGAAGGCGAGTACAACGAAGAATTCTCCCTGCTGCCTGTGGTCAACTACCTGAAAGATCAACTGAAATCCCCAGTGCGTCTGGCGAAGGATTATCTGGATGGCGTCGACGTCGCCGAAGGTGAACTGGTGGTGCTGGAAAACGTCCGTTTCAACAAGGGCGAGAAGAAAGACGACGAAACCCTGTCCAAGAAATACGCGGCGCTGTGCGACGTGTACGTGATGGACGCGTTCGGCACCGCGCACCGCGCGCAGGCTTCCACCCACGGCGTGGGCAAGTTCGCGCCTGTCGCCTGTGCCGGCCCGCTGCTGTCCGCCGAGCTGGAAGCGCTGGGCAAAGCCCTGGGTAACCCGGCCCGTCCGATGGTCGCCATCGTGGGCGGTTCTAAAGTCTCCACCAAACTGACCGTGCTGGATTCCCTGTCCAAAATCGCCGATCAGCTGATCGTCGGCGGCGGCATTGCCAACACCTTCGTGGCGGCGCAGGGCAACAACGTGGGCCAGTCCCTGTACGAACCGGATCTGATCCCGAACGCGCAGAAACTGCTGGAAACCTGCGACATTCCGGTGCCGACCGACGTGCGCGTGGCGACCGAGTTCTCTGAGACCGCGACCGCGACCGTGAAGCAGGCCAACGAGATCCAGGACAACGAGCAAATTCTGGATATGGGCGACGTCTCTGCCGAGCGTCTGGCCGTTATCCTGAAGAACGCCAAAACCATTCTGTGGAATGGCCCGGTTGGCGTATTCGAGTTCCCTAACTTCCGTAAGGGCACCGAAATTGTCGCCCGCGCGATCGCCGATAGCGACGCTTTCTCTATCGCTGGCGGCGGCGACACTCTGGCAGCCATCGATCTGTTCGGTATCGCTGACAAAATCTCCTACATCTCCACCGGCGGTGGCGCATTCCTGGAATTCGTTGAAGGGAAACCGCTGCCTGCAGTCGTGATGCTGGAAGAGCGCGCTAAGCAGTAATTCAGACAACGGGAGGCGAAAGCCGCCCGTTTGTTTTATACCGCGCGGCAAATGCTGCGCGGCGTGAAAACATCGATTTACATCCATCTACGGCCGACGAAACAGGACAAAGTAACATGTCTAAAATTTTTGATTTCGTAAAACCGGGTGTCATCACGGGTGATGACGTTCAGAAAGTCTTCGCAGTTGCTAAAGAGAACAACTTTGCGCTGCCAGCGGTAAACTGCGTGGGTACCGACTCCATCAACGCAGTGCTGGAAGCCGCGGCTAAAGTGCGCGCGCCGGTCATCGTTCAGTTCTCCAACGGCGGCGCCGCATTCATCGCCGGCAAAGGCGTGAAGACCGATGTGCCTCAGGGCGCAGCGATTCTGGGCGCTATCTCCGGCGCACACCACGTTCACCAGATGGCTGAACACTACGGCGTGCCGGTGATCCTGCACACCGACCACTGCGCGAAGAAACTGCTGCCATGGCTGGACGGCCTGCTGGACGCCGGCGAGAAACACTTCGCCGCTACCGGCAAACCGCTGTTCTCTTCCCACATGATCGATCTGTCTGAAGAGTCTCTGGAAGAAAACATCGAGATCTGCAGCGCCTACCTGAAGCGCATGGCCAAAATCGGCATGACGCTGGAAATCGAACTGGGCTGCACCGGCGGTGAAGAAGATGGCGTGGACAACAGCCATATGGACGCTTCCGCTCTGTACACCCAGCCGGAAGACGTGGCTTACGCGTACGAAAAACTGAACGCCATCAGCCCGCGCTTCACCATCGCTGCATCGTTCGGTAACGTGCACGGCGTGTACAAGCCAGGCAACGTTAAGCTGACTCCAACCATCCTGCGCGATTCTCAGGATTACGTGTCCAAGAAATTCAACCTGCCGCACAACAGCCTGAACTTCGTGTTCCACGGCGGTTCCGGTTCTACCGATGCAGAGATCAAAGAGTCTGTGGGTTACGGTGTGATCAAGATGAACATCGACACCGACACCCAATGGGCGACCTGGGACGGCATCCTGCAGTACTACAAAGCGAACGAAGCTTACCTGCAGGGCCAGCTGGGCAACCCGAAAGGCGCCGATCAGCCTAACAAGAAATACTACGATCCACGCGTATGGCTGCGCGCAGCGCAAACCAGCATGGTGACGCGTCTGGAGCAGGCCTTCAAAGATCTGAACGCGGTAGACGTTCTGTAATCTTCGGCACCTGTTGCATGATGTACAAGGCTCCCTGCGGGGAGCCTTTTTGTTTATGGCAAGCCTGATGCGTGGCTTGGCTTGCCGTAGGCAAAATATAAAAAATAAGGAAAATCAATTTATTGATTTTCGACTGATGATCACAAAGGAGGAAAAACCACGTTTTTTCCTCCTTTGTTTGCAATTTAAAGGCTCCCTGCGGGGAGCCTTTTTCGTTTTCAGCCCAACAGGCCGGCGCCGACGTTGATGGACAGGCCCAGGATCAGCATGTTGAACGCGAAGGAGATCACCGACTGCAGAAGGGTGATCTTGCGCACCTCTGCCGCGCCGACCGCCACATCGGCGGTTTGCGACGCGACCGCGATGGTGAAGGAGAAGTAGGCGAAATCCAGATAGGTGGGATCGGCGAGATTGCCGGGGAACAGCAGCGGCAAAGGATCCTGCTGTGCGCCCTGGCGATAAAACTGATGAGCATAGTGCATGGTGAAGGCGGTCGGCAGAAGCAGCCAGGAGACCGCCAGCGTGGCGCCGGTCAGGAGCAAATGCAGCGTTTTCAGAGAGCCGACCACCTGTTTGGCGCTGCTCAATTCAAACAGGATCGCCAGTAAGCTGACCAGGCAGCCGAGGCTGACTAACGCCAGCACCATGCTGGCGCTTTCGTCCTGCCGCCGGGCGATTTGGCGAATGTGCTGCGGCGTGCTGACCAGCATCAGCCGCCAGAGAAACAGCAGGTAGAGCCAGGCCAGCGTATTCCAGCCGATCATCAAGCGTTGCAGCAGCGAGAGCTGGGCGGGCAGCAGCAGAAAGCACAGCAGCCCGGCGCCGACGGAAAACAGCAGCCTGGGCCGCACTTGCCAATAGTGTTTGAGCGAAGAGCGAATGTGCATGAAGAACGGATCCCTTGTCGTGAAATGGCCAACGCGCTGTTCTCAGCATAGAAGAAGCGGCGGGCAGTTTCGGCTATTTTTAATGCTGATGGTTGGCATGAGCCTTTAATGTTGGTTACCCTTAGGCGTGGTTTCCTACTGGCCGCCGAGGCCAGTGTATTTTTGCGAGTTTCTCCCGTTAGGGACTGAGTTAGGACGACACGAATGAAAGATTTGAATGTAGTAGACGGCATCAACGGTGCCGGCGACTGGTTGGTGAAGAATCAGGATCTGTTGATCCAGTACGCGGTGAATATCGTCGCCGCCATCGTTATCCTGATCATCGGTTCGATCGTGGCCCGCGTGGTCGGCAATGCGCTGAACCGCGTGATGAAGCTGCGCGGCATCGACGCCACGGTGGCCGACTTCCTGTCGGCGATCGTGCGTTACGGCGTGCTGGCGTTCACCTTCATCGCCGTGCTGGGGCGCGTCGGCGTGCAGACAACCTCGGTGATCGCGGTGCTGGGTGCCGCCGGTTTGGCCGTCGGCCTGGCGCTGCAAGGCTCGCTGTCCAACTTCGCCGCCGGCGTGCTGCTGGTGATCTTCCGTCCGCTGCGCGTGGGTGAATATGTCGATCTGGGCGGCGTGGCCGGTACCGTCGATCAGGTGCAGATTTTCTCCACCACCCTGCGCACCGCCGACAACAAAACCATCGTGGTGCCGAACGGTAAAATCATCGCCGGCAACATCATCAACTACTCCCGCGAACCGAACCGCCGCGTGGATATCGTGGTGGGCGTGGCCTACAACGCCGATATCGACGTGGTGAAGAAGGTGCTGGGCGACGTGATCGCCGCCGACAAACGCATCATGCACGCCAAAGGCGTGACCGTGCGTCTGAACGAGATGGCGCCGTCCTCGCTGAACTTCGTGACCCGTTCCTGGACCACCAATGCGGAATACTGGAACGTGTACTTCGATCTGATGGAAAACTTCAAGCGCGCGCTGGATGCCCACAACATCGGCATTCCGTTCCCGCAGATGGATGTGCACCTGTATCGCACCGAAGACGCTTCCGCCAAGGCGGAATAACAGAGAAGGGGGCCTTGCCCCCTTTTTTATTGCTATTTTCCCCGTATTAGCCAGGCAGCCATTCAATCTGTCTCCGCTGTATCGATATTGGCGCCAAGCCGATATGCGCCTTCGGAAATTGCGGCCTATGACAAGTAGATGCGGGCGTAATAACGAGAAGCTCAATAAGTCGCGGTAAAAACGACTTTTCGTTGTTACTGTTTCCTTCTCTGATACCATAGCTTTCTTGTGGATTGTCGATAGGAAAGGGATGAAATGAAAAGGGCTGTTATTGCCGCATTATTGAGCGTCTTGATCTCTGGATGTGGGCCAAAAGCATTGTCGCCTGAACAAATACAGCAAGTAGACGATTTAAAGTCAGAGCTGGTGAGTACGGATGCCGAGATTGAAAACGCAGCTAAACAGCAGGACACGTTAAACGGCGGCTTGATTAAATCTCTGGTGATGGCGCGACTGGAAATTCTGAAAACGAACAAGGCGCTTATTCAGCAACGAATCAATGCGATCGAGTCTGGATCAAAGGTTGAGATTGTCACGAACCAGACCGCGCCGGATCTGAAGCTGGCGGAAAAGCTCACCGCCGAATTGGCAATGCTGACTCGGGAAATATCGACCGCTAAACAAGAGGCTGCACAATACGATGGTGGTCTGGTGGGGTCGATAAAAAAGGCAACGATAGCCACTCAAGAGCAAAGTCTGGCGATGTTGCAGCAAAAATTGCTGTCGGCGAAATATGGCCTGGCCGTTCCGACGATAGCCCATCATGCAACATCAACCGCTTCAAAATCCAATCAGCGGGAAGAACCGGTGGCGAAAGACGCGTTGCTTCCGCCCGGCATTGGGCCGTTTGGACTGCAAATGGGGTTGACGAAAAAGAACGTCGAGGACATGACAGGCGTTACCTTAACGGCAATACCGAATCGTCTTAATATTTATACTACGGAGGTCGTCCCCAAAACGTATTACGCCTTTGAAACCTACATTTTGCTCATCTCTCCCAAGGTTGGTTTATGCCGAATTCGCGCGCTTAGCGGTGATATCAATACAGACAGTTATGGGGTGGAGTTAAAGTCCAGGGTGAAGGACATTGCTAAATCATTGACCGCTAATTATGGCAAAGGAAATGCTACTGATTTGCTGTTGCCGGGGTCGTTATGGAAAGAACCTGGTGATTGGATGATGGGGCTGCTTAAAAAAGAACGCTATTTCGGTATTGACTGGGAAGAGAAAAAAGATAAACCGTTCAAGAACGATTTGCAGGGGATTATGCTTGAAGCGACCGCCGTCAATAGTGGGGTTGGGAGCGTTTATCTGCAATATGATTTTAAAAATGTCGATGAGTGCATAAAGGAAGCCAATGACAAGGAAAACAGTGCACTATAGCGGCAAGCGCTTTTGAAAAATAACCGATAGGTTAAGGGTTTCTCATGAGAGGCCGAGATGCTACCGATGGCGTCTCGGCCTTTTATTTTCCGCGAGGTCAGATGCCCGCAGCCGGTTCCGTGAGCGGCGTGCGGCGGCGCAGGCTGAGGCGATAGAGCAGGAAGATGGCGGCGGCGCCCAGCAGCGCCGGCAGCGCCAGCCAGAGGAAGAACACTTCCGTCGAGCCGGCGGCGGCCATCATCCAGGCGCCGAGCATCGAGCCGACAATTGAGCCGAAGCGGCCATTGGCCATGGCCCAGCTGACGCCGGTGACGCGGGCTGCGGTCGGATAAAGGGTGGCGGAGACCAGGTTCAGGCCGTTTTGCGCGCCGGCCACGCCGAAGCCGATAAGGAACACGACGGCGGCCAGCGTGTAGACGTCGCCCATCAGATACCCGGTCGCGCCAATTACCAGTGCGGCGCCCAGGTAGGAGACGGCCAGTACGCGGTATGGCCCGATCCGATCCATCAGCAGCGCCATCAGGATGGCGCCCAGGGTGCCGCCGAGCGGCACCATCGCGCCGATGCGCGAGGCGTGGGCGATATCGTAACCGGCGTCTTTGAGCAGGGTCGGCAGCCAGCTGGTGAGCAGGTAGAACACGAACAGCGAACAGAAGAACGCCACCCACAGCAGCAGGGTGCGTACGGCGCGGCCTTCGATAAACAGGTGTGATATCGGCGACCTGGCCTGCGCCGGGCGCTCGTCATCGACGATGGTTATCCCCGTCCAACGCTGGCCGGTGATGCGTTCGACCACCCGGCGCAGCCGATCGGCATGTTTGGCGCTGGCGGCCATAAAGCGTACTGATTCGGGCATCTGCCAGGCCAACAACGGCAGCAGCGCCAACGGCGCGATGCCACCGACCAGCAGCAGGCCGCGCCAGCCGAACGCCGGGATGATCTGCCCGGCCAGCAGGCCGCCCAGGGCCAACCCGGCGGTAAAGCCGCTCCAGCTCAAGGTGACCATCAGCATGCGGCGGCGCGCCGGCGAGTACTCCGAGCTGAGGGTGATGCAGGCCGGTATCGCGCCTCCGAGGCCAATGCCGGTGATGAAGCGCAGCAGGGTCAGGGATTCGATCGAATGCGTATAGGCCGAAGCCAGAGTACAGCCGCCAAACACCAGCACCGCGACGAGCAGCACGCGTTTGCGGCCAATGGCGTCGGCGATCGGCCCGAACAGCAGGCTGCCGATCAGCAGGCCGAACAGCCCCGCGCCGAAGGCGGGGGAGAGCTGAGCGGGCAGCAGATCCCACTCTTCGCGCAGCGCCGGCGCGATATAGCCGATGATGGCGGTATCGAAACCGTCCAGAAGGGCAATGAGGAAACACAGGGTCAGGATCAGGATTTGGTAGGGGGAGATCCTGGCGCGATCGATGATTTCGCTGATGCGAGCGGTATTTGGGCTCATGGTTATTCCACTGTTATTCGGCTTGTGTGGGCTGGCTGAGGGCTGTTCAGGCCAGGCCTGAACCAAAACCGCTGTGGCTGGCATCGCGTAGAAATCCGAGTATACACCAGAGCGGGGGCGTTGCGGGGAGGGGAAATTGATGATAATCGCCCGCCGCAGGAGGTGTCTGTGGCGGGCGCTGGCAAGGTTATTTGGCTAACAGCTCTCGGCGCACGATCTCGGCGCCTGCGCTTAACGCATTCAGCTTGC
Source organism: Serratia sp. TSA_130.1 (assembly GCF_052691795.1). Taxonomy (NCBI): domain Bacteria; kingdom Pseudomonadati; phylum Pseudomonadota; class Gammaproteobacteria; order Enterobacterales; family Yersiniaceae; genus Serratia; species Serratia sp. TSA_130.1. Next base: position 1,209,302 of record NZ_JBQZFS010000001.1, read on the forward strand.
CGCGGGCGACCTGACGGGGCAGGGGGGCCATGCCGCAGTTGGTCGACGGATAGAGTTTGTCGGCATCAACAAACTGCAGCGCTTTGCGCAGCGTGTCGGCCACTTCCTCCGGCGTCTCAACGGCATGATTCGCTACGTCGATGGCGCCGACCATCACCTTTTTGCCGCGGATCAGTTCAAGCAGATCCATGGGCACGTGCGAGTTATGGCACTCCAGCGAGATGATATCGATGTTGGACGTTTGCAGTTTCGGAAACGCCTCTTCATATTGTCGCCATTCCGAGCCCAGCGTCTTTTTCCAGTCGGTATTGGCTTTAATCCCATATCCATAGCAGATATGTACGGCGGTTTCACACTTAAGCCCTTCAATGGCTCTTTCCAGGGCGGCGATGCCCCAGTCATTCACCTCGTCAAAGAACACATTAAATGCGGGCTCATCAAACTGAATAATGTCGACGCCTGCGGCCTCGAGCTCTTTGGCTTCCTGATTGAGGATCTTCGCGAACTCCCAAGCCAATTTCTCGCGGCTTTTATAGTGGTTGTCATAGAGCGTGTCGATCATGGTCATCGGCCCCGGCAGGGCCCATTTAATCGGCTGTGTGGTCAGCTGGCGTAAAAATTTGGCGTCTTCAACGAAAACGGGTTTTTGACGCGAGACCGCCCCCACGACCGTCGGCACGCTCGCCTCATAGCGATTGCGGATTTTAACCACTTCGCGTTTTTCGAAATCGACGCCGCTGAGATGCTCGATAAACGTCGTGACGAAGTGCTGACGGGTTTGTTCGCCATCGCTGACGATATCGATGCCGGCCTGTTGTTGCTCTGCCAGTGACAAACGCAGAGCGTCCTGTTTCCCTTCGATGAGTTCTTCATTCTGCAATTTCCAGGGCGACCACAGGGTTTCCGGTTGGGCCAGCCAGACCGGTTTGGGCAAGCTGCCGGCGGTCGATGTGGGGAGCAATATTTTCATGATAGGTGACCTGTATTTAAGTGAATCAAAGCGCGTAGTGAGCAGACCATTGCTCAAGAATAGGCTTGTAGGGTTTGATAAATTGCTCTTCCGTAAATTTCCCCTGCTCAATCGCTAACTGGCTACGCTCTTCGCGATCGTAAACAATCTTGGTTAATGAATGATCCTGGTTATTCAAGCTTGGCTGATAGCATTGCCCCGCCGCCGAATTGGCATTGTAAATTTCAGGCCGATAGATTTTCTGGAAGGTCTCCATCGTGCTGATGGTGCCGATCAGTTCCAGGTCGGTGTAATCGCTCAGCAAATCCCCGGGGAAATAAAAGGCCAGGGGCGCAACGCTATTTTTCGGCATGAAATAGCGCACCTGCAGGCCCATTTTTTTAAAATACCGGTCGGTCAATGAAGCGCCGTCTTGCCGATACTCGTCGCCCAAGACCGGGTGTTGATTGCCCGTCCGATGGTAGGTGTCTTTGCTGGATACGCTGAGGCAGATCACCGGCGGTTTGCTGAAATTTTCATGGTATTCGTTTGAATTGACGAAGTGCTTAAAGATATTGCCGTGCAAATCGCCGAAATCATTCGGAATGGTAAATTCCGCCGCGTTTTTATTGTGCGCCGGCAGCAAGACGCTAAAGTCGTAATCGCGCACGTAAGACGAGAAATTGTTCCCGACGATGCCCTCGATACGCTTTTGCGTTTTTTTATCGATGATGTTGGTTTTCAGGATTTCGATAACCGGAAAGCTGGCGCCCTGATCTTCGATGCGCATCTCAACCGAGATGATTTCCAGCTCGACAGAGTAGCGATCGGCCTTGGGGTTATCCCAATAGGCTAGTGCATTAAAGCGATTGTCGATCATCACCAACGTGTTGCGCAGGTTCTCCCGGCGGTTTTTCCCTCTGGCCAAATTAGCAAAGTTGGTGGTGATACGCGTATTTTCAGAAGGGTTATAATCTTCGTCGAAAGAACTGCTCTTAATCGTAAAGGTAAAGTCTGTATTCATCGTCTTATAGCATCCTGTTATATGATATGAAGGCTGGATTTATCCATTTCTTTCAATGGCTTGTTTTTCTATTTTTTTATTCAGCTGATTTCATATTGTCTGTCGTTAATGAGGTCTATTTTTGCCAGAGTCCCGGAGGGAGTGAAAGAGACTTAATTTCATTACCACATGAGCGGTATTCATGATCGGGCGTTCGGGCCGTTTTACCGCCGTTGCTCTGCGGCGCAAACCGCCGGTGGGTTGGCCGGCAACCTGGTGCAGCCTGAAAAATTACGGGTATAATCCCTTCATGATCCCACGGCTTCAGACACGAACATGACAAAACTCACCTTACAAGAGCAGATGCTCAAAGCGGGCTTGGTAACCAGCAAGAAAATGGCCAAAGTCCAAAGAACGGCTAAAAAATCACGCGTTCAGGCCCGTGAGGCCAGAGAGGCGGTGGAAGAGAATAAAAAGGCGCAGCTTGAGCGCGATAAGCAGTTGAACGAGCAGCAAAAGCAAGCCGCGCTGTCCAAAGAATACAAGGCGCAGGTGAAGCAGCTGATCGAGATGAATCGCATCGTGCTGGCGAAAGGCGATATCGGTTTTAACTTTACCGACGGCAACCTGATCAAAAAAATCCTGGTGGATAAGGCGACGCAGACCCAACTGATCAATGGCCGCCTCGCCATTGCGCGTTTGCTGATCGAGAACCGGGAAGAGTGTGAATACGCGATTATCCCCGCGAGCGTCGCCGATAAAATCGCGCAGCGCGATGCGGGCAGCATTGTGTTGCACAGCGCGCTGAGTCAGGAAGAGCAGGATGAAGACGATCCGTACGCCGACTTTAAAGTGCCTGACGATTTGATGTGGTAAGCCGCGTTCAGAACGGCGCGGCGTGACGAGCGGTTATCCGCTCTCCGCGGATGGGGTGCACAAAGTCCAGTTCGCTGGCGTGCAGCATCAGCCGCGGTGTCTGCTCGGCACCCGGCAGCAGGCGCCCGCCATACAGATCGCAGCCTAAAATAGGGTGGCCCAATTGCCGGCTGTGAATACGCAGCTGGTGGGTGCGCCCGGTCTCCGGAATGAGCTGTACCCGCGTCAGCGGCAGCGAGATCCCGCCTTCCGTTTCACGATAAAAACGCTCGACGACCCGATAGCGGGAGCGAGCGGGCTTGCCGTGAAGGGCGCAAATCGACATCAGCGGGAACAGCGCCGGATCGTTGGCGATCGCCGCGTCTATTACCCCTTCGTTATCCGCCAGATGGCCGCAGAGCAGCGCGCTGTAGACTTTACCGACGGTGCGCTCGCTGAACTGCCGGCAGAGCGCGGCATTGACGGCCTTATTGCGGGCTACCACCATCAACCCGGACGTGCCGAAATCCAGGCGGTGTGCCAGCGTGCAGCCGGGGAAGATCTGCACCAGCCGATAGTGCACCGAGTCGAGATTTTGCGGATTTTTGCCCGAAAGGCTGAGCAACCCGGCGGGTTTATTGATCAGCGCCAGATGATCGTCCTGATAGAGGATCTCTATCTGGTCATGACAGGGCGGGGCGATGAAGGTATCGGTAATCGTAGACATCGGTCGGCCGGCTGGAGGGAGGAGGGGCGGATGATAGCGAATTTTTCGCCGATGGGCGAATCTGGCGGCGCTGGCCTGGCGCCCACAGGGTATTAGCATCTCTGATACTTGATTAGAAACATCAATTTCACCTAATGATCGCTTCCTCGTATGATGCGCATGTTGACCGATACGCGCCCACGTCCGGCGCCTTTTATCATTCGAGGAATTTCCCATGCTAGCCGTCTTCCTGCAGGGCTTTGCCCTGAGCGCCGCCATGATCCTGCCGCTGGGCCCGCAGAACGTATTCGTGATGAATCAGGGCATTCGCCGTCAGTATCATCTGATGATCGCCTCATTGTGCGCGCTGAGCGATATCGTGCTGATCTGCGCCGGTATTTTCGGCGGCAGCGCGTTGCTGACCCGCTCGCCGCTGCTGCTGGCGTTGGTGACCTGGGGCGGGGTGGCGTTTCTGCTGTGGTACGGCTGGGGCGCGTTCCGTTCCGCCTTCAGCCCGCAACCGGCGCAGGCCGCGGCGCAGGAGCTGGCGCAGAGCCGCTGGCGCATCGTGGTCACCATGCTGGCGGTCACCTGGCTGAATCCGCACGTCTATCTGGATACCTTCGTGGTGCTCGGCAGCCTGGGCGGACAGCTGACGGCGGACGTGCGTTCCTGGTTCGCGCTTGGCGCGGTCAGCGCGTCGGCGGTGTGGTTCTTTGGTCTGGCGCTGCTGGCCTCCTGGCTGGCGCCGTGGCTGAACACCCAGCGGGCGCAGCGCATCATCAATGCGCTGGTCGGTCTGGTGATGTGGGGCATCGCGCTGCAGCTGGCCTGGCAGGGGGCAAATTTATAAGAATTTGTCACTAATCCGAATTCAAAACGCCGTGCGATATGCTACGTTTGATGCCAGGAAACCGGCGGTTCTCGCAGGGAAAAGCCGGCGATCAGAGACAGCCTGTCATTAAGGAGACACTGTGAAGCTAAAAGCATTGGCTATGGCCGCAATGGTCGGATTAGGGACGCTACCGATGGCGCTGCAGGCGGCTGAATTGCCTGAAGGGCCGCACGTCGTCACCTCCGGCACCGCCAGCGTGGACGCCACGCCGGATATCGCCACTCTGGCGATCGAAGTGAGCGTTTCCTCCAAAGACGCCGCCCAGGCGAAGAAGCAGGTGGACGAGCGCGTGGCGCAGTACTTTGATTTCCTGCAGAAAAACAACATCGAGAAGAAAGACATCAGCGCCGCCAACCTGCGCACCCAGCCGGAATACGATTACCTGAAAACCGGCGAGTCGGTGCTGAAGGGCTACCGGGCGGTGCGCCAGGTGCAGGTTACCCTGCGCCAGTTGGACAAGCTGAACGAGCTGCTGGACGGCGCGCTGAAATCCGGCCTGAACGAGATCCGCGCGGTGGAGCTGGGCGTCGCCAAGCCGGACGTGTATCGCGAGCAGGCGCGGCAAAAAGCGATCGAGAACGCGACTCAGCAGGCCGAATCCCTGGCCAAGGGCTTCCACGCCAAGCTGGGGCCGGTGTACAGCATTCGCTACCGGGTCGCCAACTACCAGCCGATGCCGGTGGCGCGGATGTATAAGGCGGCCGGCGCGGCGGCGGAAAACGACGCGGCGCAAACCTATGAACAGCAAAGCATTCACTTCGACGATCAGGTGGATGTGGTGTTCGAGCTGCAGCGCAACGCCGCGCAGTAAGGGGGTTGTCATGAAGAAAAGGTTCGCTGCGGCGAACCTTTTTTCGTTTTAATCCTGGCGCAGCACCTGGTGACCGTGCTCCAGCAACGCGTCGGTCACTTTACGCATCATGCGGCTCTCCGGCGCGAAGCGGTGCCAGTACAGCATGCGGCGCTGGTACAGCCCCGGCGTCAGATCGATCAGTTCGCCGGATGCCAGCTCCTTTTCGATCTGCAGATGTGGGATCATACAGCAGGTGGTGCCCTGACGGGCCAGCTGCACGAAGGCTTCCGATGAGTTCACGATGTGGCAGGGCACGCTGCCCGGCGACAGATCGAAGTTCTGCTGCAGAAATGCCTGGTGCATGTCGTCGAGATGATCGAAGGCCACCGCCGGCGCTTTCAACAGCGCGGAGCGGGTGACGCCGTTCGGGAAATAGCGCTCGGCGAAGCCGCTGGAGGCCACGAACAGGTAGTCCAGCGCCCCCAGCCGATCCACCAGGCAGCTCGGCAGCGGCTGCGGCTGAATACTCACCGCGCCCACCACCTCACCACGGCGCAGCCGCTCCTGGGTGCGGGTTTCATCTTCCACCTGCAGATTCAGACGAATGGGGGAGTCCGCCAGCACCGGCTTCAGCGCCGGCAGCAGCCAGGTCGCCAGACTGTCGGCGTTGACCGCCAGCGACAGCAGCAGCGGCGTATCGACGCCGGTGTCGTTGCCCAGCCACTCTTCTTCCAGCAGCTCCACCTGATGCAGCAGCGCCAGCAGCTTTTGCCCCTGTTCGGTCGGGCGCGGCGGCACGGTGCGGACCAGCAGCGGTTGGCCGAACAGGTTTTCCAGCTGTTTGATGCGTTGGGATACCGCCGATTGCGTGATGCAGAGTTTTTGCGCGGCGCGCTCGAAGCCGCGCTCACGGATCACCGCGTCCAGCGCTTGCAGCGTACGATAGTCTGGGCGTTTCATCGGAAAGATATCCCTTAAATTAGAATGATACCGGCACTATGCCACATTTTGCGTGCGGCGCAGGTGGAAAAATCACGCCCCCAGCTCGCCGCCAAGCGGGTAAAAATGCGGGCTGCGGTAAATAAGTGTGATCCTGCCGGCGTGAAAAACAGCGTTTTACCCTATAATACGCACACGTTTTCGTACAGAGGCAAGGGACATATTATGACGCAGGATGAACTGAAAAAAGCGGTGGGCTGGGCGGCGCTGGAATACGTGACGCCGGGCACCATCGTCGGGGTGGGCACCGGCTCTACCGCCGCCCACTTTATTGACGCGCTGGGCTCCATCAAGCACCAGATTGAAGGCGCGGTGTCCAGCTCAGACGCCTCAACCGCCAAGCTGAAAAGCCTCGGCATCCATGTGTTCGACAGCAACGAAGTGGACTCGCTCGATATCTACGTGGACGGCGCGGACGAAATCAACGGCCACATGCAGATGATCAAAGGCGGCGGCGCGGCGCTGACGCGCGAGAAGATCATCGCCGCCATCGCCAAGAAATTCATCTGCATCGTCGACGCCAGCAAGCAGGTGGACGTGCTGGGCAAATTCCCGCTGCCGGTGGAAGTGATCCCGATGGCCCGCTCCTATGTGGCGCGTGAGCTGGTGAAACTGGGCGGCCTGCCGGAGTATCGCCAGAACGTAGTGACCGACAACGGCAACGTGATCCTCGATGTGCATAACCTGAGCATCACCGACGCTATCGCGCTGGAGAACAAAATCAACAGCATCGCCGGCGTGGTGACCGTGGGGCTGTTCGCCAACCGCGGCGCGGACGTGGCGCTGGTCGGCACCCCGGAAGGCGTGAAAGTGGTCAAATAAGCCTCTGCGGCCTGTGGCCCGGCAGTGCCGGGCCGCATATTTCTTCGGTTAAAACATCTTTTCTGAAAAGCGGCAAATTTGGTGACTTATGTCACATTGTGAAAACTGACTCCCCAAAGCTTCTGCCGAAAACTTTCCCTATGGCATTTTCTGCCGTAAACCGCCATCAACGCTGCGCCTTGTCCTGCCGGGCAGGCAATCGTTTGTATTGCCGCCCGCGTTATTTTTGTTATGTTGGATGGGAGCTGTGTCGTCACAGCCGCTTCTGAAGTCTGAACATAGGGTCGGGTAAATGGCAAAAGTATCATTGGAGAAAGACAGGATTAAATTCCTGTTGGTGGAAGGGGTTCATCAGAGCACGGTCGATAATTTGCGTGCCGCCGGTTATACCAACATCGAATACCACAAGGGTGCGTTAGACACCGAATCGCTGAAGGCCTCCATCCGCGATGCGCACTTCGTCGGCATCCGATCGCGCACGCATCTGACCGAAGAGGTGTTCGCCGCCGCAGAAAAACTGGTGGCGGTGGGCTGCTTCTGCATCGGCACCAACCAGGTTGACCTGAAAGCGGCGACCAAACGCGGCATTCCGGTCTTCAACGCCCCGTTCTCCAATACCCGATCCGTGGCCGAAATGGTGCTGGGCGAGCTGCTGTTGATGCTGCGCGGCATTCCGGCCGCCAACGCCAAGGCGCACCGCGGCGTGTGGCACAAACTGGCCGTGGGCTCCTATGAAGCGCGCGGCAAAAAACTGGGCATCATCGGCTACGGCCATATCGGCACCCAGCTGGGCATTCTGGCCGAAGGGCTGGGCATGAAGGTGTTCTTCTACGATATCGAGAACAAGCTGCCGTTGGGCAACGCGCAACAGGTGCGTCATCTGTCCGATCTGCTCAATATGAGCGACGTGGTGACGCTGCACGTGCCGGAAACGCTGGCCACCAAGAACATGATGGGGGCGGAAGAGCTGGCGCTGATGAAACCGGGCGCCATTCTGATCAACGCCTCGCGCGGCACCGTGGTTGATATTCCCGCGCTGTGCGACGCGCTGGCCAGCAATCACCTGGCGGGCGCGGCGATCGACGTCTTCCCGGAAGAGCCGGCGACCAACAGCGATCCGTTCAACTCGCCGCTGTGTGAGTTCGACAACGTGCTGCTGACGCCGCACATCGGCGGTTCCACGCAGGAAGCGCAGGAGAACATCGGCGACGAAGTGGCCGGCAAGCTGGCGAAATACTCCGACAACGGATCGACTCTGTCCGCCGTCAACTTCCCGGAAGTGTCGCTGCCGGCGCATGGTCCGAACGCCAGCCGCCTGCTGCACATCCACGAAAACCGTCCGGGTGTGCTGACGCAGATTAACCAGATCTTCGCCGAAGAGGGGGTTAACATCGCCGCCCAGTATCTGCAAACCGGGCCGGAAATCGGCTACGTGGTGATCGACATCGAAGCGGAAATCGCACGCGCCGACGCCGCGCTGCAGCGCATGAAGGCCATCGACGGCACCATTCGCGCCCGTCTGCTGTTCTGATTCGGCGGCTCGCCGCAACGAAAAAGGCCGGAGCGATCCGGCCTTTTGCTATTTGGGCTCCCGCCACGCCCAGCTGCAGAGCGGGGTGAGGATTTCCGGCAGCGGGATATCCCAGTGCTCGGTCGGCAGGTGCTCCACCTGCTGGCAATCATGGGCCAGGCCGATGGGATAGGGGCCGCCGCTGCGCCAGTTTTGCAGGGTGCGATCGTAGAAACCGCCCCCCATGCCCAAACGCTGCCCGGTATGATCGAATGCCACCAACGGCGTCAGCACGACGTCAAGTTCGCCCAGCGGCAACACCTGGCGCACATCGAGGCGGGGCTCGAGAATATTGAAGCGATTGCGTACCAGCGGCGTTTCCGGCGCATAGCGCAGGAACAGCAGGTGACCCGGGCTGAACGGGTGCAGCACCGGCAGGTAAACCCGTTTGCCGAGCGTCCACAGACGCTCGATCAGCGGCCCGGTATCGAGTTCGCCGTCAAACGACAGGAAGACCGCGATGTTGTGCGCCGCTTGAATGCGCGCGTGTGCGGTGAGGCGTTCGGTTATCTTTTCTGCGGCAAAGCGTTGCTGCTCGGGCGTAAGCTCGCGCCGACGTTGGCGAATGAGTTGACGAATGGCTTGGCGCTGCTGCGCGAATTGGGATTGAAAAGACATCATATCAGGCTTGCTCAGTGTGGCGTTCAGCACACAAAACCGCTGAGAAGGGGAATCTCCGAGATGCCGTCGCAGGCTGTAACCCTTGAACCCATGGTTCAAGGTGAACGTGCCGTCGCAATCTTAAGGCTTCTCGGCGCACCGAGCGTGCTCACCGATCGCGGAGCAACACATTCTGTTTGTACTAAATATCGGCTCAGGGGACTGGCCCGCTGGCGAACATCTCAGAGAAATTTTGTACTCGTTGCCGAAAACTTGGCTTTCAACAACTTAAGTTATTCGAATTGTGCATCCTGACGTTCAGAGATGCGACCTTGTTCAAGCAGCGCTTGTTCAATGGTCTGCTGCAGCATCCGTATGCGTTGTTCCATATTGGACGCATAGTCACGGGTTTTCAACCGTTCTTGAGCAAGTTCGTGACAGACGTTCAATGCCGCGATGAAAACCAGTTGCTCAGTATTGGAGACTCTAGTGCGAACTTTAAGATCTTGCAACCGTTGGTTAAGATCGTCCGCCGCCATATTCAACGCATCTTGTTGTTCTGGCGGGCAATTGACTCTTAACGAGCGGCCAAAAATTTGAATATCTACCGGTTGTGCAGACATGCCACCTTCCTGCCTAAATTTCGCGCCAGCCTTGTCCGCCCGGGCCGGGCCGTCAAAGCGGGCGCCACTATATATACCTCGGTACCAAGATACAACCCCTTTTTCAGTACCTGGTTGTAATCTACTGTGGCGGACATTGCCAGTCAAAAAAGGGTTTCAAAATGCGTATTTACCGCACTTTCGTCACCCGCCGGCGCAGTGTGAAACCTGCCACATCGCGATTATAACTAGCCACTGAGGTGTCGCGCTTATCTGGTATAGCGACGGACCTTGGTGGTAGCATAACACGAACTTATCCTGCCAACGATGACGAATGCGCATGTCTATACAGAATACATTTCCAAGTTACCAATCTTTGACCGTGGCCCTCAACCAGCAGTCGGTGGCGCTGACCGCGGCAGAAATGCACGGCCTGATCAGCGGCCTGCTGTGCGGCGGCAGCCGTGACGCCGGCTGGCAGGCGCTGGTGCACGATCTGACCAACGAAGGCGTCGCCTTCCCGCAGGCGCTCAGCCAACCGTTGCAGCAGCTGTATGAAGCGACGCGTGACACGCTGGAAGATGACGAATTCCTGTTCCAACTGATGCTGCCTGAAGGGGAGATCGTCAGCGTGTTCGATCGCGCCGACGCGCTGGCCGGTTGGGTCAACCACTTCCTGCTCGGGCTGGGCATGATGCAGCCGAAGCTGGCTCAGGTGAAAGACGAAGTCGGTGAAGCGATTGACGATCTGCGCAATATCGCGCAGCTGGGCTACGACGAAGACGAAGATCAGGAAGAATTGGAACAGTCGTTGGAAGAAGTGGCGGAGTATGTGCGGGTCGCCGCCATCATGTGCCACGGCGAATTCACCCGTCACAAACCGACGGCGCCGGAAAATATCAAACCGACGCTGCACTAAACGTTCTATCGCCTCTCCGCCGGCGGTGCGGATGGCATGATTTCAGGAGAAGGTAATGACTCAGCAGGAATTCAACAACCGCCGCCAGGCGCTGTTGGCGAAAATGGCGCCGGCCAGTGCGGCGGTTATTTTCTCTGCGCCGGAAACGACGCGCAGTGCAGATTCAGACTATCCCTACCGGCAGAACAGCGATTTTTGGTACCTGACCGGCTTCAATGAGCCGGAAGCGGTGCTGGTGCTGATTAAAAGCGATGAAACGCACAACCACAGCGTGTTGTTCAACCGGGTGCGCGATTTGACGGCGGAAATCTGGTTTGGCCGCCGCCTGGGGCAAGACGCCGCACCGGCAAAGCTGGGCGTGGATCGCGCGCTGCCGTTCGATGAAATCAATGACCAACTGCACCTGCTGCTCAACGGCCTGGACGTGGTCTACCACGCGCAGGGCGAATACGCCTATGCCGATCAGATCCTGTTCGGCGCGCTGGACAAGCTGCGCAAGGGGTTCCGCCAGAACCTTCAGGCGCCGGCCACCGTTACCGACTGGCGGCCGTGGCTGCACGACATGCGGCTGTTCAAGTCGCCGGAAGAGCTGGCGGTGATGCGCCGCGCCGGTGAGATCAGCGCGTTGGCGCACACCCGCGCGATGGAAAAATGCCGTCCGGGCATGTTCGAATACCAGCTGGAAGCGGAAATTCATCATGAGTTCACCCGCCTCGGCGCCCGTTACCCGTCTTACAACACCATCGTCGGCAGCGGCGAAAACGGCTGTATCCTGCACTACACCGAGAACGAGAGCCAGATGCGCGATGGCGATCTGGTGTTGATCGACGCGGGCTGCGAGTACCTGGGGTACGCCGGCGACATCACCCGCACCTTCCCGGTCAACGGCAAGTTCAGCCGGCCGCAGCGCGCGGTGTACGACATTGTGCTGGCGTCGCTGCAGCGCGCTTTGGAACTGTTCAAACCCGGCACCAGCATTCGCGAAGTCAATGACGAAGTGGTGCGCATCATGGTGGTCGGGCTGGTGGAGCTGGGCGTATTGAAAGGTGAAGTCGACCTGCTGATCGCCGAGCAGGCGCACCGTCAGTTCTTCATGCACGGGCTGAGCCACTGGCTGGGTCTCGACGTGCACGACGTTGGCCACTACGGCACGCCGAGCCGCGATCGGCTGCTGGAGCCGGGCATGGTGCTGACCGTGGAGCCGGGGCTGTACATCGCGCCGGATGCGGACGTGCCGGCGGAGTACCGCGGCATCGGCATCCGCATCGAGGACGATATCGTGATCACCGCCGACGGCAATGAAAACCTGACCGCCACCGTGGTGAAAGACGCCGATGCCATCGAGGCCTTGATGGCGGCGGCAAGGTCGTAGCATGAGCGTTATTATCGTTGGCGGCGGTATGGCGGGCGCGACGTTGGCGCTGGCCATTTCGTCGCTCACTCAGGGAAGAATGGCGGTGGATCTGGTCGAGGCGACCCGGCCGGACGACCGCAGCCATCCGGGCTTTGACGCCCGCGCCATCGCACTGGCGCAGGGCACCTGCCAACAGCTGGTGCGCATCGGCGTTTGGCCGGCGCTGCGCGATTGCGCTACGCCGATCACTCAGGTGCACGTCAGCGATCGCGGGCACGCCGGGTTTGTGAATCTGCAGGCGCAAGATTATCAGGTCGATGCGCTCGGCCAGGTGATCGAACTGCACGACGCCGGGCAGCGGTTGTTCGCGCTGCTGGCCAAGGCCCCCGGCGTTACGCTGCACTGCCCGGCGCGGGTGGTGGACGTGATTCGCACCGCAGAGCGGGCGGAAGTGCTGCTGGACAACGGCCAGCGTCTGCGCGGGCAATTGCTGGTGGCGGCCGATGGCTCGCGCTCTGCGCTGGCGCAAGCCTGCAATATGCAGTGGCGGCAGGAGGACTATCCGCAGTTCGCCACCATTGCCAACGTCACCACGGCGGAAGATCCGCAGGGGCGCGCCTTTGAGCGCTTTACTCGCTATGGGCCGCTGGCGCTGTTGCCGATGTCGCAGGGGCGCAGTTCACTGGTATGGTGCCATGCGCGCGAAGATCGCGCTCAGGTGGATGCCTGGGACGACGAGCGGTTTATCGCCGAGCTGCAACAGGCCTTCGGCTGGCGGCTGGGGCGCATCCTCAAAGCCGGTAAACGGCACAGTTACCCACTCGGTCTGCTGACCGCCGATCGCCATGTCAGCCACCGGCTGGCGCTGGTGGGCAATGCGGCGCAAACGCTGCATCCTATCGCCGGGCAGGGGTTCAACCTTGGCCTGCGCGACGTGATGTCGCTGGCGGAAACGCTGGCGGAAGCGGCAGACAGCGGCGAAGACGCCGGCGGTTACGCACTGCTGAGCCGTTATCAGCAGCGGCGGCAAAACGATCAGCGGGCGACGATCGGCGTGACCGACGGGTTGATTCATCTGTTCGCCAACCGTTATGGCCCGCTGGTGATCGGCCGCAATCTGGGGCTGATGGCGATGGAACGTTTGCCGGCGATACGCGATGCCTTCGCCAAGCGTACGCTGGGCTGGGTGGAACGTTAGAGACATGGTCGGGCGCTTTAACGCGCCCAAAGCGCGGCGCGGCAAGGCGTCGCGCGTTATTTAAGGAAATCGAGCAGCATGCAATCATTTGACGTGATTATCGCCGGTGGCGGTATGGTGGGGTTGGCGTTGGCCTGCGGCCTGCAGGGCAGCGGGCTGCGCGTGGCGGTGCTGGAGCAGCGCCAGCCGGAGATGGCGCCGCCGTCGGAACAGCCGGCCCTGCGCGTCTCCGCCATCAATGCCGCCAGCGAGCGGTTGCTGCAGCACATCGGCGTGTGGGACGACATTCTCCAGCTGCGCGCCAGCGCCTATAACGCGATGGAAGTGTGGGATCGCGACAGCTTCGGCAGAATCGCCTTCCGCGGCGACGAGTGCGGCTTCAGCCATCTCGGCCACATCATCGAAAATTCGGTGATCCAGCAGGCGCTGTGGAAACGCGCCGAAAGCCTGTCGGACATCACGCTGATTACCCCGGCCGCGCTCAAGCAGGTGGCGTGGGGCGAGAACGACGCCTTCGTCACGCTGGAGGACGGCCGCATGCTGACCGCCCGGTTGGTGATTGGCGCCGACGGCGCCCAGTCGTGGCTGCGCCAGCATGCCGATATCCCGCTCACCTTCTGGGATTACCGCCACCACGCGCTGGTGGCCACCGTTCGCACCGAAGAATCGCATCAGGCGACGGCGCGGCAAATTTTCCACGGCGACGGCATTCTGGCGTTCCTGCCATTCAGCGATCCGCATTTGAGCTCTATCGTCTGGTCGGTGACGCCGGAAGAAGCCGAAAGGCTCAAACGGCTGGAACCGGCGCAGTTCAACCGCGAACTGGCGATGACCTTCGACATGCGCCTGGGGGCTTGCAGCCTGGAAAGCGAACGGCTGGCCTTCCCGTTGACCGGCCGCTATGCGCGCAGCTTCGCAGCGCACCGCCTGGCGCTGGTGGGTGATGCGGCGCATACCGTGCATCCGTTGGCCGGCCAGGGCGTTAACCTGGGCTTCATGGACGCCGCCGAGCTGATTTCCGAACTGCGCCGCCTGCAGCGGCAGGGCAAGGATATCGGCCAGCACCTCTATCTGCGCCGTTATGAGCGCCGCCGCAAACATGGCGCGGCGGTAATGCTGGCCAGCATGCAGGGTTTCCGCGAACTGTTCGACGGCAATCACCCGGCCAAAAAGCTGCTGCGCGACGTGGGCCTGCGGCTGGCGGACAGCCTGCCGGGCGTCAAACCGAAGCTGGTGCGTCAGGCGATGGGCCTGAACGATCTGCCCGAGTGGCTTGCCTGATCCCTTCCTTCTGCGGGCCCGCGCCGGGCTCGCGCTTCTCGCCTTATTCCATCGCTTTTCCTTATATAACCCTTCATTTGAAATAATCTAATTTCAGCCGCTTTTTATCATTACTTTTTCTAATTCCATGTTCGGTTATCAAAAGTCCGGATCCCATGTGAGGCCATAGGTTTGTTATATAAGTTCGGTGTTTTGCCGCTTTAATTGTTAATTTTGTGCCTTAAGGCGCATTTTTCCAGTGAAAAACTCTGCACACTAGCCCGGCGTTTTACCGCCCCGGAACGGCGATGAGCCTATTTTAACTTATGGTTAATGTGGTCGTTCGGTGATAAGTTCGAGGGAAAGGTATCGTTTGCGTCACGGCGGTTGCACGCAGTTTCCGCCCGTCCCGGCGCAGCATTTGTGTTGAGCAGTCAGTGCGCCATGGCGATCGGGCCGCGAGCCAGGCTCCGCCGCATTGCGTGGCAGCACCCTAACTTCTAGCGACGAGTGGAAAGAGGGAAAAGATGGCAAAGCAAACCCCACTGTACGACCAGCACGTGGCGTGCGGTGCGCGCATGGTAGACTTTCACGGCTGGATGATGCCGCTGCACTACGGCTCGCAGCTCGATGAGCACCACGCGGTGCGTCAGGATGCCGGCATGTTCGACGTGTCTCACATGACCATTGTGGATCTGCACGGCGCCCGCACCCGCGAGTTCCTGCGCTACCTGCTGGCGAACGACGTCGCCAAACTGACCCAACCCGGCAAAGCGCTGTACACCGGCATGCTGAATGCCTCCGGCGGCGTGATCGACGACCTGATCGTTTATTTCCTCACTGAAGACTATTTCCGCCTGGTGGTGAACTCCGCCACCCGCGACAAAGACCTGGCCTGGATCGAAGAGCACGCCGCGCCGTATGGCGTCGCGCTGACGGTGCGCGACGATCTGGCGCTGATCGCGGTGCAGGGCCCGCAGGCCAAAGAGCGCGCCGGCACCCTGTTCACCCCGGAGCAAAAAAGCGCGGTCGAAGGCATGAAGCCATTCTTCGGCGTGCAGGCCGGCGAGCTGTTCATCGCCACCACCGGTTACACCGGCGAGGCCGGCTATGAGATCGCGCTGCCGAAAGAGCAGGCGGCGGATTTCTGGCAAAAATTGCTGGCTGCGGGCGTCAAGCCGGCCGGTCTGGGCGCGCGCGACACCCTGCGCCTGGAAGCGGGCATGAACCTCTACGGGCAAGAGATGGATGAAGGCGTTTCGCCGCTGGCCGCCAACATGGGCTGGACCATCGCCTGGCAGCCGGAAGATCGCCGTTTCATCGGCCGCGAAGCGCTGGAACAACAGCGCGAGCAGGGCACCGAGCAACTGGTCGGCTTGATCATGACGGAAAAAGGCGTATTACGTAATGAGCTGCCGGTGCGTTTCACCGACGCGGCGGGGCAAACCCACGAAGGCGTGATCACCAGCGGCTCGTTCTCTCCGACGCTGGGCTTCAGCATCGCGCTGGCGCGCGTGCCGGCAGGCATCGGCGAGCAGGCTATCGTGCAGATCCGCAACCGTGAAATGCCGGTCAAAGTGACCAAGCCCGGTTTCGTTCGCGCCGGCAAGCCGCTGACAAATTGATTTTTTATTGATTGATTCTTTTATTTCTTCGAAGGAGTAACCGGCGATGAGCAATGTGCCAACAGAATTGAAATACGCATCTTCCCACGAGTGGGTTCGTGCAGAAGGTAACGGCGTTTACACCGTAGGCATCACCGAACATGCGCAGGAACTGCTGGGCGATATGGTGTTTGTCGATCTGCCGGAAGTGGGCCGCAGCGTCGCCGCCGGTGAAGATTGCGCCGTGGCGGAATCCGTCAAGGCGGCATCGGACATTTACGCGCCAATCAGCGGCGAAATCGTGGCGGTGAACGGCGAGCTGGAAAGCTCTCCGGAACTGGTGAACAGCGAACCTTACGGTGACGGCTTCCTGTTCCAGATTAAAGCCTCCGACGAAGGCGAGCTGGCGAACCTGCTGGACGCCGCGGCTTATCAGGCCTCGATCGACGAGTAATCGTGACCACGCCCCAGGCCTTTCGGCCGGGGCGTTTTAGTTGCCGTTCAAGCTATATCCCGTATCACGCAAGCATTCAGGAATTTGTAGCAATGACTCAGACACTCAGCCAACTCGAACACAGCGAAGCGTTCATTGAACGCCACATCGGCTCTTCTGCGGAACAACGCCAGGAGTTGCTGGCAGCGGTGGGCGCTCGCTCGCTCAGCGCGCTGATCCAACAGATTGTGCCGGCGGACATTCAGCTGCCGGGGCCGCCGCCGGTCGGCGACGCGGCGACCGAACATCAGGCGTTGGCTGAGCTGAAGGCGATCGCCTCGCAGAATCAGCGCTACAAATCCTATATCGGCATGGGCTACAGCGCCGTGCTGACGCCGCCGGTGATCCTGCGCAACATGCTGGAAAACCCGGGCTGGTACACCGCTTACACCCCCTATCAGCCGGAAGTGTCGCAGGGCCGTCTGGAAGCGCTGCTGAACTTCCAGACCGTGACCCTCGATCTGACCGGTCTGGATCTGGCCTCCGCTTCGCTGCTGGATGAAGCGACCGCCGCCGCCGAGGCGATGGCGTTGGCCAAACGCGCCAGCAAGCTGAAAGACGCCAACCGTTTCTTCGTGGCTGACGACGTGCATCCGCAAACGCTGGACGTGGTGCGCACCCGCGCCGAAACCTTCGGCTTCGACGTCATCGTCGATAAAGCGGAAAAAGTGCTGGAGCTGGACGGCGTGTTCGGCGTGCTGCTGCAGCAGGTGGGCACCACCGGTGAACTGCACGACTACAGCGCGCTGCTGGCCGAACTGAAATCGCGCAAAATCATCACCAGCGTGGCTGCCGACATCATGGCCCTGGTGCTACTGACCGCGCCGGGCAAGCAGGGCGCCGACGTGGTGTTCGGCTCCGCGCAGCGCTTCGGCGTGCCGATGGGCTATGGCGGCCCGCACGCCGCCTTCTTCGCCTGCCGCGACGAGTTCAAGCGTTCGATGCCGGGCCGCATTATCGGCGTTTCCCGCGATGCCGCCGGCAACACCGCGCTGCGCATGGCGATGCAGACTCGCGAGCAACATATCCGCCGCGAGAAAGCCAACTCGAATATCTGTACCTCGCAGGTGCTGCTGGCCAACATCGCCAGCCTGTACGCGGTGTATCACGGCCCGCAAGGCCTGCAGCGCATCGCCGGGCGCATCAATCGCCTGACCGACATTCTGGCCGCCGGGCTGCAGAAGGCCGGCCTGACGCTGCGTCACCACACCTGGTTCGACACCCTGACCGTCGAAGTGAAGGACAAGGCCGCCGTGCTGGAGCGCGCGCTGAGCTTCGGCATCAACCTGCGTACCGACATTCACGGCGCCGTCGGCATCACGCTGGATGAAGCCACCTCGCGTGAAGACGTGCAAACGCTGTTCGCACTGCTGGCCGGCGACAATCACGGTCTGGACATCGACGCGTTGGACGCGGCGGTGAGCAAAAACAGCCAATCGATCCCGGCCGCCATGCTGCGCCAGGATCCGATCCTGACCCACCCGGTATTCAACCGCTATCACAGCGAAACCGAGATGATGCGTTACATGCATCGCTTGGAGCGCAAGGATCTGGCGCTGAACCAGGCGATGATCCCGCTGGGTTCCTGCACCATGAAATTGAACGCCGCGGCGGAAATGATCCCGATCACCTGGCCTGAATTCTCAGAGTTGCATCCGTTCTGCCCGCCAGAGCAGGCGGCCGGTTACCAGCAGATGATCGGCCAACTGTCCCAGTGGCTGGTGCAGCTGACCGGCTATGACGCGGTGTGCATGCAGCCGAACTCCGGCGCGCAGGGCGAATACGCCGGCCTGCTGGCGATCCGCCGCTACCACGAAAGCCGCAACGAAGCGGGCCGCCACGTCTGTCTGATCCCGAGCTCGGCACACGGCACCAACCCGGCCTCCGCCCAGATGGCGGGTATGAGCGTGGTGGTGGTGGCCTGCGACAAGAACGGCAACATCGATCTGCACGATCTGCGCGTCAAGGCGGAGCAGGCAGGCGAAGAACTCTCTTGCATCATGGTGACCTACCCGTCGACCCACGGCGTGTATGAAGAAACCATCCGTGAAGTGTGCCAGATCGTGCATCAGTTCGGCGGTCAGGTGTATCTGGATGGCGCCAACATGAACGCCCAGGTGGGCATCACCACGCCAGGCTACATCGGCGCGGATGTTTCGCATCTCAACCTGCATAAGACCTTCTGTATCCCGCACGGCGGCGGCGGCCCGGGCATGGGTCCGATCGGCGTGAAAGCACACCTGGCGCCGTTCGTGCCGGGCCACAGCGTGGTGCAGATCGACGGCGTGACCACCCAGCAGGGCGCGGTCTCCGCGGCGCCGTTCGGCAGCGCCTCCATCTTGCCTATCAGCTGGATGTACATCCGCATGATGGGCGCGGAGGGCCTGAAGCAGGCCAGCCAGATGGCGATCCTGAACGCCAACTACATCGCCACCCGTTTGAAAGACGCGTACCCGATTCTGTATACCGGCCGCGATCACCGCGTGGCGCACGAATGTATCCTCGATATTCGTCCGCTGAAGGAAGAGACCGGCATCAGCGAAATGGACATCGCCAAGCGCCTGATCGACTTCGGTTTCCACGCCCCGACCATGTCGTTCCCGGTGGCGGGCACGCTGATGGTCGAGCCGACCGAGTCGGAAAGCAAGGTGGAGCTGGATCGCTTTATCGATGCGATGCTGGCGATCCGCAGCGAAATCGACCGCGTCGCCAAGGGCGAATGGCCGCTGGAAGACAACCCGCTGGTGAATGCGCCGCACGTGCAGGCGGAGCTGGTCAACGACTGGCAGCATCCGTACAGCCGCGAACTGGCGGTGTTCCCGGTGGCCGGCGTACGCGAGAACAAGTACTGGCCGAGCGTTAAGCGTCTGGACGACGTGTACGGCGACCGTAACCTGTTCTGCTCTTGCGTGCCGATGAGCGATTACGAATAACACGTTCGGCAAAGTTTGTGTTTGGGGGACACCGCATCATGCGGTGTCCCTTTTTATTTTATAGCGGCCTATTCTTTCCTGTACGTTCCCACGATTTGAGGAGTCACCATGCAAGCGGCAATCGTAACAGCGCTGGGGCAACCCCCGGTTTTCGGCACCTTTGAGGAGCCTCAGGCGCAGGCGAATGAAGTGCCGATCGACGTTCTGGCGGCCGGCATCAAACAGCTGGATCGCGCCACCGTCGCCGGCACCCACTATTCCAGCCCGAAGCAATTGCCGATCGTGCCCGGCACCGATGGCGTTGGCCGTACGGCGGACGGGCAACGGGTGTACTTCGCCTCTTTCCGTCGCCCTTACGGCGCGATGGCAGAGCGCAGCGTCGCGTCCTGGACGGTGCCGGTGCCGGCGACGGTGGACGACGCCACGGCGGCCGCGCTGATCAATCCGGCCTTCGCCGCCTGGTTGCCGCTGCGCTGGCGGGCGGATCTGCAGCCCGGTGAAACGGTGCTGATCATCGGCGCCACCGGCACCTCGGGCAAGCTGGCGGTCGCGGCGGCGCGTCAGGCGGGGGCCGGACGCATTGTTGCCGCCGGCCGTCGACTGAGCGTGCTGGAGGCATTGGGTGTAGACGCCACGGTGGATCTGAGCCTGCAGGGCGAGGCGCTGACGCAGGCCTTCGCGGCGGCGGCGGGGCCGGGCGGTTATCAGGTAATCGTCGATTACATCTGGGGCCCGGCGACTGAAGCGCTGCTGGCAACGCTCAACAATCACGATCTCTCGTCTTACGCCGGCGGACGCGGCATTCGCTTGGTCAATGTCGGTTCGATGGCCGCGCCGGACATCCGGCTGCCGGCGGCGGTGTTGCGCAGCAATCAGCTGCAGATCCTCGGCAGCGGCACCGGCAACTTTCCGCCGATCCCGGAGATGCAGCGCTACGCGACCGAGATTTTGGCGCTGGCGGCGACCGGAGCGCTCACTATCGAGACGCAGGAGCACGCGTTGGCGGAGATCGCCGAGGTGTGGGATCTGAACAAGAAAAGCGACGTGCGTTCGGTGATGCGCATCGCCCGTTAACCCCGGCCGCTAGCGGCAAGGGCAGACCAGGTGAATGTCTTCCGGCTCACGGGCGAACAATTCGGTATCCGGCTGTTCGATGAGCCGGCAGCCCTGCGCCAGATAGAAGTCTACGGTGCTTTTATTGGGGATGGAGGAGACATACAGCCCGGCGGCGCCGTCTTGCGCCGCCTGACGCAGGCAGAGCTGGAACAGCTGCCTGCCTAACCCCTGGCCGCGTTTGTGCGCGCTGACGTAAAAGAACAGCAGCTGGCGCAGATCCCGCTGTGGGCCGCGCGGCTCGGTGTCCAGCGCCGCCGCCGCCACGATCTCCTCGCCTTCGAACAGCGCGAAGAACGCGCCGCCGCGATCGAAGCACGCTGCGTGGATTGGCGTATAGGTTTCCCGATCGTGCGGATCCCAGCCGCGCACGTCGTAGTACTCCGCATAGGATTGCAACTTGCCGTCCTGTAGGCGATACAGAGTGTCGATAATTTCGCTGCGGTCGATATCCCATAGCCGGTCGAGTTGCTGCCGTTGCAGCAGAACAGGGGCAATCATGGTCGTGGTTCACTCTCAGTCTGTGGCCGATAACTTTCCGGCAAATCGATGATGAAGCCGATGCCGCGATCGTCAAGGCCTTCGGTAACGCGCAGCTGCGCGCCGATTTTGTCGGCCAGGTTTCGGGCGATGGCCAATCCGAGCCCGCTGCCGGTTTGCTGCGTGCCGGGCACGCGGTAAAAGCGTTCAAACAGGCGGGAATGATGTTCTTCGCTCACCCCCGGGCCGTTATCGCGTAACGTAATATAGCAGCCGAGCGGCGCCAGCGAGCGGATATTGGCCTCGATGCGGCTGCCGGGCGGCGCGTACTTGAGCGCGTTATCCAGCAGGTTGGTGAAGATGGCGATCAGCGCATGGCGGTCGGTACTCACCACCACATCCTCGCTGCCGTCGAGCGACAGTTCGACATCTTTCTCCAGCGCATAGGGGACGTGCTGTGCGATGCATTTGCCGATCTCCGCATAGATATCCACCGCCTCAATCTTCAGCGGAAAATCTTCCGCCTCCAGCTTGGCCAGGTTGATCAGCTGGCGTGACAGCGACGCCGCGCGATCCAGCCCTTGCTGCATGTCGCCGATGATTTCCCGGCGCTCCTGCTGCTCGCTGACCTGGGTCAGCAAATGTAGCTGCGCCAGCACGGCGGCGATCGGCGTGCGCAGCTCGTGCGCGGCGTCGGCCATAAAGCGTTTCTCGCGCTGATTGGCCGCGTCGATGCGCGCCATCAGTTTGTTGACCTCCATCACCACCGGCCGGATTTCCTGATACTGCTCACTGACGTTGAGCGGCGACAGGTTGCCAGGCTGGCGATCGGAAATGGTGCGGGCGATCTGGCGCAATGGCCGCAGGCTGAAGTAGGCGGTAAACAGCAAGGTAATGATGATCGCCGCCAGAATGCCCAACAGCGGTACGGCGGTGCTTTCCGCCGGGTTGCCGAACAGCGTGGTGCGATCGTTGAAAGACTCGCCGACGATCACCCGGTACTGGCGCTTTTCGCTCCAGCTACCGGCAAGGTGCCAGTTGGCGCCGGCGTAATTGACGGAGCCGGACAGCACCGAAGGCGGCAGGCGCAGCGGTTCTTCCTGCGTTTGTGAGCAGTAAAGCACCCGGTTATCCCGATCGTAAACCACGAACAGCGGATGATAGTCGAATTGATCCTGCATGCCATTATTGATGGAATCAATGTACATGCTTTCGATGGTTTTGATGATGCCGCGGTAATCGATATTATCGGTGCCGGTTTCATCGAGAATATTGGCGATGCCTGCGGCGACGATGCGTTGCTGGTTATCGAAATATTTCTCCATGTCGGGGTAATACCAGTACTTCACCCAGGCGACGAGGATCCCCCACAATAATAAAATGGCCAGGACCTGGAAAATAATGGTGCGCATAAAGAAGGATTTGAAACCGATCATCCCGCTACTCTTTCTTCAGCAAATAGCCAATGCCGCGTACGGTAATGATTCTTTCTTTACCAATCTTGCGGCGTAAATTATGCATGTGTACTTCCAGCGAGTTGCTTTCCACGCTATCGCCGTGGCCGAACAGCCGCTGTTCCAACACCGCTTTGCGCACCACGGTGCCGGCGCAGCGCATCAGTTCGTGCAGCAGGTGATACTCTTTTTTCGACAGCATCAGCAGTTCGTTATCCAGCATGACCTGATGGTTGACCGGATCGAGATACAGCGCGCCGAGGCTCCAGGTTTGAGACGCGAAGCCCGCCATGCGCCGGTTGACTGCCTTGACGCGCGAGATGAGTTCGGGCAGCGCGAAAGGTTTGGCCAGAAAGTCGTCCGCGCCGGAGTCGAGGCTGTTCACCAGGCTCTCGATGCGATCGCGGGCGGTCAGGATGATGATCGGGATATTCTGTCCGGCGGCGCGCCAGGCGACCAGCTTCTGCAAACCGTCGCCGTCCGGCAGCGTGAGATCCAACAGCATCAAATCGAACCCGCCGGGTGAAAGTTTATTTTCCGCGTCGGTGAGCAGGCGCACCCAGCACAAATTAAAGCCGGCCAGCTCCAATGCTCGGCACAGCGCCTTGCCTAATTGCAGGTCGTCTTCCACCAACAGTATGTTCACGTTATTTCCGCTGAGAGCCTTGAGTCGCGATTATCTAACTATAACGCTGACGGGAAGACAACGAGGAAAACCGCTCTGCCTGCGCGTTCTTAAGCAAACCTTAATCTGGCTTTAATCTCGCGTTAAGGGAGCGGGGGGGAATTTCAGTTATTTTGCTGCCATTCGAAATCATGGCTGAGGGAGCGAAACATGCAGACTGAAGGTTTCCCGAACGCGGGCGCCTCGCGGCGGCTGATGTATTCAGGCGTGGCGATGCTGCTCGTTCTGTTGATGCTGTCTTTTCGCGGTGATGCGCAGAGCCATAGCCACGGCGGCCATCATGCTTCCGCTTTGCAGCGGGTGCATCAGGCGGCGGCGACGGACGCTTACGGCTGCGCCAAGTCGCGCATTAAAAAGCAGCTGCGCCGCCTGGCTCAGCTTTGAAGCGTTTTTTAGGGTGCCGCTCTATACTCTGACGGGCAAACGGAAGGCCTGTGCGCAGGCCGTTGTTGACATCGCCAACCAGAGAAAAAATACGATGATGAAAGTGGCATTGGTGACCGGCGCAAGCCGGGGAATTGGCCGCGCGACCGCTTTGCTGCTGGCCCGGCAGGGCTATGCGGTGGGCGTGAATTACCTGCGCGACGAAAGTGCGGCGCGGCAGGTGGTGGCGGAGATTGAGGCGCAGGGCGGCAAGGCGCTGGCGCTGCAGGCCGACGTGGCCGATGAAGCGCAGGTGATGGCAATGTTCAGCGCGCTGGATGCCGGGCTGGGCACGCTCAGCGCGCTGGTCAACAACGCCGGCATTCTGTTCCGGCAGGCGAACATTGAACAGTTGACCGCCGAGCGCATCAATAAGGTGCTCGGCACCAACGTCACCGGGTATTTCTTGTGTTGCCGCGAGGCGGTGAAGCGCATGGCGCGGCGCCATGGCGGGCAGGGCGGCGCTATCGTCAACGTTTCCTCCGCGGCGTCCCGGTTGGGGGCCGCGGGGGAATACGTCGATTACGCCGCCTCGAAAGGCGCCGTCGATTCGTTGACCATCGGGCTATCGCTGGAGGTGGCGGCGCAGGGCATCCGCGTCAACGGCGTGCGGCCCGGATTCATCTATACCGAGATGCACGCCAGCGGCGGCGAACCCGGCCGGGTGGATCGCGTGAAGGACAGTTTACCGATGCAGCGCGGCGGCCAGCCGCAGGAAGTGGCGGAGGCGATCGCCTGGCTGCTGTCTGACGCCGCGTCTTATGTGACCGGCACCTTTATCGAGGCCGCAGGCGGGCGTTGAACGCATCCGGAGAATTTTGACATCCCTTCGGAGGTGATGTATTTTGATTAAATAACAACCAAAATGTAGTTACAAAAATGTATTTTTATTTTGAATGGAATCAGGATAAAAATCACAGTAACCAGCGCAAACACCGTGTCAGTTTTGAGATAGCGCAACGGGTTTTTCTGGATCCCAACCATTTGGCTGTGCTGGAAAGGATCGAGGATGGAGAAGAACGTTGGCAAACGATCGGTATGGTCGGATCCTGTTTGCTATTGCTGGTGGCACATACGACGATCGAAACGGATGTCGAAGGCGATACAGTAGAGATCGTGCGTATCATTTCAGCACGCAAGGCCGATGCCAAAGAGAGGGGAAGATATGAAGCGCAAAAATTCCGCCAAAAATCTGGCCCATAGCGTACTCCCGCCGTTGACGGAGGAGCAGAAAGCGCAAATTGCTTCACTGAGTGCGTTGCCGGACGAGGGAATCGATTATGCCGATGCGCCGGCGCTGGGGGAAGAAACGTGGCAGACTGCGGTTCAGGGGCGTTTTTATAAGCCGATGAAAGTATCAAAAACCATCCGAATCGATGCGGATGTGTTGGCTTGGCTTCAGCGACCAGGCAAAGGCTATCAGAAACGCCTGAACGCCGTGTTGCGTGAGGCGATGTTGAAAGAGCATGAGCACGAGGAATAATTTGTGTCAGGCGGCTAACGATCCGGTGAGATTCTCACCGGATTTTTTTGCTGTTTTTTCAGGTAATGCGTTATCAACGCCGGCTGTCTCCTTGCGGCGCTCGGTCAAAACCACACAAACGGTCATTAACGGTCATGGCGCGGAACGTGGAATTGTGACCGTTTACCGTTTCTCTCCTGTCTGTCTCAGGCGGTCGCGCATCATAACTGTCTGTTACTCCACACTTTCGTAATTATTCATTTCATTTCCTTCCCGATTTTTTTGACAACTATCACAGCGCGATCGTTGACCGATCGCGGGGCGATGCGCTTTGCGTCTGCGCGCAAAACGCGGCGCGGCAAATCGATATCGTAATCATCGTCGTGGAGGAGAAAAGAAACATGCTGCCTGTAGAACGTCATCGCTTTATTACCGAAGTCTTGAGCCAGCGCGGCCGCGTGATGGTGCAGGAGGTGGCGCAGCTGTGCCACATCTCTATCGAGACGGCGCGGCGTGATCTGGCCCTGCTGGAACGGCGCGGCCTGCTGCTGCGCAGCCACGGCGGCGCGGTCTTCGTCGAGCCGCCGGCGGTGGAAAAAACCTATGTGCCCGCCGAGATAGATCAGGGGGAGTCCTTCCGCCAGCGCAGCAATGAGTCGCCGGAGCAGAAGACGCGCATCGCCAAACGCGCGCTGGAGTTTATCGCGCCCGGGGATTGCCTGCTGCTGGACAGCAGCTCCACCAGCTGGTTTTTGGCGCGCCAGCTGCCGGATATCTCGCTGGTGGTGCTGACCAACTCGCTGCACATCATCCAGACGCTGGCCTGCAAGGCCAACGTGCGCACCATCGGGCTGGGGGGCGAGTATTCCGCCAAGTACGAGGATTTTATCGGCGTGCTGGCGGAGCAGATGCTGAAAGAGTTCGTGATCAACAAGCTGTTTTTCTCCTGCCACGGCATTTGCCAGGACGGCGGCATCCGCGAGAGCAATGAGCACCATGCGCGGCTGAAGCAACAGATGCTGCTGGCCTCGGAGCGCAAGTTCCTGCTGGTGGACAGCAACAAGTTCGGCCGCCGCTCGTTCGCCCGCATTTGCCATTACCGGGAAATAGATACGCTGATCACCGACAGGCTTGGCGATGACGAGTTTCGTCAGGAATTGGCCTGGAACAACGTCGATGTGATTGAAGTTTCACCCGCCGCGAAAAGGGCGGCGCGATAACAACAACGAAAACCTTTTATTACAGCCAACACTTGTGGAGAGAGAACAATGAAAAAATCCGTACTGGTCGGTCTGTTTGCCTCGCTGCTGCTGTCGGTCTCCGCGCAGGCGGCGGACAAGCTGAAAATGGGCGTGGTGGTGAAGATCGGCGGCATTCCCTGGTTCAACGCCATGGAGGCCGGCATCAAAAGCGAGAGCGCCAAACGCGGCATCGACGCCTGGATGGTCGGGCCGACGGCGGCGGATCCTGCGCTGCAGGTGCGCGCCATCGAGGATCTGATCGCGCAGAAGGTGGACATCATCGGCGTGGTGCCGAACGACGCCCGGGTGCTGGAGCCGGTGCTCAAGCGCGCGCAGGAGGCGGGCATCAAGGTGATCGTGCACGAGTCCCCCGGCCAGAAGTACGCCGACTGGGATTTTGAGCTGGTGGACGCCTCGCAGCACGGGGTCAACCACATGAAAGCGCTGGCCGCCTGCATGAAAGAGCAGGGCAAGTACGCGGTATACGTCGGCAGCCTGACGGTGCCGCTGCACATCACCTGGTCGGACTCGGCCATCAATTACCAGAAGCAGCACTACCCGAACATGCAGCTGGTGGGCGACAAGTTCGGCGTGGGGGAATCGCTGGATGACAGCGTGCGCACCACCAACGATCTGATGGCCAAATATCCCGATCTGAAAGGCGTGCTGGCGTTCGGTTCGCAGGGGCCGATCGGCGCCGGGCGCGCGGTGCTCAACCGCGGCAAAAGCAACGATATCTGCGTCATCGGGCCGTTCAGCCCAGGGCAGGGCGCTTCGCTGGTCAATCGCGGCGCCATCAAGGGCGGTTATATCTGGAACCCGATGGTGGCGGGCGAAGTGTTCGTGCGCATCGCCGACATGATGCACAAGGGCGAAAAAATCACCGATGGCATGACCATCGAAGGCATGGGCAAGGTGCAGGTGGATGCGCAGCAGCACACCATTCTCGGCAATGCCACCGAAAGCCTGGATAAGCAAAACCTGCCGAAGCTGGTGAAGATGGGGCTGTAATCATGGCGATTTCCGGCAATACGGCAACGCGGGGCGCGCCGCTGATCGAACTGCAACAGCTGTCGATGACCTTCGGCGGGCAGCGCGCGCTGAACGATATTTCATTGGCGCTGATGCCGGGGGAGGTGCACTGCCTGGCCGGCACCAATGGCTGCGGCAAGAGTACGTTGATCAAGGCGATCGCCGGCGTGTATCAACCGGATGACGGCAGCCGCATTACCTTCGATGGGCAAACCTTCGGCCGGCTATCGCCGGATCAGGCGCGCGCCTTCGGCATTCAGGTGATCTATCAGGATCTGTCGCTGTTTCCCAACCTGACGGTGGCGGAAAACATCGCCTTTGAGCACAACCTGCACGGGCTATTGGGATGGCACCGCCCGGCGAGGCTGCGGCGCACCGCCGAGCGCCTGCTGCAGGAGCTGAATTTCAATCTCGATCTCGACAAACCGGTAGCGGAACTGCCGATCGCCCAGCGCCAGCAGGTGGCGATCTGTCGCGCGCTGGTGGCGCAGGCACGGCTGGTGATCATGGATGAACCGACCGCCTCGCTGACCCGCACCGAGGTCAATCAGCTGCTGCGCACGGTGGATTATTTGAAAGCGCAGGGCATCTGCGTGGTGTTCGTCAGCCACCGGCTGGACGAGGTGCTGGAGATCTCCGATCGCGTCACGGTGATCCGCGACGGCAACAAGATCGGCACCTGGCCGGCGGCGGAGATCACCGGCGATCGCCTGACCGAATTGATGACCGGCCTGACGCTGGACTATCGCCTGAAGTCACCGAGCATGAATAAGGATCGGGTGATGCTGGAGGCGGATCGTCTCAGCCGCGCCGGGCAGTATCACGATGTCAGCTTCCGCCTGCATCAGGGCGAGGTGCTCGGGCTGTGCGGACTGCTCGGCTCCGGGCGCACCGAGCTGGCGCTGAGCCTGTTCGGCATGACCCGGCCGGACAGCGGCAAGCTTTACCTCGACAGCAAACCGGTGCGCTTTCGCGGCCATGAGGACGCGATCAAAGCCGGCATCGGCTACGTCTCGGAGGATCGCCTGACGCTCGGCCTGGTGCAGCAACAGTCGGTGGCGGACAACGCGGTGCTGACCATTCTCGATAAGCTGCGCGGGCGTTTTCGCCTGATTGACGACTACCGCAAGAATCGCATCGTCGCGGAGTGGATCGCCAAACTTGGCGTGCGGGTGGCGGATCCGGAGCAGGCGGTTTCGACGCTGTCCGGCGGCAACCAGCAAAAGATCGTGTTGGCCAAGTGGGTGCTGACCCAACCGCGGATCCTGATCCTCGACTCGCCGACCGTCGGTGTCGACGTCGGCGCCAAGGCCAGCATCTACCAACTGATCCATCTGCTGGCGCAGGAGGGGATCGCGATTCTGCTGATCTCCGACGAGGTGCCCGAGGTGTATTACAACTGCGATCGGGTGCTGCACTTCAGCGGCGGCAGCGTGATCGGCGAGTACCTGCCGGAGCAGGTGAGCCAGCAGCAGCTGGCGGAGGCGGTTAATGCGTAGATTCAGTCTGAAACCGCGCGGCAACGAAGGCTACCTGGCCTGGGTGCTGCTGCTGACGGTCATCGTCTTTTCGCTGCTCAGCGATCAGTTTTTGACGGTGCAAAACCTGCTCGATCTCAGCGAAAGCTACGCGGTGAGCGGCATATTCGCTCTCGGCCTGTTCGTGGTGCTGGTGACCGGCGGCATCGACATTTCCTTCGCCGCAGTCGCCTCGGTGGTGCAGTACCTGATCGCCACGCTGGCGACGCATTACGGCCTGGCCAGCCCGACGGGCAGTATTTTGCTGGCGTTGGCGATCGGCGCCGCGCTCGGCATGGTCAACGCGCTGTTGATCTACTGCCTGCGCATCGTCTCGATCATCGTCACCATCAGCATGCAGGCGTTGTTGTTCGGCATGCTGATGTGGCTGACCAACGGCCGCAGCCTGTACGCATTGCCGGACTGGTGGACGCTGCCGCGCAGCGTGCTGCCGTTCCAACTGGGTGAGCAGAGCTATCAGCTCGGTTTGCCGACGCTGGTGATGCTGGCGGTGGCGCTGCTGACCTGGCTGCTGCTGAACAAAACGCACCTCGGGCGCCAGCTGTTTGCCGTGGGCGGGGATGCGGAATCGGCGCGGCGCATCGGCATTCGCGTCGGCCTGCTGCATCTGTTCGCCTATGGCTATCTGGGCGCGATGGCGGCGATCGGCGGCCTGGTGCAGGTGTATCGCATGGGGGAAGTGGTGCCCAACGCGCTGGTGGGCGGCGAGCTCGACGTGCTGGCGGCGGCGGTGCTGGGTGGCGCCAGCCTGAACGGCGGCAAGGGCAGCGTTGTCGGCACGCTGATGGGCGTGTTCCTGATCGGCGTGCTGAAAAACGGCCTTAACCTGATCGGCGTGTCCAGCTACTTCATGAACGTGGTGATCGGTCTGGTGATCGTCGCGGCGATCACCGTCACTCACTACAAGAAACGCAAAGAAACCGACGTTGGTTTCGCCTGAGGAGCGCTTGATGGGCAACAACCTGAAATTTCGTCTGGACGGGGCCGCCGTCGGTTTGCTGGCCTTGCTGCTGGCGGTGGTGCTCGCCTTCAGCCTGCTGATGCCGGGGCGCTTCTTCAGCGGCGCCACCTTCACCAGCGTGGCCTTCCAGCTGCCGGAGCTGGGCCTGCTGACGCTGGCGATGTTCATTCCGATCCTCAGCGGCGGCCTGAACCTGTGCATTATCGCCAGCGCCAACCTGACCAGCCTGCTGATGGCCTGGCTGTTCATCAGCTACCTGCCGGCGGACGCCGGGCTGGGCTTGCAGGCGCTGTGTCTGGCCTTGGCGCTGGCGGCGGCGATGCTGCTGGCCGGGCTTATCGGCGCGGCGACCGGCGCACTGGTGGCCTACGTCGGCGCGCACCCGATTTTGGTGACGCTGGCCACCATGACCACGGTCAACGGCATCGGCATCTACCTGACGCGCGGCGCAGCCCTGAGCGGCATGCCGGAGATCGTGCGGTTTATCGGCGCCGAGAGCGTGCTGGGCGTGCCGGTGCCACTGTGGATCTTCCTGGCGGTCGCCGCCTTGCTGGCGCTGTTCCTGCAGAAAACCCGGCTCGGCAAATGCATCTACATGAGCGGCAGCAACATCAACGCCACCCACTTCAGCGGCGTGAATACCCATCGGGTGCTGATCGCCATTTACACCCTCTCCAGCCTGCTGTGCGTCATTGCCGGGCTGGTGATGATGGCGCGCTTCAACTCGGCGCGCATGGGCTACGGCGACTCTTACCTGCTGCTCACGGTGCTGGCGATCATTCTGGGCGGCACCGATCCGTTCGGCGGTTTTGGCCGGGTCAGCGGCGTGGTGCTGGCGCTGATCGTGCTACAGGTGATCGCGACCGGTTTGAATCTGATGAACGTCAGCCCGCATTTCAGTCTGGCGATGTGGGGCGCCGTGCTGATCGCGGTGCTGGCGCTGAAGTTTTTCCGGCATCGCTATCGGCAGCGGCGGGCGATGCGCCGCAGCGCGGCCCAGGCCAGAACCGCGGCGGGCCACTGATCCTTTTCCCTTTTGCGCAGGATAACGCTAATGAAATACCAGATTTCGCCTTCACTGATGTGCATGAACCTGATGGATATCCGCCAGCAATTGGCGGTGCTGAACCGCCGCGCCGATATGCTGCATATCGACATCATGGACGGGCATTACGTTAAAAACATCACGCTGTCGCCGTTCTTTATCGAACAGATCCGCCCGCACACTTCGTTGTTGCTGGATGTGCATCTGATGGTGGAGAACCCGACCGACTTTATCGAGCCAATCGCCCGCGCCGGCGCGGACTTTATCTGCCCGCACGCTGAAACCATCAACCGCGACGCGTTTCGGGTGATCAATCAAATCCGCGCGCTGGGCAAAAAAGTGGGGGTGGTGCTGAACCCGGCCACGCCGGTGGAGTTTATTCGCCACTACCTTCACCTGCTGGACAAGGTCACCGTCATGACCGTCGATCCGGGCTATGCCGGGCAGCCGTTCATTCCCGAGATGCTGGAAAAGATCCGCCAATTGCGCGATCTGAAAAGCCAACAAAATCTGCGCTATCTGATCGAGATCGACGGATCCTGCAACCAGCGCACTTACCGCGATCTGATGGGTGCCGGTGCAGAAGTGTTGATCGTCGGCAGCTCCGGGCTGTTCAATCTCGATCCGGATCTGGAGACGGCATGGGAAAAAATGCTGGATCAGATGCGGCAGGCGGCCTGAGGCGGGGGACATGATGCGGTATTTTCTTGGCGTTGACGTCGGCGGCACCAATACCCGCCTGCTGTTGATGGATGATGAAGGTGAATTCAGCGGTTACCGCAAGATAGCGACCGCCGACTGGGCGCGGCAGGCCGATCCGCTGGCGGCGTTGGGCCGGCTGATCGCCGGGCATTGCCAAGATCGTCAGGTGGCGCAGGTGATGCTGGGGCTGCCGGGGATCCTCAGCCGCGATCGCTCACGGGTGCTGTCGCTGCCGTTTATCCCGGCGCTGGACACTCAGCCGGTGGCGGCGCTGTTGGCCGATTTGCTGGCGCTGCCGGTGCGAATGGACAAGGACGTCAATCATCTGCTGTGGTGGGATCTGCAGCAGCTGCCTGCGTTGCCGCAGGTGGCGGTCGGGCTGTATCTGGGCACCGGCATGGGCAACAGCCTGTGGCTGAACGGCGATTTTTACCACGGCGCGCACGGCGCCGCCGGCGAGCTGGGGCACATTCCCTGGCCGGGCCATCAGGGCGAATGCCCGTGCGGTAAACGGGGCTGCGTCGAGAGTCTGACGTCCGGTCACTGGCTAACCGGCTGGGCGCGCGCCAACGCGGCGCAAACGCCGTTCGACCGGTTGTTCGAACGCCACGGCGATCATCCTGATCTGCAGCGCTTCGTCGAGCGATTGGCGCAGACCATCGCCGTCGAAATGAACGTGATCGACCCCCAGCGCCTGATCCTGGGCGGCGGCGTGATCGCCATGCGCGGTTTTCCGCTGGCGCGGCTGGAGCAAGAGATCCGCCGTCATCTGCGCGCGCCGCAGCCGGCGCAGGGGCTGACGATCTCCGTCAGCCGCCTCAGCGATGAAACCGGCAGCAAAGGCGCCTGTCTGGCCGCCCGGCGCCACCTCCAATTGAGCAGGGAGTACCAGCAATGAAAGGCAAAGTCTGCGTGTTCGGTTCGTTCAACCTGGATATCGTCGCCGGCATGGCGCGCTTTCCGCAGCCCGGCGAATCGCTGATCGCCCGCAACAGCATGATGGGGGCGGGCGGCAAGGGTGCCAACCAGGCGACCGCCGCGCTGCGCGCCGGAGCGCGGGTGCATTATATCGGCAAGGTGGGACGCGACGACTTCGGCACGTTCGCCCGGCGCCACCTCGCCGCCGCCGGTTTCGATGCGGTGACGCTGTTCTCTACCGGCGATTGCCCCACCGGCAATGCGCTTATCTACGTTGCCGGCGAGGATGCGGAAAACATGATCGCCGTCGATCCCGGCGCCAACCTGACGGTCAGCGAAGACGAGGTGCGTCAGTGCCGGCCGGCGATCGCCGCGGCGGATATTCTACTGACTCAATTGGAGAACAACCTGCCGGCGATCGAGCAGGTGATCGCCATTGCCCGCGAAGCGCAAACGTTCATCATACTCAACCCGGCGCCGTTTCAGCTGGTGCCGGACAGCCTGTTGGCGCAGGTCGATCTGCTGACGCCCAACGCCACCGAGTGCACGTTGCTGACCGGCGTGCCGGTGCGCGATGTGGCTTCGGCGCGCCAGGCGGCGCAGGTGTTGCACGCCAAGGGCATTCGTTTGCTGATCGTGACGTTGGGCACGCAAGGGGCGTTGTTCTCGGACGGGGAAAACAGCGAACTGATCCCGGCGTTTCCGGCACAGCCGAAAGACACCACCGGCGCGGGCGATGCGTTTAACGGCGCCTTGGCGGCGCAACTGGCGAATCAGGTGCCGTTAGCCGAGGCGGTGCGCTTTGCCGCCGCCTATGCGGCGGTCTGCGTGGAGCGCGCCGGTGCGGCGGGATCGATGCCGAGCTATGAGGAGGCGTTGGAACGCCAACGGACGTTCGCGTGACGATAACGGGCTGCGGCGCGGAGGCGGCAGCCCGGTTCCCCTATTTCAACCAGCCTTTGCGCTGCGCGTCCCGCAGATGTTGCTCCAGGTGGCGCCACAGCTCGGGATGCACGTCGGCGATCGCCGCATTGCGCGACAGTACCTGCTCCAGGCTGATGCCGTTTTCCACCCAGCTCTGGCCTTCGTTGTGCAGGTTCATCAGCATCGGCATGGTGCGATCCAGCAGCAAGGCGAAGCGGGCATCGGCGCTTTCGCCATCTTCATACTCCTGCCATAAAGCGGTGAAATACTCGCGCTGTGTCTGCGGCAGCATGCCGAACAGACGGCGCGCCGCCGCCACTTCCTGATCGTGGATCGCCGCGCGGGCGGCCAGATCGTAGACCAGTACGTCACCGGCGTCGATTTCCACGATGTCATGCAGCAGCGCCATCTGGATCACGCGCTGAATGTCTACGTCATCACCGGCGTACGGGGCCAGGCTCATGGCGGCGATGGCGAAGTGCCAACTGTGTTCGGCGGAGTTTTCCTGGCGCTGGATGCCCAGCACTTTGGTGCGGCGTTGCACGCCTTTCAACTTATCGATTTCCATCAGGAACTGGATGGCCTGGGTCATTGAACCGAAATCTAACGCGGGTACAGCGGATGACATGGTGTAAACCTCAAGGTGGGTGGGTTGAAGCCTGACGATTGTAGACCACCGGGCAGGGGATTTCGATGGTTACACGCGTTCACATTTTTATTTTAGCGTACACGTGTACACTGGAATTATTCTCAGTTAAGCTGCTTTGCGTTAATTTCGAACAAAGCAGGGCATTTTGAGGGGTTGCGCGTTATGGGGAAAACGGACGTAGTGAAAGCCGGGACCAATAAGATTGTCGCCGCGGCTTATCCGTGGGCGGAAGAGATCGCCAACAGCATCAGCCACGGCATCGGGCTGGTGTTCGGCATCGTCGGCCTGGTGTTGCTGTTGGTGCAGGCGGTGAATACCGGCGCCGATGCGACGGCCATCACCAGTTACAGCCTGTACGGCGGCAGTATGATTCTGCTGTTTCTCGCTTCCACGCTGTACCATGCGATTCCGCACCAGAAGGCCAAGCATTGGCTGAAAAAGTTCGATCACTGCGCCATTTATCTCCTGATTGCCGGCACTTACACACCGTTTTTGCTGGTGGGGCTGGATTCGCCGCTGGCGAAGGGATTGATGGCGGTAATCTGGGGGTTGGCGCTGCTCGGCGTGCTGTTCAAACTGGCCTTCGCCCACCGTTTTGAAGCCCTGTCGTTGGTGACCTACCTGACGATGGGCTGGCTGTCGCTGATCGTGATTTATCAGTTGGTCACGCGGCTGGAGGCCGGCGGCGTCACCCTGCTGGCGATCGGCGGGGTGGTCTATACCCTGGGCGTGATTTTCTACGCTTCCAAGCGCATTCGCTTTGGCCACGCCATCTGGCACGGCTTCGTGCTCGGTGGCAGCGCCTGCCATTTCATGGCGATCTACCTGTACGTCTAAGCGTTGCCGCTACGTCTGAATGCGTATTGAACTGGCGCCTCTTTTGTTTTAAAAAAGAGGCGCTTGCTTCTTTCGGGTATCCAGCAAGCCCGTTCCTTCATTTCTGAGCCCGCATACCGTTTCTTTAACCTCTGTTCAGGACTCACCAAGATGATCGTTCGCTTATCCAAAGCGCTGCTGGTCTGCGCTATCGCCTTGTTCGCTTCGCTGGTCGCCTTCGGCAACATCACCGACTACGGCTCCAACTTCGCCTTTGTGCGCCATGTCTTTATGATGGACACGATTTTCCCCGACGCCACCATCGGCTATCGCTCGATACAGACGCCGTGGCTGCATCACGCCGGTTATATTTTCATCATCGCGCTGGAAAGCCTGACCGCGCTGCTGTGCTGGATCGGCGGCCTGCGACTGTTGGGCGGCCTGAAACTGCCCGCCAGGGCCTTCAACGGTCGCAAAAAGCTGGCGGTGGTCGGCCTGACGCTGGGCTTCCTCACCTGGCAGGTCGGTTTCATGTCGATAGGCGGCGAGTGGTTCGGCATGTGGATGTCGAAGCAGTGGAACGGCGTTCCCGATGCCTTTCGTTTCTTCATCACCATCATTTTGGTGCTGATTTATCTGGTGCAGCGCGACGGGGAGTTGGACGAGTAACGAAGATGGCCGCAGGCAGGGCGCCTGCGGCCGACGGATTATTTCTCTTCGGCCAGCGAGTAGGGCAACGGTTTGATCGCCAACTGGCTGGCGGCATCGTCGCGTACCCGCAGCTTGCTGTCGGCGTCCAAATCGTTGTTCATCACCACCTGCACCCACAGCGTGCCGTCGGCCAATTGGCTCGACGCCAGTACGGTGCCGGTGCGGCGCCAGTTTTCACCCAGCTGCAGCTCCAGATCTTCCGCCGCCTGCGGGGCGCGAGCGGCTTTACCTTCCAGCCAGTAGAGCGCGCGTTTGTTGGCGCCGCGGAATTTGGCGCGCGCCACCATCTCCTGGCCGGTATAGCAGCCCTTGCTGAAGCTGATGCCTTCCAGCGCCTGCAGGTTGGTGGCCTGCGGGATCAGCTGCGCGCTGTTGGCGGCGTCGATAATCGGATAACCGGCTTCGATCTCCAGCGCCAGCCACTGGCTGCTGTCATTCAGTTCCGCCTGATCATGCAGTTTGCCGATCAGCTGTTCGGCCACGGCGGGGCGGGTCACCAGCAGAAAACGTTCCGCCGGCGCAGCGAAGTGCAGCAGCGTGGTTTCGCCTTCCTGCACCACCGGGTGCTCGACGCTCGGCAGCGTGGCGAACAGGCCCGCCAGCGCGGCGCGCGCCTGGAAACCGGCGACCCCCAGCAATACCGCGTCATTATCGGCGGCGATGGTGACTTTGGAAAACACCGCATATTTTTTGATTTCAGCCAGTTGGCTGTCCAGCACGCTGCGGCGCTCCAGATAGGCGAAGCCTTCGCCACGGTGGAACAGACGCAGGTTGCTCCACATTTTGCCCTTGGCGTCGCAGTGGGCGCACAGCACGTGTTGATCGGCCGCCAGCGCGTCGATGTCCGCCGTCACCTGGCCCTGGAGATATTTCACCGCGTCCGGCCCGTTCAGCGTCACCAGCGCCCAATCTTCCAGCGAGATCAGCGTCAGGGGCAGATGGGTGGAAGCGGAGGGCTGACGGGGTGGGAATGGAATGTTATGCGCCATAGTAAGTTCCTGCTCAACGTTTAGCTTACCTGAAGGGTATTGAACCCATGGTAAAAGAGGCGGCGGGCTTTGCAAACTGTTATTCGCGCCGCGGCGCCGGGGAGCGCTTTTTTTGGCATTTTGCGCTTTATTGCGTTTTCCGCCACAAAGCGCCTTCCCGGCGTGTATGTCAAA
Organism: Serratia sp. TSA_130.1; assembly: GCF_052691795.1. NCBI lineage: Bacteria > Pseudomonadati > Pseudomonadota > Gammaproteobacteria > Enterobacterales > Yersiniaceae > Serratia > Serratia sp. TSA_130.1. The sequence continues at coordinate 1,246,174 of NZ_JBQZFS010000001.1, forward strand.
TTGTTACTCTATAGGCTTGCGGCCAGGGCACCCTTGCAGACAGATCCCCGGTTGATGGAATTATATTGCGACGGCGTTGCCATACAGTGTGTCATTTGAACCCTGCGCTGGCGCTGCCGCGCTGAAAAGAGGTGAGTCATAACAACATGGATATTAACAACAAAGCACGTATTCACTGGGCTTGCCGTCGTGGCATGCGCGAGCTGGACATCTCCATCATGCCGTTCTTCGAATACGAATACGACAGCCTGAATGACGCGGACAAGGCGCTGTTCATCCGTCTACTCGAGTGCGACGATCCCGATTTGTTCAACTGGCTGATGAATCATGGCGCGCCGCAGGACAGCGAGCTGCAAAGAATGGTGACCCTGATCCAAACGCGAAATAAAGATCGTGGCCCAGTGGCGATGTGATATCCGCATTTCCTGGCGCACCCAGCTGTTCTCTCTGTTGACCCACGGCGTCCTGATCCTGCTGATCCTGATTTCGCCCTGGCCGGAAGGCTTTGGTCCGCTCTGGCTGGTGTTGCTGACGCTGGTGGTGTTTCAGTGCATTCGCAGCCAGAAGCGCATCGCTGCGGTGCAGGGTGAACTGCGGCTGCTGGCGGACAGGCGTTTCAGCTGGCACGGCCGCGAGTGGCGGCTGGCGAAAAAGCCCTGGATGCCGGGCTACGGCCTGCTGCTGACGCTACAGCCTATGGAGGGCAAAAAGCGCCGTCGGCTGTGGCTGGCTTCCGACTGCATGAGCAAAGAGGAGTGGCGCCACCTGCGGCAGCTGTTGCTGTATCCGCCGGCGGGTGACGGCGAACAAGACTGATAGGGGGCGCCGGCGCGAATCATGTCGCCGGCGCTCGGCGTTTGGGGAAGATCGCCCGATAGCGGCTACAGCAGCGGCTCCATTTCCAACAGGATCTGTTCGCACCATTGCTGCAGGCGCTCTTCGCTCAGATCGTATTGGTTGACCTCATCGAGCGCCAGGCCGACGAAGTGTTTGCCGTCGGCGCTCAGCGGTTTGGGGCTGGTGAACTCGAAGCCCTCAGTTGGCCAGAAGCCGATGAACTGCACGCCCAGCGGCGCGATGTGATCGTGCAGCATGCCCAGCGCGTCGAGGAACCACTCGCCGTAACCGAGCTGATCGCCCATGCCGTACATGGCGACGATCTTGCCTTTCAGATCCAGCGCCGGCAGCTGCGGCCAGATCGCTTCCCAGTCTTCCTGCAGTTCGCCGAAATCCCAGGTCGGGATGCCGAGGATGAGAATGGAATAGTCCTCCATCAGCTTGGGCGAGACGTCTTTCAGGTTGTGCAGGTCGACCAGGTCTTCACCCAGAATCTCACGGATTTTTTCTGCCGCCATCTCGGTGTAGCAGGTGCTGGAGCCGTAAAACAGACCAATCTTCATGTGTAAACCGTTACGTTGCTGTTTAGAGAATTGCAGCGAGTATACCTGATTTGCGTCGGCTTAAGGCATAATGGCGCGGGTGGAAATGCAACGAAGAGAGGACCGCGTGCAACAGCAAGACAATGCGCTGATTGAACAATTCCTGGATGCGCTGTGGCTTGAGCGCAATCTGGCGGAAAATACGCTGGCCTCCTACCGGCTGGATTTGCAGGCCCTGGGCGCCTGGCTTGGCCAGCAAAACACCGATTTGCTGCAGGCTCAGGCCTTGGATCTGCAGGCGTTTCTCGCCGAGCGGGTGGACGGCGGCTACAAGGCCACCAGCTCCGCGCGCTTGCTGAGCGCCATGCGTCGCCTGTTTCAGTATCTGTACCGCGAAAAGCTGCGCGCCGACGATCCCACCGCGCAGCTGGCTTCCCCGAAGTTGCCGCAGCGTTTGCCGAAGGATCTGAGCGAGGCGCAGGTCGATGCGCTGCTGCAGGCGCCCTGCGTCGATCAGCCGCTGGAGCTGCGCGACAAGGCGATGCTCGAGGTGTTGTACGCGACCGGGCTGCGGGTCTCTGAGCTGGTGGGGTTGAACATCAGCGATGTCAGCCTGCGTCAGGGCGTGGTGCGGGTGATCGGCAAGGGCAACAAGGAGCGGCTGGTGCCGCTGGGCGAAGAAGCGGTCTACTGGATCGAAAATTATCTGGAGCACGGTCGCCCGTGGCTGGTCAACGGCCAGACGCTGGATGTGCTGTTCCCTAGCAACCGGTGTCAGCAAATGACCCGACAGACGTTCTGGCATCGCATCAAACACTATGCCATCCTTGCGGGCATCGACAGCGAGCGTCTGTCGCCGCACGTGTTGCGGCACGCGTTCGCCACCCATTTGCTGAACCATGGGGCCGATCTCCGTGTCGTACAGATGTTGTTAGGCCACAGCGATCTCTCGACCACGCAAATTTATACTCATGTAGCGACCGAACGACTGAAACAGCTACATCAACAGCATCACCCGCGCGCCTGAGCGGCGGGTTCGAAAGGATTGGAACAATGAAAAAAGGTTTAATGCTGCTCTCTCTGCTGGTGGCTTCGGTGGCCGGCGCCGCCCATGCCGATGACGCGGCGATCAAAAAAGCGCTCGCCAGCCTGGGCATTCAGCAGGCGGACGTGCAGCCTTCGCCGGTCAACGGCCTGAAAACCGTGCTGACCGACAGCGGCGTGCTGTACGCCTCCGAAGACGGCAAGCACATCCTGCAGGGCCCGCTGTTCGACGTCAGCGGCAAAGAGCCGGTCAACGTGACCAACCAACTGCTGAGCACCAAGATGGACGCGCTGAAAGATCAGATGATCGTTTACAAAGCGCCGAAAGAGAAACACGTGATCACCGTGTTCACCGATATCACCTGCGGTTACTGTCACAAACTGCATCAGCAGATGAAAGAGTACAACGATCTGGGCATTACCGTGCGTTACCTGGCGTTCCCGCGCCAGGGGCTGGCTTCCCAGGCTGAAAAAGACATGCAGTCGATCTGGTGCACCGCCGACAAGGCCAAGGCGTTCGACGCCGCCATGAAGGGCGACGCCGTTTCTCCGGCGACCTGCAAAACCGACATCAGCAAGCATTACGAGCTGGGCGTGCAGTTCGGCATTCAGGGCACGCCGGCCATCATCCTGGAAAACGGCATGATGATCCCGGGCTATCAGGGGCCGAAAGAGATGGCCGCCATGCTGGACGCGCATCAGGCCGCCACCAAAGCCGGTGGTTAATCGCCGGTGAGTATCAAAACGCAACTACGCCGCCGCCCGGCGGCGGACGACACGCATCTGCCTGCCAGTTTGCCGCCGCTTCTGCGTCGGCTTTACGCCCTGCGCGGCGTGCAGGCTGAGCAAGAGCTGGAGCGCGGCGTTAAGGGCATGCTGCCCTGGCAACAGCTGGACGGCATCGACGACGCCGTCAGCCTGTTGCAGCAAGCGCTGGCCGACGGTCGCCGCATCATGGTGGTGGGCGATTTCGACGCCGATGGCGCCACCAGCACCGCGCTGACGGTGCTGGCGCTGCGCAGCATGGGCGGCGCAGCCGTCGATTATCTGGTGCCTAACCGTTTCGAAGACGGTTACGGCCTGAGCCCCGAAGTGGTGGAGCAGGCGGCGGCGCGCGGCGCAGAACTCATTGTTACCGTCGATAACGGCATCTCCTCCCACGCCGGCGTCGACGTGGCGCACGCCAAAGGCATGCAGGTGCTGGTGACCGATCACCACCTGCCGGGCGAGACCCTGCCGGCGGCTGAAGCGATCGTTAACCCCAACCTGCGCGGCTGCGCCTTCCCGTCCAAATCGCTGGCGGGGGTAGGCGTGGCGTTCTACCTGATGCTGGCGCTGCGCGCCCGGCTGCGGGACAGCGGCTGGTTCGAGCAGCGCGCGCTGGCGATGCCGAATCTGGCGGAACTGCTGGATCTGGTGGCGCTCGGCACCGTGGCCGACGTGGTGCCGCTGGACGCCAACAACCGCATTCTGGTGTATCAGGGGTTAAACCGTATTCGCGCCGGCAAATGCCGACCGGGCATCCGCGCGCTGCTTGAGGTGGCCAACCGCGACGCCCGCCAACTGGCGGCCAACGATCTCGGTTTCGCCCTCGGCCCGCGGCTCAACGCCGCCGGCAGGCTGGACGACATGTCGATCGGTGTGGCGCTGCTGCTGAGCGACGACATCGCGCAGGCGCGCATGCTGGCCAACGATCTCGATGCGCTGAACCAGACGCGACGCGAGATAGAGCAGGGCATGCAGGTGGAAGCCCTGCAGCTGTGCGATCAGCTGGAGCGCACCAGCACCGAGCTGCCTTACGGGCTGGCGATGTATCATCCGGAATGGCATCAGGGCGTGGTGGGCATCCTCGCTTCGCGCATCAAAGAGCGTTTCCACCGTCCGGTGATCGCTTTCGCGCCGGCGGGCGACGGCATCCTGAAAGGCTCCGGCCGTTCGGTGCCCGGCTTGCACATGCGCGACGCGCTGGAGCGGCTGGATATGCTGAACCCCGGGCTGATGATGAAGTTCGGCGGCCACGCGATGGCGGCCGGGCTGTCGCTGGAAGAGGCTAAATTCGACGAGTTCCGCCAGCGTTTCGGCGAGCTGGTGGGCGAATGGCTCGATCCGGCGATGTTGGAAGGGGTGATCTGGTCCGATGGCGAACTGGCGATGCAGGAGCTGTCGTTGACGACGGCGGAGCTGCTGCGCGAGGGCGGCCCGTGGGGCCAGGCGTTCCCGGAACCGACCTTCGACGGCAAGTTCCGCATCCTGCAGCAGCGGTTGGTGGGTGAGAAACACCTGAAGCTGATGGTGGAACCGCTTGGCGGCGGCCCGTTGCTCGACGGCATCGCGTTCAACGTGGACACCACGCTGTGGCCGGACAGCAGCGTGCGCGAAGTGGAACTGGCCTACAAACTCGACGTCAACGAGTTTCGCGGCAACCGCAACGTGCAACTGCTGATCCAGCACCTTTGGCCGCGCTGAGGCGAAATTGAACACAACTCGGGGATTGGGCTCTCCAATCCCCGGCATCCTTCCCGATCGCCACAAAAACTGACCAACTCGCTATAAACTGCCGCCCGGATCCGTTAGAATTAGCGGTTCCAATGGCATTCCGCCATCGACGACATCAACGTAAAAGAACGCAAAACCATGTTTGAAATTAACCCGGTAAAAAACCGAATTCAGGACCTGTCCGAGCGGACTGCGGTTCTTAGGGGGTATCTTTGACTATGATGCCAAGAAGGAACGCCTAGAAGAAGTCAACGCCGAGCTGGAGCAGCCGGACGTTTGGAACGAACCGGAGCGCGCACAGGCGCTCGGCAAAGAGCGCGCCGCGCTGGAAGCCATCGTTGAAACCATCGATCACCTGCAGCAGGGCAGCGAAGACGTCAGCGGTCTGCTGGAACTGGCGGTGGAAGCCGACGATGAAGAGACCTTCAACGAAGCGGTCGCCGAACTCGATCAACTGATCGCCAAGCTCGAGCAGCTGGAATTCCGCCGCATGTTCTCTGGCGAATACGACAGCGCCGACTGCTATCTGGACATTCAGGCCGGCTCCGGCGGCACCGAAGCGCAAGACTGGGCCAGCATGCTGCTGCGCATGTACCTGCGCTGGGCCGAAGCCAAGGGCTTCAAGACCGAAGTGATCGAAGAGTCCGACGGCGACGTTGCGGGCCTGAAATCGGCCACCATCAAGATCATCGGCGACTACGCGTTCGGCTGGTTGCGCACTGAAACCGGCGTTCACCGCCTGGTGCGCAAGAGCCCGTTCGACTCCGGCGGCCGTCGCCACACCTCGTTCAGCTCGGTGTTCATCTACCCGGAAGTGGACGACGATATCGACATCGATATCAACCCGGCGGATCTGCGCATCGACGTGTACCGCGCCTCCGGTGCGGGCGGTCAGCACGTCAACAAAACCGAATCCGCCGTACGTATTACTCACCTGCCAACCAACATCGTGGTGCAGTGCCAGAACGATCGTTCTCAGCATAAGAACAAGGATCAAGCGTTTAAACAGCTGCGAGCCAAGCTGTACGAGTTTGAGATGCAAAAGAAAAATGCTGATAAACAGGCGATGGAAGACAACAAGTCCGACATCGGCTGGGGCAGCCAAATCCGTTCTTACGTGCTGGATGACTCCCGCATCAAGGATTTGCGCACCAACGTCGAAACGCGTAACACGCAGGCCGTACTGGATGGCGACCTGGATAAATTCATTGAGGCAAGTTTGAAAGCCGGGTTATGAGGAATAGAAATGTCTGAACAACAAGTACAGGGCGCCGATCAGGCGCTGGATCTCAATAACGAGCTGCAGTCCCGCCGCGAGAAACTGGCCGGCCTGCGTGAGAACGGCATTGCGTTCCCGAACGACTTCCGTCGCGACTCCACCTCCGACAAACTGCACGCCGCGTACGGCGATAAAGACAACGAAGAGCTGGAAGCGCTGGGCGTAGAAGTGACCGTCGCCGGCCGCATGATGACCCGCCGCATTATGGGCAAGGCATCTTTCGTTACGCTGCAGGACGTGGGCGGCCGCATTCAACTGTACGTCGCGCGCGACGATCTGGCTGAAGGCGTGTACAACGAGCAGTTCAAGAAGTGGGACCTGGGCGATATCCTCGGCGCGCGCGGCAAGCTGTTCAAAACCAAGACCGGCGAACTGTCGATCCACTGCACCGAACTGCGTCTGCTGACCAAAGCGCTGCGTCCGCTGCCGGACAAATTCCACGGCCTGGCGGATCAGGAAACCCGTTACCGCCAGCGTTACCTGGATCTGATCGCCAACGAAGAGTCGCGCAACACCTTCAAGGTGCGTTCTCAGGTGATGTCGGCTATCCGTAACTTCATGGTGGAACGCGGCTTCATGGAAGTCGAAACCCCGATGATGCAGGTGATCCCGGGTGGCGCGTCGGCGCGTCCGTTCATCACCCACCACAATGCGCTGGATATCGACATGTACCTGCGCATCGCGCCGGAACTGTATCTGAAGCGTCTGGTGGTCGGCGGCTTTGAGCGCGTGTTCGAAATCAACCGCAACTTCCGTAACGAAGGCGTTTCTCCGCGTCACAACCCAGAGTTCACCATGATGGAACTCTACATGGCTTACGCGGATTACAAAGACCTGATCGAGCTGACCGAGACGCTGTTCCGCACCCTGACCGAGAAAGTGCTGGGCACCTCTCAGGTGCAGTACGGCGACGAAGTGTTCGACTTCGGCAAGCCGTTCGAGAAGCTGACCATGACCGAGGCGATCAAGAAATACCGTCCGGAAACCGATCTGGCTGACCTGGCCGACATGGGCAAAGCGGTGGCCATCGCGGAATCCATCGGCATCAAGGTTGAGAAGAGCTGGGGCCTGGGCCGCGTCGTGACCGAGATCTTCGAAGAAGTGGCGGAAAGCCATCTGATTCAGCCGACCTTCATCACCGAGTACCCGGCTGAAGTGTCGCCGCTGGCGCGCCGCAACGACGTGAACCCGGAAATCACCGACCGCTTCGAGTTCTTCATCGGCGGCCGTGAAATCGGCAACGGCTTCTCCGAGCTGAACGACGCCGAAGACCAGGCGCAGCGCTTCGCCGATCAGGTGAACGCCAAAGACGCCGGCGACGATGAAGCGATGTTCTACGACGAAGACTACGTCACCGCGCTGGAGCACGGCCTGCCGCCGACCGCCGGTCTGGGCATCGGCATCGACCGCATGGTGATGCTGTTCACCAACAGCCACACCATCCGCGACGTGATTCTGTTCCCGGCGATGCGCCCGCAGAAATAATCGCGTTTAGCGTGCAACAACCGGTGCGGGCAACTGCGCCGGTTTTTTTTCGTCTGCAGGACTTAACCGCTTAAAACATCGACAGTTACGCGCCATCTCCGCTTGCCCGCCGCCGATAACCGGTTATAATGCCTGTCGCACACCGATGCGGGTGTAGTTCAATGGTAGAACGGCAGCTTCCCAAGCTGCATACGAGGGTTCGATTCCCTTCACCCGCTCCAGTACCCCCTCATAAAAGCATCCTGATTCTCCAAAACGTTACCCCAACCCAATCCTTTGCACATGTAAGCATTATTTCTGGTCGCCCGCCATCCCACCCGCATCATCAGCGCCGCAGGGAGGAAGGCAGGGCAAAAAAATGCCGCCCTGGGGACGGCATGTCGGCATTCAGCGCACCAGATGCAAGAAATGCAGATGCTTTTCGTACTGGTCGAGAATATCGTTGATCAACTGCTCCTGATTCCAGCCCATGACATCGTAGTTCTGGCCGCCTTCTTTCAGGTAGATCTCCGCGCGATAATATTTGTGCTGCTCGGCTTGCTGTTCATCATTATCCAGCCCGGCCAGGGCGAAGGTCGGCGAGCTGTAGCCGCGCAGTCTGACTTCATAGATAAAGTTAAGCTCATCGCCTAAATCAACCTCGAAACGAATGCGATCTTCCGCGCCGGTGTTGATACTGCTGAGCGTGCCTTGCTTACTCAGCTCCTCCTGCACCAGCGTCATGGCCGACTGGATGACTTCGTCCATAAAGCGCTTAACCAGCGAGCGCTTTGGCAGATAAGCGATATTACGCAGCCTGCGCTGCCAGGGGATAGGATTGCGGGCGGCGGTAGGGGCGATGGTGGCCATATTCTGGCTGTCGCGCTTGGTCAGATCGCGACGCAGCGCCTTAAGCAAACCGTAAATGGATATCAGCAAGATGGCCGAGAAAGGCAGCGCGCTGGCGATGGTGACGGTTTGCAGCGCGCTGAGCCCCCCGGCGATCAGCAAGGCGATGGCGACGATGCCCATCAGCGACGCCCAGAAAATGCGTTGCCATACCGGCGTGTTGCTGGAGCCGCCCGAAGCCAGCGTATCCACGACCATGGCGCCGGAGTCGGCGGACGTGACAAAAAAGACGATAACCATCGCCATGGCGATAAACGAAAGCACGCTGGAGAATGGGAAATGCTCCAGGAAGTTAAACAACGCCAAGGCCACGTCTTGTTGTACCGTAGCGGCGAGATCTGTCGCGCCCTTTTCCATGATGAGGTAAATGGCGCTGTTGCCGAACACGGTCATCCACATGAGGGTGAAGCCGGCCGGGACGAACAGCACGCCCGTGACAAATTCGCGGATGGTTCGGCCGCGGGAAACCCGTGCGATGAACATCCCGACGAAAGGCGACCAGGAGAGCCACCACCCCCAGTAGAGCAGCGTCCATCCGCCTAGCCAGTTGCTGGATTTGGGTTCATAGGCATACAGGTTGAAGGTTTTGCTGACCAGCTCGGACAGATAGCCGCCGGTATTTTCCACAAAGGATTTCAACAGCAAAACGGTTGGCCCCAACAGCAAGACCAAGGCCAGGAGCAACAGCGCCAGGCTGAGGTTCAGCTCCGACAGAAAGCGTATGCCCTTCTCCAGCCCGGAAACCACGGAAATGGTGGCCAGCCCGGTAATCACCACGATTAATATCACCTGAACGGTTTCGTTGATTGGCACGCCAAACAGGTGGTTAAGCCCGGCGTTGACCTGCAATACGCCATAACCCAGCGAGGTCGCGACCCCGAATACGGTGCCGATGACGGCGAAGATATCGACGGCGTGGCCGATAGGGCCATAAATGCGATCGCCGATGATCGGATAAAGCGCGGAGCGCAGGGTCAACGGCAGGCCATGCCGATAGCTGAAGAAGGCCAGAATCAACGCCACGATGGCGTAGATTGCCCAGGCATGCAGCCCCCAGTGGAAAAAGGTCAGGCGCATGGCTTGTTTGGCCGCCTCGATGCTCTCGGGCGTGCCGACCGGCGGCGAGAGATAGTGCATAACCGGTTCCGCCACGCCGAAGAACATCAGACCAATGCCCATCCCCGCCGAAAACAGCATGGCAAACCAGGAGTGGTAGCGAAAATCGGGTTGCGCATGATCGGGGCCAAGTTTGATGTCGCCGTAACGAGAAAGCCCCAGAAACGTCACGCTGAGCAATATGAGCGCCACGGCCAAAATATAAAACCAACTGGCGTTGGTGAAGATTTGTTGCTGCAGAAGCTTGAAGTTTTTGTCAGCGACGTCGGGGAAAAAGGCGGCGAAGGCGACCAGAAGAAAAATGAGGACTGCAGAGGTGAAGAATACCGCTTTGTTGATATGGCTTTGCGGCTTTTTTAGGGAGGTGTCTTTCTCACTCATAAATTGATTTATTCCATTTGTTTGATTATCGCCCTGAATGGAGGAAAGGTGGTGACTGTAATATCGTAGCAAAATAGTCGGGCTGGCGCAGGAGGCCGACGCCGCTCTATAGAGCGGAATTACCGCTGTCTCTGTGCGGTAATTCCGAGTAATTCACGTTGCCGTTAGTTAAATAAAAAGGCCAATAACCCCGTCACCTTATTCTTATTTTCCCATCCCTCCAATTTCATGCAGGCATTAACGTGTTCTTTTCTGCGCATTTCATTGCGGTCCGAAGGAAAAACGACGCCGTGAGTATTGGGGATATCCGCGCCGTTGATATTCATGGAGGAGAATACAGGCGAGCGGGTGTCTAAAGACAGGCTCACGGGATAGCGTTGTTCGGCTTCTTGTCGGCAGCTTGCTCTGGCGGCTTCAAGGGGGGTCGGAGCCGCCGTTTGCGCTTCCCACTTTTCCGGCGTGGCGCAGGAAGACATCATCAACGCGGCGGTGATAACGGCATATTTTCTCAACGTTAAAATCCCTTTTCAAAAAAATCCCGCCTATTCTACCCAACCCCTCAAACAGGGGGAGCGTTATTCACGTTTAACGCCTCCGGCGACACGCACGGCTATTTATGCGGTGTGGCCCGCCGGAAAACCGGTCGGGCCGTTATGGCGCATTAACCGAGGATCTCCTTGGCGAGTATTTCAAACAGCGTATCGATCTCATCAAGGGTGTTGTAGTGCATCATGCCGATGCGCAGCACGCCGCCGTCCTGCAGCCCCAGTTGCTGAATCAGGCCCAGCGCATAGAAATGTCCGCTACCGGCGCAGATGTTGTGGTGCCCCAGCCGTCGGGCGATCGCGTCGGGCGCCTGGCCGCTGAAGGTCAGGGCGAAGGTCGGCGTGCGGCGTGCGCTGTCCGCCTGCGGATTGCCGTAGAGCCGCACGCCGTCGAGTTGCTGCAGCCGTTGCAAAAAGTGGCGGCACAGCGCCTCTTCATGCCGGTGGTAGGCGGCGAAGCTCTCCTGCAAGCGCTGCCTTAACGGCGCGTCGGGCGTGCCCCACTGCGCCAAATACTCGATAGCGGCCGCGACGCCGGCCAGCGCTTCGAAGCTCTGCGTGCCGGTCTCGAAACGGCCGGGGCCGACGTCAGTGGCCGGCTCGACTTTGTACGGCCGCAGGCGCTGCAGCCACTGCGGTGCGATGTAGGCCATGCCGACGTGCGGGCCAAAGAATTTGTAGGCGGAGCACACCAGGAAGTCACATCCCAACGCCTGCACGTCGATCAGGTTATGCGGCGCGTAATGAACGGCGTCGACATACACCTGCGCGCCCACCCGATGCGCGGCTTCAACGATGGTTTTGATATCGACGATGCTGCCGGTGACGTTGGACGCGTAGCTGACCGCCACCAGACGCGTGTTGGCGTTGATGCGCGCGCACACTTTTGCCGCGTCGAGAGAACAATCGGCGCTCTCCAGCGCTATCTGATGCACCACGGCGCCTTTGTCGGCGGCGGCCTGCTGCCAGCTGGAGACGTTGGCGTAGTGATCCAGCGCGGTGACGATGACCTCATCGCCGTCCCGCCAATCGCGACTGATGATGCGGCTGAGATGAAAGGTCAGCGTGGTCATGTTCATGCCGAAGACGATGTTGTCGGGCGACGGCGCATTTAACAAGGCGCGCACCGATTCGCGCGCCTGACTCATCACCTCGCCGGTAACCCGGCTGGAGAAGTAGTGCCCGCCCAGGTTGGCGTTGTACTTCCCCAGGTAGTCGGTCATTTTTTCCAGCACGCCCCGGGAAACTTGCGCACCGCCGGGGCCGTCGAAAAAGATCGCCGGTTTGCCGTCGATCTGCCGGGACAGGGCGCTGAACTGGCGTCGGGCGAGCTCGGGGGTAAAGGTCATGCTTTCTCTCCCCGAGCGGTGAGGACGAAGAGATCCAGATAGCCTTCTTCATTCGGGCTTACGGTATTGATCGGCGTGGCGTTGTGCCACAGTTTACTGTCCGCCAACAGCACGGCTTCACCGTCGGCCAGCGCTTTTTTGAAGAAAGGATCGTGGCGGCTGTCGTCGTACAGCATGATTTCGCCGCCGACAATATTGTGGCGGTGAATGGCGATCATCGCGATATGGTCGAAACCGTCCTGGTGAATGCCTTCCGGCGCCACCAGCGTATCTTTTTGGATGGCGACCACGCGCATCTGGTGGATCTCTATCTCGGCGCCTTCCGGCAGTTCGTTATTTTCGGCAAACAGGTTGCACATCTCCGCCATGCCGGCGCTCTGCAGCACGGCGCTGTCGATAGGCTCGAAGCGGCGCACCACGTTGCCCTGGAAATGGTTGATCTGATCCGACTGCATGAAGGTACGCGGCCCCACTTCGGCGATGTTGGGGTTGAGGTATTTCACGACGGAATAACGACGCAGGCGATATTTGCCGTCGGCATGTTGCGTGTGGGGCAAGGAAGAAAATGAGGGCATCAGCTCTTGGGTGGCTTGCGGGCTTAGTACAGTCATACTTATTACGTTTTCGTGTTTCTGTAACATAATCACCTCTAATAATAATAATTTCTGATGTTGTAGGGGGTAATTCGATTGAATTGTAGACGACTCTATAACCAACGCAATGTGGGGTTGGCGAGGTGTGATGGCGGTCGTAAAGTGGGGAGAACGCAAAAAGATAACGTGGCGAAAAGTCGGCTGGTGCGGCGGTGAAACGGTGCGGCATCTTGCCCGCACCGGCAGGTATCAAGCGATGGGCGCGTGGCGCTCGTGTTCAGAATGTCTCGAAATAAAGCTCGCGCAACAGCCAGGAGATTTCGTTATTGGTGCGGTTCAGGACGTCTATTCTGTGAACCCCTATCGCTTCTGCGCGCAGGTCGAGCAGCAGGTTGCGAATCTGCCGGAATAACGGGGTTTGCGGGTTGGGTTTGGCCAACTGCTGTCCACACAGTTTGATACCGGCGTCGCAGCCGGTGGCGATGTCCGTCAGGCAGCACGGGCAAGCGGTTTTTTGGCGCGCCATATTGCGGCATTGTTGCCCGATTACCTGGTTGAAGTGGCGTAATTGCAGGCAGACTTCCCGCGAGTTCAACGGTTTGGAATGGGTTGTCATCGGTTTCAGCTCCCTTGTCTTCGCCTATATTGGCACTTACCGATGAAGATAACCACGGACAAGCTGAGGGGGTATCGCCTTGTTTTGTTTGCAAATGGGGAGGGGATGGCGGCCCGCCGTCGGCGGGCCGTTACGATCAGGCGCGTTTAAACAGATTCGCAGCCTGGAACAGGGCAAAGGAACTGACCAGCATCTCGATGCCGACGATCGCCGTCACCAGCGTCACCGACGCCGCCGGGCCTGAGCCGATCAGCATCCAGGCGATGATCAAATCGAGCACGCCGATGACGAACTGCAGCCAGTTGCCCGGCAGGCCTCGGCGCATATAGCCTGCCGCCAGGCGCGCGATGCCGCCGAGCGCAAACAGCACGGCGAGGTAGACCGCCAGCGCCAGAATGCCCGCCAGCGGGCTGGTGATGAACACATAGCCGATAATCAGGTAGGCCACGCCCAGCAGAATGCCGCCGATCATCGGCCAGGTATTCTGCGCCCGGTTGGCTATCATGGCGATAATCAGCCCGGCGCCGCTCAACAGCAGCAGGACGCCCACCACGATGCTCAGCGCTGCGCCGGAGGCGAAAGGATTCACCAGGCACAGTATGCCGCCCGCCAGCAGCAGGAAGGCGATGATCAGCAGGGTGGTGCGTTGCTTTTTGAGCAGCTCTTCGCTCAGGAGGGGCAGATTATTGCGGTCGAGGTTCAACATGACAGTACTCCATTTCGTCGTTGGGTAATTAATCAGTCATCCTTACCTGTTTAGCATAGACCGTCTGGGGGTTTTTGACTGACCCGGCGCAAATGTTACACTGTGCGGCTGACGCGTATCAGAACCGAAAAGACGATTGGGGACAGGATTTGAGCACAGGAAGCAAGCTGGCAAGGTGGCGCCGCATCGCGGTGTGTCTGACATTGGGGCTGCTGTTGGCCGGGTGTTCGGGTAAAAACACCTACAACCGCGACTACGACAAACTGCCGAAGGGCAGCTACACCGGCAAGTCCTACACCGTCAAACGGGGCGATACGCTGTACTACATCGCCTGGATCACCGACAGCGAAGTCAGCGATCTGGCCAGAATCAACAAGATACGCCCGCCCTATAGCCTGGAAGTGGGGCAGAAACTGCGGCTGAGCGGCAGCGCGCCGACCAAAACCGCCGCCACGCGTCGTAAAACCTCTTCGTCTTCCGCTGCGATCGCCAAGCAGACGCCGCCGCCGGGCGCCGCCCGCTGTTGGCGCTGGCCGACCAGCGGCCGGATCGTGCAGGCCTACTCCAATTCAGATGGCGGCAACAAGGGCATCGACATCGCCGGCAAACGCGGCCAGCCGATTTACGCTTCCGCCAAGGGCAAAGTGGTGTACGTCGGCAACCAGCTGCGCGGCTACGGCAACCTGATCATGATTAAGCACGGCGAAGATTTTATTACCGCCTATGCGCACAACGACACTACGCTGGTGCGCAACGGTCAGGATGTGAAAGCGGGGCAGAAGATCGGCACCATGGGCAGCACCGGCACCGATTCGGTGTTCCTGCACTTCCAGATCCGCTATCGCGCTACCGCACTCGATCCGCAGCGTTATCTGCCGCCGCAAGGTTCGTCGCCGTCCTGTTAACGTCAATCTGGCTCCTTGCGGGGCCGGATGTCAGCTATTTCAGCGGCAGATAAAGATCGGTCACCAGTTCATATTCCGCTACCTCGTGCACGAAGTTGTGGTAGTGGAAATAGAGCGGAAAGTCGCGCAGCTCCTCGCCGCTGGCCGGCAACCACTCGCTGTAGAGATAGCGGGCGCTTTCCGAGAGCCCATCCAGCGATCCGAGATGGCGCAGCACCGCGCAGCGTCCGGCCGGCAGCATGCTGTTCACCACGCCGAAGGCGTTGTCCTCCGGGATCGGCGCAGTGACCTCGCCGCAAATGAAGAAGTGGAAGTCCTGCGCTTCGGTGATGGCCGGATCGTGCGGTGCGATGCCGTAAGTGCGGCTGCTTCTGACCGGCGACAGGCCGCTGGTTTTGCGCCACTCGATAAAGCGTGCGGCGGTTTCGTTGACCAGCGCGGGCGGGCCGCTATGTTCGATCATCGCCACCGGCGTGGCAGGGAAATCGACAATGTCTACCTTCATGGGTTGTTTCCTTTTGTGTTTTGGTTCGGGAAAGCGCTGCTGCCAATCGATCCAGGCCGGCTGTTTGCGAAACTGGCTTGGCGTTTGGCTGAACGCCTGTTTGAAGGCGCGGCTGAAGGACTCCGGGTTTTGAAAACCGGCGTCCAGCGCGATGTCAATCACCGGCTCCAGCGGGTTATACGCCAGGCGGTAAGAGGCGCGTTTAAGCCTCATCCACTGGATATAACGCCACACCGAGATGCCGCAATACGCGCTAAACTGGCGTTGAAAATGAAAGCGCGAAAAATGGGCCACTTCGCTCAGTTTTTCGACGGTGAGCGCCTCGTCCAAGTGGCGGTCGATATAGTCAAAGACCTGCGCAAAGCGCTTTGCATACGTCTGGGTCATGTGATTGTCTCCTCCATGCCTGAACTTTGCCCGAGTCGCCGCCGCTTCTCCTGACGGATGATGCTGAGTTGCCACCGCAGGAAAACGGGATGGCTGCGGCATTCGCCGTCGGCCAGGCCAAACTCATAACCCCCACGCGGCCGTGCGCCGCGAGCACGACCGAGAAGATGAATATTACATGATGGATCGTTCCCGTTTGCTGAAATTCCTGCTGCCCTACCTGTGGCCGAAAGACAACCCGCGCCTGCGGGGGTATCTGGTGGTGGCCTTCGTGTTTATGGTGGCGGCTAAGGTCAGCACCACGCTGGTGCCGCTGGCCTACAAAGCGATGGTCGATGCGCTGAGCGGCGAGACGGCGAAAATGCTGGCGGTGCCGCTGGGGCTGATCGTCGCCTACGGCGTGGCGCGGGTGGGCGGCGCGCTGTTTGAGGAGCTGCGCAACGTGATGTTTATCCACGTCAGCCAGAACGCCACGCGCCTGCTGGGCGTGCGGGTGTTTCGCCAGCTGCATGCGCTGAGCCTGCGCTTTCATCTGGAGCGCCAGACCGGCGGGCTGTCGTTGTCCATCGAGCGCGGCACCCAGGCGGTGTCCACGGTGCTGTCGCGGCTGCTGTTCTCCATCGTGCCGATCCTGTTCGAGCTCTCGCTGGTCACGGCGATCATGTGGCATATGCTGAACGGTTGGTTCGCGCTGGCGATCCTGACGACGGTCGGCTGCTACATCCTGTTTACCGTGCTGGCGGTGAGCTGGCGCACCCGCTTTCGCCGCGAGCTCAACAAGGCCAACGCCGACGCCAACAGCAAATCCATCGACAGCCTGCTGAACTATGAGACCGTGAAGTACTTCGGCAATGAAGAGTTCGAGGCCGAGCGTTTCGACCTGTCGCGCCGGCTGTACGAATACGCCGCCATCAAGAACCAATTCAGTTTTACGGCGATCAACCTGGGGCAAACCGCCATTATCTCGATCGGGCTGATCGTCATGATGGCCATGGCGGCGCAGGGCATTACGCAGGGGACGATGACGGTCGGCGACTTCGTGCTGGTCAACGCCTACCTGCTGCAGCTGTACCAGCCGCTGAACTTCTTCGGCTTTATCTACTCGGAGGTGCGCCAGGCGCTGATCGACATGGAGAACATGTTCGATCTGCTGCAGGAAAAGCGTGAGATCGTCGATAGCCCGGATGCGCAGCCGCTGCGCCTCGAGCGCGGCGAAGTGCGGTTCGACGCGGTCAGCTTCGGTTACGACACGCGTCGGCCGATCCTCAAGCAGGTGAGCTTTACCATTCCGGCGGGCCACACGGTGGCGGTGGTCGGCGCCTCCGGCGCGGGCAAGTCCACGCTGTCGCGCCTGCTGTTTCGCTTTTACGACGTGCAGGGCGGCGCCATTACCCTCGACGGCCAGGACATTCGCCAACTGACCCAGGCCAGTCTGCGGCAGGCGATCGGCATCGTGCCGCAGGATACGGTGCTGTTCAACGATACGCTGCGCTACAACATCGGCTATGGCAAAACCGGCTCCAGCGATGAAGAAATCGAGCGTGCGGCGCGGCTGGCGCATATCCATGATTTTATCGTCGGTCTGCCCGACGGTTACGACACCCGGGTGGGCGAGCGTGGGCTGAAGCTGTCGGGCGGTGAAAAGCAGCGGGTGGCGATCGCGCGCACCATCCTGAAAAATCCGGCCATCCTGGTGTTCGACGAGGCGACCAGCGCGCTGGATACCCAGACCGAGCGCGAAATCCAGGGGCACCTGCGCGAGGTGAGCCGCAACCACACCACGCTGGTGATAGCCCATCGGCTCTCCACCGTGGTGGACGCCGATGAGATCATCGTGCTGGAGGCGGGGGAGATCGTCGAGCGCGGGGGGCATGAGGCGCTGTTGGCGGCGAACGGCCGCTACGCCGCCATGTGGCAAACCCAGTACAGCGAAGAGCAGGAACCGCGCTGACGCTGCCGTTCACACCATCGATGGCGCGGCCTTGAGCCGTTGTATCACGTAGTCGCAGGCGATGCGGTAATCCTGCTGCAGATCGGTGTCATCCCCGGCTAGGCTGCCGCGCAGCCAGAGCCCATCGATCATCGCCGCTAGCCCGCGCGCCGCGTCGCGCGCCTGCTGCAGCGGCAGCTCGCGGCGGAACTGGCTGCATATATTGGAATAGAGCCGCCGATCGTTGGCGCGCTGCAGGCGGCGCAGCACCGGCTGGTGCATGCTGGCGGCCCAGAAGTCGAGCCAGGCGCGCATGGAAATGGCGTTGGTTTGACTGGGGTGGAAGTTGCCCTGAATGATGGCGCACAGCTGAGACTGGCTGTCGCTCGCCGCCTGAGCGCGGCACTCGGCCACCGCGTCGCGCAGATCGCGCAGGATCTTGCGCATGGTCGCGCTCAACAATCCCTCCTTATCGCCAAAATAGTGGCTGACGATGCCGGTCGACAGCCCGGCTTCTTTCGCCACCTGCGACAGGGTGACGCCGGCCAACCCCACCACGCTGATGGTTTCGAAGGCGGCGTTAATCAACTGCTCCTTGCGCTGCTCAGGAATGTCTCTGCGGTACATATTTTCCCCAACTGATAGGCAAATCACACTTTGAATTTGATTGATTGAACGGTCAATCAATACTCTATATGCTGCGAAAATGTCAAATAAATGACGATAAAATGTTAATCAAAAGTTGCATTTAAATCGTCTGTCTTTCGCATCATGGAAGCCTGCCAATGACAATAAAAACTCCTCCATCGCTTGACGAAGAACCTGTCAGATTGAATGTCCCGGTATTTTTCGGCTCAGCCGCGGTGATCTTGCTGCTGGGGGCGCTGATTGTGCTGTTTCCCGCCGCCAGCAAACAGTGGCTGAATGTCGCGCAAAGTTGGGTGGCCGACGTGTTCGGCTGGTATTACATGCTGTTGATGGTCGCCTGTATGGTGTTCGTGTTCTGGCTGGCGCTGTCGCGCTTTGGCCATATTCGCCTCAGCCAGGATGATGAGCCGCCGCAGTTTAGCTATCCCTCCTGGGTGGCGATGCTGTTCTCGTCGGGCATCGGCATTGCGCTGGTGTATTACGGCGCCTATGAGCCGTTGGATCACTTCCTGTCGCCACCGGAAGGCGACGGCGGCAGCGTACAGGCGGCGCGGCAGGCGATGGCGCTGACCTTTTTACACTGGGGGCTGCACGGTTGGGCGCTGTATGCGTTGATCGCCACCGCGCTCGCCTATTTCGCCTATTGTCGCGGTTTGCCGCTGGCGCTGCGTTCCGCGCTGTACCCGATCTTCGGCGAACGCATCCACGGCGGCGTCGGCCATCTGGTGGACAGCTTCGGCATTCTGGTGACGGTTATCTCGATGGTGACCAACCTGGGGATCGGCGCGCTGTTGGTGAACTCGGGGCTGTTCTACCTGTTCGACATCCCGCAAAGCACCGGCGTGCTGCTGGCGCTGATCGTGGTGATGATGGTGGTGGCCACGCTGGCGGCGGTCACCGGCGTCGAGAAGGGCATTGCCATGCTGTCGAACATCAACGTCGGCTTCCTGTGCCTGCTGTTGCTGTTCGTGTTTCTGGCCGGCCCGACGCTGAACCTGCTCAACGGCATGTTGCAGAACATTGGGGATTATCTGACCTCGCTCGTCAGCCGCAGCTTCGATATGTATCTGTACGGCAAGGCGCGCCAGTGGCAGGGCGCCTGGACGCTGTTCTATTGGGCCTGGTGGGTGGCGTGGGCGCCGTTTGTCGGGCTGTTTATCGCGCGTATTTCCAAAGGCCGTACCATCCGCGAACTGATCTTCGGCGTGTTGTTGATCCCGCTGGGGTTCACGCTGGCGTGGCTGTCGATCTTCGGCAATACTGCCATCAGTCTGGTGCTGGAGGGCGGGCAAGCGATTCTGGGGCAGGTGGCGCAAAGCGACCCGCCGATGGCGGTGTTCAAGCTGTTCGAATACCTGCCCTATACCCAGCTGACCGCCGGTTTTGTGGTGGTGATAAGCTTCGTGCTGTTCCTGACGCCGGTGGACTCCGGCACGCTGATGATAGCGAATCTGTCCTGCCAGGGGGGTTCCGCCCACGATGACGCGCCGGCCTGGCTCCGGGTGTTCTGGGCGGCGGTCACCACGCTGGTGTGCGCCGGGCTGCTGTACGCCGGCAGTTTCAGCGCGATGCAGACTGCCGTGGTGCTGTGCGGCTTGCCTTTCTCGGCGGTGATCGTGCTGTACATGCTCAGCCTGCGCAAGGATCTGCGCGGTTACGCCATGAAGCCGGCGCTTCCCTGAGGCGGCTTATTCGTCCGCGCGCGGCCGATGATGCACGTATTCGATAATCGTGCCATCCGGCAGGCGCGCATTGAAACAGGCGCCGGTGGGCACTTCCACCGGGCCAAAGAAGATATCGGCGCCGGCGGCCTGTAGCCGCTGGTGGTAGGGATAAATGTCATCGACCAGCAACGTGCCGACGGTGCTGCGAAAAGGACGCAGGTTTTCTTCCGAGCCTTCCAGGATCAGAAATGGCCCCACCGCCGCCAGCACCAGCCGATGCTCGGGGAAGTCGAAACGCATATCCGCTTCCACGCCGTGCAGCTGCTCGTAAAACGCGATGGCGCGGTCAATCTCGCCTTCGTCGACATAGACCCGGATCAGCACGCGCGGCTCGCGCAGCGATGAAGAGTCGGCGGTTTTGCGCCAAAAGCCTGCTTCTGTCAGTTTTGCCGTCATTGCTCATTCCTCATGGTGGCTCGTTTCCTTGTCATCATGCCGCCGTTTGACGGCAGGGATTAGACCGAGTTGTTATGAACCAGCAGCGGCGGAAATAAAAAAGCCCCGGTAACGGGGCAAAGACCCGCTCAGGTCGGAATAGCGGGCTAAAGCGGGCGTCAGGCGCGATGGAATTCCGGTAACACCAGTTGGCCGATCTCCTGCATCGTCTCTTCCAGCGGCCGCTGGTTGCGGCGAAAATGCAGGCCGATGTGATTGACCCCGGCGTCACGCATGGCGCTCAGTTCCTGAATCAATCCATTGCGGCCGCTCTTGATGCCGAAGCGATGGCGCTGAATCGGCGCGTCGGCGTTATCGGTGAGGTCGAGATGAATAAAGCTGACGTAGGGCTTGTCACCGGCTACGTTGCGCCAGAGTTTGACCCGCGAAACGTGGTCCGCAGGCGTGCCGGGATACGACAGCCAGCCATCCATATTTTTCCCCACCCACTCGGGCGTTTGTTGCGCCAGCCCGGCGACCAGCAGCGGCGGCGTGGCCGGCAGCAGGCGCAGTCCCGGTTGCAGTGCGCTGTCGGCTTCCCCTTTGAGAATGCCGACGCTGGCGCGGAAGCTTTCACCGCGCGCGGCGTAATCGGCGCCGAACAGCGGGTACTCCACGGGGCGATCGCCGCTGGCGACGCCGAGCAACAGACGATCGCCGCTCAGCGTTTGCAGCGTGGAAGCCGCTTTGCGCACCAGCCACGGCTGCCGCAGCGGCAGCACCACGGCCGCGGTACCGAGCAGAATATTGCGCGTCAGGCTGGACAGGTAGCCGAGGTAGGTAAAGGTCTCAAACACCTGCGCGGCGTCGCCGAAGTCCGGATCGTACAGCGGCACGTCGCGAACCCAGGCGGCGCGAAAGCCGAGCTCATCGGCCAGCTTGATGCGCGCAGCGTGTTCGCTCATGTCCGGCACGCCGAACGGCCGCCCGTCCTGCTGGCGTTTCAGCTGCCCGCTGGTGGACCAATCGTTGTCCAGCGGCAACTCGATGCCGATGGAAAGCGGCTCCCGGGTTAATTTTTCGATGCTCATGTGTCACTCCGTCTCAGGCCTTGCGGCGCGGTGTCGAACGATGGCACGAAGTGTTGCATGGCGCTTAATTGAGATAAACAGCCCTAATCGCAATAGATAATTGCTGTTGCGAGCATAATTGCTTTGCAGGATACGGCATATTTGTCGTGATTTACGTCACGCTCTGCGCTTTTGTTATTGTCCAGACGGGGTTATATAACCCCGCCGTTGGCCTTTCCCTCGTAAGAGTTAGTTTTTTCTGCGGCCTTAAAATAAAACGAGATGATTCAATAGATAAAAATGGCTCTGAAGCGCGAGCGGGGATCATTCAATGCCGATAAAAAATTAATAAGCCTGAAGCGTCATCGATGGGATTATTCGCAAATAACGCGCAAACAGGCTTTTTTTAATCGCAAGAAAGTACCGGACATTATTTTATATGTATCAAGAACAGAAGGATAAATAACCTGAAGGTGATAATGCGATATTGAAATAGTACCCGTTCAGAATTTCATTTGTCTCTCGAAGAGCGCCGGTTGACAGACCGCCGGCTTGCGATAATTTTATGTCATTAACATGTTAATGAGTTGTTGTCGTGACGGAGGGCCAATTTCTCTCTTGGCCGAGCGCTTAACACACTTATGCCATGGCGGGTCGCCATTCATAAGTTAACTTATGGACAAATGACGCTATGAATACATCGCCAGCGGCACGCAGAGCATTAAGTGAAGAGAACCGGTTGCTGATTATTTTGTTTTTCGTGTTCGGCTGCGTGTTCGTCGATCGTCTGACCATCTCGTTTCTGTTTCCGATGATTGCCGCCGACCTCAAGCTCAGCAACGTGCATCTCGGCACGCTGTCGGCGGTGTTGGCGCTAACCTGGGCGCTGTCCGGCGCCGGGTTGGGGGCGATAGCCGATCGTTTTAATATCCGTAAACCGATGCTGATCCTGTCGATCCTGGTGTTTTCGCTGTTCTCCGCGCTGTCGGGGCTGGTCAGCGGGTTTGCCATGCTCTTGATCTTCCGGGCGCTGATGGGGATTGCTGAGGGGCCGGTATTGCCGATCGCGCAATCGTTGATGGTGGAAAGATCGCAGCCGCAGCGCCGCGGTTTCAACATGGGATTGATCCAGGGCGCGGCGCCAGGGCTGTTGGGCGGCATCATCGCGCCGCCGCTGATCATCTATCTGGCGCAGAAGTGGGGATGGAGCATGGCGTTTCACCTGACCGCCGTGCCGGGCATCATTCTGGCGTGGCTGATCTATCGCTATGTGAACGGCAAAAAGGATCCCGCTTTCAGCGCCGCGCCGGCGGCCGGTAAGCCGGCGGGCAAGGCCGCTTACGGCGAGCTGTTCAAAATCAAGAACGTGGCGCTGTGCATTCTGATCTCCTGCGTGTTCGTCACCTGGTTCATGATCATCATAACCTTCACCCCTAACTTTTTGGTGACCGACCGTGGCTTCGGTGAAGGCACGATGGGCGGCATCATGAGCGCCATCGGCGCCGCCTGGGTGTTCTGGGGCGTGGCGGTACCGGCGATCTCCGATCGCCTCGGGCGCAAACCGACGCTGATTTTCTTTTCGCTGCTGGCGGTGTGCTGCCCGCTGTTCCTGAGCTACGTCGCCAATCCGTGGCTGCTGGGCGTGCTGGTGTTCCTGTCTTATACCGGCCTTGGCTGTTTCACGCTGTTTATGGCCACCATCCCGTCGGAAACGGTGTCGCCGGCGCGCATCGCCACCGCGTTGGGGCTGGTGATGGGGATCGGCGAGGTGATTGGCGGCTGCCTGGCGCCGTTTATCGCCGGGCTGATCGCCGATCGCTACGGCCTGGTCAGCGTAATGTGGCTGGCGGCCGCCGGTGCCGTGTGCGCCGGGGTACTGAGTTGTTTTCTCGATGAAACCGCCCCTGCCGTGGTGAACCGCCGAGCGGTGAAGCCGGCGGGCGTCGCCGACGTTTGAGACGATTTTTATCCCATTCAATCAAGGAGAGCGAAGATGTCAGCAGAATCATCCGTACTGAATCAAAATGCCGAGCCGGACTGGAAGAATTACGATGATTTCGCGCGCGGCATCGATACCAACCGGTTGCCGGGCTCTCAGGACTGGCGCGGCAAAACGCTGCAGATCGCCTTTGAAGACGGCGGGGACATCACGCTGCGTTTCAGCGCCGACCGGCAACGGGTGTTGTGGGCCTGGGAAGGGGAGAGCGGTGAGGACGCTTACGAAGAGGTGCAAACCTCCGCCGCGCGCTATTTCTTCAATATTCCGCTGCAGTCGCCGGGCAACGAATGCCTGACGCTGGTGCTCAACCGCGACAGCGGCCGGGCGCTGCTGGTGCGCAGCACGCTGTTGCCCGAACAAACGGTGGAAAAGGGATCCCGCCTCAAGCAAAGCTTCCACGTTGGGCTGATTGCCGGCGTCACGCCGGGCGGCATCGCGCCGCATCTGACCCGCGAGCTGATCGGTTATCGCACGCTGAACGTTTACAGCCCCAACCATTACTATGAGCACTTCTACGTCAACACCGAGCGTTATGCCTGGCAAAACCTGCGCGGCGAGCAGTTCGGGCACGGCGACATGGATTACGCCACTTACTACAAGTTTGAGGACGAGATGTTCCTGTTCACCTTCCGGGAAAAGATTATCCCGGTGTGCTCGGTGTTCTTCTTCGACTTTATCTCCGGGCGCTGCACCGGCACCTTCCTCGGGTTGGACGCCGCCGGCCGGGTTCTGGTGTCACCGGCCGGGGCCTTCATCAGCAAGATGAGCTACAACGCTTATCCGGAGGGCGTGCAGCCGCTGTGAGTCAGGCGTTTCTGACCAGCGATCCGGCGTTGATCTCCGCAATGGTTTTCGCGCCGGTGAGCGTCATGGCGACGCGCATTTCCTTGTCGATCAGATCCAGCAAGTTAGCCACCCCGGCTTCGCCGGCCGCCGCCAGCGCATAGACGAAGGCGCGCCCCAGCAGCACGCTGTCGGCGCCCAGCGCGATCATGCGCACCACGTCCAGGCCGCTGCGGATGCCGGAATCGGCCAGTAAGGTAATGTCGCCTTTCACCGCGTCGGCGATCGCCGGCATGGCGCGCGCGGTCGACAGCACGCCGTCCAGCTGGCGGCCGCCGTGGTTGGAGACGATGATGCCGTCGGCGCCGAAGCGCACTGCGTCTTTGGCGTCTTCCGGATCCAGAATGCCTTTGATGATCATCGGGCCGTCCCAGAATTCGCGGATCCACTCCAGGTCTTTCCAGGAAATCGACGGATCGAAGTTGGCGCCCAGCCAGCCGATGTAGTCTTCCAGGCTGGTCGGTTTGCCGCGGTAGGCCGAGACGTTGCCCAGATCGTGCGGCTTGCCGAACAGGCCGACATCCCAGGCCCACTGCGGATGGGTAAACGCCTGCAGCACGCGGCGCAGGGCGGCGTTGGGGCCGCTCATCCCCGAGTGGGCGTCGCGGTAACGGGCGCCGGGCACCGGCATGTCGACGGTGAACACCAGCGTTTTCACGCCGGCGGCTTTGGCGCGCTCCAGCGCGTTGCGCATAAAGCCGCGGTCTTTCAACACGTAGAGCTGGAACCACATCGGCCGATCGATCGCCGGGGCCACCTCTTCGATGGGGCAGACCGACACGGTGGACAGCGTGAACGGAATGCCTTTTTTGGCCGCGGCGCGCGCGGCCTGCACTTCGCCGCGGCGGGCGTACATGCCGGTCAGCCCCACCGGCCCCAGCGCCACCGGCATCGCCAGCTGCTCGCCGAACAGCGTGGTCTCCAGGCTGAGTTCGGACATATTGCGCAGCACGCGCTGGCGCAAGGCAATATCGGCCAGATCTGCGGTATTGCGCTTCAGCGTATGCTCCGCGTAGGCCCCGCCGTCGATGTAGTGAAACAGAAACGGCGGCAGTTTGGCCTGGGCGGCGGCCCGGTAGTCGGTTGACGCGGAGATGATCATAGTGTTTACCTTCTTGTCTTCTTGCAAATAACGGGTTGTCAGTCAGAGCGAGAGGATCGCCGCCATAGCGGCCGCGATCCCACCGTACGCCAGCATCGGCAGCGCGGTCTTTCTGATGATTTTGCCTTCGGCGTTGCCGATCCCCAGGATCGAACAGACCGCGATAATGTTGTTCAGGCATACCATGTTGCCCATGGCGCCGCCGACGGACTGCAAGGCCAGCGTCAGATTGACGTCGAGGCCGCTGCTCTGGGCGATCGATTGCTGAATGCCGCCGAACGTCAGGTTCGAAACGGTGTTGGAACCGGAGAAGAACGAGCCCAGCGCGCCGAGGAACGAAGAGAACAGCAGCCAGCTGTCGCCGGTCAGCGCCGCCAACGCTTTCCCGATCAGGATCACCGGCGCGTTGTCGCCGCCCAGCATCATCAGATTGACCATGACCAGCGCGCCGAACAGGGCGATAAAGGGGCGCGTGATGCGCCCGCCGGTTTCGCTGAACATTTGCCGCACCTGGCCGCCATTCAGACGGAACAGCGGAATGCACAACACCACCACCAGCAGAAACGGGATCAGCGCCGGGACATACAGCGTTTTGTAGCCGGCCGCGGCGGAGGTGCCCAGCACCTGCCGCAGTTCGACGATCAGCGCTTGGCTGATGCGCAGCTCCCCGAGCCAGCCGAGGTTTTCCTGCCACAGCAGCGTGGTGGTGTTGAGCAGCGCCTTGAGGCCCAACTGGTGAATGCGCGTCACTATCAGGATAGCAATCAGCAGCAGGGTCGGCGTCATCGCCTTGACCACCTGCATGAACGGCACCGCCTGCGCGGCGCTCTGCGGTTTTTCCGCGCGGGCGAGGCCAATGCCGCCGCGCGCCAGCAGCACCGACAGCGCCAGGCCGAGAGCGCCGCCGACCAGCGCCGGGAATTCATAGTTCACCTGGGCCAGCAGCAGATAGGGGACGGTGCAGCTCAGCACGCTGAGCAAGATAAACGGCAGGTTGCGGCGAATATCCTGCCAGGAAACGATAAAGCGCAGCGCCAGCAGAGGAATGACGAAGCCGGCGACAACGTGGATCAGCGCGGTTTGCCGGCCGATCTCCAGCAGGCTGGCGTCCGACAGGCCGAGGTTGGCGAAGCCGAACCAGGTGGGGGTGCCCACGGCGCCGAAGGAGACCGGTACCGAGTTCATCACCAGCGTCAGCAGGGCGACGCGCAGCGGGTTGAAGCCCAGCCCGACCAGAATCGGCGCGGCGATGGCGGCCGGAGTGCCGAAGCCGCTGGCGCCCTCGATCATAAAGGCGAACGCCCAGCCGATAATCATCAGTTGGGCCACCGGGTTGGGGCTAACGGCTTCCAACCAGCGGCGCACCACGTTTTCCGCACCGCTTACCTGCATCAGTTTGTTGAGCAGGATGGCGCCGGCAATGATGGTGATCGGCGTCAGCGTCGAGACCAGCGCGGTGATGATATTGGCATGCAGCAGCCGCAGTGAGGCATCGAACCACCAGAGCTGCAGGGCATATACCACGACGGCCGTCAACGGCAGGGCCAGATAAGAGGGCACGCCATTCCTTTTGGTCATCATCCATATCAGCAGGACGATGGGCGCAATACTGAAAAGCAGGGGCATAAGATCCTCAGGGTTATTATTTTTATGGGCAGAGATATGTAACTGAAAGGTTAATTACCGCAACATTTTCATTCTAATCACAACGTTGGCGATGATGCCACGCGATAATTTTTTAACATCGGCGAATGGCGCCGGCGGCGGGAAAAATGCCGGCTGTTGAGGCTGAATTAAATTGATTTAAAATCAATTGGATGGGTTTTTATGTTGTGTAATGAATGCGCTGGATCACATTAATTAGGCGTTAATGTTCACGAGTTCATGTCCAAAAATGCGGTAATCCACGCGGTACTTTACGACGCGTGGAAATAATCAGGAGTGGAAACTTAAAAGTAGTGGCTGATATTTTGATAGGAACCGATGATATGTTCGATCAGCAGGCGAGTTTTTAACGGCAGATTGCGGGTATAAGGGTAGACGGCGTAAATGCCCAATACCTTGCCGCAGTGGCCGGCCAGGATCTCCGTCAGTTTGCCTTCCTGCAAATCTTCGTACACCATGCAGCGCGGCACCATGGCGATGCCGTGGCCGCCGATCACCGCTTTGCGGATCGCCCGCGCATTGTTGGCCGACAGGTTGCCGTCAACCTGCAGCTCGTAGATTTCGTTGCGCCCTGGCCGCTTCATCAGCCAGTTGGCGGTGCCGCTCTCTTGATAGGTATAGGTCAGGCAGTTGTGGCTAAGCAGATCGTCGGGATTGCGCGGCTCCGGGTGGTTCTCCAAATAGCCCGGCGAGCAGACGATCACCCAGCGGGAATCGAAAATCGGCCGCGCAATCAGGCTGGAGTCCGGCATGGTGCCGGTACGGATCGCCAGATCGATGCCTTCTTCCACCAGATCGACGAAGCGGTTTTCCAGCCGCATCTCGACCTTCAGGCTGGGGTGCTGGGCGCAAAACTCCGCCACGCTTTCACTCAGCAGCAGCTCACCCGAAATGGTCGGCACCGACATACGAATGGTGCCGGTCAGCTCTTCGCTCTTTTCGCTGACGGCGTACAGCGCTTCCTGCACTTTGGCGCCGATCTCCTTGGCCTGCTGGTAGAGCGCCTGGCCGCTTTCGGTCAGCGTCAGGCTGCGGGTGGTGCGGTACATCAGCCGGGCGCCGAGCGATTTTTCCAACCGCCCGATGCGTTTGCTGACCACCGAACTGGTAATGCCGGCGCTCTCCGCCGCCTTGCTGAACGAGCCGCAGTCGACAATCAGGGCAAACAGAATCAAGTCGTTGGCGTATTCGTGAGTCGCGAGCATGGGCATCCTAAGAGTGAGAGTCCTGTTGCCCAGTGTAAGTCCGGCGCGGCAGGAAGCAATCTTTTCAGCCTGTTTCCAGCACCGGTTAACTGGTCGGATCTGAAATTTTCTTGGTTAATTACCTCTTAAACTGAGAATTATCCTTCAAATAAATCGTGGCTATTCCGGGGGTGAAATTAACTTCCATGTTTTTATAAGCAATTAAATTAGAATAATCCTTATATCAAACGTTACTTATTCCACTAAGCCTGCGGTGTAGTGTAAATAATTGTATTGATCTGCTTGTGTGAGAGGGCTATTCTTTTTCCCGCAGCGCTCTCATTGTTATCAATTAAATGTTTTTCAATGTATTGAAGAATTACTCTGTCTTGCAGGCAGAGTGATGGGTAGTGTGTTTATATTTTAATATATATAAGGATATTGTAATGAAGAAAATCAATCTGTCTGAAGCGGCAAACATCGTCGGCGGTACTTTTGTGTGTACCAAGGAATTTGCCTGGGTGGGCGGTGGCAATAACCGCACTTGCCAACTGGTGACCACCTGTGCCGATAAGTTTGGCGGCGTGAAAAAAACCTATCATCCGGCGCCGGTGGCGAGCTGCCCTTCCACGCCGACAATCCCGAGCTGATGCGAGCTGAACGCTTGCAGTTAGGTTAGTGATGGACAGGCGGGGCGCTTGCGCGCACCGCCTGATAACGGAGATGAATTCCTTTTTTATCGTTGAACCGTCAATCTCCCTTTCTGATTTATAACGCTCATGCTCAAGTGAGCATTTATTTATGCGCAGGATGCGTCTGCTATGTATAAACGTCCTTTGCTGTTTTTTAGTTACACGCTCGTCATTATTTTCGCCTCTTCTTTTTTGACTGCACTTTATTTCCAGCATTACGTTATGGCCTCGCCGGCGGCGGAAAGCCTGAGTTTTATCTCTCCGGAAAAAATAGAGCAAAGCCCATTGCAAGACGATAACGCCATTGTCGAAGTCTTCTCTTACGCCTGCCACTATTGTGAAGTTAACGAAAGCGGCGTGGCCGAGCTGGAAAAACGCTTACCGGCGGGAGCCAAATTGGTGCGCCTGCATCTCAGCGACGACGATCACGCCGGCATGGCGGCCTTTGCGCCCCTCTTCGCCACCCTGACGGTCATGGGGATCGAGGCGCAGCATCGTCCCGCCGCTTACCGCGCCATTATCAAAGAAAACCTCAATCTGGCGGATGAAAAGCAACTCAGTGCCTGGTTGGTGGTCAACGGCATCGACGAGGCCGCCTATCAGCGGACCAGAGATTCAGAGCGGGTCAAGGAACTGTTGGCGTATATGACGGCGGTAAGCCGCTATTACCAGGTCAACGCGACCCCCAGCTTTATCGTCAATCGCAAATGGCTGGCGTTGCAAGACCGCGAGTTTTCCGCTTTCAGCCAGCAACTGCTGTCGCTGTTGCAGCACGATAAGCCGCTGGCCCCCTGATGCGCCTGCTCGCGGTTCGGGGTTATCTGGCCTGGCGTAACGGCCTGGACGCCGTGGCGCGTCTCTCGGCTGTCCGCACCGGGGTGAGCCGGAGTCTGACGTGCGCTCTGCTGCGGCGCGTGGATTATCGCCTGTGGCTAAAGATGCAGAGGCGGTTGAGGTGGGGTCTGCAGCAACGCCGTTTTCGCCACCGGCAAGCGGTCGCTGAGGCGAATCGCCAAAGCCTGTTGGGCGACGGCAGGCTGGACTTCGCCTGGCTGATGCAGCGGCGGCAATGGCTGGATTTGGCGGCGATCCAGGCCCGCAACGCCGTGTTGATGGAGCATTTGGCGCAGTGCACTTTACAGCTCAATCAGGTGGTGGAGCCGCTGCATCGCGCCGGGGTGCCGGTGTTGTTGGCGCCGATGCACACGGTTTCCGATGTGTTGGCGACGCTGGTCGGCGCGGGCGTTTATCCCGGGCGGGCAACGGTGATCGTTTCCGGTGACGCACAGACGTTAGCGCGGCGAGCGCCTGAGGGGGAATGGCGGCAGCGGCTCGACTATTGCTCGATTCACGACGATCCCCGGCATATTGCCGGCACCTTGTCGCAGGCGCTGCTGGAGGCGACGGAGCATCGGCGCAACATCATCCTCTTCCCGGACATCACGCCGGATTACACCTTGAACAGCACCCGGGACGCCTCGGCCAAACTGGCTTGCCGTTTGTTCAACCGGCCAGCGCATTTGCATAGCGGTATCGTTCGGTTATCTCGAGCGATGCGGGCTCGAGTGGTGTGCTATTCGCTTTATTACGAGCGCGGCGTTCGCATTCACATAGAAGAACCAATTGCTACAGAACAGGTCGGCCGCGCCGTGCCGGCGATCGTCGAGCGCACCCTGCGGCGACATGCGGATGATTGGCTGCTGTGGCATTCGCACTCTCTATTTTTTATCAACGAATAAGTCAGGGATATCACTACGCATGGAAAACACCCTCCCTACGCCGGTCTTGCAGAGCGAAATCAATGAGTGCGGGCTGGCCTGCATCGCCATGCTGGCGGAAACGCAGGGCGTTCGCGCGCCATTGACGGAACTGCGTGAGCGTTACCCCGCTTCGCAACACGGCACTTCGCTGGCGACGCTGTGCGCCATTTTAGGGGAGCTGGCGTTGCCGGCTTATCCGGTGGCGTTCGAGCACCGGGATCTGGCGGCGCTGCCTTTACCGGCGATTCTGCATTACGGCGCGGGCCACTATGTATTGCTGGCATATCGTCAGGGCGGTTACGTGTGCGTAATGAATCCGGCGTTGGGGCAACAGCTGCTGCCGTACGCCGCTTTGAAAGCGGAAATCAGCGGCTACGCATTGGTGCTCGATCGCGACGATTTACCGTCCACCACCCCCGCCGTGCGGAGCCACCGACGCGGTGCTTTCGCCAGTTTAAGCCTGAAGGATACCGCCGGCATCGCCGGCATTTATCGCCTGGCGGCGATGACGTTTCTTATCTCGCTGACGCTGTTCATCATGCCGATGATGGTCGCCAGCGCGATCAATCAGGTGTTCGCCATGGCCGGTGAGGTCGCGTTTCCTTACGCCTACTATCTGCTGGCGTTTGTGGCATCCACGGCGCTGGCCCTGATGGCGCGCATCATCACCGAGCGTTTTATCAAAAACTTCGTGTTGCTGCACGGCGCCGCCGGGTTTTCCCGCCTGCTGGAAAATTCGCTGAATTTCTTCAGCAAGCGCGCGCCCGGCGAGATTTTCAGTCGTTTCACCAGCTGGCAGATGGCCGCCGGCCAGAAAATCGAGCTGGATAACGGCCTGCGCACCGACTGGATCATCGCTGCTATCGCGCTGGCGGTGATGGGCTATTTGAGCCCGATGTTGGCGCTGGTGCCGATTGCCGGCGTACTGCTGATGGGGGCGATCAGCGTTTGGGCCATTTATCGCGATCGCCACTTCACCCAGCAGCTGCAGGTGAGAGGGGCGGCGCAGAATGATTTTATTCTGGAAACCATTCAGGGGTTTTCGACCATCAAGTCCGCCGGGCTCGCCGGCCAGCGGCAAGAGGGCTTTGCCGAGCATGCCCGTTCGCTGTTCAACTGCCTGCAGCGGCAAAAAGTCTATGAGCAGGTCAAGGGCAGCATTTATCAACTGATTGGCAGCCTGGAAATGGTGGTGTTCATGCTGCTGGCGCTGCCGCTGCTAAAGGGGGGCGAACTCAGTCTGGGGGCATTCTTCGCCTACAGCTTTCTGCGCGAAATTTTTACCTCTTACACCAGCAAGATCTTTTTTGCCGTCCTGCAGAAAAACCAACTGCACGTGATCGATGAGCGCGCGCGGGATCTGTTTCCTGCCGTATCTCTGCGTACCGGGTCTGGCGACGAAAGCGTGAACCATTTTGATGTGCAGTTGGCGTATCGGGGGGTGAGCTTCGCGTACGACGCCGGCCAACCGGTTTTGCGCGACCTGTCGCTGACGCTGGAACGGGGCGAGTGTATCGCCATCTGCGGCGGTTCCGGCGCGGGCAAGAGCACCTTGCTGAAGGTGCTCGCCTGTCTGTTGACGCCGCAGCGGGGGGAACTGACGCTGGATGGCCGCGTGCTGGCTAACGCCGCCGCGCAGCGGCTGTTCTTCCTGCAAAGCCAGGAGGACATTCTGTTCAATGCCTCGGTGTTGCAAAACGTCACGCTGTTCGCCCCGTCGGCGCCGGGCCAGCAGAGACAAGTGGAACAGGCGCTATGCAGTTTGGGGCTGGCGGATGCGGTGGCGCAGCTGCCCGGAGGCGTGAACGCTCTGGTGCGAGAGAGCCATGCCGGGCTGTCGCTGGGGCAACGGCAGCGTCTGTTGCTGGCGCGTGCCATGTACAGCCGTTGTCCGGTGTTGGTGCTGGATGAACCGACGGCGAATCTGGATGAAAAAACCGCTGCGGCGGTGATGTCGGCTCTGGTAGCGCATTGCCGCGAGAAGGGGAAAACCCTGGTGACCGTGACGCATAACCCGCGGCTGCTGCCGTTGTTTGATCGGGTGCTGCATTTGTCGCAGGGCCGGTTGTTGGCCGCCGTCGACACCAGGATGAATGACTGTGCTGAGGTGGAGTGACGTGCCCGGAAAGAAACGCTGGCGGCGTGTAGCACTGGTGGCGATCGTGTTGGGGGGGCTGGCCGGCGGGCTGTTAGGGTTGAATCGGGCGCCTGACGCATCACCGCCGCAGACGGCGCGCGTCGATCGCGGCGACATCGAAAAAAGCGTGTTGGCTACCGGCATTTTGAAACCGGCCCGGCAGGTGAACGTTGGCGCGCAGGTCAACGGCCAACTGAAAAAACTGTATGTCAAACCGGGGGACAGAGTGGCTCAGGGCCAGCTGTTGGCCGAGATAGATCCGACGTTGCAACTTAACGAACTGCGCAAGTCGCAGGCCGAATTACGCAGCGCGCAGGCGCAGAAATTGGCGAGTCAGGCGCAGCTCAAGCAGTACCAACTGGAGTTGACGCGGCAAAGGGCGTTGGCGCGAGATCGTGCCGGCGTGGCCAGCGATTTGGAAAAAGCGCAGGCGCAGCACGACGCGCAACTGGCGCAGTTGAAAGTGAACGAGTCGCAGATCGTTCAGGCCGAAGTCGCGCAGGAAACGGCGAGAGCCAACCTGGCTTTTACCCGTATTACCGCGCCTATCGACGGCGAAGTGCTGGGTATCGTCACTCAGGAAGGGCAAACCATCGTCTCATCGCAAAGCGCACCGACCATTTTGGTGATGGCAGACGTGGATACGATGATGGTGCATACCCGCATATCGGAAAATGACATCTTGCAGGTGAGGGCGGGGCAGCCGCTGTGGTTTTATGTCGCCGCCGATCCCCGCCGCCGATATGAAGGGGTCATGGGTGCGATACAGCAAGCGCCGGCAGAAGCGCTGGAAGCCGATCCGCTGGGCAGAAATTCAAGCCAGCAAACGGCGGCGGTGTATTACAACGGCGTATTTGCCGTCGCCAACGGCGAACGTCGATTACGCACCGCGATGACGGCGCAGGTATTCATCATTACCGAACGCGCCACGGGGGTGGTGCGGCTGCCGATGGCGGCATTGGGAGAGGCTCTGGATGGCGAGCGCTATCAGATCAGAGTGTTGGAAGGCCAGCGGGTTGTCGCGCGCAGCGTGCGCATCGGGAAGCGCGATCGCCGCTATGCGGAAGTGTTGGAAGGCGTGAGAGTGGGTGAGCAAGTGCTGCTGGAACACCAGCCAGATACGGAGGGTGAGCATGTCAGCTAGCACGGATCCCATTATCGTTTTGGAGAACGTTTCGCGCGAGTTTCAAGCCGGAGATCAGAAAATCACGGTCCTCAAACGCGTTTCCCTGAGCATTCAGCGGGGAGAAATGGTCGCTATCGTCGGCGCCTCCGGCTCCGGAAAATCGACGTTGATGAATATTATCGGTTGTCTGGACAAGCCTTCTCAGGGGGATGTGTACATCAACGGGGTGGCGATTGGGCAAGCCGACGGCAATCGCCTGGCGCGGCTCCGCAGTCGGCATATCGGCTTTATTTTCCAGCGCTATCATCTGATGCCCTATCTGACGGCCGGTGAGAACGTGGCGATCCCTGCATTGTATACCGCCATGCCGGCCGCCGAGCGCCGCCTGCGGGCCGCGCATTTGTTGGCTCGCCTCGGGTTGGCGCAGCGCGGTGGCCATCGTCCGGCGCAGCTTTCCGGTGGGCAGCAACAGCGGGTCAGTATTGCCCGAGCTCTTATGAACGGCGCGGAAATCATTTTGGCCGATGAACCTACCGGCGCGTTGGATAGCACCAGCGGTCAGGCGCTGATGGCCATTTTGCATGAGCTGAACGCTGTCGGACACACCGTGGTCATCGTGACGCACGATCGGCGGATCGCCGAGCAGGCGCAGCGGATCATTGAGATCGGCGACGGCGAGATCGTGGCGGATCGTCGCCACGATGTCGCCCGACAGCGTTTTGCGTTCGAGAGGCCGCTGGCGTTGGCTGCGCCGCTGAAACGCATGAGCCCTTGGGCGGCGCTGCGAGAGGCGCTCGGCATGGCTTGGCGGGCATTATTAGGGCATCGGGTCCGGGCATTATTATCGATGCTCGGCATCATCATCGGCATTGCGGCGGTCGTTTCCGCCATCGCCATCGGTGAAGGCACGCGCCAAAGCATCCTCAGGGAAATCAGCCAGCTCGGCTCCAGCACGTTGGACATTCGTCCCGGATTGGGATGGGAAAAAACGCGTCCCGATTTTGCGCGTTCGCTGAGTGCGTGGGATGCAGCGCTGCTGGCGGCCTTGCCTTATGTCGACAGCGTTTCGCCGGTTATCAGCACTCAACTGTCGGCCGTGCGCGAAGGCAAGCAGGTGCCGCTCGCCGTGATGGGCGTCGGCGAAGGGTATTTCCGCACGCAGGGCATTCGGCTGCTTTCCGGTGGTCTGTTTACTGCGCAGGATCTGAGTGACCGCGCACCGGTGGCGGTGATCGATCCCTTGCTGCAACAGGCTCTGTTTTCTTCCCGGCAAGATCCGGTGGGCGCGGTTTTGCTGATCGCGGGTGTGCCTTATCGGGTGATCGGCGTCGCGCAGCGCCGCGGCGCCCAATACGCCGGTTCTCAACCGCTTGCCTGGCTGCCCCATACCTCCCTGACTGGCCGCATCGCCGGCGATATGCCGCTGGAATCGATTGTGATGCGAGTGAATGAAAAATTGACGTTGGAAGCGGCAAGGCGGGATGTGACCCGGCGTTTGACCGTAGAACATGGCCGGCGGGATTTTTTCACGCTGACCGACGATCAACTGACGCAATCCATTCAGCGTGCCTCCGACTCCATGCGATTGCTGATTACCGCGATTGCCGCCATCTCGCTGCTGGTCGGTGGGGTGGGGGTGATGAACATCATGTTGGTTTCGGTGACGGAACGAACCCATGAGATCGGCATTCGATTGGCGGTGGGCGCCGCTGAGAAAGACATTATGCGGCAATTTTTGATTGAGGCGGTGGTGATCTGCAGCCTGGGGGGCGTGTTGGGGATAGCCTGCGCCGCGCTGGTTAAAGGGATTCTGAGCGGCTTGGCGCCGCAGGTGACGATGATCTTTACCTGGCCGCCATTGCTGCTGGCCTGCGGGTTTTCGGCGTTGATCGGCGTCGGGTTCGGCTTCTTTCCAGCCCGTGCCGCCGCGCGCCTGCAGCCGGTGGAGGCGTTGGCGCGAGAATGAACCGACTTTTGATTTATGGACTGGTCATGCTGTCTTTGAGCGCTTGCGGAGGGCGGCCGATCGACGCCACGGCGCCACCGTCGTTGCCGCAGCAGTGGCGCGTGGTCGATGAACGTTCCGGTTCATTGCGGGCAGGCGTCGCCTGGTGGGAAAACTTCAATGATCCGCAGCTTTCCTCGCTGATCGATGGCGTGCTCATCGCGAATCAGGATCTGGCGCTGGCTGGATTGCAGTGGCGTGAGGCGATGTTGGAGGCCGGGTTGGTAGCCGGCAATGCGACCCCCGACCTGGCCGCCAGCCTGAGTGGCCGCAATACCAAGGCATTGCGCGGCGCGGCGCGGCCGCAAGAAAGTTACCGCGCAGGGCTGTCACTGAGTTATGAACTGGATTTATGGGGCAAGCTGGCGCGCATTCGCGAGCAGGCTCAGTGGCTGGCCGTCGCTTCGGAGTTGGATCGGCGCAATACCGCGTTGACTTTGATCGGCGCTACCGCTCGCGGGTATTGGCAGATCGCCGATTTGAATCAGCAAGTCACCCATCAGCAACAGGCGGTGGCGTTCGCGCGTGAGACTGTACGGCTGGTGGCGGCACGTCACACCGCCGGCGACGTCGGCCGATTCGAGTTGTTGCAGGCGGAGCAAAACCTATTGGCGCGTGAGAATCAACGGGATGAACTGGTACGGCAGCGGGAAGACGCTCGCAACTCGCTGGCGCTGTTGTTCGGCCGTTCACCCTTGCTGCGATACAGCGAAAGGCGAGCGCTACCGATCAACGAGGTGCCCATTGCGCCACGTCTGCCGGCGGCGGTGATGGCGCGACGGCCGGATGTGCAGGCGGCGGAGCGGCGCCTGCGGGCGGCGCTGGCCGGTGCGGAGGCCGCTACATTGCGTTTTTATCCGGCGCTGAGTCTGGATGCCGCACTGGATGCCGGCAGCGGGCTTTTCCGCCAATGGTTCAGTGAACCTTCGCGCTCGCTGGGCGCGACGTTGACGCTGCCGTTCATCGAGTGGCGCAAGATGCGCTTGTCCAGCGACAAAGCGACGTTGCAGGTGCAGCGCGCGGAGATTCAATTTCGCGATGCGGTTTACCGCGCGCTGGCAGAGGTAGACAGCGCCATGCGGGAACGTCTGGAAGCGCAGCGGCAAATCGGCAATCAGCAGCGGCATCTGGCGATGGGGCGACAAGCCGTGGCATTGGCCCGCCATCAATATCAGGCCGGTTCCGTCGCGCTGCAAACGTTGCTGGACGCGCAAGAGGCGGTGTTAGCCAGCGAGAATTCACTGTCGGCACTGCAATATCGCTACCTGAACGCCACGATGCAGCTCTGGCTGGCGCTGGGCGGCAACGAGGCTTTCGCATCCGGGCAAGGGGAGTAAGCATGGACAAAGAACGGAATACAAGACGCGTGGTGGTCACCGGTTACGGCGCCGTCACCGCGCTGGGTGGCAACGCGCCGCAAAACTGGCAGGCGATCATGGCCAACCGTTTGGCCTATCGCTATCACGATAAATCGGCGGCGGGGATCCACGCGCGCTTTTTTGCTTTGCTGGAGGCCGAACCGGCGTTGGAAGGCGTTGCCGCGCGGGTAAGCCGCCGTCTGCCCAGATTCGCCAGGCTGGCGCTGGCCGCCGCCACGGAAGCGATCGACATGGCGTTTTCATCTGGCCACGTGAGGCCCGGGCATTTTTATTCGTCGTTGGACTGCGGGGTGATTATCGGCAGCGGCTGGGGCGGCCAGGATGAGATCATGCAAAACAATGCGGACTATCTGCAATCCGGCATGGGGCAGCTGTTTGGCTGTTTTCACGCAATGCCCAATATTGCGACCGCCATATGCGGCCAACATTGGCAGTTACGGGGTTATCAAAGTTCGCCGGCGGCGGCCTGTGCGACCGGCGGCATCGCGATTGGCGATGCGTTTGAGGTGATCCGCAGCGGCCGCGCTTCAATGATGTTGGCCGGCGCGTCGGAATCACTGAGCGGCAATGGCGCGATATGGAACATCGACGCGTTGCGTTTGCTGAGTCGGGAGCAAAAGGATATCACCAAGGCCAGTTGCCCGTTCAGCCGGGAGCGCAGTGGCTTCGTGTTGGCGGAAGGGGCCGCCGTGTTGTGTCTTGAGGAGCGAGAGGCGGCTTTAGCGCGCGGCGCGACAATACTGGGGGAGGTCAAGGGATACGGCAACTTTTCAGACGCTTTTGACCTCACCGCACCGGCGGAGGATCCGCAGGCCAAGGTGAAAACCATTCGATGGGCTCTGGAACAGGCGGGGCTAGGCAATCATGAAATCGACTATATCAATGCGCATGGCACGTCGACGGCGCAAAGCGATGTGAACGAAACCGCTGCGATCAAGGCGGCTTTGGGGCGCGATGCTTACCGCACACCCATTTCCAGCACGAAATCCTATACCGGGCACTTGCTCGCCGCATCCGGCAGCTTTGAGGCGATCGTCTGCCTACAGGCGTTGCAGCAGCAAATGATGCCGGCAACCTGCCATTTGCACGAGAGCGATCCCGAATGCGATCTCGATTATATCCGCGAGGGGCATCGTCGCGGTCGTTTGCGCAATGTCATGAGTCTCAACTTCGGTTTCGGCGGCGCCAATGCAGCGCTGGTATTCGGCAATCACAATGGATAATGGTAGGGCATATGGAAAAGTATCATCGATTGTATGAGGCGATTTGCGGCCTGTTGTATGAAGCCAAAGGATTGGACAGAACGCTGCTATCGGCCGATATGCCGCTGCAACAGTTGGGGTTGGACAGCCTAGATTATATGGAGTTGATGCTGCTGGTTAGGCGTGAGTTCGGCATTACGCTCAATGCGGAAATGTTTATCGAACGGCCTGATCTGACCCTTGGCGAGCTGTGTCACGTTATGACCAGTCAATAATTCTCCCCCCCCAGGCGGCCGTGTGCGGCGGTCAGACCTGGGTTATTCCCCATCGTGACTTTTATTTCCTCCTGCCCTGACCTTTCCTCTTATCGATTCACATAAAGATTAATACTTATCGGTTTGGTTAAGATACGTTCGCGCCGGCGGATTTATTTCGTTTTTTTACGAGCCGTATAACGCTTTGAAACCCATGGCGCCTCGCGATTTTATTAGGATTTTTCTTTGTTTTGTCGGTTTGTTTGCCAATTTTAGCGCATGTGTGAAATGGAAGTATTAACGCAAACTAAAGTGAATCGGGAAGTATGCCGTCCTTATTATTTCTGATGGTGGCAGTTGAGCTGCGGTTTTCATTAATGAGGGGGCCTCAAGGGGGGCGCTGAAGGGGGGATTAATCCCTGTACACTGTTCGCGTTTGGCAAATCCGTTATACTCCGCGCTGGATGCAGGAACCTATCCATAGCCAGGGGAAACCCTGAGTGTCCATTGTGGTGATGTAAAAGGAAAATGACAGCCACATTTTTCCGATCAAAGTAATAGAGGTTGTATGTCTAATCGTAAACATCTGACGCCTTCTGAAGTGGAGAGACTGCTTGAGGTCACGCTGCATGGAAAGAATCCAGAACGCGATTATTGTCTGATTTATATGTGTTTTATTCATGGTTGCCGCGCCAGCGAAATTGGGGGATGGCGTTTGTCGGACATCGATCTGGAAGGCGGCAACATTTATGTTCATCGCTTGAAGAATGGTTTTTCCACGGTGCATCCGCTTTATCTGCGAGAAAGGCAATGTTTGCGGCGTTGGCTGGATAAACGCCGGCAACACCGTTGGGCCGATCAGGAATGGTTATTTCTTTCCAATCGGGGCGGGCGTTTGTCGCGCCAACGTATTTACGGCCTGCTTCGTCATTACAGTAAGGTGGCGAAACTGGAGATTAACGCCCATCCGCATATGCTGCGGCATGGTTGCGGATTTGCGTTGGCGGACCGAGGTATCGATACCCGATTAATTCAGGATTACCTCGGGCACCGAAATATTCAGAATACGGTGATTTATACCGCCAGCAATGCACAGCGCTTTAAAGAAATTTGGTAAGCGCGATTTAATAGAGTAACGGCAAGGAGTCACTTTGAACTAAACTGAAACATACTGTAAGGACGCGTAAAAACAATGTCAATATTCCTACGCTCACTTTGTCTGACAAAGGAGAATTTTATTTAAAAACATATAGTTGAGTTAATTTTTC
Organism: Serratia sp. TSA_130.1; assembly: GCF_052691795.1. Classification (NCBI taxonomy): domain Bacteria; kingdom Pseudomonadati; phylum Pseudomonadota; class Gammaproteobacteria; order Enterobacterales; family Yersiniaceae; genus Serratia; species Serratia sp. TSA_130.1. Next base: position 1,286,211 of record NZ_JBQZFS010000001.1, read on the forward strand.
ATTTCTTCCGCACTCCAGCCATCTAAGCAAAATCCTAATCAAAGAAAAGTCAGTTTAAATCAATCGGCCAATCCCTTGGTTTTTTGGTCTGATTTGAGGTTATTTTGTTTTCTATTTGGCTTTAAATTCTGTCTTTTATTTGTTTTTTGGTTTTAAAAACCAAAGGAGTCACTTTAGTTCAAAATGAATCGTTTGGGTGAATAAGCCTTAGGCCATCAATAAGTTTGGTCAAGGGTATTTGCTCTTCGTGGAACTAAATAAAAGGGAATGACATTAAGGATATGTCGGAAATAAAACCATGCATATTTTGCATAATTTTAAGGAAAGTAGGATGAAAAAGAATCTGCTGGCTGTAGCTGTTTTGACCGCGTCTGCATTTACCACCTCCGTATTTGCCGCTGATGGCAAGCTGAATATCACCGGTAGCATCACCGATCAGTCGTGCACCGTCGATCCGGACTCCCAAAACAAGCAGGTCGCTCTGGGTAAGATCGCCAAAGATGCGTTTATTCAATCTAATACTGCAGGTGCCAAGGCATTCAACCTGGTGTTAAAAAACTGCCCGGCGACTGTCACCGGCGCCACCGTGCGTTTTGACGGCACTCAAGTTCAGGGCCAGTCCGGGTTGTTGAAGCTGACTGACGCCGCCGATGTTGCTGGTGGCGTTGGCGTACAGTTGCTGGATGATGCCAGCAATGTGCTCAATATCGGCAACGATTCCCGCGTATATACGCTGGCAGAGAACAAAGACAACGTTCTGGGCTTTGTGGCGCGTTATTACGCTTACGATACCGTTTCCGTCGGTAGCGCGAACGCCACCGCCAACTTCACTATCGCCTATCAGTAAATTCACGCCGTTATATCGGCGTGAGCGTTAGAAAAATGAGCCAGAGGCTGTGTCTCTGGCTCTTTATTCATCGGGGAAGATAACAAAATGAAAGCGGGATATTTTGCGCTGACGGCAGCGTTATTGATGGCGCTTTGGGCTCCGGCTCAGGCCGGCGTGATCGTGGGCGGGACACGGCTGATATACGACGGAGGTAAAAAAGAGTCCGCTCTGAATATCAATAATCCGGATGCGGTGCCTTATTTGATCCAATCCTGGGTCGATGCTCAAGAGGGGGAAAGCGCTAAAGCGCCGTTTATCATCACCCCACCGTTGTTTCGCTTGGACGGCGGCCAAAATAACCTGCTGCGCGTAGTGCGTGCGGGCGGCAATTTGCCGACGGACAGAGAATCGCTGTATTGGCTGAATGTGAAGTCTATTCCTTCGGTAGAAAAGAAAGAAAACACGCTGCAAATTGCGATCAAGACCCGCATCAAGCTGATTTATCGTCCCCAGGGACTGGCCGGCAATCCGGAAGAAGCGGCCGGCAAAGTAACGTGGCGGCGCAGCGGCGATCGGCTGCAGGTGACCAACCCTTCACCCTATTACCTCACCTTTTTTAATTTGAAGCTGAACGGCAGTGCCATTACCGGCAACACCATGGTTGCGCCGCAAGCTACCGCCAGTTTTCCGTTACCGACGGCGAAGGGTGGGGGAGGCAGCCTGAGCTGGCAAATCATCAACGACTATGGCGGAACCGGCCAGACCTATACCGGCACGTTATAGCCGGGCCGCGATGCGTGTTTTTTGGCCCCGGAGTAACGCTGGGGCCAGCGTTCGGCTTACCTGAATTTTAGGCGGCTGAGCCAATCGGGACAGGGAGTTAAAAGGATGAATAACCCGAATAGCATTGGTTTACCAGGGACACGATCGATTTTGGCCGGTTTGATGTCTTGCCAGGTGGCGCTGCTTTATCCAATCGGTGCAGCGCATGCACGTGATTACTTCAACCCGGCGCTGTTGGAGATTGACAACCCGGCGCTGCGTGGCGCCGATCTCTCCGTATTTGAGGAAAACAACAGCCAGGCGCCCGGCACTTATCGGGTCGATCTTTACCTTAACGGCGAACAGGTTGACAGTCTCGACGTCGAGTTCCGGCTGATGCCGACGGCTGGCGGAAAGCAAGCGCTGCAGCCTTGTTTCAGCGCGGAAAAATTGGCCGAATTGGGGGTGAGAGTCTCCATGTTCCCGGCGATCGCGGCGGAGGAGCGCTGCGTCAATCTGGCGCAGGCCATTCCTCAGGCTTCGACGGTGTTCCAGTTTAATCAGCTGAGATTGAATCTGAGCATTCCGCAAGCGGCATTGAACTTAAATGCGCGCGATTATGTTTCTCCGGATAAATGGGACTCCGGCATACCGGCGTTGTTGGTCAATTACAACTTCAGCGGCGCCAATAGCCAAACACGCGGCAGCGAACGGCAGAACAACAATAACTATTACCTCAATTTACGCTCGGGCATCAACTGGGGCGCCTGGCGTTTGCGTAACTATTCCATCTGGAATCACTACACCGGCGGCGCTTCATCCTGGCGTTCAATCAATACCTATCTGCAGCGCGATATTGTTGCGTTGCAAAGCCGCCTGACTCTGGGCGACAGCACAACGTCCAGCGAGGTGTTCGACAGCGTACAGTTCCGCGGCGGGCAATTGGCTTCTGAAGATGACATTCTGCCGGACAGTATGAAGGGCTACTCGCCGGTGGTGCGCGGGATTGCGCGCACTAACGCGCAAATCGTGATCCGGCAAAACGGCTACGTGATTTATCAAAGTTATGTGCCGCCGGGTGCGTTTGAAATTACCGATCTGTACCCCACGGGCGGCAGCGGCGATCTGAACGTCAGCGTGCGCGAGGCTGACGGGCAGGAGCAACATTTCGTGGTGCCTTATGCCGTGGTGCCGGTATTGCAGCGTGAAGGGCGTTTCAAATACAGCCTGACCAGCGGGAAATACCGTTCATACAGCGGCGGCGTTGATGAACGTCCGTTCAGCCAGGCCACCGGCATCTACGGTTTGCCGTGGGGGGCCACGTTGTACGGCGGCGTGCAAGCCGCCAGTAAGTACCAGTCTCTGGCGCTGGGGTGGGGGCAGAACATGGGGGCGGTGGGGGCGCTGTCCGCTGATGTCACTCAGGCATGGACCAAGCAGGAAACTCGGCCGAAAGAGCAAGGGCAATCATGGCGCCTGCGTTACGGCAAAAACTTCATTGAAACCGGCACTAACTTCAGCTTGGCCAGCTACCGCTATTCCACGCGTGGTTTTTATAGCCTGCAAGAGGCGCTGGAGAGTTACGGCGGCAACAGCGCGATCTATAACGATCACAAAAAGAGCCGTGCCGAGTTGACGATGAGCCAGAGCCTGTGGGATCTGGGAGGAACGCTGTCGCTCAGCCTGTTTAACGAAGACTACTGGAATGACAATCGTCGTTCGCAGTCGGTCAGCCTCAGCTACAACAACAGTTGGGAAGCTGTCAGTTACGGACTGAATTACACCTTCAGCCAGAACGGGTATGACAACAACGGCAACCGCAGCAATATTCGCGACCATATCGTGGCCTTCAACGTCAGCGTGCCGCTCAGCAAATGGCTGCCTGGCAGCTACGCCACCTACAACATGAACGCCAGCCGCAACGGCGCCACCAGCAACAATCTTGGGTTGAGCGGCACCGCTTTGCCGGGCAACAACCTGAACTACAGCATCAGCCAGGGCTACACCGGCAGGGGCGTGGGGGCGAACGGTAATATTCAGGCGGACTACAAAGGCGCCCTCGCCGAGTGGAACCTGGGGTATGGCTACGATCGCCATCGCCAACAGGTGAGCTACGGCGTGCAGGGCGGTGTTCTGGTGCACCAAAACGGCGTCACGCTGTCGCAGCCGCTGGGCGATACGGTGGCATTAGTGCAGGCGCCCGGCGCTTCAGGGGTGGATGTTTTGAACCAGACCGGGGTCAGCACCGACTGGCGCGGCTATGCGGTTGTGCCTTACCTGACGCCTTATCGGCGCAATATCGTCGGCCTGGACGGCGAGTCTTTCGCCGAGGATGTCGATATGACCTTGAGCAGCCAAACGGTGATCCCAACCCGTGGCGCCGTGGTGCGTGCCAGCTTCAATCCGGATGTCGGTGCCCGCGTGTTGCTGACATTACTGACGCGCAGTGGCAATCCGGTGCCGTTCGGCGCCACCGTCAGCAATCTCAATAGCCCCTCTGATAATGCCGGCATTGTCGGTGACGGCGGGCAGGTTTATTTGGCCGGCATGGCGGAGAGTGGCCGGCTGCAGGTTAAGTGGGGCAATGACGCGGCTCAGCAGTGTCAGGCTAACTATCAATTGGCTAATCAGCCAGAGAGCGGCGGAATACGTCTCGTTAACGGACTGTGTTTATAAGGTGCAGACAATGGCGACAGGAATATCGATTCAACGCAGGGCGATCGCCGGTGGGCTGCTGGCGTGCGCAATACTGGCTGTACAGCAGGCGCAGGCGGCGCCAGGGCAGTGTACGCCGATATCAGGAACGCACGGCTTTTCATTTGCCTTTTCCCCAAGCTTAAGCGACCCATCGCAAAACGTGACGGGGCGGATTATCAAGAACGCGGATAAGAACGCATGGAACTTGCCCGGTTCGTATTATGTGAAATGCGAATGTACCGCTCGCACGGCTTCTTACATCACCGCCAAAATGCTGTTGACCAACCCGGTATTTCAGGAGGGCGGATTGACGTATTACGCGTTGAACGAATATCTGGGCGTCGCCAGCGAGGTCTTCGTGGCGGGGCAGCGCAATGAATACCTTGCTGCACCCTTTACCAATGAGACTAACCGTAAGACCAGCATGGATGGCGATGATGAATCCTGCGCCCGTTCGCCCTACAACAGCGGCGCGCGTGGGCGCATTCACCTGTATTTCCGTCGGCCCTTCGTTGGCGTGACGGCGATCCCGAATACCCGACTGGTGGAAACGTATGTATCGGTAGTGAGTGGCGTGAAAAGCGATACGCCGGTTTCCACCATCTCTATGAGCGGTACCGTCACCGTGCCGCAGAGTTGCGAGATCAGTCCCCAGACGGTGGTGATCGACTTTGGCGATATCGTCAGCACCCATTTCCAAACGAAAGGCGCGATGCCACCTCGTTTCACACCGGAAGAGAGAACGCTGACGCTGTCTTGTCGCAATATTTCCGAGGGCGTCAAAGTCAGTCTGTCATTTCGCGGCGAGGCCGACGGCAACATGCCGGAGGCGCTGAAGACCAGCAACCGCGACATCGGCGTGATGATTAAGGATATGCAGGGCAATGTGATTCGGCCGCAGAGCGGGCGCTTGCCCATCGATGACTTCAACTATCCCGACCAAAGCGGCAGTTCGCGGATCAGCGTATATCCGATCAATACCACCGGGCAAGCCCCTTCAGTGGGGCAGTTTAATGCCACGGCAACCATTCAGGCCGAAATCCAATAAACGGATATTTCAACGGCAGCGGGCTGACGGGCCCCTGCGTTTAACGACAAGGAGCAGATTATGGTGAAAATGTGTAATCGTTTTGGCTGCAACCTGGCGCTGACCGGCGCGTTGCTTTTGACCGTACCGGCGGCGCTCGCGGTATCGAAAATAGTGATTAGCGGCAACATTAAAGCCGCCCCCTGCGAAATCGACGGTGCGAACGGCACTGTGTCCGTCAATTTGGGAGACGATATTTCCGCTGCTACCCTGGCGACGTCCGGGGCTTTCAGCCCCTGGATAGAGTTTCCTCTGACGTTAAAAAACTGCCCAAGCACCACCACCTCTGTCGTCGTGACCTTCAGCGGGACGCCCGCCGAGGAAAGCGCCAGCTTGTACAAGAGCAACGGCGGCTCTCGTCGGGTGCAAATTGAGTTGCAGAATAGCCAAGGGGCCAACCTGGGCAATGGCAAGAGCATGACGCAACTGGTGGATCGCGCGACGAATAATGCCAGATTCGATTTACGTGCGCGGGCATACAGCACCCATGGCGGATCGACGCCAGGTTCAATAGACGGCGCTCTGCAGGTCACTTTTGTCTATCAGTAGGCAATGGGACAAAAGGACCGGCGTGGGCGGAAGGTTAACGACAGAGTTAAGGTGATGATATGAAAATCAATTATCCCAATGGAATGGCCTTGGCGGCGGGCAATGAAGCGGCGGGTGCCGTGGCTGTCATGGAACCCTGCGCCATGACGGCTCTGGGGATGAGAAACCGGTTGATTGAATCCTGTGGTCTCCAACCTGGCAACATTCGGCAGGTGGCAAATCTGGTGGAACTGAGAGCCTTATTGACTGAGCATCCGCATCGTTTATTGGTGATGGAGCTGTGTGGTCAATCAGAGTCGGTATTGGAGGGATTCAAGCTGATCGCTGAGGTGCGGGAAAACTCGCCGGACACCGCGATTGTCATCTGTACGGCATTGGATGAACCGAGGCTGTTGCGGCAGCTCATCGCTTCCGGTATTCGCGGCCTGATGCTGAAGCAGGAACCGGCTATTGCATTGACCCACTGTGTTCAGCAAGTCCTGACAGGCAGTTGCAGCTTCAGCCACCGGGTACGCCAACGTCAATTGCATGAGGCTGGCGCCGATAAACCGCTGACGGCGAAGGAACTGGATGTGTTGACCCAACTGTTTTCCGGTAAGAGCGTGACCAGCGTGGCGCTGACCATGTGCCGTGATATCCGCACCGTCAGCACCCATAAACGCAATGCGATGTTGAAGCTGGGGTTTCACAGCGATGGGGAACTGTATCTTCAGGGGAAATGGATGGCTGCGCAAGGTTCATCCTTGGTTCGCTAGGCAAGCGCACGAGGTCTCGTGGGCAAGCAAGCATAGGAGCAGATTATGCATTTATGGCGTCAGCAACCGCTGAACATAGCATTAATGGACAGATGTCCATTGACGCTGGAAGGGTTGGCCAGTTTTTTAAAAACGCTGCCAACCCAGGTAAAAGTCGTCGTAAAGGAAACCAGCGTACGTGCGGTGGTGGATAGCGTGGTCTATCAGCAGGCCGACGTGCTGATTACCGAACTGGACGGTGAAGATGAGACGCCCGCTAAGGGCAGGGAAGCGTTGCTGGCCCTGTGCACGCAACTGCCCGAATTACGGGTGATTGCCTATACCCGTTGCCGTAATGCAGAAGAGTTAGGGCGATTGTTGCCTCAGCCCAATGTCAGCATCGTCGCCAGAGATGACGCTTTACCGCTGGTGGCGGAGTTTTTTAATCGGGTCTTGCTTGGGGAGCGAGTGTTGAGCCCACAGATAGGGACTTTTCTGGCCCCCTCGGTTAGCGCAGATGAGGTGGCCACTCGGAAGCTGACTCGCTGCGAGACTGATGTGTTGGCCTTTTTGTTCAACGGCATGAGCCTGCGGCAAATTGCCGAATTGCAACGCCGCAGCATCAAGACGATCAGCGCGCATAAATGCAGCGCCATGCGCAAACTGCAGGTGAAGAATGACAGCGAACTATTTTCATTGCACGGCAATATTACGCGACAATTTGGCGGGAAGTGGTCAAAGGGGACTTAATCGTTAATGGTAGGGTATAAGCCGGTAGCATAGGCGTTGAAAAAACAATCAAACAAGTGTTCCCCTGGGCGGGTGGATGAAAGCAGCTCGGCGTTGGAATAGTGCTGAATTAGACCGTTGTTGGCGTGCCGGGCTGCATTTTCCCATCCGATATTTTTACCTTACTCGATGCGCATGTTAAAAGAAGATGAGCGCCTGCATCGTTATTTCCATCGTAAGATTAAATGCTGATCGTGCGGAATCGCTCTACATTGGTTGCGGTGTAGATCACCGTATTCTGGATATTTTTGTGCCCTAAATAATCCTGAATCAAGCGCGTATCGACCCCGTTATCTGCAAGCGCGTAACCGCAGGAGTGTCGCAGCATGTGAGGATGAACCTGAACGCTAATGCCGGCCATTTCACCGTACATTCTCATTAGGCGATACAGTTGCTGACGTGAAATTTGCCCGCCGTGGCGCGACAGAAATAACCATGGGGAATTGGCGTCAGGATAGTTCGCCCGCTGGGCCAGCCAGTTTAACAGCGCCTGTCGTTCTCGCGGCTGAATGGGGTGCTGAACGGAAAAACCGTTCTTTAGCCGAGATATATGGATCCGATGGGAGGTAAGATCAATATCTTGCAGGCGTAATGATCGCAGTTCGCTCACCCGCAAGCCGTGAATGAAGCACATTAATAGTAAACAACGATCTCGAATGCTATTTTTACCCTCATGCACGGCGGCAATCAGTTGTTCAATTTCAATCTGGCTAAGGAATTTCCTTTTTTTCATTTTCCTTTCCTGCGTATCTGGTACTGGCGATTTCCATCATGAAGTTTTATTAAAGCATTGGAACATAATAGGCAGCAAAGGAAATAAATAATTTTATTTGTGAATTCATGGGTTTATTTTATCTTTTTATTTTTTGCTATTTTTTTAGTGAATGCATTTTGATTTTATAGATCTATGTTCTTGAGCAGCTTATTTAATTGGCGAATATTTAGCGCCTAAAGCGAACGATGCTGCGAATTGGTCGCCGGCAGGCGGCAACCGCGATAACGCCTCACCCCGACCGGTGCTTGATAAACTATGATGAGAATTCGTCTTGATCTCATTCTCACGCCGCTTACAATGCCTGCCAGATCGCGACTTCAGAGGTTTGTTCATGGAACTGCTACGGGTGGTTTATCGCCAGTATCGTTGGCCATTTCTGGCGGTTATGGCATTGACCATGGCCAGCGCCGGTTTAGGCATCGGTATCATTGCTTTTATCAATCAATATCTGATGGACGTCAGCGGCAACCCATTGGCCGTGTTGCCGATGTTTCTCGCCCTGCTGGCATTGTTGATAGCGGTCACGTTGGGTTCACAGCTGGCGCTGACCACATTGGGCCATTACTTCGTCTATCGGCTGCGTGGGCAACTGGTGAAGCGCATTCTGGATACCGAGATCGAGCGCCTCGAACAGTTAGGCAGCGCCTCATTGCTGGCCAGTCTGTCCAGTGACATCCGCAATATCACCATCGCCTTCGTGCGCTTGCCCGAATTGGTGCAAGGGGTGATTTTGACCCTGGGGGCAGCGGCCTATCTGGGGTGGTTATCGCCGAAAATGCTGGCGGTCACGGCGGTTTGGGTGGCGGTGACCGTGGTGGGTAGCGGCTGCCTGGTGTCACGGGTTTATCGCCATATGGCCAGTTTGCGCGAGTCAGAAGAGCGTCTCTATCATCGTTATGAATCGGTGATTGACGGCCGTAAGGAACTGACGTTGAACCGCAAACGGGCGCAGGCGTTATACGAGCAGGCCTATCAGCCCGACGCGCAAGCCTATCGCTACCATATCATTCGCGCCGATACCTTCCATTTGAGTGCGCTCAACTGGTCTAACATCATGATGTTAGGGGCGATCGGGCTGGTGTTCTTTATGGCCAACAGTTTGGGATGGGCGGACTCGACGGTGGCCGCGACCTACTCGCTGACGCTGCTGTTCTTGCGCACGCCCTTACTGCAGGCCGTGGGGGCGTTTCCGACGCTGGTCGGCGCCGAAGTGGCCTTCAACAAGCTGAAAGCGCTGCGTCTGGCCGAGTATCAGCCGGGGTTTCCAGCCGCCGTTGGCCGTTCCTGGCAGACGCTGGAGCTGCGCGACGTGGTTTTTCACTATGCAGATGCGGAACAACAGCCCGGTTTTACCGTCGGGCCGCTTAATCTGACGCTGCGGCGCGGTGAGCTGGTGTTTCTTATCGGCGGCAACGGCAGCGGCAAGTCAACGCTGGCGATGCTGTTGACCGGATTGTATCGGCCGGTAAGCGGGCACATCGTTCTGGATGGTGTCGCACAGACCGCGGCGGATATGCCGGACTATCGCCGGCTGTTTTCAGCGATTTTCACCGATTTTCATCAGTTCGATCGTTTACAAGGACCGGAAGGCGGCGAACCTGATACGGCGCTGGTCGCGCATTGGCTTGAACGGTTGAATATGAAAAGCAAATTGCAGTTCGACGGCGCCAGAGTGACCAACCCGCAACTGTCGCAGGGGCAGCGCAAACGTCTGGCCCTGTTGCTGGCGGTGGCGGAACAACGCGATATTTTGCTGTTGGATGAATGGGCCGCTGATCAGGATCCGCAGTTCCGGCGCATTTTCTATCGCGAACTGTTGCCGGCGCTGCGCGCGTTAGGCAAAACGGTGTTCGCCATCAGCCATGACGATCACTATTTCGAACACGCCGATCGGTTGCTGGAGATGCGCTCAGGCCATTTACGCGAGTTGACCGGCAGCGAGCGTGAACACGCCAGCCGGGATTCCGTCAGCAGAATCGGTTAACTTACGCCGGCCCGTGCCAGACCAAAACGGGCCGGCGCTTCTCCCGCGCATTATTTCAGTGCGTCGCTTCATTTTCTCTCGCTCCTCCAATGCTGTCTGCTGCCGATTTGGCTTACGACCAGTCAAATAATTGATGTTTGAATTATTTACCGGTGGTTTAATTTTGACCTTTAAAGGTGTGGCACACTGCGCATTCGTTCGCCTATCAAAACACGTTCTCGCCTGCCGATAACAGTGATATCCACGGTGCCGTTGTGGCTGATTCGGCAATGCAGACCTATGGGTAGCAGAATTTTTTTAAATTTCCATAGGAAAAAACGACTTTATTGATCGTTAAAATAGATCAATAATTTTATTTTGAGTGGTTTAATCTATTGGTTAGGGGCGCTGTGGTGAGCAAGGATGGATCAAATATCAAACGTAAAGCATGGCTGTGTGTGTTTATCGGTAGCGGGCTGTTCTGGCTGCTAACCGCTGCCGTGATTTACTGGTTACTGAGTTAGCAGGTTAAGCAGGAAGACGATTCGTGAACAAGAAGCAGGCTAAAAACCGTGAGGGCGTTCAGCGTCGCGCACAGTCAAAAATTCCGCCTTCATGGGGGCTGAGCGATGAGCAGCGCGCCTTTATTGAAGATTTATGGCAGGATACCGCTCCCGAAGCGGCGCGGCCCATCGTTCAGCGACGTTAGCCGATCACGCGGCTGCGGCCGGCCAGCGCGCCGAACAGCATTTGCAAGACGGTCAGGCATAGCAGAGCGATCAACGGCCAGCGCCAGCCTTCCGTCAGATCGTGCAACAGGCCGAATAAGGTGGGTCCCAGCGCGGCCAACAGATAACCGACGGATTGCGCCATGCCCGACAGCAGCGTCGCCTGATGATGATGCTGACTGCGCAATCCAAAGAACGACAACGCCAGCACCAGCGAACTCCCCGCTCCCAACCCGGCAAACGTCAGCCACACCAGTGAACTGGCGGGTTGCACCAATAATCCCCCGACGCCGATAAAGATCAGCAGAGAACTGCCCAGCGCTATCGCCCGCTGATCGCGCGCCCGCGGCAAAATCACCACCATGACAAAGTTGGCGACGATCGCCACCACCTGATAAACGAACAGCTCGAAGCCCGCCTGCTGGGCTGAGGCGCCGTGGCTGACGGCAAAGGCGCTGAACCAGCCGATAATGGTGTAGAAGGCGATCGATTGCAGCCCCATGAACATCGCCACTTGCCAGCCCAGCGCGCTGCCCCAGGGAGAGCGATAGCGTTGCGGCTCTGCCGATTGTGGCTCTTTGGCTGCGGGTGTGGCTGTGCGCCGCAGCTGCGGCAACCAGATCAACAGCGCCAACAGCGCAGGTAATCCCCAGCACAGCAAGGAGAAGCGCCAGCCGAGATCGGCCAGGGAAGCCAGCGGTACCGCCAGACCGGAGGCGATGGCGGCGACCAGTGACATCACCGCCGCATAGGCCGCTATCATCGCGGCGGCGCGATGAGGAAAATCTCTTTTCACCAGCGTTGGCAGCACCACATTGGCGAAGGCGATGGCGGCGCCGATCAGAACGCTTCCCAGCCAGAGCATGGCGTCTTGCGGCAGGGAACGCAGCGCGATGCCGCAAACCAGCAGTGCGAGGGCAAAGCCCAGGGTGCGTTCGATTCCGAAGCGTTTCGCCAGCGCCGGGGTGAGTGGCGAGAGGACGGCGAACAGGATCAGCGGCAGCGAGTTGATCAGGCCGGCGGCGGTGGCGGACAACGCCAGCTGTTGCTGAATCTGTTCCAGCAGCGGGCCGACGCTGGTGAGGGCGGCGCGCAGGTTAGCCGCGATCAGCATGATGCCAACGATCAGCAGAGCAGGGCGATGCAAACGGCGACGCGAGGTCGCGATGGATGATGATGAAGATGAAGCGGGTTGCGGCATGAGTTCCTCGCACCAGGGCATGCAGACAATCAGCGCTGCATGGCGTGATGCGTTGATTGACGTTAACGCTTACGTACCGACAAGGAGCCGATATCTGATCGCAAGTGTAGGGAAGATGGCTCGTGCTGACAAGGGGATGGCCCGGCGGGATGGAGAGGGCTGACCCCCGCCGGCTGCAGGATAATTACCATTATGTGATCCTGGTCACTTAGCGAACTAAAAGTCATGGGGCAGGACGGGGTCTGCGGCGCTTTCACTTCTGCCGCCGCCGGTGCGGCTGCTCTCCGGCGCTCATGCTCGTCATGGCATTTCATTTTTCTCCCATTCCATTTTTTTTGCTTTTCGATTCGTTTCGATTCGAAAGGTTTTTTGGCGGTTTTTTTGCTAAAACGGGGCTGTAAGCCCGATCACAATTTCATTGCTTTCGCTTTGCTGTAATGCCAGCGCAGTAGAGCGAAAGCCATCTTCTCCCCGGCGATACCGGAAACCTGAGGACCGCAGCTCATGCCAGTGAATACCGCAAAGCGACGTGAACACATCATCGATCTGTTATGCGAGCACGGCAGCGTGCGTGTGGAACAGCTCAGCAAACAGTTTGCAGTATCCACGGTGACGATCCGCAACGATCTGCGCTTTCTGGAACGAAAAGGGTGTGCGCTGCGCGCTTACGGCGGCGCAATGCTCAATCAGCAATTCGCTTTCGATCGGCCGCTGCGGGACAAAGGGCGGTTGAATCGCGATGTCAAAACGCTGATCGCCAACGCGGCGGCCGGCTATGTGCGCGACGGCGAGGCGCTGATCCTCGATTCCGGTTCAACCACCGCGCAGATTGTGCCGTTCCTGAAGGGGCGGCGCGATCTGGTGGTGATGACCAACGCGTTGAACATTGCCTATGAGCTTTCGGGAAACGACGGGGTGGAAGTCATGGTGCTGGGGGGCAGCGTGCGCCGCAACTCTTACTCGCTCTACGGCCCGGCTGCCGAGCAGCAATTGCGTCAGTACCGCTTCGACAAGCTGTTTTTGGGCGTCGACGGGTTCGATCTGAGCGCCGGCATCACCACGCCTCACCCCGGTGAAGCGCACCTCAATCGCGTGATGTGCGAGGTGGCGCGCGAGATTATCGCGGTGGCGGATGCCAGCAAATTCGGTCGCAAGAGCTTTTGCATGATTCGCGAAGCCGGACAAATCCATCGGCTGATCACTGACAGCCGTCTTCCGGACGATTACGAGCGGGCGTTAACCGAGCTGGGCGTGGAGGTCATCATCGCCGATCGGTAGCACGGCGCCTGCATGGGGGCTTCATGCAGCAGTTGTTACAGCTTGTCGAGCAGCACAAGGCCGGTATGCCGGTCGGGATTTTTTCCGTCTGTTCCGCCCATCCCTGGGTTCTGAAGGCCGCGCTGCGGCAGGCTAAAAGCCGCGGCACGCCGGTGTTGGTGGAAGCGACCTCCAACCAGGTCAATCAGTTCGGCGGCTATACCGGCCAAACGGCGGCCCAGTTCCGCGATGCGCTTTGGCGTCTGGCGGATGAGGTTGGCCTGGCGCGCGAGCGCGTGTGGCTGGGCGGCGATCATCTGGGGCCGAACGCCTGGCAGGATCGCCCGGCTCAGGAAGCGATGGCGCTGGCGGAAACGTTGATCGACGATTACGTTCGCGCCGGATTTCGCAAAATTCATCTCGATTGTTCCATGTCGTGCGCCGGCGATCCCTCGCCCCTGGGGGATGCGGCGGTCGCCGAGCGTGCGGCACGCCTGTGCGCGGTGGCGGAACGCGCCTGGGCGCAGAGCGGCGGCGAAGCGCCGGTCTATGTGATCGGCACCGAGGTGCCGGTGCCGGGCGGCGCGCAGGAGGCGTTGGCGGGCCTGCAGGTCACCACGCCGCAGGCGGTGGCGCAAACGCTGGAAATGCACCGTATCGCCTGGCAAAAAGCCGAGCTGAACGATGCCTGGCAGCGAACCATTGCGCTGGTGGTGCAGCCGGGCGTCGAGTTCGATCACCACAGCGTCGAACGTTATCAGCCGCAGCGCGCCGACGCATTGAGCCATTTCATCGAACGGCAGCCGGGCATGATCTATGAAGCGCACTCTACGGATTACCAACCGCCGCAGGCCTATCGCCAGTTGGTGCGCGATCACTTCGCCATCCTGAAGGTGGGGCCGGCGCTGACCTTTGCGCTGCGAGAAGCGCTGTTCGCTCTCGATCGCATCGAGCGTGAATGGCTGGGGGAACGCCAGTCGTCGCAGCTGCGCGCCACGCTGGAGCAGGTGATGCGCGAGCAGCCGCAGCAGTGGAGCCGCTATTACCACGGCACGCCGCACCAACAGTATCTCGATCGCCACTACAGCCTGAGCGATCGGGTGCGTTACTACTGGCCGCAGCCGCAGGTGCAGCAGGCGGTCGACGGCTTGCTGGACAACCTGCGCCGCAACCCGGCGCCGTTGGCGCTGCTCAGCCAGTACCTGCCGGATCAGGCGCGGGCGCTGAATGCCGGCGAGTTGAGCACCGATCCGCAGGAGTGGGTGCTGCATAAAGTGACGCAGGTACTCGACGATTACCACGCCGCCTGTTACCCGGAGGGCCGCTAGCATGCCGAACATTTTAATGACCCGCATCGACAATCGCCTGGTGCACGGCCAGGTGGGCGTGACCTGGACCAATACCCTCGGCGCCAACCTGGTGGTGGTGGCCAACGACGAGGCCGCCGCCGATCCGGTGCAGCAGAACCTGATGGACATGGTGGTGGCGGAAGGGGTGCAGACCCGTTATTTCACGCTGCAGAAAACCATTGACGTGATCCACAAGGCGGCGGATCGGCAGAAGATCTTTCTGGTGTGCAAAACGCCGCAGGACGTGTTGACGCTGGTGCGCGGCGGGGTGCCGATCCGTTTCGTCAACGTCGGCAATATGCACTTCGCCGAGGGGAAGCGGCAGGTGCACAAAACGGTGTCGCTGGACGACGGCGACGTGGCCGCGTTCCGCGCGCTGGCGGAACTGGGCGTGGAGTGCGAAGTGCGACGGGTGCCGGATGAAGCGGGTGAGGCGATCGGCAAACTGCTCTTTTGAGCCAGGGGGAAAGCATGTTGACGGATGCGTTATTGATTGCGCTGTTGGCCGGGCTGGCGGGGGTTGACCTGTTCGACGGTCTGACCCACTTCCACCGGCCGGTAGTGATGGGGCCGCTGGTGGGGCTGATTTTGGGCGATGTCTATACCGGGTTGCTGGTGGGTGGCACGCTGGAGCTGGTGTGGATGGGGATGGTGCCGTTGGCGGGAGCCCAACCGCCTAACGTGGTGATCGGCGGGGTGATCGGCACCGCATTCGCCATTCTGACCAAAGCCGATCCTAAAGTGGCGATCGGCGTGGCGGTGCCGTTCTCGATCGCGGTGCAGGGCTGCATCACGCTGCTGTTTACGTTGTTCTCACCGATGATGCACCGCTGCGATCGCATGGTGAAAGCGCTGAACTGGCGCGGCATTGAACGGGTGAACTATCTCGGCATCGGCATTCTGTTCATCTTCTATTTCGTGGTGGCATTCCTGCCGATTTACTTCGGCGCCGATGCAGCCAGCGCCATGGTGCAGAAAGCGCCGGGCTGGCTGCTGGACGGGCTGGCGGTGGCGGGGGGCATGATGCCGGCGATCGGTTTCTCGCTGCTGATGAAGGTGATGATGAAAAAAACCTACGTGGCCTATTTTATCCTCGGTTTCATCTCGGTCACGTTTCTCAAGCTGCCGATCCTGGCGGTGGCGCTGGGCGCCCTGGCGATCGCTTTGATTGATTTCTTCAACACGCAACGCGGCGCGGCAGAGGCGACGGCCCGGCCCGCTCCGCAGGAGGACGCCGAAGATGGCATTTAACGATTCCGACGATCTGCTGGCGCAAAAGGCCGAGCAGCGTATGGCGCAGGCGCTGGCCACCAGCCAGGTGGAGCAGGACGACTATCTGGACAGCCGGCCCGCCGAAGCGCTGACGCGCGGCGACATCAATCGCATGGCCTGGCGTTCGCTGCTGCTGCAGGCGTCGTTCAACTACGAGCGCATGCAGGCGGGCGGCTGGCTGTATCAGCTGATCCCCGCGCTGCGCAAGATCCACCGCAACCCGCAGGATCTGGCCAACTCGATGAAGATGCACATGGAATTTATCAACGTGCATCCGTTCGACGTCACCTTCCTGTCCGGCCTGGTGCTGGCGATGGAGCAGAACAAGGAAAAGATCTCCACCATTCGCGCGGTGAAAGTGGCGCTGATGGGGCCGCTTGGCGGTATCGGCGACGCGCTGTTTTGGCTGACGCTGTTGCCAATCTGCGCCGGCATAGGCGCTTCGCTGGCATTGGAGGGCAGCCTGTTCGGGCCGATCGTCTTCCTGCTGCTGTTCAACCTGTTCCACTTCGGCCTGCGTTTTGGGCTGGCGCACTACGGCTATCAGGCCGGCACCAGCGCGCTGGCGCTGCTGAAGACCCATACCCGGCGCATTTCTCACGCCGCTTCCATTGTCGGCATGACGGTGATCGGCGCGCTGGTGGCCTCGTACGTGCACCTGTCCACGCCGCTGGTGATGCATGCCGGCAAGGCCAGCGTGGCGCTGCAGACCGACGTGCTGGACAAGTTGATGCCCAACTTGCTGCCGCTGTGCTTCACGCTGCTCATTTTCTTCCTGATGAAGCGCGGATTCTCGCCGGTGAAGCTGATTGGCGTCACGGTAGCGATCGGCGTGGCGGGCAAATTTATCGGCATTTTATGAGGAGCGGGATATGCCAGGCATTGTGATTACCGGCCACGGCGGCTTTGCCTCCGGGCTGCTGCAGGCGGTGGAACAGGTGGTGGGGCCGCAGCGACATTGCGCGGCGGTCGATTTCCCCGAACAGATGAGCACCGCGCAGCTCAGGGACGCCTTACGCTCGGCGCTGGTCGCGGTGGCGCAGCCGGACGGCGTGGTGTTCCTGACCGACATGCTCGGCGGTTCGCCGTTTCGCAGCGCCTGTGAACTGGCGGATGCGCGGGGTGATTGCGAAGTGCTGACCGGCGTCAACATGCAGCTGGCGGCGGAAATGATGCTGGAACGTGACGGACTGAGCCTGGATGAATTTCGCGAGGTGGCGCTGGCGTGCGGTAAACGCGGCCTGACCAGCCTGTGGCATGAACGCCGCCGAGTGAAGTGCGAAGACGCGCAGGCCGACGGCATCTGAACGAAAACCGGGCGCGGGCGCGCCCGGCTACGTGAGTTAGGCCGGCAACGGGCTCAGCGCCAGACGCGCCGGTTGGTCTTCGCCGCGGCTGAAGCGCCAGCAGGTCTGGTGGTATTTCGCCACGCTGTTGCGGTGCGCCACGCTGACCAGCGTCACGTCCGGCAGTTCATCCACCAGCAGGCAGTACATCAGTTGCTCGGTTTCGTCGTCCAGCGCGCTGGTGGCCTCGTCGAGGAACAGGATGCTCGGGCGAATCAACAGGGCGCGGGCGAAGGCTAGCCGCTGTTGCTCGCCCGGCGACAGGCGATGGCTCCAGTTGGCGGAGGTGTCCAGCCAGCGCTGCAGGTGCTTCAGGCGGCAGTTTTCCAGCACCCGCATCAGCTGCGCGTCGCTGTATTCCGACGCCAGGCTCGGGTAGCTCAGCGCTTCGCGCAGCGTGCCGATCGGAATGTAGCTGCGCTGCGGCAGGAACAGCATGTTGGCGTTGCCCTCTACCCCGATGGCGCCCGCGCCGTAAGGCCAGATACCGGCGATGGCGCGCAGCAGCGTCGACTTGCCGCAGCCGGAAGGCCCGACGATCAGCAGGCGATCGCCGCGTTGCAGCGTCATCTCGGCGCCGGTCAGCAGCGGCTGGCCGTCGGGCAAGTGCAGGCTGAGGTTGTCCAGCGTTAACGGATGGGCGGTCTCCTCCCGCAGTTGAATGCCGCGCGGCTGATGGTGAACCTGATCGACGGCGGCGTTGAAGCCGGCCAGACGGTTAACGCAGGCTTTCCAGGTCGCCAAATCGTTAAATGCGTCGATAAACCACGACAGCGCGCCCTGCACCTGGCCGAAGGCCGAGGCGATCTGCATCAGGCCGCCCATCTGGATGGCGCCGGAGAAGTAGCGCGGCGCCGCCACCAGCAGGGGAAACACGATGGCGAACTGGCCGTAGAAGTTGGTGGCGATGTTGAGCCGCCGGGTGATGCGCATGATCGCCCACCAGTTGCTGCGAATGGTGTCGAAACGGTCGCCCAACTGCTGCGCCTCGCGCGGTTCGCCGTGGTACAGCGCAATGGCGTCGTTGTTTTCGCGGATGCGGATCAGGCCGAAACGGAAGTTCGCCTCATACCGTTCCTGGTTGAAGCCCAGCATGACCAGCGGTTTGCCGACCCACCAGATCAGCAGCGATCCCAACACCGCATACAGCAGCGCGAACCACACCATATAGCCGGGCAAGGTGATGGCGTGTTGCCCGAGCGCGAAGGTCATCGGCCCGCTGACGTGCCATAAAATGTCGATAAAGGAAAACAGCGTCACCAGGCTGGAGAGCAGCCCGAGCGACAGCGACAGGGTATATTGGGTCAGCACGTTGAGATCTTCAGCGATACGCTGATCGGGGTTATCGACGATCTGCTGCTGCTCGGTGTGGTAATACGCCTGGTGCGCCAGCCATTTTCCCATGAACCTTTCCGTCATCCAGCGCCGCCAGCGCATCTGCAGCCCCTGAGTCAGGTAGATCTTGTAGACCGCCAGCACGATGAAGATCAGCGCCAGATAGGTAAAGCGCCACAGCTGCGCCTTGAATACCGGGTAGTTTTTGTTCTGCAGCGCGTCGTAGAACACCTGGTTCCACTGGTTGATCTGCACGCTGATATAGACCAGGCCGAGCGACAGGACGACGATGGCGATCAGCATCATCCAGGCGCGCCATCGTTCCTCCGACACCCAAAAGGGTTTGATCAACTGCCAAATGGCGTGTTTCTGCAAGGGGGTTGCGTTCATAACGGCTCGATAATTGCGGTATTTTGTTCAGCATGGGCTGCGGGCCGGTAACAAACAAACCGCGACTGTAAGCAGTTTTGACTCCGCTAACCGTTTGAAATAAGGCGGCTGAATCGCCGTCGGCGCGCAGGTGAGCGCAATTGCGGCATACACTCCGGCGCCGGGCGGTTATACTGGCGCCGAATTTTTGCAGAAAGGATAAACGATGAAGGCTTGGTTTCCCCTGTTGCTGACCTGCGGCGTCTTCGCCAGCGCCCGGGCCTGGGCGCACATTGACGAGCCGGACATCGCCGCCGACTGCCAAAAGGTGGCGAGCTACGCCGAACTGGGAAAAAAGGCCTATCAGCGCCAGGATTACGCCAAAGCCGCCGACATCTTTCGCGATCAGGCGGCCTGGAGCGAGTTTTGCGGTCTGAGCGAGCAGGCTGTCGCCACGGCTTACAACAACGTGGCGCTGTCGCTGATGCACGCCGGTGAATTGCTCAAGGCGCAGGCCTATCTGGCGCTGGCGCCGCACGATGACAAATCGCAGCACAACATGAGTCTGTTGCGCCAACGCCTGGCGCAGCGGCCGCAGCCGCAGGGGCCGGGCGGCGTGTACTGGCAATACGCCGGGCGCGGGGTGTGGAGCGAAGTGGTGGTGAAGCCGCAGGGCGAGCGCTGGCTGATCGATTTTTCCGGCTACGCCATGCCGCAGATGGGGCTGTATTACGGCCCGAACATGGGCGACTTCACCGCCGAGCTGCCCATTGAGCACGGCAAGGCCGTCTACCATCAACATGACTCGGAAAGCGCGCAGGTCTGCGACGTGACGATGGCGTTTGGCGAGCAAGCGCTGGAGATGCATACGCGGGGGGATTGCGGGTTCGGCCACAATGTGCGGGCGGAAGGGCGGTTCGTGCGGGTCGAATGACCCGCCCCGGTGGCCGGGGCGAGAAGGGTTACGCCAGCGCGGCGGCGCCCAACAGATTCTTCCAGGCTTCCACATTGCCCAGATAATTGCCGGCCGGCAGCAGGTGCAGCTGGCCCTCGCTATCCTGCAGCGCAAAGGTCGGGAAGCCCTGGCCCTGCACTTTGGCCAGCAGCGCCCGGCTTTCCGCGATGTGTTGCGCGGTCGGCGCACCGCTGTTGAAGCGCATTTCGGCGATAAACGCCGCCGAAGGCAACCCCAGCTCTTTCGCCAACGCTTCCAGCACCGGCGTGTCGGCGATGCGTCGCCCTTCCTGATAGTGCGCCTGCTGAATGCGGTGCAGCATGTCCAGCCCGCGTCCCGCCAGTTTTTCCGCCGCCAGGATAGCCGTGATCGGCGGCTCGGAATCCATCACCGCCGTGGTGTCGCGCAGCAGGCCGTTGAAATAGGCTTCGCCGAAAGGCTGGCCCGTCATCTCGGCGATGCGCTTGTCGTGCGGAATGACGTAGTTGCGCCATTCGTCGGTAATCTGACGGCGGTTGTTGCCGGTCATCATGCCGCCGGCGTGCGGCACGACCTTCAGCCCGGGGAGGCTCTGAGCCGCTTTCACCAGCGGTGCGGCGCCGTAGCACCAACCGCACAGCGGATCGAAAATGTAATGCAGAGTGGTTTCGGTCATTTTTACTCCTCGCTTGGCGCGCGGCAAGCCGCCGCGGCGCCAGGGCTGGTTCAATCACGCACGGGCGCTTATTGCGGCCACTTCATCTCGCCTTTCAGCACTTTCGCGCTCAGTTCCAGGCTCGATTCGTCTTTCAGCGTCGGGTAGTGCTTTTTCATCGCTTCAATCAGCGCGGCGGAATCCTTGGCTTTTGGCAGTTCGGCTTCCAGCGTGGTCAGGTATTTTTGGGTAAAGTGCACCGATGCCAGTGTCTGTGCGGCACCCGGCAGGAAGTGGCCCGGCACGACGACCTGCGGCTTCAGCGCTTCGATGTTTTTCAGCGTCTGCTGCCAGTGCTGGCGCGATTCTACGCTCTGGTTATCGGCGATCCACGGATGGATATTGTCACCGGCGACCGCCACGCCGCCCACGACCGCTTTCAGCGCCGGGATCCACACGAAGGTGCGATCGGGAGTCGGGCCGTTCAGGCCTTTCACTTCCACTTTTTGACCGTCGATGGTGAAGCTGTCGCCCTGCAGCGGCTGCGGCACGATCACGGTTTTCGGCGCGTTGTCTTTCAGGATTGGGCCCCAGTAGGCGATTTTGCCGTCTTTGGTGGCGTTAATGTCCTTGATGGTGCCAGGCGAAGCGATGATTTTCGCCTCCGGGAAAGCGGCCTTAATCACGTCCAGACCGAAATAGAAATCCGGATCTGAGTGGCTGATGTAGACGGTGGTCAGTTTCTTGCCGGTCGCCTTGATCTTTTTCACCAGCTCTTCGGCATCGTTGCGCTGGAACTGTGCGTCGATCAGCGCCACTTCGTGTTTGCCGCTGATGATTTCGGAAGACACCGGGAACACGCTTTTCTCGCCCGGGTTATACACTTCCATGGTCAGGGTATCGGCAGCGGTGGCGTAGGTGCTCAGGGTGGCGACGCCGGTGAAGGCCAGAGTTAACAGTGATTTCTTAAACATGGGCAGAGGTCCTTAGGTATCGGTTAATGTTGTAATGATGTTAGGTTGCATAAAGCGATAGAAAAACCGGATAATAAGCAATTATTCGTTGCATAAATCGGACTAATCATGGATCGCATTACCGCCGCTGAGGTTTTTGTCACCATCGTCGATCGCGGCAGCATGATCGCCGCTGCGGAAACGCTGGAGATGTCGCGCGCGATGGTCACTCGCTACCTGGCCCAGATGGAGCAATGGGCCGGGGCGCGTTTACTGCACCGCACTACCCGTAAGCTTAGTCTGACCGACGCCGGTGAGCGTACTTTGGAGCGCTGCCGACAAATGTTGGCGCTGGCGGGGGAAATCGATCTGGTGGAGGAAGGGCAGAGCGACGAACTGCGCGGCCTGCTGCGCATCACCTGTTCGCAATCGCTCGGACAAACGGCGCTGGTGGGGGCCGTCGCCCAGTATCTGAAGCGTCATCCGCAGGTGGCGGTCGATCTGCAGATGAACAACCGGGCGGTGAACCTGGTGGAAGAGCGCATCGATCTGGCGCTGCGCATCACCAATGAGCTGGATCCCAACCTGATCGCCCGGCCGCTGTCCACCTGCGCGTCGGTGGTGTGCGCCGCGCCCGCTTATCTGGCGGCGCACGGCACGCCGCGCCAGCCGCAGGATCTGGCGTTGCACAACTGCCTGAC
Organism: Serratia sp. TSA_130.1; assembly: GCF_052691795.1. Taxonomy (NCBI): domain Bacteria; kingdom Pseudomonadati; phylum Pseudomonadota; class Gammaproteobacteria; order Enterobacterales; family Yersiniaceae; genus Serratia; species Serratia sp. TSA_130.1. The sequence goes on from NZ_JBQZFS010000001.1 coordinate 1,308,496, forward strand.
TTATTCCTATTTCGGCAAAAGCCTGTGGCATTTCGACGCTCAGGGGGTGAAATCGGCGGTGGCGGTCAGCGGCAACCTGAGCGCCAACGAATCGGTGGTGCTGATGGCCGGTACGGTGCAGGGCGCGGGCATTTCCCTGCAGCCCTACTATTCGGCGGCGCCGCTGTTGGCCAGCGGCGAACTGGTGGAGCTGCTGCCGGGTTACCGGCCGCAATCGATGGGTATCTACGGCATCTACACCTCACGCCGACAAATGCCCGCCACCTTGCGCACCATGCTGGACTTTCTGGTGGAATGGTTCGCCAGCGATCCGCAGTGGCAGGCGACGCTGCGCTAAGGCCGCGGCAACATTCCCACGCCGTTTTCAGCGCCTGACGGCGGCGGCCAGGCGGGCGGAGAACAGTGCCGCCTGTTGATGCAGATGGTCGATAAAGGCCGTCACCAGCGCCGATGAAGGGCGGTGCAGCGGCCGTATCAGGCTGACGGTGAACGGCACGTCGATGCTGAATGGCCGCACGTGCACGCCGCTGCCGGCATAGTCGAGCGCCGTCAGCGGGTTGACGATCGAGACCCCCACGCCGGCTCTCACCATGGCGCACACTGACGCCGCGCTGTGCGTTTCCATCACCATGCGGCGCTCGACGCCCTGCTCGGCGAACAGCGCATCGAGCAAGTGGCGATAGCTGTCGGTGTTCGACAGGCTGATAAAGTTCTGCCCGGTGAAGTCCTGTGGCGTCAGAAGGTCTTTTGCCAGCAGGGGGTGACCCGTCGGCAGCACGCAGACTTCATTCAACGTCATCAGCGTCACCCGCTCGGTGCCCGCCGGCGTCAGGGTGGTTTCCGTCAGCCCCAGATCGTGGCGCTGGGCCGACAGCCACTCTTCCAGCAGCGGCGATTCTTGCGGGATCACGCTGAAGCTGACTTCCGGGTAACGTTCGATAAAGGGCCGGCACACCGCCGGCAGCAGCGATTGGGAAAATACCGGCAGGCACACGATCGACAGCTGCGCCTGCTGAAACTGGCGAATGCCGGCGGCGGCGTTGACGATGCGATCGAGGCCATAATAGGAGCGTTGCACCTCTTCGAACAGCCGTAGGCCCTGCACCGTGGGGGACAAGCGCCCGCGAACCCGATCGAACAGCTGCAGCCGAATCAGCTTCTCAAAGCGCGCCAGCTCACGGCTGACGGTGGGTTGCGAGGTTTGCAGCAGGGCCGCCGCCTCGGTCAGGTTGCCGGTGGTCATCACCGCCCGAAAAATTTCTATCTGCCGCAAAGAGATGCTGTGCATGACGAGGCTGCTCGACTGTAGAGAAAGCTATATCATAAATGAATAGACTACGGCTAAATAGATATTTTCCACCCGATTCAGCGTGCGGCACTATGGCCTTATCTGCCGTTACTTTCGAATTGGGAATATCGCCATGCCACGCCCGTTGCACGACACCTCCACCGCGTTGAACGCCGCTAACCTGCTGGCCTTGCCGCAGCGCTTCGGTTGCCCGGTCTGGGCTTATGATGCCGACATCATCAGCCAGCGCATCGCTCAGCTGCGCCACTTCGACACTATCCGTTTCGCGCAGAAAGCCTGTTCGAACATTCATATTTTGCGCCTGATGCGCGAGCAGGGCGTGAAGGTGGATTCGGTGTCGCTCGGCGAAATCGAGCGGGCGCTGCAGGCCGGTTTTCAGCCGGGCGGCGAGCCGAGCGATATCGTGTTTACCGCGGACGTATTGGATCACGCGACGCTGGCGCGCGTCAGCGCATTGAAGATCCCGGTCAACGCCGGTTCCATCGATATGCTGGATCAGCTCGGCCAGGCTTCCGCGGGGCATCCGGTGTGGCTGCGCATTAATCCGGGGTTTGGCCATGGCCACAGCCAGAAAACCAACACCGGCGGCGAGAACAGCAAACACGGCATCTGGTATGCCGACCTGCCGCAGGCGGTGGAGAAGATCCGCCGCTACGGCCTGAAGCTGATCGGCGTGCATATGCATATCGGCTCCGGCGTCGATTACCAGCATCTGGAGCGCGTCTGCGATGCGATGGTGCAGCAGGTGATCGATCTCGGTCATGACATCAGCGCCATTTCCGCCGGCGGCGGCCTGTCTATCCCGTATCAGTACGGCGAAGAGGCGATCGATACCGAACACTATTTCGGTTTGTGGAACCGGGCGCGTGAGCGCATCGCCGCGCATCTGGGGCACCCGGTGCAGTTGGAGATTGAACCCGGACGTTTCCTGATGGCGGAGGCGGGCGTATTGGTGGCCGAGGTGCGGGCGGTAAAAGACATGGGGAGCCGCCACTTTGTGCTGGTGGATGCCGGTTTTAACGATCTGATGCGCCCGGCGATGTACGGCAGCTATCACCATATTTCGCTGTTGCCGGCCGATGGGCGCGACACCTCGGAACAACCGCTGCGCGACACGGTGATCGCCGGGCCGCTGTGCGAATCCGGCGACGTCTTCACCCAGCAGGCGGGCGGCGGCGTGGAAACCCGCGAGCTGCCGCCGGTGCAGATCGGCGATTATCTGGTGTTTCACGATACCGGCGCCTACGGCGCATCGATGTCCTCCAACTACAACAGCCGTCCGCTGTTGCCTGAAGTGCTGTTCGAAAACGGCGAGCCGCGTTTGATCCGCCGCCGCCAAACCATCGAAGAACTGATCGCGCTGGAACTTATCTGATAAGCGGGCGGGCGCCTTGCGCCCGCCTCACAGCGTCATGCGGCGGTGCTGGCCATTGGGCAATTGCACATCCAGCGACAGCGTGCCGCCCATCGCCTCGATATAGCGTTTGAGCGACGACAGCTTTATTTCGCTGCCGCGCTTTTCCAAATTGGCGACGGAGGGTTGGCTGATACCGAGCCGCTTCGCCAATTCAACCTGAGAGACCGCCAGCTCTTCCCTCAGCATTGCCAGCCGCAGTTCGAAAATTTCCTTGTCCGCTTTTTGCCTGGCTGCGGCAACGACGGCGGGATCGAGCTTGTCGATCAGTTGGGATAACGGTTTGGCCATCTGCACTACCTCCGGGTTGCCAGATAATGTGAAAATTCCATGGCAGCGATGGGCAACATGCGCTGGTAAAAGCGTTTGTCGCCGGTTTTATCGCCACCGCACAGCAATACTGCTTGCCGCTGTGGGTCAAAGGCGAAAAACACCCTGAAAGGGCGCCCGCGATGTTGAACGCGCAACTCCTTCAACTGCCGGGCCGCTTCGGAAAAATGCAGCGTATCGGCGTGCGGCCGCGCCAACTGCGGGCCGAACGTCTGTAATTTGAAGATTGCCGCCAGGATGCTTGTTTGCTGGGCGTTGTTCAGCGCCAAAAACCAGTCGTCGAATCGTTCGACGGTCACCACTTGCCACATGATGCGCTTCGAATATAGCGTTTATGCTATATAGTGTAAAGGTTATTGTGCCAACAATCTGCACGAACGCAGGGAGCGGAAAAAATCCAAAAGCGAGAAATGCGGCGGGCTGCGCAATCTGAGCGCATGGGTGACGGCTCACCCATGCGGCGGCATGATTATGGCTGTTCGTGCGCGTTGTTGAGGGTGGCGACCGAGTGGCGGCGCACCAGCGTTGGGCTGAACATGTTGGTGATTTCCGGCAGCGGTTGCCGGTTGGCCAGCGCCAGCGCCAGCTCCGCCGCCTGGGTGGCCATCGCCACGATAGGGTAGCGAATGGTGGTCAGGCGTGGGCGCAGGTAGCGCGAAATCAACACGTCGTCGAAACCGATCAGCGAAATTTCTCCCGGTACGTCGACGCTGTTATCGCTCAGCACCGACAGCGCGCCGGCGGCCATCGGATCGTTGTAGCAGGTAATGGCGGAGAACGAACGGCCGCGGCCGAGCAATTCGGTCATCGCCTGTTCGCCGCCGATCTCGTCCGGTTCGCCGTAGGCGATCAGCTTTTCATCCACCGCAATGCCGTGTTCCTGCAGCGCGTCGAGATAGCCTTGCAGACGATCGGTGGCGTCGGAAATCTGGTGAGTGGAGCAGATGATGGCGATGCGCTGGTGCCCTTGCTGGATCAGATGTCGGGTCGCCAGCCAGGCGCCGTAGCGATCGTCGAGCGCCACGCAGCGCGTTTCAAACCCCGGCAGCGTGCGATTGATGAGCACCATGCCCGGGATCTGTTGCATCCAGCCGAAAAGTTCCTGATCGCTTAGCCTTTTGGCGTGCACCACCAGCGCTTCGCAGCGGTGCCGCACCAGCTGTTCAATCGCCTGACGCTCTTTTTCGGCGTCGTGGTAACCGTTGCCAATCAGCAGAAAATTGTGGGTGGCGTAGGCCACCTGCTCGACCGCCTTGACCATCGCGCCGAAGAAGGGATCGGAAACGTCGGAGACGATCAGCCCCAGCGTCTCGGTGGATTGCTGCGCCAGCGCTCGTGCGTTGGCGTTAGGGTGATACTGCAGCTGTTCCATGGCGGCCTGCACCGCAGTGCGCGACCCTTCGCTGGCCTTGGGGGAATTGTTTATCACGCGGGATACCGTGGCCACGGAAACACCCGCCAGCCTGGCAACATCCTTTATCGTAGCCATATCAGTCAACACATCCTGGGTAATCGCTTACATCCCCCAGTTTTGCGGAAAAAAACCGGGGCTGCAAGCGGTCTCGTGCGCAACTTGTGGTGGCGGTTGCAGAATCTCTTCGCGTCTGTACGCATAACCGACTGCTACCGAACGATAGCGCAATTTGTACGTTGGCACTGGCGGCGGGCTGAGGTAACGTCTGTGCATTCCGATTTGCGCCGAGAACGCCATGTCCATTAAACGCTATCCGCAGCTCGCCCATTGGGGCGCTTATACCGCCGTGGTTGAAGACGGCCGGCTTATCCGTTGTGAACCCTTCGTCGACGATCCTGATCCTTCGCCGCTGCTCGATTCCATCGTCCCGATGGTCTACTCCGACAAACGCATCCGCAAGCCGGCGGTGCGCCGCTCGTGGCTGCAAAAGCGCGAGGGCAGCGACCGGACGCTGCGCGGCAGGGAAGATTTCGTCGAGGTGGATTGGGAGTTAGCGCTCGATTTGGTGGCGCAGGAGAATCGCCGGGTGCGCGAGCGTTACGGCGCCTCCGGGCTGTTTACCGGCTCTTATGGCTGGTCGTCGGCCGGGCGGCTGCACCATGCCCGCTCGCTGGTGCGGCGGTTCTACTTCAGCGGCGGCGGCGGCGTCGATCAGCAGGGCAACTACAGCTGGGGCGCGGCGCAGTTCTTTCTGCCGTATGTGATCGGCACTTTCTCGCCCTTGACCGGGCGCGTCACCAGTTGGCCGAGCGTGGTGGAGCATTGCGAGCTGTTTGTGGCGTTTGGCGGGTTGGCGCTGAAAAACGCTCAGGTCTCTTCCGGCGGCGCGGCGGAACATGCGCTCAAGCCCTGGCTGCAAAAGCTGGCGCGCAAGGGCACGCCGGTTGTCAACATCAGCCCGATGCGCGATGATTGTCCCGAGTTCGTCAACGCGGAATGGATCCCGATCCGGCCGAATACCGACGTGGCGCTGATGCTGGCGCTGGCTTACGAAATCCAGCGGCTGGGTGCGCAGGATGAAGCCTTCCTGCACAGCCACTGCGTGGGCTATCAACAGCTGGCGGATTACCTGAACGGCGCCGGTGACGGCGTGGCGAAAACCCCCGTTTGGGCTAGCGCTATTACCGGCATTCCGGCGGCGCGCATTGCGCTGCTGGCGCGGCAACTGATCGGAGTGCGCAGTTTCATCACCTGTTCCTACTCCGTGCAACGCGCGCATCGGGGGGAGCAACCGTATTGGATGATGATCGCGCTGTCGGCGATGCTGGGCCAGGTGGGGCTGCCGGGCGGCGGTTTCTCGTTCGGCCACGGCTCGATGAACGGCGTCGGCAATCCACGCGTGGACACGCCTGCGCCGACCATGCCGGTAGGCGAAAATCCGGCCGGGCTGGCGATCCCGGTGGCGCGCATCTGCGACATGCTGTTGCACCCCGGTGAGGCCTATCAATTTTGCGGCGAGACGCGGCATTATCCGGATATCCATTTGGTGCACTGGGCTGGCGGCAACCCGTTCCATCATCATCAGCAGTTGAATCGGCTGGTGGAGGGCTGGCAGAAGCCGGACACGGTGATCGTTCAAGATATCTGGTGGACGGCGGCGGCCAAAATGGCAGACATCGTGCTGCCGGTCACCAGTTCGCTGGAGCGTAACGATATCGGCGGCTCGTCGCGCGATCGCTACGTGTTGGCGATGCATCAGGCCATTGCGCCGCAGCATCAGGCGCGCAACGATTTCGATATCTTCGCCGATCTGGCGGAGCGTCTCGGCTATCGTGAGCGCTTTACCGAGAATCGCGACGAGCGGGCCTGGATCGAAGCTATCTACCGGCAATGCGGCGCAGCGCAGCAGCGCGCCGGCGTCGCCTGGCCCGAGTTTGAGGCCTTCTGGCAACGGGGCTATGTCGAGCTGCCCGCGCCGGCTAAAGAGTTCGTATTTTTTGACGCATTCCGCGCCGATCCGCAGGCTAACCCGCTGCAAACGCCCAGCGGCAAGATAGAGCTGTTCAGCGAGCGGATCGCCGGCTATCGCTACGAAGATTTCGCTCCGCATCCGCAGTGGCGGCCGCCGGTGGAGTGGCTGGGCGCGCCGCAGGCCAAAAACTGGCCGCTGCACCTGATCTCCATTCAGCCGAGCGATCGCCTGCATAGCCAGATGGATCCGGCGCCGCTGGCGCAGGGCAACAAGACCGCCGGGCGAGAAACCTTGTACATGCATCCGGACGATGCGGCGCCGCGCGGTGTGGCGGACGGCGCCGAAGTGCTGGTCAGCAACGCGCGCGGCAGCTGTCTGGCGGGGGTATCGCTCACCGATGGCGTGACGCGCGGCGTGGTGCTGATGGCGACCGGTGCCTGGTTCGAGCCGGGTTTCGACGCGCAGCGCCGGCCGGTCGAGCAGGCGGGCAACCCGAACGTGCTGACGCTGGATATCGGCACCTCGCCGCTGACGCAGGGGCCGAACGCCATGAGCTGCCTGGTCGAGGTCAGCGCATTCACCGAACGTCGGGATCAAGATAGTTAGCGCTGACCAGCAATTGGGTCGACAGCGGGATGTTATCGCGTTGCTGTTGACGCAGTTGTGTCGCGGACGCGGCGAAACTGGAGACTGTTAATGACAGTGTGAAGTGTTGCCCAACCTCGTTATCCGGTACAAGGATGTGTAATGCTTCCCGATCGACGGATAGACGATAGTTGGGTAGATGTCTTTGGCGTGGTTGCCCGGGGGCAAGTGAAAAGGAAAGGGGCTCACCATCACCGTTGCGTAATTCATCAACCGTGAGGCTGAGATAGCTAGAAGCATCGGTTGCGCCGCTTCCTTCTGCCAGGTTTCTATTCTCCCGCAGAGTGAACCCCTGCAACTGCACTGGTTCATCGCAAGTCAACCGATACTGCAATGGGGCGCTGTGCAGCAGAGTGGATTGCTGAGACAGTGTCCCAATATTGTGCTCCCCCAGATAAATGCTGTTTTGTGTGGTCGTTAGCGTGCAGTTAGCGTTAGCCCCAAAACTGATGGCTATGGCTGCCAACCCATAATAAATCACTTTCATGTGTTCTCCTGATATCGATGAACGTTTAGCGACACACTGCTTCGGAGTGGCTGATGCCGGCACGATTGCGGGAAGAGGTGTCTGCAGCAATTGCGAAATAACATGCCTGTCCCGAAGAGTTTTTCATGCTGAAGCGTTGTGAAGACGCATCGTTCGTCGCGCGGTGCGCTTTCTGATGTTCAATGAAGGCTGCGCCCTGATCATTGGTAAAAGCGACCACTTGTTGTTGTTCATCCAAAATCATGCTGCCGATAGCGGGTTTGGTGCCGTCTGCATAGCTAATCTGGACAATGGCCCGCAATGTATTAATGGCATCGATATTGATATGTTTAACGCTGCCACGTGCCAGATTGATCTTGCGCACGCCGTTATCGATATCGGCACCGGGAGGTAAGGTGCTTGTGTCTACGTTAATCAGGCTTGGTTGATACTCACGCAGCCTTGGGATGATCGCCTTACCTTGCTTGCCATAGGTTTTCACCTTGCCGCCTGGCGTAGACACGCTGACTCCGGCGAGGCCCGGTATCGACAAGACGCCGAAGGTATCGCCGATTTTCTGTGGTGAGAGCGTTAGCCCGCTGCTGTCTGCCACCAGGGAGCCAGAGGCACTGTAGTAAAATGCCTGCTGATTTTCTGACAGATGGCTATAGCTGCCGGAAAGCGTTGTGAACGGACTCAAATAGTTCACATTGCCTGAGTAGGTGCCGTTGTTGGATTGGGTGCCCTGTGTTGCATTGAATCCATAAGCCAGATCGCCATTCAACGCTTGGCCGGAAAGCGAATTGCTGATGCTACGATTTCTTCCGTTGCTTATCATATTGGCGCTATAACGTCGGTTTTTTCCCAGCGGTAATGAAAGGGTGGCGAACACCCTGGTATCGTTATCGCGAACCTCGCGGCTGCGCTCTTTTTCCAGGCTAACGCCAACGGTGGCTGCGCCAAATTGACGGTTCCAGAAGGCGTAGACTCGTTGATTTTGTTGCTTATCTCCGCCTTCAGCGCGTGTAACGCCTAAAGAAAGATTTCCGATGTATTTATGGTGCCAGCCTAGGCCCAGGCTGTAGCTTTGACGTTGGTGTGAAGATGATGCACCGTGCGATACAGGCCAATAAGTTCCTTCGCCGTCATCTTTACGCGGAGAACGGAGCTGTGTAGGCGAGCGGTATCGCTCTGACTGGATGCTGTAACCGGCGTTCAGCTTAAGGTTTTTTATCAGGGGTAATGCGCTATTCAGCTGTAGCTTGGTGCCCTTTCCGCTTGACGACTGCGCCACGTGGCTCAAGGCTGTAAAACGATAATCGCTATTGGCAACGCTATAACCGGCGGCGATGCCGCGATAATCGCGGCTGAGGAAACTTCCCCCTCTCACCTGGTGCTGGTTGAGCCATGGCAAAGAGAATGAGCCAGTGATGAAAGGCATTTCTGTGCTTTTTGCCAGGCTGTGAGTGCGCCCGAGAGCAAGGGAGTAACTGCCCTGGCGGGGAGTAGAGTGTCCTGAGCTCGTCAGATAAGGGACGATGAATTGTTTGCGGCTACCGTTGCTTTCCGTGACGGTGACGGACAAATCGACTGCGTCGAACTGCGCAGGGATATCGGTCAGGCGGAAAGTGCCCGGTTGCACCTGCGTGGCGTAAACTAATCTGCCATTCTGAAAAATCTCAACCTTGGCTTGGCTCTCGGCGATACCTTCGACTACCGGCACATCACTGCGTTGACTCAATGACAGCGACGAGTCAGGCAGCCATTGCAGGCCATCTAAGGTAATGCCGCTGTAAAGCGAATCTGATAACGTCGCTCGTCCCAAACGCATCATGGCGTCGTGATCCGTCAATGTCCGCTGCAGATAACTATTATAAGGCGTGTACCCCTGATGTCGTTCTGACTTGTTATAGGTGCCATTATGGCGAAACAGCCAATTGTTGCTGTTGAAGCCGGTTTCCAACGCCGCGTAATCACTGCTGTGATTTTGGCTGTCGAATCGGCTCGCGGTATAATTCAGCATCAGGGCATGGCCGCCAAATTCATAGTCCGCCGGTTGTCGACGGATATAGCGCTCGGGCAACAGCAAAATCAATTGATTATTACCGGTTTCATTGTCGATGCGGCTGCCTTGATAACATTGGCTCATCAGCATTTCTGCCTGAGTGTTGAGCTTGCAGGGGTGTAATCCCAGGCTTTCTACGAGTTCAGCGTCGTATTGCCATTCGCCTTGTTTGTCTATGTTGACTTCATGCCGTCCATGATTTTGTCCGTTGACGTTGATGAATAGCGCTTGTTTTCCTGCGGGAAATTTCGCGCCAGAGGAAAAGTAATCAGCAATCTCACTGGGTAGTCCAAGTGCCCGCATCATTTCAATATCGTAATCGGCCAGACTGGTCGAGGCATAGCCAATAGGCAGACAAAACGCCAGTAGACGTAGCGGTATATGCAATTTCAAAGGCTGCCTCACTGGATTGGGGCAAGGTTGACCGTGATATCGGGTATGGCGCGCCCCGTGTTACTGATTGGCGTGAAGTGCAAACGGGAGGGGGGGATGGTAAGCCTATCGCTCTTACGTGTACCGATCGTTTGCCCAGGCAGCAAATAAGGTTGTTCTAAAACAAACTGCTGGTTACTGGGTTGTACGGTGATGGTAGGGGCTAACCTGACAACGTAAGGGCTGAGATTTTTGACTTGTATAGAATGCCCATTTTGTTGCCAATGCAAGGTTTGCCAGGGAGATTTGTTTTCCACTAGCGCGGAGGGCGTGGCGATAGCGACGACCCGATGCCGAGTATTCACCTTAAGCTGGTTGCTTTTTTCTCCCATATCGGGAATTTCCTGGAAATAGATATGGCGCATTTGCTGACGGGTTTTATCAAGTCCCGAGGGATCGGCAAGCATGACGCGTACCAGCTGAGATTTACCCGGATCAATACGCGCGGCTGGCGGAGAAAGAATGAATAAGGGATCTTCTCCTTGCTTGCTTAATGCATTTTTAACAACGGATGAGAATAGCAACACAGGATAATTACCGATATTATCGACTCTTACCGTTGTCTCTCCTTTCTCTTGATTGACCAAGAGGCTTATTTTTTCCAGTTTAATGGTTGCTTGGCCATGAAATGGAGTAAGCAATATAAATATTGCGGTAAGATAATGGATGAGACCTTTCATTTTATTTCCTGAATAGCGGAGAATAACGAACTCTAGTCAAAGGACGTTAAGATATTTTGCCAAACAAAGAGGCTGAAATAAGTGGGAACAGCGAAGTGTCCCCACCTGGTGATTACAGGTAGTGAACCGAAAGATTCACAGAAGCTTGCAATGCAATGCTGTCTTGCATTTGGATGCTTTTATCATCAATGTAGCTAAGCGGGGTAAGGAATGAACGGTAGTTGAATGTGCCGCTCAGGTTCTGGCCGATCGCCATATTGTCGTAATTAGCATCTGATGTGACCGCAAAGCGATTACCTGAGGCAACAGAGAACATCGCCTGTTCGTGATCTGCACCGTTAGTTACATTGGTTAAATCGAAAATATCATCGCCTTCAGGAATCAGCGCCGCACGCACGGTTTCACCATCCATAGCGATATCTGACAGTGCAAGGCCCAGCACGGCGATATCTTTATTACTGGCGTCTTTTGCCAGCGATGAGGTGAAGTTTCTGTCCATATATTGATAATCGGCATCGCCGCTGGCGCTGGTAACTTCAATACCCATGTTGGTCGGTGCCGTGCAATTTACGGTGAACGGGATGCTGCCCATGCCGTTGCCTTCCAACTGGACAGGATTTACTTTATCAAAAGCTTCGCTGGAATGGCGGCCAAGATCAATGCTATTGGTGTTGGCAGCAATACTGCAGCTGGTGTTATTATAAATTTCTCCGGAGAAATCTACAGACGTACTGGCTGTTTTTGCGGCCAGTACGCTCGTGCACGACAGAGGTAGTAGGGCTAAAAATAAATATTTCTTCATTATTCAGATTTCCTTCTGAGAATATGCCACTAAATAAATAAAAATCGTATTGCTTGAAAATATAAAGCAAGGGTTTCGCAACGTTTTACTAGCGATTCAATGCATGGCTATTTTATTTTTCAATCTCATTTCTTGCAATATTGTGCTAAAAATTTATGTAAAAATAGATTTATATTCTGTTTTTTTGGTTTTTGTTATTCTTTTTTAATTGTTAACTCTGTTTGGTTATTAATGCATAGGTTTTATTGCTTGCGGTTTTTTTAATTATTAATAATTAATTATCCTCGGCGTGCACTTTTGCCGTGAGATCACGATAACAGCAAGGTCTGGAGGCGGCTCTGTTGTTAGTTGGCGCTTTTTGACTTTGTCTTTTTATTGTTGCCGTGCTTGAAAAGCAAGAAAACGAATTGCATAAGTTGATGAAAATGACACGTTGGATATCACGTCTAACTTGGCTCTTGCGTTTGAGAATAGTTTTCGTTAATTGATTGCTTTAGCGTTGAGGAGACAAGAGGGATTAAAGGATCTGCTTCAGTCTTGATTAGGCCGAACCCTCATGTGCTGCACTTACCAGCATATGCGCATGGCTTTTTTTCTCCCCCCACTCGCTTCCTGCGGATGACGCATCATTATTGATCTTTCCGCTGCGGCGATTATTTAAGTTTCATTGAGTTATTACAGCAGATCGCGGGAAATTTACAGCTGGTTGCATTTGGAGCAGAACTCTTGCGATTCGGTGGTAGTTTCCTGCACGCCATCTCTCTAGAGTAGGTGATCCCAGAGGTATTGATTGGTGAGAAATCAGCGTGCCTTGCATGCTGAAGCCATTTTCAATTGCACCAACCTACGCGGATGCGTAGGTTTTTTTTTGCCTGCCATATAGTATTCTTTTCCCTACAACGATTTACGCCTCCATGGCCAAGGGAGAAGTGCATGATCTTTTCACTGCTGCGCGCGCTGTTTCGCCTGTTGTTTCGGGTACGGGTCGAAGGGGACGTCCAGCACTTCGAACGGCAAAAATTACTGATTACGCCGAACCACGTCTCTTTCCTCGACGGCGTACTGCTGGCGCTGTTCCTGCCGATAAAACCGGTGTTTGCGGTCTATGCCAGCATCGGCGAGAGCTGGTTTATGCGCTGGCTGCGGCCTTACATCGATTTTGTCTCGCTAGATCCCACCAAACCGATGGCCGTCAAGCAACTGGTGCGCATGGTCGAGCAGGGACGGCCGATCGTGGTGTTCCCTGAAGGGCGCATCACCGTGACCGGCGCGCTGATGAAAATTTACGACGGAGCGGCGTTTATCGCCGCCAAATCGGGCGCGACCGTGGTGCCGGTGCGGATCGATGGCCCGGAGTTCAGCCCGTTTGGCCGCATGGCCGGGGTGTTCAAGATCCGCTGGTTCCCGCAAATCAGCATCCGCATCTTGCCGCCGACCACGCTGCCGATGCCGGAAGCGCCGCGCGCGCGTGAACGCCGGGCGCTGGCGGGCGATCGGCTGATGCAGATCATGATGCGGGCGCGGATGGAGACGCGCGAGCCGCAAACGCTGTTCCATGCCTTGCTGGCGGCGCAGCACCGCTATGGGCGCCGCAAGCCGTGTATCGAAGACATCGCTTTCAAAGAAGACAGTTACCAGACGCTAGTCAAGAAATCGCTGGGCGTCAGCCGCATTCTGCAGCGCTTTACCGCCGAGGGGGAGCACGTTGGGCTGCTGTTGCCCAACGCCACCATTACCGCGGCGGCGATCTTCGGCGCTTCGCTGCGCAATCGCATCCCGGCGATGCTCAACTACACCGCAGGCGCCAACGGCCTGAACAGCGCGATGACGGCCGCCGGCATCAAGACCATCGTCACCTCGCGCCAGTTTCTGGAGAAAGGCAAGCTGACCCACCTGCCGGAACAGGTGCCGCAGGCTAACTGGGTGTATCTGGAAGATCTGAAAGAGACGGTCACGCTGGCGGATAAGCTGTGGATCCTGCGTCACTTGCTGCAGCCGCAGCGCGCGGCGTTGCCGCAACGTCCGGAGGATCCGGCGCTGATCCTGTTCACGTCCGGATCCGAAGGCCATCCCAAGGGCGTGGTGCATTCGCACGCCAGCCTGCTGGCCAACGTAGAACAAATCCGCACCATCGCCGATTTCACGCCGCGCGACCGCTTCATGTCGTCGCTGCCGCTGTTCCACTCGTTCGGCCTGACGGTGGGGCTGCTTACGCCGCTGATCACCGGCAGCCGCATTTTCCTCTACCCCAGCCCGCTGCACTATCGCGTGGTGCCGGAGCTGGTATATGACCGTAACTGCACGGTGCTGTTCGGCACGGCGACCTTCCTTAACAACTATGCGCGTTTCGCGCATCCGTATGATTTTGCCCGCCTGCGCTATGTCGTGGCCGGCGCGGAGAAACTGGCGGACAGCACCAAACAGATCTACCAGGACAAATACGGCATCCGCATTTTGGAAGGCTATGGCGTGACCGAGTGCGCGCCGGTGGTCTCGATCAACGTGCCGCTGGCGACCAAGGTGGGCACCGTCGGCCGCATCATGCCGCAGATGGAGGCGCGTCTGATCGCGGTGCCGGGTATTGATAACGGCGGCCGTCTGCAGCTGAAGGGGCCGAATATCATGAAAGGCTATCTGCGGGTTGAACGCCCCGGCGAACTGGAGCCGCCGGCGGCGGAAGATGCGAACGGCGTGCTGCAGCCGGGCTGGTATGACACCGGCGATATCGTCAGCCTGGATGAGCAGGGTTACTGCACCATTCGCGGGCGCGTGAAGCGCTTCGCCAAGCTCGCGGGCGAGATGGTGTCGCTGGAGAGCGTCGAACTGCTGGCGCAACGGCTGTCGCCGGATAAACTGCATGCCGCCACGGTCAAAAGCGACAGCAGCAAAGGCGAGGCGTTGGTGCTGTTCACCACCGATCCCGCCATTACCCGCGAGGCATTGCTGCGGGTGGCGCGCGAACTGGGCAGCCCGGAGCTGGCGGTGCCGCGCGATATTCGCCTGTTGAAAACGCTGCCGGTGCTCGGCAGCGGCAAACCTGATTTCGTCACCCTGCGTCATATGGCCGAACAGCCGGAGAGTGCCTGATGAATCCTTCGACCGAATCCCCTTTGTTGTCACGCGGCATGATCGCGGTGATCAGCGCGCAGTTCCTTTCGGCGTTCGGCGACAATGCGTTGCTGTTCGCCACGCTGGCGTTGATCAAGCAGCAGCTGTATCCGGACTGGAGCCAGCCGATCCTGCAGATGGCCTTTGTCGCCACCTATATCATTCTGGCTCCGTTCGTCGGCCAGATCGCCGACAGCTTTGCCAAAGGGCGGGTGATGATGTTCGCCAACGCCCTGAAATTGGCGGGGGCATTGGTGATCTGTTTTGGGGGTAATCCGTTTCTGGGTTACAGCCTGGTCGGCGTGGGAGCCGCCGCGTATTCACCGGCTAAATACGGCATTCTGGGCGAGATCACCAGCGGCGAGAAACTGGTCAAGGCTAACGGCCTGATCGAGGCTTCGACCATTGCGGCCATTCTGACCGGTTCGGTGGCCGGTGGTATTCTGGCGGACTGGCACGTGGCGGCGGCGCTGGCGGCCTGCGCGTTGGTTTACGCGGGAGCGGTGGTCGCCAACCTGTATATTCCGCGTTTGGCGGCGGCGCGTCCTGGCGCTTCGTGGCGTCCGCAGGCCATGACGCACAGCTTCTTTGCTGCCTGCGTTACGCTGTGGCGCGATGGACAGACGCGTTTCTCATTGATTGGCACTAGCCTGTTTTGGGGGGCCGGCGTGACGCTGCGTTTTCTGCTGGTGCTGTGGGTACCGGTGGCGCTCGGCATCGCCGATAACGCCACGCCAACGCTGCTGAACGCCATGGTGGCCGTCGGCATCGTGGTGGGCGCAGGTGCCGCCGCGCGCTTCGTCACGCTTAAAACGGTGAAACGCTGTATGCCGGCCGGGATCCTGATCGGCGTCGCGGTCGCGGTGTTTGCGCTGCAAACGACCATGCTCAATGCCTACGTCTTGCTGGCGCTCATCGGCATGCTGGGGGGCTTCTTCGTCGTGCCGCTCAATGCGTTGCTGCAGGAGCGGGGCAAACATTCGGTCGGCGCCGGCAATGCGATCGCAGTGCAAAACCTGGGTGAAAACGCCGCGATGTTACTGATGCTGGGCCTGTATTCTTTGGTCGTGAAGCTGGGCGTGCCGGTGGTGGGCGTCGGCGTAGGGTTTGGCGTGGTGTTTGCGCTGGCGATTAGCGCGTTGTGGTGGTCGCAGCGGCGGTGAAACGGGGCGCAGCCAGGCTGCGCCCTCCGGCTTCAAGGCGCCGGAATGGTAAACCGGGTGTGGATTTCTTCGAGCGCCTGCAGCACGTCCTCATCCAGAATCACGTCGAGACTGTCGAGGTTGATTTTCAACTGCTCCACCGAGGTGGCGCCCAGCAGGGTGCTGGCGACGAACGGCTGCTGACGCACGAAGGCCAACGCCATCTGCGAAGGATCCAGCCCGTGTTTTTTGGCCAGCGCCACGTATTCGGCGATCGCCCGTTGGGTTTGCTGCCCTGAATAACGGTTGAAGCGGGTGAACAGCGTATTGCGCGCACCGGCCGGTTTAGCGCCGTTGAGGTATTTACCGCTCAGCGTGCCGAACGCCAGGCTGGAATAGGCCAGCAGTTCTACCCCTTCGTGCTGGCTGATTTCGGCCAGGCCAATCTCAAAGCTGCGGTTCAGCAGGCTGTACGGGTTTTGAATCGACACGATGCGCGGCAGCTCGTGTTTCTCCGCCAGTTGCAGATAGCGCATCACGCCCCAGGGCGTTTCGTTGGAGACCCCGATATAGCGAATTTTACCGGCGCGCACCTGCTCGGTCAGCGCCTCCAGGGTTTCCAGCAGCGTGACCGTGGCTTTGTCATCGGTATATTGATAGTTGAGTTTGCCAAAGCAGTTGGTGGCGCGCTGCGGCCAGTGCAATTGGTAAAGATCGAGATAATCGGTGTTCAGCCGCTTGAGGCTGGCGTCCAGAGCGGCGCGGATGTTTTTGCGATCGAGCGCCTGCTGCGGGCGGATGCTGCTGTCAGTGCCGCGCACCGGGCCCGAGACTTTGCTGGCCAGGACGATTTTTTCGCGATTGCCGCGCGCTTTGATCCAACTGCCGATATAGCTTTCGGTCAGGCCCTGGGTTTCCGGGCGGGGCGGCACCGGGTACAGTTCGGCGGTATCTATCAGGTTCACGCCTGCGGCCAATGCATAGTCCAGTTGCGCATGGGCGTCGGCTTCGCTGTTCTGTTCGCCAAAGGTCATGGTGCCCAGTCCCAGCACGCTCACTTCTAAAGAACTGTGGGGAATACGGTGGTATTGCATTAACGGCCTTCCTTTCTTGTTAGCGCTGACGGGCCGTGCGGCCCGGTGAAACAGGAGCCCAATTCAGAAGACGGCGCAAAGTCCGTCGGGCGGCGATGTCGCCTTTCCTGACTATAACCAAGCGGTGAAGATGGGGGAAGCGGATTCCGTGCGGACACGAATGAGGGCTACCGCGCTCGAGCGGGCGATAGCCGGCGTGCGGTGATTAGCGTTCGATAACCTGGGAAACCTGATCGCCGTTGATCTGGCGGTGATTGCCTTTCTCATCTTTATAACTGATGAGCCCGGTGTCTGTGTCGATCTCCGGTTTGCCTTGCGTCAGGATCATGTTGCCGTCTTTGGTCGCCATGACGTAGTCGCTGGAACATCCCGCCAAACCGGCGGCCATAACCAGCGCAGACACTGCCATTACCCACTTTTTCATCCTGCGGATCCTCGATTATGCAGAAAACAATGTTCTTTCAAGATTAGCAAACTCTTGGCAGAGAGCGTCTCAGATAAGTCTTTATCTGATAAGAAAAACTGAAATGAGGGGGCAACGAAACGGCGGAAGCCGCCGATGGCGGCCTCCGCGTAGGGTTATTCCGGCGAACGGTTTTTCTTGCTGCGCATCAGATTGAGCGCTTCTACCGACATGGAGAAGAACATGGCGAAGTAGATGTAGCCTTTCGGCACGTGCACCTGGAAACTTTCCAGCATCAGCGTGAAGCCCACCAGGATCAGGAACGCCAGCGCCAGCATTTTCACCGACGGATGGCGATTGACGAACTCGCCGATCGGCCGTGCGGCGAACATCATCACGCCGACGGCAATCACCACCGCCGCCATCATGATGAACAGGTGATCGGAAAGGCCTACGGCGGTAATCACCGAATCCAGACTGAAGATGATATCCAACAGCATGATCTGTACGATCGCGCCGAAGAAGCTGTGCACCTTGGTGTGGTGCTCTTCTTCCGTGCCTTCGATGGTTTCGTGGATCTCTTTGCTGGCTTTCCAGATCAGGAACAATCCACCGAGCAGCAGGATCAGATCGCGGGCGGAAATGGCGTGATCCAGCACGGTGAACAGCGGGTGCGTCAAGCGGATCACCCAGGCGATGGAGGCCAGCAGCGCCAGACGCATAATCATGGCGGCGGCCAGCCCGAGCCGGCGAGCTTTGTTCTGTTGCGCTTTGGGCAGCTTGGCCACCACCAGCGACAGAAAAATGATGTTATCAATACCCAGTACGATCTCAAGAATGGTTAGCGTACCTAACGCTAACCAGGCATTGGGATCCATAATCCATTCGAACATTGCCCGACACACCTTAATACTTAATAAATGCAAAGCGTGAATTATACGCGTTTATCGTGGCGCTGACAGGGTTAGCTAAACCAGAGTTAAACGAAATCGCTTAGATTGAGAAATGTCTTGCCAGCAGCGCGCCGGTAAAACCCTTTTTCAGATAGAAACCGCGCGGCAGCGTCATGATAGGTTGCCCCTGTTCGCCGATGGCTTCGGTGAGCGCCTTGTTGTTGGCCGCTTTGGGGCGCAGTTGCAGCACTTCGCCGTGGCGTGCGGTGATGCGTTCTACGTGACCGAGCACAATCAGATCCATCAGCTCTTCCCAATCGCGGCGCAGCATCTCTTCTTCTGCAGCGCTCGGGCTCCACAGCAGCGGCGAACCGACGCGGCGCTGCGCCAGCGGGATTTGCCGTTCGCCCTCTACCGGTATCCACAACACGCGCGCCAGCTTGTGGCGAACGTGGCTGCTGGCCCAGGTGACGCCGCTGTTGCCGGTGAGCGGGGCCACGCAGACGAAAGTGGTCTCCAGCGGTTTGCCGGCGGCGTCGACAGGAATGGTTTTCAGCTCAATGCCCAGCTCAGGAAAATCCTGTTCCGGTTTGCTGCCGGCCATGGCACCGAGGTACAGCTCCAGCAGCATGCCCACCCAGCCTTTATCGCGTTTCAGATCCTTGGGGATCGGCAACTGCGCGCGGGCGGCCAGTTCGCCAAAACTGAAGCCGGCCAGCGCCTGAGCGCGCTCGAACAGCTGCCGTTCATTTTCCGGCGGGGGTGGCAGAGGGGATAAAAACGCCATAAATCAAGCCTGTCGAATTTGGTTGAAAAACGTACTGCAAAGATACACGGGAAACGGTAACCCCAGTCGCCTGGGGAAAAGAATAATAGTAGCATGATTTTACATGACTTTTTTTCTTTCCTTGCGCGGGCGACAATGCTCCCGCGAGGCTTGTTCACCTGAAGCCACCGACAATAAACAGGATCTTACACCTATTTATCCACAGATTTATGGGATAACCCAAATTTTTACCGATTACTGGTTCAATTTACAGCCTTGACTCGGGCGGTTTTTTACGAATTTGTCCGTTTTGTGCGTAACTTGCCCGGATAATCTGTGGATAAAAACGGCGTTGGTGGATCTTTCGCCAGGGTAAGATCCTTACCGTGCATAGATCACATTTTTGCCCTGTACATAACTGTGGGATATTGGTTAATTATATGTTTTTAGGAGTAATATTGTTTTTTCGGTGTGAGGAGGGATTTTCGGGGACGAGAGTTTTACCGGCTTATCCCTCGAGTTCTACACACACCTATCCACAGAAAAAGTGAATAAAACCGGTCTGAAATGCCGATGCATGTTTATAACTTTGCCTATATCTGTGAGTTATCCCAATGTTATCCGGCCCGCAGCGCCGTAAAGCAGTGGTTTACCGCCTGTAGCTTGTGTGAAACAATCAGGACATCTATGCGAATTTAAGCTTATCGAGGTAGTCCGGTGATCGATGATGATGGCTACCGCCCGAATGTTGGTATCGTAATCTGTAATCGTCAGGGGCAGGTCTTATGGGCCCGCCGTTACGGTCAGCACTCCTGGCAGTTTCCCCAAGGTGGGATTAACCCTGGCGAAACTGCGGAGCAGGCGATGTACCGTGAGCTGTTCGAAGAAGTGGGGCTGAGTAAAAAGGATGTGCGCATCCTGGCTTCGACCCGCAACTGGTTGCGCTATAAATTGCCGAAACGTTTGGTGCGTTGGGACACAAAGCCGGTTTGTATCGGCCAAAAGCAAAAATGGTTTTTGTTGCAGCTACTGTGCAATGACGCTGATATCAACATGCAGCGCAGCAGCACACCGGAGTTCGACGGTTGGCGCTGGGTGAGCTTCTGGTATCCGGTGCGCCAGGTGGTGTCGTTTAAACGCGACGTCTACCGCCGGGTGATGAAAGAATTCGCCGTGACCGTGATGCCGATGCAAGAGCAGGCGGCGCCGCGGCAGGCCCCCGCTTATCGCCGAAAGAGAGGTTAAGTTAAGCCGACTATGCTCACGCGCTTGCGAGAAATTGTAGAGAAGGTGGCCGCGGCGGCCAGTCTGACGGATGCGCTGGATCTGCTGGTCAATGAAACCTGTCTGGCGATGGACACCGAAGTGTGCTCCATTTACCTGGCGGACAACGATCGCCGCTGTTACTACTTGATGGCCACGCGCGGGCTGAAAAAGCCGCGCGGGCGCACTATCGCATTGGCGTTTGACGAAGGTGTCGTCGGGTTGGTCGGCCGCCGGGCCGAACCCATCAACCTGGCCGATGCCCAAAGCCATCCCAGCTTCAAGTACGTTCCGCAGGTCAAAGAGGATCGTTTCCGATCCTTCCTCGGGGTACCGATCATTCACCGGCGCCAGCTGTTGGGGGTGTTGGTGGTGCAGCAGCGCGAGCTGCGCCAGTTCGACGAAAGCGAAGAGTCGTTCATGGTCACCCTGGCCACGCAGATGGCCGGGATCCTTTCACAGTCGCAGCTTAATGCCATTTTCGGCCAGTATCGCCAAACGCGCGTGCGCGCGCTGGCGGCCTCGCCCGGCGTAGCGGTGGCGGAAGGGTGGCAGGACAGCAGCCAGCCTTCGCTCGATCAGGTTTACCGCGCGTCGACGCTGGACACCGCCAGCGAGCGCGAGCGCCTGACGTTGGCGTTGGAAGAGGCCGGCGCGGAATTTCGCCGCTTCAGCAAGCGTTTTGCCGCCAGCTCGCAAAAAGAGAGCGCGGCGATCTTCGATCTTTATTCTCACCTGCTAAACGACGCCCGCCTCAAGCGCGAATTGTTCGCCGAAATTGACAACGGCTCGGTGGCGGAATGGGCGGTGAAGCAGGTGATAGAAGCCTTTGCCGAACAGTTCGCCAAACTGCAGGACACCTATATGCGCGAGCGCGGCAGCGACCTGCGCGCGCTGGGTCAGCGCCTGCTGTTCCACCTCGACGACACCACTCAGGGCGCCACCCAGTGGCCGGCGCGTTTTGTGCTGGTGGCGGATGAACTGACCGCGACATTGCTGGCCGAAGTGCCGCAGGATCGCCTGGTTGGCGTGGTCGTGCGCGACGGCGCCGCCAATTCGCATGCGGCGATTTTGGTGCGGGCGATGGGGGTGCCGACGGTGATGGGCGCCGACATCCAGCCTTCTCTGCTCAGCCAGCGGCTGCTGATCGTTGATGGGTATCGCGGCGAACTGCTGGTCGATCCTGAGCCGGTGCTGGTGCAGGAATACCAACGGCTGATCAGCGAAGAACAGGAACTGAGCAAGCTGGCGGAAGACGACGTCGAACAGCCGGCGCAGTTGAAAAGCGGCGAACGCGTTCAGGTGATGTTGAACGCCGGCCTCAGCCCGGAACATGAACAGCTGTTGGGCGGCCGGGTGGACGGCGTGGGGTTGTACCGCACTGAAATTCCGTTCATGTTGCAAAGCGGTTTCCCTTCTGAAGAAGAACAGGTCGCGCAGTATCAAGGCATGCTGCAGCTTTACCCCAACAAACCGGTCACGCTGCGCACGCTGGACATCGGCGCCGATAAGCAACTGCCCTACATGCCGATCAGCGAAGAAAATCCCTGCCTGGGCTGGCGCGGCATTCGCATCACTCTGGACCAGCCGGAGATTTTTTTGATACAGGTGCGCGCCATGCTGCGCGCCAATGCCGGCACCGGCAACCTGGGCATTTTGCTGCCGATGGTCACCAGCCTGGAAGAGGTCGATGAGGCCAAGCGCTTGATTGACCGCGCCGGGCGCGAGGTGGAAGAGGTGCTTGGCTACGCGATCCCGAAACCGAAAATCGGCGTGATGCTGGAAGTGCCGTCGATGATTTTCCTGATCCCGCATTTGGCCGGGCGCGTCGACTTCATCTCGGTAGGCACCAACGATTTGACCCAGTACCTGCTGGCGGTGGATCGCAACAACACGCGGGTAGCCTCGCTGTACGACAGCCTGCATCCCGCGATGCTGCAGGTGCTGAAGCTGATCGCCGAACAGGGGAAAGCGGCCGGGCTGCAGCTTAGCCTGTGCGGTGAACTGGCCGGCGATCCGATGGGCGCGCTGTTGCTGGTAGGCATGGGCTATCGCAATCTGAGCATGAACGGACGCAGCGTGGCGCGCATCAAATACCTGCTGCGGCATATCGATCTTGCCGACGCCGAAGTGTTGGCGCACCGAGTGTTGAACACCCAAATGACCACGGAAGTGCGCCATTTGGTGGCGGCGTTTATGGAGCGACGCGGCATGGGCGGGTTGATTCGCGGCGGCAGATAATCGCCGCGCGATGTGATTTTTTTACAGAACTTTTCCCGCGCTGCCGGCCCGGACCGCGCTAAGCCTATGTTATGATGCGCAACCTCAGCGCGACGCATGTTCGTCGTCTTGCAAACCGCAGCGGCCAACGCTGCCGTTTGAAAGGCGTGTGACAACCTGCGCCGACGTTTGGCACCTGCCGCCCCCGCATGGGGAAAAATAACAGACATGTTGTGGTGATAGATGAGCAATAGCTATCTGGCGTTTCCTAAATTTGATCCGGTCATTTTCTCCATTGGCCCGGTTTCTTTGCATTGGTACGGCCTGATGTATCTGGTCGGCTTCGTTTTTGCCATGTGGCTGGCGGTGCGCCGCGCCAACAAGCCGGGCAGCGGCTGGACCAAAGACGAAGTGGAAAACCTGCTCTACGCCGGTTTCCTGGGCGTATTCGTCGGCGGCCGCGTGGGCTATGTGCTGTTCTACAACCTGCCGTTGTTCCTGGATAATCCGCTATATCTGTTTAAAGTCTGGGATGGCGGCATGTCGTTCCACGGCGGATTGATGGGGGTGATTCTGGTGATGTTCTGGTTCGCTCGCCGCACCAAACGCACCTTCTTCCAGGTTTCCGATTTTATCGCGCCATTGATCCCGTTCGGTTTGGGCGCCGGCCGCCTCGGCAACTTCATCAACGGTGAACTGTGGGGCCGCGTGACCACCGACACCCCTTGGGCGATGCTGTTCCCAAGCTCGCGCAGCGAAGACGTGGCGCTCGCCGCCGCCGATCCTTCTCTGCTGCCGCTGCTGAATCAGTATGGCGTGCTGCCGCGTCACCCGTCCCAGCTGTATGAACTGCTGCTTGAAGGCGTGGTGCTGTTTATCATTCTGAACCTGTTCATCCGCAAGCCGCGGCCGATGGGTGCCGTATCGGGCCTGTTCCTGATCGGTTATGGCGCATTCCGCATCATCGTTGAAGCGTTCCGCCAGCCGGATGCCCAGCTTGGCCTGTTCGACGGCGTGATCAGCATGGGGCAGATCCTGTCCATCCCGATGGTGGTGGCCGGTGTTATTATGATGATTTGGGCGTACCGTCGTCGCCCGCAGCAACAACTGTCGTGAGGGACAAATGAAACAGTATCTGGATTTGATGAACAAGGTGCTCGCCGAGGGCACTCCTAAAGCCGACCGTACCGGCACTGGCACGTTGTCGATTTTCGGCCACCAGATGCGTTTCAATTTGCAGGAAGGCTTCCCGTTGGTGACCACCAAGAAATGTCATCTGCGTTCGATCATTCATGAGCTGTTGTGGTTCCTGAACGGCGATACCAACATCGCCTATCTGCGTGACAACAAGGTCACCATTTGGGACGAGTGGGCCGATGAAAACGGCGATCTCGGCCCGGTGTACGGCAAGCAGTGGCGAGCCTGGGGGGCGGCGGACGGTCGTCAGATCGATCAGCTGAGCAACGTGCTCCAGCAACTGAAACAAGATCCGGATTCGCGCCGCATCATCGTTTCCGCCTGGAACGTCGGTGAGCTGGACCAGATGGCGCTGGCGCCGTGCCACGCGTTCTTCCAGTTCTACGTGGCGGACGGCAAACTCTCTTGCCAGCTGTACCAGCGTTCCTGCGACGTGTTCCTCGGCCTGCCGTTCAACATCGCCAGCTACGCGCTGTTGGTGCATATGATGGCGCAGCAGTGCGATTTGGACGTCGGCGACTTCGTCTGGACCGGTGGCGATACCCATCTGTACAGTAATCATATGGAACAGACGAAGCTGCAGTTGACGCGTGAACCCCGTCCGTTGCCGAAGCTGGTGATCAAACGCAAGCCGGCTTCGCTGTTCGATTACCGTTTCGAAGACTTCGAGATCGAAGGTTACGATCCGCACCCGGCCATCAAGGCGCCGGTCGCGATCTGACCTTAACCGCATCACACCAGGGGCGCAGCGATTGCGCCCCTTTTTTATCCGCATTGCGCGCCGCGCCGCATTTTATTGTCGCCATTTGTCGCTATAGGGAAAACATTGCGCAGCTTGCCGCAAGGCTTGCGCATGCGGCTTTACCGCCTTGTTACGGCCCTTAAACTGGCCGCATGAAAGAAAATACGCTCTCGAACATCGATGACCGCCAGCGTGGCATGACGCTGATTGAGCTGTTGGCGGCGCTCCTGATCGCCGGCATGCTCACCGGCTGGGGCGTCGGTCAATGGCGCCACCATCAGCAAACGTTGCGCCTGGAACATACTGCCCAGCAGCTGCTGGCATTTTTACTGCGACTGCAGGCGGACGCCAACTGGCGCAACCGCACGACGCTGCTGTGGTTCAAGAACGGCACGCCCTGGTGCCTGGGCGGCGGTGTGCCGCCGCCGGATTGCGCTTCCGCCGAGGGTTCCGTTTTCTCACCGTCTTACCGCGACGTCGTTTTGAGCGGCTACACCGACAAAGAGATCGGGTTTTACGGCTTGCGCAATACCGCGCAGGCGGGGCACATCCTGCTCAGCAACGAGGCAGGCGGCCTGCGGCTGGTGCTGTCCGCCCGAGGGCGGCTGCGTTTGTGCAGCGAAGGGCTCCGGATAAGGGGGATCGCGCCATGCTGACTGTCGAACGCGGTTTTACCTTGCCGGAGGTGATGTTGGCGCTGGTGTTCGGCAGCGTGATCGCGCTCGGCGCCGCGAAAACCTACCCGCTGTTGCGCCAGCAAAACGTGGCCGTCGGCCAGCATTTTCGGCTGGAGTCAACGCTGCGGCAACTGGCGTTCGGCATCGAGAAGGACCTGCGCCGCGCCGGTTTCTGTGCCGGGCAGTGCGCCGGCCGCCCGCTGCTGATCGGCCAGGCGGCGGGAGAAGCGGCGGGCAGCTGCGTTATCGTCGCTTACGACATCACCCGCAGCGGGCAATGGCTCACCTCGGGCGAGGATGCAGGTTATTTCGGTTATCGGCTGCGCAATGGCGGCTTGGAAGGGCAGCGCGGCGTAAGCCAATGCGACGGCGGCGGCTGGGAGCGGCTGCTCGATCGTGACGAAGTGCAGATTGAGCGGTTTCATGTGGCGATAGAGCGCGGGGAGCATGGCGGTGCGCTGGGCCGTTTGACTCTGGCGGGGCGCTCTGTCGGCGATGCGCGTATCAGGCGCAGCCTGAGCGGGAACGTCGAAATGGCGGCGTTGCCATGAACCGGCGGAGCCAGCGAGGCGGCAGCACTTTGGCGGCGGTAATGTTGCTGTTGGCGTTGGGGTTGATGTTGCTCAATGCCCAGCACCGGCAATTGGATAACGCGCTGTTACTGGCCGCCGATCAGCAGCGCTACCTCCAGGCTTACAATCAGGCCGCTTCGGCGCTGAGTTGGGGCATGCTCCAGCGTTGGCCGCGCGCCGAGCTGAGTGCGGCGGCCTGGTTATGCAGGCAGCGCGCGGAACTGACGGCCTGCGCCCGGCTGTCTGCCAGAGCGGGCGTCGTGACGGTACGCGGCCTTGGGGAGATGCGTGGCGGTGAGCCGCTTTGGCTGTATCAATGGGGCGCGTTTGACGGTGCGGAATCGGTCGGCAGGGTGCAAGCGCAGCCGGGCGGCCGGCTGGATTTTTGCCCCGAGAAAAGGCCGGCCGACTGTGAGGGTTAACGCTCGCGCAGGGCGGTTATCCCGCAACGGCTTCAGCCTGCCGGAAGTGTTGGTGGCGGCATCGTTGTTCTCGGTGTCGCTGCTGGGCTTGTTACAGTATCATCAGGTGCTGTTGCAGTCGTTCCAGCGCCAGTGGCACTACCGGCAAGCCTGGGTGATGGCGCATCAGCAGTTGGAGGCGTTCGCCGTCACCGGTCGGCTCGATGCCGAATCGCTGCCGGGAGGCTGGCGACGCGAGACGGCGTTCGACGGCGAGGATGCGGATTGCCGCCGATTGACGGTCAGAGTACAAACTCCGCAACGGCAGTGGGCGACGCTGAGCCGCTGGTATTGCACCCGTTTTTGAGCCGGTACGTATCTTGTTTTAAAGGAGCCATCATGTTCACGGTTTATCATTCCAATCAGCTGGATTTATTGAAAACGCTGACCAGCGCGCTGATAGCCAGAGATCCGTTGGCCGATCCTTTTCAACAGGAAGTGGTGCTGGTTCAGAGCCCCGGTATGGCGCAATGGCTGCAAATGCAGCTGGCGGAGCAGTTCGGCATCGCCGCCAATGTCGCGTTTCCGCTGCCGGCGACCTTCATTTGGGACATGTTCACCCGCGTGTTGCCGGATATCCCGAAAGAGAGCGCCTTCAGCAAGGACGCCATGACCTGGAAGCTGATGTGGCTGCTGCCGGAGATGCTGACCCAGCCGGCGTTCGCGCCACTGCAGCACTATCTCACCGATGACGGCGACAAGCGAAAAATCCACCAATTGGCCGGCCGGGTTGCCGACCTTTTCGACCAGTATTTGGTTTATCGCCCGCAGTGGCTGGAGAGCTGGCAGCGCGGCGAGCGCATCGACGGTCTGCCCGAGGCTCAGCAGTGGCAGGCGCCGCTCTGGGCGCGGCTGGTGGAGTACACGCGCGAATTGGGGCAGCCGGAATGGCACCGCGCCAATCTGTACAGCCGCTTTATCCACGCGCTGGAGCAGGCAACAACGTGTCCGCCCGGTTTGCCGCCGCGGGTGTTTATCTGCGGCATCTCGGCGTTGCCGCCGGTCTATCTGGAGGCGCTGCAGGCGCTGGGGCGGCATATCGATATCCACCTGATGTTCACCAACCCTTGTCGTTATTACTGGGGCGACATTCAGGATTACGCTTTCCTGGCCCGCTTGCAGAGCCGCAAGCGCCGTCACTATCATCAGGCGCGCGAGCAAGGGCTGTTTCGCGAACCGGCTGACGCGGCGCGTCTGTTTGACGCTGAAGGGCAGCAGCAGCTCAGTAACCCGCTGCTGGCCTCCTGGGGCAAGCTCGGGCGCGATCACCTCTATTTGCTGTCGCAGATGGAAGGGGCGCAAGAGGTCGACGCCTTTGTCGATATCCCGGCGGATACCATGCTGCACGCCGTTCAACGCGATATGCTGGAGCTGGAAGATCACGCGGTGATCGGCATCACGGCGGAAACGCTGGAAAGCAGTTTCAGCAAGCGCAGGCTCGATCCGCAAGATCGTTCCCTCAGCCTGCACGCCTGCCACAGCCCACAGCGGGAAGTGGAGGTGCTGCACGATCAACTGCTGACCATGCTCGCGCAGGATCCCGCGTTGACGCCGCGCGACATCATCGTGATGGTGGCGGATATCGACAGCTATACGCCTTATATTCAGGCCGTGTTCGGCAATGCTCCCGCCGAGCGCTACCTGCCGTTCGCCATTTCTGACCGTAAAGCGCGACAGGCGCATCCGGCTTTGCAGGCGTTCATCTCCCTGCTCGATCTGCCGCAAAGCCGCTTTACGTCGGAACAGGTGCTGGCGCTGTTGGAAGTGCCGGCCCTGGCCGCCCGTTTCGCCATTGGCGAAGAGGGGCTGCGCCTGTTGCGTCACTGGGTCGGTGAATCCGGCGTGCGCTGGGGGCTGGACGACGATAACGTGCGAGAACTGGATCTGCCCGCCACGGGCCAGCACACCTGGCGATTCGGCATTACGCGCATGCTGCTCGGTTACGCGATGGACAGCAACGCCGGCGATTGGCAGGGCATTTTGCCTTACGACGAGTCGAGCGGGTTGGTCGCCGAACTGGCGGGGCAGTTGGCGGATCTGCTGGCCCAATTGAGCCATTGGCGGCAAGTCTTGAGCGAAGCGCGCTCGCTCGAGGCATGGCTACCGCTGTGCCGACAGCTGCTGGATGCCTTCTTCGAAGCGGATAGCGATACCGAAGTGGTGCTGGCATTGATCGAGCAGCAGTGGCAGCAGGCCATCAATTTTGGCCTGGCGGCGCGCTATCCGGATGACGTGCCCTTGACGATTCTGCGCGACGATTTGGCGGCGCGCCTCGATCAGGAGCGCATCAGCCAGCGCTTCCTCGCCGGGCAAATCAACTTCTGTACGCTGATGCCGATGCGCTCGATTCCGTTCAAGGTGGTGTGCCTGTTGGGCATGAACGACGGCGTGTATCCGCGCACGTTGCCGCCATTGGGGTTTGATCTGATGGCGCAGCAGGTCAAGCGCGGCGACCGCAGCCGGCGCGATGACGACCGCTATCTGTTCCTGGAGGCGATTCTGTCCGCTCAACAACGGCTGTATATCAGCTTCATTGGCCGTTCCATTCAGGACAACAGCCCGCGCTATCCTTCGGTGCTGGTTACCGAGCTGCTGGAGTATCTGGAGCAAAGCTATTGCCTGCCGGGAGACGAGGCGTGCACCGCAGACGACAGCGCCCGGCGAGTGGGCGAGCATTTGCTGAAGTGGCATGCGCGCATGCCGTTCGCCGCCGAGAATTTCTTGCCGGGCTCGGAAGCGCAAAGCTATGCCGCCGAGTGGCTGCCCGCCGCCGACGGGCGCGGGGCGGCGCACCCGGCCTTCAACCAGCCGCTGCCCGCCGAAGCGCTGCAGCAAATAGCGTTGGATGAGCTGCTGCGGTTTTACCGCCATCCTATTCGCGCCTTCTTCCAGCTGCGGTTGGGCGTCAGCTTTATCCTGGAAGAGACCGAGCTGCCGGACGAAGAGCCCTTCACGCTGGATAACCTCAGCCGCTACCAGTTCAACAGCCAACTGCTGAATACCCTGATTGACGGCGACGATCCCGAACGGTTGTTCCAACGGGTGCGCGCCGCCGGGGGGTTGCCCTATGGCGCCTTCGGCGAGATCTATTGGCAAAAGCAGCAGGAAGAGATGAGCGAACTGGCCGAGCAGGTGCGTGCGGAACGCGCAGAGAGCCACAGCCTGGAATTGGACATCGATATTGCTGGCGTGCGCCTCAGCGGCTGGCTGCATCAGGTGCAGGATGACGGCCTGTTGCGCTGGCGGCCCGCCACGTTGTCGGCGGTGGACGGCATATTACTGTGGCTGGAGCACCTGGTGTACTGCTGCGCCGGCGGCACCGGCGAGAGCCGCATGTATGGTCGCAAGAACTCCGCCTGGCGCTTTGCCGCGCTTGCGCCTGAAGAGGCGCAAGCGCAGCTGGCGGAACTGCTGGCGGGCTATCAGCGCGGTCTGTGTCAGCCGCTGTTGTTGCTGAACAAGAGCGGCTGGGCGTGGCTGAGTCAGTGCTATCAGCCGGAAACGCAGCAAATCGACTGGGAGGAAGAAGCGCAAGCAAAGGCTCGCGCCAAATTGCTGCAGGCTTGGCAGGGCGATCAGCGCATTCCCGGAGAAGGGGAAGATCCCTATGTTCAGCGAGTGTTCCGCCAATTGGACAATGACTACCTGGCGCAAATACTGGCCGAAACAGAGCGTTATCTGCTGCCGGTGGCGCGTCATAACCTGGGGTAACAATCCCCCGGTGGTGCTGTGCGGCGGGAGGTGGTAAAAATAACGAAGGTTATATTCAACCATTGGGGTAATTCCCGGTCTTACATAACGTACAGGCATATACCCGCCGCGTTTTGGGGCGCCACATTGGCGAAGAACCCGGCGAGTACAGATTTGGTTATGTGGTTTTGATGTACGTCGCCAGCGTCAGGGAGTGGGCGTGGCGATGTCAGAATAGGGGTTTATTTTGGATATGCGCAGACAGTTGGCCCGCATCACCGGGCTGGTATTATTGGCTATGTGTTGGGCGCCGTTGAGCTGGGCCGCACAAGGATGGCAACCGCTGGCGGAGAAGATCAACAAGAGCGAGCACGATCCGCGTCAGTACGAGGCGATCAAGTTGGCTAACGGCATGACGGTGCTGCTGGTGTCCGATGTCCAGGCGCCGAAATCGCTGGCGGCGCTGGCATTGCCGGTCGGGTCGCTCGAAGATCCGAACAGCCAACTGGGCTTGGCGCACTATCTGGAACATATGGTGCTGATGGGCTCCAAACGTTATCCCGAGCCGGAAAACCTGTCCGAATTCCTGAAAAAGCACGGCGGCAGCCACAACGCCAGCACGGCTTCTTATCGCACCGCCTTCTATCTGGAAGTGGAGAATGACGCGCTGGAGCCGGCGGTCGATCGCATGGCCGACGCCATTGCGGAGCCGTTGCTGGATCCGGGCAATGCCGATCGCGAGCGCAACGCGGTGAATGCAGAATTGACGATGGCGCGTTCGCGCGACGGCATGCGTATGGCGCAGGTCGGTGCGGAAACCCTCAACCCGGCGCACCCGAGCGCGCGCTTCTCCGGCGGTAATCTGGACACGCTGAAAGACAAGCCGGGCAGCAAGTTACACGATGAGCTGATGGGGTTCTATAAGCGCTACTACTCCGCCAATCTGATGATGGGGGTGCTGTACGGCAATCAACCGCTGCCGCAGCTGGCTGACATTGCCGCAAAAACCTTTGGCCGCGTGCCGAATCATGACGCCAGCGTGCCGCCGATCACCGTACCGGCCGTCACGCCGGAGCAGCAGGGCATCATCATTCACTATGTGCCGGCGCAGCCGCGCAAGCAGCTGAAGGTTGAGTTCCGCATCGATAACAACAGCGCCGCGTTTCGCAGCAAAACCGATACCTACATCGGTTACCTGATCGGCAACCGCAGTAAAAATACCCTGTCCGACTGGTTGCAGAAGCAGGGATTGGCGGACGCCATCAATGCCGGCGCCGATCCGATGGTGGATCGCAACGGCGGCGTCTTCGCCATCAGCGTCTCGCTGACTGACAAAGGCTTGGCCCAGCGCGACCAAGTCGTCGCCGCCATTTTCAACTACCTGAAAATGCTGCGCAGCGAAGGTATCAAGCAGAGTTACTTCGACGAAATCTCGCATGTTCTGAACCTGGACTTCCGCTATCCGTCGATCACGCGCGACATGGACTACATCGAATGGCTGGTGGACACTATGCTGCGCGTGCCGGTTGAGCATGCGCTGGACGCGCCTTACCTGGCCGATCGCTATGATCCTAAGGCGATCGCTGAACGTCTGGATGCCATGACGCCGCAAAATGCGCGCATCTGGTTCGTCAGCCCCGATGAGCCGCACAACAAGACGGCCTATTTCGTCAATGCGCCTTACCAGGTCGACAAAATCACGCCACAGCGCTTTACGCAGTGGCAGCAGTTGGGCAGCGGCATTTCCCTGTCATTGCCGGCGCTCAACCCGTACATTCCGGATGATTTCACCCTGACCAAACCGTCGCATGAATTCAAAAAGCCGGAAATGGTAGTGGATAAGCCCGGCCTGCGCGTGCTGTATATGCCGAGCCGTTACTTCGCCGATGAGCCGAAGGCCGATGTCACCGTCGCTTTCCGCAACGCCAAGACCATGGATTCCGCGCGCAACCAGGTGCTGTTCTCGCTGACGGATTATTTGGCCGGCCTGGCGCTGGATCAGCTGAGCTATCAGGCGTCGGTCGGCGGGTTGAGTTTCTCGACGTCGCCGAACAACGGCCTGATGTTTAACGCCAACGGCTTTACCCAGCGCCTGCCGCAGTTGTTGACGGCGCTGATCGAGGGCTATTCCAGCTTCACGCCGACGGAAGATCAGCTGGCGCAGGCCAAGTCCTGGTACCTGGAGCAGTTGGACGCCGCCGAGAAGGGCAAGGCGTTTGAACTGGCCATTCAGCCGGTGCAGATGGTTTCCCGCGTGCCGTATTCCGAACGCAGCGAGCGCCGCGAAGTGCTGAAAACGCTGACGCTGAAAGACGTGCTGGCGTATCGCGACAGCCTGCTGGCCGAGGCCACGCCGGAGCTGCTGGTGGTGGGCAACATGAGCAAGCAACAGGTCGATACGCTGGCGTCGACGCTGAAGCACCGTCTGGGCTGTACCGGTATTGAGTGGTGGCACGGCGAAGACGTGGTGGTGGACAAGAATCAGCTGGCCAACCTGCAACAGGTAGGCAGCAGCACCGACTCGGCGCTGGCGGCGGTCTACGTACCGACCGGTTACGACGAAGTGACCGGCATGGCCTACAGCTCGCTGTTGGGGCAGATTATTCAGCCGTGGTTCTACAGCCAGCTGCGCACTCAGGAACAATTGGGGTATGCGGTCTTTGCCTTCCCGATGTCGGTGGGCCGCCAGTGGGGCGTAGGCTTCCTGTTGCAGAGCAACAGCAAACAGCCGGCCTACCTGTACCAGCGCTATCAGGATTTCTATCCGAAAACCGAGAAACGCCTGCGTGAAATGAGCGAGGCCGATTTTGAGCAGTACAAACAGGCGCTGATCAACGAACTCAAACAGCGGCCGCAAACCCTCAGCGAGGAGGCCAGCCGGTTCGCCAATGATTTCGATCGCGGCAACTTCGCCTTTGATACCCGCCAGAAGCTGATCGCGCAGGTGCAACAGCTGACGCCGACCAAACTGGCGGATTATTTCCACCAGGCAGTGATCCAGCCGCAGGGGCTGGCGGTGTTGTCGCAGGTCAGCGGCAGCGGGCAGGACAAAGCGGATTACGCGGCGCCTAAGGATTGGGTCACCTATCCGAACGCGTCGGCATTGCAGCAGATCCTGCCGCGTAAAGTGGCTACGCCATGACGGAAGTCGCCCCGCAGAGGCTAGAACCGCTGACGCTGCCGCTGTTTGGCGAACGCCTGATCGAGGCGTCGGCGGGCACCGGTAAAACTTTTACCATCGGCGCGCTGTATCTGCGCTTGCTGCTGGGATTGGGGGGGGAAGCGGCGTTTCCCCGCCCGTTGACGGTCGAAGAAATCCTGGTGGTGACCTTTACCGAGGCCGCCACCGAGGAGCTGCGCGGGCGTATCCGTGACAATATCCACGGGCTGCGCATCGCCTGCGTGCGCGGCATCAGCGCTAACCCGCTGTTTTCGGCGCTGATGGAAGAAATTGACGATTTGTCTGACGCCGCTGCGCAGCTGCTGGCGGCGGAGCGGCAGATGGACGAAGCGGCGATTTACACTATCCACGGTTTTTGCCAACGGATGTTGACCCACAACGCCTTCGAGTCCGGCATGCTGTTTGAACAAACGCTGGTGCAGGACGAACTGCCGCTGCGGCGGCAGGCCTGCGCCGATTTCTGGCGCCGTCATTGCTATCCGTTGCCGCTGGGCGTGGCGCGTGCGATCAGCCAGGAGTGGAGCGGCCCGGAAGCGTTGCTGGCCGACCTTTCCGGTTATCTGCACGGTGAAGCGCCGGCGCTGCGGCGACCACCGAAGGACGAAGAAACCGTTCTGATGCGCCACGAGCAGATCGTCGCGCGCATCGACGCCATCAAGGCGCAATGGCGGGCGGCGGCGGGCGATCTTGAGGCGTTAATCGCCCAGTCCGGCGTCGATAAGCGCAGCTACAGCAGCAAACACCTGCCGAACTGGTTGAACAAGGTCGGCGAATGGAGCGGGCAGGAGACCCAGGATTACCAACTGCCGAAGGAGCTGGACAAGTTTCGCCAGTCGGTGCTGCTGGAGAAGACCAAGAAGGGCGAGCCGCCGCGTCATGCGCTGTTCACGGCGATAGACGAACTGTTCGATGAACCCTTGACGTTGCGCGACCTGATCATGGCGCGCGCGCTCAGCGAGATCCGCACCTCCATTCAGCAGGAAAAGCGCCAGCGCGCCGAGCTGGGGTTTGACGACCTGCTCAGCCGTTTGGACAGCGCCCTGCAAAGCGGCGGCGGCGAACAGTTGGCGCAGGCGATCCGCCAGCGCTATCCGGTGGCGATGATCGATGAATTCCAGGATACCGATCCGCAGCAATACCGTATTTTCCAAAAACTTTACGTCGGCCGGCCTGATTGCGGCCTGCTGCTGATCGGCGATCCCAAGCAGGCGATTTACGCCTTTCGCGGCGCCGACATCTTTACCTACATGCGCGCGCGTTCAGAGGTGAGCGCCCACTATACGCTGGAGACCAACTGGCGCTCGTCGCCGTCGATGGTCGCCAGCGTCAATCACCTGTTTTCTCAGGTAGAAAAACCTTTCCTGTTCGGCCAAATCCCCTTTATTGAGGTTAACGCGGCGGAAAAGAACCAAGGGCTGGCGTTTGAATTGCACGGCAAGCCGCAGCCGGCGATGCAATTCTGGCTGCAGCAGGGGGAAGGCGCGGGTGTAAGTGATTACCAACAGCTAATGGCGCGCCTGTGCGCCACGCAAATTCGCGACTGGCTCAGCGCCGGGCAGCAGGGCCTGGCGCGGCTGCAGAGCGGCAAGGCGTCACGGCCGGTGCAAGCCTCTGATATCACGGTGCTGGTGCGCAGCCGCAACGAGGCGGCGTTGGTGCGCGATGCGCTCAGCGCGCTGTCTATTCCGTCGGTCTACCTGTCCAACCGCGACAGCGTGTTTGACACCCCGGAGGCCAAAGACCTGCTGTGGTTGCTGCAGGCGGTGTTGGCGCCGGAGCAGGAGCGCACGCTGCGCAGCGCCATGGCCACCGGGCTGATGGGGCTGGACGCGCCGACGCTGGACGGCCTGAGCCGCGATGAGCGCGCCTGGGACGCGCTGGTTAATGAATTCGACAATTACCGCACGCTCTGGCTGCGCCGCGGCGTGTTGCCGATGCTGAGCGAGGTGATGAAAACTCGCCAATTGGCGGAGAACCTGCTGGCCAGCGCCGGCGGCGAGCGTCGCTTGACCGACGTGCTGCATCTGGGGGAGCTGTTGCAAGAAGCGGCGGCGCAGCTCGACAGCGAGCATGCGCTGGTGCGCTGGCTGGCGCAGCAGATCGCTCAGCCTAATCGCCAGTCCGACAATCAGCAACTGCGGCTGGAGAGCGACCGGCATCTGGTGCAGGTGATCACGATCCACAAGTCCAAGGGGCTGGAGTTCGATCTGGTGTGGCTGCCGTTCGTCGGCAACTTCCGCCAGCAGCAGCAGGCGCTGTATCACGATCGCCACAGTTTCCAGGCGTTGCTGGACCTCGACGCCAATGAAGAGAGCCAGGCCTGGGCGGAGGAGGAGCGGTTGGCGGAGGATCTGCGTCTGCTGTATGTGGCGCTGACCCGCTCGGTGTACCACTGCAGTATCGGCATTGCGCCGCTGTTCCAGGGCACGCGCAAGAAACAGGGCGATACCGACCTGCACCGCAGCGCATTGGGCTATCTGGTGCAGGGCGGGCAGCCCGGCGATGCCGTGTATCTGCAGGAGCGGCTGCAGCAATTGGTGGGTGGCGGTATCGCGCTGTCGCTGGTTGAACCGCCGGATGCAGAACCCTGGCAACCCCAGGCGTCGCTGGCCGAAGCGTTGGCGGCGAAAAGCTTTACCCGGCGGATCCAGGATTTTTGGCGGGTGACCAGCTATACCGGTTTGCAACAGCACGGCGCGAGCCTGATGCAGGATCTGCTGCCGCGTCTGGATGTCGACGCGGCCGGTGAGCGCGGGGAAGAAAGTGAGCCAGCGCTTACACCGCATACCTTCCCGCGCGGCGCAACGCCCGGCACCTTCCTGCACAGCCTGTTTGAAACGCTGGACTTCACCCAGCCGCTCGACGAACAGTGGCTGCTGGAACAGCTGCAGCAGCAAGGGTTTGCCGAACACTGGCAACCGATACTGCTGGCGTGGATGCAGGTGCTGCTCAATACGCCGCTCGATGACAGCGGCGTGACGTTGGCGGCGCTGACGCCGCAGCATAAGCAGGCAGAGCTGCAGTTCTATTTACCGATTAACCGGCTGTTGCAGGCGAAGGAGCTCGATGCTCTGGTGAAGCGTTACGATCCGCTTTCCGCCCGCTGCCCGGCGCTGGATTTCCATCAGGTGCAGGGCATGCTGAAAGGCTTTATCGACCTGGTGTTCTGCTGGCAAGGCAAATACTACCTGCTGGACTACAAGTCCAACTGGCTGGGGGAGGACAGCAGCGCCTATACCCGGCCGGCGATGGAGCAGGCGATGGCGGAGCATCGTTATGATCTGCAATACCAGCTGTATACGCTGGCGTTGCATCGTTATTTGCGCCATCGGTTGCCGGATTATGATTACCGGCGCCATTTCGGCGGGGTGATTTATCTGTTCCTGCGCGGCGTGGATGCGGCGCACCCGGGCAACGGCATTTTCACCTGTCTCCCCGCGTTTGAGCTGGTGGCGGGAATGGATAGCTTGTTCAGCGGCGAAGCTGCGGCGACGGAGGAAAAATCATGATCGCACTGCTGGAGCAGGCGGTGGCGCTTGGCGCGCTGCGCCCGCTGGACGTGCAGTTCGCCCGCGTGGTGGCGAGCGAAGACGAGCCTGATATTTTACTGGCCGCCGCCTGTCTGAGCGCAGAGGCGGGGGCGGGGCATGTTTGCCTGATGCTGGAGCAGCTGCAGGCGGACACGCTGTTTGAAGGGCGCCAACCGGCGCTGGCGCTGGCGCTGTGGGAGGCGGCCGGGCGACCGGATAGCGCACGTTGGCAGCAGCGCCTGGCGAGCAGCGCGGCGGTTGGGGACGGCAGCGGCGCTACGCCGCTGGTGCTGCGTGGGCAGCGCTTATATCTGCAACGCATGTGGCAAAACGAAGGTGAAGTGGCGGCGTTTATCGGCGGTGAAGGTGAATCGCTGACGGTGCCGGAGGAGGCGTTGCGCGCCATTCTCGACCGCTTGTTCGGCGCGGCGAGCGATGAACCCGACTGGCAGAAGATCGCTGCTGCGGTGGCTGCCACGCGGCGCATCGCGGTGATTTCCGGCGGACCGGGCACCGGTAAAACCACCACCGTCGCTAAACTGCTGGCGGCGCTGGTGCAGCTGGATGAAAGCGCGCGCTTGCGGATTCAGCTGGCGGCGCCAACCGGCAAGGCGGCGGCACGCCTGACGGAGTCGCTTGGCAGCGCCAGCCGTCAGCTGGCGTTGACCCCGGCGCAGCAGGCGTTGTTCCCCACGGAGGCGGCGACGTTGCACCGTTTGTTGGGGGCGCAACCCAACAGTCAGCGCATGCGCTATCACCGCGGTAACCGGCTGCATTTGGATGTGTTAGTGGTGGATGAGGCCTCGATGGTCGATCTGCCGATGATGGCGCGCCTGATTGCGGCGTTGCCCGATCGGGCCCGGGTGATTTTCCTCGGCGACCGCGATCAGCTGGCTTCGGTAGAGGCCGGCGCGGTGCTGGGGGATATTTGCCGTTTTGCCGAGCAGGGATACAGCGAGGCGCGCGCCGCAGAGCTGAGCCGCCTGACCGGTTGTTCGATCGCTGGGCAGCGGGCCGACGCGCAAGCGGCGGTGCGCGACAGCCTGTGCCTGTTGCGTAAGAGCTATCGCTTCGACGCCCGTTCCGGCATCGGTCAACTGGCGTTGGCGGTCAACGCCGGTGCGGGGGATCGCGCGCTGGCGGCATTAAACGGCCGTTTCGGCGATGTCGCGGGCTATGCGCTGGCGACGAGCGAAGAGTATCAGGCGCTGCTGGACGCGTGCGTGGCGGGCTATCGCGACTATCTGCGGCTGACTGCCGAAGGCGCGGATGCGGCGGCGGTGCTGGCCGCCTTTAGCCGCTTCCAGGTGCTGTGCGCGCTGCGTGAAGGGCCGTTCGGCGTCGCCGGCCTGAATGAACGTATTGAACTCGGGCTGCAGCGCGCCGGCCTGATCGACCGCAAACCGGGTGTGCTCGGCCGCTGGTATCGGGGGCGGCCGGTGATGATCGGCCGCAACGACAGCGCGCTGGGGTTATTCAATGGGGATATCGGCATTACTCTGCCGGATGAGCGCGGCGAGCTGCGCGTGCATTTCCAACTGCCGGACGGCAGCATCAAGTCGGTGCAGCCGAGCCGTTTGCCGGCGCATGAAACCGCTTACGCCATGACGGTGCACAAGTCCCAGGGATCGGAGTTTGAGCATACGGTTCTGGTGTTGCCGAACCATTTCCTGCCGGTGCTGACGCGTGAGCTGGTCTATACCGCGATCACCCGTGCGCGTCAGCAGCTCTCGCTGTACGCCACGGACGCGGTGCTGCTGCGGGCCATTCGCACGCCGACCCAGCGTCGCAGCGGATTGGCTGAACGGCTGCAGACGATGGAATAAGCGATGAAGGGGCGCGGTAGCGGCCGCGCCCACAGGGATTACAGATCCGCCAGCAGAATTTTGGAGCGGCGTTGGTAGTTGTACAACGCTTGTTTCTGCATCGGCAGCACGTCGACCTCCGCCGGGGTGAAGCCACGCTCCTGGAACCAGTGGATGCTGCGTGTGGTCAGCACGAACAGCTTCTTCAATCCCATCTGCCGCGCCTGATTTTCCACCCGCTGCAGCAGCATCTCGCCGCGCGAAGAGCTGCGGTAATCGGGATGCACCGCCACGCAGGCCATCTCGCCGATTTTTTCCTCCGGGAACGGGTACAGCGCCGCGCAGGCGATGGTCAGGTTATCGCGTTCGATAATGGTGAACTTGTCGATCTCCATCTCCAGCTGTTCACGCGAACGGCGCACCAGAATACCCTGCTGTTCGAGCGGCCGGATGAGCTCCAGAATACCGCCGATGTCGTTGATCGTCGCCCGGCGCACCTGTTCGGCGCTTTCCATCACGATTTGGGTGCCGATGCCGTCGCGTGAGAACAGTTCTTGCACCAGCGCGCCGTCCTCCTGATAGCTGATCAGGTGGCTGCGGCGCACGCCGCTGCGGCAGCCTTTCACCGCGCCGCGCAGGAAGCGCACGGTGCCGGAATGGTAATCACCGCCTTCCTCCAGCTCTTCAAGACGCTTTTGCGCGTCGTTGGGGAACAGCTCGGAAAGGATGTTGCCTTCCGCGTCGGTCACGCCCTGCGAGGAGCAGAAACCGATCATTTTTTCCGCTTTCAGTTTGATCGCCAGCTGAGTCGCGACTTCCTCCGAAGTCAGGTTGAAGCTCTCGCCGGTCACCGAGACGGCGACCGGGCCGATCAGCACGATGGCGTTGCTGTCGAGCTGACGATGGATCGCTTCTTCATCGATGCGGCGAATGCGGCCGCTGTGGCAGTAGTCGATGCCGTCATCGACGCCCAGCGGCTGCGCGATGATGAAGTTGCCGCTGACCACGTTAATGTGCGCGCCCTGCAGCGGCGTGTTGTTGAGGCTCATCGACAGCCGGGCGGTGATGTCCAGCTGCAATAAACCGGCCGCCTGCTTGACCAACTCAAGCGTATGGGCGTCGGTCACGCGCGTATGCTTGTGGTAGATCGGTTCATAGTTGTGCTGCGCCAGATTGGCGTCGATCTGCGGCCGAGCGCCGTAAACCACCACCAGGCGAATGCCCAGGCTATGCAGCAGCCCGATATCATTGACGATGTTGGAAAAATTCTCGTGTTCGATGGCTTCCCCACCGAGCATGATGACAAACGTCTTGCCGCGGTGGGCGTTGATATAGGGGACGGAGTGACGGAATCCTTGCACCAGCTCTGTACTACGTTCCTTCACGGGCAAACCTCTTTGCATATTTATACGATATTTTTGTATTTTTATTCTTTTATTGCGCCAATGGCAAGTGGGAAATCGTCATGAAGAGCGAGCTAAGGGCGCTAAATCGTTAATAAATTGAAAAACCATAAAAAGATTTTCTGATGACAGGGCTGGAATGATTGGTTAAAGTTTTCGGCATTCCCAAGTCATTGG
This sequence comes from Serratia sp. TSA_130.1, assembly GCF_052691795.1. Lineage (NCBI taxonomy): Bacteria > Pseudomonadati > Pseudomonadota > Gammaproteobacteria > Enterobacterales > Yersiniaceae > Serratia > Serratia sp. TSA_130.1. The sequence goes on from NZ_JBQZFS010000001.1 coordinate 1,348,349, forward strand.
TGTTTTTTTCATCTGTTGTAAACAGTTATTACTGCCGGAGCCGCATGCCAAACGCTAATCACAATCTGGGCCGCCGTCGTTTATTACAGGGCGTTGCCGCCAGCTGGTTGCTGAGTGTGAGTCGCACGGGCTTCGCCGCGTCATCGCACGTGATTGCCGTGCGCGTCTGGCCGTCCTCCACTTATACCCGCGTCACGCTGGAATCCAACGTCGAACTGAAATACAAGCAGTTCGCCCTGACCAATCCCGATCGCGTGGTGGTGGATATCGAAGGCGTGCATCTCAACAGCGTGCTGAAGGGCATCGCCGGGCAGGTGCGCGCCGACGATCCTTATCTCAAGCAGGCGCGCGTCGGCCAGTTCGATCAGAATACCGTGCGGCTGGTGCTGGAGCTCAAGCAAAGCGTCAGCCCGCACATGTTCTCGCTGGCGCCGGTGCCGGAGTATCGCAACCGTCTGGTGATGGATCTCTACCCGACCAAGGGCGGCAGCGGCGGCGAGGAGTATGATCCGCTACTGGCGTTACTGGAAGATTACAACAAAGGCGATCTGGAGCGCACGCTGCCGCCCGAAGCGCCGCAGGCCGGCAAGGCGGGGCGCGATCGGCCGATCGTCATCATGCTGGATCCTGGCCACGGGGGCGAAGATCCCGGTGCGATCGGCAAGTATAAGACGCGCGAGAAAGACATCGTGCTGCAGATTGCCCGCAAGCTGAGCGCCATGATCAAGCGCGAGCCGAACATGAAGGTGTTCATGACGCGCAATGAAGACGTGTTTATCCCGCTCAAGGTGCGCGTCGCCAAGGCGCGCAAGCAGCGCGCCGATCTGTTCGTTTCGATTCACGCCGACGCCTTCACCAGCCGCGCCGCGCGCGGGTCATCGGTGTTCGCGTTGTCCACCAAAGGCGCCACCAGCTCGGCGGCCAAGTTCCTGGCGCAGACGCAGAACGCCTCGGACCAAATCGGTGGCGTCAGCAAGAGCGGCGACCGCTATCTCGACCACACCATGTTCGATTTGATCCAGACCGCAACCATCAACGATAGCCTGAAGTTCGGCAAGGAAGTGCTGAACCGGATGGGTAAAATCAACCGGTTGCACAAGAATCGCGTCGATCAGGCCGGTTTTGCGGTGTTGAAGGCGCCGGATATCCCGTCGATCCTGGTGGAAACGGCGTTTATCAGCAATATCGAAGAGGAGCGCAAGCTGCGCACCAGCCATTTCCAGCAGCAGGTGGCGGAGTCGATTCTGGCGGGCATCAAGGCTTATTTCGCCAACGGCGGCGCGTTAGCGAGCCGATAGCGGCAGGGCCGGGCGCAAGTCCGGCTGTTTTTGCGGATTGCAGATACAAAAAAACACCCGTCAGGGTGCTTATCTGTTGTCATCAAGAGTTGGTTGCGGGGGCCGGATTTGAACCGACGACCTTCGGGTTATGAGCCCGACGAGCTACCAGGCTGCTCCACCCCGCGTCCGTCTTGATGCGGTATTACGACGAAACCACCGTTCATGTTATGCCGCTGGTACGGCATTCGGTTGGTTGCGGGGGCCGGATTTGAACCGACGACCTTCGGGTTATGAGCCCGACGAGCTACCAGGCTGCTCCACCCCGCGTCCGTGTAATACTTTGTTATCGAACCCAAACGCAAAATACCGCCACTGCGGCATCGGTTGGTTGCGGGGGCCGGATTTGAACCGACGACCTTCGGGTTATGAGCCCGACGAGCTACCAGGCTGCTCCACCCCGCGTCCGATGGATGCGCACTATACTCTCCATGCGTTTTGTTGCAAACCCTTTTTGCATTTTATTGGCCTAAACCCGTTTTTCTGCTGAATTTGCCCGCAATTTGCCTTCTTTTTCATCACCATCCTCCGTGCGGCTTTTTTTATTTGCAGCGATTCCTTTATCAATGAGCGTTTGTTATCGTTCAGCCGGTAGATCATATCAGTTTGAGAGTGTGCGCGATGAAAGGACGTTGGGGCAAATACCTGCTGGGCGGGTTGATGGTGGCGGTATTGGCGGGCTGTTCGTCCAAGCCGACCGATCGGGGTCAGCAATATAAGGACGGCCGTCTGGATCAATCGCTGGAGCTGGTCAATCAGCCCAACGCCAAAGGTTCGCCGGTCAACGCCAAGGATTATTCGGATCAGCTGATGGAGATCAAGTACGCGTCGCCTTCGCTGTTTAACCGCAACAACAGCACCTATCAGGCGGTGCAAAACTGGATGGCGTCCGGCGCCGACACGCGCATGCTGAGCCAGTACGGCCTCAGCGCTTACCAGATGGAAGGCGTCGACAATTACGGCAACGTGCAGTTTACCGGCTACTACACGCCGGTGGTGCAGGCGCGCTATACCCAACAGGGCGAGTTCCGTTATCCGCTGTACCGCATGCCGCCGAAGGGTAGGGGCCGCTTGCCGGATCGCGCGGGCATTTATTCTGGCGCGCTCGACGATCGCTATATCATCGCTTACACCAACTCGCTGATGGACAACTTCATGATGGAAGTCCAGGGCAGCGGCTACGTCGACTACGGCAACGGTCAGCCGCTGGTGTTCTTCGGCTACGGCGGCAAGAACGGCCACGCCTACCGCAGCATCGGCAAAGTGCTGATCGATCGCGGTGAAGTGGCCAAGGCGGACATGTCGATGCAGGCGATCCGTCAGTGGGCGGATACCCACAGCGCCGCAGAGGTGCGCGAGCTGCTGGAGCAGAACCCGTCGTTCGTGTTCTTCCGCCCGGAAGCTTTTGCGCCGGTGAAAGGCGCCAGCGCGGTGCCGCTGATCGCCAAAGCGTCGGTGGCCTCCGACCGTTCACTGATCCCGGCAGGCACCACGCTGCTGGCCGAAGTGCCGCTGCTGGACAACAAGGGTAAATTCACGGGAAAATACGAGATGCGTCTGATGGTCGCGCTCGACGTGGGCGGCGCCATCAAGGGCCAGCATTTTGACATGTATCAGGGCATCGGGCCGGAAGCCGGCCACTCGGCGGGCTACTACAACCACTATGGCCGCGTCTGGGTGCTGAAGAACAACGGCGGCGGCCAGCTGTTCAGCGCCAATCAGTCAAACGGCGGCGGTTCGTTGCTGGTCACCCGCTAAACGCGCACGGCGTGAAAAGATTGACCCGCAAGGGCCGGATTTTCCGGCCCTTATCATTTGCATTACGAAGGTAATTAAAGCGTTATGAGCACAGCTTATTCGGAAGCCTATCTGCAGCGTTTCGGCGGCACGGCGCGGTTATACGGCCAGCAGGCGCTGGCGGTGTTCGCGCAGGCGCACGTCTGCGTGATCGGCATCGGCGGCGTGGGTTCCTGGGCGGCTGAGGCGCTGGCGCGCACCGGCATCGGCGCCATCACTCTGATCGACATGGATGATGTTTGCGTCACCAATACCAACCGTCAGATCCACGCGCTGCGTCAGCATGTCGGGCAATCGAAAACCGAGGTAATGGCGGAGCGTATCCTGGCGATCAACCCGGAATGCCGGGTGACCTGCATTGACGATTTCATTACCCCGGACAACGTCGCCGAGCTGCTGGACCATAACTTCAGCTACGTCATCGACGCAATCGACAGCGTACGGCCGAAAGCGGCGCTGCTGTCATACTGCCGCCGCTTCAAGATCCCGGTGGTGACCACCGGCGGCGCCGGCGGGCAGATAGATCCGACCAAAATCGAAGTGGCCGATCTGGCGAAAACCATTCAGGATCCGCTGGCCGCCAAGCTGCGCGAGCGGCTGAAGCACGATTTTAACGTGGTGAAAAACGGCAAGGGCAAGCTGGGCATCGACTGCGTCTTTTCCAGCGAGCCGCTGGTTTATCCGCAGCCGGACGGTTCGGTATGCGCTTCGCGCAGTACGGCGGAGGGGCCGAAAAGAATGGATTGCAGCGCAGGTTTCGGCGCGGCGACCATGGTCACCGCCACCTTCGGCTTCGTCGCCGTGTCGCACGCGCTGAAAAAGATGGTGGCGAAGGCGGCGCGTCAGGCGTAACGGGCGGCGATCGCCTGCACGGCGGCGGCTAACGCCGCCAGCCCGCTGGCGCGAGTGGCGCTCAGCTGAGCGCGCAGCGCCAGGCGGTCGAACAGCGCCAGCGGATCCAATTCGGCGATCTGCTGCGGCGTTTTCCCTTCCACTTCGGTCAGCAGCACCGCCAACAGGCCACGCACGATGCGGCCTTCGCTGTCGCCATAAAAGTGCAGCGTGCCGTCTTCCAGCAACTGGTGCCCCAACCAGACGCGGTTTTCACACCCGCTTAACGCCATTTCTTCACTGCGCAAGGCCTCCGGCAGCGACGGCAGCCGTTTTGCGAGCATAATCAGTTGTCGGTAGCGGTCTTCCCACTGTTTCAGCGCGCTGAAGGTGGCGATTAACGCTTCGGCGGTGATCTCTCGGCCAAAAGGATGGGGGGCGAGCATAGCGTCTCCGGGAATCAAGTCAGTCGGCCAGCAGGTCGAGGGCGTGGGTCAACGCGCTGACCAGCGTATCGACGTCCTGTTGAGTATTGTAGGGGGCGAACGACGCGCGCAACGTACCGCTGACGCCTAACGCCGCCATCAGCGGCTGCGCGCAGTGCTGGCCGGCGCGCAGCGCAATGCCTTGCTCCGCCAGCAGCGTGACGATGTCGCTGTGGTGTACGCCGGCGATATCGAACGCCAGCAGGCTGGAACCGGAACTGCGGAAGCTGCGAAAGCCCGGCAGCTGCGCCAACCGCTGTTCTGCCCGATCCGCCAGCTCGCGACTGTAGCGCTCCGCCGCCGCCATGTCCTGTTCGCGAAGCCAGGTGAGCGCGGCGGCCAACCCCAGCACGCCGGCGATGTTTGGCGTGCCGGCTTCGAAGCAGTGCGGCGGTTTTTGCGGGATAAAACCGTCGAACGAAGCCTGGGTCAACATCTTTCCCCCTCCTTGCCACGGCGCCATCTGCGCCAGCAGCTCGGATTTGCCGTACAGCGCGCCGATGCCGGTCGGGCCATACAGTTTGTGGCCGGAGAAGGCGTAGAAATCGATATCGAGCCGCTGTACGTCGGCCGGGTCGTGAACCACGCCCTGTGCGCCGTCGATCATCACGCGCGCGCCGGCGGCATGGGCCAGCGCGATCGCCGGCGCCAGATCCGGGCAGCCGCCGGTGACGTTGGACATTTGCCCCAGCGCCAACAGGCGGGTTCTATCGTTGAGCAGGGCGGGCAGCTGCGCCAGGTCCGGCAGACGGTCGGCGCCGATCGGCAGTTTCACTACCCGCGCGCCGGTTTGATCCGCCACCATCAGCCAGGGGATCAGGTTGGCGTGGTGCTCCGCTTCGCTCACCAGAATTTCATCCCCCGGCTGCAGACGCGGACGCAGATAACTCTGCGCCACCAGGTTGATCGCCTCGGTGGTGCCGCGCGTCCAGACGATGTCGTCGGCCGACGGCGCATGGATAAGTTGCGCGACCTGGCCGCGCGCCTGCTCGAAACGGGCGGTCAGATCCTGCGCCGCCCGATGCTGGCTGCGGTGCACGGTGGCGGCGTCGTCGCGATAAAACTGCTGCGTGGCGTCGATCACCGCCTGCGGCTTCAACGCGGTGGCGGCGCTGTCCAGATAGATGCCGTCCTGCGCGAGCGCGGGAAACTGTTGGCGAAAAAGGCTGGGGTTAAAAGGCGTCATACCCTGATTGTCACTGGCTTGAGTCGATGGGTGATCCTGTCCTATTTTGCCGCCGGAGACAAGCGTTCGCGCCGATTAGGACTTATCGCCTGGCAAAATTGGGAAAGTTTGTTATGCTATTAAACGTGCGCTTGTTAATCGCATCTATACGCATAAAAGGTATTTATCAGCATTTAAAACTAAAAAGGAGTCCTCAATGAAGAAAACAGCCGCAGTTCTCTCTGCCCTGATGCTTACGTTCACCCTGGCCGCCTGTTCCAGCAACTACGTGATGCATACCAATGACGGACGCACCATTGTCGCTGACGGCAAGCCTAAAGTGGATAACGATACCGGCATGATCAGCTATAAAGACGCCAACGGCGTCGAACAGCAGATCAACCGCGCCGATGTGAAAGAGATGGTTGAAAGCAACCAGTAACCGTCAGGCAAAAAAAAAAGCACCGCAAGTTTTGCGGTGCTGCATAAAATCACTATGGACAGACAGGGTAAATGTACAGGAAGTGAAAAAACAGTAGCCTAGCTACCATGTCCGGAATCGCCGGACAATTTGCAAACACAACATCACAACCACAAGCCAAAAGTTCATCGGCGTCCTCGACACCCACTCCCTTTTCGTTCCGGCCCGGGAAGTGCCGCCACTATAGGTATTTGCTGGCGCATCCTCAACGGACAAATTATAATGGCTCGGATTAAAAAAACTAATGGCAATGCGCCGTTAGCGTTTGTCCATGGCTTGCCACACAAAGCCGCCCGATTTTCGGCGCCGAATCATTCGGATTAATGTTACACAAAAGTAGCTAATTTAATGTCTAAACGCTTACCTCCCCTCAATGCGCTGCGCGTGTTCGATGCGGCCGCTCGCCACCTGAGTTTCACCAAGGCGGCGGAAGAGCTGTTCGTGACTCAGGCCGCGGTGAGCCACCAGATCAAGTCGCTGGAGGACTTCCTCGGGCTGAAGCTGTTTCGCCGGCGCAATCGCTCGCTGCTGCTGACCGAAGAGGGGCAAAGTTACTACCTTGATATCAAGGAGATCTTCTCTTCGATCAACGAGGCGACGCGCAAGCTGCAGGCGCGCAGCGCCAAGGGGGCATTGACCGTCAGTTTGCCGCCGAGCTTCGCCATTCAGTGGCTGGTGCCGCGTCTGTCCGGCTTTAACTCAGCTTATCCGGGCATCGACGTGCGCATCCAGGCGGTGGACCGTGAAGAGGACAAGCTGGCGGACGACGTCGACGTGGCGATTTTCTATGGCCGCGGCAATTGGCCGGGGCTGCGCGCCGAGCGCCTGTATGCGGAATATTTGCTGCCGGTTTGTTCGCCGAGCCTGCTGACCGGCGATCATCCGCTGAAAACCGCAGACGATCTGGCTTATCATACGCTGCTGCATGACGTTTCACGTCGCGACTGGCTGGCCTATACGCGCCAGCTGGGGTTGCAGCACATCAACGTGCAGCAGGGGCCAATCTTCAGCCACAGCGCCATGGTGGTGCAGGCGGCGGTGCACGGTCAGGGCGTGGCGCTGGTGAACAACGTGATGGCGCAAACCGAGATTGAAGCCGGTCGTCTGGTGTGCCCGTTCAACGATGTGTTGGTCAGTAAAAATGCTTTTTATCTGGTATGTCATGACAGCCAGGCAGAACTGGGTAAAATAGCCGCCTTCCGGCAGTGGATCCTGGCGCGTGCCGCCAGCGAACAAGAGAAGTTCCGCTTCCGCTACGAACAATAAGGCCGGCCGCCGCCTTGCCGCGGCCGGTGATTTTTAATGGGATAGATCACGATGAGCAGCCGTTCCATGCTGGTTTTCGCCGCTATCAGCGGCTTTGTGTTTGTCGCGCTGGGCGCATTCGGCGCGCATGTGTTAAGCGGCACGCTGGGCGCCAACGAAATGGCCTGGATCCGCACCGGGCTGGAGTATCAGGGGTTCCACACCCTGGCCATCCTGGCGCTGGCGGTCGCGATGCAGCGCCGCGTGAGCCTGTGGTTTTACTGGAGCGGAGCGCTGTTGGCGTTCGGCACCGTGTTGTTCAGCGGCAGCCTCTATTGTCTGGCGCTGTCGCACCTGAAGGTCTGGGTATATATCACGCCGGTTGGCGGCGTGTGCTTCTTGATCGGCTGGATATTGATGTTGATTGGCGCTTTGCGTCTGAGGAAAAAGGCCGAGCGCCATGAATAAGATTGCGTTGTACTGCCGCCCCGGCTTCGAAAAAGAGTGTGCGGCGGAGATCACCGATAAAGCCGCCCAGCTGGAGATTTACGGCTTTGCGCGGGTAAAAGAGCACAGCGGTTACGTGTTGTTCGAATGCTATCAGCCGGACGATGCCGACCGCCTGGCGCGGGAGATTCCGTTCCGCGAACTGATTTTCGCCCGCCAAATGCTCGTGGTGGGTGAGCTGCTGCGCGATCTGTCGCCGGAAGATCGGGTATCGCCGATCGTCGGCATGCTGATCGGTGTGGTTGATCGCGGCGGCGAGCTGCGGGTGGAAGTGCCGGACACCAACGAAAGCAAAGAGCTGATGAAATTCTGCCGCAAGCTGACGGTGCCGCTGCGCGCCGCGATGCGTGAGCAGAAGGTGCTGATGGCGCGGGAGAACCCGACTCGCCCGGTGGTGCACGTGTTCTTCATCGCGCCGGGCTGCTGCTATGTCGGTTACTCCTACAGCAACAACAACTCGCCGTTCTACATGGGTATTCCGCGTCTGCGCTTCCCGGCCGATGCGCCGAGCCGTTCGACGCTGAAACTGGAAGAAGCGTTCCATGTGTTCATCCCCGCCGACGAGTGGGACGAGCGCCTGGCCAGCGGCATGCATGCGGTCGATCTGGGGGCCTGCCCGGGCGGCTGGACCTATCAGCTGGTGAAGCGCAGCATGATGGTGCATTCGGTGGATAATGGCCCGATGGCGCCGAGCCTGATGGAAACCGGCCAGGTGACGCATCACCGCGCCGACGGCTTCAAGTTCGAGCCGAACAGCAGCAAGATCTATTGGTTGGTGTGCGACATGGTGGAAAAACCGGCGAAGGTGACCAGCCTGATGATTCAGTGGCTGGTGAAAGGCTGGTGCCGCGAAGCGATCTTTAACCTCAAACTGCCGATGAAAAAACGCTACGAGGAAGTGTCGCAAAACCTGATGAGCATCCGCGAAGCGCTGAGCGCCGCCGGCATCAGCGCTGAAGTGCACGCCAAACAGCTGTATCACGACCGCGAAGAGATCACCGTACACGTGCGCCGCATGTGGTCGGCGGTGCCGGGCCGCCGCGACGAGCGCGATTAATCGCGTTAAACCTGATGAAGGGCGCTGCTTGCAGCGCCCTTATTGTATCGGCAGTCGCAGCTGCTGCAGGTTGCCGTCCAGCGACAGATCGGTGCGCAGCGTGGCGACTTGTTTGCTGACGTAGGCCAGCTCGCGGTGCTGCTCCAGCTTGCCGCGCCATTTCTCCGGCACCTGCTCCAGGTGCTGATAGATCCCGTCCAGACTGCCCGACTGCTGCAACAGCAGCACGGCGGTTTTCGGCCCGATGCCGGCCACGCCGGGGATCTTGCTGCTGCCGATCCCCGCTAACCCCCAGTAGTCCGGCAGTTGCTGCGGCAGCACGCCGAATTCCTGCTGCACGAAAGGCATATCCAACCAGCGTTTCTGGAAGTAATCGCGGATCTGTACGTTCGGCGCCAGCAGTTGGCAATAGCCTTTGTCGGTGGAGACGATGGTCACCTGGTGGCCGCCGCCGGCGACCTTCGCCGCCAGCGTGGCCGCCAGATCGTCTGCCTCGTTGCCGGGTGAATGCCAGCTGGCGACGCCCAGTTCGGCGAAGGCCTCACGCAGCTGCGGCATCTCCTGTTGCAGGTTTTCCGGCATCGGCGAGCGCCCGGCCTTGTAGTCCGGCAGAATTTTGTGACGCCAGCTTTCGCTGCGGTCGTCCTCGTCAAATACCGCCACCGCGTGGGTCGGGCGGCTGTGCTGAAGCAACTGCTGCAGCGCGTGGCGACAGGCGTTGACGCAAGGGGAGCCCTGTACGGCGTGAATGCGGCGGATGAGGTTCAGGGCGTCGACAATCAGTAGGTGTATCATCATGGGCGGCAAGGTCAGAAAAAACAGGGCGGCCGTTACGCCGCCCGGGATTGAGGATCAGGCGACGATTTCGTAGCAGGGCACATAGGCGCTGCCCGGCAGCTTCATGCGGTGCTGGGCGACAAAGCCCTGCAGCAGGCTGTCCATCTGCTTCATCATCTGCGGTTCGCCGTGCAGCTTGTACGGGCCGAACTGCTCAATGGCGTGGATGCCGTTTTCCTTCACGTTGCCGGCCACGATGCCGGAGAAGGCGCGGCGCAGCGCGGCGGCCAATTGCTCCGGCGGCTGGTTCGGATACAGATTGAGGTTTGCCATGTTCTCGTGGGTCGGCTCGAACGGCAGCTGCAGATCCGGTGCGATGCGGATCGACCAGTTGAAGCTGTAGGCGTCGCCGGTGTTGCGGCGGTTCTCCTTCACCAGCGGCATGGCTTTTTTCATTTGCCGTGCCACTTCCGCCGGATCGTCGATGATGATGGTGTAGTGACGGCGCGCGGCGTCGCCCAGCGTGTTCATGATGAACTCGTCCAGCACGCGGAAGTAATCGGCGCTCTCTTTTGGCCCGGTCAGGATCAGCGGCAGCACCTGCTCGCTGTTCTCCGGGTTCATCAGGATTCCCAGCAGGTACAGCAGCTCTTCGGCAGTGCCGACGCCGCCCGGGAAGATGATGATGCCGTGCGCGATGCGCACGAACGCTTCCAGACGTTTTTCGATGTCCGGCATGATCACCAGCTCGTTCACCAGCGGGTTAGGCGGCTCGGCGGCGATGATTGACGGCTCGGTCATGCCGATGAAGCGGCTGTTGCGGTAACGCTGCTGCGCGTGGCCGACCGCCGCGCCTTTCATCGGCGCTTCCATGGCACCCGGCCCGCAGCCGGTGCAGATGTTCAACTCGCGCAGGCCCAGCTGGCTGCCGACCTTACGCGCGTACAGGTATTCGTTCTCGTTGATCGAGTGCCCGCCCCAGCACACCACCATGTTGGGATCCTCATCCAGATGCAGCGTGCGCGCATTGCGCAGGATCGAGAACACCAGGTTGGTGATGTGGGCCGAGTTTTCCAGGTTCAGGTGTTGGAAACGGCCGGCGCTGGCGATTTGGCCGTGCACGAACAGAATGTCGCGCAACACGGCGAACAGGTTGGCCTGCAGTGAACGGATGATGCGGCCGTCGACGAACGCCTCTTCCGGCGGATTGACCAGCTCCAGCTTCACGCCACGCTCGCGGCGCAGCACGTTGATATCGAAGGTTTCATAGCGCGACAGCAGCTGTTTGCTGTTGTCGGTTTGGCTGCCGGAGTTCAACACGGCCAGCGAACAGTTGCGAAACAGGCGGTACAGGTCGCTGCTGGCGGTGCGCTTCAGCATGTCTACTTCCAGCTGCGACAATAAATCCATAGAGCCAAGCGGGCTGATGTGTGTAATCAAGGTAACTCCTTTGCACCCGGTGTGGGGCGGTAGTAATCCATACGCAGCAAAACAGCATCTCGTTATGGTTGGCGTGCTGCGGCGAAGCGGGCGCTCTGCCCGGCCGCAGCCTCGTTTTAACCTTACCGCCGTCCCTGCGCTTTTACCAACACAAACCGCTCGTTAGCTCAGTTGTTGAGCAATGTTTCGCACTTATTGGCGCGCCAGGCGGCCGTGCTCGGGAGCGAATGCGACGTTGCTGCGCCACGGGTTGATATCCAGTCCGCCGCGGCGGGTATAGCGGGCGTAAACCGTCAGGCTTTGCGGCCGGCAATAGCGCATCAGATCGTTGAAGATGCGCTCGACGCATTGCTCGTGGAATTCGTTGTGGTGGCGGAAGGAAACCAGATAGCGCAGCAGCGCTTCGCGATCGATCTTGCCGCCGCGGTAGCTTATCTGCACCGAGCCCCAGTCCGGCTGATGGGTGATCAGGCAGTTGGACTTCAGCAGGTGGCTGACCAATTGCTCTTCCACTACCTCTTCACCGGCGGCGTTCTGCAGGTAGTCGGCGTTGAACTCATAATTGTCGATGCGAATATCCTGCTGGTCAATGCAGTCGCCGGCCAGACGAGCGATCGGGCTGCCTTCCAGTTGGTCGACGCTGAACAGGGTGACGCTCACCTCGCCCTGGGCGCAGGCGGACAGATCGCGTTGCAGCGTGCTGCGCACCGTTTCCCAATCGGCGAACGGCGTTTGGTTGAAGCTGTTGAGATACAGCTTGAAGCTTTTCGATTCGATCAGGTTCAGGCTGTCGGCGTTGAGGCCGATCTCGCCAACCGCCACCTGCGGCAGCCCGTTGGCGTTCAGCCAGGAGAGTTCGTACAGCGTCCAGATGTCCGCGCCGTGGAAGGGCAGGTTGTCGGGATACAGCCCCAGCGGCTCGCGGTTCATGCTGCGCGGCACCGCCTGCAGCAGCGTGGCGTCGTAGCGATCGCGATAGGCGGTGGGTTTGCCCAGCGTCAGCCCTGACAGGGCCTGGTGGTCTTGATATGAGGACATCTGCTGTCACCTCGGTCAGAGATAGGTACAATGGCCGTCAGTTTAACGTATGCGAGAAAGAATATGGACCATGATGTATCGCACGCTCTGCGTGAATTCACTCAACGCTATGTCGAGTTGTGGCAGCAAGAGCGCGGCCACGCGCCGGCCAGCGAGGCGCTGTACGGCGTGCCGTCGCCCTGCATCGTGGAGAATCGCGAGGACGACGTGCTGTGGTTGCCGCAGCCTTTCGAACCGGCGGCGACGCTGGAGAAGGTCGAGGCTGCGCTGGAGCTGCGTTTGCAGCCGGATGCGCACCGTTTCTACACGCAGCAATACGCCGGTGACATGAGCGCGCAATTTGGGGAGCATCGCCTGAGCCTGCTGCAGGTATGGAGCGAAGAGGATTTCATCCGCCTGCAGGAGAATCTGATCGGCCATCTGGTGACGCAAAAGCGCCTCAAATTGTCACCGACCCTCTTCCTGGCGACCACCGAATCCGAGATGACGATGGTGTCGCTGTGCAACGTCAGCGGCAACGTGGTGCTGGAGCAGTTCGGCAGCGATAAGCGCACCTTGTTGGCGGCGACGCTGGGGAATTTCCTCGATGCGCTGCGCCCAGTGCTGGACTGAAGCGCGGCGGATTCGCCGTCGGTCGTGTAAGAGATCTCTCACACGGGCTGTGAGAGATCGCTCTTAATTTTTTTCACCTCTCTTTGGACCATGAGATTATTGTTATCCAGATCAATTGGTTAGAATTTCTTTAGGATAACTCTTAGTCTTAATTTAGTGTGAGACACCTCTCAAACCCTTGTGATTCCGGGAAATTTGAGCGATCTTATCATTACCGGCACGGACCCGGCGGAGCAGGAAAGCATCAGGATGATGCAGCTTCAGGAAGAAGAAAGGGATGCGCTCAGGCAAGAGCGAGGGATGGCGTCAGGAGATGCCCAGGATGTTTCAGGATTGAAACCAAGGACACCTCCAGGACGGAGATTGAGAGCCGGCGCAGGACTGTCGGCGGGTCAGGAAGGCTGAGGAACCGCGTCAGGACGATGCTGCAGGATGATGCAAGGACCACTTGGTCAGGATGGCCGCAGGAAAAGTTTTCAAGGATTGAGCAGGGAGCATGCTGTGTAGCGGGATGGCTATAAAACGAACCGGGGGCACTGTTAACGCAGTGCCCCCAACTTTTTGTTCTATTCCGCCTCGCGTGCGCCCCGTCTCAATCCTTCTTCCGCGTTAACCAATCGCGCCCAGCGTATCGCCTGCGCCCTGTTTTTTCGGCAGCAGGAACAGCGTGGCGTAGATATCCAGCAGGTAAATCGCCGCCAACAGGCTGATGGCGGCGGTAAACGACACCTGCGTCACCAGCGCGCCGATCACCAATGGCCCCAGGCCGCCGACGCCGCGTCCCAGATTGAACAGGATGTTTTGCGCGGTGGCGCGTGCTTGCACCGGGTAGGTATCGGAAATCAACGCGCCGTAACCGCCGATCATGCCGTTGACGAACATGCCCATCACTGCGCCGGCGAACAGCATCAGCATCGGATCGCTCAACTGGGCGTAGCCGATCACCATCACCACCGCGCCGACCTGATACAGCACGAAAATCTTCCAGCGGGCGAAGCGGTCGGCCAGGACGCCGAACAGCCAGATGCCGAACGTCATGCCGACCACCGTCACCGCCGTCCACAGGCCGGACTTGGTGAGCGAGAAGCCGAAGTTTTTCGCCAGATAAGTCGGCATCCAGATCATCAGCCCGTAGTAGCCGAAGTTCTGCACCGAACAGAGAATGAAGATGCCGATGCTGGCCTTGCTGGTGGCGCGATCCTTAAACAGCAGGCGCAAACGCTGAAGGAAGGAGAGCGGCTGCCCGGCGTCTTTTTGCCGCACGAATTCCTCCGGTTCGCCCAGCGTGCGGCGGATCAGGAATGACGCCAGCGCCGGCAGCAGGCCGACCAGGAACATGCCGCGCCAGCCGATATGTTCCAGCAGCAAAGGCGTCAGGAAAGCGGCCGCCAGCACCCCCAACTGCCAGCCCATGCCGACGTAGGCTGAAGCGCGGTTGCGTTTCTCCGCCGGCCAGGCTTCGGCGATCAGCGCCATGCCGATGCCGAACTCGCCGCCCAGCCCGATGCCCGCCAGCGTGCGATAGGCGAGTAGATCCCAATAGCCTTGCGCCACGGCGCACAGGCCGGTGAACAGGGAAAACATCAGGATGGTGATAGTCAGCACCCGGATGCGGCCGAAGCGATCGCTGAGATGGCCGAAGATCACGCCGCCCAGCACCGCGCCGATCAGCGTCCAGGTGACCAGCGAGCCGGCGGCCGATGAGGTTAATCCTAATTCGATGCTGATGGCCGGCAGCATAAAGCCGAGGATCAGCAGGTCAAACCCGTCCATGGCGTAACCGGTGACCGAGGCCAGCATGGCCTTACCGGGCGTCGCGTGATTTTTTTTCTCTGTTATTACGGACATGAATCTTTATCTGTGTGGTGAATTCGGTGGGCCTATTGTGCCGCGCGGCGGCGCACGCCACCAGATAAAAACGGCAGCCGGTCTCGGGCGCGCCAAATTTGGGCTATAAAAATGCTATGCTTTGCCGCCTTTCAGCCAGCGAGCTGAATATCATGATGAAAAGAGATCGGGAATGCAGATGAGTATACATAATCAGGTTCGCCGCAGTTTGCAGGCGATTGAACAATCCATGCGCGATTTGGCCTTGTGGCAGGCCGCGCCGCCCGAGCCTGAGGCTTTCTCCAGCACCGAGCCGTTCTGCATCGACAGCATGTCGGCCGAGGCTTGGCTGCAGTGGGTGTTTCTGCCGCGCATGTATGCGCTGTTGGACGCCGAAGCGCCGCTGCCGACGCGTTTTGCCATCACGCCTTACTTCGAGGAGGCGTTGAAGGAGCGTGAGCCGAGCAGTCTGCCGCTGTTGGTGCTGCTGCAGCAGTTGGATTTGATGTTGAATAAAGAGCCGTAATTCGCCGGCGGCGCGCAGATTTTTGCCGCCCGGCAGTGTAGAGTACTCGCGCGGATGCCGGGCAGGAGAGCCGACGGCGTCTTTCGGCTCGGTTAAACCGCGGCGGTTGACCGGGGGCTGCATTAGGATGATGAGGTGCTGCAATAATGGATTTATTAAGGTTTATCCTTCGTTTGCCTTTTACCCTGGTTAAGGGCGTTTGCCGCCTGTTGGGTGGGGTCTTGTCGCTGTTGGGGCGGTTGCTGAGACCGCTGGTCGGCAACCTCAGCTGGCGCGCGCCGGCCTGGTGGGCTGCGCTGCCGCGCGGTTTTCTGCGGCTGGAAAGCGGCGTGGATAAACATCCGAAAGCGATCGGTCTGGGCCTGCTGCTGCTGGCAGGCGCCGCGGGCGGCGCGTTTTACGGTTGGCACTGGTGGCAAAATCGGCCTCAGCCGATCGAACCGGCGCCGATGGTGGTTCAGGAGGTCAGCGCATCGCTGGCTAACCCCGCGCCGATAGATTACACCGCCGCCCGGCAAGCGCCACAAACGGTGAGTCTGGCCTTCAGCGGCTCGGTCGCGCCGATCGCCGCGGTGGGCAAAACCGTGAGCGCCGGCATCACCCTCAAACCGACGGCGGAAGGGCAGTGGGCGTGGAACAATGAATCGACGCTGGTGTTCACGCCGAAAAAGCCGCTGCCGATGGGCGCGAAATATGACGTGACCCTCGAGCCCGCTACCTTGCTGGCGCCGCAGGTCAAACTCGCCAAAACCCGCTATGCCTTCACCGTGCCTGCGTTCGGCTACCGTCTGGGGCAGGCCGAGTACTACCGCGATCCGCAGAATGCGCAGAAACGCAGCGCGATTTTCAATCTGCAGTTCAACGCGCCGGTCGACGTCGCCAGCTTTGAAAAACAGATTTCGCTGGGATTGAAAGAAGGCAGCGCCACCTCCGAGAAGAAGCTGAATTTCTCTCTGGTATATGACGAGAAAAAACTGAACGCCTGGGTGCATTCCGAGCCGCTGCAGGCGCTGGATCAGGGCGGCGCGGTACATCTGACCGTCGGCAAGGGCGTTAAATCGACGGCGGCCGGCAACGCGGTCGAAGAGGCGAAAAGCAACTGGGTCAAGGTTCCTACCCTGTACAGCCTGGCGCTGAGCGACGCCAGCGCCCAGGTGGTGGACACCGACGGCGGCAAAGGGCAGCGTGCGCTGGTGGTTGGTTTCAGCGATGCGGTGAAGGATAAAGAGCTGGCGCGAGCCGCGAAAGCCTGGCTGCTGCCGCAGCACGATCCGAGCGATGCCGAGGCCGCCAATGATGCTGAAGACTTTTACCCATGGACGGTAGACAGCGTCGGCAAGAACGTGCTGGCGCAGGCGACGCCGCTGCCGTTGACGCTTAACGAGGCGGAAGAGGCCTATCAGCCGCAGTTCAGCTTCCGTTTTGACGCCCCGGCGCACCGCTTTATGCTGCTCGAGATCGATAACCAGCTGATCTCCGCCGGCGGTTACAAAATGCCGAAGAAGGTTTATCGGGTGGTCGAAGTGCCGGAGTTCCCGAAATCGCTGCAGTTCATGTCGCAGGGCTCGCTGCTGTCGGTCAACGGCGACAAGCAGATCAGCGTGGCGGCGCGCAACGTGGCGGGCCTGCGGCTGGACATCAAGCGGGTGATCCCGAGTCAGCTGCAGCACATTGTTTCCTTCAAAAGCCGGGAATACTCGTCCACGGAATTCAACCGGCTCAACGATGAGTATTTCACCGAGCATTTCAAATACCAGACGGCCCTCAACAACGAGCGGCCGGGGGAAGTGAACTATCAGGGCATCGATCTTTCCCGCTATCTCTCCACCAACGCCAGTTCCCATCGTGGGGTGTTTCTGTTGACGCTGTCGGAATGGCAGCCGAATCGCAAACCGGCGGCGGAAGAGGCGGGTGCCGAGCAGGAGCAGGAACAAGATGAAAGCGAAGGGGAAGAGCAGCCCGACGTCGGCGATTCGCGTTTTGTGGTGGTGACCGATCTGGGCATCGTCGCCAAGAGCTCGCAGGATAAGACGCGCGACGTCTTCGTGCAGTCGATCCAAAGCGGTGCGCCGGTCAGCGGCGCCAACGTATCTGTGGTGGCCAAAAACGGCGTGACGCTGCTCAGCCAAACCACCGGCGCCGACGGCCACGTGCGTTTCCCGGCGCTGGATGTGTACACCAACGAGCGCCAGCCGGTGATGTTCCTGGTGGAGAAAGAAGGGGATGTCTCCTTCCTGCCGACCGGCAGCTATAACGATCGCGGGCTGGATTTCTCGCGCTTCGACGTTGCCGGTGAACAAACGCCGACCGATCCGCGCACGCTCAGCAGCTACCTGTTCTCCGACCGCGGCGTGTATCGGCCGGGAGACACCTTCAATATCGGCCTGATCACTCGCGCCGCCGACTGGCGCGTTGGCCTCGCCGGCGTGCCGGTGCGCGCCGAAATTCGCGATCCGCGCGACAAGCTGATGTCCACCGTGCCGCTGACGCTGGGCGCCAGCGGTTTCAACGAACTGAGCTATACCACCGATGAAAACTCGCCCACCGGCGAGTGGAACGTTTATCTGTATCTGATCGGCAAAAACAACGACACCTCCACGCTGCTCGGCCATACCGCAGTCAATGTGAAGGAGTTCGAGCCGGATCAACTGAAAGTGAAGCTGGCGTTGACGCCGGACCGCCAGCAAGGCTGGGTCAAGCCGTCTGAGCTGAAGGCCAGCATCGATGTGCAGAACCTGTTCGGCACCCCGGCGCAAGATCGCCGTGTGACCACCAGGCTGACGCTGCGGCCAATGTATCCGAGCTTCGATCGCTTCCCGGATTATGCGTTCTACGAAAACCGACAAAACAGCGACGGGTTCGAAACCGAGCTGGAAGATCGCACCACCGATGAACACGGCGCGGCTGATATTCCGCTCGATCTGAAATCTTACGCCGACGCCACTTATCAGCTGCAGCTGTTGTCGGAGGCGTTCGTTGCCGGCGGCGGTCGCTCGGTGGCGGCTACCGCCCGTACGCTGGTTTCGCCTTACGATTACCTGATTGGGGTGAAGGCCGACGGCGATCTGGGCTACATCAATCGCGATGCGGAGCGGCATCTGAACGTGATCGCCATTGATCCGGCCTTGAAACAGATCGCCATGCCGAACCTGAAGCAGGTGCTGATCGAACAGAAATACATTTCGGTGCTGACCAAACAGGATTCGGGCGTTTACAAATACCAGTCGAAGATGAAGGAAGTGCAGCTCTCGGAACAGCCGCTGGCGCTGGGCGATCAGGGCGCGGATCTGCGGCTGGCGACCGATAAGCCGGGCGACTTCGTGCTGGTGATCGAAGATGCGCAGGGCAAGACGCTCAACCGCGTCGCCTACAGCGTGGCCGGCAACGCCAACCTGAGTCGTTCGCTGGATCGCAACGCCGAACTGAAGCTAAAACTCAACCAGGCGGAATACCAGCCCGGTGAAGAGATCGAGGTGGCGATTAACGCGCCCTATACCGGCAGCGGCTTGATCACCATCGAGAAGGACAAGGTTTACGCCTGGCAGTGGTTCCACACCGACACCACCAGCTCGGTGCAGACGATCCGCGTGCCGGCCGGCATGGAGGGCAACGGCTACATCAACGTGCAGTTCGTGCGCGACATCAACTCCAGCGAGATCTTCATGAGCCCGCTGAGCTATGGCGTGATGCCGTTCAAGATCAGTATCAAGGCGCGCCAAAACAGCCTTGAGGTGACGGCACCGGAGGTCATCAAACCGGGTGAAAACCTGACGATGACGGTCAAGACCGATGCGCCGCAGCAGGTGGCGCTGTTCGCCGTCGATGAGGGTATTCTGCAGGTGGCGCGTTATCGCCTGAAGGATCCGCTGGAGTTCTTCTTCAGCAAGCGCGAACTGAACGTGAGCAGCTCGCAGATCCTCGATCTGATCCTGCCGGAATTCAGCAAGCTGATGGCGCTGACCGCGGCGCCGGGCGGCGATGCGGGCGAAGGGCTGGATCTCAACCTCAACCCGTTCAAGCGCAAGCGCGATAAGCCGGTGGCCTATTGGTCCGGCATTACCGAGGTCAGCGGCGAGAAACAGTTCGTCTATCCGGTGCCGGATTACTTCAACGGCAAGATCCGCGTCATGGCGATTTCGGTGACGCCGGAGAAAATCGGCAAGGCGCAAACCGCCGCTACGGTGCGCGACAGCTTCATCATGACGCCGAACGTGCCGGCGATGGTGGCGCCGGGCGATGAGTTCGACGTCAGCGTGGGCGTCAGCAACAACCTCGAAGGGCTGAACGGCCAGTCGGCAGCCATCAACGTCCTGCTGACGCCGCCGCCGCAATTGGAGGTGGTGGGCAACGCGACGCAAAGCCTGACGCTGGCGGAAAAACGCGAGGGCGTGATCGCCTTCCGTCTGCGCGCCAAAGCCGTTTTGGGCGATGCGCCGCTGGTGTTCGACGCCCGTTACGGCGACCAGGCCAGCCGTCGCACCGTCAGCACCTCGGTGCGGCCGGCGGCGCCGTACCGTACTCAATCGGTGATGGGGCGCATGAGCGGCGGCAGCCAGAACGTCGATGGCCTGCGCCAGATGTTCGACGCTTTCGCGCAGCGCCGGGCGGCGGTGTCGAATTCGCCGCTGGTGCTGACCAGCGGGTTGGCGCAATACCTGGCGGATTATCCGTATTACTGTTCCGAGCAGATCGTCAGCCGTTCCATTCCGCTGATGTTGCAGAGCCGCCATCCAGAGATGAAAGGCAGCCTGAGCCAGGCGGAAGTCAGCAAGCAGCTGCGCAACCTGCTGGGCGTGCTGCGCGCCCGTCAGAACGACAGCGGGGCGATCGGCGCCTGGCGTTCGTCGCCGGATGCCGATCCTTTCGTCACGCCTTATGTGGTGCAATATCTGCTCGAAGCCAAAGCGGCGGGTTACGCCCTGCCGGAAGGCATGCTGGACGAAGCTAACGGCGCGCTGCGCGAGCTGGCGGCCAGCGGTTTCGATGATCTGTATCTGCTGCGCCTGCGTAGTTGGGCGGTCTACCTGCTGACGCTGCAGGGCGAAGTGACCACCAACTCGCTGGCGGCCGTGCAGGATACGCTGCAAAAACGCTATGGCGAAGGGTGGAAAACCGATCTGAGCGCGCTGTATCTGGCCTCTTCCTATCGTTTGTTGAAGATGGACGACGAAGCCGCCGCGCTGTTGCAACCCAGCTGGCAGCAACTGAGCAAAGCCTATGACAGCGCCTGGTGGACGCAGAACTATTTCGATCCGCTGGTGCAAGATGCAACGCGTTTGTATCTGATTACCCGTCACTTCCCGGAGAAGGTGGCGTCGATTCCGCCGCAGGTGCTGGAGAACATGGTCAAGGCGCTGAAGGAAGAGCGTTACACCACCTACTCTTCCGCGATGAGCATTCTGGCGCTGGAAAGCTATTCGGCCCAGGTGGCGGCGCAATCCGCCAATGCGGACGCATTAGGCATCGTGCAGGTAGATAAAGCCGGCGGTGAGCCACAGCGCATCAGTGAGCTGCAGGGGCTATTCGTTCAGGGGCAGTTCAACGCTGATGCCACCGCCGTGCGCTTCACCAACGGCGGCAATGCGCCGGCCTGGTATGTGGTGACGCAGGCCGGTTACGATCTGAACGCGCCGCAAAAAGCGCTGTCGCGCGGGATTGAGATCGTCCGCGAGTACACCGACGAACAGGGCAAACCGGTGACGCAGGTGACGCTGGGGCAGAAGATCAACGTCCATCTGAAGGTGCGCGCCAACTCGAAAGAGGGGCAGAGCAACCTGGCGATTGTCGATCTGCTGCCGGGCGGGTTCGAAGTGGTGCAGCAGACGCCGCCGGAACCGGCCGATGCCGGTGAGGAGAGCGACGATCGCGGCGGCTGGCAGTCGCCGCTGGCCGCCACCGGCTCCACCTGGGCGCCGGATTACAGCGACATCCGTGAAGATCGGGTGATTATCTACGGCAGCGCCGGCACCGAGGTGCAGGAGTTCGTCTATCAGATCAAGGCCACCAATACCGGCAGCTTTATTATTCCACCGGCCTACGGCGAAGCCATGTATGACCGAGAAGTGCAGGCCATGTCGGCCGGCGGCGGCAAGCTGGTGGTGGTGCCGGCGGGCAACGACTAGGCCGTATCCGGCGCCAGGCCAGCGTCTGGCGCCGGAATGCTGAGAACGTATGAAGATCCTGACCGGGCGCGTGCTGCAAAACGGCTTGATGGCGGTGTTTTTACTGGCGCTGCTGTTGACCGCAATTCGGCTGTGGCCGCATCCGCCCCTGTGGCAGGGGCTGCCGCAGTCTTCCGTTTATTACGACAGGCACGGCGCACTGCTGCGCATTACGCTGGCCAACGACGATCGCTACCGGCTGTGGACCCCGCTGGAGCAAGTGTCGCCGCTGGCGGTGCGCGGGTTGCTGCTGCACGAAGATCGTTGGTTCTACTATAACCCCGGCTTTAACCCTGTCAGCCTGATGCGCGGTTTCTGGCGCAGCTATGTCGCCGGCGGCAAAATGCAGGGCGGTTCGACCATCAGCATGCAGCTGGCGCGGATGCGCTGGCATCTCAATACCCGTACGCCGGGCGGCAAGGTGTTGCAGGTGCTGCGTGCGGTGCAGCTGGAACTGAGCTACTCCAAGCGCGATATCCTGGAAGCCTATTTGAATTACGCGCCCTACGGCCGCAACATTGAAAGCATCGGCGCCGCCAGCCTGATCTATTTCGCCAAGCCGCCGCGGGAGTTGACTCTGCCGGAGGCGCTGACGCTGGCGGTCTTGCCGCAGTCACCCAGCTACCGTCTGGAGCCGAAAACCGGCGTGCTCGGTGCCGCATTGACGCAGGCGCGCAATCGTCTGTTCCAGCGTTGGCAGCGGGTTTACCCCACCGACGCCAGCCAGCAAACGCTGTTCCGCCTGCCGTTGGCGCTGCGGCAGCCTGAACAAGTGCCTTATATCGCACCGCACTTTATCGAACAGCTGCGCCTGCAGACGCAGCAACTGGTGCAGCGCGATACCCGCGTAGACACGACGCTGGACGCCGGGCTGCAGCGGCTGGTCGAACGGCAGGTCAACGCTTTTATCGCCCGCAACCGCAGCCGCGGCATCCAAAACGCCGCGGTGCTGCTGGTGGACAGCCGCGATATGGGGGTGCGCGCGCTGGTGGGCTCGGCGGACTATTACAATCGTCCGATCCAGGGGCAGGTGAACGGCACCAACGCCAAGCGTTCGCCGGGATCGACGCTGAAGCCGTTCATCTACGCGCTGGGCATGGAGCAGGGCGTGCTGCATCCGATGACCATTCTGAAAGACGTGCCTTCGTCGTTCGGCGCCTATGCGCCGGAAAATTTCGACCGGCGTTTTCTCGGCCCGGTGACCGCCACCGACGCGCTGAATTTCAGCCGTAACATCCCGGCGGTCTATGTCGCCTCACAGCTGCGTCAGCCGACCTTTTATCAGTTTTTGCGCCTGACCGGCGTCGCCAATATGGCCAATGAGAGCCACTACGGACTGTCGCTGGTGCTGGGCGGCGGCGAGGTGACGGCGCAGGAGCTGGCGAAGCTGTACGCGTTGCTGGCGAACCGCGGCGAGCTGCGGCCGCTGCGATTGCGGCTGAACGAGGGTGAACCGAGGCCGGTGCGGCTGTTGAGCGAGGAGGCCAGTTTCATCACGCTGGATATGCTGCGCCAGCACCGGCGGCCGGGCGATACGCTGGCGCAGCGTTCTTCGTCGCTGCCGGTGTACTGGAAGACCGGCACCTCATGGGGCTTTCGCGACGCCTGGAGCGTCGGGATTTTCGGCCCTTACGTGCTGGTGGTGTGGGAAGGCAACTTCGATGGGCGCGGCAACAATGCGTTGGTCGGCGCCGAGGCGGCCGCGCCGCTGTTTTTCAATATCATCGACAGCGTCAACGCCAGCTATCCCGCCCTGCGGGAACCGAAACATCCGTTCCCCAAGCGGCTGCGGCGGGTAGACATCTGTCTCGCCAGCGGCGATCTGCCGACGCCGTGGTGCCAGCAAAAGGGCAAGACCTGGTTCATTCCCGGCAAGTCGCCGATCAAGGTAGACAGCGTCTACCGGCCGGTGGTGCTGGATATTCACAGCGGCGAGGTTGTTTGCCCGCCGTATGACGCGGCGCAGACCCGCACCGAAATTTTTGAATTCTGGCCTTCCGATTTGGCCAACGTGTTCGCCCAGGCCGGGCTGCCGAAGCGGGCGCCGCCGGTCAATCGCTGCAAGGACAACGGCATCGCCGTCGGCGGCAACGCGCCGCGCATCACCTCGCCGTTGAAAAACACCACTTATACCCTGCGCCAGTCGCAACAGGGACGGGACAAAATCGCCTTCAATGCGGTGACGGACGCCGACAGCAAGACGGTGTACTGGTTCGTCGACGATATCTATCTCGGCAGCAGCGCCAGTAAAAAACCGATCGACTGGCGGCCGATCAACAACGGGCGCTACCGCATTCGGGCGGTGGACGATCGCGGCCGCGCCGATACGCGCCTGGTGACCATCGAATGGGTGAACTAGCGTTGCGTCTCATGCCTGTTATACTCGCGCCCGAAACGGCTATTGACCTGGGAATGCGATGTGATTGAGATTTTGTATCAGGATGAACACCTGGTGGCGGTGAACAAACCGTCGGGCTGGTTGGTGCACCGCAGTTGGCTGGACCGTCATGAAACTCGCTTTATGATGCAGACGGTGCGCGATCAGCTCGGGAAGCACGTCTTTACCGTGCACCGTCTCGATCGCCCGACGTCCGGCGTGCTGCTGATGGCGCTCTCCAGCGAGGTGGCGCGCCTGCTGTCGCAGCAGTTCGAGCAGCATCAGGTGCAGAAAACCTACCATGCGGTGGTGCGCGGTTACGTGCAGGAGGAGGCGACCCTCGACTACCCGCTGACGGCGGAGCTGGATAAAATCGCCGATAAACATGCCGATGCCGACAAGGGGCCGCAGCCGGCCGTGACGCACTACCGGCCGTTGGCGCAGGTAGAGATGCCGGTGGCCGTCGGCCGCTACGACAGCGCGCGTTACAGTCTGGTGGAACTGCAGCCGGAAACCGGCCGCAAACATCAGCTGCGGCGCCATATGGCGCACCTGCGCCACCCGATCATCGGCGACAGCAAGCACGGCGATCTGCGGCAGAATCGCGGGATGGCGCAGCATTTCGGTTGCCCGCGCCTGATGCTGCACGCCAGCCATCTGCAGCTGACGCACCCGGTGACCGGCGAGCCGCTGCAGGTAACGGCGCGCTGGGACGAGGCCTGGCAAGGGGTGATGGCGCAGTTCGGCTGGGCGGGGGTATTCCCTGAACTTGCCGGGGTTGAGTTTAGCGCGGCTAACGGTCAGGATAGCTGACAATTTTTAAAGGTAATGAAGGGAGTAGGAGCCATGGCTCAGGTTGGTATCTTCGTGGGAACGGTCTACGGCAATTCGCTGCTGGTGGCGGAAGAGGCGCAAAACATCCTCAGCGAGCAGGGCCATGAGGTCAAACTGTTCGAAGAGGGCACGCTGGAGGCCTGGCAGTTTTATCGTCAGCACTACGCGCTGGTGATCACCTCCACCACCGGGCAGGGCGATCTGCCGGACAGCATCGCGCCGCTGTTCCACGCTATCCGCGATCAGGTTGGCTATCAGCCGGAGCTGCGCTATGGGCTGATCGCCCTCGGCGACAGCAGCTATGACCACTTCTGCGGCGCCGGGCGCACGTTCGATGCGCTGCTGCAGGAACAGGGCGCCACCCGCGTTGGCGAAGTGCTGGAAATCGATGCGATGGAACAGCCGGAGCCGGAAGTGGCCGCCTGCCCGTGGGTCGAGCAGTGGGGCACGCTGCTGCAGTCATAACGTAAAAAGGCGCCGTAACAGGGCGCCTTAACGATGATGCGGGTCAGCCGATCCGCATTATTTGCCGCGGGTGAGTTTTTCCAGATCGGCTTCGATCTCGGCAATCTTGTGCGACACCACGCCTTCGAGATGGCGCAGGTCGTCGAGGATTTTACGCTTCAGATCCACTTCCACCTGATCGCGCTGGCACAGCTGATCCAGCTCGTCGATCACGTAACGCAGGTTCGGGTTGATCTCGTGAATTTCCTTGTAGCCCTGGCCGGCGTTGTCCGCCACCACGGTTTTACGCT
Organism: Serratia sp. TSA_130.1; assembly: GCF_052691795.1. Taxonomy (NCBI): domain Bacteria; kingdom Pseudomonadati; phylum Pseudomonadota; class Gammaproteobacteria; order Enterobacterales; family Yersiniaceae; genus Serratia; species Serratia sp. TSA_130.1. The sequence continues at coordinate 1,373,601 of NZ_JBQZFS010000001.1, forward strand.
GGCGCGGATACTTGAACTTCACGCTCTTGGCGAAGAACTCGCCCTTGTCCTTGCGGAAATAGATCTTGAGGATGTCGTTGTTGGCCTCTTGACGCAGGCTATAGCGATCGACGTCTTCCGGTTGATTGATGCCCAAACTCTTCAAGTTATCGTACATACTGCGCCCTCTTTAGATGTGATCGTTATATTCCACGACTGCGATTATGGCGGAAAGCGAGATCTGCGACTGTGACTGCCAGCGAAACGCAGACAAAAAAATAGCGGGTGAATCACCCGCTATTTCAATTTAGTCGATAGTACGCAATAACTCATTAATGCCGACTTTACCGCGCGTTTTGGCGTCGACTTTCTTGACGATCACCGCGCAGTACAGGCTGTAAGAACCGTCTTTCGACGGCAGGTTGCCGGAAACCACCACCGAACCCGCCGGCACGCGGCCGTAATGGATTTCGCCGGTCTCGCGGTCATAGATGCGGGTGCTCTGGCCGAGGTAGACGCCCATCGAAATCACCGAGCCTTCTTCCACGATCACGCCTTCCACCACTTCGGAACGCGCGCCGATGAAGCAGTTGTCTTCGATGATGGTCGGATTGGCCTGCAGCGGCTCCAGCACGCCGCCGATGCCGACGCCGCCGGACAGGTGAACGTTTTTGCCGATCTGCGCGCAAGAACCGACGGTGGCCCAGGTGTCGACCATGGTGCCTTCGTCGACGTAGGCGCCGATGTTAACGTAAGACGGCATCAGCACGGTGTTGCGAGCGATGAACGCGCCCTGGCGCACGGTGGCCGGCGGCACGACGCGGAAGCCTTCCTTCTGGAAGCGCGCTTCGTCGTAGTCGGCGAATTTCATCGGCACTTTGTCGTAGTAGCGGGTTTCCGCGCCGTCCATCACCTTGTTGTCGTTGATGCGGAAAGAGAGCAGCACGGCTTTCTTCAGCCACTGGTGGGTGACCCATTGACCGTCGATCTTCTCGGCGACGCGCAGGGCGCCGCTGTCCAGCAGGCCGATCACCTGGTTTACCGCTTCGCGCGTTACGGTGTCTACGTTCGCCGGGGTGATGTCCGCACGGCGTTCGAAGGCGCTTTCAATAACGTTCTGTAATTGCTGCATGCTGTTCTCTTTCCTGATGTTGTCGGTAAAAAGTTACTTGTATCACATTTTATCGTTTGGGGTGAGGGCCTCTGTCAACCGTTGCTCCAACTTTCTGCGCGTTTCTTGGTCGAGCGCGCGCCGCTCGCCGTCGGCCAGGATAAACAAATCCTCGACCCGCTCGCCGATGGTGGAAATGCGCGCGCCGTGCAGCGACAGCCCCAGATCGGCGAACACTTCGCCCACCCGCGCCAGCAGGCCGGGTTGGTCGAGCGCGGTCAGCTCCAGGTAGCTGCGGCGATCGGTGTGGGTCGGCAGGAAGGTGACCTCGGTCGGCACGCTGAAGTGGCGCAGCTTGGAAGAGGGGCGGCGCACGCGCGGCGGCTGGTACTCACGCTGGGTGATGGCCTGCAGCAGCGCCTGGCGGATCGCCGCGTGGCGATCCTGCGCCAGCGGGCTGCCGTCCGGCTCCAGCACGATAAAGGTGTCCATCGCCATACCGTCGCGGTTGGTGAAGATCTGGGCGTCGTGCACGCTCAGGTTGCGGCGATCCATCTCCCCGGCAACGGCGGCGAACAGATAAGGACGATCCGGGCTCCAGATGAAGATCTCGGTGCCGCCGCGCGTCGCCTGGCGGCTGACCAGCACCAGCGGCTGGGTGGAATCGTGGGCCAGCAGATGGCGGGCGTGCCAGGCCAGCTGATTCGGCGAGTGGCGCAGGAAATAGTCGGCGCGGCAGCGGCTCCAGATGCGGTGCAGCGCCTCTTCGTCGATGTTGTCCATGCGCAGCAGCGCCAACGCCTGCAGCCGGTGGTGGCGCACGCGTTCGCGCAGATCCGGGCTGTTTTGCATGCCGCGGCGCAGCTGTTTCTCGGTGGCGAAATACAGCTCGCGCAACAGGCTCTGCTTCCAGCTGTTCCACAGGGTTTCGTTGGTGGCGCAGATATCCGCCACCGTCAGGCATACCAGGTAGCGCAGGCGAGTTTCGCTCTGCACTTCGCTGCTGAACTGCTGGATCACCGTCGGATCCTGGATATCGCGGCGCTGCGCGGTGACCGACATCAGCAGGTGGCAGCGCACCAGCCAGGCCACCAGTTGGGTTTCTCGCGAGTTGAGGCCGTGCAGCTCGGCGAACTCCACCACGTCCTCCGCGCCGAGGATCGAGTGATCGCCGCCGCGCCCTTTGGCGATATCGTGGAACAAGGCCGCCAGCAGCAGCAGTTCCGGGTGCGGCAGGCGCGGATACAGCTCCACGCACAGCGGATGGCGCGGCCGGGTTTGCGGATCGGCGAAGCTCTCCAGCTTCTGCAGCACCCGGATAGTGTGTTCGTCGACGGTATAGGCGTGGAACAGATCGAACTGCATCTGCCCGACGATCTTGCCCCACTGCGGCATATAGGCCCACAGCACGCTGTGACGGTGCATCGGCACCAGCGCGCGCGACACCGCGCCGGGATGGCGCAGGATGGCCATGAACAGATCGCGCGCTTCCGGGATGGTGCACAGCGGCTGTTTCAGGTGGCGGCGCGCGTGGCGCAGCTGGCGCACGGTGGTGGAGTAAATGCCTTTGATCTCGCGGTTGCGCACCATCAGGTAGAACATGCGCATGATGGCTTGCGGCTCGCGGATGAACAGCGTTTCGTCACGCAGATCGATCAGATCGCCGCGCAGTTGGAAATCGTCGTTCAGCGGACGCGGTTTTTCGGTGGCGTCCAGCGCCAGGATGGCTTCGTCGAACAGCTGCAGCAGCATGTGGTTCAGCTCGCTGACGCGCCGCGTCATGCGGTAGAAGTCTTTCATCATGCGCTCGACCGGCTCGTTGCCTTCGCCTTCATAGCGCAGCAGCTGCGCGACGCTGAGCTGGCGATCGAACAGCAGACGGTTGTCGTAACGCGGCAGCACCAGGTGCAGCGCAAAGCGGATGCGCCACAGGAAGCTCTGGCATTCGTTCAGCTCGTTGCGTTCGGCCTGGGTGAGAAAGCCGAAGCCGACCATTTCGTCCAGCGAGGTGGCGCCGAAGTGGCGGCGCGCCACCCACAGCAGCGTGTGGATGTCGCGCAGGCCGCCGGGGCTGCTTTTGATATCCGGCTCCAGGTTATAGCTGGTGCCGTGGTAGCGCTGATGACGTTCTTGCTGCTCGTTGATCTTGGCGTGGAAAAACTGCGGCGAAGGCCAAAAGCCGTCGCTGAAGATATGTTTTTGCATCTGCAGGAACAGCGCGACGTCACCGCAGATCATGCGCGATTCGATCAGGTTGGTGGCCACGGTCAGATCCGCCAGCCCTTCCAGCAGACACTCTTCCAGGGTGCGCACGCTGTGGCCCACTTCCAGCTTGAGATCCCACAGCAGGGTGATGAATTCGCCGACCCGCTGCGACTGTTGCTCTGTCAGCCGGCGCTGGCTGAGCACCAGCACGTCGATATCCGACAGCGGGTGCAGCTCGCCGCGGCCGTAGCCGCCGACCGCCACCAGCGCGGTTTCCGGGATATCTTCAAAGCCGTAGAACGTCCACAGCCGGCGCAGCAGGCGATCGATGAAGTCGCTGCGCGCCGCCACCAGGCTTTCTGCACTGGAGCCGGCGTCGAACGCCGCCGCCAGCCACAGCTGAAACTGTTCCAGCCGCTGTTTCAGCACCGGGCAGGTGAGCTCGTCGTCGCCGTAGGCGCTGGGGGAGGCGGGCGGCATCGGCACGGCCGGGGCCGCCTGTTGAAGAAGATTGTCAGACATAGTGCGCAGCCCATAAAAAAGGCCGGCATAAGCCGGCCTGGTGATATTCTGCACGCGGCGTTCGCCGCGGTGCTTACATCTCGTGCGTAATGATGTTGGGGATGGTGTCATCCTTGCGCAACGTCATTATCTCGCAGCCGTTATCAGTCACCACAATAGTATGCTCATACTGCGCCGACAAGCTGCGATCTTTGGTTTTTACCGTCCAGCCGTCTTTCATGGTGCGGATGCGGTAGTCGCCGGCGTTGACCATCGGTTCGATGGTGAAGGCCATGCCCGGCTGCAGCACCACGCCGCCGTCGTCCGCGTCATAGTGCAGCACCTGCGGCTCTTCGTGGAACACTTCGCCGATGCCGTGGCCGCAGTACTCGCGCACCACGGAGAACTTCTCGGCTTCGACGAATTGCTGGATAGCCTTGCCCAGGGTGCGCAGACGGATGCCCGGTTTGACCATCTTCAGCGCCAGATACAGGCTTTCCTGAGTAACGCGGCACAGGCGCTCGCCCAGAATGGTCGGTTTGCCGACGATGAACATCTTCGAGGTGTCGCCGTGAAAACCGTCTTTAATCACGGTCACGTCGATGTTGACGATGTCGCCGTCTTTCAGCGTTTTGTCGTCGCTCGGGATGCCGTGGCACACCACTTCGTTCACCGAAATGCACACGGATTTCGGGAAGCCGTGATAGCCGAGGCAGGCGGAAATGGCCTGCTGCTCGTTGGTGATGTACTCGTGACAGATACGGTCCAGCTCGCCGGTGGTCACGCCAGGTTTGACGTGCGGCTCGATGATCTCCAGCACTTCGGCGGCCAGGCGGCCGGCCACGCGCATTTTTTGGATGTCATCAGGTGTTTTAATTGAGATTGCCATGAAATTCGTCCGCAGGTGTCGTTATCGTCGACAATAAGAAGCAGTGACTTATGGTATCAGCCCGGCCGGGGGCTGCCAAATTTCATTTCCTGACGCCCGGCGAAACGCAACAAAAGTTGGTGTCGGCGGCGGGTTTATGGTATAAAGCGCGCCGGCGATCCGTGTCTTGGTTCTTGTGACCTGGCGGGAATGAGCCGAAAATACTTTAACTGCACTCATTTTGTGTAAATAACACACACGTATCGGCACATCCGCCGGGGTGCCCTGAGGTGACTTGTCGCCGCCAGGGTCGGCGTTATGGGATACGTGGAGGCATAACCCCAATTAATCTATAGAGGTTTAATCATGGCAACTGTTTCCATGCGCGACATGCTCAAGGCTGGTGTTCACTTTGGTCACCAGACCCGTTACTGGAACCCGAAAATGAAGCCTTTCATCTTCGGCGCTCGTAACAAGGTTCACATCATCAACCTGGAGCAGACTGTACCAATGTTCAACGCCGCTCTGGCTGAACTGAGCAAGATCTCTTCCCGTAAAGGCAAGATCCTGTTCGTTGGTACCAAACGCGCAGCAAGCGAAGCGGTAAAAGACGCTGCGAACAGCTGTGACCAGTTCTTCGTGAACCACCGCTGGTTGGGTGGCATGCTGACTAACTGGAAAACCGTTCGTCAGTCCATCAAGCGTTTGAAAGATCTGGAAATCCAGTCTCAAGACGGCACCCTGGACAAGCTGACCAAGAAAGAAGCGCTGATGCGCACTCGTGAACTGGCCAAGCTGGAAAACTCCCTGGGCGGTATCAAAGATATGGGCGGTCTGCCAGACGCACTGTTCGTTATCGATGCCGATCACGAGCACATCGCGATCAAAGAAGCCAACAACCTGGGTATCCCGGTATTCTCTATCGTTGATACCAACTCCAACCCAGACGGCGTTGACTTCATCATCCCTGGTAACGACGACGCAATCCGTGCAGTAAACCTGTACCTGACTGCTGTTGCTGCCGCTGTGCGTGAAGGTCGTTCTCAAGATCTGGCCGTTCAGGCGGAAGAAGGCTTCGTAGAAGCTGAATAATAAGGCAAGCTCGTCACTGAGCCCTTATTAACCAGGTATTGACATATGTTGGTTAGGGGGGCCTGTAAAGGCCCCCTTTGCTTATCTGAATGAGAACTGTCTCCACGCGAGATAACCGAGGAAAAATAAATGGCTGATATTACCGCTGCCCTGGTAAAAGAACTGCGCGAGCGTACCGGCGCTGGCATGATGGATTGCAAGAAGGCGCTGGTTGAATCCAACGGCGACATCGAACTGGCAATCGAAAACATGCGTAAGTCCGGTGCGATCAAAGCCGCTAAAAAAGCAGGCAACGTAGCTGCTGACGGCGTGATCAAAACCAAGATCGAAGGCAACTACGGCATCATTCTGGAAGTTAACTGCCAGACTGACTTCGTTGCGAAAGACGCCGGTTTCCAGGCGTTCGCCGACAAAGTGCTGGATGCCGCTATGGCCGGCAAAATCACTGACGTTGACGTGCTGAAAGCACAGTTCGAAGAAGAGCGCGTAGCGCTGGTGGCAAAAATCGGCGAAAACATCAACATTCGTCGCGTTGCTTCCCTGGAAGGCGACGTGCTGGGCAGCTACCTGCACGGCGCGCGCATCGGCGTTCTGGTTGCGGCTAAAGGCGCTGACGAAGAGCTGGTTAAGCAAATCGCAATGCACATTGCGGCGAGCAAGCCAGAGTTCGTGAAGCCAGAAGACGTGTCTGCTGAAGTGGTAGAAAAAGAGTACCAGGTTCAGCTGGACATCGCCATGCAGTCCGGCAAGCCGAAAGAAATCGCAGAGAAAATGGTTGAAGGCCGCATGAAGAAATTCACCGGCGAAGTTTCTCTGACCGGTCAGCCTTTCGTTATGGATCCGAGCAAATCCGTTGCTCAGGTGCTGAAAGAGCACAACGCTGACGTGACCAACTTCATTCGCTTCGAAGTGGGCGAAGGCATCGAGAAAGTCGAAACCGACTTCGCTGCTGAAGTTGCCGCGATGAGCAAACAGTCTTAATGACTGTCGATGGAACCGCCGTCTGGCGGTTCCATACTATCCAGCCAGAATTACACCGGTGGCAGGCCCTGCAGCGTGATGCTCACCTCAGGCGCGTTTCATCGGCTGAAATCCCCAATACTAATACTGCTTCTTAGGACAGAACACCATGGCAACCAATGCAAAACCCGTATATCAGCGTATTCTGCTTAAACTGAGTGGCGAAGCCCTGCAAGGTGCAGAAGGTTTTGGTATCGACGCCAGCGTTTTGGATCGCATGGCTCAGGAAGTGAAAGAGCTGGTCGAACTGGGAATTCAGGTCGGTGTAGTTATTGGCGGCGGGAACTTGTTCCGCGGCGCGGGGCTGGCGCAAGCCGGCATGAACCGCGTAGTGGGCGACCACATGGGAATGCTGGCTACCGTGATGAACGGCCTGGCTATGCGTGATGCACTGCACCGTGCCTATGTGAACGCCCGCCTGATGTCAGCGATCCCGCTGAACGGCGTATGTGATAATTACAGCTGGGCAGAGGCTATCAGCCTGCTGCGCAACAACCGCGTGGTGATCTTCTCCGCCGGTACCGGCAACCCGTTCTTTACCACCGATTCCGCTGCCTGCCTGCGCGGCATCGAGATCGAAGCGGACGTGGTGCTGAAAGCCACCAAAGTGGATGGCGTATACTCCGCCGATCCGGTGAAAAACCCGGATGCGACGCTGTATGAACAATTAACCTATCAGGACGTGCTGGAGCGCGAGCTGAAAGTGATGGATCTGGCGGCATTTACGCTGGCCCGCGATCACGGTCTGCCGATCCGCGTGTTCAACATGAACAAGCCCGGTGCGCTGCGCCGCGTGGTGATGGGTGAGAACGAAGGTACGCTGATCAGCAAATAAGGCTGTTCACACCTCTTTTTCGGAGCGCGTGACGCCAGGCGCCGCGCGCTCTTCGAGTACGATTACGGGCTATACTTGAGTATCGCCTGCCAAGTAACCAGCTTCCAAGGGTTTGCAACGTGACTAATGAAATCAGAAAAGATGCTGATTCACGCATGGAAAAAAGCGTAGAAGCATTCAAAAACCAAATCAGCAAGATCCGTACCGGCCGCGCTTCTCCAAGCATTCTGGATGGCATCATGGTGGAATACTACGGCGCCGCTACGCCGCTGCGTCAGCTGGCCAACGTGACCGTGGAAGACTCCCGCACGCTGAAAATCAACGTATTCGACCGCAGCCTGAGCCAGGCCGTTGAGAAAGCGATCATGAGCTCCGATCTGGGCCTCAACCCGTCTTCCGCCGGTTCTGACATTCGCGTTCCGCTGCCTCCGCTGACCGAAGAACGTCGTAAGGATCTGATCAAGATCGTGCGCGGCGAAGCCGAGCAGGGCCGCGTAGCGGTGCGTAACGTGCGTCGCGACGCCAACGACAAGGTCAAGGCGCTGCTGAAAGATAAAGAGATCAGCGAAGACGAAGAGCGTCGTTCACAAGACGAGATTCAGAAAATGACCGACGCTTACATCAAGCTGGTCGACGCCGCGCTGGCGGAGAAAGAAAAAGAGCTGATGGAATTCTAATCAGCATCGCGCAGAAAAAAAGCGTCGCCTGGGCGGCGCTTTGTTTTTTGTGGCGCAGATCCCGTTTCATCGTACTGAAAGATCATGGACAAGCGGTGTCCAAGGTTCCACACTGGAGCACCTCCGATCTCATCAGACAGTTATTCAGAGTGAACTCATGAAGCAACTGACCATTCTTGGCTCGACCGGCTCGGTAGGGACCAGCACCCTGGCCGTGGTCAGGGCGAATCTCGACCGTTTTGCGATCAAAGCGCTGGTGGCCGGCCGCAATGTTGCGGTCATGGCGCAGCAATGCATGGAATTTCGGCCCGCGTTTGCCGCGATGGCGGATGAAAGCGCCGCGCGCGAGCTGCGCGCTATCCTGGCGGAAAACGGCGTCGCTACCGAAGTGTTGGCCGGGGAACAAGCGGCCTGTGAATTGGCCGCTTTGGATGACGTCGATCAAGTGACGGCGGCCATCGTCGGCGCCGCGGGGCTGTTGCCGACGCTGGCGGCGATCCGCGCGGGCAAGCAGGTGCTGCTGGCCAACAAAGAGTCGCTGGTCACCTGCGGCCGTCTGTTTATGGACGCGGTGCGTCAAAGCCAGGCGCAACTGCTGCCGCTCGACAGCGAGCACAACGCGATTTTTCAGAGTTTGCCTGAGAACATTCAGCGTCAGTTGGGATACTCTTCACTGGACAGTCATGGTGTTTCGCGCATCGTGCTTACCGGTTCCGGCGGCCCGTTCCGCACCACGCCGTTGGAACAGTTCGCCGCGATGACGCCGGATCAAGCCTGCGCCCACCCGAACTGGTCGATGGGTCGCAAGATCTCGGTGGATTCCGCCACCATGATGAACAAAGGTCTGGAATACATTGAGGCCCGCTGGCTGTTTAACGCCTCGGCCGAGCAAATGGAAGTGATCCTGCACCCGCAGTCGGTGATTCACTCGATGGTGCGCTATGCAGACGGCAGTGTGCTGGCGCAGTTGGGGACGCCGGATATGCGCACGCCAATCGCTCACGCGATGGCGTATCCGCAGCGTGTGAATTCCGGTGTGGAAGCGCTGGACTTCTGCCGTATCGGTTCGCTGACCTTCGCCGAACCGGAGCGTGAGCGTTATCCTTGCCTGTATTTGGCGATCGAAGCGTTTGATGCCGGCCAGGCGGCCACCACCGCGCTGAACGCGGCCAACGAAATCGCCGTGGCGGCATTTTTGCAGCAGCAGATTCGCTTTACCGATATCGCGGCGGTCAATCGCCAGGTGGTGGAACGTCTCGCGCTGCAGGAACCGACGAGCATCGAAGCGGTCTTAGACATTGACCGTCAGGCGCGCGCCGCCGCTGAGGAGCGGGTTCGCGCGTTGTGCGGCCGATCACGGTGATTATCCGATTTTGCTCGTAATTCGCGTGCGCCGCAGCGGGGCCGTTTGTTCATGCCCCGCTGAGGTGGTATAGTCTGCGCCACCTGTCAGCGGTTATACCGTTGAATTATGGCCCGATTGGCGCCTTGTGCGTCAATGGCGGCCCGGCTGCGCCGGGTGTCGCAAGGGCAGGCTGAAAGCCGTGTCGGGCACACGGCTTTTTTTGCGCGTAAGGGCCTGATGTTCCGGAAAGGCAGTTATATTTCTATTGAGGAAATAAGTACGAGTTATGTCGTCCGCAAACCAACAAGAGGCTAATCCATCTTCCCCGGGGCCGCGCCATGTCGCCATTATCATGGACGGTAACGGACGCTGGGCCAAACGTCAGGGCAAGTTACGTGTCTTCGGTCATAAAGCAGGGGTGAAATCGGTTCGCCGCGCGGTCAGTTTTGCCGCCAGCCACCATTTAGATGCGCTCACGCTTTATGCCTTCAGCAGCGAAAACTGGAACCGTCCGGTGCAGGAAGTCTCTGCCCTGATGGAGCTTTTTGTCCGCGCTTTGGATAGTGAAGTAAAAAGCCTGCATAAACATAACGTCAGGCTGCGAGTGATCGGCGATATCAGCCGATTCAGCGCGCGTTTGCAGGAGCGGATCCGCCGCTCTGAAGCTCTGACGGAAAATAACGATGGCCTGACGCTCAATATCGCTGCCAACTACGGCGGCCGTTGGGATATCATTCAGGGAGTAAGGGAACTGGCCGAACAGGTACGGGTAGGCGAGTTGCACCCGGATCAGATCAGCGAGGAATTATTGAACGAGCGGGTTTGCATGAGCGACCTGGCGCCGGTGGATCTGGTTATCCGCACCGGTGGCGAGCATCGCATCAGTAATTTCCTGCTGTGGCAAATCGCCTATGCTGAACTTTACTTTACTGATGTGCTCTGGCCTGATTTCGATGAACTTGTCTTTGAAGGTGCGCTGAATGCATTTGCACAACGTGAGCGCCGCTTCGGGGGAACAACACCTAACGGCGCCGATGCGTCCTAGGGAGAACTTTTGCTGAAGTATCGCCTCATAACTGCTCTGATTTTAATCCCGATCGTTATCGCGGCGCTGTTCCTGTTGCCGCCGTTGGCCTTTGCTCTGGTAACGCTCGTCGTGTGCATGTTAGCTGCCTGGGAGTGGGGCCAATTGGCCGGTTTTACCTCCCGTTCGCAGCGCATCTGGTTGGCGATACTGTGCGGTTTTCTGCTTGCGCTGATGATGCTCAGCGTCCCCGCTTACCATCAATCCGTGCCGCAGATAAGCGGCTCGCTGTGGCTGTCGTTGGCCTGGTGGCTGGCGGCGTTGCTGTTGGTGCTGTTCTATCCCGGCTCGGCCGCTATCTGGCGCAATTCGCGCCCGCTGCGCCTGCTGTTTGGCCTGCTGACCATCGTGCCGTTTTTCTGGGGCATGCTGGCGCTGCGCCAGTTCGGCTACGAGCAAAACCCGTTTACCGGCGCCTGGTGGCTGCTGTACGTGATGTTGCTGGTGTGGGGCGCAGATTCCGGTGCCTACATGTTCGGCAAGCTGTTCGGCAAGCATAAGCTGGCGCCGAAGGTCTCACCGGGCAAAACGTGGGAAGGTTTGATCGGCGGGTTGCTGACGTCGGCGGTGATCTCGTGGCTGTTCGGCCGCTACGCGCCGCTGAACGTGGTGCCGACCACGCTGCTGGCCTGTTCGGTGATCGCCGCGCTGGCTTCGGTGCTGGGCGATTTGACCGAAAGCATGTTCAAACGCGAAGCGGGCATCAAGGACAGCGGGCATTTGATTCCCGGTCATGGCGGCATACTGGATCGTATCGACAGCCTGACCGCGGCGGTGCCGGTGTTTGCCTGCCTGATGCTGTTGGTGTTTTAATCCGTCGATGACGGAAAGTGAGGGATGATGGTCAGCGTGCTTTGGAACCTGGTGGCGTTTCTGATTGCGCTCGGTATCTTGATTACCGTGCATGAGTTCGGACACTTTTGGGTTGCCCGTCGTTGCGGCGTGCGCGTTGAACGCTTCTCCATCGGCTTTGGCCGGGCGCTGTGGCGCCGAACCGATCGCCAGGGCACCGAGTACGTTATCGCTCTGATCCCGCTCGGCGGCTACGTGAAGATGCTGGACGAGCGCGTGGAGTCGGTGGCGCCGGAGATGCGCCACCAGGCCTTCAACAATAAAACCGTCTGGCAGCGCGCGGCCATCATCAGCGCCGGCCCCATCGCCAACTTCCTGTTTGCTATCCTTGCCTACTGGCTGGTGTTCATCATCGGCGTGCCGAGTTTCCGTCCGGTGATCGGCGAAATCGCGCCGCAATCGATCGCCGCCAAGGCTGAAATTTCGTCTGGCATGGAACTAAAGTCGGTTGACGGCATCGAAACGCCTGATTGGGAGTCAGTTCGTCTGGCGCTGGTGGCGAAGATTGGCGATGCGCAAACCGAAGTCGGCGTAGCGCCGTTCGGCTCTTCGCAGGTGGTGACCAAAACCCTGGACTTGCGCCAGTGGAACTTTGAACCGGACAAGCAGGATCCCGTTGTCGCGCTGGGGATTATGCCGCGCGGCCCGCAGATCGAATCCGTGTTGGCGGAAGTGCAGCCGAACTCGGCGGCGCAAAAGGCGGGTTTACAAGCGGGGGACAGGATCGTTAAAGTCGATGGTCAGCCGTTGGGTCGTTGGCAGACGCTGGTGAAGCGTATCCACGATGGCCCGGGGCAACCGCTGGCTTTGGAGATTGAAAGAAACGGCGCCCCCTTGTCTTTGACGCTGATACCGGATACAAAGCCGGTGGGAAAAGACAAATCGGTGGGGTTTGCAGGCATCATTCCAAAGGTGCTGCCGCTGCCGGAAGAGTATAAGACGATTCGCCAGTATGGACCGTTCCCGGCGCTGTATCAGGCCGGCGACAAGACCTGGCAGCTGATGCGGCTGACGGTCAACATGCTGGGCAAATTAATAACCGGTGATGTAAAGCTGAACAACCTGAGTGGCCCGATCTCGATTGCACAGGGAGCTGGGGCGTCAGCCGGAGTCGGATTCGTGTATTATCTGATGTTCCTGGCGTTGATTAGCGTCAACCTGGGGATCATCAATCTGTTCCCATTACCGGTGTTAGATGGTGGGCATCTCCTCTTCCTGGCGATAGAAAAGCTGAAGGGTGGGCCGGTTTCCGAGCGAGTACAGGACTACAGCTACCGCATAGGTTCGATCGTGTTGGTGTTGTTGATGGGTCTTGCACTTTTCAATGATTTTTCCCGCCTTTAGGGGCGGGGATAGGTTAGGAAGAACGCATAACAACGATGGCGATGAAAAAGTTGCTCATAGCGTCGCTGCTGTTTGGCAGCGCCACCGTATACGGTGCAGACGGGTTCGTAGTGAAAGACATTCATTTCGAAGGCCTGCAGCGAGTTGCCGTCGGTGCGGCGTTACTCAACATGCCGGTTCGCGTCGGCGATACCGTCACTGACGATGACATCAGTAATACCATTCGTGCCTTGTTTGCCACCGGCAACTTCGAGGACGTGCGCGTACTGCGCGATGGTAATACCTTGATCGTGCAGGTGAAGGAACGTCCTACCATCGCCAGCATCACTTTCTCCGGCAACAAGTCGGTGAAGGATGACATGCTCAAGCAAAACCTGGAAGCCTCCGGCGTCCGGGTGGGCGAGGCGCTCGACCGCACCACGATTTCCAGCATTGAAAAAGGGTTGGAAGACTTCTATTACAGCGTCGGTAAATACAGCGCCTCGGTGAAAGCCGTGGTCACGCCGTTGCCGCGCAACCGTGTCGACCTGAAACTGGTGTTCACGGAAGGGGTCTCCGCCAAGATTCAACAAATCAACATCGTCGGCAACCATGCCTTCACCAACGATGAACTGATCTCGCGCTTCCAACTGCGTGATGAAGTGCCGTGGTGGAACCTGGTCGGCGATCGCAAATACCAGAAGCAAAAACTGGCGGGCGATCTCGAAACCCTGCGCAGCTTCTATCTGGATCGCGGCTATGCCCGCTTTAACATCGATTCTACCCAGGTGAGCCTGACGCCGGATAAAAAAGGCATCTACATCACCATCAACATCACCGAAGGCGATCAGTACAAGCTTTCTGATGTTATCGTGAACGGCAACCTGGCCGGCCACTCGGCGGAAGTCGCTCAGATCACCAAAATCGAGCCGGGCGAGCTGTATAACGGCAGCAAAGTGACCAAAATGGAAGACAACATCAAAACGATGTTGGGTCGTTATGGTTACGCCTACCCGCGCGTCGGCACCCAGCCGGAGATCAACGACGCGGATAAAACCGTCAAACTGCACGTCAACGTTGACGCGGGCAACCGCTTCTACGTGCGTCGCATCAAGTTCGAAGGCAACGACACCAGCAAGGATTCCGTACTGCGCCGCGAAATGCGCCAGATGGAAGGCGCCTGGCTCGGCAACGAGCAGGTCGAGCAGGGCAAAGAGCGTCTGAACCGTCTGGGCTACTTCGAAACGGTTGACGTGGAAACCCAGCGCGTGCCGGGCACCGCCGATCAGGTCGACGTGACCTATAAGGTAAAAGAACGCAACACCGGTACCTTTAACTTCGGCGTCGGTTACGGCACCGAGAGCGGCGTCAGCTTCCAGGCCGGCGTGCAGCAGGATAACTGGTTGGGTACCGGCTACTCGGTCGGCATCAGCGGCACCAAGAACGATTACCAGACGTACACCGAATTCTCGGTCACCAACCCGTACTTCACCGTTGACGGTGTGAGCCTGGGCGGCCGCGTCTTCTACAACGACTTTAAAGCGGATAACGCGGATCTGTCCGACTACACCAACAAGAGTTACGGTGTTGACGGCACGCTGGGCTTCCCGATCAACGAAAATAACTCGTTGCGCACCGGCCTGGGCTATGTCCACAACGGCCTGTCGAACATGCAGCCGCAGATCGCCATGTGGCGTTACCTCGACTCGATGGGTGTGGATGCGAACAAGACCGACCGCGCCAGCTACTCGACGGACGACTTTACCCTGAACCTGGGCTGGACCTACAACAACCTGGACCGCGGCTACTTCCCGACTTCGGGTAACCGCACCACGTTGAACGGCAAGGTCACCATTCCGGGCTCGGACAACGAATACTACAAGGTGACGCTGGACAGCGTACAGTACGTGCCGATCAACGACGACCGCACCTGGGTGCTGTTGGGTCGCGGCCGCCTGGGTTACGCGGATGGGCTGGGCGGCAAGGAAATGCCGTTCTACGAGAACTTCTACGCCGGTGGTTCGAGCACCGTGCGTGGCTTCCAGTCCAACACCATTGGTCCGAAGGCGGTGTACTACAACTCCAATTCGTACCAGTGCCAGTTCAACGCCGGCAGCACCACCGATCGTCAGAGCATCTGTGGTTCGGATGACGCGGTGGGCGGTAACGCCATGGCGGTCGCCAGCCTGGAGCTGATCACCCCAACGCCGTTCATCAGCGAGAAATACGCCAACTCTGTGCGCACGTCGCTGTTCATCGATGCGGGTACCGTGTGGGATACCAAGTGGAAGAATACCAACGAGACGCTGATGTACGGCGTGCCGGACTACAGCAAGGCCAGCAATATTCGTTCTTCCGCCGGTATCGCGCTGCAGTGGATGTCGCCATTGGGGCCATTGGTGTTCTCTTACGCCAACCCGATCAAGAAATACGAAGGCGACAAGTCCGAACAGTTCCAGTTTAACATCGGTAAGACCTGGTAACGGGTCTCGCCTCTGGGCATAACAGTTATTAAGAATCGCAATGGCCAGGCGCCCGCCGGCAGAGGGAGATGATTCTCATTGTTTGGTGGGACAAGTCTGGCAAATTGTGTACTTCAGTGTCATATGACACAAATGGGTGATGGTAAGGAGTTTATAGTGAAAAAGTGGTTGTGTGCCGCAGGCCTCGGTTTAGCAATGGCTGCTTCAGCTGGCGTTCAGGCAGCAGATAAGATCGCTGTCGTTAACGTCTCCAGCATTTTCCAACAGCTGCCGGCCCGCGAAGCGGTCGCTAAACAGCTGGAAAACGAGTTTAAAGGCCGTGCAAGCGAACTCCAGAACATGGAACGTAGCCTGCAGACCAAAATGCAACGTCTGCAGCGTGACGGCGCTACCATGAAAGCCAGCGACCGCAGCAAGTTGGAAAAAGACGTGATGGCGCAGCGCGAGCAGTTCTCTCAGAAAGCCCAGGCTTTCGAGCAGGACAACCGTCGTCGCCAGATGGAAGAGCGTAACAAGATCCTGAGCCGCATTCAGGACGCGGTGAAATCTGTCGCGAGCAAAGGCGGTTATGACGTGGTGATCGACGCCAACGCCGTTGCCTATGCAGACTCTTCCAAAGATATCACTGCTGACGTGCTGAAACAGGTTAAATAACACATGCTTTCAATTCGACTGGCTGATTTAGCGCAGCAGTTGGATGCACAATTGCACGGTGATGGCGATCTCGTCATCACCGGCATTGCTTCTATGCATTCGGCACAGCCTGGCCAAATCACGTTTTTGTCAAACAGCCGCTATCAAGAGCAGCTGTCTTCCTGCCAGGCAAGCGCCGTGGTGCTTACCGAAGCGGATTTACCACACTGCCGTGCTGCGGCGCTGGTGGTTAAGAACCCTTACCTGACCTATGCGCGCATGGCGCAGCTGATGGACACCACGCCGTCGCCGGCTCAGGATATCGCGCCAAGCGCGGTGATCTCGCCTGAAGCGCAGCTGGGGCAGAACGTCGCCATTGGGGCGAACGCGGTGATCGAGTCGGGTGCGGTGCTTGGCGATAACGTGGTTATCGGCCCGGGCTGCTTCATCGGCAAACACGCACGCATCGGCGCGGGAACGCGTCTGTGGGCGAACGTAACGATTTATCATGCGGTCGAAATCGGCCAGCGCTGCCTGATTCAGTCGGGCACCGTGATCGGCGCAGACGGTTTCGGCTATGCGAATGAGCGCGGCGAGTGGATCAAGATCCCTCAGTTGGGCACGGTGATTATCGGCGATCGCGTCGAAATCGGCGCTTGCACCACCATTGACCGCGGCGCTTTGGATAACACCCAAATCGGGAATGGTGTTATCATCGACAACCAATGCCAGATTGCACATAACGTCGTGATTGGCGACAATACCGCCGTCGCCGGCGGTGTGATCATGGCCGGCAGCCTGAAAATCGGCCGCTACTGCCAGATTGGCGGCGCCAGCGTGATCAACGGTCACATGGAAATTGCCGACAAGGTTGTTGTTACCGGAATGGGAATGGTTATGCGACCAATCACCGAACCTGGGGTATACTCTTCGGGCATTCCGTTGCAGCCTAACAAGGTTTGGCGTAAAACCGCTGCGTTGGTAATGAATATCGATGAGATCAGCAAGCGCTTGAAAGCTGTCGAACGTAAAGTCGGAAAAGACTAGTCATTGCCGCCCGCTCTCGCGGGTACAAAACGAAACGCGTTGGTCGTGAGACCAAAAGCGCAAAGAGATGTTAATTTGCGGCCTGCATGATGATCTCCTTTTGGGGTCAGCGCAGGCCGTGTTGTTGATGCCATCAGTTTTTAGAGACAGGAAGAGTATTTTGACTACTGACACTCATACTCTGGATATTGCAGAAATTTTGGATCTGCTTCCTCACCGTTACCCGTTCTTGCTGGTCGACCGCGTCCTCGAGTTTGAAGAGCACAAATATCTGCGTGCGGTGAAGAACGTATCGGTGAATGAACCGTTTTTCCAGGGCCACTTCCCTGGCAAACCGATTTTCCCAGGCGTATTGATCCTGGAAGCCATGGCGCAGGCCACCGGCATCCTGGCGTTTAAAAGCGTCGGCAAACTGGAACCGGGCGAGCTGTATTACTTCGCTGGTATCGATGAAGCTCGCTTCAAGCGCCCTGTGGTGCCAGGCGATCAGATGGTCATGGAAGTCACCTTCGAGAAAACTCGCCGCGGTCTGACTCGCTTCAAAGGCGTGGCGACCGTTGACGGTAAAATTGTCTGCGAAGCAACCATGATGTGTGCCCGCAGCCGGGAGGCTTAATCCGTGATTGACCAAACCGCCTTTATCCATCCTAGCGCGATAGTCGAAGAAGGCGCCGTGATTGGCGCCGGCGTGCATATCGGCCCTTTCTGCTACGTCGGCTCCCAGGTGGAAATCGGCGCCGGCACGGTGCTGAAATCCCACGTGGTGGTGAACGGCATTACCAAGATTGGCCGCGATAACCAGATTTATCAGTTCGCCTCTATCGGCGAAGTGAATCAGGATCTGAAATACGCGGGCGAGCCGACGCGTGTGGAAGTGGGCGATCGCAATCGCATCCGCGAAAGCGTCACCATCCACCGCGGCACCGCGCAGGGCACCGGCCTGACCAAAGTGGGCAACGATAACCTGCTGATGGTCAACGTGCACGTCGCCCACGACTGCGTAGTTGGCAACGCTTGCGTGCTGGCCAACAACGCCACGCTGGCGGGGCATGTGGAAATCGACGATCACGCCATCATCGGCGGCATGACGGCGATCCATCAGTTCTGCATTATCGGCGCGCATGTGATGGTAGGCGGTTGTTCCGGTGTCGCTCAGGACGTGCCTCCGTTCGTCATCGCTCAGGGCAACCACGCTACGCCGTTCGGCGTCAACGCGGTCGGCCTCAAGCGCCGCGGTTTTGACAAGGATGAAATGCAGGCGATCCGCAACGCCTACAAAATCCTGTATCGCAGCGAAAAAACGCTGGATGAAGCGAAAGCGGAAATCGAAGCCCTGGCCAAAGAGCAGCCGGTGGCGCAGCAGTACCTCGATTTCTTCACCCGTTCTACCCGTGGCATCATTCGCTGAGTTATGTCGAATCGTCCATTGACTATCGGATTGGTCGCCGGAGAAACCTCCGGTGACATTCTCGGCGCCGGTTTGATCCGTGCGCTCAAAGCGCAGATCCCTGACGCGCGTTTCGTTGGCGTCGCCGGCCCGCTGATGCAGGCCGAAGGGTGCGAAGCCTGGTACGAAATGGAAGAGCTGGCGGTAATGGGCGTGGTGGAAGTGCTCGAGCGCTTGCCACGCCTGTTGAAGATTCGCAAGGATCTTACCCGCCGCTTCGGTGAGCTGCGGCCGGACGTGTTTGTCGGCATCGACGCGCCGGACTTCAACATCACGCTGGAAGGCCGCCTCAAGCAGCGCGGCATTCGCACCATCCACTATGTCAGCCCTTCCGTGTGGGCCTGGCGACAAAAGCGCGTTTTCAAAATAGGCAAAGCCACCGATTTGGTGCTGGCCTTTCTCCCTTTCGAAAAAGCGTTTTACGATCGTTTCAACGTCCCCTGCCGGTTTATCGGTCACACCATGGCGGACGCCATGCCGCTGCAGCCCGATCGGTTGGCGGCGCGCGCTCAGCTTGGCATCGCTCCGCAGGCGCGCTGTTTGGCCTTGTTGCCGGGCAGCCGCGGCGCCGAAGTCGAGATGCTGAGCGCCGACTTCCTCAAAACCGCGCAGCTGCTGCGCACGCGTTATCCCGAGCTGGAAGTGGTGGTGCCGCTGGTCAACGCCAAACGGCGTGAGCAGTTTGAGCGCATCAAGGCCGAAGTGGCGCCGGATCTGACCGTACACCTGCTGAATGGGCAGGGGCGTGAAACGATGATCGCCAGCGACGCGGCGCTGCTGGCATCCGGCACGGCGGCGCTGGAATGCATGCTGGCCAAGTGCCCGATGGTCGTGGGCTATCGCATGAAGCCGTTCACTTTCTGGTTGGCGCAGAAGCTGGTGAAAACGCCTTATGTCTCGCTGCCGAATCTGCTGGCGGGGCGGGAGATCGTCACCGAACTGCTGCAGCATGACTGCGTCCCGGACAAACTGGCCGCCGCCGTGATGCCGCTGCTGGAAGAGAGCCCGGAAACCGACGCGTTGAAACAGACTTTCCTTACCTTGCACCAAAGCATCCGTTGCGGTGCGGACGAACAGGCCGCTCAGGCTGTGTTGGAGCTGGCGAAAGCATGATTGAACCCTT
Organism: Serratia sp. TSA_130.1; assembly: GCF_052691795.1. Taxonomy (NCBI): domain Bacteria; kingdom Pseudomonadati; phylum Pseudomonadota; class Gammaproteobacteria; order Enterobacterales; family Yersiniaceae; genus Serratia; species Serratia sp. TSA_130.1. The sequence continues at coordinate 1,393,226 of NZ_JBQZFS010000001.1, forward strand.
TATCTATCCCGCTGCCACGCTGATTGCCGGTGTGGACGAAGTGGGCCGCGGCCCGTTGGTCGGCGCAGTGGTCACCGCCGCCGTGATCCTCGATCCGGCGCAGCCGATCGTCGGGCTGGCGGACTCCAAAAAGCTCAGTGAAAAACGCCGGCTGGCGCTGTATGACGAAATCGTCGCCAAAGCGCTCTCCTGGAGCCTGGGGCGCGCCGAACCGGCGGAAATCGACCAGCTGAACATTTTGCACGCCACCATGTTGGCGATGCAGCGCGCGGTGGCCGGGTTGCATATCGCGCCGGACATGGTTTTAATCGACGGTAACCGTTGCCCGAGCTTGCCGATGCGTTCGCAGGCGGTGGTGAAGGGCGACAGCCGCGTGGCGGAGATCAGCGCGGCGTCCATTCTGGCGAAGGTCACGCGCGATCGCGAAATGGCCGAGCTGGACAGCGAGTTCCCGGACTACGGTTTCGCGCAGCATAAAGGCTACCCGACCGCCTTCCACCTGGAGCGGCTGGCCGCGCTGGGCGCCACCGAGCATCATCGCCGCAGCTTCGCGCCGGTGAAAAGGGCGCTCGCGCTGTAGCCTGCGAGCCTGACCGGCTCGACGATAGCATTAACCCGGGCTCAGCACGCTGAGCCCCTTCAATCAGGTATCTGGAGATGGCCGAACCTCGTTTTATTCACCTGCGCGTCCACAGTGACTACTCCATGATTGATGGATTGGCCAAGACGGCGCCGCTGGTGAAAAGAGCCGCCGCGTTAGCCATGCCTGCTCTGGCAATCACCGATTTCACCAACCTGTGCGGGCTGGTGAAGTTCTACGGCAGCGCGCACGGCGCCGGGATCAAACCGATCATCGGCGCGGATTTCCATGTGCAAAGCGAAGTCTTGGGCGACGAACTCGCTCAGCTGACGGTGCTGGCCAGCAACAACGAAGGCTACCAGAACCTGACGCTGCTGATTTCCCGCGCCTATCAGCGCGGCTACGGCGCCGCCGGCCCGATCATCGATCGCGACTGGCTGATTGAACATCGCGAAGGGCTGATCCTGCTTTCCGGCGCGCGTCAGGGCGACGTCGGCAAGTTCCTGCTGCGCGGCAACCAGGCGCAGGTGGATCAGTGTCTGGATTTCTACCAGCAATATTTCCCCGACTGCTACTACCTGGAGTTGATCCGCACCGGCCGCCCGGACGAAGAGAACTATCTGCATGCGGCGGTGGCGCTGGCCACCGAGCGCGGTTTGCCGGTGGTGGCCACCAACGACGTGCGTTTCCTGGTGGAAGATGACTTCGACGCCCATGAGATCCGCGTCGCCATCCACGACGGCTTTACGCTGGACGATCCCAAGCGGCCGCGCAACTACAGCCCGCAACAATACATGCGCAGCGAAGACGAGATGTGCGAGCTGTTCGCCGACATCCCGGAAGCGCTGCTGAACAGCGTCGAAATCGCCAAACGCTGTAACGTCACCATTCGCCTCGGCGAGTACTTCCTGCCGCAGTTCCCGACCGGCGATATGAGTACCGAGGACTTCCTGGTACTCAAATCGAAAGAGGGGCTGGAAGAGCGCCTCGAGTTCCTGTTCCCCGATCCTGACGTGCGCGCGCAGCGCCGCCCGGAATACGACGAGCGTCTGGACGTCGAGCTGAAAGTGATCAACCAGATGGGGTTCCCCGGCTACTTCCTGATCGTGATGGAATTTATCCAGTGGTCGAAGGACAACAACGTGCCGGTGGGCCCAGGGCGAGGCTCCGGCGCCGGTTCGCTGGTGGCCTATGCGTTGAAAATCACCGACCTCGATCCGCTGGAATTCGACCTGCTGTTCGAACGCTTCCTGAACCCGGAACGTGTCTCGATGCCCGACTTCGACGTCGACTTCTGCATGGAGAAACGTGACCAGGTAATCGAGCACGTGGCGGAGATGTACGGCCGCGAAGCGGTATCGCAGATCATCACCTTCGGCACCATGGCGGCGAAAGCGGTTATCCGCGACGTAGGCCGCGTGTTGGGGCACCCGTACGGGTTCGTCGATCGCATCTCCAAACTGGTGCCGCCGGATCCGGGCATGACGCTGGAGAAAGCCTTCGCCGCCGAACCGCAGCTGCCGGAGATTTACGAGGCCGACGAAGAGGTCAAAGCGCTGATCGACATGGCGCGCAAGCTGGAAGGGGTGACGCGCAACGCCGGTAAACACGCCGGTGGCGTGGTGATCGCGCCGACCAAGATCACCGACTTCGCGCCGCTGTACTGCGATGCCGAAGGGAACCACCCGGTGACCCAGTTCGACAAGAACGACGTGGAATACGCCGGGCTGGTGAAGTTCGACTTCCTCGGTCTGCGCACCCTGACCATCATCGACTGGGCGCTGGAGATGATCAACGCCCGGCGCGCCAAGACCGGGCTGGAACCGATCGACATCGCCGCCATCCCGCTCGACGACAAGAAAAGCTTCGACATGCTGCAGCGTTCGGAAACCACGGCGGTGTTCCAGCTTGAATCGCGCGGCATGAAAGATTTGATCAAACGTCTGAAGCCCGACTGCTTCGAAGACATGATCGCACTGGTGGCGCTGTTCCGTCCGGGGCCGCTGCAGTCGGGCATGGTGGATAACTTCATCGACCGCAAACACGGCCGCGAAGAGATCTCCTACCCGGACATTCAGTGGCAGCATGAGTCGCTCAAGCCGGTGCTGGAGCCGACCTACGGCATCATCCTGTATCAGGAACAGGTGATGCAGATTGCCCAGGTGCTGGCCGGCTATACGCTGGGCGGCGCGGACATGCTGCGCCGTGCGATGGGTAAAAAGAACCCGGTCGAAATGGCCAAGCAGCGCGGCGGCTTTGAAGACGGCGCCAAAGCGCGCGGCATCGACGGCGAACTGTCGGTGAAAATCTTCGACCTGGTGGAGAAATTCGCCGGTTATGGCTTCAACAAATCGCACTCCGCCGCCTACGCGCTGGTGTCGTACCAGACGCTGTGGCTGAAGGCGCACTATCCGGCCGAGTTTATGGCGGCGGTGATGACCGCCGATATGGACAACACCGACAAAGTGGTGGGTCTGGTGGACGAATGCTGGCGCATGGGGCTGAAGATCCTGCCGCCGGACATCAACAGCGGCCTGTATCACTTCCACGTCAACGACGACGGCGAGATCGTTTACGGCATCGGCGCCATCAAGGGCGTGGGGGAAGGGCCGATCGAAGCCATTATCGAAGCGCGCAACAGCGGCGAGCAAGGTTATTTCAAAGACCTGTTCGATCTCTGCGCGCGCTCCGACATCAAGAAACTGAACCGCCGCATTCTGGAAAAACTGATCATGTCCGGGGCGTTCGATCGCCTTGGGCCACACCGCGCCGCGCTGATGAATTCGCTCGGCGACGCGTTGAAAGCGGCGGATCAGCATGCGAAAGCCGAAGCTATCGGCCAGGTGGACATGTTTGGCGTGCTGGCGGAAGCGCCGGAGCAGGTGGAGCAATCCTACGCCAACATCGCGCCCTGGCCGGAGCAGGTGGTGTTGGACGGTGAACGGGAAACGCTGGGACTGTACCTGACCGGCCACCCGATCACCCAATACCTCAAGGAGATCGAACGTTACGCCGGTGGCCAGCGTTTGAAAGACATGCACCCGACGGATCGGGGCAAAATGACTACCGCCGTCGGGTTGGTGGTCGCCGCGCGGGTGATGGTGACCAAGCGCGGCAACCGCATCGGCATCTGTACGCTGGATGACCGTTCGGGCCGTCTGGAAGTGATGCTATTCACCGAAGCGTTAGAAAAATACCAGCATTTGTTGGAAAAAGACCGTATCCTTATCGCCAGTGGACAGGTCAGCTTTGATGACTTTAGCGGCGGGCTTAAAATGATGGCCCGCGAGGTAATGGACATCAGTGAAGCCCGGGAAAAATACGCTCGCGGGCTTGCTATCTCGCTGACTGACAGGCAAATTGATGACCAGCTTTTGAACCGTCTCCGTCAGTCGTTGGAACCCCATCGCTCGGGGACGATTCCAGTGCATCTCTACTATCAACGGGAAGATGCGCGAGCCAAGCTGCGTTTTGGCGCAACCTGGCGCGTGACGCCCACCGACCGCTTGTTGATAGACTTGCGGACGTTGGTAGGCAATGAGCAGGTGGACTTGGAATTTGACTAAAATAGGAATGCTATGAGTCTGAATTTTCTTGATTTTGAACAGCCGATTGCAGAGCTGGAAGCGAAAATTGACTCGCTGACTGCAGTCAGCCGTCAAGACGAAAAATTAGATATTAATCTGGACGAAGAGGTTCAGCGCCTGCGTGAAAAGAGCGTTGAGCTGACGCGCAAGATTTTTGCCGATCTTGGGGCCTGGCAGATTGCCCAATTGGCACGCCACCCGCGCCGTCCTTATACCCTGGATTATATCAAACATATCTTTACCGACTTCGAAGAGTTGGCGGGCGATCGCGCTTACGCCGACGACAAAGCGATCGTCGGGGGGATTGCGCGTCTGGATGGCCGCCCGGTGATGATCATCGGGCACCAGAAAGGCCGTGAGACCAAAGAGAAGATCCGCCGCAACTTCGGCATGCCGGCGCCGGAAGGCTACCGCAAGGCGCTGCGCCTGATGGAAATGGCCGCCCGCTTCAAAATGCCGATCATCACCTTTATCGATACCCCGGGCGCTTATCCGGGCGTGGGCGCGGAAGAACGCGGCCAGTCGGAAGCCATCGCGCGCAACCTGCGTGAGATGTCGCGCCTGAACGTACCGGTCATCTGCACCGTCATCGGTGAAGGCGGCTCGGGCGGCGCGCTGGCGATCGGCGTGGGCGACAAGGTGAACATGCTGCAGTACAGCACCTACTCGGTGATTTCGCCGGAAGGCTGCGCCTCCATCCTGTGGAAGAGCGCCGACAAGGCGCCGCTGGCCGCGGAAGCGATGGGCATCACCGCGCCGCGTCTGAAAGAGCTGAAGCTGATCGACTCGGTGATCCCGGAGCCGCTGGGTTCCGCGCACCGCGACGTGCCGGCGATGGCCGCCGCGTTGAAAGCGCAGCTGCTGGCCGATCTGAAAGATCTGGATGGCCTGAACGACGAAGAGTTGCTCAACCGTCGCTACCAGCGTCTGATGAACTACGGCTACTGCTGAGTTGCGATCTTCACGGTAATAAACCGCCTCCGGGCGGTTTTTTTTTGGCTACACACCGCCGGATTTTCGTGGTGTTATAGAGACTTGGCCGTTAACTGACAGGAGCTGCCGATGAATATCATCGCCATCATGGGCCCGACGGGCGTCTACTACAAAGATGAGCCGATCCGCGAGCTCCACGCGGCGCTGGGCGCGATGGGATTCCAGCTGGTATACCCCAAAAACAGCGGTGACCTGCTGAAGCTGATCGAAGCCAATGCCCGCATCTGCGGCGTGATCTTCGACTGGGACGATTACAGCCTGGAGCTGTGCAGCGAGATCAACGAGCTGAACGAATACCTGCCGCTGTACGCCTTTATCAATACTCACTCCACCTTCGACGTCAGCCTGCATGAAATGCGCATGGTGCTCTATTTCTTCGAGTATGGCCTGAATGCGGCAGACGATATCGCGCAGCGCATCCAGCAATACACGGCGGAATACATCGACACCATTACGCCGCCGCTGACCAAGGCGCTGTTCAACTACGTGCGCGAAGGAAAGTACACTTTTTGCACGCCGGGCCACATGGCCGGCACCGCGTTCCAGAAAAGCCCGGTGGGCTGCCTGTTCTATGACTTCTTCGGCGCCAATACCCTGAAGGCCGACATCTCGATTTCGGTCACCGAGCTCGGGTCGCTGCTGGATCACACCGGCCCGCATCTGGAGGCCGAAGAGTACATCGCGCGCACCTTCAATGCCGAGCAGAGCTATCTGGTCACCAACGGCACCTCCACCGCCAACAAGATCGTCGGCATGTATTCAGCGCCGGCGGGCAGCACGGTGCTGATCGACCGCAACTGCCACAAATCGCTGTGCCACCTGCTGATGATGAGCGATATCGTGCCGATCTATCTGCGCCCGCTGCGCAACGCCTACGGCATCCTCGGTGGCATTCCGCAGCGCGAGTTTACCCGCGCCAGCATCGCCGCCCGGGTGCAGGAGACCCCGAACGCCACCTGGCCGGTGCATGCGGTGATCACCAATTCCACCTATGACGGCCTGCTGTACAACACCGACTACATCAAGCAGACGCTGGAGGTGCCGTCGATCCACTTCGACTCCGCCTGGGTGCCTTACACCAACTTCCATCCGATTTACGACGGCAAGAGCGGCATGAGCGGCGATCGGGTGCCCGGCAAGGTTTTCTACGAAACCCAATCCACCCACAAGCTGCTGGCGGCCTTCTCGCAGGCCTCGATGATTCATATCAAGGGCGACTACGACGAGAGCACCTTCAACGAAGCCTACATGATGCACACCACCACTTCGCCGCACTACGGCATCGTGGCGTCGATGGAGACCGCCGCCGCCATGCTGCGCGGCAATCCGGGGCGCCGCTTGATCAACCGTTCGGTGGAGCGCGCGCTGCATTTTCGCCGTGAAGTGCAGCGGCTGCGCGAGGAAAGCGACAGCTGGTTCTTCGATATCTGGCAGCCGGAAGAGATCGATGAAGCGCAGTGCTGGCCGCTGGATCCGGACGATAACTGGCACGGTTTCGGCCAGACCGATCGCGATCATATGTATCTCGATCCGATCAAGGTGACGATCCTGACGCCGGGCATGAATGAGCTGGGGGCGCTGGAGGAAGAGGGGATCCCGGCGGCGCTGGTGGCGAAGTACCTCGACGAGCGCGGCATCGTGGTGGAGAAGACCGGGCCGTACAACCTGCTGTTCCTGTTCAGCATCGGCATCGATAAAACCAAGGCGATGAGCCTGCTGCGCGGCCTGACCGACTTCAAGCGCGCCTACGATCTCAACCTGCGGGTGAAGAACATGCTGCCGGATCTGTACGCCGAGGATCCGGATTTCTATCGCCATATGCGCATCCAGGAGCTGGCCGCCGGTATTCATCGCCTGATCTGCCAACACGATCTGCCGCGCCTGATGCAGCGGGCGTTTGACGTGCTGCCGGAAATGAAGCTGACGCCGCACCAGATGTTCCAGGAGCAGGTGCGCGGCAATGTGGAAACCTGCGAGCTGGATCAGTTGGTGGGCAAAGTGGCGGCCAATATGATCCTGCCTTATCCGCCGGGCGTGCCGCTGGTGATGCCGGGGGAAATGATCACCGAAGAGAGCCGGGCGGTGCTCGATTTCCTGCTGATGCTGTGCTCGATCGGCGAGCGCTATCCCGGTTTTGAAACCGATATCCACGGCGCCAAGCTGACGGAGGACGGACGCTATCTGGTGAAGGTGCTGAAAGCCCCGCAGCCATAAGGCCATAATGCGCCCGGCGGTTTGGAAAGATGCGCCGGGCTTCCTCATTGACGGCCTCATCGCCGCCGGATACCGTGCACCATCAGAATGAACAGGAGAGGGTTTCTATGCTGGCATTACGTCAGGTGCATCACATCGCGATCATTGGCGCGGACTACACCGCCAGTAAGCATTTCTATTGCGACATTCTCGGCTTTACCCTGCTGAGTGAAGTTTACCGCGAGGAGCGTGACTCCTGGAAAGCGGATCTGGCGCTCAACGGGCAATACACCCTCGAGCTGTTTTCTTTCCCTTCGCCGCCGGCCCGCGTCAGCCGCCCGGAGGCTTGCGGCCTGCGCCATCTGGCGTTCAGCGTTGACGATATAGACCAAGCCATCGCCCATCTGCAGGCGGCCGGCGTCGCCTGCGAACCGGTACGCGTCGATCCTTATACTCAATCTCGTTTTACCTTTTTCAGCGATCCCGATGGTTTACCGTTAGAATTATACGAGAGTTAACGGCTTAATCGCCTCCCGGCGGCCACAGCCGGGGGCGATTATGCTATGATCGCGCCCTTGCCCCACATGCCTACAGAGTTATTTCCGCCATGCAAGAGCCTGCTTTTCGCGTCGGGGAGTGGCTGGTTACCCCTGCCGACAACACCATCAGCCGTGACGGCCGCCAGAAAACGCTGGAACCGCGCCTGATCGACATGCTGTGCTATTTCGCCCGGCACCCCGATGTGGTGTTGAGCCGCGACGAGCTGATCGATAGCGTTTGGAAGCGCAATATCGTCACTAATCACGTGGTGACCCAATGCATTTCAGAACTGCGCAAATACCTGAAAGACGGCGACAGCGACAGTCCGGAATACATTATCACCGTGCCTAAGCGCGGGTATAAGTTGGCGGCTTCGGTGATCTGGTGTGAAGACGGGGAGTCGCAGCCCGCCCCTGCGCCGGCGCCGCAGATTGCGGTGATCATGCATGAGCCGGAAGACGGCAGCGATGATGAAGACGATACGCCGTACGTGCCGCCGAGCCGGACCCGAACGCCGGTTGCCGCGCCCGGCGAAAAGCAGCCGCGCTTTTATCGCCGCTCGACGTTCTGGGTGTGGCTGGCGTTTCTGGCGGCGCTCAGCGTCTGCGTGGCGTTTGTCGGCATCGCCACGTTGTCGCAACGCGTGCCGGTATCGACCATGCCGGTGCTGCTTAACCCGCGCGATATCGATATCCGCATTCAGGGCGGCGAGAGCTGCAGCAACTGGATGCCGCAGCTCTCCTATGTGGTGGGCGTCAGCGAGCTGATCACCGATTCGCTCAACACCTACTCGACCTTCCTGGTGCACGACCAAACCAATTACAACTATTCCGGCCCCAGCAACTCGGGCAAGTCGCTGTATATCGAGTTCGTCAATCAGCGCCACTACCGCGCCCAGCAGTGTTTTCTGTCCGTGCGGCTGGTGGATAACGCCGACAGCTCAATCATGTTGGACAAGCGTTACTTCATTACCGCCGATAACCAGCTGAAGATCCAAAGCGACTTCCTCGCCAGCCTGTCCGCCGCGCTGAAACAGCCCTGGCCGCCGCAGCTGGAACAGCGTCTGGCGCAGCTGCTGCCGGATAACGGGCCGCTGCTGCAGCGCTTCTACCAGGCGCATCAATTGTTGATCCACGGCGACGCCGATTCGTTGACTCGCGCCAGCGCGCAGCTGAGCGAGCTGATTAAAAGCGCGCCGAATTTCCACTACCTGCTGGCGGAAAAAGCGCTGGTGGATGTGCTGCGCAACTCTTATCAACCGTTCGACAGCCAGGGGCTGGCGCAATTGCGCGCCGATATCAGCCATCTGGCGACGATCCCCGAATTGAAAAATACGCCGATCGTGCAGCAAGTTCTGGCGGTTGATGCGCTGGCGCAGGGACGCATTGACGATGCGCACCGGGCGATCGAGCTGGGGATTGAGTTGCAAATGTCGTGGCTGAATTATGTGCTGCTGGGCAAAGTGTATGAAATGCAGGGGCAGAATCATTTGGCGGCGGATTCTTATATTACCGCGTTCAACCTGCGCCCCGGTGAAGATACCTTGCATTGGATCACCAATGGCGTATTCCAGACGTCATTGACCAACGTGGTGCCTTATTTAAATAACTATCAGCGCCAATAATTCACCAGAACCACGCCGCCATTATTCTCAGGGAATTCCGGCGGCGTTATTTATTGGTGAAGAAATGTTGCGCCATTGTGTTATTTTGCTGCGCAATATCGTTCCTTTTCTGCCGTTTGTTATTCGTGATTAACCTAGTTATTATCCTGTTTTTTAACGATGTTTATCTTTTCTTTAGCTTACCTTTTTATCTTGATGTGTTAATCAAAAACCTCAGGTTATCATTTGTATGATCATGAGCGTAATCTCACTTTATCTTTAGGACTTTATTTCTGCCGATGGTTAGCATCCTGACTATCAAGCCGGCTCATTAAAATCTTTTATTTATGGGTGTGGCTTATAAGAAACGTAAATCAGGAGAAACTGACCATGGCTTCACCCAAGAAAATAGGGCTTATTGCCTGCACCGGCGTAGTCGCCGGTAATATGATGGGGAGCGGGATTGCCTTATTGCCCGCCAACCTGGCGAGTCTCGGATCCATCGCCATTTGGGGATGGGTGATCTCGATTATCGGGGCGATGTCGCTGGCCTACGTGTACGCCCGCCTCGCGACCAAAAACCCGCAGCAGGGCGGCCCTATCGCCTACGCCGGTGAAATTTCCCCGGCGTTCGGCTTCCAGACCGGCGTGCTTTATTACCATGCCAACTGGATCGGCAACCTGGCCATCGGCATTACCGCCGTTTCTTATCTCTCCACCTTCTTCCCGGCGTTGAACAACCCGGTGCCTGCCGGCATCGCCTGTATCGCCATCGTGTGGATCTTCACCTTCGTCAACATGCTGGGCGGGACCTGGGTCAGCCGCTTGACCACCCTGGGCCTGGTGCTGGTGCTGATCCCGGTGATCGTAACCGCCACCCTCGGCTGGCACTGGTTTGACGCCGCCACCTACCAGGCTAACTGGAATACCTCCGGCACCACCGACAGCCATGCGGTCATCAAAAGTATTCTGCTGTGCCTGTGGGCGTTCATCGGCGTGGAATCCGCGGCGGTCAGCACCGGCATGGTGAAAAACCCGAAACGCACCGTGCCGCTGGCGACCATGCTTGGCACCGGCCTGGCGGGCATCATCTACATCGCCGCCACCCAGGTGATCAGCGGCATGTTCCCGGCATCTGAAATGGCCGCCAGCGGCGCGCCGTTCGCCATCAGCGCCTCGGCGATTATGGGCAACTGGGCGGCACCGATGGTTTCCGCGTTCACCGCCTTTGCCTGCCTGACCTCGCTCGGGTCATGGATGATGCTGGTCGGCCAGGCCGGGGTGCGCGCCGCCAACGACGGCAACTTCCCGAAAGTGTACGGCGAGCTGGATAAAAACGGCATTCCGAAAAAAGGCCTGCTGCTCGCGAGCTGCAAAATGACCGCGCTGATGGTGCTGATCACCCTGATGAGCTCCGCCGGCGGCAAGGCTTCCGATCTGTTCGGCGAGCTGACCGGCATCGCGGTGCTGCTGACCATGCTGCCTTACTTCTACTCCTGCGTAGACCTGATTCGCTTCGAAGGGGTCAACGTGCGTAACCTGCTGAGCCTGATCGCTTCGGTGTGCGGCTGCGGCTTCTGCTTCATCGCGCTGATGGGCGCCAACTCTTTCGAACTGTCCGGCACCTTTATCATCAGCCTGATTATCCTGATGTTCTACGCCCGGAAAATGAATACCCGCCAGGCTGCCAATGCAGCGGCGGTCGATGAAAACACCACGGCCAAAGCGCACTGATTCGCGTCCGCTGACCGACTGAATTTACCCAGCCCCTTTCTTTCCGACCTGTCAGCCGCGACGGGAAGGGGCTTGCTTTGCCAGGAGAAATGCATATGAACGTTATCGCCATCATGAATCACATGGGTGTCTACTTCAAAGAAGAGCCTATCCGTGAACTGCATCAGGCGCTGGAAAGTCTGGATTTCCGCATCGTTTACCCTAACGATCGCGAAGACCTGCTGAAACTGATCGAGAACAACGCCCGTCTGTGCGGGGTGATCTTTGACTGGGACAAATACAATCTGGAGCTGTGCGAAGAGATCAGCCAGCTGAACGAATACATGCCGCTGTACGCATTCGCCAACACCTATTCCACGTTGGACGTCAGCCTGAACGATCTGCGCATGCAGGTGCGCTTCTTCGAGTATGCGCTCGGCGCGGCAACCGACATCGCCGCCAAGATCAAACAGAATACCGACGAGTATATCGACACCATCCTGCCGCCGTTGACCAAGGCGCTGTTCAAATACGTGCGCGAAGGCAAATACACTTTCTGTACGCCGGGCCACATGGGCGGCACAGCCTTCCAGAAAAGCCCGGTGGGCAGCCTGTTCTACGATTTCTTCGGCCCGAACACCATGAAGTCGGATATCTCGATTTCGGTGTCCGAGCTTGGGTCGCTGCTGGATCACTCCGGCCCGCACAAAGAGGCGGAAGAGTACATTTCCCGCGTGTTCAACGCCGAGCGCAGCTACATGGTGACCAACGGCACCTCCACCGCCAACAAGATCGTCGGCATGTATTCGGCGCCGGCGGGCAGCACGGTGCTGATTGACCGTAACTGCCACAAGTCGCTGACTCACCTGATGATGATGAGCGACATCACGCCGATCTACTTCCGCCCGACCCGCAATGCCTACGGCATCCTCGGCGGCATTCCGCAGAGCGAGTTCCAGCGCGCCACCATCGCCAAACGCGTGAAGGAGACCCCGAACGCCACCTGGCCGGTGCATGCGGTGATCACCAACTCCACCTATGACGGCTTGCTGTACAACACCGACTTTATCAAGAACACTCTGGACGTGAAGTCGATTCATTTCGACTCCGCCTGGGTGCCTTACACCAACTTCCATCCGATCTATAAAGGCAAGTGCGGCATGAGCGGCGGCCGCGTGGAGGGCAAGGTGATCTACGAAACCCAGTCCACCCACAAACTGCTGGCGGCCTTCTCGCAGGCTTCGATGATTCATGTGAAGGGCGATATCAACGAAGAGACCTTCAACGAAGCCTACATGATGCACACCACCACTTCGCCGCACTACGGCATCGTGGCGTCGACCGAAACCGCCGCGGCGATGATGAAAGGCAACGCCGGCAAGCGCCTGATCAACGGCTCTATCGAGCGCGCGATCAAGTTCCGCAAAGAGATCAAACGCCTGAAAGTCGAGTCCGACGGCTGGTTCTTCGACGTCTGGCAGCCGGAGCATATCGATGAGCCGGAATGCTGGCCGCTGCGCTCCGACAGCGCCTGGCACGGTTTCAAGAACATCGACAACGAACACATGTATCTGGACCCGATCAAGGTCACTATCCTGACCCCGGGGATGAGCAAGGAAGGCGAGATGCAGCCGTTCGGCATCCCGGCCAGCATCGTGGCGAAATACCTCGACGAACGCGGCATCATCGTCGAGAAAACCGGGCCTTACAACCTGCTGTTCCTGTTCAGCATCGGCATCGATAAAACCAAGGCGCTCAGCCTGCTGCGCGCGATGACCGACTTCAAACGCTCGTTCGACCTGAACCTGCGGGTGAAAAACATGCTGCCTTCGCTGTATCAGGAAGCGCCTGATTTCTATGAAAACATGCGCATTCAGGATCTGGCGCAGAACATTCACCGCCTGGTGGAGCAACACAACTTGCCGGACCTGATGTACCGCGCGTTCGAAGTGCTGCCAACCATGGTGATGAATCCGTACCAGGCGTTCCAGAAAGAGCTGCACGGCGAAGTGGAAGAGGTCTATCTGGAAGAGATGGTCGGTAAGGTCAATGCCAACATGATCCTCCCATACCCACCGGGCGTGCCGCTGGTGATGCCGGGCGAGATGCTGACCGAAGAGAGCCGGCCGGTGCTGGAGTTCCTGCAGATGCTGTGCGAAATCGGCGCGCATTATCCGGGCTTTGAAACCGACATTCACGGCGCCTATCGCCAGGCGGACGGACGTTATCGGGTGAAAGTGCTGAAGGCGAAATAACCGCAGCCAATAAGAGGGGAGGCGCTCGCGCTTCCCCTTTGTCGTTCACCGACTGATGGGAGACCACCATGAAAACACCCTCACAGCCGCGCGCAATCTACTATGTCGTAGCGATACAAATTTGGGAATATTTCAGCTTTTACGGCATGCGTGCGTTATTGATCCTCTATCTGACCCACCAACTCGGCTATACCGACAGCCACGCCATCGATCTCTACAGCGCTTACGCTTCGTTAGTTTACGTCACTCCTATTCTTGGCGGCTGGCTCGCCGACCGCCTGCTGGGCAACCGCGTCGCGGTGATCGCCGGCGCGGCGCTGATGACCCTGGGACATATCGTGCTTGGCCTGAGCGCGGTCTCCGCCCAGTCGCTTTATCTGGCGCTGGCGATCATCATCTGCGGCTACGGCCTGTTCAAATCCAATATCAGCTGCCTGCTGGGCGAACTGTATCCGGCGCAGGACTCGCGCCGCGAAGGGGGCTTCTCGCTGCTGTACGCCGCCGGCAACGTCGGATCTATTTTGGCGCCGATCGCCTGCGGGTTGGCGGCCGAGCGCTATGGCTGGCACGTCGGCTTTGCGCTGGCCGGGATCGGCATGTTCGCCGGCCTGGTGATTTTTCTGCTGGGCGGACGCCATTTCCGCCACACGCGCGGCGTGAATGCACCGCTGATGCGCGCCAGGAGCCTGGGCCTGCCGCACTGGGGATGGCTGCTGGCGGCGCTGTTGGCGTCGCCGCTGTTCTTCACGCTGCTGTTTGAACGCGGCTGGGCCGGCTATTTGCTCGGGTTGGTGTGCGTGGCGGCGGTGGCGCTGGTGGCGCGCATTATGCTGCGCGCGGACGCCGGCCAGCGGCGGGGGCTGTGGCAGATCATCGTACTGATGCTGCTGGGCACGCTGTTCTGGGCTTTTGCCCAGCAGGGCGGCAGCTCCATCAGCCTGTTTATCGATCATTTCGTTGACCGGCGCTGGTTCGGCTGGACGGTGCCGACCGCGCTGTTCCAGTCGGTTAACGCCTGCGCGGTGATGCTGGGTGGCGTGGCGCTGGCCTGGCTGGCGAGCGGCGATGGCGATCGCACGCTGCGCATCTGGTGCAAGTTCGCCTTCGGTCTGCTGTTGATCGGCGTCGGCTTTACGCTGATGGCGCTCAATACGCGGCTGCACGGGCCGGGATCGATGGGGCTGATGATCGCCGGTTTGGCGGTGATGGGCTTTGCCGAACTGTTTATCGATCCGGTGGCGATGGCGCAGATCACCCGGCTGAATATCCCCGGCGCCACCGGCGTGTTGACCGGCATCTATATGTTGGCGACCGGTTCGATCGCCAACTATCTGGCGGGCATTATCGCCAATCAGACCGCCGAGGATCACATCGAAGGGGCGGCGATGCAGGCGTATGGCCGCATTTTCGCCCAGATCGGCTGGGGAGCGGCCGGATGTGCGCTGGCGGTGATCACGGTGCTGGGCGGCTGGTGGCTGCTGACGCGACGCCAGGCCCGGACGGTTAATGCTTGATTGATGGCGGTAGGCGGGGTTAACGTGCAGCTATGTAGAAGTGACAAAGCCTACCGATGGATACTGATCAATTAACGACGCAGGTGGCGGACCAGCTGGGCGCGCAGCAGCGGCTGCTGGTGGCGTTTAGCGGCGGCCTGGATTCCAGCGTGCTGCTGCATCTGCTGGCGGCGTTGCGCCGCCAACGTCCGGCGCTGCAGCTACGTGCGTTGCACGTGCACCATGGCCTGAGCGCCTTTGCCGACCGTTGGGTTGAGCATTGCCGCAGCCGGTGTGCCGAGTGGCGGATCCCGCTGACGGTGACGCACGTGCAGGTGGATGCCCGCCAGGGCGGCATCGAAGCGGCGGCGCGTGCGGCGCGCTATGCCGCTTTCAGTGCAGCATTGGCGGAGGGCGAAGCGCTGCTCACCGCCCAACACCTTGACGATCAAAGCGAAACTTTCCTGTTGGCGCTCAAGCGCGGCAGCGGGCCGGCGGGGTTGTCGGCGATGGCGGCGCGCGCCACGCTGGGCGAGCACCTGCTGTTGCGGCCGCTGCTGGGCTGCTCGCGTCAAACGCTGGAAAATTACGCGCAACGCCACGGTTTGGCCTGGATAGACGACGACAGCAATCAGGACACGCGCTTCGATCGCAATTTCCTGCGGTTGCAGGTGTTGCCGCAGCTCAATCAACGTTGGCCGCACTTCGCCTCGGCGGTGGCGCGTAGCGCCAGCCTGTGCGCCGAACAGGAACAATTGTTGGACGAGCTGCTGGCGGAACCGCTGCAAAGCCTGTTGGCGGCGGATCGCTCATTGGCGATCGACGGTTTGACGGCCTGTTCGCCGGTGCGGCGCTTCGCTCTGTTGCGGCGCTGGATCGCATTGTTCAACGTTACCATGCCGGCGCGTGAGCAGTTGCAGCGTCTGTGGGATGAGGTGGCGCTCAGCCGGGAAGATGCCGAACCGCAGCTGCAGCTCGGCGCCTATCAGATCCGCCGCTTCCGAGGCCGATTGCACCTGTTGCCGCCGCTGGCGGCGCTGCGCGATGTGCATCTGCCCTGGCAGCCTGACCTGCCGCTGACGTTGCCGGACGGGATGGGGCAGTTGGTTGCCGGTGAGGGCGATCTGGCGCTGCGTGCGCCGCTGCCATCGCAGCAGATTAGCATTCGTTTCGGCGGCGTGCAGGGCGCGGTGCGCATCGTGGGGCGCGCCCATTCGCGGCCGATAAAAAAACTGTGGCAGGAGCTGGGTATTCCTCCCTGGCAGCGTGAACGCATCCCGTTGATTTATTATGATGAGCAGCTGATCGCCGCGCTGGGCGTATTCGTCTGTGAGGCGGGGCAGGTGCCGGAAGGCGAACGCCCGTGGCGGCTGCGCTGGGAAAAAAATCATAATCGTGAGGAGCAATGATGAAGTTTGTGGAAATCGCGCTGTTGGCCGCCGGCCTGTTCAGCCTGCCGGCGTTGGCGGCGGGGGATGCGGCCGCCGGTCAGGCCAAAGCCGCCGCGTGCGCGGCCTGCCACGGCGCGCAGGGCAAGGTGACGGTGCCGATGTACCCGAATCTGGCCGGGCAAAACGCCATGTACCTGCAGCACGCGTTGCAGGCGTACAAGAAAGGGGAACGCAACGGCGGCCAGGCCGAGGTGATGAAAGCCTATGTGTCGGGATTGTCGGATGACGATATCGCCGATCTGGCGGCTTATTACGCCAGCCTGAAGCCCTAAATGACGAGGGCAGCCGTTGGGCTGCCCTGTTGGGATGGGGTTACCGCTGCTCAGTCCGACAGACTGACGACCACGGTACCGATTTCCGGATGACTGAAACTGCTGATATGGTCCAGACGCAGGTCGCGCTGCTGGCCGTTCTGTTCGATGGTCAGATACTCAACGCGTTTCTTTTGCAGCAGGTCGATCGCCTTGGCCTCGATCACTTCTCCGTCGCGTAACTCCAGCTTCAGAATAAGTTTATGCTGACAGGCGAGTTCCAGGTTGTCGTAGTCATCGCAATTGATGGGTTGGTACTCATCATTCATCAACATAGTCGCTCACCAATAAGTTAGCGGCGGCAAAGGCCGCCTGTTCCCTAACGGAGGACGGTAGCGCGTGGTTCGCTGCGACATCGTCCAATGCCTTTAACGCACAAGCCAGCGCATCAGGCACGTAGCCAAGATCTCCACTGCCAATCTCGGCGTAAGTACGGCGTACTAACTCACAGTATTGTTGCACAGTTTCCTCCCTTAAGAACCTCTGCATCATCAAGACTACTATCGCGATGAGGCGCAGGCTCTCGGAGTTTTATCCTATCCTAGACGACTATAGCACAGCTGTTATGGAGTTATCAGCACCCCGGCACGCCTTTCGCACTGCCGCAGCCTGGCCGCGCTGGCGGGGTTTGGCCCTGATCAAGTACACTGTCGCCGGATAATAATGAGGTCACCCATGGCGCTGAAAGCAACCATTTATAAAGCCGCGGTCAATATTGCTGATATGGATCGTCACTTCTACCACGACGCCACGCTGACGCTGGCGCAACACCCGTCCGAAAATGAGCAGCGCATGATGCTGCGCCTGTTGGCCTGGATCTGTCACGCCGACGAGCGGCTGGTGTTCACCAAAGGGCTGAGCGCCGACGACGAGCCGGAGATCTGGCAGCGCAACGACCACAACGGGTTGGAAATGTGGATCGAGATGGGATTGCCCGACGAGAAACGCATCCGCAAGGCCTGCAACCAGTCGCCGCGCGTGGTCTTGTACGCTTACGGCGAGCGCGCCGCGCACGTTTGGTGGCAGGCGATGCAGGGAAAAGTGGCCGGCTACAAGAACCTGAGCGTGCGCTTCCTCGATGACGAACAGCTGGCGCGCCTGACGGCGCTGGCCAGCCGCACCATGACGCTGCAGGCAACGCTGCAGGAGGGAACTATTTGGCTGTCTGATGCTCAGAATAGTCTGGAAATCCAGTTTGCCGAGTGGCAGCAGGCACAGGTGTGACCGGTGCTGGAACTGTCAAGAAACGTAGCCATACCGGATAATGAGCTGGAATTGACGGCGATCCGCGCGCAGGGCGCGGGTGGCCAGCACGTGAACAAAACCTCAACGGCGATCCATTTGCGCTTTGACATCCGGGCATCCAGCCTGCCAGAGTATTATAAGGAAAGGCTGCTGGCGCTGAATCATCATCTCATTACCGCTGATGGCGTAGTGATTATCAAGGCGCAAGAGTATCGCAGTCAGGAATTGAATCGCGAAGCGGCGTTGGCCAGATTGGTCGCGCTGATTCAGCAGGCGATGGTGGTGGAAAAAATGCGCAAGGCGACCAAGCCGACCAAAGGGGCAAAATTGCGCCGTTTGGAAGGCAAGGCGCGTAAGGGCGCCACCAAGGCGCTGCGTGGCAAGGTTCGCACTTAGGAATACATGAACACAGTAGGAGAATAACTGTGAAGAAAATTACGGTAGCCCTGTTCTTGGCGGCAGGCGCACTCTCGTTGTTGGGATGCAACAATCATTATCAACCGAAGGAACAACCGCTGCAGGCGATGCCACAGAGTTATCAAGGGCTGTTGCCTTGCGCCGATTGCGGCGGGCTGGATACGGCGCTGTTCCTGGATGAGGACGGCACCTTTGTGCTGCAGGAAACTTATCGCGGCACCAAAGACGGCGATCAGACCTTCGCCGACTATGGCAAATGGGCGCGCACCGCGGATAAGCTGGTGCTGACTGACAGCACCGGGGAAAAACGCTACTTCCGCCCGGTGGGCAAGAGTCTTGAGATGCTGGATCGCAGCGGCGCGCCGATCGCCTCCAAGCTGAATTATCGTCTGGAGCCGGTCGAGAAGCCATTGCCTAAAACGCCGATGGTGATGAAAGGCAGCTACACCTATATGGCCGACGCGGCGGTGTTCAAAGATTGCGCCACCGGCATCACGTTCCCGGTGGATAACAACATCGCGCTGGAGCAAGGTTACGCCAAAGCCAATAAGAATGCCGGTGAGCCGGTGTTTCTGACTTTCAACGCGCACTTCAGCGTGCAGCCGTCGATGGAAGAGGGGCAGATAGAGAAGGCGGTGGTGCCGGACGGTAAAATCGCGTTCGACCGCAGTAAAAGCTGCAGCAACAACTAACTTCCCCTGTCCCCATGGACATAAAAAAACCCGCCTAGGCGGGTTTTTTATTCGCTGACGCTCGGTGTTTAGCGTTTGATCTGGCCCAGCAGGAAATCAACGATTTCACCGGTTTTGATCATTTGCTTCTCGCCGACGCGGCGGTTTTTGTACTCGATCTCTTCGTTGTCGAGGTTACGGTCGCCGATAACGATAGAGTGCGGCACGCCGATCAGCTCCATATCCGCGAACATCACGCCCGGGCGCTCTTTGCGGTCATCGAGGATCACGTCGATGCCGTGGGAGCGCAGGGTGTTGTACAGCTCTTCGGCCAGCGCCTGCACGCGGAACGACTTGTGCATGTTCATCGGCAGAATAGCGACCTGGAACGGCGCGATGGCGTCTGGCCAGATAATGCCGCGTTCGTCGTGGTTCTGCTCGATGGCAGCGGCCACGACGCGCGTCACCCCGATGCCGTAGCAACCCATGGTCAGCACCTGGTTGCGGCCGTCTTCACCCTGTACGGTCGCTTTCATCGCTTCCGAATACTTGGTGCCGAGCTGGAAGATATGGCCTACTTCGATGCCGCGTTTGATCAGCAGCGTGCCCTGACCGTCCGGGCTGGCGTCGCCTTCCACCACGTTACGGATGTCGGCCACCTGCGGCAGCGGCAGATCCCGCTCCCAGTTGATGCCGAAGTAGTGTTTGCCGTCAACGTTGGCGCCGGCGCCAAAGTCGCTCATCGCCGCTACGCTGCGGTCGGCAACCACCGGCATCTGCAGCTTGACCGGGCCGAGGGAACCCGGGCCGGCGCCGACGATGGCGCGGATCTCTTCTTCAGTGGCGAAGGTCAGCGGCGCGGCAACCTGCGCCAGCTTCTCGGCCTTGATTTCGTTCAGCTCGTGATCGCCGCGCACCAGCAGGGCGACCAGTTTATGGCCGCTCTCTTCGGTGGCGCGCACCATCAGCGTCTTCACGGTTTTTTCCACCGGCAGCTGGAATTGCTCCACCAGCTCGGCGATGGTTTTGGCGTTTGGCGTATCCACCAGGCGCAGCTCTTCGCTGGCCGCCGCGCGCGGCGCTGCCGGAGCGACCGCTTCCGCCAGCTCGATGTTGGCGGCGAAGTCGGAACCGGTGGAGAACACGATATCGTCTTCACCGCTGTCTGCCAGCACCTGGAATTCGTGCGACGCACTGCCGCCGATCGAGCCGGTATCGGCCTGCACCGGGCGGAAATCCAGGCCCATGCGGCTGAAGATTTTGCTGTACGCTTCGTACATCGCGTCGTAAGTCTCCTGCAGAGACTCCTGCGAGGTATGGAAGGAGTAGGCATCCTTCATCAGGAACTCACGGGAACGCATCACGCCGAAACGTGGGCGCACTTCATCACGGAACTTGGTCTGGATCTGGAAGAAGTTCAGCGGCAGCTGCTTGTACGAGCTGATCTCGTTGCGGATCAGATCGGTGATCACTTCTTCATGCGTCGGGCCCAGCACGAAAGGACGGTCGCCGCGGTCGACGAAACGCAGCAGCTCGGGGCCGTATTGCTCCCAACGGCCGCTTTCCTGCCACAGGTCGGCAGGCTGAACCACCGGCATGGACACTTCGATCGCGTTAGCATTGTTCATTTCTTCGCGAACGATGTTTTCAACCTTTTTCAGAACGCGCAGGCCGGTCGGCAGCCAGGTGTAAAGACCGGAGGCCAGCTTGCGGATCATCCCGGCGCGCAGCATCAGCTGGTGGCTGATCACTTCGGCGTCGGCAGGTGTCTCCTTCAGAGTGGAGAGCAGATATTGGCTAGTACGCATGGTGTTTTGGTTCCGTTAGAACTGCAAATTGCATCGGGCTGCCAGAGTGGCGGCCAAAAAGTGATTTAGTTTACCAGCGCGAGCGGGTCGCCAAAAGAGAGGCGGCGGAATTTTAACGCGGGTCGAGCGCCAGCACTTCGGTGTGGCCGTCCACGACGCGCCAGCGCACGTTGAAATCCAGCAGCCAGACGGCGTAATCCCGTTCGACGTCCTCTCCTTTACGATAGGCGGGACGGGGGTCCTGTGCCAGCACCTGGCTGATAAAACGCCTTAATTGCGGGTAGCGCGCCTGATGTTGCTGCAGCTGCTGTTCCGCCTGCGGCGCGAAACGCACCGGCATATCGCCGGCGGGCGCGGCCTGGGCAAAGCCGGCGCGGGCCAGCGGTTGGCTCTCGGCGAACGGCAGATAAGGCTTGATGTCCACCACCGGGGTACCGTCGACCAGATCGAGGCTGCCCAGTTCCAGCGCCACTTCCCCGTTTTTCACCCGTACGCCTTTGAGCTCAATGAGCGACATGCCGAGCGGGTTGGGGCGGAAGGTGGAGCGGGTGGCGAACACGCCCATGCGGGCATTGCCGCCTAAACGCGGTGGGCGTACCGTCGGGCGCCAGCCGCCTTCCATGGTTTGATGGAAAATGAACATCACCCACAGATGGCTGAAATCGCTGAGACCGCGAACCGCTTCCGCCTGGTTGTAAGGCGGCAGCAGCAGCAGTTCGCCGCCACCGTCTTCGACCAGCCCCGGTTGGCGGGGCACGGCGAATTTCTCTTTATAAGGCGAGCGGATCACGCCGATCTGCTCAAAAACGAATTCGGTCATTTAGACGAGACGTTAAGCGCCGAGCCCTGGCAAACGGCCTGCTGGTAACAACCGGCGACGCCGCTGACAATCTGGCAGTCGTGCAGCAGCACGGCGTTGGCCTTCATGTAAGACGCACGGATTTGCATGCGTTTACGGGCGGTAGCCAGATTCGGTGGGGAGTCTTGTACGGTGGTTTGGCACGATTCGCCGGACACTTCACCCAGATCGCGGAATGGTTTACCCACGAGTTCTTCTGCACTTTTATACAGTTTTACCGGAGCGGGGCGGGCGGCCGGCGTGGTCTTGGTCGGGGCGGTCGTGGTCGGCTTGCTGGTGCTGTTTGTTGAGGATGGCGCGATACGTTGCGATGAACATCCGGCCAGCGCGAGCGCTAACAAACAGAGAGGTAAAACACGCATTGAGATTCCTCTGCCTTAATGAAAGTGGCGCTATTGAAGCAATCTATGGCGGAAATAACAAGACGGGCCTTGGCCCGTCTTGCAATTATAGGAATAAAATTGGTGAATAAGCGCTTACCAGCCTTTCACGGCACCGCCGTTGAAGATTTTGTTGGCGGCGGCGTCCACTTCGTCAGACTGGTAGGCCTGAACGAATTTCTTCACGTTTTCCGCGTCTTTATTATCTTCGCGCGCAACCAGCAGGTTGACGTAAGGCGAGTCTTTATCTTCCACAAACAGACCGTCTTTCGCCGGCGTCAGGCCGATCTGGCTGGCATAGGTGGTGTTGATCACCGCCAGCGCGATCTGCTGATCGTCCAGAGAGCGCGGCAGCTGAGGGGCTTCCAGCTCAACCAGCTTCAGGTTTTTCGGGTTCTCGGTCACGTCCAGTACGGTCGGCAGCAGGCCAACGCCGTCTTTCAGTTTGATCAGACCGACTTTCTGCAGCAGCAGCAGCGAACGGCCCAGGTTGGTCGGATCGTTCGGCAGTGCGATCTGAGAACCCTCTTTCAGCTCGTCCAGCGATTTGATTTTCTTGGAGTAACCGGCGATCGGGTAAACAAAGGTGTTGCCGACCGGCACCAGCTTGTAGCCGCGATCTTTGATCTGCTGATCCAGATACGGTTTGTGCTGGAAGGCGTTCAGGTCGATATCGCCTTTGCTCAGCGCTTCGTTAGGCAGCACGTAGTCGTTGAAGGTGACCAGCTCAACGTCCAGACCGTATTTCTCTTTCGCCACTTTCTGCGCCACTTCGGCCACTTGCTGTTCAGCGCCGACGATCACGCCGACCTTGATGTGGTTTGGATTCTTTTCATCCTGGCCGCAGCCCGCCAGAGCCAGAGTGCCGATCAGTGCGCCAATTGTCGCGATGGATTTAAATGTTAACGACATATCCCTTCCTCATTAGACTCGCATTAATATGCTGTGAAACTATTTATGGGTAACGGCTTTGACGATGCGATCGCCGCAGAATTGGATCAGATAAACCAAAACTACCAGTAATACTAATACGGTATTCATAACTGTGGCGTTATAACCGATATAACCGTATTGGTAACCGATTTGGCCCAGGCCGCCGGCGCCGACCGCGCCGCCCATGGCGGAGTAGCCCACCAGGGTGATCAGGGTGATGGTCGCGGCGTTGACCAGGCCCGGCAGGGCCTCCGGCAGCAGCACTTTCTTGATGATCTGCATCGGCGTGGCGCCCATGGCGCGCGCCGCTTCCACCAGACCGGACGGGATCTCCAGCAGGGCGTTTTCCACCATGCGCGCGATGAACGGCGCGGCACCGACGGTCAGCGGCACGATCGCCGCTTGCAGACCGATCGAGGTGCCGACGATCATGCGGGTAAACGGAATCATCCAAACCAACAGGATAATGAACGGGATGGAACGGAAGATGTTCACCAGCCCGGACAGGATTTTATACAGCGAATTGTTGGCGATGATCTGCCCCGGGCGGGTGACATACAGCAGCACGCCTACCGGCAGGCCGAGCACGAAACCGAAAAAGCCGGAGACAAAGGTCATCATGACGGTTTCCCACACGCCACGCGCCATCAACCACATCATTGCCTCAGACATAACCCAGAACCTCTACTTTTACCTGATTTTCTTGCAGGAACTTAATCGTTGCCAGCGCGTCTTCGTCGCTGCCGTGCAGCTCCGCCAGCATCACGCCGAATTTCACGCCGCCGGCATAATCCATCTGGGCGCTGATAATGTTGTTGTTCACGTTGAAGCGGCGAGCGGCTTCAGACAGCAGCGGCGCATCGACCGACTGACCGGTGAACTCCAGGCGCAGCAGCGGCTGACGGTCGCCCTGACGCTCCGGCGACAGGCGCGCGGCGTAGTCGTCCGGGATATCCAGATGCAGCGTGGACTGAATGAACTGTTGGGCCAGCGGCGTTTTCGGGTGCGAGAACACTTCGCTGACGCTGTCTTTTTCGATCAGCTGCCCCTGGCTGATGACCGCGACCTGGTCGCAGATGCGTTTCACCACGTCCATTTCATGGGTGATGAGCAGAATGGTCAGGCCCAGACGGCGGTTGATGTCTTTCAGCAGTTCCAGGATGGAACGGGTGGTGGCCGGATCCAGCGCGCTGGTGGCCTCGTCGCACAGCAGCACTTTAGGGTTGCTGGCCAGCGCGCGCGCGATCGCCACACGCTGTTTCTGGCCGCCGGACAGGTTGGCCGGGTAGGCGTCGTGCTTGTCCGCCAGGCCGACCAGTTCCAGCAGTTCGGTCACGCGCTTTTTGATCTCGGCGCGCGGCGTATTGTCCAGCTCCAGCGGCAACGCCACGTTGCCGAACACCGTACGGGAAGAGAGCAGGTTAAAGTGCTGGAAGATCATGCCGATTTGGCGACGGGCGCGCGTCAGTTCGCTTTCTGACAGAGACGTCAGATCCTGGCCATCGACCAGCACCTGGCCGGAGGTGGGGCGCTCAAGCATGTTGGCGCAGCGGATCAGCGTGCTTTTACCGGCGCCGGAGGAACCGATGACGCCATAGATTTGCCCGGCAGGAACGTGAAGGGTCACGTCAGAGAGCGCGGTAATGGTGCGCGAACCCTGCTGGAACACTTTAGTGATGTTAGAAAGTTTAATCATATTCTTCTTATTTTAGCGTGGTTGCCCGTGGCTAGATAAAAGTAAACCTCGGCGTGGAACCAAGGTATGCCTCAGATGTTAAGGCGTCTAGACGTCTAAGTCAACGACCAACGACGTTCTCCGGCGTTCTCAGCGTGGGGTAAAACATGCGATACTGTTAGCGTATACAGGCCCTCAGGAGCAAAGCGGTGACACAAAGCGTTCCAGCAATTTTTCTCGATCGTGACGGCACGATTAATGTTGACCATGGCTATGTCCATGAAATCGACAACTTCCACTTTATCGACGGCGTGATCGACGCCTGTCGCGAGCTCAAAAAGATGGGCTTCGCGCTGGTGATGGTGACCAACCAGTCCGGCATTGCGCGCGGCAAGTTCAGCGAAGACCAGTTTATGTACCTGACCGAGTGGATGGACTGGTCGCTGGCCGATCGCGACGTCGACTTCGACGGCATCTATTTCTGCCCGCATCATCCGGAGGCGGCAGTAGAAGAGTATCGCCAGGTGTGCGACTGCCGTAAGCCGCAGCCGGGCATGTTGCTGCAAGCGCAGCAGGAATTGAACATCGATATGGCCGCTTCTTATATGGTGGGCGATAAACCGGAAGACATGCAGGCGGCGATCGCGGCCGGCGTCGGCACCAAGGTGCTGGTGCGTACCGGCAAGCCGGTGACGGAGCAGGGCGAAAAGCTGGCCGATTGGGTGCTAAACAGCCTGGCGGACCTGCCGGCAGCCATCAAAAAGCGGGTTTAATAGGCGTTACGAATGAATAGTGAGCGGTCAGATAAAAAATGCATATTAACGCTTGTCATTCTGAACCGGCTCCCTATAATGCGCCTCCATCGACACGGAACATGTGAACAACTTCACAGAGTA